>NZ_JACBZY010000001.1:2400000-3754750 GCF_013408685.1 Schumannella luteola | reverse complement strand
TCAGCCCCGTCGCGGCGGCAACGCCGCAACGGCCACCCCTGCCGGTTCTGCCGCGAAGTGGTACACCCTCAACGGCACCACCCTTCAGCCGTACGCGGCTGACACGGTGCTCCACTGGGGCGACAGCCCTGTGGCCAGCCCCACCGCGACGTGGTCGAACTTCAAGGGTTCGACTGACGCCGAGGAGGTCGTGATGTTCCTCTCCAAGCCGGGCGAGGAGCGCACCATCACCAACTGGATCGCGACCGGAGCCGGCGCCTTCAAGCGCGGAACCAAGGACGTCCAGCTGCCGAGCGCCGACCTGGCGAGCCTCACCAACGGCAACGCGGCGTCGATCCAGGCGATCGGTGGCGACTACAGCGTCGGCATCGCGTTCACCAAGAACACCGGCACGGCCATCGCGGACGGCGGCGTCATCTTCAACACCGTCCACATCGTCAAGGGCACCGACACCTACACCTTCGACTCGCCCGCCGAGTCGACCACGCCGACCGACCCGCCGGCCGGCACGCAGACCGCTTCGGTCGACGTCTCGGCGACGACCGTCGCGGCGCAGGATGGCGCGCTCGAGCTCTCGGTTCCTGCCGGCGCGAAGGCGACCCTCGGCACCGCGGCCCTGGTGAACGGTCTCTCGACCTCCACCGGAAAGCTCGGCTCGGTCACCATCAAGGACGGCCGCGTGTCGTCGACCCCCGGTTGGGACCTCACCAGCGGCGTCGCGAAGTTCAGCCTCACCGGTGGAACCTCGGCTGACGACATCGACGCCAAGCAGCTCGGTGTGAAGCCCCTCGTCACCTCCGGCCCCGCGGCCGCGGCGGCGGGAAACCAGGCCGGCACCGCCGGTGACAACAAGTTCGCGTCGGCTGCGGCCGGCACGAGCGGCACCAGCGTCGTCGACGCCGACCTCACCTTCGTCGCCCCGGCGAAGTCGAAGGCCGGCACGTACACCTCCAAGGTGACGCTGACGCTCGTCTCGAAGTAACACTCTCGAGGCCCTGGGCGGGCTCGTCGTCGCACGCGACGGCGGGCCTCGTCCGGGGCCTCAGCCCTGCCCGATCCACCCCGGCCGCACTTAAGTCGGCGTTCACCTGACGGACGCCGCGCGGCCAATGACCGATGGCTTCATACACTGTGCCCACCTGGACCTCCGCCGCGAATCCGGCCGCGCGCCTCGCCGCCGCCGCTCTCGCGCTCGTCGCCGCCGCCACGCTGCTCAGCGTCGCCCCGGCCGTCTCCGCCCGCGCGGACGACACGATCGGCATCTCGGGCGCGCCCGCGAAGGCCGGCGCCGCCGATGGCCGCACCCGCTTCACCTACCAGGTCGGCCCGGGTCAGCACCTCGACGACGAGTACCTGGTGAAGAACACCGGCACCACCCGCCAGACGGTCACCGTCTTCGGCACCGACGCCTTCAACACCGACGACGGCTCCTGGGGCCTGCTGCCCACCGACGACACTGCGAAGGATGTCGGCGGCTGGGTCACCTTCGGCGGCCAGCCCCGCGCCACCCTCGACCTCGCGCCGGGCGAGTCCCGCGCGGTCGCCTTCGCGGTCGACGTGCCCGCGGATGCCGGCCCCGGCGACCACGCCGGCGGCGTCGTGCTCTCGGCCGTCAGCCCCGACGGGCAGGTGCTCGTCGACCGCCGCGTCGCGACGCGCCTCTACGTGCGCGTGCCCGGTGACATCCAGGAGGGGGCCTCACAGTAACTCGATTGAAGGCCGACTAACGGCATACAGCTTGGAACCCGCTCGACGGAACCAGAAGATCGTTCATGACGGTGAATAACACAGCAACGTCGCCCTCGCGGCCTCGAGGTACGGTCCACCCTCGCACCTGGTTTCGGCATTCAGGCTCTCACTCGCCCGAGGCCCGCCACAGACTTACCCGTGATGCTTCCCGCACCGGCGCGAGCTGAGCGTCACCTGCACGGCGTTCCCGCGCTGGGATACCTCGTGCCCGAGCGATCACGCTCGCTCCGCAGAACTCGACCGACTCCATCCAGCATCCGGTCCCGCTCGTCACGACCGTGCGGCAGCACATCGCTCGCGGCCGTGCCCTGGCTGCTGCTGGCGGTGCTGCTCGTGAACGGTCTCGTCATCTCGTCACCCGCCTCCGCGGCCCGCGCCGATCGCCGCCGCGCCGAGGCGTGGATGGCGCACGTCGCCGAGCAGGCCCGCAGCGAGGCATCGTCGCCCCGACAGAGCGGCGCCCCCGAGAAGCTCGGAGCCGACCGATGAAGCGGATGCTCACGGCAGCCCTGCTGGTCGGCGCGGCAGCCGTCGCGATCACCGCGGCTGCTCCCGTCGCGGCCTTCGCGGCCGACGACCTGAACGGCGGCGGCGACTACCCGATCTCGGTCACGGTCACCGACGACGGCTCGACGCCGACGGGCGGATCCGACTCCGGCGGCTTCGGCGGCAGCGACTCGGGCGGCTTCGGCGGCTCGGGATCGGGCTCGTCGGGCTTCGGCTCGACCTCGGGCTCCGGCTCGACGGCAGGTGGCGGCGACGCCGTCGACACGGGCGCGACTCCCGACGGCAAGCCCGCGGCCTCGGCCGCGGCCGACGCGGCATTCTCGATCGGCGGGATGCGTCTCGGCTACCAGATCTCGCCGCTGCCGAACCGGGGCGCGCTCAGCACCGCGGTCACGCTGCGCAACGGCCACATCCTCGGCCATGTCGGTCAAGCTGCGCCTCTGGATGACCGGTCCCTTCGGCAACCGCATCGGCGGCCGGTCGAGCGCACCGTCGTGCTCGCCCCGAAGACCGGCCCCGCACCGTGCGCACGCAGGTCGAGGGCGTCGGGCAGTGGACCTTCGTCACCTCGCACCTCGAGGCGACCCCCGCCGAAGTCGGTCGACGGCATCGACCTGGCCAAGCTGACCCGCGAGCAGTCGATCGTGATCGCGCCGTGGGCGATCCTGCTCGGCGTGATCGTCGCCGCGGGCGCGGCTGGGGTATCTCCGCCGCGGTCCGTCGCCCTCGCGTCGCCGTGCAGGAGGCCTTCGCATGAGCGTGATCGAGGCCCCCGCTCCCCGCGTCACCTGCCGGCGGGGTGCCGGTCGAGGCGCGCCCGCCCAACCCGGATACACCGCGTACCCGCCCGTGCCGCGACACCCGCGCCGCGTGCCGAAGCCGCCGTGCTGCTCGCCCGCCTGTCGCCCGCGCAGGCCGTGTCGCGCAGCGTGATCATCACCGCGGTGCTCCTGCTCTTCGCCTTCCTGCTCCAGGTGGTCGTGCTCTCGCAGCTGCAGCACCCTCGAGTCGCAGCAGCGCCTCCGCGACGCCTTCCGCGCGCAGCTCGCACGCCGGCACGCGCGCCGGTCAGCGAAGCCGACTACACCGGCAAGATGCGGCGCTCGACCTCGCCCGGGTCGGCATCCTCTCGATCCCGCGTATCGGGGGTGAACGAGGTGCCTCTTCGAGTGGCACCGACTCCGGACACCCTCAAGACCGGCGCCGGCCCACCGCCGCGACACCCCCGCTGCCGGGCCAGCCGGTGGTCTGCGTGCTCACGGGGGCGCGCGGCGGCGTACGTGCGGACCGTGCTTCGCACATCCAGGAGCTCGCCCCCGGCGACCGCTTCACGGTGCGCACCGGCCATGGCAGCAGCACCTTCGAGGTCATCGGGCGTGCGCTATGCCGGCGACCCGACGCCTGGCCGCGCTGGCCCGCGGCGGCAGCCGGCTCGTGCTGCAGAGCGCCCGCGGTTCCCGCCTTCGCGCCGAACGGCGTCGTCTACGTGGATGCGCGCCTCGTCAGCCCGGTGATGGATGCGGGCGCCCGCTGGACCACCACGGGAGCGCTGCCTCCGGAGGAGCGCGCGCTGCAGGCCGACACCCGCGAGGTCTGGAGCCTGGTCTTCGCCCTGCAGTTCCTGCTCGCCGCTCACCTGGGCGCCGTCTGGGCTCGCCGCCGCGTCGGCAGCCGCAAGACCTGGCTCGTCGGAGCCCCCGTCGTCGCACTCGCCGTGCTGCTCGCCGCCGATCGCATCGTGCCGCTGCTGCCGAACGTGCTCTGAATCCATCCCGAGGAGATCTCTCATGACTGATGCGCACCGCGACCCGGTGACCGAGGTCCTGCCGGCGACCCCGGCCCCGGCGGCCGCGAACCCGGCGGCCGCGAACCCGGCGACCGGGACCGCCGCCGCTCCGACCGGGTCCGCTCCGACCGCGACCGCCGAGGCCCCGGCGCTGGTCGAGCCCGCGACCGGTTTCGTGCCGCCCGTCCCGACCCCGGTGCCGCCGCGGCCGCGTACCCCGGGCTACGCCTCCACCGGCTTCGGCGGCGCGGAGGCCACCTCGCCCGTCGCCGACGCGCGGCTCGAAGCCGACCCGCACTACGCCTCCGCGGCGCCGTCGGTCATCCCGGCTACGGCGACGCCGGCTTCAGCGGCGCTACCAGGCCGCCGCGGCCGCGGCGTATCCCGAGACCCCGCGCGAGCCTCTCGCGATGCTCGAAGCGCGCGGCATCACCGCCTGGTTCGGCGACCACCAGGTGCTCGATCGTGTCTCGCTCACCATGCCGGCCGGCCAGATCACCTCGCTGATCGGCCCGTCGGGATGCGGCAAGTCGACGTTCCTGCGCATCCTCAACCGCATGCACGAGCTGGTGCCCTCGGCGAGCCTCGCCGGTGAGGTGCTGCTCGACGGTGACGACATCTACGAGCCGCAGAAGCGCCTCACCGACGCCCGCAAGGCGATCGGCATGGTCTTCCAGAAGCCGAACCCCTTCCCGGCGATGTCGATCTACGACAACGTGATCGCCGGGCTCAAGCTCACCGGCATCCGGGCCGATCGCGCCCGCAAGGACTTCCTCGTCGAGACCTCGCTGCAGAAGGCGGGCCTCTGGAAGGAGGTGCGCGATCGTCTGCGCGCGCCCGGCGGCGGACTCTCCGGCGGCCAGCAGCAGCGTCTCTGCATCGCCCGCTCGCTCGCGGTCCAGCCGCGCGTGCTCCTCATGGACGAGCCCTGCTCGGCTCTCGACCCGACCTCGACCCGTGTGATCGAGGAGACGATGCTCGAGCTCGCCAGCGAGGTCACGATCGTCATCGTCACGCACAACATGCAGCAGGCGCAGCGCGTCTCGAGCCAGTGCGCGTTCTTCCTCGCCGGCGCCGGCAAGCCCGGCGGCATCGTCGAGCACGGGGCGACGGATGCGATGTTCGGCGACCCGCAGGACGAGCGCACCGCCGATTACGTCAACGGCCGCTTCGGCTGATCGGCGACGCGGCCGACCCGCACACGACGGGGGATGCGGTCATAGTGGTCACGGGCGATCTCGCCGAGGGTGCGTGCGATGCAGATCGACGCTTTCCGTCGCATCCGCCGTCCTGCATTGGCGGAATCCGCACTCATCGCCACCGATCGCGGCACCGCGTTGTCGGAATCGTTCAACGGTTGCCGCATCCCCGTCGGTAGGATCGTCGGGTGAGAGTCGCGCGCTTCAGCACCGGAGACGACGACCCGCGTTTCGGAGTCATCGATGACGACGACATCGTCGTCCTCAAGGCCGACCCGATGTTCGCGGGCTACGAGACGACGGGAGAGCGCGTCCCCCTCGCGGATGCTCGCCTTCTGGCGCCGGTCATCCCGCGCTCGAAGGTCGTCTGCGTCGGCATGAACTACGGCGCCCACGCGAAGTCGATGGACTGGGACACCGACGGCGACCCGCTCATCTTCCTCAAGCCGAACACCGCGGTGGTCGGCCCTGGCGACCCGATCCGCATCCCGCCGGTGGAGGGGCGCATCGTGCACGAGGGCGAGCTCGCCGTCGTGATCGGCCGCGTCGCCAAGCAGGTCAAGGCCGCCGACTGGCAGTCGATCGTCTTCGGCTACACGATCGCGAACGACGTCTCGGCCCGCGACCAGATGTTCGCCGACGGCCAGTGGGCGCGCGCGAAGGGCTACGACACCTTCTGCCCGCTCGGCCCGTGGATCGACACCGAGATCGACCCGAGCGACCTGCAGATCACGACCTACGTCGATGGCGAGCAGCGCCGCAGCGGCCGCACGAGCGAGATGCTGCACAAGCTGCCCGAGCTCATCGAATTCATCACCGACGTGTGGACGCTGCTGCCCGGCGACGTCATCGTCACCGGAACCCCCGACGGTCTCGGCAGCTTCGAGCACGGCCAGACGGTCGACATCGACATCGAGGGCCTCGGCCGTCTCTCCAACCCGGCGCTGAACCGCGACCCGCGCTGATGCCGACGCCGCCCGTGATCGCGGCGACCCGGTAGCGCCGTGAGCTCGAGCCCGTCCGAGCTGCCGATGGCGGTGGATGCGGTGCGCGTGCACCGGCGCACCCGCTCGGTCCTGGTGGCCGGTCAGGTGCTCTCCGGGCTCGGCATGGGGTCGACGCTGTCGGCGGGGGCGCTGCTGGCGACGCTCGTCTCCGGCAGCGAGGCCTGGTCGGGCTCGGCGACGACCGGATCGACCGTCGGATCGGCGCTGGCGGCGATCCCGCTCGCGGCGCTCGCCCAGCGCGCCGGGCGCTCGTCGGCGCTCGCCTCGGGTGCGCTGACGGCGGCGCTCGGGGGAGTGCTCGGCATCCTCGCCGCGCTCTGGTCGCTGTTTCCGCTGCTGCTGATCGCCTTCGTGCTGATCGGCGTCGGAACGGCGGTGAACCTGCAGTCCCGCTTCGCCGCGACCGATCTCTCGGCGCCGTCGACGCGCGGACGCGACCTGTCGATCGTGGTGTGGGCGACGACGCTCGGCGCGGTGGTCGGCCCCAATCTCATCTCGGCGGGCAATCGGCTCGGTCTCTCGCTCGGCCTCCCCGAGCTCGCGGGTCCCTTCCTGCTGACGATCGCGGCGCAGGCGGTCGCAGCGGTGATCTACGCGCTCGGACTCCGCCCCGACCCGCTGCGGCTGGCCCGCGCTCTCGCGCACGCGACCGCCGCTCGTGCTGCCGCCGATCCCGCCGCCGATCTCGCGTCGTCGTCCGAGGTGGATGCGGCGGGCTCGCCCGCCGGACCGCCGAAGTCCGCCGAGCCGCCGTCCTCCGCGCGCGCGTCGACACCGGCATCCCGCCCCGCCCCCGCCATCGATCGCGACGATCCGCGCTCGGCTCGCATCGGCATCGCGATCCTCGCGCTGAGTCACGCGACGATGGCCTCGGTCATGGCGATGACGCCGGTGCACCTCACGCACAGCGGCGCGACGCTCGAGATCGTCGGACTCACCATCAGCCTGCACGTCGCGGGCATGTACGCGCTCTCGCCGCTCTGGGGCGTGCTCGCCGACCGACTCGGACGCACCGCGGTGATCGCGCTCGGCCAGGGGACGCTGCTTCTCGCTCTGGTGCTGGCGGCGCTCGGCAGCGAGGTCGAGGGCGCGGTCGTCGCCGCGCTCATCCTTATCGGGCTCGGCTGGAGCGCCTCCACCGTCTCGGCCTCGGCGATGGTCTCCGCCTCCACCAGTGCCGACCGGCGCACCCGCACCCAGGGCCGCGCGGATCTGGTGATGAGCTCCTCGGGCGCGCTCGGCGGCGCCCTTGCCGGCCCCGTGCTCGCCGGCCTCGGCTACCCGGGTCTCGCGCTCACCGCGATCGCCCTCGTCGCCGCGGCCGTCGCCCTCCTGCTCTGGCGCGCCCGCGCCGCCGGGGACGTCGCGGTCATCAGCGGATCCGCCGCTCGCTGACCCGACCCCGCTCTCGCCCCACCCGACCGCGCCCTGCGCGCTCGGTACCCCGGACGCGGGGGTCCCCGCCGGCGGTCGTCGCACCTAGCCTGGCCCCGTGCGAACCGGATATCGGCTCATGATCTCGGTGGCGGCCCTCGTCGCCGTCATGGTGGGGATGAGCGGATGCTCCTCCGCCGGCTCGGATGACGATTCCGAGAGCTGGGGTGTCTTCGTGCTCGACGGCGCCTCCGCTCAGCCCAGCGTCATGCCGAGCGATGACCCGGCCGGAGACGATCCCGACCTCACGATGCCGACGCCCAACTCGCGGCCGTCGCGAGTGCCCGCCGCCCCGTTCGCGCCGCACACGGCTTCGTGTCCTCGCGCGCTGCCGGTGCACCCCTCCCTGCCGCGCCGCGCCGGCTACATCACCTGGCGTGACGGGCGCGTGACGTCGAGCACGACCAGCCGGGGCGGGCAGCCGGTCTGGCGCGCGGCCCCGCAGTGGCCGTCGAGCCGCCGACTCGGCACGCCGATGACCTTCGTCGCGCAGATCGCGCTGAACGACGATGTGGTGCCGGGCGGCGCCGGCCACACGGCCTACCTGTTCGTGAGCGCCGCACCCGGGCTGCCGACCTGGGACCCGGAGCAGGGCGAGAGCGCGGTCGTCATCCAGCCCGGCGGCTCGCCGGTCGTGCCGACGAGGCCGCTGCGGACCGGGCCGACGCGGCACGACGAGGTCGAGGTCGCGAAGCTGGCGACTCAGCTCGATCCGGCTTTCGTGCCCGAAGCGGATGGCGGGGTCGGCGATGACGTCTGGTCCAGCATCGCGCCCGAGAAGGTGGGCGGCACCCCGGCCTTCCTGCAGTACGACGAGTTCCCCGAGTGCGGTCGCGTGGACCGCCTCGCTCTGCAGCTCGAGCTCGGCACCGGCGTCGGCTACGTGTTCGTGACGGACGATCTCGCCTACGGCAAGTACGTCGAGCAGTACTGAGCCCCCGCCCGCACTACCCTTGACCTCGATGTCAGCCCTGCCTTTCACCACCGCCACCGGACCTGACGTCAAGGTCCGCTTCTGCCCCTCGCCCACCGGCACCCCGCACGTGGGAATGGTGCGCACGGCGCTCTTCAACTGGGCCTACGCCCGGCACACGGGCGGCAAGCTCGTGTTCCGCGTCGAAGACACCGATGCGGCGCGCGACAGTGAGGAGAGCTACGAGCAGCTGGTCGAGGCGCTCACCTGGCTCGGCCTCGACTGGGACGAGGGCGTCGAGAAGGGCGGACCGAACGGCCCGTACCGCCAGTCGCAGCGCGGCGACATCTACCAGGACGTGATCCAGCGGCTGAAGGATGCGGGCAAGGTCTACGAGAGCTTCGTCACCCCCGAGGAGATGGAGGCGCGCAACCGTGCCGCCGGTCGCGACCCGCGTCAGGGCTACGACAACCACGAGCGCGATCTGACCGACGAGCAGCGCGCGGCCTTCCGAGCCGAGGGCCGGCAGCCGAGTCTGCGCCTGCGGGTGCCCGACAGCGACCTGTCGTACGAGGACCTGATCCGCGGCGACGTGACCTTCCCGGCGGGCAGCTTCACCGACTTCGTGGTGGTGCGGCCCAACGGCGCCCCGCTCTACACGCTCGTCAATCCGGTGGATGACGCGCTCATGGGCGTCACGCACGTCTTCCGCGGCGAGGACATCATGTCGTCGACGCCCCGGCAGATCGCGCTGTACCTGGCGCTGATCGAGATCGGGGTGGCCGACTTCATCCCGCGCTTCGCGCACATGCCCCTCGTCTACGGCGAGGGATCGAAGAAGCTCTCGAAGCGCGACCCCGAGTCGAACCTGTTCCACCACCGCGATCGGGGGTTCATCCCCGAGGGGCTGCTGAACTACCTGGCGCTGCTGGGCTGGTCGATCGCGGCCGATCGTGACGTGTTCACGACGGCCGAGTTCATCGAGGCCTTCGACATCAGGGATGTGAACCCGAACCCGGCCCGCTTCGACCAGAAGAAGGCCGACTCGATCAACGGCGACCACATCCGGATGCTGCAGCCCGACGATTTCGAGGCGCGGATCGCGCCGTACCTGGCCGGCTACGTCGAGAACCCGCCGACCGCCGCGCAGCAGGCGATCCTGCGTGAGGCGGCGCCGCTCATCCAGGAGCGCATCATCGTGCTGGGGGAGTCGCGCGACATGCTCGCGTTCCTGTTCACGCCCGATGCCGAGATCGAGTTCGCGCCCGACGCGCTGCCCAAGAACGCCGACGAGGCGAAGCTCGTGCTCGAGTCGTCGACGGCGGCGCTCGAACAGCTGACCTCGTTCGGGCGGGTGGAGATCGAGGAGGCGCTGCGCGTCGCCCTGATCGAAGGCGCCGGACTCAAGCCGCGCGTCGCCTTCGGCCCGCTGCGCACCGCCGTCAGCGGGCGCCGCATCAGCCCGCCGCTCTTCGAGTCGATGGAGATCCTCGGCAAGGAGTCGACGCTCGCGCGCCTCGAACGCTTCCGCCAGACGCTGTAGCCGGCGGGCCGTTGGCTCGGCGCCATCCCGGAAAACCGGGCGACACGCCCGGGATGCGCGGATGATTCGCGCCGGCCCCGCGGCGTACGTAAAGTAATCCCTCGTCAGCCCAAAGGAGCGGGACACGGAGAGCGGCTCAGCCGCCCGGATCCTGGCCTCAAGAGCGACAAGCCCCCATCTGAACTACTGGATGGGGTTCGCCACTCCGACGAGTCGCTGACCTGATCAGCGCGCGGTGCTTCGCAGGGTCTTTACCCCCGCAAGCCGGCTGCCCACCGGGATGGCTTGGTAGACGATCGCCTTGGATCGAACCCGCGAGGGTGAGATCTTCGAGCGTCCGATCCTTGAGAACTCAACAGCGTGCACTATGTCAAATGCCAAATAACCTCGGCTCCGCGATTTCGGTCGTGGGGTGAGAGATTCCTTTGGATTGACGGATTGTCAGTATGATGATCCTTTCAGTCAGATCAAACTCGTCTGGTTGTCGCGTTTTCCCGCGATGATCGGGCAAAAGATTTGTCAGTCGATTTCGGTCGGCTGGCTGTCATTCATTTACGGAGAGTTTGATCCTGGCTCAGGATGAACGCTGGCGGCGTGCTTAACACATGCAAGTCGAACGGTGAAGGAGGAGCTTGCTCTTCTGGATCAGTGGCGAACGGGTGAGTAACACGTGAGTAACCTGCCCTTGACTCTGGGATAAGCGTTGGAAACGACGTCTAATACCGGATACGAGCTTCAGCCGCATGGCTAGGAGTTGGAAAGAATTTTGGTCAAGGATGGACTCGCGGCCTATCAGGTTGTTGGTGAGGTAACGGCTCACCAAGCCTACGACGGGTAGCCGGCCTGAGAGGGTGACCGGCCACACTGGGACTGAGACACGGCCCAGACTCCTACGGGAGGCAGCAGTGGGGAATATTGCACAATGGGCGAAAGCCTGATGCAGCAACGCCGCGTGAGGGACGACGGCCTTCGGGTTGTAAACCTCTTTTAGCAGGGAAGAAGCGAAAGTGACGGTACCTGCAGAAAAAGCACCGGCTAACTACGTGCCAGCAGCCGCGGTAATACGTAGGGTGCAAGCGTTATCCGGAATTATTGGGCGTAAAGAGCTCGTAGGCGGTTGGTCGCGTCTGCTGTGAAATCCCGAGGCTCAACCTCGGGTCTGCAGTGGGTACGGGCCAGCTAGAGTGCGGTAGGGGAGAATGGAATTCCTGGTGTAGCGGTGGAATGCGCAGATATCAGGAGGAACACCGATGGCGAAGGCAGTTCTCTGGGCCGTTACTGACGCTGAGGAGCGAAAGCGTGGGGAGCGAACAGGATTAGATACCCTGGTAGTCCACGCCGTAAACGTTGGGCGCTAGATGTGGGGACCATTCCACGGTTTCCGTGTCGCAGCTAACGCATTAAGCGCCCCGCCTGGGGAGTACGGCCGCAAGGCTAAAACTCAAAGGAATTGACGGGGGCCCGCACAAGCGGCGGAGCATGCGGATTAATTCGATGCAACGCGAAGAACCTTACCAAGGCTTGACATATACGAGAAAGGGCTAGAAATAGTCAACTCTTTGGACACTCGTATACAGGTGGTGCATGGTTGTCGTCAGCTCGTGTCGTGAGATGTTGGGTTAAGTCCCGCAACGAGCGCAACCCTCGTTCTATGTTGCCAGCACGTTATGGTGGGAACTCATAGGAGACTGCCGGGGTCAACTCGGAGGAAGGTGGGGATGACGTCAAATCATCATGCCCCTTATGTCTTGGGCTTCACGCATGCTACAATGGCCGGTACAAAGGGCTGCAATACCGTAAGGTGGAGCGAATCCCAAAAAGCCGGTCTCAGTTCGGATTGAGGTCTGCAACTCGACCTCATGAAGTCGGAGTCGCTAGTAATCGCAGATCAGCAACGCTGCGGTGAATACGTTCCCGGGCCTTGTACACACCGCCCGTCAAGTCATGAAAGTCGGTAACACCCGAAGCCGGTGGCCCAACCCTTGTGGAGGGAGCCGTCGAAGGTGGGATCGGTAATTAGGACTAAGTCGTAACAAGGTAGCCGTACCGGAAGGTGCGGCTGGATCACCTCCTTTCTAAGGAGCATTTGGACCAGCTCGTCTGGTTCCAGAGCCACTTCGGACACACACGTTGTCCGGTGGTCAGCTCATGGGTGGAACATTGACATAGGCGTCGGATAGATCGTCTGGATCTCAGTACGGCCTCACTTGTGAGGCAAGGAAAGGGTCTGGTCGGGGCAGTCGGCGCGTGCACGCTGTTGGGTCCTGAGGGACTCGGGTGACTGAGGCTCTTTGCGGACCTCTTGCCGACTGGTCAGTGACCAGGACGCGGGGGTACCGCCCGTAATTTGAGAACTACACAGTGGACGCGAGCATCTTAGATAGAGATCGAAAGATCTCATCTACAAGATGATTCTATTTTTATAGATCATTGGTCAATCTGCAGCATCTTTATGGTGCTGCCGATCGATTCTAACAAAACTCATGTAGTCAAGTTTCTAAGAGCAGACGGTGGATGCCTTGGCATCTGGAGCCGAAGAAGGACGTAGCAATCTGCGATAAGCCTCGGGGAGTTGATAAGCGAACTTTGATCCGAGGATGTCCGAATGGGGAAACCCCGCCAGTGCGTACTTGTGCGACCTGGTGACTCCCGCCTGAATATATAGGGCGGGTAGAGGGAACGTGGGGAAGTGAAACATCTCAGTACCCACAGGAAGAGAAAGCAACCGCGATTCCGTTAGTAGTGGCGAGCGAAACCGGAACAGGCCAAACCGATCATGTGTGATAGCCGGCAGGCGTTGCATGGTCGGGGTTGTGGGACTTTCACGAACTTCTGCCGAAGTTCACATTGACGTGCGCGATATAGACGAACGGTCTTGAAAGGCCGACCACAGAGGGTGCCAGTCCCGTAGTCGAAATGTGGCGCAGCGATGGAGAGTATCCCAAGTAGCACGGGGCCCGAGAAATCCCGTGTGAATCTGCCAGGACCACCTGGTAAGCCTAAATACTCCCAGATGACCGATAGCGGACAAGTACCGTGAGGGAAAGGTGAAAAGTACCCCGGGAGGGGAGTGAAATAGTACCTGAAACCGTCTGCTTACAAACCGTTGGAGCCTCCCTAGCAGGGGTGACAGCGTGCCTTTTGAAGAATGAGCCTGCGAGTTAGCGGTATGTGGCGAGGTTAACCCGTGAGGGGTAGCCGTAGCGAAAGCGAGTTCGAATAGAGCGTTTGAGTCGCATGCCCTAGACCCGAAGCGAAGTGATCTATCCATGGCCAGGTTGAAGCGACGGTAAGACGTCGTGGAGGACCGAACCCACTTGGGTTGAAAACCGAGGGGATGAGCTGTGGATAGGGGTGAAAGGCCAATCAAACTTCGTGATAGCTGGTTCTCTCCGAAATGCATTTAGGTGCAGCGTTGCGTGTTTCTTGCCGGAGGTAGAGCTACTGGATGGCCGATGGGCCCTACAAGGTTACTGACGTCAGCCAAACTCCGAATGCCGGTAAGTGAGAGCGCAGCAGTGAGACGGTGGGGGATAAGCTTCATCGTCGAGAGGGAAACAACCCAGACTACCGACTAAGGTCCCTAAGCGTGTGCTAAGTGGGAAAGGATGTGGAGTTGCAGAGACAACCAGGAGGTTGGCTTAGAAGCAGCCACCCTTGAAAGAGTGCGTAATAGCTCACTGGTCAAGTGATTCCGCGCCGACAATGTAACGGGGCTCAAGCACACCACCGAAGTCGTAGAATTCGCATTATTGGTAGGCCTTCGTGGTCCAGCCGTGCGGATTGGTAGGAGAGCGTCGTGTGGCGAGTGAAGCGGCGGAGTGATCCAGCCGTGGACGCCACACGAGTGAGAATGCAGGCATGAGTAGCGAAAGACGTGCGAGAAACACGTCCTCCGAAAGACCAAGGGTTCCAGGGTCAAGCTAATCTGCCCTGGGTAAGTCGGGACCTAAGGCGAGGCCGACAGGCGTAGTCGATGGACAACGGGTTGATATTCCCGTACCGGCGAAGAACCGCCCAAGCTAATCCAGTGGTGCTAAGAGTCCTAATCCGGCTGACGGATCCCTTCGGGGTGAAGCTGCCGGCCTAACGCTCGACCCCATGCTGGTGCGGCTAGCGTATTAACAGGTGTGACGCAGGAAGGTAGTCAGTCCTCGGCGATGGTTGTCCGAGGCCAAGGGTGTAGGCCGAGAGATAGGCAAATCCGTCTCTCATATAAGGCTGAGACCTGAAGGGGAGCCCGCAAGGGCAAGATCTGATGATCCTATGCTGCCAAGAAAAGCATCGACGCGAGGTTCTAGCTGCCCGTACCCCAAACCGACTCAGGTGGTCAGGTAGAGAATACCAAGGAGATCGAGAGAATCGTGGTTAAGGAACTCGGCAAAATGCCCCCGTAACTTCGGGAGAAGGGGGGCCTAAGGCGTGAACGGATTTACTCCGGGAAGCGCTGCAGGGCCGCAGAGACCAGTGGGAAGCGACTGTTTACTAAAAACACAGGTCCGTGCGAAGTCGCAAGACGATGTATACGGACTGACGCCTGCCCGGTGCTGGAAGGTTAAGAGGAAGGGTTAGTTTCGACGAAGCTCTGAATTTAAGCCCCAGTAAACGGCGGTGGTAACTATAACCATCCTAAGGTAGCGAAATTCCTTGTCGGGTAAGTTCCGACCTGCACGAATGGCGTAACGACTTCCCAGCTGTCTCAACCGCGAACTCGGCGAAATTGCACTACGAGTAAAGATGCTCGTTACGCGCAGCAGGACGGAAAGACCCCGTGACCTTTACTACAGCTTGGTATTGGTGTTCGGTGTGGCTTGTGTAGGATAGGTGGGAGACTTTGAAGCGGGCACGCCAGTGTTCGTGGAGTCATTGTTGAAATACCACTCTGGTCACTCTGGATATCTAACTTCGAACCGTGATCCGGTTCAGGGACAGTGCCTGGTGGGTAGTTTAACTGGGGCGGTTGCCTCCCAAAAAGTAACGGAGGCGCCCAAAGGTTCCCTCAACCTGGTTGGCAATCAGGTGTCGAGTGTAAGTGCACAAGGGAGCTTGACTGTGAGAGTGACGGCTCGAGCAGGGACGAAAGTCGGGACTAGTGATCCGGCAGTGGCTTGTGGAAGCGCTGTCGCTCAACGGATAAAAGGTACCTCGGGGATAACAGGCTGATCTTGCCCAAGAGTCCATATCGACGGCATGGTTTGGCACCTCGATGTCGGCTCGTCGCATCCTGGGGCTGGAGTAGGTCCCAAGGGTTGGGCTGTTCGCCCATTAAAGCGGTACGCGAGCTGGGTTTAGAACGTCGTGAGACAGTTCGGTCCCTATCCGCTGCGCGCGTAGGAAATTTGAGAAGATCTATCCCTAGTACGAGAGGACCGGGATGGACGAACCTCTGGTGTGTCAGTTGTTCCGCCAGGAGCACCGCTGATTAGCTACGTTCGGAACGGATAACCGCTGAAAGCATCTAAGCGGGAAGCCGGCTTCAAGATGAGATTTCCATCCCTTCGGGGGAGAGGCTCCCAGCTAGACTACTGGGTTGATAGGCAGGATGTGGAAGTGGGGACTAAAGACCCATGCAGCTGACCTGTACTAATAAGCCGATAACTTGACAACACACAAAAGTTTTGTTGCTCGCGTCCACTTTGTGGTTCCCGATTTACGGTCGGGATACCGCACACCTGAACATCGTTTCAGGTCTGCAGACACGCTAAATCAATAGTGTTTCGGCGGCCATAGCGAAGGGGAAACGCCCGGTTACATTCCGAACCCGGAAGCTAAGACCTTCTGCGCCGATGGTACTGCGAGGGGGACCTCGTGGGAGAGTAGGACACCGCCGGACTTCTTTCGGGAAATGGCCATCCAGGATTCTGGATGGCCATTTTCTGTTTAAGGCACCATGCTCCTGTGAGGAGCGCGCCGGAAGCTCGTGATCGACTGCCGGCACCACCAGAAGGAGTCGAGATGAGCGACCAGAACGATCGAGACCGCGACGAGCAGCGTCGCGATCGACGCGACGACCGCGGGGCGCGAGGCGACCGCGGTTCGGGCTATTCGGGTCGCAATGGTGCTGACCGCGGTGGACGCGAAGGCGGTCCGCGAGGTGCCTCGGTCGGTGGCTCCCGTGGCTATGGTCGCGACGACCGCAACTCGGGCGAGCGCCGCGGCGACGGCGCCGAGCGTCGTCCCTATCGAGGCAACGAGTCGGGTGCGCAGGGCGGCGACCGCGGCCGTGGCGGCTACGGTGGCGCCGGCGGCCGTTCCTCTGACCGCTCCGGTGGTTCGGGCCGTCCCTTCGGCGGCGACCGCGATGGACGGTCGAACGGACGCTACGACGATCGTCCGCGTCGGTCGGACGCCGGATCGCAGGGTCGTGACGGGCAGAGTCGCTCGTTCGATCGCGGCGACTCGGACGATCGTCCGCGCCGCTACTCCGATCGTCCGGCATCGGGTGACCGCGGTGGACGCGGGTTCGATCGCAACGGTTCTGGGGATCGCGGTGGACGCAGCTTCGACCGCGACGGCTCCGGCGGGCGCGGTGGCGGCCGTCCGTTCGATCGCAGCGGTTCAGGCGACGGAGAGCGTCGCTCCTTCGACCGGGGCGGATCCGGAGATCGTGGGGGCCGTTCGTTCGACCGTTCCTCGGGTGGGGATCGTGGCGACCGAGGCGCTCGCGGATACGGACGCGACGGCTCTTCGGACCGCGGCGGGCGCTCGTTCGGCGCGGGCGGCGGCGACCGCGGCTCGCGGGGATTCGATCGCGGTGCGGCGGGCGACCGTGGTGGTCGTCCCTTCGACCGGAGCGGCTCGGGTGACCGCGAGCGTCGTCCCTACGACCGCTCGGCCTCGGGTGATCGTGAGCGACGTTCCTTCGACCGCTCCGGTTCTGGTGACCGTGGTGGTCGCGGCTTCGATCGCGGGGGCTTCGGCGACCGCGGCGGTCGCGGCTTCGACCGCGGGGGCTCCGGTGACCGCGGAGGGCGCGGATTCGATCGCCCGCGCCGCGACGGCGACGGTGGTCAGAGCTGGGATCGCGGTCGTCCGGACAGCGGCGACCGTCCGCGTCGCGACGACGACCGTCGTGGTTTCCGCGGCGGCATGTCGGAGGACGGCTCGACACGCCACGACGACCCGTTCATCCCTGAGGATGTCGCGGCCAACCAGCTCGACAAGGTGGCTCGCGGCGAGCTCAAGACCCTGAGCAAGGACAACGCCGATTGGGTCGCGAAGCACCTCGTCATGGCGGGGCGCCTCATTGACGAGGACCCGCAGCTCGCGCACAAGCACGCGCTGTCGGCCGGCCGTCGTGCCGGACGCATCTCGGTCGTGCGTGAATCCGTCGCGATCACGGCCTACGCGATCGGCGACTTCGCCCTGGCGCTGCGTGAGCTGCGCACCTATCGCCGCCTGAGCGGAAGCAACGACCAGATCGCGCTCATGGTCGACAGCGAGCGCGGTGTCGGCCGACCGGAGCGGGCTCTCGAGCTCGGGCGTTCGATCGAGCGCTCGGAGCTGAGCGTTCCGGTGCAGGTGAGCCTCGCGATCGCCATGTCGGGTGCGCGTCTCGACCTCGGGCAGGCCGAGCAGGCACTCGACGAGCTCGAGATCCCGCAGCTCGACCCGCGTCGCGCCTTCAGCTGGAGCCCCGAGCTCTTCGACGCGTACGCGCTCGTGCTCGAGGAACTGGGCCGCGCCGACGAGGCCGGGGAGTGGTACGAGCGTTCGGCGCTCGCGAGCGAGGCGCTCGAGGAGGCCGCCGACGACGGCACGATCGAGATCGTCGAGGAAGAGCTCGAGTGGCCCGCCGGCGGCGACGGAGATGAGCTCGAAGCGAACGAGACCGAGTCGGACGAGGCCGAGTCGGACGAGGCCGAGTCGGTCGGCTCCGAGCCGGTCGTCGACGCGGCCGCGTCCGCACCCGAGGCCGTCGTGGAGACGGATGCGGTCGCCGAGGACGAGAGACTCGTCTCGGCAGAGGACGACACCGATGCTGTCGCGGTCGCAGCCGACCTGGAGCCCAGTGATGGCGACGAGGCGGCTGCGGTGACCAAGCCGCGTCGTCGTGCTGCGGCGACGCCGGTGGCCGAATCTGTCGTCGATGCCGAGCCCGACGCAGCTCCCGAGGCGAGCCCCCAGCCCCGATCGCGCGCGAAGGCGAAGGCCGAGGAGACCGTCGAGGCTGAGCCGGCGAAGGCCGCGAAGCCGCGTTCGCGGGCGAAGGCCACTGCGCCGGTGGAGGATGCAGCGGCGGCTGGCGGCGAGACGCCGGTCGCGAAGCCGCGCAGCCGGGCGAAGGCCAAGGCGGAGGAGACTGTCGAGGCTGAGCCGGTGAAGGTCGCGAAGCCGCGTTCGCGTGCGAAGGCCGCCGAGGCTGAGTCGGTGGAGGCCGCGACGGCAGCAGCGGAGAAGCCGGTGGCCAAGCCGCGCACCCGCGCGAAGGCGAAGGCCGAGGAGAGCGTCGAGGCCGAGCCGGCGAAGGTCGCCAAGCCCCGGGTGCGGGCGAAGGCCGCTGACACGGTCGAGGCCGCGGCAGCGACCGGCGACGAGACTCCGGTGGCCAAGCCGCGCAGCCGTGTGAAGGCGAAATCCGAGACGACCGACGAGAGCGTCGAGGCTGAGCCGGCCAAGGTCGTGAAGCCGCGCGCGAAGGCGAAGTCCGAGGAGGCCGTCGAGGCTGAGCCGGCGAAGGTCGCGAAGCCGCGTTCGCGGGCGAAGGCCGCTGAGCCGGCGGCCGAGCCGGCCGTGACAGCCGGCGCCGACGAGGTCGCGAAGCCCGCCGCCAAGACGCGCGCTCGTGCCGCGGCCAAGGCCGACCCGGCTGGGGAGGCGGCACCCGAGGCGAAGGCAGCGAAGCCGCGGACTCGCGCGAAGAAGGCCGAGCCCGCGGACGAGGCCGAAGCGGCGCCGGCGAAGCGCGCGGCCGCACCGCGGAAGCGGAAGACGGCGGGCGCGACGGACGCCGCGAGTGCCGAGGGCGCCGCAGGGGAGCAGGCGTGAGCCGCGCATTCACGACGCCGCTCGACGGCATCGACCTGGTGCTCGCCGACCTCGACGGAGTCGTCTACAAGGGCGCGGGAGCGATCCCGCACGCGGTCGAGTCGTTGAACGCGGCGCAGGCGAGCGTGAGGGTCGGCTACGTCACGAACAACGCCTCGCGCACCGCTGCGAGCGTCGCCGGGCACCTGAACGAGCTCGGGTTGACGGTCGCCACGGAAGACGTCGTCACGTCGCCCCAGGCCGCCATCGTGCTGCTGCAGCAGCTGGCGCCGGCCGGATCCACGATCCTCGTGATCGGCGGCGAAGGGCTGACGAGCGTCGTCGAGGCGGCCGGATTCACGGTCACGCGCTCGGCCGATGACGGGCCCGCCGCGGTGATCCAGGGCTTCTCGCCGGAGCTCGGCTGGAAGGACCTCGCCGAGGCCGCCTTCGCCCTGAAGACGCCCGAGGCCGAGGGCGGCATCCCCTGGGTGGCGACGAACACCGACTGGACCATCCCCGTCGCGCGCGGCATCGCGCCGGGCAACGGCACGCTCGTGTCGGCCGTGCACACGGCGGTCGGTCGCCTGCCCGTCGTCGCCGGCAAGCCCGAGCGCGCGATCTTCGACGCCGCGACCCAGCGCTTCGGATCGACGGCGGCGCTGTTCATCGGCGACCGCCTCGACACCGACATCATCGGCGCGAACCGTGCGGGGCTGCGCTCGGTGCACGTGCTCACCGGAATCGATCGCGCCAAGCAGCTGCTGCCGGCGGATGCGGACTCGCGGCCCGACTTCATCCTCGGCGACTTGCGCGAGCTCGCTCAGCCCTACCCCGAGCAGATCGTGAAGAAGGGCTTCGGCGGCGTCGTCAAGCACCGCAGCGGCGACGCCGAGGTCGTGCTCGACGGCAGCGCGGTCAAGCTCACGAAGCGCGGCAGCGAGGTCGACAACGTGCGCGCCGGCACCGCGGCGGTGTGGGGCTCGGGCAAGCCGATCTACGCGCTCGACGTCGACGCGGCGCTCTACCGCTGAGCCGCCTCGGCGCGCACCCGCGGCTATATTCGGCATGATGAGCGACTCCGACAAGCAGGTTCCGCCGGACGACTCCGACGCCCGCGACGCCGAGGCGACGGAGTCTGTTCCTGGTGACGGCGTTCACGACAGCGTGGATGCGGACAGCAGCGTTCCGGATTCGGGCGACGGACTGCTCTCGCGACTGCGCGTGATCGAGGACCAGCCGCTCGAGAGCCGCGCCGCGGCCCTGACTCAGATCCACGATGAGCTGCGGGCGCGCCTCGAGTCGAGCGACTCCCCGCACGGAGCCTGATGCCCGACGATCCCGCCGGCGACGGGACCCCCGCCGGCGACGGCCGGGACGGCGACGACGGCACGCTGCCCACCGCGCCGATCCGACTCGACGCCGAGCTCGTGCGCCGCGGGCTCGCCCGCTCGCGCGGCGCGGCGCACGCGGCGATCGCTGAGGGGCGCGTGCGTCTCGACGGTCGACCGGCGGGCAAGCCCGCGCTGAAGGTGGATGCCGCATCCGCTCTCGAGGTCGCCGGTGACGACGGCTACGTCAGCCGGGCCGCGCACAAGCTCATCGCGGCCCTCGACGGCTTCGGCGTGGACGCGCGCGGACGCGACGCCCTCGACGTGGGCGCCTCGACCGGCGGCTTCACGCAGGTGCTGCTCGAACGCGGCGCCCGCCGGGTCACGGCGCTCGACGTGGGCCACGGTCAGCTCGTCGACGAGCTGCGCGGCGATCAGCGCGTCATCGTCGTCGAAGGCGAGAACGCGCGCGAGCTCACCGCCGCACGGCTCGCCGAGCTGACGGGCGGTCCCGAGCAGCCCGACCTGATCGTGGGCGACCTGTCGTTCATCTCGCTCGCGCTCGTGCTGCCCGCACTGCGCGCGGTCGCGCATCCCGACGCCGACTTCCTGCTGCTCGTGAAGCCGCAGTTCGAGGTCGGCAAGGGCGGGGTGAAGGAAGGGATCGTGCGCGATCGTCGCGCACGCCACACGGCACTGCGCGCGGTGCTCTCGAGCGCCGCGCAGACGGGGCTCGACGCGCGCGGAGTCCTCTCCTCCCCAGTCGTGGGTTCGTCGGGAAATCAGGAGTACCTGGTGCACTGGACCGCGGGAGCGGGCGTCGATCCGACAGAATGGGATGAGGCGATCGCGCTTCTCCCGTAGGTCTCTCCCTCGGGCTCGTGCGCGCCTCCTCAGACTGACACCGCCGAAGCCGGAGGGAGCCCGGATGCCCGACCGCCACATCCTCGTCGTCGCCCACACGGGGCGCGCCGACTCGCTCGAAGCGGGCCTGCTCGTCTGCCGCCAGCTGATCGACGCGGGGATCACCCCGGTGGTCTCCGACGACGAGGAAGCGGATCTGCGTGCGGCCGACCCGAGCCTCTCGCAGCTGGCGCTGCTGGGGCGGGATGTCGCGATCACCGACCTCGAGCTCGTGATCGTGCTCGGCGGCGACGGCACGATCCTGCGGGCCGCCGAGATCGCGCGCGGCGGCCGCGCTCCGCTGCTCGGCGTCAATCTCGGGCACGTCGGCTTCCTGGCTGAGGCCGAGCGCGAGGACCTCACCGAGACCGTGCGGCGGGCGCTCGCTCGCGACTACACGGTCGAGGAGCGCATGACCGTGTGGGTGCGCGTGAAGAAGTCCGATCAGGTGGTCTACGAGACGTGGGCGCTCAACGAGGTCTCGGTCGAGAAGGCCAGCCGCGAGCGCTCGCTCGAGGTCGCCGTCGAGGTCGACGGCCGCCCGCTCTCGACCTTCGGCTGCGACGGCGTCGTGATGTCGACGCCGACCGGATCGACTGCGTACTCCTTCTCCGCGGGTGGTCCGGTGGTCTGGCCGAGCGTGGATGCGCTGCTCATGGTGCCGCTGTCGGCCCACGCGCTGTTCGCGCGGCCGCTCGTGGTCGGACCGGACTCGGCGCTCGCCGTCGAGCTTCTCGAGCGCTCGGCGGGCGCCGGCGTGATCTGGGCCGACGGACGCCGCACCTTCGACCTGCCGCCCGGGGCGCGTGTCGTCGTCAAGCGCTCGCCCGAGCCCGTGCGGCTCGCTCGCCTCTCCGACAGCGTCTTCACCGACCGGCTCGTGGGCAAGTTCGCCCTGCCGGTGACGGGCTGGCGCGGGCCCGACGGCGAGGAGGTGCCGGCGCCGTGATCGAGGAGATCTCCATCCGCGACCTCGGCGTGATCCGCGAGGCCGTGCTGCCGCTCGGCCCCGGGTTCACGGCGCTGACCGGCGAGACCGGCGCGGGCAAGACGATGGTCGTGACCGCGCTCGGGCTGCTGCTCGGCGCTCGCTCGGATGCCGGCAGCGTGCGCAGCGGCGCCGGCGCGGCCGTGGTCGAGGGGCGCTGGAGCGTCGCCGACCCGAGCCCCGTCGCCGAGCGCGTGCGCGACGCCGGCGGCGACCTCGACGAGGTGATCGACGGCCGCGGAGAGCTGCTGCTGAGTCGCTCGGTGTCGAGCGAAGGACGCAGTCGCGCGACCGTCGGCGGGCGCTCGGCGCCGGTCGGCGTTCTCGGTGAGCTGGGAGAGCGGCTGGTCGTCGTGCACGGGCAGTCGGACCAGCTGCGGCTGACCTCGGCGACGGCGCAGCGCGAGGCGCTGGACCGCCACGCCGGCCCCGAGCTGGCCGCGAAGCTCGACGACTACCGCGCCGGCTTCGACCGCTGGCAGCGCGCCCGCGCCGAGCTGGAGGTGCTGACCACCGAACGCGACCGGCGCATCCGCGAGGCGGTCGACCTGCGCGCGGCGCTCGACGAGATCGAGACGCTCGCCCCGCAGCGCGGAGAAGATCAGGAGCTGGCCGAGACGGCCGAGCGGCTCACGAACCACGAAGAGCTGCGGCTCGCCGCGAGCGAGGCGCAGCAGGCGATCTCGTCGCAGGAGATCGACGGCGGCACGGATGCCGTGGCGCTGGTCGAGGCGGCGCGTCGTGCTCTCGAGCGCGGCGGAGCCCACGACCCCGAGCTGGCCGCGATCGGCGAGTCGGCGGCCGAGCTGTCGTTCGGGCTGAGCGACCTGTCGGGGCGTCTCTCGACCTACCTCGCCTCGCTCGAAGGCGACTCGGCGCGCGAGCTCGAGGCGATCCAGGAGCGCCGCGCGGCGCTCGGCGGCCTCGCCCGGCGCTTCGGACCGACGGTGGATGACGTGGTCGACTTCGCCGAGACCGGCGGCACGCGCCTGCTCGAGCTCGACGGCGACGAGGACCGCATCGCGGAGCTCGGTCGCGAGGTCGAGGAGGGGCTCGCCGAGGTCGAGGCGCTCGCCGACGAGATCAGCGCGCTGCGCCGCACCGCGGCCGAGCAGCTGGCCGCCGCCGTGACCGCCGAGCTCGCGGCGCTCGCGATGCCCGACGCCCGCCTGCACATCGAGGTGACCGAGCGCGAGCTCGGCACGAGCGGACGCGACGCCGTCGCGATCCTGCTGCAGCCGCATCCCGGCACCGAGCCGCGGTCGATCGCCAAGGGCGCCTCGGGCGGAGAGCTCTCGCGCGTGATGCTCGCGATCGAGGTCGTGCTCGCCGGCAGCGACCCGGTGCCGACCTTCGTCTTCGACGAGGTGGATGCCGGCGTCGGCGGGGCCTCGGCGATCGAGATCGGGCGCCGGCTGCAGCGGCTCGCGACCTCGGCGCAGGTGATCGTCGTGACGCATCTCGCGCAGGTCGCCGCCTTCGCCACCAACCATCTCGCAGTCGTCAAGAGCACCGACGGCGCGATCACCGCGAGCGACGTGCGCGCGCTCGAGGGCGAGGAGCGACTCTCGGAGATGGCGCGGCTGCTCAGCGGGCTCGCCGACTCCGACTCGGGCCTCGCCCACGCCCGGGAGCTGCTCGAGGTCGCGGAGACGGCGGCGCGCGAGGCCTGAGAGCGCCGCCGCGACCGGATCGTGATCGAGACCGACCGCATCCGGGCGAGTGCGAAGCCGCGCAGTGAGATACGCTGAGAACCCGTGGTGAACAACTCGGAGCGGCAGACGACCAAGCACATCTTCGTGACCGGAGGTGTCGTCTCCTCCCTCGGGAAGGGCCTCACCGCCGCGAGTCTGGGCAATCTGCTCACCGCGCGCGGGCTGCGCGTCGTGATGCAGAAGCTGGATCCCTATCTGAACGTGGATCCGGGCACCATGAACCCCTTCCAGCACGGCGAGGTCTTCGTGACCGACGACGGCGCCGAGACCGACCTCGACATCGGTCACTACGAGCGCTTCCTCGGTATCGACCTCGATCAGGCCGCGAACGTCACCACCGGCCAAATCTACTCGAACGTGATCGCGAAGGAGCGTCGCGGAGAGTACCTCGGCGACACCGTGCAGGTCATCCCGCACATCACCGACGAGATCAAGCGACGCATGCGCCTGCAGGCCGTGCCGCCGGAGGACGGCACCCCCGCCCCCGACGTGATCATCACCGAGATCGGCGGCACCGTCGGCGACATCGAGTCGCAGCCCTTCATCGAGGCCGCCCGCCAGATCCGCCACGAGCTCACCCGCCGCAATGTCTTCTTCGTGCACGTCTCGCTCGTGCCCTACATGGGCGCCTCGGGCGAGCAGAAGACCAAGCCCACCCAGCACTCGGTCGCCGCTCTGCGCTCGATCGGAATCCAGCCGGATGCGCTGGTGCTACGCAGCGACCGGCCGGTCAGCGAGTCGAACAAGCGCAAGATCGCGCTCATGTGCGACGTCGAGGAGCAGGCCGTCGTCAATGCGATCGACGTGCCGTCGATCTACGACATCCCGACGATGCTGACCGACCAGGGCCTCGACGGCTACATCATCGAGCAGCTCGGCCTCGAGAAGGCCACGGAGGTCGACTGGAGCCACTGGCAGGGCGTGCTCAAGGCCGTGCACGAGCCCAAGCACGAAGTCACGATCGCCCTCGTCGGCAAGTACATCGACCTGCCCGACGCGTACCTCTCGGTGACCGAGGCCCTGCGCGCCGGCGGCTTCGCGCACGAGGCGAAGGTCAGCATCCGCTGGGTCCCCTCGGACGAGTGCGAGACCCCGGAGGGCGCGGAGCGTCTGCTCGGCGACGTCGACGGCATCTGCGTTCCCGGCGGCTTCGGCGTGCGCGGCATCGAGGGCAAGCTCGGCGCACTGCGCTTCGCGCGCGAGAACGGTATCCCGACCCTCGGCCTGTGCCTCGGCCTGCAGTGCATGGTCATCGAGTACGCCCGTCACAAGGCGGAGCTGCCCGGCGCCTCGTCGACCGAGTTCGACCCCGACACCGAGTTCCCGGTGATCGCGACGATGGCCGAGCAGGTCGACATCATCGCCGGCGGCGACCTGGGCGGCACGATGCGTCTGGGCCTTTACAACGCCGACCTCGCCGAGGGGTCGATCGTCGCGGAGGTGTACGGCGCGACCACCGCGGCCGAGCGCCACCGCCACCGCTACGAGGTCAACAACGCCTACCGCGACCGCATCGCCGAGGCCGGCCTGGTGTTCTCGGGCATCTCACCCGACCGCACCCTGGTCGAGTACGTCGAGCTGCCGCGCGAGGTGCACCCCTTCTACGTCGCCACGCAGGCGCACCCCGAGCTGCGCTCGCGCCCGAACCGCCCGCACCCGCTGTTCCGCGGACTCGTCGGCGCGGCCCTCGAGCGCCAGCGCGCCTCGCGGCTGTTCGAGGTCGCCGAGGCCGAGAACGGCGCCGCCGCCGCGCAGGGCCAGACCGGCGAGGCCCAGACCGCCGAGGTCGACGCCTGACCTGAGACCACGTCGACGGCCCGCCTCGGGTGAACCGGGAGCGGGCCGTCGGCATCCACCGCCCGAACTCGGCGCGACACGACGCGCGGTTCGCGAACAGCACGGAGGCACGATGAGCGACTCGACCGAACTGGATGCGCTGCGCACCCGCCTCGAGACCGGCGAGCTCGCCGATCTGCCCGACCCGGCGCGCATCCTCTCGAGCGAGACCGTCTTCGACGGGCACATCTGGGATGTGAAGCGCGAGCGCTTCGCCTTCGGCGACGGCGAGCTGACGCGCGAGTTCGTGGCGCACACCGGCGCCGTCGCGGTGCTGGCGCTCGACGAGCAGGACGGGGTGCTGCTGATCAACCAGTACCGCCACCCGATCCGCACTCGCGACTGGGAGCTGCCGGCCGGGCTGCTCGACATCGAGGGCGAGGATCCGCAGACGGCCGCCGCCCGGGAGCTCGCCGAGGAGACGGATCTCGCGGCCGCCGAGTGGGAGCCGCTCGCGACCTTCCACACGACGCCGGGCGGCAGCGACGAGCTGCTGCGCGTCTACCTCGCCCGCGGGCTCAGCTCGGTCGAGGCCTTCGACCGGGGCGAGGAGGAGGCGCAGATCGTGCGGCGCTGGGTTGCGCTCGACGAGGTCGTCGCGGCGGTGCTCGCCGGGCGCCTCAGCAACTCAATCCTGCAGATCGCGGTGCTGACCGCCCATGCCCGCCGCGGCTGACGAATCCGAGGCCGACGGCCCTGCTGCCGGCTCGCCTGGCGACGCTCCGCCGCGCCGGCCCTCGGCGCTGGAGCGTCAGCTCGAGCGCTACCTGCGTCACCTCACGATCGAGCGCGGCCGCTCCGAGCACACCGTGTCGGCGTATCGTCGCGACCTCGTCCCGTTCCTGGAGGCGCTCGGCGACGGCGAGCCGGCCGAGTTGCTGACCGCCGCCGCGATCTCGGCGCACAGTCTCGCGCTGCGCGAGCGCACACCGGCGCCCGCCGCCTCGTCGCTCGCGCGCATCCTCTCGTCGATCCGCGGCTTCGCGCGCTTCCTCGTCGACGAGGGCGTGCTCGACGACGACCCGGCGCGCGACGTGCCCGCGCCGAAGCTGCCCTCACGGCTGCCGAAGGCGCTGAGCTACGCCCAGATCGAGCGCCTGCTCGCCGCGACCGAGGGCGAGGATCCGGTGCGCCTGCGCGACCGCGCCCTGCTCGAGCTGCTCTACGCGACCGGCGCGCGAGTCAGCGAGGCCGTCGGGCTGGACGTCGACGACCTGGTCGGCCCGGACGGCGCGGCGGATGCGGTGCGCCTGTTCGGCAAGGGCGGCAAGCAGCGTGTGGTGCCGGTGGGCTCGATGGCGCGCGCGGCGGTCGAGGCCTATCTGGTGCGGGCGCGGCCTGAGCTCGCCCGTCGCGGCGCCGCGACGCCGGCGCTGTTCCTCGGCGCCCGCGGCGCGCGGGTCTCGCGGCAGAGCGCGTGGCTCATCATCCGGGCTACGGCCGAGCGCGCCCAGCTCGACGTCGAGCTCTCGCCGCATTCGCTGCGGCACTCCTTCGCGACGCACCTTCTCGAGGGCGGAGCGGACGTTCGCGTCGTGCAGGAGCTGCTGGGCCACGCAAACGTCGCGACGACCCAGATCTACACGCTCGTCACGGCGGACAGCCTGCGCGATGCCTACGTGACGGCGCATCCGCGGGCGCGCTGAGCGCGCATCCGCTCGTTCCGCTCGCACAGAGCTCCGGAGACGGCGAACGGCCCGGTGGACGACGGGATCCGTCATCCACCGGGCCGTTCGGTCGGCGGTCAGTGCTGGCCCGCTGCCGCACCCGCCTCGGCCGCGAAGAGCTCGCGGAGGTCGATGGGCTCGGTGGGCGGCAGCGTGCTGTCCGCGTCGAACGCGGTCATCAGGCGCGCGCGCCCTTGCGACCGGTGATGAGGCCGTAGACGAGCAGCACGACGATCGCGCCGACGATGGCGGCGATCCAGGCGCTGAGCGAGAAGAAGCTGGTGTAGACGTTCGCGTCGAAGAAGCCGGCGATCCAGCCGCCGACCATCGCGCCGATGACGCCGAGCACGAGGGTGAGCAGGATGCCGCCGGGCTGCTTGCCGGGCAGGATCAGCTTGGCGATGGCGCCGGCGATGAGGCCGAGGACGAGGAACGCGATGAAGCTCATGGGAGGGGGTCCTTTCGTGCGGGGGTGGTGATCGGGGCGTCCGCGGTCAGACCGCGGTGGCGTAGGAGGAGGCGGAATCGGAGGCGACGACCGAGTACCCGTGCAGCAGTCCGATGCGGTGCAGCTTGGCGAGACGGTCGGTCATCCGGTCGAAGTAGGCGGCGTCGGCCGGCACGACGGCGCCGTTGTCGAGCTGCACCGGCACGCTGTTGCCGACCTGGCGGGCGCGGGCGATGGAGCCGCGGATGCGGTCGAAGTGGTCGAGGCTCTGACGCACCTTCTCGTCCCAGCCGCGCCAGGCGATGGCGTTCTCGGTCGAGTGGGCGGCGAGGGCGTTGGCCTGCAGGGTCTCGAGCTGCCAGGCGGCGACGGTGAGGCGGCCGATGGCGCTGAGCGTGGTGCGGTCGGCGGTGACGCGCGCGGTCGCGGTGCGGGAGTCGGTGCTGCTCATCAGCCGACCATGAGGATCAGGCCGGCGATGGCGGATGCGGCCGCGGCGAGGCCGGCGATCGCGCTGGCGACGATCATGCCGGTGTCGCCGCTGCGGCGCGGCACGAGGTTCGCGGAGGTGGTGCTGCGCCCGACGTGCTGCGTGAGCCGTGTCGGCGCTGAGAAGGTGCGCTCGGTGGCGAGGGTCATGGTCGTCGTCCTTTCGACGGGGTCGACGATATAAGTAGCTAGACAAACTAGTCAAACGGCTAACTAGCTAATTCAGGTTTCGTGAAGGTACGGCCGGTCGTCGGCTCGCGGGCTCGCCTTCCGCTCACAGCGGCGCGATGCGCTGCCGCCCTAACGTGGATGAGGCCCCTGCGCACCCGGATGCAGGCGGCCGGAGGGGGCACATCGTGAGCTGGAGCGAGCGCATCGGCGAGGTCGGAGTCTGGCGGGGCACCGCCGATGTGGATGCGGCGCTCGCCGCCGAGATCGAGGGCCTCGGCTTCGGCGCGATCTGGCTGGGCGGTTCGCCGCCCTCCGATCTGCGGGCGGCAGAGGCGCTGCTCGACGCGACCGAGCGCATCGTCGTCGCCACCGGGATCGTGAACATCTGGAAGTCGTCGGCCGAGGAGCTGGCCGCGTCGTGGCAGCGCATCGAGGCGCGGCATCCGGGGCGTCTGCTGCTCGGCATCGGCTCGGGCCACCGCGAGGCGACGCCCGAGCGCGTGCGTCCGCTCGCGGCGATGGGCGCCTACCTCGACGTGCTCGACGCGGCCGGCGTTCCGGTCGGGGCCCGCGTGCTCTCCGCGATGGGACCGAAGTCACTCACGCTCGCCGCCGAGCGCAGCGCGGGCACGCATCCTTATCTGACGGTGCCGAGCCAGTCGGCCGAGCAGCGGGCCGCGCTCGGCGCGGGCGCGCTCATCGCCCCGGAACAGACGGTCGTGCTCGACGAGGATGCCGCGCGCGCCCGTGAGACCGCTCGCCGGTTCCTCGCCGGCTACCTGAACAAGGCCAACTACGTCGCCTCGATGCAGCGTGCCGGCTTCACGGCGGCCGACACCGACGGGGCAGGCAGTGACCGGCTCGTCGACGAGATCGTCGTGCATGGCTCGACCGCGCGGATCGCGACGGTGGTGCGCGCGCACCTCGAGGCCGGCGCCGACCACGTGTGCGTGCAGGTGCAGCCGGTCGCCGAACCGCTCGAGACGCTGCGGGCGATCGCGGGGGAGCTCGGGCTGCGCGGCTGAGGCGCGGCCTGCTGCCGCCCGCCCGCTCGCCCGCCAGCTCGGCCGACCCGTCCGCCGGGTCTGGCGCACGTCGGCGGTGCGTGGTTGCCTGGGGCCATCGACCTGAGGAGTGATCGCCCGTGCGCATCGAACTGACCAGCGTGTTCGTCGACGACCAGCGGGCTGCGCTCCGGTTCTACACCGAGGTGCTCGGCTTCGAGAAGCGACAGGATGTGCCGATCGGCACCGACGCGTGGCTCACCGTCGCGTCCCCCGAGCGTCCCGACGGGCCCGAGCTGCTGCTCGAGCCCGCGGGGCACCCCGCCGTCAAGCCCTACCGCGACGCGCTCAAGGCCGACGGCATCCCGCTGCTGCAGCTGGCCGTCGACGACCTCGACGCTGAGCACGCGCGGTTGACGGCGCTGGGGGTCGAGTTCCCGACGCCGCCGATGGACGCCGGGCCGGTGCGCGTCGCCGTGCTCGATGACGGCTGCGGCAACCTGATCCAGCTCGTCCAGGCGGTCGGCGGCGCGTCGTAGGCGTCCGATCGGCGGCCCCGACTCGGCGGCGGCGCGCAGGCGGCGTCGATTCCGCGTCGCCGGGCGTCACTATGATCGGCGGGTGCTCGACCCGTCCACCCCGACCCGATGACGCGCTGGCTGCTGCTCGCCGGCGCCATCGTCTGCGAGGTCTCGGCGACCCTCGCGCTGGATGCGGCGCAGCGGAATCCGGGATGGTTCGTGCTCGTCGCCGCCGGCTACCTCGGCGCCTTCCTGCTGTTGCCGCAGGTGCTGCGCCGCGGTGTGCCGCTCGGCGTCGCCTACGGACTGTGGGGTGCTTCGGGCGTCGCCCTCACCGCCGTGCTCAGCGCGGTGCTGTTCGGCGACCCGCTGACGCCGACCATGCTCGGCGGCATCGCGCTCATCATCGCGGGCGTGCTGGTGGTCGAGATCGGGTCGCAGCGCGCGGAACGGCAGCGTGCCCAGCGCGAGCGGGCGAGCGGCGCGGCGGCGACGTCGCCCGATGAGATCGCCGGGGCGGAGTCGTGAGCTTCCTCTTCCTGGCGCTGGCGATCGTGCTCGAGGTGGGCGGCACGCTGTCGCTGCGCATGGCCGCGCACCACGGCTGGAAGTGGATCCCGCCGGTCGTCGTCGGCTACGCGCTCGCGTTCACGATGCTGTCGCTCACGCTGCAGTCGGGCATGACTGTCGGTGTGGCCTACGGCATCTGGACGGCCGTCGGGGTCGCGCTGACGGCGCTCGCCGGCCGCATCCTGTTCACGGAGCCCTTCACCTGGGTCATGGGCCTCGGCGTCGCACTCATCATCGGCGGCGTGCTGCTCGTGGAGCTCGGCGTGCACCACTGACGACACGGCCGAGGAGCTTGTCGCAGGATCGATCGTGAGGCAGTCTCGCGGAATGGGAGATGCGCGAGGGCGGCGACGCGAGGAGATCGAGGCTCTGACGGCAGCGGCGTTCCGCCGCGACGCGACGGCCCAGGATGTGGCGGCGCTGAGGTCGGCGATCGGTCCGCCGGCGGCGGCGAATCCCTCCGAGGGTGGCCCTCCGGAGCGCGAGGTCGGCGACAGCGACGCGTCGGAGGACTCACACCGGGGGACAGCGCTCGCGCGGCGGCCGTTCCTGCTCGGCATCGGCGCGGGGCTCGCTCTCGCGGTCCTCGCCGGCGCCGCGATCGTCCTTCCGCCGGTGCTGCGCGGCGAGCCGCTCACCGCACCGCAGCCGAGCGCCTCGGCGTCCCCGGATGCTGTGGCGGCCGCGGATCCGTCGCTCCCGTCCGGCGACGCGTACGGGCACGGGGCCGACCCGGCGCAGCCGACGACCTCGGGAGACGGGGTCGGAGTGATCCCCGGGTCGATCGATGCGGCGGGGTATCAGACCGTCGCGAACGACTGGAACAACCTGGGCTGGTCGCAGCCGGGAGACAGCGCCGGAGCACCGAACGCCTGGGCGCTCTGGGTCTCGTCGACGGCGGATGGAGGCCGCTGCTACATGGCCGTCGAGAGGGATGCCGAGGGGATCGCGCACGCGGCGACCGAGTGCCTGCCGTCGCGCAGCCTCGGCACGGTCGAGTTGGAGCTGCCCAGCTACCGCGTGAGCGTGCGACCCGACGCCGGCGAGTACCGGGTCGAGCCGCGCTGAGAGCGCAGGACCGGCTGACGATCCGCGGGTTCGTGCATTGTCGCGTGCTCGGCGGTGGTGCACACTCGCGAGATGAGCGATCAGGCGGGCAGGACGGGCGATCAGGCAGACCCGACGAGCGATGACCTCGAGGTGCTGAAGGCCGCCGCCTTCGGTCGTGATGCGAGCGCGGCCGACCTCGCCGCACTGGGTCGCGCGCTCGATGGCGGCCGTCGGGCGGTGGGCGAGCCCGTAGGGAGTCCACTCGGCGCCCCGGCGCCGTCGCGCGCCGACGGGCCCACCGGTGCCGCTCCGGACGCCGGAGATGTGCGTTCGGCTCGTGCCGCGACCCCGGGCGAGGCGGTGTCGGCGACGGGTGCCGGCGACGAGCCGGTCGAGCCCGTCGGCCGCGTCCCGCTCTCGCGGTCGCGTCGTTTCTGGGCCGGTGCGGGAGCCGGGGCCGCGGCCGTCGCCGCCGCGATCGCGCTGGTCGTGGTGGTGCCGGGACTGCTGGGGCATCCTCTTCTGGTCGTGACCGCCGCGACCGACGCCGGCGCGGCCGATCCGGGGGCGGAGCCGTCGTCCCTCGGCGCCGACCCGCACACGGTGTTCCCCTTCGGCGGGTTCACCCCATCACCGAGCACCGGGCCCGTGACGCGGGCCGATGGTGTCGGCATCGTTCCCGAAGTGGTGAGCGCGGGCCCGTCGCGCATCGCCAACACCTGGACGCTGATGGCCACGGGGCTGCCGGGGGAGGGCACGGCCGCCACCGAGGGCGACGGCAGTCCGGTGACGAGCGGCGACGGGACGCCCCTCACCGACGGCGCGAGCGGGGCTCTCGCCGTGTGGACGACCACGACGCGCGGCGGCGCGCGCTGCTACATGGCCGTCGAGAAGACCGAGGAGTCGGATATCGCGGCGACGCGATGCGTCTCGGGCTCGCGGGCGGATGCGGCGGTGCAGCTGAACCTGCCGAGCTACGTCGTCACCGTGCGCGCGCCCGGCGACGGCCGGCCGACGGAGATCGGGATCACCCCGGCCGTGCCGGGACCGCAGGGCTGACTTCAGCCGAGCGGGGTCACGATCCGGGCGTCGCCGTCCCAGTGGCGCAGCGACTCGGCGACGCCATCGAGCGAGACAGCCCCCGATTCGTCGGCGGCGTCGAGCACCGCGAGCGCTTCGCCGAGTCGGTCGAGCGGGATGCGGCGGGCGAGCGTCACATGCGGCGTCCACTCGCCCGGCGTCGTGTTCGGTGCGTCATCGCCCGGCCTCACGGCGTGATGGAGGGCGCCGTGCAGCCCGAGCAGCGCGGCGCTCGGCACGACGAGGCGAGCGAGCACGCGGCGCTCGCCGCGGCCGAACAGCACCGGGGCACCGAGCCGAAGCGGCAGCGGCAGCGGCAGCCCGGCGAGAACCGGCGCGAGGGCCGGATCGGCGAGCGGCGGCCGGTCGAACGCGGGCCGCACGAGCAGCGTCACGTGCGGGCGGTTGCTGGGATGACGGTGCGCGGCCTGGCTCGGCAGCCCGGCGGCGGCCAGCGCATCCCACTCGACTCTCACGGCGGCGTCGCTCGCGGCATCCAGCGTCAGCTCGAGGCTCTGCACCATGGCTCGACGCTAGCCCGCGACGCCGACACGAGCCCGGGACGGAAGCCGGACTCAGCCCAGGTCGTCAGCGCGGTCCCGTGTCTCGCGGTCGGGCGGCTCGGCCATGAGATGGAGCCCGCTGACCGAATTCGCGGTGAACATGAGCGCGTCGATCCAGGCCCGGTTCAGCACTGCGGCGCGTTTGCCGAAGTACTTGTAGACGAGGTTGGCGTGCGGGTGCATCCAGACCGTGGTGCGCCCATCACCCGAGGACTCGTCGTCGATCCAGGTGAAGTGGAACGACTCGCCGCGGCGCAGCTTCGCGCCGATCACCACCTGCAGGTGGGCGAGCACCCGATCGTCGAAATCGACGCTGAGCGAGTTGTCGTAACTGAATCGGCCCATCCGTGAACCTCCGTTCGCGTGGTGACGAGGTCGGTGCGCTCGTCGATCCTCCGCCGAGACGGACGGGTCCGCGACGCGTCCGTGATCCAGCGTGGCGTGGGTGATCCGACGTCCGTACGACTGACAGCGAGTGCGCAGGGCGGATCTCGATCCCCGACCGCTGTCGCTCGCTGCGGCCTCCCGCGGCGTACCGTCGCGTGGAACAGTCAGGGGTTCGGTTGGCGGGCACGGTGTCGAGGGGACGTGGGTGGGGCGGTTTCTGGTGACCACTCCGGCGGCGGCGCCGTTCGAGCGCCGGGACGCGCACGCCGAATCGGGCTGATCGTCAGCGGAGATCATCGCCGGCCGTCGGCTCCGTGCCGCCCGGTCATCGCCTGAGAGGCGCCCGCGCGTGACACCGCCCGGCGGCGACGGGTGCCTACCGTCGCCCGCATGACCGACAGCCCCCAGCACCCCGACGATGCGCCAGCGTCCGTCCGCATCGACCACCGCGACTTCCGCCCGGCGACGGCGATCGTCACCGCATCCGACTCCGGCATCGGCCGCGCGATCGCCGTGCATCTCGCTCGAGCGGGGATGCGCGTCGGCGTCACCTGGCACAGCGACGAGGAGGGCGCTTTCGAGACCGCGCGCCAGGTGGAGGCGGCCGGGTCGAGCGCCGTCGTGGAACGGCTCGACGTCACCGATCGCGAGTCGGCGCTCGCGACGATCGACCGCCTGATCGAGCAGCTGGGCGGCGTGGACGTGCTCGTCAACAACGCCGGCGCCGGCGGCGGAACACCGTTCCTCGAGATGGACTGGGACGAGTGGCGCACGACGATCGCGACCGACCTCGACGGCGCCTTCTCGGTGCTGCAGCGCACCGCGCGGCACATGGTCGATCACCGCGTGCCCGGCCGGCTCATCGCGATCACGAGCGTGCACGAGACGCAGCCGCGCGTCGGCAGCTCGGCCTACGACGCCGCGAAGCACGGGCTCGGCGGTCTGATGAAGACGCTCGCCCTCGAACTCGGCGAGCACGGGATCACGGCGAACTCGGTCGCGCCCGGCGAGATCGCGACCGACATGTCGGAGTCGGGCGGCGAGGATCCCTACGAGGTCGCGCGCCCCGGTATCCCGCTCGGGCGCCCCGGGCACGTGGACGAGATCGCCGCGGTCGTCGCCTTCCTCGCCTCGCCTGCCGCGTCCTACGTCACGGGGGCATCGTGGACGGTCGACGGCGGCATGAACCAGATGGGTCCGCAGGCGGGCTCGCACCTCGAGTCGCACGGGTGGCGTCGTGCCTGAGTCGCGCGCCGTGCTGTTCGACATCGACGGGACCCTCGTCGACTCCAATTACCTGCACGTCGACGCCTGGATGCGCGGGCTCGAGACGGTCGGACACCCGGCCGCCTCGTGGCGGGTGCATCGCTCGATCGGCATGGACTCGGAGGCACTGCTCGACGACCTGCTGCCGGGCGTCGACCAGGCCGGCCGGGATGCCGCGACCGCCGAGCACAAGCGTTCCTACCTCGCGAGCGTCGACCGGCTGCGCCCGCTCCCTGGTGCACGCGAGACGGTGCTCGAGCTGCTGGACGCGGGGGTGCGCGTCGTGCTGGCGACCTCCGCGCCAGAGGACGAGCTCGGCATCCTCGTCGACGTTCTCGACCTGAGCGGCCTGGTCGACACGGGCGTGATCGCGACCACGAACGCCGACGACGTCGACACCGCGAAGCCGCACCCCGGCATCATCCAGGTCGCCCTTGAACGCGGCGGGGCGGACGCTGCCGACTCGATCATGGTCGGCGATGCGGTGTGGGACGTGGTCGCGGCCGGTCGCGCCGGGGTGCCGGCGCTCGCGGTGCGCACGGGCGGCATCGGCGGCGACGAGCTGATCGACGCGGGAGCCCGCCGCGTGGCCGATTCGGTGGCCGACCTGCGCGACGAGCTCCTGGGTTGAGGCGCCTGGCGTCGGGATGCCCGGCGCCGGGCTGTCACGGCGTGGTCATCCCGCCGTTGACGTTGAGCGTCTCGCCGACGACGTAGCTCGACTCGGGCGAGGCGAGGAACACGAAGGCGGGCGCCAACTCGGCGGGCTGACCCCAGCGGCCGAGACCGGTTCCCTCGCCGACCGTGGGCAGCTCCTCGGGCGGCTGGCCGCCGGCCGTCTGCAGCGGCGTCCAGATCGGGCCGGGCGCGACGGCGTTGACGCGGATGCCCTTCGGCGCGAGCGAGGCGGCGAGTCCCTTGGTGAAGTTGTTGATCGCGCCCTTCGTCGACGCGTAGTCGAGCAGGTTCGGCGAGGGGTCGTAGCCCTGGATCGAGGTCGTGTTCACGATCGTCGAGCCTGCGGGCAGGTACTTGAGCGCCGCCTTCGTGATGCGGAACATCGAGTAGATGTTCGTGCGGAAGGTCTCGTCGAGCTGCTCGTCGCTGATGCCCTCGAGCGCGGGGCGGTTCTGCTGCTTGCCGGCGTTGTTGATGAGGATGTCGAGGCCGCCGAGCTGGGCGACGGTGCGCTCGACGAGCTCGCGGCAGAACTCGAGGTCCTTGATGTCACCCGGGATCGTCACGGCCACGCGCCCTGCGTCGCGGATGAGGCCGGCGATGCGCTCGGCATCGGGCTGCTCTTCGGGCAGGTAGGAGATCGCGACGTCGGCGCCCTCGCGGGCGAAGGCGATCGCCGTGGCGGCGCCGATGCCCGAGTCGCCGCCCGTGATGAGGGCCTTGCGTCCGGTGAGGCGCCCGCTGCCGCGGTAGCTCTGCTCGCCCAGGTCGGCCTTCTGGACGAGGTCGCGATCGAGTCCGGCGCCCTCCTGGTACTGCTCCGGGGTGTCGATGTCGGCGTAGAGCTTCGTGGGGTCGGTGAAGGTGAACTGGCTGCGGTCGGATGTCGCGCTGGCAGAGGTCGAAGCGGTGTCGGTCATGGCGGCGACGGTAGGCGGCAGCGTCGGACGCGGCCCGTCCACTCTCAGCGGACGCACGCCCGGCGGACACCTGGCGCGGCGACTCGCCGGGACGACCCGGCCGAACCACAACACGGGATGCGCGCCGACTGAGTGCCCGCTGGCCGAACGGGCTTCGGAGGCGGCGAGGTTCCTAACGTGGCCGCCATCGACCTCGGAAGGAGCGTGCCACCATGACCGACACCCTCGACCAGACCACGCAGACCCAGGACAACGCCCACTCCGCGACGGCCCCCGGCGATGCCGGTGCCCGCAGCAGCCGTCGCGAGAACGCCGAGCACGGCTTCACCGCCTCCGACGAGCTGATCACCGCCCTCCAGCGCGTGCACGTCGACCTGATCGAGTTGCACCTGCAGGGCAAGCAGGCCCACTGGAACGTCGTCGGCAAGAACTTCCGCGACCTGCACCTTCAGCTCGACGAGATCGTCGAGGACGCCCGCGAGTTCAGCGACACCGTCGCCGAACGCCTGCGCGCGCTGCACGCCGTTCCCGACGGGCGCAGCGACACGATCGCCGCGACCACCTCGCTGCCGAACTACCCGCACGGCGAGGTCGACACGGCCGACACCGTCGACCTCATCACCCAGCGCCTCGAGGCCACGGTCGCCACGATGCGCGAGGTGCACGACACGGTCGACGACGCCGACCCGACCAGCGCCGACATCCTGCACGGCATCATCGAGCGCCTCGAGCAGCTGGCCTGGATGGTCAGCGCCGAGAACCGCACGCCGTCGGCCTGAGGCGCGCATGGCTGACACGCGCTTCGACTACCTCATCGTCGGCGGCGGGATGGTCGCCGACGCTGCCGCCCGCGGCATCCGCGAGTTGGACGACGCCGGCACGATCGGCATCCTCAGCGCCGACGTCGATCCGCCCTACACGCGGCCTGCGCTCTCGAAGAAGCTCTGGACCGATCCCGACTTCGAGTGGGACCAGGTTCCGCTGAACACCGTCGACGAGACCGGCGCGACCCTGCGCTTGAACACGCAGGTCACGGCCCTCGATCGCGCCGGGAAGACCGTGACCGCCGATGACGGCGCGGTGGTCGGCTACGGCCGGCTGCTGCTCGCCACCGGCAGCGTGCCGCACGAGCTGGATGCGCCGGATGACGAGCGGATCATCCACTTCCGCTCGGCCGAGGACTGCCTGCGCCTGCGCGGCGAGCTCTCGCCGGGCGCGCGCGTCGTGGTGGTCGGCGGCGGCTACATCGGCGCCGAGCTGGCCGCTGCCCTCGTGCAGAATCGGGCGCGGGTCACGCTCGTGCACCCCGACGAGGTGCTGGGCGGATCGACGTTCCCGCCCGCCGTCGCGACGACCTACGAGAAGCTGTTCGCCGACGGCGGGGTGTCGCTGCGCGGCGGACGCCGCGTCGAGCAGGTGACCCTCGACGGCGACGCGCTCGCCGTGCATCTCGACGACGGCAGCGCTCTCGGTGCCGACCTGGTCGTGGCGGGGCTCGGCGTCGCGCCGGCGACCGCGCTCGCCGAGGAGTCGGGGCTCGAGGTGGACGACGGCGTCGTGGTGGATGCGCGGCTGCGCACCGCCGACGCGAGCGTGTGGGCGGCCGGCGACATCGCCCGCTACCCCGATGCGATCCTCGGCCGCACGCGCGTCGAGCACGTCGACCACGCCACCGAGTCCGGCCGGGCCGCCGGGCGCGCGATGGCCGGCGCCGACGAGACCTACACGCACACGCCGTTCCTGTACTCGCAGGTCTTCGGCGTGCGCTGGGAGGCCGTCGGAGCGCTCGACGCCGGACTCGACACCGTCGAGGACTGGATCGAGCCGGACGAGCAGGCGGTCGTCTACTACCTCGACGACGTCGGCACGCCGGTCGGCGTGCTGCTCTGGGCGATCGAGGATCGCACGGATGCGGCGCGCGCCCTGCTCGCCGACCCGCCGGCATCGCGCGATGAGCTCATCGGCGCGATCCGCCCGTGAGCGCACGTTCCGGCAGCAGGACGTCGGGCGCCGGGTCGGCGGACGCGACCCCGTCATCCAGGACCCCGTCATCCACGACCCCATCGTCCGCCCCGATCGAGGATCACGCCGCGCTCGGCGACGGCCGCACGGTGGCGCTGGTGGATCGCCACGGGACGATCGACTGGCTGCCACTGCCGGGCCTCGACGACGCCCCGGTCTTCGCGCGGCTGCTCGACGAGCAGAACGGGGGGTGCATCGAGCTCGCGCCGGTCGCCGAGCACACCATGACCCGACGCTATGTGCCGGACACGAACGTTCTCGAGACCCGGTACGAGACCGAGCACGGCGTGGTGCGCGTGCGCGACGCGCTCGTGACCGGGGTCGCGGGACGCCTGCCCTGGGCCGAGCTCGTGCGGCGGATCGAGGGCGTCGAGGGACGCGTGGTCATGCAGTGGCGGGTCGCGCCCGGCATCGCCTTCGGCACCCGCTCACCCTGGATCGACAGCGGCGACGCCGAGCGCGGCGTCATCCGGGCCGGCGACCTGACGATCGGGATCGTGACCGGCAACGTCGGCACGCCCGATCCCGTCGACGACTCCCCGACGGATGCGGTCGGCGCCCGCTTCCGCACGTCGCCCGGCTCGGTGCACGTGCTCGGGCTCTCGGCCACCGACGACGAGCCCCTGCACCAACCCGACCCGCTGCGCGCCGGCGAGGCCATCGACCGCACGATCGCCGCCTGGCGCACCTGGTCGAAGGAGTTCGGCTACGACGGCCCCTGGCGTGACGCCGTGCAGCGCAGCGCGCTCGCGCTCAAGCTGCTCATCCACTCGCCGTCGGGCGCCATCGCCGCCGCGGCCACCACCTCGCTGCCCGAACGGGATGCCGGAGACAAGAACTGGGACTACCGCTTCGCCTGGGTGCGCGACCTCGCCTACACGGTCGGCGCGCTCGTGCAGTTCGGTCTGCGCGAGGAGACCCATGCCGCGCTGTCGTGGCTGCTGCGTTCGATCAAGGCCTCGGCGCCGGATCTGCACATCTTCTACCGGCTCGACGGGCGGGTGGACGGTGAGGTCACCGAGCACGAGGACACGGCCGGCTGGAACGGCATCGGCCCGGTCGTGACAGGCAACCCCGCCGGCGCGCAGCTGCAGCTCGGCGTCTACGGCGACCTCTTCGGCATCGTGCGCTCGTACATCGCCGAGGCCGAGGGCAACGTGCTCGACGTGGCCACCGGCGAGCTGCTCGCCGACATCGCCGACCGGGTCTGCGACCGCTGGCGCAGTCGCGACAGCGGCATGTGGGAGCTGCCCGAGACGCGCCACTACGTCTCGTCGAAGATGGGCTGCTGGCAGGCGCTCGACGCTGCGATCGATCTCGCCGCGCGCGGTCAGATCATCGATCGCCGCGACCGCTGGGAGCCGGAACGCGAGCGCATCCGCTCCTGGATCGACGAGAACGGCTGGGATGAGCGCCGCGGCGCCTACACGATGTGGCCGGGCTCGAGCGAACTCGACGTGTCGGTGCTGCTGCACGCGCCGAGCGGCTTCGACCGCGGCGAGCGGATGTCGCGCACGATCGACGCGATCGACGCCGAGCTCGGTGCCGGCGGCGGTCGGCTCTGGCGCTACACCGGCATGCGCGAGGAAGAGCATCTCTTCGTCGCCTGTGGCTTCTGGGCGACGGCGGCGCTCGCCTGCGTCGGCCGGGTGCCCGAGGCGCGGGAGCGCATGGACTCGCTCGTCGGCGACGCGAACGACGTCGGGCTGCTCGCCGAGATGGTGACGGTCGACGGGGCCTTCCGCGGCAACTTCCCCCAGGCGCTGAGCCATCTGGCGTTGATCGACGCCGCCATCAAGATCCGCGATCTGGGCTGACGGCGCCGCTGTCGCATTCCCGCCCGCGAGCGAAGGAGACCTGCATGTCCGACCAGTACCGCTTCATCGATCCGCGTCACGCCTACCCGGTGATCTCACCGCCCGTGCAGCAGCAGCCCGAGCCGGGGTTGCAGTCGCAGGCCGATCCGGTTCCCGACCTCGGCGAGGAGACCTACCGGGGGACCGGGCGGCTCGCGGGCCGCAAGGCCCTGATCACCGGCGGAGACTCGGGCATCGGCGGCGCGGTGGCGATCGCCTACGCGCGCGAGGGCGCCGACGTCGTCATCAGCTACCTGCGGGAGGAGCAGAGCGACGCCGATCACGTGCTCGAGCACATCCGCGCCGCCGGACGCATCGGCGTCGGCGTGCCGGGCGATCTCAGCGAGCGCGGCTTCCCGGCCGAGCTCGTCGCGCGCGCCGTCGAGGAGCTCGGCGGGCTGGATGCGGTGGTCAATGTCGCCGGACGCCAGCTGTGGGTGCCCGACATCGCCGACCTCAGCGAAGAGCAGTTCGAGGCGACGTTCCGTACCAACGTCTTCGCCGCCTTCGCCATCGTCAAGGCCGCGGTGCCGCATCTCGCGCCCGGGTCGACGATCATCAACACGGCGTCCGCCGAGGCCTACTCGCCGGCGCCCGACCGGCTCGACTACGCCGCCACGAAGGGCGCCATCAACAACCTCTCGAAGGGGATGGCGCAGCAGCTGATCGAGCGCGGCATCCGCGTCAACGTGGTCGCCCCCGGGCCCACCTGGTCGGTGCTGCAGGTCACGCAGGGCGTCGACCCCGAGAGCCTGCCCGAGTTCGGATCGAGCGAGGCGCCGATCGGCCGAGCCGGCCAGCCGGCCGAGATCGCGCCCGCCTACGTCTACCTCGCCTCGGGGGAGTCGAGCTTCACGGTCGGCGCCACGCTCAGCGTGAACGGCGGCATGATCACGCCCTGAACGCTCGACGGCAGACGAACGCCCCGGTCGGTCCGACCGGGGCGTTCGTCTGTCGCAGTGCGGCGAGATCAGCTCTGCGGGGCGCCGCCCGAACTCGGGTCGTCGTCGCCCTCGGTGTCGGGCGCCGAGCCGTCCGGCACGACGTCGGGGTCGGTGCCCTGCACGCCGTCGCCGTCCGCGCCGGGCACTCCGCTGCTGCCGTCGTCGCCCGGGACCGAGCTCGGCGTGCCGTGCGGCGCGATCTCGCTGTTCTCCAGCTCCTCGCCCGGTCCCTCGCTCGCTCCGGCGGGCAGGTTCTGGTCGCTCATGGTCGCTCCTTCCGTTGTCTGCAGGTCGTGGAAGTCATCCCACGCCTCCGCGCCCGGGCGCGGGCGGGATCCCTGCCCGCGCACAGGCGGCGGTCGGGTCACGGTCGGCTTCTGCGGCCGGCGGGACCATCGGGTGCGTGTCAGGTGGCCGTCGGATGCGCGCCCGCTGGGAACGCGCACCGGCATCGTCGCCGCGCTCGTAGCGTCGCTCGCGACTCCCGGGACTGGTGCGATCCGCATCGCCACCCGGATGATCTCGATTCATCGGAGGCTTCCATGACCGACTCCTCGCAGCTGCACGGCAAGAAGATCGCGATCGTCGTGACCAACTACGGCATCGAACAGGACGAGCTGGTCCGCCCCCGCCAGGCGGTCATCGACGCGGGCGGCCAGGCCGTCATCGTCGCCGTCGAGCAAGGCGACGTCGCGACGCTCGTCGGCGACAAGGACCCGGGCGCGACCCTCGCCGCGGATCTGACCATCAGCGCAGCCGACGCCGCCGACTTCGACGCGCTGATCATCCCCGGCGGAACCATCAACGCCGATTCGCTCCGTCTCGAGAACGACGCGATCGCCTTCGTGTCGGACTTCGTCGAGGCAGGCAAGCCGATCGCCGCGATCTGCCACGGACCCTGGGCGCTCGTCGAGACGGGAAGGGTGAGCGGCAAGACCCTCACCAGCTACGCCTCGCTGCGCACCGACCTGACGAACGCCGGCGCCACCTGGGTCGATGAGAGCGTGCACGTCGACCGCGAAGCGGGGTGGACGCTCGTCACCTCGCGCGATCCCGACGACCTGGACGACTTCACCCGCGAGCTCGTGACCGCCTTCGCGGCGGCCTGAGCCGTATCCATCGAACGACGAGAAGAGGACACCATGAGCAGCATCCAGCGCGACGCGATGAAGCGTCTCAAGAAGGCCGTCCAGGCCGGACCGCTCGACCCCATCGGCGCTCTGCACCGCGGCGGCATCCGCAGCGAGTGGGCGTTCGCGGCCGGGTTCGGATCGATCGCGCTGAGCTTCCTCGCCTGGCTCGCGTCGCGGGCGAAGCCCGGCGACGACCGAGCGCAGTCGGATCGCTGGGGGCTGTTCGTGGGGCACTGGGCGCCGACCTTCTTCGCGCTCGGACTCGCCCTCCGCTCTGAGGAGCGTCACTGAACGCCGGAGCGCCCGGACCGTCGGCGCACGCCGACCCCGGGCGCCCGACTCTGTTCGCGCTGCACTCGCTCGGCTCGAGCGCCCGCGAGTTCGACGCGCTGCGCGCCGAGCTGGCCGACGAGATCGACGTCGTCGGCCTCGACCTGCCCGGCTTCGGCGATCTCTCCGATGCGGAGGGGACCGCCGCCGGCACCGACGTGGATGCGATGGCGCGGTCGGTCGTCGAGCGCATCGCGACGATCGCCCCGGCGCGCTGGATGCTGCTCGGCCACAGCATGGGCGGCAAGATCGCGACCGTCGTCGCCGCGCGGACGCTCCGCGGCGAGGCCCCGCTGTTCGGGCTCGCCGGCGTCGTGCTGGTCGCGTCGTCGCCGCCGTCGCCGGAGCCCATGGATGACGCCCGGCGTGCGGCGATGCTGAACTGGGCCGCGGAAGGCCGCGTCAGCGAACTGCACGCCCGCAGCTTCGTGCTGGCGGATCTCGCCGACTCCGACGCCGCCGACCACGACGCCCTGCCTCGCCCCGAGCTCGATCGCGCGACCGACGATGTGCACCGGGCGAGCCCCGAGGCGTGGCGCGCCTGGCTCGAGCGCGGAAGCCGCGAGGACTGGTCGGTCGCCGTCTCGGGCTCCGACTTGGCGACCCCGTCGCCGGTTCCCGCGCTGATCCTCGCCGGCGTCGCCGACGGCGACCTCGACGCCGATGCGCAGCGCCGGCTCACGGCGCCCCACTTCGCGCGTGCCGAGGTGCGCGAGATCGCGGACGCCGCCCACCTCATCCCGATCGAGCAGCCCGCGGCGCTCGCCGCGGAGGTGCGCCGTTTCTGGCGTGAACGCGCCGGGCTCGGCCCGACCGTCCCGAGCGACTTCGGGCGCGTGCTCGCTTCGGCCAGGACGACGTCGCGCACGCGTGCGGCGCTCGCCGCGCGCGCCCTCGCCGACGACCCCGACTATGCGCCGAACGTGCTCGACACCGAGCAGCTCGACCGCCTCAGGCTGCTCGCCGACCACCTCGTGCCGCAGCCCGGTCCGGCGATCGACCTCGCCGCCCGCGTGGATGCTCAGCTCGCGACCGGCGTGGGAGACGGCTGGCGTCCGGCGGATGCGCCCTCCGATCCCGAGGCCTACCGTCGCGGACTCGATGCGCTCGCCGACTGGGCGCGCATCCCCGATGCCGACGCCCGCGGCGAGGCGCTCGACCGGCTCGGGGAGGGCGACCTCGAACCCTGGCTGGAGGACGCGGCGGTCGACCTGACGCGGCAGTGGCTCGCGCATCCCGCCACCATGGCTCTCATCGGGTTCGACGGTGTCGCGACCGGCGGCGACACCGAACGCCAGTCGGGCTTCGCCGAGCTGCGCGCGGATCGCGCCGAGAGCTGGGAGCCGCTGCCTGACCCGGCTGCGCGACCACCGGGCATCACCAATGGCGCGGGCCGATCGACGACGGAAGGCGAGGCATGAGGCTCGACCGCCAGCGCACCTACTCCGATGACGAGACCGTGGATGTCGTGGTCGTCGGCACGGGCGCCGGCGGCGCTCCGCTGCTCGCCTCCCTCGCCACGCACGGTCTCCGTGTCGTCGCCCTCGAAGCCGGCGACAACACCGAGCCGCGTGACCACACCCCCGACGAGATGCTCGCCGCCCAGCAGATCAACTGGATGGACGACCGGCTCAGCGGCGGCGCCGACGCCACCGCCTTCGGCCCGAACAACTCGGGTCGTGGTGTCGGCGGCTCGATGCTGCACTGGGGCGCCTTCGCTCCGCGGCCGGATGCGCGCGACCTGCGACTGCGCAGCGAGAGCGGTCTCGGACGCGACTGGCCGATCGCGCACGCCGAGCTGACCCGCTGGATCGAGCAGGTCGAGCGCTTCGTCGGCATCTCCGGCCCCGAGCGCTACCCCTGGGATCCCTCGCGCCGCTACGAGATGCCTCCGGTCGCGCGCAACGCCTCCTCCACGGCGATGCTGCGCGGGGCCGAGGCCCTCGGCATCACGGCGACCGACGGCCCGGTCGCTGTCGCCACCCGCGACCGCGAGCAGGAGCACTGGGGCCTGCGGCACGCCTGCGTCAACGCCGGAACCTGCCATCAGGGCTGCCGCACGGGCGCGAAGGTCACGATGGACACGAGCTATCTGCCGCTCGCCGTCGCCCGCGGCGCCGAGATCCGCTCGGGCGCGATGGTCGTCGACATCGAGACGGATGCGCGGGGCCGCGTCAGTGCGGTCGTCTACCGTCGCGACGGCGCTCTCCGCCGCCAGCGCACGGCTGCTCTCGTGCTCGCGGCGGGCGGCGTGGAGACGCCGCGTCTGCTGCTGCACACCGGTCTCGCGAACGGCAGCGGCCAGGTGGGCCGCAACTTCCTCGCCCACGGCGCCACCCAGGTGTGGGGGCGCTACGACGAGGACATGCGCGCCTACCGCGGGTACCCCTCGTCCATCATCACCGAGGATCTGCTGCGCCCATCCGATGCCGACTTCGCGGGCGGATACCTGATCCAGAGCCTCGGCGCGCAGCCGCAGACCCTCGCGACGACGCTCGCCCGCGGTGGCGGGCTCCGCGGGGCGGAGCTGATGCGGTGGATGCGCGACTACCGTCACCTCGCCGGCGTCGGCATCAACGCCGAGTGCCTGCCCGACGACGGCAACCGCCTCACGCTGAGCGATGAGATCGCCGCCGACGGCCTGCCGCGCGTGCGCGTCGATTTCAGCGCCGGCGAGAACGAGAAGCGCCTCCGCGCCCACGCGATCCGCACCATGGTCGCGCTCGTCGAGGCGGCGGGGGCGCGCGAGACGATCGTGCTCGATCGCACGGCCCACACGATCGGCACGGCGCGCATGGGCTCCGACCCGGGAGACTCGGTCGTGGACGACGAAGGTCTCAGCTGGGAGGTGCCGAACCTCTGGATCTGCGACAACTCGGTCTTCCCGAGCGCCCTCGCCGCGAACCCGGCTCTGACGATCATGGCGCTGAGTCTGCGCACCGCCGACGCGCTGCGACGCTCGGCGGGGCGCTGACACGATCAGAGATCGATCATGTAGCCGGGATTCCGATGGAATTGACGGAGCACGACGGCTCAGAAGTGCGTCGTCGTCTCCCACCTGACCAGGTCGCCGCGGAAAAAGGTTCGGCTGTACTCGACCGGCGCGGCCTCGTGCGCTGTCATCGTCTGTTCGACGACCAGCAGGGGGGCGCCGTCGGTTATGCCGAGGAGATCGGACAGCGGCGCGGTCGAAACGGCAGCGTGAAGGACCTCGGTGACGGTGTCGACACTGCGGCCGTGCTGAGCGGCGAGGGCGGGAGGCAATCGGGCTAGCGAGATGTCGTCGGGGATATCGGCGACGGGATGGTCGGGCACGAAGATCTCGCCTGCGCTGACAGGGACAGCTCCCGACCGTCGAATCCAGCTCACGCGGTGCACGGTCGCCGTCGGCTCGAGGCGAAGAGCGCGAACGACATCGGGCTCGGCCGAGACACGCGCGACGTCGATGCCCTCGACCGCGGCATCAGGATGCTGGCGTTCGAGCCGTGCGCGGATGCCGACATGATCCTCGGCCCCGTTGCGCGACGAGTCATCGCCGGCGACGTAGGTGCCCTTGCCCTGCACACGCCGAAGCAGGCCCTCGTCGCTGAGCCGGACGAGCACCTGGCGCGCCGTCATACGGCTGATGCCGAAATCCAGCGCGAGCTCGTTCTCCGAGGGGATGCGCTGGCCGGGTCCCCAGTCGCCGCTCACGATGCGGCCGCGGAGGATGCGCGCGAGCTGTTCGTGCAGCGGGATCGGGGACGAGCGGATCAGCGCCCGTCTCGGCCTGCTCATCGCGAGCTCCCCGCGCCGTAGCGCAGGCCGTCGACGAGCAGGTGCACGAGGCGCTCCGACTGGGCGGCGTCCTGACCCGAGCTGAGGCGGGAGACCGCGACGAGCAGATCCTCGGGCTCGATGCCGGCACGGATCTCACCCGCCGCCTCGGCGCTGTCGAGCAGGCCGCGCAGCACCGGTCCGAGCGTGCCGAGGAAGTAGTCGGGCAGTGCCGCATAGGCGGTGTCGCCGGAGTGAAGCGCTGCCCCGAGCCCGCGCTTGGCGGCGACGAAGCGGGTGTAGCGCACGAGCCAGGCGGCGACCGCGTCGCCGGGGGAGTGCGCCGCGGCGATCGCGGGGGCGTCGGCGGCCGCTGCATCCACCTCGGTCGTGAAGACGGCCTTGACGAGATCGGAGCGCTGCGGGAAGTGGCGGTAGATGGTGCCGACGCCGACCCCGGCGCGCGCGGCGATCTCGCGCATGGGCGCATCCACGCCGCTCTCGGCGAAGACCTCCTTCGCGGCGGCGACCACCGTCGCGAGGTTGCGCTGGGCGTCGGCGCGGGGCCGGCGGGCCGACGCCGGCGTGCTCGGGGGCGCGCTCGAGTCGGACACCGGAGGGGATGCGGACATGGGGCTCCTTGCAAAACCGGAACAACGTTCCGTATAGTTCCGGAATGCGGTTCCGGTTATCCGATGATAGCCCGCCGGATCGCATCCACTCCAGGTGAAGGAACACCCATGCAGCACCGCACCCTCGGTCGAACCGGAATCAAGGTCAGCCCCTTCGCGCTCGGCGCCATGTCGCTCGGCGGCTTCGGCACCGCCGACCGCGACGAGGCGACCCGCATCATCCACCGCTCCCTCGATGCCGGCATCAACTTCGTCGACACCGCCGACATGTACGCCGACTCGGAGGAGGTCGTCGGCCTCGCGCTGAAGGGCCGCCGCGACGACGTCGTGCTGGCCACCAAGTTCCACGGCCCGATGGGCGAGGACCCGAACCGGCGCGGCAACTCGCGTCGCTGGATCATGACCGCCGTCGAGGACTCGCTGCGCAAGCTGCAGACCGACCGCATCGACCTCTACCAGGTGCACCGACCCGACCCGAGCGTCGACATCGACGAGACCCTCTCGGCCCTCACCGACCTCGTGCGCTCGGGCAAGGTGCGCGCGATCGGCACGTCGAGCTTCCCCGCCTCGCAGATCGTCGAGGCGCAGTGGATGAGCGAGCGCCGCGGCTTCGAGCGCTTCCGCACCGAGCAGCCGACCTACTCGATCCTCAACCGCTCGATCGAGGGCGAGATCCTGCCCCTCGCCCAGAAGTACGGGATGGGCACGCTCGTCTACAGCCCGCTCGGCGGCGGCCAGCTCACCGGCCGCTACCGCAAGGGGCAGCCGATCGAGACGCACCGCTCGCAGATGCCGTTCTCGTACCTGCGCGACGAGCGCCGTCTCGACGTCATCGAGCAGCTCATCCCCGTCGCCGAGCAGGCGGGGCTGTCGCTGACGCACCTCGCGCTGGGCTTCGTGCTCGCGCACCCGGGCGTGACGAGCGCGATCATCGGACCGCGCACCGAGGCCCAGCTCGACGACCTGCTCGCCGCGAGCGAGGTGCGGCTCGACGACGCGACCCTGGATGCGATCGACGCGATCGTCGCGCCCGGCACCGACGTCACGCGGCTCGACATGAGCTACCAGGCGCCCGAGGTGCTGGATGCCGGCCTGCGCCGCCGCCCGCTCGCGGAGCGCAGCGCCGCCTGAGACGGCTCGAGCGCGGGCCCGGGTTCCGAGCGCGGGGTAATGACACCCGGCGCTCGGAACGCAGACCCGCGCTCGGCGGGATCAGCTCAGGATCAGAGCGACGCCTGCAGGGCCGCGTCGGCGTCCTTGAGCACGGTCGCGGCGACCTCGATGCCCTCGATGCGGCCGAGCTCGACATCCTCGTGCTCGATGTTGACGAGCATCTCGGGGTCGACCTCGTGCAGCGCGCGCAGGAACTCGGTCCAGTACGCGGTGTCGTGCCCCTTGCCGAGGGCGACGAAGTCCCACGCGGCCGGCTTCGGCCACTCGTTCGCCCACTCGTCGCCGCCCAGGTTGGTGCGGTTCTCGCTCGGGTCGAGGCGGCGGAAGCCGTTGTCGAGCACGCCCTGCAGTGCGGCGGTCTCGGCGTTGACGCGCACATCCTTCGCGGCGGCGTGGAAGACGAGCGGGCCGAGCTCGCGCACGACCGCCACCGGGTCCATCTGCTGCCAGAACAGGTGCGAGGCGTCGAGCTCGACGCCCACGTGCGTAGCGCCGGTCAGCTCGACGAGCTTGTGGACGTCGCGCGTGTTGAACACGAGGTTCTGCGGGTGCAGCTCGAGCGCGACCTTGACGCCGTGATCGGCGGCCAGGCGGTCGGTCTCGCGCCAGAAGTCGGCGGCGATCCTCCACTGGTAGTCGAGCACGTCGAGCGCGGCCGAGTTCCAGGCGTTGACGATCCAGTTCGGCACCGTCGCGCCGGGCTCGCCGCCCGGCAGGCCCGACATGGTCACCAGGCGGGTCTGGCCGAGGCGCGCGGCGAGGCGGATCGAACGGCGGATGTCCTCCGCGTGCTTCTCGCCGATGACCGGGTTGGGGTGCAGCGGGTTGCCGTTGGCGTTGAGGCCGGCTGGCTGGACGCCGGTGCCCTCGAACAGGCCGAGGAAGTCGTCGCGCGCGGCGTCGCTGACGAGGATGTCGTCGATCGTCGGGATGTGCACGGCCGGCAGGAAGCCGCCCGAGTTCAGCTCGAGACCGGTGAGGCCGAGATCGGCGACGACCTTGATCGCCTCGGGCAGAGTGCGGTCGTGGAGGATGGCGTTGTAGAGACCGAGTCGCATGGTCGGGTCTTCCTGTCGTGGGTGATTCGTGTCGATCGGGAGTCGTGACCGCGGTCAGACCGCAGCGGGGATGCTGACGCTCGCGCCGTCCTGCGCGGCCGACTGAGCGACCGAGTCGAGCAGCACCATGTTGCGCACGCCGTCGTCGAAGCTCGCGTTGCGCGGCAGCGAGTCGGCCTCGGGCAGGCCGGCGACCTCATCCAGGAACGCACGGGCCTGCACGGCGAAGCCCTCGTTCTGGCCGAAGCCGACGCCCTGCACGTCGATCGGCGCGCCGCCGGCGACGTACGGGTGCGCTCCGCCGAGCAGGATGCGGCGCTCGCCGCGCTGGTCGGCCGGTCCCTCATGCAGGAACAGGTGCACCTCGCTGGGGGTGTGCTGCTCCCAGCGGGCGGAGCCCTTCGAGCCGTAGACCTCGAGCACGAGGCCGTTGGCGAAGCCGGCGGCGACGCGCGAGACCTCGACGCTGCCGGCCGCGCCCGAGGCGTAGCCGACCGAGAAGGTGGCGTAGTCGTCGTTCTCGACCGTGTCGAGCTCGTCGCTCACGGCGGTGACGCCGTGGCCCGAGACGGCGCCGAGCGGCTTCGGGCGCTGCGGGATGACGGTGGCGAAACGGCCGCCGCTGACACTGGCGACGGGTCCGCCGATGAACTCGGTGAGGTAGGCGACGTGGCTGCCCACGTCGGCGAGGGCGCCCGAGCCGGGGTCGCCCTTGAACCGCCAGCTGATGGCGGTGTTCGGATCGGCGGCGTAGTCGGTGAGGTAGCGGCCGCTGACGTGGAAGATCTCGCCGAGCGTGCCGTCCTGCACGAGCTGACGCAGGAAGGCGACGCCGGGCGCACGGCGGTAGGTGAAGCCGACCCGGGCGACGGTGGATGCGGTGCGGGCGGCCTCGGCCATGGCGCGGGCGCTCTCGATGGTGTCGCTGAGCGGCTTCTCGCAGAGCACGTGCTTGCCGGCGGCGAGCAGGCCCTCGACGATCTCGCGGTGCAGGTGGTTGGCGACGACGACGCTGACGACGTCGATGTCATCCGCCTCGGCGATGGACTGCCAGGAGGTGTCGTGGCGCTCGTAGCCGAAGCGGCGGGCGCCGGCTTCGGCGAGGGGCTCGTAGGCGTCGGCAATCGAGACGAGCCGCACGGGCGGCAGCACGCTCTGGAACAGGGTGGGGGCGGTGCGGTAGGCGGCGGCGTGGGCCTTGCCGGCCATGCCCGCTCCGATGACGGCGACGCCGATGTCGTTCGTGCTCAAGGGTCTCTCCTGGTCGTGGTGGCTGACGCCGGCGCGGTGCTGCGGCATCCCGATGTGTCGAACTGTTGGAGCGCTCCAACGATCGGTAGGATAGACACGCTTTCCATGTCAGGTCAATACGTCGAAACAGGTGATTCGCTCATGAGCGAGAAGCGACCGACGATCTACGACGTCGCCCGCGTCGCCGGGGTCTCCCGATCGCTCGTGTCGCTCGTGCTGCGCGGCTCGGACAAGGTCAGCGACGCCTCGCGCGAGGCCGTCGAGACGGCGATCGCCGAGCTGGGATACCGCCCCAGCCGGGCCGCCTCCGAGCTGGCATCGGGCCGCACCGAGACCATCGCGGTGCTCATCGACGACTACGCCAACACCTGGTTCGTCGATCTGCTGCGCGGGCTCGAGGGCGAGCTCGCGCGCGACGGCTACCGGGTCTCGGTGGTCGACACGGCCGGCGCGACCGACACCGAGGCGCTGCGGCGGTCGGTGGATGCGCTGCTCTCGCTGCGCGCCGACGCGATCGTCGTCGCGCGCGACCTGCCGCCGTCGCTGACCGGGCGCACCCTCACGACCGCGGTGGCGCCGCCGCTCGTCGTCGCCGGGACGCGGCTCGACATGCCCGAGGGCGTCGACGGCGTGGCCAACGACGACGCCGCCGGGGCGCGGCTCGTCGCCGAGCACCTGCTCGCCCTCGGCCACCGTCGCATCGGCCACCTCGCGGTCGCCGGCGGAGCCGGCGCCGCGCGTCGGGCGAGCTTCGTCGCAGCGGTCGCCGCGGGCGGCGGCGAGGTGATCGTGGTCGAGCACGACGGCGCCGCCACCGAGGCGGAGGGGCGGGCGGCCGCGCTCGGCCTGCTGCGCGCCCATCCGGAGCTCACGGCCGTCTTCGGCGCGAACGACCTCATGGCGATCGGCGTGCTGGGGGCTGCGCGCGAGCTGGGCATCCGGGTTCCCGAGCAGCTGTCGGTCGCGGGTTACGACAGCACCGAGATCGCGGCGAGCGGGGTCATCGACCTGACCACGGTCGACGACCGCTCGTACGACATGGGGGTCGAGGTCGGTCGGATGGTGCGCGATCTGGTCGGCGGACGACCCGCGGCGGGGGAGCGGCGCGTGCTCGAGCCGACACTGATCCCGCGCGGCACGACAGGTCCGGCGCGACGCCTGTAGGACTTCGACGAGATCTGACCTGTCTAATTGACAGGACATATGGACATCCGGCAGTCTGTCCACACGGCCGCTGACGCCCGCGGCCGTTCCAGACGAAGGAGTCTCATGACCGCCTCGCAGACCTCTGGTCCGAGAACCGAGCTGCCCCCGCTCACCCCTGGTCCGTACCGCAAGCGCCTCGGAACCGTCGCACTCGTCGCCACCTTCGGCGGGCTGCTCTTCGGCTACGACACCGGTGTGATCAACGGCGCCCTGCGCCCGATGACCGTCGAGCTCGGCCTCACGCCGCTCACCGAGGGCATCGTCACCAGCTCGCTGCTCTTCGCCGCCGCCCTCGGCGCCGTGCTGAGCGGCCGCATCTCCGACGCGATCGGCCGTCGCAAGATCATCATCGGCCTCGCCGTGCTCTTCTTCGTCGGCGCCGTCACCTGCGTCGTCGCCCCCGACTTCGGCGTCATGGTCGCCGGCCGCGTGCTGCTCGGACTCGGCGTCGGCGGCGCCTCCACCGTCGTGCCCGTCTTCCTCGCGGAGCTCGCGCCCTACGAGATCCGCGGATCGCTCGCCGGCCGCAACGAGATCATGATCGTGATCGGCCAGCTCGCCGCCTTCGTGGTCAACGCCATCATCGGCAACATCTGGGGCGAGGAGGGCGGCGTCTGGCGCATCATGCTCTCGGTCGCCGCGCTGCCCGCGATCGCGCTGTTCGTCGGCATGCTGCGCATGCCCGAGTCGCCGCGCTGGCTCGTCGAGAAGGGCCGCATCGACGAGGCGCGCGCCGTGCTCTCGACGATCCGCCCCGAGGGTCGTGCGGATGCCGAGCTCGCCGAGGTGCAGAACATCGCCGACGAGGACAAGCGCCAGGTGCGCACCGGCTTCATCGGCGTGATCACCAACAAGTGGCTGCTGCGCATCCTGCTCGTCGGCATCGGCCTGGGCGTCGCCCAGCAGCTGACCGGCATCAACTCGATCATGTACTACGGCAACTCGGTGCTCGTCGAGGCCGGCTTCGCCGAGCGCTTCGCGTTGATCGCCAACGTCGCGCCCGGTGTGATCGCCGTGATCGGCGGCTTCATCGCCCTCGCGATGATGGACCGCATCGACCGTCGCCGCACGCTCATCATCGGCTTCTCGCTGACGACCGTGAGTCACCTGCTGATCGGCATCGCCTCGATCGCGCTGCCGGCCGGCAACCCGGCTCGTCCCTTCGTGATCCTGATCCTCGTCGTCGCCTTCGTCGGCTCGATGCAGACCTTCCTCAACGTGGCCGTCTGGGTCATGCTCTCGGAGATCTTCCCGCTGCACATGCGCGGCCTCGGAATCGGCATCTCGGTGCTGTTCCTCTGGGTCGTGAACGCGATCATCGGGCTCTTCTTCCCGAGCGTCGTCGCCTCGATCGGCATCACCGGCACCTTCTTCATCTTCGCCGGCGTCGGGGTGCTCGCCCTGATCTTCATCATCACGCAGGTGCCCGAGACGCGCGGCCGCACGCTCGAGGCCCTCGAGGAGGACGTGTCGACCGGCGCGATCTACCTCCCCGAGAACCGCAAGGGCCACTCGGCCTGAGGTCCATCGACGCGAACGCCCGGCGCCGGTCTCGGTTCCGGGCGTTCGCGCTGGGCGGTGCGGGTCCGCGTCGCAGCCACCCGCGTCGCAGCCACCCGCGTCGCATCCACTCGCGCCGACTCCCTCCGCCTCCGTCATCCACCATCGACCTCTCATCGCAGGAGAACCCATGACCCGTCAGCTCGGCATCGGCCTCATCAGCGTCGGATGGATGGGCCGCGCCCATTCCCGCGCCTATCGCAACGTGCACGAGCGGTTCCCCGATCTGGGCGCCCGGCCGCGGCTCGTCGTCGCCGCCGACGTCGCCGAGAGCGGCCGGAGCGCCGCCGTCGAGGAGCTCGGCTACGAGCGCGCGACCGCCGACTGGCGCGAGGTGATCGCCGATCCCGAGGTCGACGCGGTCTCGATCTGCGCCCCGAACTTCCTGCACCGCGAGATGGCGATCGCCGCGGCCGAGGCCGGCAAGCCGTTCTGGATCGAGAAGCCGATGGGAATCTCGCTCGAGGAGAGCACGCAGATCGCAGATGCCGCTGCGGCGGCCGGCGTCGTGACCGCGGTCGGCTTCAGCTACCGCCACGCGCCGATCATCGCCCGCGCCCGCGAGCTGGTGCGCTCGGGCCGCATCGGCCGGGTCACCAACGTGCGCGTCGGGTTCGTGGCCGACTACTCCGCCGACGCCGAGGCGCCCCTCACCTGGCGCTACGCCCGCGCGAGGGCGGGCAGCGGCGTGCTGGGCGACCTGCTCTCGCACGGCTTCCACCTGGCCGAGCACGTGGTCGGCGAGATCGCCGAGCTCGTCGCCGACCAGAGCATCTTCATCGCCGAGCGCCCGATCGTCACGGGGGATGCGGTCGGTCACGCCGCCCAGGCCGGCACCGAACGCGGCACGGTCGAGAACGAGGACTACAGCGCGATCATCGCCCACTTCGCCGGCGGCGCCGTCGGCGTCTTCGAATCGAGCCGCGTCTCGACGGGCTCGCGGTCGGAGTACACCCTCGAGGTGCACGGCACCCTCGGCACGCTGCGCTGGGACTTCACCCGCATGAACGAGCTCGAGATCGCCACCCGCGACGACGAGTTCTACGGCTTCTCGACCGTGCTCGCCGGGCCCGCCGACGGCGAGTTCTCGCGCTTCCAGCCGGGCCCCGGCATCCCGATGGGCTTCGACGACCTCAAGACGATCGAGGCCTCGCACTTCCTGCGCTCGGTCGTGACCGGCGAGCAGGACGGTCCCTCGGTCGCCGACGGCCGCCGCGCCGCCCAGCTGGTGGATGCGGCCGAGCGCTCCGCTGCGTCGCGCGGTTGGGTCGCGGCGAGCTGAGGCGCGCACCGTCGACCTGATCGTCCGGCGGCGACCCCGACGCCGGACGCCCGGGACCCCCGTTCGTAAGGGCTCTGAGCAAACTTTCTGCAAAGGGTTCTGAACGGGGGTTTCATCGTTTCATCCGAGGCGAGCGGAATGCGGCCTGTCCCCCGAAGTGGTTACAGTCGATTCGTCGGACGACGGAGTCCGGCTCGCGCGGCGCGGACCTCGAATGCGCACCCCGCGCGGTGACCGCGGTCTCGGGGAGAGGCCGCAGGAGAGGATCGATGATGATTCGCACCACACGATCGACGGCGATTCGGCGCCGTCGGCCGGCGCTGTTCGCGCTCGCGGCCGGGGTGGCCGTGCTCGCGGTCGGAGCCACATCCGCCGTCAGCGGCACCGCCAACGCGCCGAAGGCGCACGCCGAGAACCTGGTCTGGTCGCAGGACTTCGATGGCGCGGCCGGATCGGCGCCCGACGGCAACGTCTGGAACTTCGAGACCGGCGGAGGCGGCTGGGGCAACGGCGAGCTGCAGAATTACACCGACTCGCGCGCCAACTCCGAGCTCGACGGCAACGGCAACCTGGTCATCACCGCCCGTCAGGAGGGCGACGGCTCGTACACCTCCGCGCGACTCACCACCGCCGGCAAGTACCAGCCGCAGTACGGCCGGGTCGAGGCCCGCATCCAGATCCCGCGCGGCCAGGGCATCTGGCCGGCCTTCTGGATGCTCGGCGGCGACATCGGCAGCAACCCGTGGCCGGGCTCGGGCGAGATCGACATCATGGAGAACGTCGGCTTCGAGCCGCACCGCGTGCACGGCACGATCCACGGCCCCGGCTACTCGGGAGCGGCCGGACCCACCAGCACCTACCAGCACCCGCAGGGCTGGTCGTTCGCGGATGACTTCCACACCTTCGCTGTCGACTGGTCGCCGGGCCGCATCGCCTGGTCGGTCGACGGCAACGTCTACTCCGAGCGCACCACCGCCGACACCAACGGCAACCCGTGGGTCTTCGACAAGCCCTTCTTCATCATCCTCAACGTCGCGGTCGGTGGGCAGTGGCCCGGCTACCCCGACGGCACGACACAGATGCCGCAGTCGATGAAGGTCGACTACGTGCGGGTGTACTCGAACTAGTCCTCGTCGGGGAGAAGGCGCGGGGTCCTGCCGGGTTCGGTCCGGCGGGGCCCCGTCGTCGTGTCGCCGGTCGCCAGGTCGCCCGTCGCCTCGAAGGCGACGGCGAGCTGCAGCAGCCGGCTGTCGTCGTAGGCGCGGCCGGCGAAGGTGAGACCGACCGGCATGCCGATGTCGGCCATCGTGCCCATCGGCACCGTGACGGTCGGGACGCCGAGGTGCCGGATGACGAGGTTGCCGTTCGCGACCCACACGCCGTTGCGCCAGCCGAGGTCGGCGGAGCCCGGCTCCACGTCCATGTCGGCCGGGCCGACGTCGCTGACCGCGGGGAACACGACCGCGTCGAGACCCTGCTCGTCGAGCCAGGCCTCGAGGTCGTCGCGGCGGGTCCGCTCGAGTCCGCGCATCCCCGCCTCGAGTTCGGGGATGTCGAGGAAGGTCCGCACCTCGGGGTGGCTCGCGACCCACTCCGGGTAATCGGCGATGTCGTCGTCGAAGCCCGTGTAGCGGTCGGGCAGCGCGCCCGCGGGCTGCGGGAAGATCCGGGCGCCCTCGACGCCGACGAGCGTGTCGAGAGCGGGGTCGCCGTTGGCCTGCAGGAAGTCCTGCCAGCCCCAGGCCGAGAGGTCGACGATCTCGCGCTTCAGATAGGTCGGGCTCACGCGGCCGGCGGTCGCGATCGTCGTCGCGCCCGGGCGGTCGCCCTCGTAGTTCGACAGCACCGGGAAGTCGGTCTCGACGACCGTCGCCCCGGCGGCCTCGAGGTCGCGGCGGGCGGCCTCCCAGAGCGCCACGATGCTCGGTCGGGCCTGGATGCGCTGCCCGGTCGGGCCGCCGATGCCCGGGTTCTCGGCGGTACCGGCGAGCGGATCCGTGCCGAGGAACATGGTCGGGATGCCGATGCGGGCCCCGGCGAGCGGGCCCGCTCCGGCGCTGCCGACCGTGTCCGGGCTGGTCGACGCGCTCGGCTCCGTCGTCGCGGTCGGCTCCGTCGTCGCGGGCGACTCAGCGGGCGACCCCGCGAGCGTCGTCGCGCGCGCGACCGAGCCGAGCGCGACGTACGACGCCGGCCTCACGCTGCTGGCGGCCGGGATCGCGATCCACGGCTGCGCCCGCCACAGGTCGCCGCGCTTCTCGGGGTCGTCGGCGACGATCACGTCGAGCACCTCGAGCAGGTCGGCCATCGTGCGGGTGTGCGGCACGACGACGTCCATGGTGGGTACGAGCGGCCAGTTGCCGCGCGTCGAGATGACTCCGCGCGAGGGCGTGTAGGCGCAGAGGGCGTTGTTGGATGCAGGGCCGCGGCCGCTCGACCAGGTCTCCTCGCCGAGTCCGAAGGCGGCGAAGCTCGCGGCCGTCGCGGTGCCGGATCCGTTAGAGGACCCGGAGGCGAAGGGTGCGGCGAGGAAGTCGGCGTTGTACGGGCTCTCGGCGCGGCCGTAGACGCCGCGCTGCATGCCGCCGTTCGCCATCGGGGGCATGTTCGTGAGCCCCAAGCAGATCGCGCCGGCGCCGCGCAGACGCTCGATCGTGAAGGCGTCGCGCTGGGCGACGAGGTGCTCGAACGCGGGACTGCCGGCGGCGGCGGTGAGTCCGCGCACGAGGTAGCTGTCCTTGGCGGTGTACGGGATGCCGTCGAGCGGGCCGAGCAGGGCGCCCGCGGTGCGGCGGGCATCCGACGCGGCGGCCTCGGCGAGCGCCTCGGGGTTGCGCACGACGACGGCGTTGAGTGCCGTCGCGGTGCCGGGGAGGTCGTAGGCGTCGATGCGCGCGAGGTAGGCGCGCACGAGGTCGACGCTCGTGACCGCACCGCTCTCGAGCGCGGCGCGCAGCTCGGCGATGCCCGTCTCGACGACGTCGAAGGGCGCGACGACGGATCGCTCGGAGCCGCGGTCGATGCTCGACTCGCTCATCGGCTCAGGCGCCCGCGTGCGCGCCGACCGGCACGAGCGCCGGCTGCTGCTGGGTGATGCAGTGGATGCCGCCGCCGCGCGCGAAGATCGCCCGCGCATCCACCGTCACGACCTCGCGGCCCGGGTAGGCGTCGGCGAGGATCGCGCGCGCCTCGGCATCCGACTTCTCGTCGCCGAAACCGCAGGCGATCACGCCGCCGTTGAGCACGTAGTGGTTGACGTAGCTCCAGTCGACCAGGCCCTCCTCGTCGCGGATCTGCGTCGGAGCCGGCAGCTCGACGATCTCGAGCGCGCGCCCGGCGGCGTCGCGAGCGCCGGCCAGCACCGCGCGGATCTCGCGCGAGACCTCGTGGTCGGGGTGCGCGGGGTCGCGCTGCTCGTGCAGCAGCACGTGGCCGGGGGAGGGGAAGGTCGCGACGATGTCGACGTGGCCGTTGGTGCCGAACTCGTCGTAGTCGCGGGTGAGCCCGCGCGGCAGCCAGATCGGGGTGGTCGCGCCGATCGTGCGCAGCATCTCGGCCTCGACACGGGCCTTGTCGGCGTAGCGGTTGCGGCGCGGGTCGAGCTGCACCGTCTCGGTGAGCAGCACGGTGCCCTCGCCGTCGACGTGGATGCCGCCGCCCTCGTTCACGAGCGTCGAGCTGACGAGCTCGGCGCCGGTGCGTCCGGCGATCACGCGGGCGATCTCGGCCGCCTTCGCCCAGTCCGACCATTCGTGGTCGCCCCAGCCGTTGAAGATCCAGTCGACCGCGCCGAGCACGCCGGGGCGCTCGGGGTCGAGCACGAAGCTGGGGCCGAAGTCGCGCATCCAGAACTCGTCGAGCGGGGCCTCGAGCAGCTCGACGCCCGAGCCGAGCAGGTCGCGGGCGCGGGCGGCCTCGCTCGGGTCGACGACCATCGTGAGCGGCTCGAACTCGGCGATCGCGCGGCCCACGGCCGTCCAGGCGGCGTAGCACTCCTCGCGCTCGGCGCCGGTGTCGCCGAGAGTCTGGCCGGCGACGGGGAAGGCCATCCAGCTGCGCTCGTGGGGGTGGGTCTCGGCCGGCATGCGCCAGGTCATGGGGGTCTCCTCGGCTTGCGGGCGGCGGCCGCGTCGTCGCGGGACGCCGGTCTGTCGATCGTGGGTCTCGAACCGGGTATTGATCAAGCGATCAATATGGGGCAGAGTACGGACGAGATCCGATGACGTCAACATCCACCGCACCCCGCACCCGCAAGTCGCCCGCCGAGCGTCGAGCTGAGATCGAGCGCGCCGCCCGCGAGCTCGCACTCGAGCAGGGACTCGCCGCGCTCACGCTGCGCGCGGTCGCCGCCCGCGTGGGCGTCGCCTCCGGTCTCGTCTCCCACTACATCGACGGCATGGACGAGCTCGTCGCCGCCACCTTCGCCGCGATCGTCGCCGACGAGCTCGACGACGTCACCGCGCTGCTCGGCGCCGAGCCGGCGCCGTCGTGGCGCATCGGAGCGCTCATCGACACCGTGCTCGACGGCGGCCGCGACGACGTCACGCTCGTCTGGGTGCAGGGCTGGGCGCTCGGCACCGGCAACGCGGCGCTCGCCGCGGCCGTGCGCGAGCAGATGGATGCCTGGCAGGCCATGATCGCGGGCGTCATCTCCGACGGAATCGCGCAGGGCTCCTTCGGCCTCGCCGCGAGTGCGTCCGGTGACGCCGACGCGGTCGCCTGGCAGCTGCTCGCCCTCATCGACGGACTCAACGCCCACTCGCTCGTACGCTGGCAGGCGGCGCCCGACCGCCGCGCACTCACCCTGCGCGTCGCCGCGGCGCTGCTCGGCGCCGACCCCGCAGCCCTGAGCGCGGGCAGCGACGCCCACCCGGCATCGCCCCCCGCGCATCCTCGCTCCGACCACCACCCGGGAGAGAACCCATGACCGATCCGGCCGACCTCACGAGCACCGACCCCGCCGCGCGGATGCACGCGATCCTGCCCGAGACCGTCGACACCGTCGACGAGGTGCTCGACTACGCCCGTCGCCGCGCGCTCGGCACCGACATCCCGCTCGACAAGGCCATGACCGAGCGCGACCTCTTCCGCCTCGCCGGCCGCACGATCACGAGCGGCGGCATCGGCGCCCGTCGGGCCACGGCCGTGTTCGAGAACGTGCTCGCGCCCGCCTGCCTCACGACCGACCACCCCGGGTACCTCGCCTTCATCCCCTCGGCGCCGAGCAAGGCCGCCAGCGCCTTCGACGTGATCGTCTCGGCATCGGCCGTCTACGGCGGCTCGTGGATCGAGGGATCCGGCGCGGTCTACGCCGAGAACGAGGTGCTGCACTGGCTCGCCGCCGAGTTCGGCCTGCCCGAGGGCGCCGGCGGCGTCTTCATGCAGGGCGGCACGATCGGCAACCTCTCGGCCCTCGTCGCCGCGCGCGACGTCGCCCGCCGCCGTTTCGCCGACGAGGGCCGCGCCCGCCCCGACCGCTGGGTCGTCGTCTGCAGCAGCGAGGCGCACTCGTCGATCACGTCGGCCGCCGAAGTCATGGACGTGGATGTCGTCGGCGTGCCCACCGGCGACGACGGACGTCTGCACGGCGATGCGGTCGAGGCCGCGCTCGACGAGTTCGGCGACGCCGTCTTCGCGGTGGTCGCGACCGGCGGCACCACCAACTTCGGCATCGTCGACGACATCGCCTCGGTCGCCGCGGTGACGAAGCCGCGCGGCGTCTGGCTGCACATCGACGGCGCCTACGGCCTGGCCGCGATGCTGGTCGAGGGGATGCGTCCGCTCTTCGCCGGCGTCGAGCACGCCGACTCGCTCATCGTCGACCCGCACAAGTGGCTGTTCGCGCCCTTCGACGCCTGCGCGCTGATCTACCGCGACCCGGCGCAGGCGCTGCGCGCGCACACCCAACGCGCCGAGTACCTCGACACCCTCACCGACGCCGCCGACTGGAACCCGTCGGACCTCGGCATCCAGCTCACCCGCCGCGCCCGCGGCCTGCCGATGTGGTTCTCGCTCGCCACCCACGGCACCGAGCGCTACCGCGCGGCGATCGACCACGGCATCCGCCTCGCCCGGCAGATCGCCGACGAGATCGCGGCCCGGCCCTCGCTGTCGCTCGTGCGCGACCCGCAGCTGTCGATCGTCGTCTTCCGCCGCGAGGGCTGGACCCTCGCCGACTACGACCGCTGGTCGCAGAAGCTGCTCGACGACCAGATCGGCTTCGTCGTGCCGAGCTCGCATAACGGCGAGCCGGTCGTGCGCTTCGCGATCATCAACCCGCTCACGACCTTCGAGCTGCTGGTGAAGATCCTCGACACGATGGAGTGAGGATGGCGGCCTGGCTCGCCCTGGTCAGGTGGCGCTGGATGCGATGGGTGCGGCCGAACGGGGGCGCAGCGAGCGATCGACGAGCGTGAGCGCGAGCAGCAGCGAGCTCGCCACGATCGACACGATCGCGACCCGGTGCAGGCCGTCGGTGTCGGCGGCCGCGCCGAAGAACAGCGCCGTCGCCGCGCCCGAGAGGATCGCGCCGAAGTAGAAGAAGGTGCGCATGATGCCGGCGGCTGATCCCATCTGGGCGGCCGGCGCGACCGCGATGAGCGCCTGCTGGTTCGTCACGTTGGCGAGGCCCTGCGAGACGCCCATGACGACGGCGGCCGCGACGAGCATCCAGAGCGGACTCTGCGCGCTGGCGAACAGCATGATCACGCAGCTGATCAGCTGCGCCGCCGCCGCGACCGAGAGCTTCGGGCGCAGGCGGGCGACCCGTCCGGTCAGCGCCGAGACGACGATCGCGACCGCGAAGGTCGGCAGCAGGATGAGCCCCGCCGTCGCAGGCGACAGGCCGCGCGCGTGCTCGAGCCACTGCGTGAAGCCGTAGAGGAACGTGTAGCTGACCAGCGCCGTCAGCGTCGCGCGGATGTACGTCGACAGCAGCGCCCGGTTGCCGCCGATCATGCGCAGGTCGATGAACGGCTCGGTCGTGCGCAGTTCGCGCAGCACGAAGCCGACGCCCGCGAGCACGGCGATGATCAGCATCCAGGTCAGGCCCGCCGTGGGCTCCATGATGACGACGAGCAGGGGCAGCAGCGCGAGGATGAACAGCGCCAGGCCCGGCAGGTCGAGGCGGATGCGACGGCGGGGCGCGGCGCCGCCTGTCGCGTCCGCGGCGGCGGCGTCCGTCGCGCCGACGACGGCGTCCGCGGGCGCGTCGCGCCTCGCCGACGGCAGGAACAGCGCGCCGAGCACGAGGCTGAGGAGCCCGAGCGGCACGTTGATCGCGAAGACGGCCGGCCATCCGCCGACGCCGATGAGCGCGCCGCCGAGAGTCGGGCCGATCACCGCGACCGTCTGCGTCGCGACGGCGAGCACCGTCAGCAGGGTGCGTGCGCCCTTCGCGGTCGGGTCGGTCGTGCGCGAGCGGGCGACCGACATCGACGAGGGGTAGCCGGCGCAGGTGCCGAGCCCGAGCACGACGCGGGCGGCGATGAGCCAGCCGAAGGCGGGAGCGAAGGCTCCGATCAGGCCCGCGAGCATCGTGAGCGCCGCGCCGACCAGGAAGACGGGCTTCGCGCCGACCGCATCCACGAGGCGTCCGGCCAGGGGCTGGCCGACCGAGGTCGCCAGGTAGAGCCCGGTCACGAGCCACGCCGACTGGGATGCCGGCACGCCGAACGCGGCCGCGATCGGCACGAGCGCGACGGCGACGATCGAGGAATTGATCGGATTGAGGATCGTGCCGATGATGAGCGGCGCGTAGAGGCGGCGCGGGATGCGGGTGTCGGCGGTGGCGCTGGTCGGGGTGGCCCCGGCGGCGGGTCCGGCGAGATCGTGGGCGGCGGTGTCGTGGGCGGCCGTGTCGCGGGCGCTCATCGGGCGAGCGCCGGCAGCAGCGCGAGCACCTCCGCGGTGGTGCCGGTCTCGGCGAAGCGGGGGAGCCCGGCGCTGACGCTGGCCTCGTGTCCGGCGATCGAGGTGTCGGTGCAGGCATCGGTCGCGACGCTCACGTGGAAGCCGAGGTCGGCGGCGGCGCGCACGGTCGACTCGACGCCGGCGCTCGTCGCGATGCCGACGACGACGAGCTGGGTCACGCCGCGCTCGCGCAGACGCTCCTCGAGATCGGTGCCGGTGAAGGCGCCGACCGTTCGCTTGGTCACGAGGATGTCGCTCGTGCGCGCATCCAGCTCGGGGATCAGCTCGGCGAAGTCGTCCGGGAAGGTGCGGCCGCCGGCGCCCACGCCGGCTCCGGCGGCGGCGCGCGCGGCGCTCTGATCGGTGCGCACGCCGGTTCCGCCGGTGACGTTGACGAGCACGACGGGAAGCTCGCGAGCGCGGAAGGCGTCGAGCAGGGCCACCGCGTTCGCGACGACCGGGGCGACCGGATGCGCGCGCGGGTCGACGGCGATGCCCTTCTGCAGGTCGATGACGACGAGGGCGACGGACGGATCGAGGGTGGTGACGGGCATCCGGCATTCCTTAGGTATACGAAGTAAAACTGCTTCGTTATGCTAAGCAATCGTGAGCAGGGAATCAAGTCCGGGCGATGCCGGGCGCCGGACGCCCGCCGATCGCGGCGCCCCCGCGCAGCGCAGCGACGCCGAACGTGCTGCGCTCGAGCGGGAGCACGCGGCCGCCGCGCGCGACGCCGAGGCCGGCGGCGGTGCTCCGCCGATCGACCCGGAGGTGCGCGAGCTCGGCCACGAGCTGCGCCGTAGCGTCGCCGTGATCTACCGCCGCTTCCGCAGTCTGCGCGCCCAGGGCGACCTCGGCGAGAGCGCGACCGAGGTGCTCGCGGCGCTCACCGCGACCGGGCCTCAGTCGCTCAGCGAGCTCGCCGACCGCGACCGTGTCGCCCTCTCGACGATCAGCCAGACCGTCAACCGCCTCGAGCAGCTCGGGCTCGTGCGGCGCGAGCCCGATCCGCGCGACGGACGCCGCGTCAGCATCGTGCCGACGGAGGCCGGCGCCGAGATCGCCGCCGTCGACCGCGTGCGCCGGCACGCCTGGTTCGACCGCATCCTCGCTGATCTCCCCGCCGAGGACCGGGCCGTGCTCGACCGCGCGGCCCGCATCCTGCGCGACATCGGCGAGGCGTAGCCCGAACGCGGCCCAGCGCCTCGTTCCTCTCATCGATCGGTCGCAAACCGTCGCTTCAACGGCTTCTCAGGCGACAGTTTGCGACCGATCGATCTGCTGCGGGAGCGGGGGAGGGACGGGCATCGCCGCTAGGGCGGGCCGGACGCGTCAGGGGCGGCGCCAGCGCACGCGGGCGTCCACGCCGAGATCCTCACCGACGGCGTCGAGCAGGGTCGCCTCGCCGCCCGAGGCGCGCACCAGGCGTGCGACGATCGCGAGTCCCAGGCCGCTGCCGAGGTCGTCGTTGCGTCCGCGCCAGAAGCGGTCGAAGGCGCGGGCGCGCTGATCGGCCGTCATCCCGGGGCCGTTGTCGACCACGTGCAGGTCGACGGCGTCCGCATCATCGGGCGCGGCGGCGAGCGAGATCCGGATGCGGGTGCCCGGCCCGCCGGCGCGCAGTGCGTTGTCGATGAGGTTGTCGAGCACCTGCTCGAAAGCGGTGGGCACGGCCGAGATGAGCATCGCCTCCGCCGCGGCGTGCAGTTCGATCGTGCTCGCGCGCTCCTCGGCGAGGGCCTGCCAGGCCTCGACGCGCTCGCGGGCGACGGCAGTCGCATCCACCGTCTCGACCGGGGCGGCATCCTCCGCGCGGCTGAGCACCAGCAGCCCCTCGATGAGCTCGTCGAGGCGGTCGAGCTCGGCCTCGGCCACGTCGAGGCGCTGCGCGGCGCCGTCCGGGTCGACGCCGACGAGCTCGCGCGCGTGCTCGAGCCGCAGTCGTACTGCGGTGAGCGGGGAACGCAGCTGGTGGGAGGCGTCCCCGGCGAAAGACCGCTGCTGCGCGATGAGGTCGTCGATGCGCTCGGCCATCGTGTTGAACGATCCGGCCAGCGAGCGCAGCTCGGGCGCCCCCGAGTCGACGTCGGCGCGCACGGCGCGGTCGCCGCGGGCGAAGCGCTCGGTCGCGTCGCGCAGCAGCCGCAGGCGCCGCGTGATCGAGCGCGACAGGATGAAGCCGATCACCGCGGCGAGCAGCAGGGTCGTCAGGCCGACGAGGGCGAGGCTCCAGATCTTGCTCGACGTCGCCTCCGTCACCTGGCGGTCGTCGTAGCTGACGCGCACGGCGCCGACCGTCGTGTCGCCGGAGAGCACCGGCACGGCCGCGAACAGCAGCTCGCCGCCGAGCGTCTGCGAGGAGCGCTCGCCGGAGGTCGGGCTGCCGCCGAGCGCGGTGCGGAACTCGGGGCGCGAGCCGTAGGACTCGCCGACCGCCGCATCCCCCTCGTCGCTCGTCGCCACGGCGACCCCGTCGGCGTCGACGATCACGAGCCGGGCGCCGCTGTCGGCCGCGTACTTCTTCGCGAGGGTGCGCACCGCCGCGAGTGAGGCCGTGTCGTCGCTGTCGCCGTCGAGCGCATCGCTCGACCGGCCCGCGAGCACGAAGGCGTCGCGCTCCAGCGCGGTCGTCAGACGCGCCTCCTCGGTCTCGCGCAGGTAGCTGGCGAGCGGGATGTCCTGCACCAGCAGGGCGATCACGACGACCGCGAGGAGGGCGGCGAGGATGCGGCGGATCACGCGGCGGGCCCGCTGCCGTCGCTGTCGCCGCCGCCGTCGCCGTCGCGAGCGGAGCCGGCGGCGGACGCGGCACTGACTGCCGCAGGAATCTCGAAGCGGAACCCGACGCCGCGCACCGACTGGATCCACTCCGGTGAGCCGAGCTTGCGCCGCAGCGCCGCGACGTGCGCGTCGAGGGTCTTCGTCGCCCCGAACCACTCGGTGTGCCAGACGTCGCGCAGGATGTCGGCGCGGCGGCGCACCGCGCCCGGGTCGCGCGCGAGGTAGCGCAGCAGCTCGAACTCGGTCGGGGTCACGTGCAGCGGGGCGCCGTCGAGCGTGACGCGCTGGGCGCGCTCGTCGATGGAGAGCGGGCCGAGGTCGGGCGAGTCGGCGCCGGGCGCGGCATCCGCCCCGCCGTCGCCCGCGGCCCCAGCGGCCTCCGCCAGCGCCGCCGCCGCGGCCGCCCGACGCGTCACGGCGCGGATGCGCGCCAGCAGCTCGCGCAGTCCGAACGGCTTGACGAGGTAGTCGTCGGCGCCGAGCTCGAGCGCGAGCACCCGGTCGAGCTCGGCGCTGCGGGCGCTGATGACGATGATCGGCGTCTCGCCCGCCTGCCGCACGGCGCGCGCGACATCCGTGCCGTCCATGTCGGGCAGGCCGAGGTCGAGGATGACGATGTCGGGCGCGTCGTCGGCGAGCGCGGCGAGGGCCTCGCGGCCGGTGCCGACGTGCCGGGTCTCGATCGCCGAGCCGGCCAGCGCATCGACGATGCCGTCGGCGAGCGAGGGGTCGTCTTCGACGAGCAGGGCGCGCATGCACTCATCTTCCGGGGTGCGGCGACCTCCGCACGAGCCGTCGACCCACGGCATCCGCGATCTTGGACGTTTCTTGGATATCCGCGGGGCCCGTCTTCGACGAGTCGTCCCTAACGTCGGAGCCATGAAGATCCGCGACATGAAGAAGCAGCTCGCCATCGCCGGCATCGCCGCCGGTGTGCTGGCCATCGCCGCCGGCGGCGTCGCCGTGAACGCCGCGACCCTGAACACGGTTCCGACGAATCAGCTCGGCACCGTCCCCTCCTCGGTGATTGACGACCGCGGCGGTGACCGCCCGGGCAGCGACGACTCGTCCTCGCCGAGCTCCTCCGCCTCGCCCTCGTCGTCGGCCTCGCCCGAGCCGGGCGACGACAACCTCCCGCGTCACTCGGGCCAGGATGAGCGCCCGGGTCACGACGTCGGCGACGACGACCTGCCGCGCCACTCCGGCCAGGACGACGGCGTCGGCCACGACGTGGGCGACGACCACGGCGGCCGCCGCGGCGGCAGCACCCCGGCCCCGGCCCCGGCGCCGGCGCCGGCGACCGGCTCGAACTCCGGATCCGGCTCGGGACAGTCGGGCTCCGGTTCCTCCGGCTCGGGTTCGGGCTCCGGCTCGTCCGGCTCTGGCTCCTCGCGCGGCGGCTCGGATGACGCCGGCCACCACAGCGGCGGATCCGACGACTCGGGTCACGGAGGGCGCGGCGGCTCCGGCCGGGACGACTGAAGCCGCCGTCAGAAGGAGCGGCCGGGTGCAGGGGCACCCGGCCGCTCTGTCGTGTTCGGGATGCGGATCAGGAGGCGGGGGAGGTGCGCGCGGCGGATCGTCGCGCCAGCACCGAGACGACGACGGCCAGCAGCACGCCCACGAGCGTGCCGGCCGTGTTCAGCATCCAGTCGTTCGCGTCGCAGGCCCGGCCGATCGCGGTCACGTAGGCCTGCGCCGCCTCGACCCCGGCCGAGACGAGCGAGCCCGCCGCCACCGAGATGACCGGCATGCGCGTCGCGAGCGCCAGGAAGAAGCCGAGCGGCACGAACAGGCCCACGTTCGAGAAGGGCTCGAAGCTGAGCAGACCGGGCGTGGTAAGGCGCAGCGAGCAGAACTGGCCGCTCGTCCACTGGCCGGTCGGCAGCAGGGTGAGGCCCAGCACGAAGGCGAGCACGATCGCCGTCATCCCGACCAGGGCCAGCCGCCCGCGGTCGCCGCGACGCAGCAGTGCGACGCCGATCACCACGCTCATCGCGGTCAGGCCGATCCAGATCGGGTAGAAGAAGATCGAGCCCCAGTGCAGGATCGAGAAGTTCATCGCGCGCCTCCCAGGTCGCCGGGGTGCGCCGGATCGGTCGCCGCGATGGCGCCGTGCGGAGCCGGGAACAGCACCCGCACATCCAGCCCGCCCGTCGGGGGAGCGGCGATCGCGAGCCGGGCGCCGTGCACGGCGGCGATGCGCGACACGAGAGTCAGCCCGAGTCCGCTGCCCTCGGGCACAAGACGCGGGGCCGGCGCCGACTCGTCGATCGGCGCGACGCTCGCGGTCTGCGCTACCCGCCCGGCGCCGCGCACGAAGGGCTCGGTCAGCGTCGGCACGAGCTCCGGCGGCACGACCGGTCCGCTGTTGACGACCCGCAGCTCGACGGCGCCGTCGGCCGTCGTGCGGGTGCCGACATCCACCCGCCCGTCGGCCGGCAGGTTGTGGCGGATGCCGTTGAGCACCAGGTTCGCGATCAGCTGGCGCACGAGCGCTTCGCGCCCGTCGACGTCGCCCTCGCCGAGGCTCGTCCACACGGTCACGCCGCCGCTCTCGGCGACCGGACGCAGATCGCCGACGACCTCGCCGGTCAGCTCGGCGACATCCACCGGCTCGGGATCGATCGCCCCCGCGTGCTCGAGCGCCGCGAGCGCCAGCAGCGCCTCGACCGCCTCCGCGCCGCGACGGTTCGTGTCGTCGAGGCGGCGCAGCAACCGCTCGACATCGGTGCCGGACAGGTCGGCGAGTGCCACCTCGATGAGCGAGCGCGAGATCGCGTACGGCGTGCGCAGCTCGTGCGAGGCGTTCGCCGCGAAGCGCTTCTGCTCTTCGAACGCCGCCTGCAGGCGGTCGAGCATGCCGTCGAGGGTGTCGGCCAGCTCGCGGAACTCGTCGCGCGTTCCGCCCAGGCGCACCCGGTCGTCGAGCGACCCGGCATCCACCCGCACGGCGACATCGTGGATGCGGCGCAGCGGCCTCAGCATGCGCCCGGCCAGGAACCAGCCGCCGACGAAGCCGACCACCAGCAGCACGGCGCCGACCTGCAGCAGCCGCGGCCAGAGCGCGCGCAGCAGATCGCCGCGGCTCGGCGCGAAGCCGGCGGCGAGCTCGACGCTCGAGTCGGGCACGAAGCGCAGCAGGTAGAAGAGCAGCGCCGCGAGGGCGACGCCCGCGACCGCCAGGAAGATCGCGTAGCTCAGCGTGAGCTTGAGGCGGGCGCTCACGGGGCGGGCTCCGGGGCGGGGCCGGGATCGGAGGCGGAGTCGGGCCCGGCGCCGGCCGCATCCGTGCCCGCGCGGGCATCCGCCTCGTCGGCGACGCGGTACCCGACCCCGGCGACGGTCTCGATCACCCACGGCTCGCCCAGGCGCCGACGCAGCGACGAGATCGTGATGCGCACCGCATTCGTGAACGGATCGGCGTTCTCGTCCCAGGCGCGCTCGAGCAGCGTCTCGGCGCTGACCACGCCGCCGCCCGCCTCGAGCAGCACCTGCAGCACCGCGAACTGCTTGCGGGTGAGAGCCACGTGCCGACCCGCGCGGAACACCTCGCGGCGGAAGGGATCGAGGCTCACGCCGGCCCGCTCGAGCACGAGCGGCGCGGCCTCGGCCGGGCGACGGGCGAGCGCCCGCAGCCGCAGCACCAGCTCGCGGAAGGCGAAGGGCTTCGTGAGGTAGTCGTCGGCGCCGAGCTCGAAACCCGACACCTTGTCGTCGAGCCGGTCAGCCGCCGTGAGCATGAGGATGCGCGGGCCGCCCGGCTCGGCCGACACGCGCCGTGCGACCTCGTCGCCGTGCACGCCGGGGATGTCGCGGTCGAGCACGAGCGCGTCGTAGCTGTTGATCGCGAGCAGCTCGAGCGCGCGGTCGCCGTCGCCGGCGAGGTCGGCGGCGATCGCCTCGAGCCGCAGACCGTCGCGGATCGCCTCCGCCAGGTACAGCTCGTCTTCGACCACCAGCACACGCATAGGCCGAGCGTAGGCGGGTGTGCATATCGCCGACGTATGCGAAAAGCGATACGCCCTCGCAACACCCGCCCCGGTTCTCTGGCTGGCATGAGACCTGATCCCCGCGCCCCGCTTCCGCCCGCCGACGCGCTGCAGCACCTGCCCGGCGCGTGGGCGCCCCTGACCGAGCCGACGCCGGTGCCGCCGCGTCGACCGGCGACGAGCCGCCCCGCCTCGGCGGCCTTCGCGTCGGCCCGGTGGTCGGCGGAGCGGTCGACGATGCCGCGGCGCCCGGTGCCGTGGAGTGCTGCGCCGTCGAGCATGGTGTCGTCGAGCACGGCGCCGTCAGTGCAGTCGGCCCCGGTGCCGGCTCGCCCGCATCCCTCCCGCGCGACCCGCCGCGCCCGCGCTTTCGCGCTCGCGCTCATCCTGCTCGTGCTGGCGGTGGTCGTCGCCGCGGTCGCGATCCCCGGCGTCAGGGGCGGGCTCGGTCCGACCGTGCAGCGGGTGCTGCCGTCGCTGCCGTCGGGCGGGCTGTCGTTCACCGGGTCCGGCGAGCCGACCGAGGCCGACGGATACATCCCCGAGGGCGAGACGGTCGCCGTCGACGATCTCAGCGCACCGGCGGTCGCGAACCTCGATCCCGACCTGCGCGCCGCCGTGCAGGCCGCGGCGGCCGCGGCGGCGGAGGACGGGCACGACCTGGCGCTGACGAGCGGATGGCGCAGCGAGCACTACCAGCAGTGGCTCTTCGACAAGGCCGTGCGGCACTACGGCAGCGAGACCGAGGCGCGTCGCTGGGTCGCGTCGCCGCACGACTCCGCGCACGTCAGCGGCTCGGCCGTCGACGTCGGCCCGTGGGAGACGACGCTCTGGATGCAGTCGCACGCCGAGCAGTTCGGCCTCTGCCAGATCTACGCCAACGAGCTCTGGCACTACGAGCTGCGCTCGCGCTACGGCGACACCTGCCCCGCGCTGCGCGAGGACGCCGCGGGCTGAGCCGCACGTCGCCGCCCGCCGCAGCGCCTTGAGGCACGAACCTCAGCTCGCGCTCCTCGGAGGGAGGGAAGGAGAGCCGAGGGAGGAAGGAAGGCGCTAGCTCGCGCCGCCGTCGATCACGATCGTCTGGCCGGTCATGAAGGTCGAGGCGTCGGAGGCGAGGAAGAGGAACGCCTCGGCGATCTCGTCGCTGCGGCCCTGGCGGCCGAGGGGCACGCCGGCCGCGACCTGCGCATCCTGCACCGCCTTGCCGCCCATGTGGGCGACGATCGGGTCGTTGAACGAGGTGTCGACCCAGCCCGGCGCGATCGCGTTGACGCGGATGCCGTCGGGGCCGAGCTCGGTCGCGACCGTGCGGGTGAAGGCGATGATCGCGCCCTTCGAGGCGGAGTAGCCGCTGAGGCCGGCGGGGGCCTTGTAGCCGCCGACCGACGCCATGTTGACGATCGCCGGGTTGCGCCCCGACTCGCGCAGGTAGGGCACGCCGTAGCGCGCGGCGAGGAAGCACGAGCGCGCGTTGACGTTCATGTGCAGATCCCAGTCCGACTCGCTCATCTCGCTGATCGCGCTCGAGCGCTGCACGCCGGCGTTGTTGATGATCACGTCGATGCCGCCGAGGAACTCGTTCGCGGCCGCGAGCAGCGCCTGCATGCTCTCGCCGTTCGAGACGTCGGTCTTCACGAAGGTCGCGGTGACGCCCGCATCCACGAGCTCGTCGACGACGAGCTGGGCGCGGTCGTCGAGGTCGCCGATGACGACGGAGGCGCCTTCCGCGCCGAGCAGGCGCGCGGTCGCGGCGCCGATGTTGGCGGCGGCGCCGGTGATGACGACGCGACGGCCGTCCATGCGCGGGCCGCGGGGTGCGAGGGCGGCGCTCATCGGGCCAGCTCCAGGAACGCGGTGACGCCGGCCTGGGCGATCGCGATGTCCTCGTCGAGGCTTCCGCCGCTCGCGCCGATCGCGCCGACGAGGTTCCCGCTCTCGGCGTCGACGAGCGGGAAGCCGCCGGCGAAGGTCACGAGGTTGCGGGAGGTGGCGTGGTGCAGGGCGGCGAAGTCGCCGCCCGTGTTCGCGGCGACGGCCAGGTCGCCGGAGGCGGTGCCGAGCGAGATCGCGGTGAAGGCCTTGCCGGTCGCGACTTCGCCCGTGAGCAGTCCCGCGCCGTCCTGGCGGCCGAAGGCGAGCAGCTCGCGCCCGGCGTCGAGCAGGGCGACGCTGGCGGGCACGCCGATGCGCTCGGCTTCGGCGAGGGCCGCATCGAGCACGACGCGCGCCTCGGCGTAGGCGAGCACGCGAACGTGCCGCGGGTGGACTTCGGGGCGGTAGGTCATCTTCGACTCCTCGACCGTGGTGAGTTGCTTCGTCATACGATCACACAAAATCGAGCCTGATTGGAACTCGTTTTCCGCGATTTCAGGAGGCGGTTGACCAAGATTGTCGGATTGTCGTACGATCGCCGCACCGAGCGACCGATGGCGTCTCACCCGAGCACCACAGCACCGCGAACCCAGCCGTCTCGCTCGGACTGCCTGAGCGACGACGCGACGGCACGTCAGCAGATAACAAGGGAGTTATTCATGAAGCGACGCACGCTCGCCGCGATCGCCCTCGCGACGGCACTCGTCGGCCTCGTGGCCGGATGTTCCTCGGGAACCTCGGCCGCGACCGGCAAGAAGGTCACCGTGGATGCCGGCGGAACCTCCGTCTCGGTGCAGGGCCCCATCCGCCTCGCCTACTTCGCCCCCAGCGTCAACAACGCCTGGCTGCAGTCGTCGACCTCGACGGTCAAGGCCGAGGTCGCGAAGATCAAGGACGCCAAGGTCACCGTCTTCGACGCCAAGTGGGACGGCACCACGCAGTTCAACCAGGTGCAGAACGCCCTGCAGTCGAACCGCTTCAACGCCATGATCATCGACCCCATCAACGACGAGATCATGTGCAAGATCATGTCGCAGACCGCCCCGAAGAAGGGCGTCGTCGTCTCGGTCATCGCCGTGCCGCTGTGCGGCCGCGCGCTCAAGGTCGGCGAGGAGCAGTACACGCCGGGCACTCTCAACTACATCGGCGGCACCGACTCGTCGACCGTCTTCGAGGGCTACATCGAGCACATGGCCAAGGAGAACCCGGGCCCGCAGAAGGTCATCGCACTCAGCGGACCGAAGCTCTTCGGGGTCACGAAGAACCTCGAGAAGGCCATCGAGACCATGAAGAAGAAGTACCCCGACTTCGACATCGTCTCGACCGTCGACACCGACTACACGCTCAACCAGGGCCAGGCGAAGCTCGCGCCGCTGCTCAAGGCGAACCCCGACACGACCGTCGTGTTCAGCGCCGCGAACTCCGACGTCACCCAGGGCGCCTACCAGGCGCTCAAGGGCGCCGGGCTCGAGAGCAAGGTCAAGCTCTACGACAAGGGCGCGTCGAAGTGGGCCATCGAGCAGCTGCGCGCCGGCACGCTCGCCGGATCGTCGCCCTACTACCCCTCGACCATGGCCGCCCAGTCGGTCAAGGCGATCGCCGCGGCCTTCGCCGGTGACAAGGTCACCAGCTACCTGCCCAACGACGGCGCCGAGCTGACCGGCGAGGCCGCGAAGACCGGCGTGCAGATCCTGACCCCGGCCGACGCCAAGTCGTTCGACCCGGAGTACTGATCCGCGCCCACTGAGACGCCCCGGGGCGGGGATGCTCATCCACCTCCGCCCCGGGCGCACCAGCTCGACCCGCACCACCAGCTCGACCCGCACCACCGGATCCACCAGCACCTCCCGTTACACCGACCGCTCACCACCCGCGAAGGTCACCGAAATGCAGCGCCGCATCCTCAGCCCGAAGGCAGCCCTCTGATGGCCGCCAGCAACCTCACCGCCCCCGCCGTGCGCGGCGAGCGCGCCGACGTCGTCATCGTCGGAGCCGGCCCCGCCGGAGCCGTCGCCGCCAAGCGCTACGCCGAGGCCGGCTTCCGTGTCGTCTGCCTCGAGCAGGGCACCTGGCCCGACTACTCCACCTCGCACGTCGCCGACGAGTACCTCGAGCTCAGCGCCGGCAAGCAGTGGAACCCGCTGCCGAAGGTGCGCCAGGCGCCCGCCGACTACCCCATCGACACGAGCGAGTCGGATGTCGACCCGCTGATCTGGAACGGCGTCGGCGGCAGCGCGGTCATGTACGCGGGCATCTGGATGCGCCTCATGCCCTCCGACTTCCGCGTGCGCACCCTCGACGGCGTCGCCGACGACTGGCCCTTCAGCTACGAGGACCTCGCGCCCTACTACGACCGCATCGAGGCCGACTTCGGCGTCTCGGGCCACCCCGGCGACACCGCCTTCCCCGACATCACCTCCTACCCGATGAAGCCGGGTCCGATGGGCCAGGCGGGCCGCATGATGGCCGCCGCCCACGACCGTCTCGGCTGGCACTGGTGGCCGGGCAGCAACGCCATCGCGACCGAGGACTACCGCAACCAGGGCGCCTGCACGCAGCGCGGCGCGTGCATGTGGGGCTGCCCGAACCACTCCAAGGGCTCGCCGGATGTGACGCACTGGCCCGACGCGCTCAAGCTCGGCGTGCAGCTCATCACGGGCGCGACCGTCAGCAGGGTCGAGGTGGATGCGCGCGGCCGCGCCACCGGCGTCGTCTACCTCAAGGACGGCGTGGAGCGCCGGCAGGAGGCCGACGTGGTCGTGCTCGCCGCCAACGGCGTCGGCACCCCGCGCCTGCTGCAGATGTCGGCCGACAGACGCAACCCGAACGGCCTCGCCAACTCGTCGGGCCTCGTCGGCAAGCGCCTGATGATGCACCCCTTCGCCACGGTCGTCGGCGTCTTCGACGAGAAGTTCGACCCGTGGAAGAGCGTGTGGGGTCAGCCGATCTACTCGCTCGAGTTCTACGAGACCGTGCGCAGCCGCGGCTTCGTGCGCGGCGCGAAGTGGAACGTGACGCCGACCGGCGGGCCGCAGGCCATGACCGCGGCCTTCCCCTGGGGCGGCAAGCCGATCTGGGGTGACGACTTCCACCGCACGGTCGCCGACCGGCTCGGCCACTCGGTCGCCTGGGGCATCGTCGCCGAAGACCTGCCCGAAGAGCACAACCGCATCGAGCTCGACACGAGCCGCACCGACAACGTCGGCCTGCCCGCGGCGAAGATGATCTACACCACCTCGCAGAACACGAAGGACCTGCTGGCCTTCAACGTCGAGCGCGCGACCGAGTCGCTCGTCGAGGCGGGCGCGAAGGAGACCATCGTCGCGCCGATGATCCGCGAGACCGGCTGGCACATCCTCGGCACCGCCACCATGGGCGTCGACCCGAGCGCCTCGGTCGTCGACGAGTGGGGCCGCAGCCACGACATCCCGAATCTGATCATCGTCGACGGCAGCACCTGGCCGACCTCGTCGGGCATGAACCCGACGCCGACCATCGCCGCCTTCGCGCTGCGCGCCACCGAGCACGCGATCGCCGAGCGCCGTCAGCAGGAGGTGGCCTGATGTCGTACCAGCTGCCCGCCAGCGAGCTGCCGCCGCTGACCGACGCCGAGCGCGAGCTGCTCGGCCGCGTCGCGGATGTGCTCATCCCCGCCGGAACCGGCGTCGACGGCGTCGACATGCCGACCGGCTCGGCGGGGCACGTCGCCTCGACCGGCATCGACCGGGTGCTCTCGGTGCGCCCCGACCTGCTCGCGCCGGTGCGCGCGGCGCTCGGCGACCTGGCCGCGCGCGAAGCCGACGGCCGGGCCCTGCCCGCCGACTTCGCGAGCCTCGCCGCAGCCCCGCCCGCCGACTTCCCGGCGCTCGCCGACGCGATCACCGCCGCCTACTTCCTCGACGCCGACGTCGCGCGTCGCGTGGGCTACGAGAAGCGCAGCGTCATCCCGATCGTCTTCGACGACGACCTGGATGCGGTCACGAGCGCCGTGCGCGCCCGCGGCGCGATCTACCGGGCGACGCCGGACACGGCGCCGCTGCCGATCGGCACGGCCCCGGCCATCGAGAACACCGGCGCCGACAGCAGCGGCGCCGACAGCACGGAGGTCTCCGCATGAGCGCCGCATCCACCCCCGCGATCGTCGTCGACGGGGTCGTCAAGACCTACGGCGGCGTGCGCGCCCTCAAGGGCGTCGACCTGACGATCCCCGCCGGCACCGTCGAGGCCCTCGTCGGCGCGAACGGCGCCGGCAAGTCGACGCTGATCGGCGTGCTCACCGGCCGCGTCGCCGCGACCGAGGGCACCGTCACGATCGGCGGCGTGCAGCCGAAGCCGGGCGAGCCGACCGCGTCGCGCGCCGCCGGTCTCGTCGCGATCTACCAGGAGCTGACGATCGTGCCCGGCCTCAGCGCCGAAGACAACGTCTTCCTCGGCATGACGCCCTCCTCGGCCGGCGTCGTGCGCAGCCGCGAGATCCACCGCCGCTACCTCGAGCTGTGCAGCCGTCTCGGCGTGCGCATCGACGGCAAGCAGATGGCGCGCCGGCTCTCGGTGGCCGACCAGCAGATCCTCGAGATCATGCGCGCCCTCGTCGCCGAGGCCAAGATCATCCTGCTCGACGAGCCCACCGCGGCCCTCAGCGACACCGAGCGGGTCGCGCTCGTGCGGCTCGTCAAGGAGCTGCGCAGCCAGGGCGTGACCATGATCTTCGTCTCGCACAACCTCGAAGAGGTGCTCGACGTCGCCGACCACGTCACCGTGCTGCGCGACGGCCGCGTCGTGCAGCAGGGCCCGGTCGCCGAATGGGACCGCACCCGCATCGTCGACGAGATGCTCGGCGAGGCCGGCGGCCTGGTGAAGGCCGAGCTCGCCGGCGACGTCGACGAGAACGGCGTCGACACGAGCGTCACGGTGCACGAGCGCCGCGACGACCAGCCGCTCATCGCGACCGGCATCTCGCTGCCCGGACTGCTCTACGACATCGACATCGACGTGCGCCCCGGCGAGATCGTCGGCCTCGGCGGACTCGTCGGCAGCGGCCGCACGACCCTGCTGCGCTGCCTGGCCGGCCTCGAGCCGAAATCCACGGGCACGCTGCGCATCGGCGGCAGCGAGGTGCGCTGGCCGAAGACGCCGCGCGCCGCGCTCGACGCGGGCGTCGCGCTCATCCCCGAAGACCGCAAGAACCAGGGCCTCGTGCTCGGGATGACGGCCGCCGAGAACATCGCCATCGCGCGCTACTCGAAGGTCGCCACCGCGGGGGTCATGTCGACCGCGCAGCTCAAGGCCCGCACGGCCGAGCTCGTGGCCGAGTTCGGCTTCGACCCGGCCCGCCTCGGGGCGAAGGCCGGCACGCTCTCGGGCGGCAACCAGCAGAAGCTGCTGCTCGCCCGCTGGCGCTTCCTCGCGCCGAAGATCCTGCTCGCCGACGAGCCCACCCGCGGCGTCGACGTCGGCGCCAAGGAGGAGATCCTCAAGGCGCTCCGCCGCTTCGCCGCCGACGGCATCGGCGTCATCATCGCCTCCTCCGAGCTCGAGGAGGTGAGTGCGGTCGCCGACCGCATCATCGTGCTGCGCGACGGTCGCGCGGTCGACGAGCTCGTCCGCGGCACGGACCCCGTGCACGTCGACGCCATCCTGGCCGCCGCATTCGGCGAGGGCCACCACGACAAGGAGGCCACCGGTGCCTGAGACCAAGATGGCCGAGTCGGCCACCGTCGCGCTGAACATGACCGAGCCGCCGGTCGAGCGCCGCTCGGCGAAGAAGATCGCGAGCCACGTCTTCCTGCACTTCGGCATGGTGTGGGTGCTGATCCTCGTGATCATCGGCGCCCAGGTCATCTACCCGGGCTTCCTCGACCCGGGCAATCTGAGCCAGATCCTGTCGCAGAACGCGCCGCTCGGCATCATCGCCGTCGGCATGACCATGGTCATGATCGCGGGCGGCTTCGACCTCTCGGTCGGCGCGATCTACGCCGCCACCGCGGTGCTCTACGCCGACATGGCCAACAAGCTGCCGCTGCCGGCGGCCGTGCTGATCGCGCTCATCCTCGGTCTCGCGATGGGCCTCGTGAACGGCCTGCTCGTCACCAAGCTCAAGGTCAACGCCTTCGTCGCGACCCTCGGAACCTCCTCGGTGTTCGGCGGCGGCGCGTACATCTACTCGCAGTCGACCCCGATCGTCGTCAACAAGGAGGGCTTCGAAGAGCTCGGCCTCGGCAGCTTCCTCGGCGTGCCGAACGCGACCTGGCTGTTCATCGTCGTCTTCATCCTCGGCGCGTTCATCCTCAGCCGCACCGTCTACGGCAAGTCGCTCTACGCGATCGGCGGCAACCAGGAGGCCGCGCGTCTCGCCGGCATCCGCGTCGACCGGCTGCGCATCATCACCTACACGGTCGTCGGCATCTGCTCGGCGATCGGCGGGCTCATCATCGCCTCGCGCGTCGGGGTCGGCCAGGCCGACCTCGGCGGCACGATCGCGCTCGACTCGATCGCGGTGGTCGTCATCGGCGGCACCTCGCTGTTCGGCGGCGAGGGCGCCATGTGGCGCACCGGCATCGGACTGCTGATCATCGCCTGCATCACCAACGTCTCCGACTCGATCGGACTCGACACCAACAGCCAGGCCGTCATGAAGGGCGCGATCATCGTCTTCGCGGTGGCCCTCGACGCCTACAGCCGGCGACGGAACGGATAAGGGGACCGTCATGGCATTCGACTCCCGCGGCGGCGCCGACACGCACCGCCGCTTCGAGAAGCTCATGGGGCGCACCTACGTCGCCCCCGGCGAGCACGGCATCCGCGTGCTCGACCCGCGCCGCCAGGCGACCCTGACCGCCTGGGTCGGCCGCCTCATCCCCGGCGACGCGCACTGGCCGAACGCGGCCGAGCTCGACACGGTCGAGTACGTGGATGCGGTGGTCTTCACCGCCCCGACGCTGCGCCCGCTGCTGCTCGCCGCGCTCGACCGCGCCGACGTCGTCGCGCGCGCCGAGCACGGCGACGCCCTGGCCGGGCTCGAGCCGGCCCAGGTCGTCGCCGTGCTGCAGGCGCTCGAGACCGACCCGGCCACGGCCGAGGCCTTCGCCCTCGTGCTCGAGCTGACCTACGAGGCCTACTACCGGCACGAGCGCGTGCTCGCGGTGGTCGCCGAGCGCACCGGCTTCGACATCGGCCGCACGGTGAACGGAGCGCCCCTCGCGCCGTTCCCGGTCGAGCGCCTCGACGGCGTGAAGCAGCTGCCCGTCAACGTGCGAGCGGCCTCGTGAGCGCCGCGCAGAGCGCGGGCGGCGCTGCCGGCGCCATCCCCGAGGCCGAGGTGCTGGTCATCGGCGCCGGCGCGGCCGGCGCGGCCGTCGCCTGGAGCCTCGCGCGCCGCGGCGTGCAGGTCGTCTGTCTCGAGCAGGGCGACTGGATCGACGACGCCGACATCCCCAAGGCGCACCGCGACTGGGAGGTGCGCGGCCGGCACTACTGGAACGCGAGCCCCGGCAAGCGCCGCGGCCCCGCCGACTACCCGGTGACGAACCTCGGCGAGAACCCGGTCGACGTGTACATGTACTCGGCCGTCGGCGGCAGCGCCGTCGGCTACGGCGGCCACTTCTGGCGCCTCATGCCGAGCGACTTCAAGACGCAGAGCCTCGACGGCTTCGGCGTCGACTGGCCGATCGACTACGAGGATCTCGTGCCCTACTACGAGGTCAACGAGCAGCAGATGGGCGTCAGCGGCCTCGCCGGCGACCCCACCGCCCCCGACCGCCACGGCCTCGCCCTGCCGCCCGTTCCGATCGGCACGATCGGCAACAAGTGGATCGACGGCTTCGAGAAGCTCGGCTGGTACTACTGGGCGCAGTCGCAGGCGATCCTCTCGGTCGACCACAAGGGCCGCACGGCCTGCGTGAACCGCGGCTTCTGCGCCTTCGGCTGCCCGAGCGGCGCGCTGTCGCTGCCGTCGAACACCTACTGGCCCGAGGCCCTGGATGCCGGCGCCCACCTGGTGACGAGCGCCCGCGTGCGCGAGGTGACGGTCGACGACGACGGCCAGGCCGACGGCGCCGTGTACTACGACGCCGACGGCACGGTGCGCACGATCCGCGCGAAGACGGTCGTGATCTGCGGCAACGGCATCGGCACGCCGCGCCTGCTGCTCATGTCGACCTCCGAGCGCTTCCCGAACGGCCTGGCGAACAGCAGCGGACAGGTCGGCAGGAACTTCCTGCCGCACGTGCAGACCATGGTCATCGCGCATTTCCCCGATCGCACCGACGCCGACCGCGGCGCCTGGGGCGGAACGGTCTCGTCGCGGCACTTCTACGAGACCGACCCCGACAACGACCACCTGCGCGGCTTCGCGATGGTCGCCATGCGCGGCTACTCCCCGCTCAACACGGCGCTGCAGACGGCGCCGTGGGGCGAAGGCCACCACGCGGCGCTCGAGCACCACCTCAACCACGAGGCCACGATCTGGGTGTGCGGCGACGACGAGCCCGAGGCGCACAACCGCGTCGAGCTCGACTGGGACGACCTGGATGCCTTCGGCCTGCCGGGCGTGAAGACCTACTACACGCTCAGCGAGAACTCGAAGAAGCTCGGCGCCCACGGCATCCAGCGCGCCACCGAGCTCGCCTACGCCGCCGGCGCCGACTCGGTGCGCGTGCTCGGCTTCGACAGCATCCTCGGCTGGCACCTGCTCGGCACCGCCCGCATGGGCTCCGACCCGGCCGACTCGGTCGTCGACGCCGACCACCAGGCGCACGACGTGCCCGGGCTGTTCATCGTCGACGGGTCGAGCTTCGCCACCGGCGCCGCCGTCAACCCGACCCACACCATCCAGGCCCTCGCCCTGCGGGCGGCCGACCGCATCTGGGAGCTGCGCCATGCCGAGTGAGCAGAAGCACCTCTGGCAGGTGACGATCGTGCGCTACGGCACACGGCACGCCACCCGCGAGGGCGTCTACCTCAACTACCCCCTCTACGGCGAGCCCGACGGCGACCTGGAGATGGACTACTTCTTCTGGGTGCTGCGCGACGGCGAGCGCGAGATCGTCGTCGACACCGGCTTCTCGCGCCTCGGCGGCGACAACCGCCAGCGCACCTTCCTGCTCGAGCCGCACGAGGCGTTCGCTCTGGCGGAGGTCGATCCGGCCACGGCGCCCGAGGTGATCCTCACGCACGGGCACTTCGACCACATCGGCAACATCGCGCTGTTCGAGAACGCGCGCTTCCTGCTGGCGCGCAAGGAGTTCGACTTCTGGACGGGCCCGAACGGCCACCAGACGCTCTTCCACCACTCGGTGGAGGACACGGAGATCGCCGCCCTCGTCGCCGCGCGCGACGCCGGCCGCATCGACTTCTTCGGCGGCGAGCTCGACTACGCCCCGGGCGTGCGCGTCATCGAGGTCGGTGGCCACACGCCCGGCCAGGCGATGGTGCTCGTCGACACGAGCGAGGGCACCGTGCTGCTCGCCAGCGACGCCGTGCACTACTACGAGGAGTACGAGCGCGACATGCCGTTCACCTCGGTCGCCGAGCTGCCGGCCATGTACGACGCATTCCGGCTCATCCGCGACGCCCTCGCCTCGGGCGAGGTCGCGCACGTCGTCACCGGGCACGACCCGTCGACGCTCGACCGCTTCCCGCGGGCCGCCGGCGCGCTCGGCGAGCACGCGAGCGTCATCGGCGAGCTGCCCGCGACCTCGGCGGCGCCCGCCGCCGACATCCACCCCGATCAGAAGGGAGCAGCGGATGCGCTTCGCTGATCGCACCGCCGTCGTCACGGGAGCGGGCAGCGGCCTCGGCCGCGCCAGCGCCCAGCGACTCGCCGCGGAGGGAGCCCGCGTCGTCGCGGTCGACCTCGACGGCGCCGCCGTCGACGAGCTCGTCGGCGCGCTGCCGACCGACGCCATCGCCGTCACCGCCGACATCTCCACCGAGGAGGGCGTCGACGCCTACATCGAGGCCGGGCTGAAGGCCTTCGGCGGGATCGACCTGCACCACCTCAACGCCGGCATCTTCGGAGGCTTCACCCCGCTGCCCGACCTCGAGGTCGCCGACTTCGAGAAGGTCATGGCGGTCAACGTGCGCGGCCAGTTCCTCGGGCTGCGCGCCGCGTTCCGCGAGTTCCGCCGCACCCAGACGCGCGGCACGATCGCCGTCACCGCGAGCATCGCCAGCCTCACCGGCAGCGCCGACCTGCTGCCCTACGTGACCAGCAAGCACGCCGTCGTCGGGCTCATCCACGGCGCCGCCATGTACGGCGGGCCGCTCGGCATCCGCGTCAACGGCGTCGCCCCCGGCATCGTGCCGACCGAGCTGTTCGCGGCCGCCGCCGGCACCTCCGGCGGCAAGAACGACATGGAGCGCCGCGCCGAGACCACTCCGCTGCGCAGGGCCGGACGTCCCGAGGAGATCGCCGGCGTCGTCGCGTTCCTGCTCAGCGACGACTCGGCCTACGTGACCGGACAGGTCGTCTCCGCCGACGGCGGCGCGACCATCGTCAACACCGTGCGCCCCTCCGGAGGAGCGGGCGCCTGGGACTACGCCGCTGTCGACACCGCGCTCTACGGCGACGACTGGAAGGGGGCCGCGGAATGAGCGAGCTGAGAGTCGGATTCATCGGGCTCGGCAACATGGGCGGGCGCATGACGGGCTCGCTGCTGCGCGGCGGGGTCGACGTGCTCGGCTTCGACGCCCAGCAGGCCAACCTCGACGCCTCGGGGGCCACGGCCGCGGCGTCGGGCGCCCAGGTGACGCGCGAGTCGGATGTCGTGCTGCTGTCGCTGCCGAACAGCCGCATCGTCGAGGCGGTCGTGCTCGGCGACGACGGCGTGCTGGCGAACGTGCACGAGGGCCAGGTCGTCGTCGATCTCTCGACGGCCGCCCCCGCATCCACCCGCGCGATCGCCGAGAAGCTCGCCGCGAAGGGCGCGCACTACCTCGACGCCGGCATCTCGGGCGGTGCCGCGGCGGCCGAGAAGGGCACGCTCACGCTCATGGTGGGCGGCGACGCCGACGCCCTCGAGCGCATCCAGCCGGTGCTCGCGCACATCGCGACGACGGTCGTGCACATGGGCGCGAGCGGCTCGGGCCACGTGACGAAGCTGCTCAACAACTTCCTCAATGCCGTCGCCCTCTCGGCCACGGCCGAGGTCATGGTGGCCGGCAAGAAGGCCGGACTCGACCTGGATGCGCTGCTCGAGGTGCTCAACGCGAGCTCGGGCGTCAACTTCGCCACCCTCAACCGCTTCCCGAAGATCGTGCACGGCGACTACCTGAAGGGCGGCCTGACGAACACGCTGATGATGAAGGACGTGCAGCTCTACACCGAGCTGATCGCCGACCTCGGCGTCGCCGGCCTGCACGCCTCCGGCCCCGTCGCCGCCTTCGGGCTCGCGATCGCCAGCGGCCGCGCCGACGAGATCAGCAACACGGTCGTGGATGCGATCGGCGACGTCTCCGGGGGCGTGCGGCTGCACCTGCCGCTGCCGGGCGCCGACACCGCACCCGTCGATGCCGCCGCACCCGCTGCCGAGGAGGGCAACCGATGAAGCACATCCCCGCCGACCGCCGCGCCGGACTCGGCGCCAAGTCGGGATCCCGGTTCACCGGCCAGGTCGACAACTTCATGACCATGGCCGGCACCGACGGCGTGACGATCAACGACGTCAGCTTCCGCCCCGGCGCGCGCACCCACTGGCACCACCACAGCCAGGGCCAGATCCTCTTCGTCACCTCCGGCCGCGGACTCACCCAGGTCGCCGACGGGCCCGTCGTCGAGCTGCTGCCCGGCGACGTCGTCTGGGTCGCACCCGGCGAGGAGCACTGGCACGGCGCCGCCCCCGACTCCTTCATGACCCACACCGCCGTGTCGCTCGGCCCGACCGTCTGGGCTGATGCCGTCGACGACGCCGACTACACGACCGAACCCCAGCGAACGGACGCAGCATGAGCCCCGACGACACCCACGCCGACACCTACGAGGCCGGCCTGCAGCTGCGCCGCGAGGTGCTCGGTCACGCGCACGTCGAGCGCTCGCTCGGTCAGGTCACCGAGTTCTCGCGCCCGATCCAGGAGCTCGTCACCGAGTACTGCTGGGGCGCCGTCTGGACTCGCGAGGGACTGCCCCGCGAGACCCGCAGCCTCATCAACCTGGCGATGCTCACGGCGCTCAACCGCACCCACGAGCTGGGCGTGCACGTGCGCGGCGCGATCAACAACGGCGTCTCGGTGCAGGAGATCCAGGAGGTGCTCATGCAGACCGCGATCTACGTGGGCGTGCCCGCCGCGCTCGAGTCGTTCCGCGTGGCCGAGCGCGTCATCACCGAGATGAAGGCGGCGGCCGCGGAGGCGGCTGCGACGGATGAGGCGACGACGGCGTCGGCGCCCGGCGAGACGGCGGCGACCCGTGCCTGAGAAGCCGACCGTCGCCGTCATCGGCCTCGGCAACATGGGCTTCCCCATGCTGTCGCGGCTGGCCGACGCCGGATTCCCCGTGCGCGGCTTCGACGTCGCGCCCGGCGCGGTCGAGCGCGTCGCCGCGATCGGGGCGACCGGATGCGCGACCGCGGCCGAGGCGGTGACCGGGTCCGAGGTCGTGCTGCTCATGCTGCCGAACTCGGCCATCGTGACCGCGGTCGTCGACGAACTGCTCGGCGCGGGCGTGGATTCGGGTTCCGCGCTCGCGCCGGGCACGCTGCTGCTCGACATGAGCTCGTCGGAGCCGCTCGCCACGCAGGCCCTCGCCGAGCGACTGGCCGGTCACGGCATCCCGCTCGTCGACGCGCCCGTCTCGGGCGGGGTGAAGGGCGCCGAGCGCGGCACCCTCGCGATCATGGCCGGCGGCGAGCCCGCCGAGGTCGACCGCGCCGAGGTCGTGCTGAGCGTGCTCGGCAAGGTCACCCGCACCGGTGCGGTCGGCTCCGGCCACGCCCTGAAGGCCCTCAACAACCTGCTCTCCGCCACCCATCTGTGGGCGACGAGCGAGGTCATGATCGCCGGCCAGCGCTTCGGGCTCGACCCCGAGATCATGCTCGCGGTGTTCAACGCCGCCAGCGGACGCAGCGGTTCGACCGACAACAAGTGGCCCAACTTCATCCTGCCCGGCGGCTACGACTCGGGCTTCGGCCTGCGGCTCATGCTCAAGGACATGCGCATCGCGCAGGGGCTGACCGAGTCGACCGGCGCCTACCACCGACTCGCCGACGAGGCCGTGGCCCACTGGGCCGAGGCCGCCGACGCGCTCGAGCCCACCGCCGACCACACCGAGGTCGCTCGATGGATCGCGGACGCCGCTGCCGCGGCACAGGACTGAGGGAGGCTAGATTGCCCAACAGCATCACTCACCCGAATCGAGCACGTCCATGACCCCCGTCAACTCGCTCGTCATCTCCGGCCTCGAGCCGGTGGGACGCGTCGCGGCGCCGCTGCGCGAGCAGGTCATCGGGCGTCTGCGTCAGGCGATCCGCGACTTCGAGCTGCAGCCGGGGCAGCGCCTGGTCGAGCGCGAGCTGATGGAGTGGCTCGGCGTCTCGCGCACGACCGTGCGCGAGGCGATACGCGAGCTCGCCACCGAGGGACTCGTCACCGTCGTGCCGCAGAAGGGCGCGGTCGTCTCGGCACCGTCGCTCACCGAGGCCGAAGACCTCTACGAGGTGCGCGCCGGGCTCGAGTCGCTCATCGTGCGCCGCTTCGTCGAGCGCGCCACCGACGCGCAGGTCGACCGTCTCGTCGCCACCGTCGACGACCTCGACGAGGTCACCAACGAGCACACGACCATCCGCGAGCTGCTCAAGGCGAAAGACGACTTCTACGTCGTGCTCGTCGAGGGCGCCGGCAGCGCCGCGCTGCAGCAGCTGCTCGAGAGCATCCAGGTGCGCGTGCAGGCGCTGCGGGCCACCTCCCTGTCGGAGAAGGGGCGTCCGCTGCAGGTCGTACGCGAGCTGCGCGGCATCGTCGAGGCGATCCAGCGCCGCGACGACGAGACCGCGTCGGCGCTCTGCGCCGCGCACGTGCGCACGGCGGCCCGCACCGCTCTCGCGCACCTGCGCGCCGAAGAGGCCGGGCGGTGACGGGCGGGCCCGTCGCCGCCGTCCCCGCCGTTCGGAGCGCCCGTGGCAGAACGGCAGCCTGGATGCGGCGACGAGATCGCTGATCGACAGGGGACGTGGCGGCGGCCAGAAGCCTCTGTTACCCTCGACGGCTGCATGACCTTCTCCTCTTCTCGACTCAGTGACGGCCGTTCCCGGTCCGCTTCGTCGACCCCGCAGGTCGCGCCGGACGCACCCCGCGTCGGAGGTGCTCCGCACGTCTCGCTGCGCCGCCGCGCCATGGTCGAGGTGCTGATGGGGGCCGCGCTCGTGGCCAGCCTCACCGTCACCCCGGCGGTCGGGGCCCACGCCGCGGCGAAGCACGTGACCGTCGCCCCCGGCACGCCGGCCGCGATCGCGCAGGGCGACATCCGCTCGACCGACGAGCTCAAGGCCGCGCTCACCGTCGACGGCGACGTGCAGGCGAACGATGTCTCCCGCGACGTCGTCATGGCGACCGCCGGCATCGACACCCTCAAGCAGAGCGGCACGAACGCCGACTGGGCGAAGATGGTGCTGCTCTTCGGCGGCTGGCAGCAGACCGACGCGAACGTGACCGTGATGCTGCGCTGGATGCGCCAGGAGAACGGCACCGACAACTGGTGGAACCGCAACAACCCGCTCAACAACGGCCTCGGCTCGGGCGGCGGATCCGGTCTCGGCAGCTACGTCAGCCTCGTCGAGGCGGCCCGCTACTGCGCCGAGAACATCCAGAGCGGCCGCTACCCGGGCATCGTCGCCGGCATGGAGTCGGGCGCCTCGGCCGACGTGACCGCCGCCGCGATCTGGGCCTCGCCGTGGGCCTCGAGTCATTACGCCAACGGCGCGCACTGGAGCACCCGCCCCGTCGACGTCGTCAAGGCGCCGGTCGCCGCCTGGGGCTGAGCCGATCGCGCTGAGCCGATCGCGCTGAGCCGCGCATCCACCCGCTCGCACCGGAGCGAGGGATGCGCGACCTCTGCGGCATCGGGCACGTGCCGTACTCCGGCTCAGCCGAGCCGCGTCGCCGCGATCCCGCCGTCGACGTCGAGCGAGATGCCGTGCACGGCGGCGGCCTCGTCGGAGGCGAGCCAGCGCACGGCGTAGGCGATCTCGATCGGCTGCACCGCACGGCCCAGCACCGTGCCCTTCGTCATCTCGGGCATGATCGCGGCCGAGGAGGCGTTGCCGGGTGTCGCTGTCGCTCCCGGTGCGACGCCGTTCACGCGGATCCCGCGAGGACCGAACTCGGCCGCCCACGCGCGCGTCAGCTGCTCGATCGCGGCCTCGGTCGCCGGATAGATCGCCTTGTAGGGCACGCCGACCCGCGCCATCCACGACCCCGTGTTGACGATCACACCGTGTCCGCGCTCGACCATGCCGGGCGCGAGGGCCGCCACGAGCGCGTGCGGAGCGCGGATGTTCGTGTTCAGCAGCGCCGCCAGGGCGTCGTCGGCGAGATCGGGGGTCGGTCCGCCGGGGTAGACGCCGGCGTTGTTGACGAGGATGTCGACCCGGCCGCCCAGGGCCGCCTCGGCGCGGGCGGCGGCGGCGCGCAGCTCTGCGGGCTCCGCCGTGAGATCGGCCTCGACGGCGACGGCCTCGCCGCCGGCCGCGGTGATCGCGTCGACCACGCGCTCGAGGCGCGCCGTGTCGCGGCCGCTGACGGCGACGCGGGCGCCGGAGGCGGCGAGCACGCGGGCGATCGCCTCGCCGATGCCGCTCGACGAGCCGGTGACGAGGGCGGTGCGCCCCGCGAGGCGCGCGTCACGGGGGAGCGCGTCGAGGCCGGCGGCGGGGTCGTGGACGTAGGCGGGGGTCGGGGCGGATGCGGTCGTGTCGCTCATCGGGTGTCCTCTTTCTGCGAGCTGTTCGGTCATCCGACTCTCGTCGTCGGCGCCGGTGCGCGATTGCCCGATCACGTCAGGTCGTTGCCGATCCTCGGCGGGAGGGGGCTCAGTCGACGGCGAAGGCGGCGGCGGTGCTTGACTGATCGCGTGAGTGATCGACAGCACCCCGACGACGACGGCATCCGCGTCATCGGCTCGGCGGACGATTCCGACGCCGCCGAGCGCGCGCTCGACCCCGCGACCCGCGCGAGGCTCGACCGCGCGGCCGATCTCGCCGGGCGCCGCCGCCACAGCCCGCACGCCGCCGCGCTCGGACTGCGGCTCTCGGGCGTCGACCGCCCCACCGGGCTGCTGCCGCAGACCTACCCGCCCTCGCTCTCGCTCGCGCTGCGCGGGCGCAAGCGCTCGATCATCGGCGCGCACGACGCGATCTGGGGGCGCGAGCGCTTCCTCGTCACCCCGGTCGATCTGCCGGTCGTCGCCGGGGTCGTCGAGGCGCCGGACGGGGACTTCCGCTCGGTCATGTGGCGGCTCGATCCGCTCGTGATCGCCGAGGTCGCGCCGCTCGTCGCGACCAGTGCGACCAGCTCCGGCGCCGCAGCATCCTCTCCGCTCGCCGACCGCGGCGCGCCCGACCGCCTCGGCACCTGGACCCCCGAGCTCGCCGACGCCGTCGCCCGGCTGCTCGGCCTGCTCGATCGGCCCGAGGACATCCCGGTGCTCGCCCCGCTGCTCGCCCGTGAGGTCGTGCTGCGCCTGCTGCAGAGCGACCAGGCCCCGCGCATCCTCGCCGCCGGCGCCACGCCCGACGCCGACACGGTCAGCCGCGCCGTCGCCCTCATCGTCGACGAGCTCGCCCGGCCGTGGTCGCTCGACGAGCTCGCGGCCCGGGTCGGGGTCAGCGCCTCGACACTGGGGCGGCGCTTCGGCACGGTGACGGGGATGTCGCCGCTGCAGTACCAGAAGCGCACCCGGCTGGGCGAGGCGCGACGGCGCATGATCGTGCGCGGCGAGACCGCGGCCGAGGCGGCGTCGGCGGTCGGCTACCGCAGCGCCTCGCACTTCTCGCGCGACTACCGCGCCGCCTACCGGGAAGCGCCCGGGCGGGACGCGGTGCGGGCGCGAGAGCTGCTCGCGGCGATCCCGCGTGACGGTCTCGACGAGGCCGACTGGGCGGGGCTCAGCACGGCGTGAGCCGCCGATGGCAGGGATCACCGGGGTCCCGGGGATCGAGTCGGATCGGCCGACGACCGCCCGCGACGATCAGGCGTCGAGGATCGTGAGGTGCACGGTCGTCGTGTCGCCGATCTCGAGCCCGTGCTTGCGGCGCACCTGCCCCTTGATCGGCAGCGAGTAGCTGTCGTCGCCGTCGGGGAAGATCGAGGTGCGCCAGCGCGTCGCGCCGATCATCACCTCCACCCGGATCGACCCGAATCCGCGCGGCGGCAGCACCTCGGCGAGCTCCCGGATCTCGATCGACGCCTCGGGCGGCACGCTCACGAATCCCCAGTCCTCGCGCCGCACCTCCCACCGCCAGAGCTGCGCCTCGAACTCGAGTTCCATGCTGCCGAGTCTCGCATCCGCCTCCGACGCGCACCCGGTCGACCGCTCGGCAGGGAGCCGTCCGGCGGGATCCACGAAAACGTTCGGGGTGATATTCGCTCACCCGACTTGCCTGCACCCCCGAACAGGGGGCACGATTCACTCATCCCGGAGGCGACCCGAATGCGGCCGGGCCAGAAGGATGCCCGTGCCCGCGTTCACCACCCTCGACTTCGACGAGTTCCTCGACGCCGACTTCGGTCGTGCCGTCAGCGCCGTCGGCGTGATCACGGGCGACACCGGTCTCGCGCGGCAGGCCGTGGAAGACGTTCTCGTCGGCCTCGTGCAGCGGCCTCCCGCGCGGGTCATCGAGAACCGCATCGCCTGGGTCGTCGTGGTCGCGAGCGAGCGGGCCGAGAAGCTGGCGCGCGAACGACGGAGAGCGGCGCGGGGTGCGGAGACCGCCGACGACCTGAGCGACGCGCACGCCGAGGGTGAAGCGGATGCCGGGCAGCCCGTCGGGGAGTCGGCCTCGGCCGATCCGGCGCTGGTGATCCAGTCGCAGATGCTGCAGCGGATGCGCGGCCTGCCGCTGCGGGCCCGCCAGGTCGGCGTGCTCAGCTACCAGCTCGGGCTCTCGATCGAGCGGATCGGCGAAGGGCTCGGGGTTCCCGCGCCGGTCGTCTCGCAGGAGCTGCAGCGGATGCGCTCGGCCGTCTTCCCGCCGCGCGTCGCGACTAGTGCGCCGGCATCGGCATCGGCATCGGCATCGGCTTCGCCCTCCGCATCAGCCGCACCGTCCTCCGCCCGTGGCCACCGCGAGGCGGCGGCATGATCGTCAGCAACGACGAGCACCTGCGGCGGGCGCTCGCCCGTGCGGGCGCGGCGATCGCCGGAACGGCCGAGGCCGAGCCCCGGCGCGAGCTGCTGCTCGAGCGCATCGCCGACGGCGATCAGGGCGCGGGCGGGGGAGCGATCCCTCTCGGCTGGCGGCGTCGCCGGTCGCGTCCGCTGATGCTCTCCACCGCCCTCGCCGCGACCCTGCTGCTCGGCAGCGGCGCGGCCGTCGCGGCCCTCGGGCCGGGCAGCGTCGGACGCATCACAGCCCTCCCGTCACAGGGCGTCGCCGGCGAGAGCGTTCAGGCGGCGGCCGATCCGGAGAGCGTGATCCCGGGTGCCCTGCCGGCCCCGGGCGAACTGCCGGCGGTCCCCGGTCTCACGGCGCCGATCTGGCCGGGCACGCCGTGGGGCGACGCGGCAGGCGGGCGCGGCGCATCCGGATCGGGTCGGGCCGCAGCCGACGGAGCGACCGCGGGCGGTGCCGGTGGCGGAGCGACGGGGACGACGCCCTCGACCCGACCGAGCACGCCGGCGACGACTGCTCCGGGAACCGGGTCCGGCGGGACCGGGCCCGGGGGCACCAGCGGCGGCACCGGTGGAACCGGCTCGGGAGGCACCGGGACGGGTGGAACCGGTACCGGCGGAACCGGCACTGGCGGAACCGGCACCGGGGGCACGGGATCCGGCGGATCCACCGGGACCCCCGGGGACTCGGGCGGCGGCACGGGGACCGACCCGGGCGCACCCGGCGACACCGGCGGCGGAACGACTCCGGGCGACGGCACGGGAACCGGGGGAACCGGCGGTGGTGGAACCGGCACCGGCGGCGGCACCCCCGGCGAGACCCCGATCACGCCCACCCCGCCCGACCCGGCCGCGGCAGCTGCAGCCGCAGCCTGATCTCCGCATCCGGAGCCGTCCGCAGCGGTGACGCCGTGTTACCGCCGGGCGTCTGCCCGACCGGCACCCCCGGATAGCCTGCGGTGATGCTCGTGCGCCACCACCACCCGCACCTCCGCGCCCGTCACGCCATGCCCGGCCTCCCGACCGGAAGGATCCGTCGATGTCTGCGCTGAGCGGTCGCCCCCGCCGCGCGAGCCCCTTCGACCGCATCCCGCGCGACCGGCTCGTCACCCCGACGAGCCGCAAGTGGAGCCTGCACCCCGACACCATCGGCGCCTGGGTGGCCGAGATGGACTACGGCACCGCCCCGACCGTCACCGCCGCCCTGCACGACGCGATCGAGGCCGGCGTGCTCGGCTACCTCTCGCCGTCGAGCGCCCACGAGATGGCTGCCGCGACCTCCGAATACCTGGCCGACAGCTACGGCTGGCGGGTGGATGCGCACCGCATCCACCACGTCTCGGACGTCATGACCGCGCTCGGCGTCGTCATCCGCGACTTCAGCGCCCCCGACTCGGCCGTGATCGTGCCGACTCCCGCCTACATGCCCTTCCTCACCTATCCGCCGACGCTCGGCCGCGAGGTGATCCAGGTCGACGGGATCGTGCGCGACGGCCGCTGGCAGCACGACCTGGACGCGATCGACGCGGCCTTCGCGGCCGGCGCCGGCACGCTCGTGCTCTGCAACCCGCACAATCCCACCGGCGTCGTGCTCAGCCGAGAGGAGCTGCTCGCGATCAGCGAGGTCGTCGAGCGGCATGGCGGGCGCGTCTTCGCCGACGAGATCCACGCGCCGCTGATCTACCCGGGCCAGCAGCACATCCCCTATGCCTCGATCTCCGAGGCCGCGGCCCGCCACACGATCACCGGAACCAGCGCCTCGAAGGCGTGGAACATCCCCGGGCTCAAGACGGCGCAGCTGATCACCTCGAACGACGACGACGAAGCCGTGTACCAGCGCTTCGGCTTCGCGGTCATGCACGGCGCCGCGACGCCCGGCGTGATCGCGACGACCGCCGCCTACCGCGACGGCCGCGAGTGGCTCGGCGAGGTCGTCGACTACCTCGACGACAACCGCCGCCTGCTCGCCGACCTGCTCGCCGAGCACCTGCCCGAGGTCGGCTACCGCGTGCCCGACGCGACCTACATCGCCTGGCTCGACCTGCGCGACCTCGGCCTGCCGCTGCCCCTCGCCGACTTCCTGCGCGAGGAGGCCGGCGTCACCCTCACCGACGGCGCGCTCTGCGGGCGCGACTTCGCCGGCTGGGCGCGGCTCGTCTTCGCGATGCCGGCGCCGATCCTCGAGCAGGCCGTGATCGCGATCGCGGATGCGGTGCGGCGGCACCGCGGGCCCGGCCGGGCCGCCGCGGCCCCGGCCGTCGTCGCAGCGGCGCCCGCCGTCACCCCCGCACCCGCCGCACCCGCCCAGGAGACCCGATGACCGACGAGACGACCGCCCCGGCTCCCACCGCGGTGAGCGACGACGCCGCGCCCGCCGTGAGCGGTGCCGCGCCCGAGTGGCGCTTCGACACCCGCCAGGTGCACGCCGGCGAGTACCGCGACACCCCCGCCGGGGCGCGCATCCCGCCGATCACGCTCACCGCCGGCTACTGGTTCGACTCGCTCGACGACGCCAAGGGCCGCTTCTCGGCCGAGAACGACGGGCTCATCTACTCGCGGCAGGTCAACCCGACCGGTCGCGTCGCCGAGCAGCGCATCAGCTCGCTCGAGGGCGGTGTCGACACGATCCTCGTCTCCTCCGGGCAGGCGGCCATCACCTCGGCGCTGTTCGCGCTCGTGCAGTCGGGCGAGCGCTTCGTGTCGAGCGCGAGCATCTACAGCGGAACGCGCATCCTGTTCGGCCGCAGCTTCGCGCGCATGGGCGTCGGGGTCGACTACGTCTGGGATCCGGATGACGAGGCCGCCTGGGATGCCGCGATCACGCCCGAGACGAAGGCGATCTTCACCGAGACGATCCCGAACCCGAAGAACGACATCGTCGACATCCCATTGCTCGCCCGCGTCGCCGAGCGGCACGGGCTGCCGCTCATCGTCGACAACACGATCGCCTCGCCGTACCTGATCCGGCCCTTCGAGCACGGCGCGCACGTGGTCGTGCACTCGTCGACGAAGTTCCTCACCGGCCACGGCGCCGTCATCTCCGGCGCGATCGTCGACGGCGGCACCTTCGACTGGGCGAACGCGTCGCGCGACTACCCGCTCATCACCACCGCGCCCGGCGGACGCCGCTCCTCGCTCGAGCGCGCCGGCCGCCGCGCCTACGCCGTCACGACCCGGGAGGCCGTCGTCAACGACATCGGGCCCTCGCTGTCGCCGTTCAACGCCTTCCTCGTCGCGCAGGGCATCGAGACGCTGTCGCTGCGCATGGAGCGCCACCTCGCCAGCACCGCGACGATCGTGTCGTGGCTGCGCGAGCATCCGCGCGTCGTGTCGGTCGACTACGCCGGGCAGCCGGGGGATGCGCGCCACGAGCTCGCGCAGAAGCTCTACGGCGGGCGCACCGGCTCGGTGTTCGCGTTCACGGTCGACGGCGGCGAGGCAGGAGCGGCGCGCGTGCTCGAGCGGCTGCGGCTGATCAGCCACATGACGAACATCGGCGACGTGCGCTCGATGGCGCTGCACCCGGCGACGACGACGCACCTCTCCTTCGACGAGGAGCTGCAGCGCCGCCTCGGCATCGTGCCCGGACTGATCCGCCTGTCGGTCGGCACCGAGGACGTGCGCGACCTCATCGCCGACCTGGAGCAGGCCCTGGCCTGAGCGCGAGCCCGAGCCCGGACTCGGGCTTCGATCGGTGCCGGAGCAGGACGTCAGGTCTGGCAGCTCGGGCACCAGTAGACGACGCGCTCGGTGAGCTCGTCGGCGCCGAGCTCGCCCTGACGGATGCGGGTTCCGCAGCGCAGGCAGGGACGCCCGCGGCGGCCGTAGACCCAGGTGCGGCGGCCGGGGCGCATGTCGCCGGTCGTCACGCGCTCCTGGCGGTCGCGGTTGACGGTGATGAGGCGGTGGGCGAGGGCGATGAGGCCGGGCAGATCGTCCACCTCGCCCATCGGCCGATGCGGGTCGATGCCGCGCAGGAACAGCAGCTCGTTCGCGTAGACGTTGCCGAGGCCGGCGAGGTTGCGCTGGTCGAGCACGGCGACGAAGGCGGAGCGCTCGGCGTCGGCGCGCAGGTTCTGCTCGGCGACGTCAGCGTCCCAGTCGGGGCCGAGCAGGTCGGGGCCGAGATAGCCGACCGTCGCGTGCTCCTCGTCGCGACGGATCAGCTCGGTGATGCCGAGCGCGAAGCCGACCGATTGCAGGCTGTCGGTGCTGAGGATGACGCGGGCCTGGTGCGCCGGACGCTGCCACTTCTCGCCGGGCCGGTACACCCGCCAGATGCCCTCCATCTTGAGGTGGGTGTGCAGTGTGTAGTCGCCGATGCGGTGCAGCAGGTGCTTGCCGCGAGCGACGACCTCGTGCACGGTCTCGCCACTGAGGTCGGCGGTCGCGAAGCCGGGGACCCGGAAGTCGGATGCGGTCAGCACCTGTCCGGCCAGGGCGCGATTCTGCTCGCGCGCGGCCCGGAAGACGGTGTCACCCTCGGGCATCGCTGCCTCCGCTGCCCGTGCGGCGTGCGTCGTGACGGCTCATGCGCGCAGCCGCAGACCCTGCGGCGTGGTCGCGAAACCGGCGCCGCCGAGTGCGTCGCCGAGCGGAGTGCCGACGGCGAACTCGCCGTCGATCTTCTCGACGCGCAGGGTTCCGCCGGCGGCGCGGATCGTGTCGGCGAGGGCCTGCGCGGCGACCGCGAGGCGCGCGTCGTCGGCGTCGGCCGTGCTCGAGGCGGCCGCGCCGGGGTGCCCGGGGCGGTCGGCACCGCCCGCCGGACCGGAGCCCGCCGGACCGGAGCCAGGCGCATCGCCCGAGCCGGGGCCCGCCGACGTCGGCAGCCCGAAAGTGAGCACCGTCTTGCCGCCGCGCTCGACGTAGATCGCGAGTCGCCCATCCACCATCACCACCATCGCCCCGGCCTTGCGCCCGGGCCGGTGGTTCGTGTGCCCCTCGGGCCAGGCGAGGGCCGCGCCGTAGGCGTTGGCGGGGTCGGTCGCGGCGAGCACGACCGCGCTCGGCGGCGTCTCGTCGTCGGGGTCGCGGCTGAAGCTGCGCAGTCGGTCGACCGTCGCGGGGGTGGCGAACTGGGCCGCGCCGAGCTGCTCGACGAAGTAGCCGCGGCGCACGCGTCCGGTCTCCTCGAGGCTCGAGAGCACGCGGTAGGCGGTGCTGAAGCCGCCGCGCACGCCCTCGGCGGCGACCGCTCCGCGCGTCACGACGCCGTGCCGCTCGAGCAGCTGCTCGGCGATCGCGGTCGCCCGGATCGTGCTGTCGGACTCGGCGGCGGGCAGCAGGCTCCAGCGCCCGCTCAGCGTCGGCGGCGCCGTCATCGCGATCGCGGCGGCCGCAGCCCGGGCAGCGCCGTACTTCGAGCGTCCGCGGTAGCCGCGGGCCCGGGGCGCCGCACGCGAGCGCACGGGGCTCGCCCCGAGCCGCGCGCGCAGCGGGGCGACGGTGTCGTTGCCGACGATGCCGGCCCAGACGAGATCCCAGAGCGCCGTCGCCAGGTCTTTGTCGTCGACGGGCTGCCCGTCGATCGGTCCGACCGCGGTCGCGAGCTGGCGGAAGAAGTACGCCCCGCCCATCACGAGGATCTCCTGCAGTCGGTCGTGCAGCGGCGTGCGGTCGAACTCGCCGGGTTCGGCGAGCGTGAGCGGCGCCGTGTCGGCGAGGTGGAACGCGACCCAGCCGTCACCGCCCGAGAGCTCGCCCTTGCCCGACCAGACGACCTCGCCGGTCGTCGTCAGCTCATCCAGCCAGGCGGGCGTGTAGTCGCGCACCCGAGCCGGCAGCACGAGGCTCTCCCACGCGGAGGCGGGCAGGGCGACACCCGCGAGCTGGTCGATCGCCTGCACGAGTCCGTCGATGCCGCGCAGCCCGGCGGAGGCTCCGGATCCGCGGCGGCCGATGTGCTGCCACTCGGGCAGGAAGCGCGCGAGGGCGTCCTGCGCGACCGGCTCGACCTCCTGCCGCAGCGCGGCGAGCGAGCGGCTGCGCAGGCGGCGCAGCACCTCGGCGTCGACCCACTCGGTTCCGCTCGCGCCCGGGCGGAACTCGCCTTCTGCCACGCGGCGGTCGGCGCCGAGGCGGCGCAGCGCGTCCTGCACGACCGCGACGCCGAGCCCCAGCCGGCCCGCGGCTTCCGCGACCGTGAACGGCCCGTGGGTGCGCGCGTAGCGGCTGACCAGGTCGCCGACGGGATCGGGCACCGGGTCGAGGAAGGCGCTCGGCACCCCGATCGGCAGCGGCACGCCGATCGCGTCGCGCAGCCGCGCCGCATCCTCGACGCCGGCCCAGCGCTCCTCGCCCGCGATGCCGGCGCGGATCACCCGGTTCGCCCGGGCGAAGGCGACCATCGCGGCCTCGATGCCCGCCGCATCCAGTCCCGAGCCCGAACCGTCGCCCGAGCCGTCCGGTGTCCGCGTGCGCGCCGCCAGCTCGTCGGTCGTCAGCGGCCCGAGCAGCCGCAGCAGGTCGACGAGCCCCTCGGCATCCTTCGCCTTGCGGTCGTCGGCGAGACGCTGCAGCTCGGCCTCGGTCTGCGCGATGACCGTGTCGTCGAGCAGTTCGCGCAGCTCTGCGCGGCCGAGCAGCTCGGCCAGCAGCGAGGGGTCGAGGCTCAGTGCGGCGGCGCGGCGCTCGGCGAGCGGGCTGTCGCCCTCGTACATGAACGCGGCGACGTAGCCGAACAGCAGCGTGCGGGCGAAGGGCGACGGGCTCTCGGTCTGCACCTCGACCAGCCGCACCCGGCGCTGCGCGATGTCGTTCGTCAGGGTCGCGAGCGACGGCAGGTCGTAGACGTCTTGCAATACCTCGCGCACGGTCTCGAGGATGATCGGGAAGCTCGGATACTTGCGGGCCACCTCGAGCAGCTGGGCGCTGCGCTGGCGCTGCTGCCAGAGCGGCGAGCGGCGGCCCGGGTTGTAGCGCGGCAGGAGCAGGGCGCGGGCGGCGCACTCGCGGAAGCGCGCGGCGAAGAGCGCCGATCCGCCGACCTCGTCGGTCACCAGCTGCTCGAGCTCGTCGTGCTCGAAGACGAAGAGCTCGGCGCCGGGCGGGTCGGCATCCGTGTCGGGCAGACGCACGACGATGCCGTCGTCGCCGGCCATCGCCGAGCCGTCGACGCCGAGTCGCTCGCGGATGCGCGCGGTCACCGCGAGAGCCCACGGTGCGTGCACGGGCATGCCGTAGGGGGAATGCAGCACGAGCCGCCAGTCGCCGAGCTCGTCGCGGAAGCGCTCGACCAGCAAGGTCTTGTCGGTCGGCACCGTGCCGGTGTGCTGCTTCTGCTCGGCGACGAAGGCGCGCAGATTGCCGACCGCCCAGTCGTCGAGCCCGGCCTCGTCGAGGCGCTCGCCCAGTCCGCCGCCGCTCTCGGCGGCGAGCTCGGCCGTGAAGGCGCCGATCGCGCGGCCCAGCTCGGCGGGGCGGCCGAGTCCGTCGCCCTTCCAGAACGGCACGCGACCCGGCTGGCCGAAGGCGGGGGAGACGAGCACTCGGTCGGAGGTGATCTCCTCGATGCGCCAGCTCGTCGCACCGAGCGCGAAGACGTCGCCGACGCGCGACTCGTAGACCATCTCCTCGTCGAGCTCGCCGACGCGGCGCGCCCCGTCCTCGGTGCCGACGATGAAGACGCCGAAGAGCCCGCGGTCGGGGATCGTGCCGCCGCTCGTCACGGCGAGGCGCTGCGCTCCCGGGCGTCCGGTGATCGTGCCGGCCACGCGATCCCACACGATGCGCGGGCGCAGCTCCGCGAACTCGTCGCTCGGGTACCGTCCGCTCAGCAGGTCGAGCGTCGCCTCGTAGGCGCTGCGCGGCAGCGTCGCGAACGGCGCGCTGCGTCGCACGGTCTCGAACCACTCCTCGACGTCGAGCTCGTCGAGCGCGACCGCGGCGACGGTCTGCTGGGCGAGGATGTCGAGCGGATTCTGCGGCACCTGCAGCGCCTCGATGAGCCCGGTGCGCATCCGCTCGGCCGCCACCGTCGTGTGCAGCAGGTCGGCGCGGTGCTTGGGGAACATCACCCCGGTCGAGATCTCGCCGACCTGGTGCCCGGCGCGGCCGATGCGCTGCAGCCCGCTCGCGACGCTCGGCGGCGACTCGACCTGGATCACCAGGTCGACGGCGCCCATGTCGATGCCGAGCTCGAGCGAGCTCGTCGCGACGACGCAGCGCAGCCGGCCCGACTTGAGGTCGTCTTCGATGACGGCGCGCTGCTCTTTGCTCACCGAGCCGTGGTGTGCGCGAGCGAGAACCGGGCCGTCGTCGCCCAGCTCGCCGACCGACTGATCCGGCGCGAGCTGGGTGGATGCGCCGGTCACCCCCGATCCGCCGATCGCCTCCGCGGGGAAGCGGCGCGAGGTCGAGACGGATGCGGCGCGAGCACGCACCTCGGCGGCGGCGCGCGAGCGGGCCTCGACCGCGCCGGCCGCTTCGGCGACCGCGACGCCGGCCGGCACGGGATCGGCGCCGGCGCCCGCATCCGCGCCCGCCTCCCACTCGGCCGAACCCGCCGCCTCGGCCAACCGCTCCTCGTAGACCTCGTTGAGCCGCGCCGTCAGTCGCTCGGCCAGTCGCCTCGAGTTGGCGAACACGATCGTCGAGCGGTGCGCGAGCACCTCGTCGACGATGCGCGCATCCACGTGCGGCCAGATCGAGCCCGCGCTCTGCAGACCGGTCTCGTCCGCCTCGCCGGGCCCCGCATCCACCGGATCGGCGCTGCGCACGCCGAGCTCGGTCATATCCTCGACCGGAACGACGACGCTGAGGTCGAAGGTCTTCTCGATCGGCGGGGCGACGATCTCGACCGGGGCCGTGCCGCCGAGGAAGCGCGCGACCTCCTCGCGCGGGCGCACGGTCGCCGAGAGGCCGATGCGCTGCGCCGGCTTCTCGAGCAGGGCGTCGAGCCGTTCGAGCGAGACGGCGAGGTGGGCGCCGCGCTTGGTCGCCGCGACGGCGTGCACCTCGTCGAGGATGATCGTGTCGACCTGCGTCAGCGTCTCGCGCGCCGCGCTCGTGAGCATGAGGAAGAGCGACTCGGGCGTCGTGATGAGGATGTCCGGGGGCTCGCGCTGCAGCAGCCGCCGGTCGGCGGAGGTCGTGTCGCCGCTGCGCACGCCGACCGTGATCGTCGGCGGCGTCTCGCCGAGCCGCTTGGCGGTCTGGGTGATGCCGACGAGCGGGGCGCGCAGGTTGCGCTCGACGTCGACGCCGAGCGCCTTGAGCGGCGAGATGTAGAGCACGCGGGTGCGGTGCCGACGATCCTCCGGCGGCGGGCTGGAGGCGAGGCGGTCGAGCGACCAGAGGAACGCCGAGAGCGTCTTGCCCGAGCCGGTCGGCGCGACGACGAGCGCGTTCGAGCCCGAGGAGATCGCCGTCCAGGCGCCGGCCTGCGCGGCCGTCGGCGAGCGGAACGCGCCCGCGAACCAGGTGCGCGTCGCCGGGGAGAAGCGGTCGAGCACTGCCGCGCGGTCAGCGTCGACGGGCTCGCGCTTCTCGGACATGCTCACATCCTGGCAACTGCCGCCGACACGCGCCGACGCTGCTCACCGGGCATCCAGGCGCCGAGCCCGGTGCGAGAGCCCGCTCAGCCGAGCCGTGCCGCGATGAAGGCCGAGATGTCGGCGAGCTCCTGCGGCGCCACGCCGTGCCCGAGCCCCGGGTAGACGCGCTCGGTGAGCGTCGTGTGGGTCGCGAGCCAGGGGATGCTCCACTCCACCGACGTCGACGGGATCACCGCATCGGCGCCGCCGCGACCCCAGAACACCGGCGGCGGCAGCTCGCGCAGCCGCGCATCCCCGTCGTGCTCCTCGCGGGGCACGTAGCCGCTCAGCGCGACCGCGTAGTCGAAGCGGCGCGGCTCCTGGCGCAGCATCTGCGTCGCGACCATCGCCCCCTGGCTGAAGCCGAGCAGGCCGACGCCGGCGCCCGTGTCGGTCTCGGCGTCGAGCCAGGCGAGCACCGCGTCCGCGGCGGCGTCGGCGACCTCACGGGAGACGTCGCCGGGCGTGTATCCGCCGCGCGGGAACCACGAGAATCCGGGGCCGTCGGCGATCGGCGCGCGCACGGACGCCACGGTCACGTTCAACGGCAGGTGCGGTGAGAGGCCGAACAGATCGCCCTCGTGCGAGCCCATGCCGTGCAGCAGCACGAGCAGCGGGCGGCCGGCGCGCTCGGCCCCGGGGGTGCTCCAGAGCACGGCGTCGCGGTCGATCGTCAGCTTCGTCACGCTGTCGACCCTAGGTCGTGCATGCGACGTCGCGCCGGGCCCCGGTGCCGGCCGCGTCGTGTAGCCGTCCCGGCGGTCCCAACCCCCGCGGCCAGACCATCTCACGGAGTTGCTGTGACTGGCGGGGCTGGCGAGCAACATCAGCCTCACGGGTTACAGCGACTCCTTGAGATGGTCCTGGTCGGGGCGGACGGATGCGCCGCACGTCCCGCGCAGCACGCGCCCGCCGCGACCCACACCTCCTCGCGCACCACATCGCGCCCCGACCCGCGCGGGTCCAGCGGCCAGCCGTCCGCACGGCTGCGCCTCCGCATCCGTACGATCTGTGTATGGCGAACGTGGGCACCCCCGACCGACCCGGCAACCCCGATGACGGCCTGGGCGACGGCCTGGGTGACGGCGCGGGCGAGCCGGAGCCGAACTCGGCCTGGCTGAGCGATCTCGAGCTCGCCGACATCCGCCGCCGGCTGCCGCTGCTCTACGTCGAGGCGGTTCCGGTGCGGGTCGACGGCCTCGGCGTCGTGACGAGCGTCGGCGTGCTGCTGCGCGCGAACGACGTCGGGCAGATCACCCGCACCCTCGTCAGTGGCCGCGTCATGTACGGCGAGACCCTGCGCGACGCCCTCTTCCGCCACCTCGAGAAGGACCTCGGCCCGATGGCGTTCCCGCAGCTGCCGCCGAGCCCGGTGCCGTTCCAGGTCGCCGAGTACTTCCCCATCCCGGGTCTCTCGGCCTTCGTGGATGAGCGCCAGCACGCCGTCTCGCTCGCCTACGTCGTGCCGGTCACGGGCACCTGCGAGCCGCGGCAGGACGCGCTCGAGCTGACCTGGATGACGCCGGCCGAAGCCTCGTCGCCCGAGGTGCACGCCGAGATGGAGGGCGGACGCGGCACGCTGCTGCGCGCGGCCCTCGCCTCGGTGGGCGTGCTCGGCTGAGCGGCAGCAGCGGCACCCGCGTCGTGACCAGCGCGGGTGGACACACGACGAGGGCCGGCCATCCGAATGGATGACCGGCCCTCGTGCTCTGTCAGCTGACCCGCTGTCGGCGGCTCACGCCTCCGTGCGGATGGCGCGCACCGCGCGCACGCGGCGCACCGTGATCAGCGCGGCGCCCGCCAGCAGCAAGGCCGCGGCGATGCCGAGCGGCAGGTCCGCGTCCGATCCGGTCGAGGCGAGCGTGCGCGGCGAGACCGCGGCGGCCAGGCTGGCCCCGACGCGGAACTCGGAGCTGCCGATCTGCGCGCCGGAGTCGTCGATCACCGCGAGGTGGTGCAGCCCGTCGGCGAGGCCGGCGTTCTCGAGCGACCAGGTGGCGGTGCCGGTCGGGGAGACCTGGGCCCAGCCGAGGCCGACCGGGCTCGAGAAGGCGTAGCCGTAGACCCACTGGCCGGCGGCGGCGCCCGGAACCTTCGCGACGAGCGCCCCGTTGACGACTTGGGCGGTCACGCCGCCCGTGCTGGCACTCGTCGGCTCGGCGGGAGCGGACGGAGCACCGCTGTTGGTCCGGCCCTCGGCCGCGCCGACGACGGCGGGCAGCAGGTAGCCGTGGTAGGTCGGCAGCACGAGCACCTGGTACGGCATGCCGTTCTGCAGCGGGGCCTGGGTGATGGTGGCCGGGGTGGGGCCGTCGTCGCCGCCGTAGACGTAACTGGCCGATCCGCCGCCGCGCACGGTGGCGCCGCCCGCGGCGAATCCGACCTGGGCGACCCCGGCGAAGGTCTGCTGACCGTCGACCAGACCGCTCGGCTGGTAGGCGAGCACCGCGAAGCCCTCGACGTAGCCGGCCCACTCATCGAGGGCCTCCGGGTCGACGGTCCAGGTGACGGTGAAGCCGGGGTCGTGGTAGCCGACCGGCGTGATCGAGGTGATCTTCACGGGGAAGTCCGACGTGTCGGGGTCTCCGTCGCCGAACTCCCCGTCGCCCTCATCGGCAGGGATCGGGTCGTTCGCGTCGGGCGAGTCCCCGGCGTTCGAGTCGGCGCCCGTCGGCGTCCCGGTCGTGTCCGCCGTGCTGGTCCCGGAGCCCGCGCTCGACTCGGCGGAGCCGGCGTCGTTGCTCGGGGCGTCGGCGCCCGCAGCGCTCTGACCGCCGGCGTCGCTGCCGCTGTCGGTGCTGTCGGGGGTGCCGGTTCCGGTGCCGGTCGCGCCGGACTCGGCGCCGGTCGCGCCGGTCGTGTCGCCGGCGGTCGTCGCGGCCGAGGCCATGGTGGCGCCGAGCGGCGAGAGCGCGAGCGCGGCGGCGACGCCGAGCCCGAGCAGGCTGGTGCTGATCTTCGTCATGGGGTGCTTTCTCTGTGATGCAGGGGTGCCGAGTCCGGGGGATTCCTCGCTAACTCAGCGGTTTCTCAGGTTACGCCAGCTGGACCGGACGGTCCACGCCCGCGAACGGGGGTGAGCATGAAAGGACGGGCCGGAGCTCGAGAGCGTCCGACCCGTCCCTCCGCGCGGTGACGTGCGGACCGTGGTTCAGGCCTCCGTGCGTGCCGAGCGCGCGTCACGCAGACGGCGAACCGTGATCAGCGCGGCGCCGGCGATCAGCAGCGCGATCGCAGTGCTGAGCGGCAGATCCGCCTCGGTGCCGGTCTCGGCCAGGCGCGTCGGCCCGGTCGAGCCGCCGGCGGTGCCGACGCTGAATGCCACCGAGCCGATGCCCCAGCCGGTGTTGTCGAGCACGGCGAGGTGGTGCACGCCGGGTGCGAGGCCCGCTCCGGCGAGGCTGAAGGTCGCCGTGCGGTCGGCGGAGACCTGGGCCCAGCCGAGTCCGGTCGGTGTCGAGAACGCGTAGCCGAACACCCACGATCCGGGCGACGCCGCCGGGACGTAGGCGGTGAGCGTGCTTCCGCTGACCTTCGCGGTGACTCCGTAGGTGTCGCCGGTCGGCTGGGCGGGTGCGGGCGGGGTCTGGATCGCGGAGGTCGTGATCTGACCCTCGGCGGTCTCGCCGATCGGCGCCGGGCCATTGCTGTAGGGGTACACGCGCACGTCGAAGGTCATCCCGTTCGGGATGGACAGCCCGCGCTCGACGCGGCCGTCGGCGTGATACCGGTTGATCTCCGAGAACGAGAAGAATCGCGACGCCGCACCGATCTGGTAGTCGACCGCGTAGACGGACTCGCTGTCGGCGCCGGGATCCTGCTGGGTGAGGCTGACGTACCAGCCGGCGTGAGTCTCCGGCCGCGGGGTGCTGTAGCTCCACTTCACCACCACGGTCGGGTCGTGGAAGTTCGTCGACGACGTGGAGACGATGACGGGCGAGGCGGTGATCGGAGCGTAGGCGGTCACGGTGCTCGGGTCGCTCAGGGTCTCGCCATCGGAGCCGATCGTGTTCACGGTCACGCTGAACTCGTCGCCGTAGGCCCAGGCGGCGGGCAGTTCGACTGTCTCCTCGGCGAAGAAGCCGTCGTCGCTCTGTGCCGGCTCGGAGAAGTCCTGGGTTGCGAGCACGGCAGGGGAGCCGGCCCGGGTGACGGTGACCCGGAAACTCGCCGGGGCCGCCGCGAGCTCCCATCCGACCGCGAGCGCCGTCGAGGGGCGGTCGCTGCCGAAGCCGGCGTAGACCTGCTGGGGCGCCTCGGGCTTCTCTGCAGGATCGGCGGCGACGGCTGCGCCGCCGGCGCCGCTCGGGCTGCCGGCTCCGCTCGCGCCGCCGGCGCTGCTCTCCGACTTCGCGGCGGGATCGGCGGTGACGTCGACGTTCGATTCGCTCTCGGCGGGGGTCTGCGCGGCGCTGCCACTGCCCTCCGCCGTCTCGGCGAGGGCGCCGGTGGCGACCAGCGGCGAGGTGACGAGGGCTGCGGTGAGGCTGACGCCCAGGAGGGCGCGGAGAGATCTGTTCACGGGATGCCGTTCTGGCGAGAGCTCGCCGTCGCCGAGATATTCCGGTGTCGGAATGCGGTCTCAGTGCTGATACGGAAGGTGAGGATCCTCCCGTTTCGCTCATTCAATCACCCGCTGCAGACGAGCGAGGATGCCCCCGTTCGGGGGTGGTCCGGCGACACGCGAAGGGGCCGGCCATCCGCATCGGATGACCGGCCCCTTCGTGTCGCCAGCCGGGTGGCTCGGCTCGCCTCAGCCCTGCGCGCGGGCCGCGCGCGCCCGGCGCACGACGAGCAGCGTGAGGCCGGCGAGCAGCAGCGCCCCGGCGGCGCCGAGCGGCAGCGCCGCGTCCGATCCGGTCGCGGCGAGGGCGCGCACCGCGGTCGGGCTGGTTGCTCCGACGGTGAAGGCGGCGGTGCCGATCACGTTGCCGTCGCCGTCGAGCACGGCGAGGTGGTGGATGCCGTCGGCCAGTCCGGCGGTCGCGAGGCTGAAGCTCGCGGTGCCGGTGGGCGACACGGTCGCCCAGCCGAGCGCGGTCGGGGTCGAGAACGCGTAGCCGTAGACCTCGGTGCCCGCGGCGACGCCGTTCAGACTCGCCGTGACGACGCCGTCCTTGATGGTCGCGGTGACGCCGTTGGTGCTCGCGGCCGTCGGCTCGACCGGGGCCGGCGGGGTGGCGTCGAGGGTCGTGCCGGTGCCGTAGGCCAGGCCCACGGGGACGACTCGGCCGTGGTACGCCGGCGTGACGATCACGGTGTACTCGGCGTCGTTGGCCAGGGGCGCCTGCGAGATCGGCAGCGCCTGTCCCGCGTCGGGGTCGATGCCGGTCAGCACCTCGGCGGATCCGCCGCCGCGCACGACGCCGCTCGTCGCGGAGCGCGGGAAGAACGCGGCGCCGACGAACGGGCTCTCCTCGCTCGAGTCGTCGGAGTCGTCGTCGCCCTCGTCATCGGCGGCCGCGTCGACCGACGGTGCGGCGCGCACCACGATGACGGCCCAGCCGTCGATGGCGATGTCGCTGTTGTCGTCGAAGGGCGTCGTGACGATGTTCCACGTCACTCGCAGGCCGGGGTTGCGGTAGCCGTAGCCGGTGACCGAGGTGACGCCGTTCGCGTCCTCGCCGTCGGAGTTCTCGTCATCCGAGTCCTCGTCGTCGCCGGCGTCCTCGTCGACCGAGTCGTCGCTCGGCTCGGCGGAGGGGCTGGGGCTCGTCGAGGGGCTCGGGGCGGCCGAGGGGCTGGCCGAGGAGCCGGGGGTGTCGACCGCCTCGTTCGCGTCGTTCGAGTCGTTCGTCTCGTCGACGACGAGGTCGGGGTTCGCGCTGGTGCTCGGCTGCTCGGTCGGGGTCTCGTCGACCGCGAGCGCCATGCTCGCGCCGATCGGCGAGAGCACGAGCGCGGCGGCGAGGCCGAGTCCGAGGATGCCGTTCGTCTTCTTGTTCACGTCGGGTGCCGTTCTGACGGCATGCTGCCGCCGGGTTTCGGGTGAGGAAGGCCGGCGACGCCGATTCGGGCGGAGTCGGTCACAGCCTTTTCTCAGACATTAGGGATGCTCGCCACGCGCGGGCATCCCCCGAACGGGGGCGGATCGTCGCCGGAGACGCCGAACGGGGCCGGCCCCGAGGGACCGACCCCGTCTCGCTGTGCTGAAGCTCAGCCGTGCGAGCGCACCGTGCGCACGCGACGCAGCGCGACCAGCGTGACGCCGGCGAGCACGAGCAGCGCGGCGGCGCCGAGCGGAGCCGAGGCGTCCGCACCGGTGCTCGCGAGCTGCGCGGTGGTGACGGCGGCCGGCGCGACGCCGACCGTGAACGCGGCCGAGCCGACGAGCGCGCCCGACTCATCCAGCACCGCGAGGTGGTGCGTGCCGTTCGCCAGTCCGGCGGCGGCGATGCTCCACGACGCGGTTCCGGCGTCGGACACCTGGGTCCAGCCGAGGCCGACCGGGCTCGAGAACGCCCATCCGTACACCCACTGGCCGGGCTTCGCGCCCGGGATGACGGCGGTGATGGTCGTGCCGGTCACCGAGGCGGTCACGCCGCCGGTGCTGGCGGCGGTCGGCTCGACGGGAGCCGGCGGGGCGTAGCTCAGCGTGGTCACGGTCGCCACATCGGAGCTGCCGAGCACGTCGGAGTTCTCGTCCTCGGCGAGCACGAGCACGTACAGCTCGGTCGAGTTCGGCAGGCTGCGGCCGCCGAGCGTCTCGTCGAAGACGTCGACGCTCTCGCCGCCGCGCAGGGTCGCCGACGTCGCGCCGGCCGGCACGCGCACGACCGAGTAGAAGGCGTCGCCGCTGTTCTGCGCGGCCGGGTTGATGACCGCGACGAGCCACGAGCTCACTCGCTCGTCGGCGGTCGCATCCCAGCTCACCGAGACGGTCGGCACGCGGTAGCCGGAGGTCGTCGCGGAGGTGATCGACACGGTCACGCCGTCGGGCGACGACACGGTGCCGGTTCCGGCGTCGCCCCAGGTCGCGCCGCCGTCGTTGCTGGCCTCGACCGAGACATCCCAGGTCTGGTCGTAGCCGCGGGCGACGGAGAAGGTGTAGCTGCTGCCGAAGATGGCGCCCCGCGCGACGGGGATGAGCTGGCGAGCCGGCACGATGGCGACCTGCGGCAGGCCGTCGCCGCTGTCGAGCGTCACGCGGTAGAGGTCGCGCGACATGTCGATCGACGTGAAGGTCGGGTGGATGTCCCCGTCAGTCACGCCCCAGTCGTCGGGCTGGCTCCAGTTCACGGTGACCGATGCGCTTCCCTCGTCGTCGACGCTGTACGCGCCCTCGACGCCGAGCGGCGCGCTCGGTGGACGCGGCGACTCCGGCGAGAAGCCGGTGCCGGTGGCGACCTCGCTGACGAGGCCCTGTTCGTTCTCGGCCGTGACGGAGATGTCCCAGACCTTGTCGTAGCCGGCGGCGACCGTGAAGGGCGCGCCGTTCCACCACAGGCTGCCGGCCGGTGCGTCAGCGGGCACGGTCACGGTCTGCGCGTCGCTCGCGTCGGCCCGATCGGTGATCGTCACGTGGTACTCGGCCAGCGGCGAGCTGCCCGATTCGGCGGGCGTCAGCCACTGCGCCCAGAGGGTGGGGCCGTCGGCCGACCAGTAGCCGTAGACGTAGCCGGGTCGCGAGGGCGCCTTCTCGGGCGCGTTCACGACGGGGTCCTGCTCGTTCGAGGTCGGAGGCTGGGTGCCGGTGCCGGCGTCGCCGGGGTCGGTGTTCCCGGCGCCGGTGCTCCCGCCCGCGTTCGGGTCGGTGACCCCGCCGGCCGGCGGCGCCTCGTCGCCCGAGTTCGATGCCGGGGGAGTCGAGCCGGACTGGCCGCTCGAGGTGTCGGGCGTCGGCGTCGTCGTCGTGTCGCTCGAGTCGGTCGTGGTGGTCGAGGCGGAGCTGTTCGACGTCGTGTTCGTCGTCGTGTCCGCGGGAGTGTCGCCGTCGGCCAGCGCGATCGTCGCCCCGAGGGGCGAGAGCGCGAGGACGGTGGCGACGCCCAGGCCGAGGAGGCCGGTGGTCGTCTTCTTCACGTGAGTGCCGTTCCGGCGGTGCAGCCGCCATGATGCGAAAGGGAGTCCGCGCGTGTCCGATCGCCGACGGCGACCCGGACACAGCGCTTTCTCAGACAGTAGGCAGGGCGGTGCACAAGTCGGTACGCCCCGTACTGGGGTGAATATCCGTCGTCATCGGCGACGGGTGCGACGCGCGACGAACGGGGCCGACCCCGGAGGATCGACCCCGTTCCCGAGTCGACGACTCAGGTCTGCTTGCGGGCCGACCTCGCCCGGCGCAGCGCGACGAGCGCGCATCCGCCGAGCACCAGCAGCGCGGCCGCGCCGAGCGGGGCCGTCGGGTCGGCGCCGGTGCTGGCCAGCTGGGCACGCGTCGCCGCGTCGTTCGCGGCCGCCGGGGCGACGCCGACCGAGAACGCGGACGAGCCGAGCACCGATCCGTCGTCGGCGAGCACCGCGAGCTGGTGCGCGCCGTTCGCGAGGCCGGCGCCGGCCAGGCTCCAGGATGCGGTGCCGGCGTTCGTCACCTGCGCCCAGCCGAGTCCGATCGGACTCGAGAAGGCGTAGCCGTAGACCCACTCGCCCGGCTTCGCTGAGGGCACGCGGGCCGTGATCGTCGAGCCCGACACGGTGGCGGTCACGCCGCCCGTGCTCGAGCCGCTGGGCGCGGCAGGCGGCGGCGGCGTCGACGACGGCGTCGTCACCAGCACGGGAGCGGATGCGCCGAGCGCCTCGAGATCGGGACCCTCCGCGACGACGACCACGACGAGCCGGGCGTCGTTCGGCAGCGGCTTGCCGCCGACCGTCAGACCGAGCTCCGTCAGTGATTCCCCGCCGTGCAGCGTCACCGTGCGGGCCGCGGCCGGCACGCGGGTGGCCGCGACGACGACCTCGCCGAGGGTGGTGGCGTCGACGTTCGCGACGACCACGATCCACGACCCCACGCGCTCCGTGCCGCTGGCGCTCCAGCTCACCGAGACCGTCGGCGAGTGGTGGCCGGATGCGGTCGCCGAGGTGATCGCGACATCCACCTCGCTCTCGCCCACGAGCGGCGAGACGACCGTCGTCGACGCAGCCGGGCCCCAGCTCTGGCCGGAGTCGTTGCTCGCCTCCACGGCGACGCTCCAGGTCTCGCCGGGGCTGACGGGCACGTCGAAGCCGCGCGACCAGCTGAGCGGACCGCTCGGCGAGTCGCCCCAGACCTCGTCGGCGTCGAAGGTCATGGTCTGCGGCGCACCGGGGCCGCTGACGAGTGTCACCCGGAACAGGAACGACGATCGACCCTGACCGCCCTCGGGATCGTCGCTCGCGGCGGTGACGCCCAGGTCGGCGGGCGCCCGCCACGTCACGCCCACGTGCGCGTCGCCGTCCTCGTCGAGTCCGTAGACGCCGACCACCGCGGTCGGCGCGCTCGGCGCCCGCGGTGCGGGGGCGCTGCTCACCGTCGTCGTCGCAGCCGGTCCTGTCGTCTGGCCGCCGTCGTTGCTCGCGTCGACCGCGACCGTCCAGCTCGCCCCGGCCGTCGCCGGGACGTCGAACACGCGCGTCCAGCTGAGCGGCTCCTCCGGGCTGTCGTTCCAGGCCTCGTCGGCCTCGAGGGTGACGGTCTGCGGCGAGCCCGGTCCGCTGGTCAACGAGACCTGGAACAGGAAGCTCGATCGGCCCTGACCTCCCTCGGGGTCCCCGTTCGAGCCGGTGACGCCGAGATCGGCCGGGGCCTTCCACGTGACGGTGACGTGCGCCTGGCCGGCCTCGTCGACGCTGTAGGCGCCGGAGAGACCCCGGGGCGCGGTCGGCGGCCGGCCCTCGCGCGGCGGTTCGGACGGCGAACCCGAGGGTGTCGCCGAGGGGCTGGACGACGGGGAGGCGGATGGGCCGTCGCGCGGTGCGTCGGGTGCCGGCTTCGACGCCGGGTCGGGTGCCGCCTTCGCGTCCGGTTCGGGCTGCGGGTCGGGAGACGGCGCCGGATCGGGTGCGGCCGCAGCCGCCCGGCCGGACTCCGGGGCGGCATCGCCCGCGGGGGCCTCGATCGGTGCGGGGGAGTAGGCGGGCGGCGCCGTCGCCGCCTCGGCCTGCTGCTGCGTGGCGGCCGCGCCGCCGGGGTCGACCTCGTCGGCCAGCGCCGGTGCCGCCCCGAGGGACGTGAGCGCGAGCAGCGAGGCGACTCCGAGCGCGGTCAGGGCGTTCTTCATCGTGGTCATGTCTGTGCCGTTCTGGCGGTGCGTCCGCCATCGACGAGTGGGGGAGAGTCAGCCGGACCCCGGGGGGAGGGGAGAGCGCCGGCACGGCGTGCACAGAAGAGACTTCGAATCCTCAGGTGTGCCGACTATCCCCCTGCCGTCGGCGCGGCGGGATCCGTGCCAGCCCTGAGGAACGCGCGCGATGGTGCGACCGGCGCGACCGATCGCCGAGCCGCTCGCCGAGCCGCTCGCCGAGCCGCTCGGCTCCGACGCGGAGTCGCGTGCGGTCCCTAGGCTGACGTGCATGACCGACACGGTCGCGAGGTGAGTCGGTGGCATCCGTGCCGATGCTGAGGCGGATGCGGTCCCTAGGCTGACGTGCATGACCGACACGGTCGCGAGGTGAGTCGGTGGCATCCGTGCCGATGCTGAGGCGGATGCGGTCCCTAGGCTGACGTGCATGACCGACACGGTCGCGAGGTGAGTCGGTGGCATCCGTGCCGATGCTGAGGCGGATGCGGTCCCTAGGCTGACGTGCATGACCGACACGGTCGCGAGGTGAGTCGGTGGCATCCGTGCCGATGCTGAGGCGGATGCGGTCCCTAGGCTGACGTGCATGACCGACACGACGGGGTGGGGCATCATCGGCGCCGGCGGAATCGCCCGCGCCTTCGCACGGCAGCTGCCGCTGAGCGCGACGGGGCGGTTCGTCGCGATCGCGAGCCGCGATCTGGCCCGGGCGCGGGAGTTCGCGGCCGAGTTCGACGACGTGCCGGTTCCGCACGGCTCCTACGCCGACCTGCTCGCCGACCCGGCGGTGGATGCCGTCTACGTCGCGACGCCGCATCCGCAGCACGCGGAGTGGGCGATCCGGGCGGCGCGCGCGGGCAAGCACGTGCTGGTCGAGAAGCCGCTCACCGCCGATCCGGCGCACACGATGGCCGTGCAGCAGGCCGCCCGCGAGAACGGCGTCGTGCTGCTCGAGGCGTTCATGCACCGTGCCCATCCGCAGTGGCGTGCGCTCGAGCGGATGCTGCGCGACGGCGAGCTGGGCCGCATCCTGTCGGTCTCCGCCCGCTTCGGCTTCGCGGGCGGCGACGAGCCCTCGCGCATCACGCTGCCCGAGCTCGCCGGCGGCGGTGTGCTCGACGTCGGCTGCTACACCCTGTCGGCGCTCACCCTGGTGGCGGATGCGGCGGGTCACCGCGTCGACCCGGCGGCGCTCGCCGCGGCGCGCGTCGACACGGCAGGTCGCGCCGACGAGAACGGCGTCGACCGCTGGGCGGCGATGACGGTCGTGCTGCCGGCGGCGGACGACGGAGCGCCGGCGCTCACCGCCCAGCTCGAATGCGCGGTGTCGATCCAGCTCGAGTCGCAGGTGCGCGTGGTCGGCGAGGGCGGCATCCTCACTCTCGCCGATCCGTGGACGCCCCACCCCGAGCGCCCCGTGCACGCACTGCTGCAGCGCCCGGGCGCCCCCGATCAGAAGCTCGTCTTCCCGCCCTTCGCGCAGTACGCGGGCGAGGCCGACGCGCTCGCCGCCGCGGCCGCCGCCGGCGACCTCGAGTCGTCGCTCGTGCCCTGGTCGCACAGCACCGCGATGGCCGAGCTCGAGCGCCGCTGGCGGCACGGCATCGGCGCCGTCTACGCGAGCGAGCGTGCCGACGCCCCGGTTTCGCCCGTCTCGGGCGAGCCGCTGCGCCGTGCGAGCCGCGGCACGATGCCGATGGGCGCCGTCGAGGGCGTGCGGGTGCCGCTGTCGCGCCTCGTCATGGGCGCCGACAACCAGACCACCCTGCGGCAGGCCGCCGTCATGTTCGACGACTTCGTCGAGCACGGCGGCACCGTGATCGACACCGCCTGGGTCTACGCGCAGGGCCGCCAGGAGCGGCTGGTGGGCGAGTGGATGCGCCAGCGCGGCATCCGCGACGAGCTGGCCCTGATCGTCAAGGGCGCCCACACGCCGCACTGCGATCCCGAGTCGGTCACCCGCCAGCTGCACGAGAGCCTCGACCGGCTGCAGACCGACCGCGCCGACCTCTACTTCCTGCACCGCGACAACCCCGAGGTGCCCGTCGGCGAGTTCGTCGACGTACTCGACGAGCACTGGCGCGCGGGCCGCATCGGCGCCTTCGGCGGCTCGAACTGGACACCGGCGCGGATGGATGCGGCCCGCGCCTACGCCGAGGCGAACGGCCGGCGCGGATTCACGGTGCTGAGCAATCACTTCGGTCTCGCCGAGGCGCTCGACGTGCCGTGGGAGGGCTGCGAGCGCGCGACCGATGCCGCATCCAAGGAGTGGCTCGAGCGCACACAGACGCCGCTGTTCCCGTGGTCGTCGCAGGCGCGCGGCTTCTTCGCGCGCGCCGATCCGGCCGACGTCAGCGACCCCGAGCTGGTGCGCTGCTACTACAGCGACGGCAACTTCGAGCGGCTGCGCCGCGCCCGCGAGTTGGCCGAGCAGCGCGGCGTCGCCCCGACGGCGATCGCGCTCGCCTACGTGCTCGCGCAGCCCTTCCCGACCTTCCCGCTGATCGGTCCGCGCACGCTCGACGAGACGCGGTCGTCGCTCGCCGCCCTCGCGATCGAGCTGAGCCCGGCCGAGGTGGGGTGGCTCGACCTGCGGGTCTGATCCTGGCGCGAGTCGGCGCCACGCCCGGCGCCGCGTCGGTGCCCTTCCCGGGTCCGGCCGGGCGCGCCCCGGACTGGGGCCGTGCTCGAGTTTCCCGTCACGGGCGATGCTCACGTACTGTTCCCTCACCATCGCCGGAACACCGACCGGCGGCAGCGCTGACGTCTCACCCCGTCGGCTCACCTCGACCGAACGGATCCGCCGTGCGCCCCGCCCGCATCCTCGTCGCCGCCCTCGCGGCCGCGACCCTCGTCGTCACGCTCGGCGGATGCGCCGCCTTCGACACCGCGCGCGACATCGGCCGCGCACTCGGCGGCGGCGGCTCGGCGTCGAGCGGAGGATCGAGCTCCGGTTCCGCTCCGGGCGACAACGTCGTGAGCGACTACGAGGACTCGGTCGACGACCTCGAGGTGGGCGACTGCTTCCAGGACCCCGATGACGATCTGTTCACCTCGATCGTCGACTGCGACACCAGCCATGACAACGAGGTCACCGCGCTCGTCACAGTCGGAGACGAGGACGCCTACCCGGGCGACGACGAGATCGCCACCCGCTCGGATGACGCCTGCCTGCAGGCGCTCGTCGACTACGACGGGCTCGACTACGACAGCTCGTCGCTCGACTACAGCTACTTCACGCCGACGCGCACGATCTGGCGCACCGGCGATCACACGACGATCTGCTTCGGCTACGACGTCGACTACGCTCCCCTCGACGCCAGCTTCAAGGGCGCCCGCATCTGAGCGCCTGACGCCCCGCCCGACCGAACGGATCCGCCGTGCGCCCCGCCCGCATCCTCGTCGCCGCGCTGGCGGCTGTGACTCTCGTGACGACCCTGAGCGGATGCGCGGTGTTCGACACCGCACGCGACCTCGGCCGCGCGCTCGGTGGCGGCGGCGGGGGCGGTGGCTACTCGGGCTCGGGCGGCTACGTCGATCCCGACTACGACACGGCCCTGACCGAGCTGAAGGTGGGCGACTGCTTCCTCGAGCCCGACGAGGACTACGAGACCGAGATCGTCGACTGCACTGAGCTGCACGACTACGAGGTCACCGCGCTGCCGACGCTCGACGGCACCGATTACCCGGGCGACATCAAGGTCGACAAGGTCTCACGCGCGCTCTGCTCGCAGGCGCTCACCGACTACGTCGGCATCCCCTACGCCGACTCGTCGCTCGACAGCTGGGCCTGGACGCCCGACGAGGACGGATGGGACGCCGGCGATCACGTCGCGATCTGCACGGCGAACGACTACTACTACGACGGCCTCGACCAGAGCGTCAAGGACGCCAAGATCTGACCTGGCGCCGATGGGCTGCTCGCCCGCTCCGGACACGCAGGAGGCCCCCGATCCCAGGGATCGGGGGCCTCCTGCTGAGCTGACGGCTCAGTAGCCCGAGCGGCGGCCTCCGCCGTTCTGACGCACGACCGATCCGACCATGAGCTTCGACGAGCCCCCGGCCGAGCCTGCGGCGGCGCCGGCGCGACGGCCGGTGCGGCGCTTCGAGACGCCGACGCGGCCGGCCTCCTCGTGACGCGCGTGCTGGGTCTTGGTGGGCGCGCTCTCGCCCGAACGGACGCCCTCGGGGCGGCCCGAGCGGTCGCGGCGCTGCTCGCCCGCGGTCGCCTTGGCGCCCGTTCCGACGCCGGCGCCACGGCCGCGCCCGCGTCCCTGGCCCGAACCGGCGACGTCGCCGCTGCGGCCCGCGCCGTCACGACCGGAGCCGCCACGTCCACCACGACCGCCGCCCTGACCATCGCGCTCCTCGCGCAGCGCGCGCTTGCGCTGGGCGTTCGCGCCGGTCGAGAGACCGCCGCCGCCCTGCTGCTGACGCTCCGGCTTCGGGGCGGGCTTGACGTAGTCCGCGACGGCGCCGACCAGCGCATCCACCTCGGGCGAGGCGGCGGTCACGGTCTGCGGCTCGACCTGGATCGCGGCCTTGCGCAGCAGCTTCTTCAGGTCGTCCATCTGGCTGGGCATCGCGATCGTGACGACCGCGCCCTCGGCGCCGGCACGGGCGGTGCGGCCCGAGCGGTGCAGGTAGGCCTTGTGCTCCATGGGCGGGTCGACGTGAACGACCAGCTCGACGTTGTCGACGTGCACACCGCGCGCGGCGACGTCGGTCGCGACGAGCACGCGCACATCTCCGCCGCCGAAGGCCGCCAGGTTGCGGTCGCGCTGCGGCTGGCTCAGGTTGCCGTGCAGGTCGACGGCCGGGATGCCGGCGGCGGTCAGCTTCTGCGCCAGCTTCTTGGCGGCGTGCTTGGTGCGCAGGAAGAGGATGCGCTTGCCGGTGCCCGAGGCGAGCTTCTGCACGAGCTCGGTCTTGCCCTCGGCGCTCTCGACGCGGAACACGGTGTGGCTCATCGCCGCGACCGGCGAGGTGGCCTCGTCGACCGAGTGCAGCACCTCGTTCTGCAGGAAGCGGCGCACGAGCTTGTCGACGCCGTTGTCGAGCGTGGCGCTGAACAGCATCCGCTGCCCCTCGCTGCCGGTCGCCGACAGGATGCGGGTCACACCGGGCAGGAAGCCCAGGTCGGCCATGTGGTCGGCCTCGTCGATCACGGTGACCTCGACGGCGTCGAGGTGCACGAAGCCCTGCTTCATGAGGTCTTCGAGGCGACCGGGGCAGGCGACGACGATGTCGACGCCGGCACGCAGAGCCTCGACCTGGCGCTTCTGGTTGATGCCGCCGAAGATCGTGGTCGTGGTGAGGCCGTAGGCCTCGGCGAGCGGCTTGAGGGTCGCGTCGATCTGCGTCGCGAGCTCGCGGGTCGGCGCGAGCACGAGGCCGAGCGGACGACCGGGGCGGCGGGCGCCGCCGGCGAGACGCGTGCCGAGGCGCGCGACCATGGGGATCGAGAAGGCCAGGGTCTTGCCCGAGCCGGTGCGGCCGCGGCCGAGCACATCGCGCCCGGCGAGCGTGTCGGGCAGGGTGTCGGCCTGGATGGGGAAGGCGCTGGTCTTGCCCTGCTTGGCGAGGGCCTCGATCAGCGGGTAGGGCACGCCGAGCGTGCTGAAGTCCGTGGACATAGAGGTAGTGCTGCTTTCGATGGTGAACGGACGCCCTGAATGATCCGACGGAGGCCGGGCCGGGCGTTGCGCCGTTCTGCGATGTCATCCGGACGTGCGGGATCGGGGCCGACCTGGTCGGTGATCCCGGACGGTGTTCCTGTCCGGAGAGGGATGCGTTCTACGACGCGAGTGCCGCTTCAGTTGCGGCAAACCTGTAGAGCTTAGCAGGCGAATGCGGTGGTCGGCAGCGCGGTCGCGTTCGGGTCATTCCGCGCCGTCGCGCGCGATGCGGGCCGCGAGCCGGCGGATGCCGCGTCCGCGCCACTGCCAGAACGCCCACAGCGCGGGCCAGACGAGCAGCGTCGCCGCGCCGGCGGAGAAGCTCAGCTGGTCGCGGAAGAGCGTCGCGCCGTCGCGGCCGGGGGCGATCGCCATCTGGTGCCGCCACCGCGTCACGAGCTTCAGCGCCCCCGCGGTCGGGCCGCCGTCGTCGACGAAGACCCGCAGAGCATCCCTCTCGCGGAAGCTCACGTCGATCGTCTGCTCGCCGACGCGCACGAGCCCGAAGAGCGCGTGCACCTCGACCGGGTAGGCGCGCTGCTCCCACGTGGAGGGCAGACTGGCCGACTCGACCGGGTCGAAGGCGAGCCACGGGCGCGACACGGCGGTGAGGGCGCCGGGGGAGCGCACCAGATCCCACGCCTCGTCGGGCGTGCACGGCAGCTCGAACTTCAGACGCACCTTCACCCGATCCATTCCACCGGATGTCGGCGGTGCGCGCCACACTCGCGACAGACGAGCGGAGGAGTCGGCCGATGAGGTTCTGGATGGGCGTGGTGCAGCGCGAGCACGTGCACCGCGGGCTGGCGATGGGCATCGCGCAGACGAATCACGGCGCCGCCGCGGGGCTGCGCCGCATGGAGCCGGGCGATCGGCTCGTCTACTACTCGCCGAAGACGGCCTACCCCGAGGGGGATGCGCTGAAGGAGTTCACGGCGATCGGCGTGATCTCCGACGGGGCGCCCTGGCAGTCGCCGGAGGCGATGTGGCGGCGTCGGGTCGAGTACGTCGAGGGCGTGCGCTCGGTGCCGATCGCCGAGCTGTCGGGCGAGCTCGAGCTCACGAGCACGCCGAACTGGGGCTACGCCCTGCGGCGCGGGCTCCTCGAGCTGACCGCGCACGACTTCGCCCTCGTCGCCGCGGCGATGGGCGCGGCCGAGCTCGCGCCGGCGGAGGCGCCGTCAGCGGGGTGACCTCCCGCGTCGTCGGCGCGTGGGGCGTCGCCGTGAGGTCGGTAGCCTCGGCATCATGAGCGCGCCCGTCACCTCGCATCCCTCCGCCCAGGCCACCTACCAGGTGCGCTTCGACTGGGGCCGGGCCGGTGCCGCGGCGCTCGCCGACGCGGACGTGCTCGTCTGGGTCGATCAGCTCGGCGAGCAGGAGACCCCCGCGCATCCGGGCCTCGAGACCGCCCGGGTCGAGGATGCGGAGCGCATCGGCGATCTCGTGTTGCGCAAGCAGGAGGAGCGCGGCGACCGTGTCTCGATCGCCGTCGTCGCCGCTGGCGAGCCGGCCGAGGCCGGGGCGCTGCGCTTCACCGTCGAGGACCTGCTGGCCGCCGGAGCGATCATCGACCGTCTCGCCGACCTCGGCATCGATCACTGCTCGCCCGAGGCGGCCGTCGCCGGCGCCGGTTACGGCGGCCTGCGCAACGCCACCCGCCACCTGATCAGCGCCTCGGTCACGGCCCGCCTCGCCCGCGCCTGACCGCGCGCCCGCACCGAGCCCGCATCCCGCCCGGGAGCTGTTCTCCCATTTAGCCCGAACCATCTCAAGGAGTTGGTGTCACTGGTGAGGCGGATGTTGCTCACCTGCCCCACGGGTTACAGCAACTCCTTGAGATGGTCGGTCACTGCCGGGCCGGGTACCCGGCGGAATGGCGCACGGCGCGCGTAGCGTTCCGATCAGCGGAGGCGCGTCCGCCCTCCGCCCCACGACCTGAGGAGCGCCCATGCCCACCGCCACGATCAACGGCGTCGTCGTCGCCGAGGCCGACGAGGCCGACGTCCTGCACATCGAGGGCAACGTCTACTTCCCGCCGGCCAGCATCAACCGCGACCTGCTGAAGGACAGTCCCACGCCGTACACCTGCCCGTGGAAGGGCGAGTGCCAGTACTTCTTCGTGAAGAGCGGCGACGAGTGGCTGCAGGACCGCGCCTGGACCTACCCGCACCCGTTCCCGACGGCCGAGCAGCGCGTCGGCAAGGACATCGCCGGCTACGTCGCGTTCTGGAAGGAGGTCCAGGTCAGCTGACCTGAGACCCCCTGCCGCGGCCGAGTGCCGTGGCGCTCAGGCGGTCGCCGCTCCGGAGACGGACGCGGCGGCCGCCTGACGCGCATCCAGTTCCTCCCGGCGCACCCAGACGATCGCGGCGCGCGGGTCGTAGCGGCGGGAGCACTTCGCGCACGACAGCTCGCGGGTAGGCTTGCGGTAGCGGTAGTGGCTGTGGCCGGCCGGGCAGGTGCCGATCCACGGTGCGAGCTCCTCGGCGACACCGCCGCTGTGCAGCCGCGAGCCGACGTAGCCGAGCTCGGCGGCGGTCGCCTTCCACTTCGGGCCGTGCCCGGCGCGCGGCCCGGCGAGCGCGTGCGCGACCTCGTGCAGCAGCACCTGATGGATCTCGTCGTCGTCGAACCGCCCGGCGAGGTGCCGCGAGACGCTGATGCGCCGGTGGGTGTAGTCGCAGAGCCCGGCGCGGGTCTTCGCCGAGTCGAAGGCGAAGGTCCACACGGCGGGGTCGAGGTGCAGCGCGATCAGCGCGTCGGCCCAGCGTCGCACGCGGTCGAGATCGGCCATCAGCCCGCGCCCTGCGCCGTCAGGCTCACCTGCAGCAGCTTGTCGTCGCCCGACTTCGCCGAGCCGCGACCGTCGGTGTTGTTCGTGATGATCCAGAGCGTGCCGTCGGGGCCGGGCACCGCATCCCGGATGCGTCCGTAGGCGCCCTCGAACCAGGGCGTGCCCTCGGCCGAGGTCGCCTGCGTCCAGCCGCGACCGAGGTCGCCGGGCAGGATCGACCAGAGCCGCTGGCCCTTGAGCGCGGCCAGGTAGAAGGTGCCGCCGACGTAGGCGAGGCCGCTCGGGCTGGCGTCGTCGGTCTTCCACTGCAGCAGCGGGTCGACGTAGCCCTTCTTGTCGCCCTGGCCCTCGACGATCGGCCAGCCGTAGTTCTTGCCGGGCTGGATGCGGTTGAACTCGTCCCAGGTGTCCTGCCCGAACTCGGCGGCGTAGAGCTGACCGCTCGCATCCCAGGCGAGTCCCTGCGGGTTGCGGTGCCCCAGCGAGTAGACGAGAGAGCCGTCGAAGGGGTTGTCTTCGGGTACGCCGCCGGTCGGCGTCATGCGCAGGATCTTGCCGTTGAGCGAGCTGCGGTCCTGCGCGCGGGCGGGCTCTCCGGCGTCGCCGACCGTCGCGTAGAGCATGCCGTCGGGGCCGAAGGCGATGCGGCCGCCGTCGTGGTTGGCGGCCTTCGCGAGGCCCTTCAGCACGATCTGCGGGGTGCCGAGGCCGAGCTCGTCGCCGAGCGGCATGCGCACGATGCGGTTGTCGTTCTGGGTCGTGAGGTAGGCGTACAGCCAGCGCATCGAACCGTCGGAGTGCTCGGCGAGGCCGAGCAGCCCGCCTTCGCCCTGGTGCACGACGCCGGGAACGGTGCCGATGCTGTCGAGGTCGCCGTCCTGCCCGACCTGCACGATCCGTCCGCTGTCCCGCTCGCTGATGAGGGTCTCGCCCGTGCTGAGTCGCACGATCGACCAGGGGCTCTCGAGGCCGGTCGCGAGCACGGTCGGCTCGCCGGTCGGGGCGGTGTAGCCGGCGGGGGCGGCGGTGCTCGGGGGAGTCGGGGTCGGCGTGGCGGGGGCGGTCGTGGTGGGGCCGCAGCCGCTGAGGGCGAGGCCGGCGAGGGCGGCCGCGGCGAGCGCGGCCTGGATGCGTCGAGCCATGCTCCGACGGTAGCGCCCGTCGCTGAACCGAGGTGTCGTCATGCCCGGCGCGGACCCGCCGCTGTATGGGCGCGGGGTCACTTGACCTCGAAGATGCTGCGCGCGGGCGGCGGCGAGGGGATGGCGGTGGCGTCGCTCACGACGGCGGCGCCGGCGATCCAGTCCTTCAGCTCGCGCCCGTGCACGACCTTGGCCGGATGCGGTCCGCCGGCGAGCAGGCGCGGCAGCCATTCGAGCGGGATCTCGCTGGGGGAGGCGGCCAGCACGACGTTGCCGAAGCGGCGCCCCTTGAGCATCTGGGTGTCGGCGAGCGCGGCGACGTCGGTGAACACCGAGGAGAGGGTGGCGGCCTGACCGCGGGCGAAGGCGAGCCCGGCGCCGTCGGCGATGTTGGCCAGCAGCACCCCGCCGGGGGCGAGCAGGGCGGCGCACTCGCCGTAGAACTCGGCGCTCGTGACGTGGGCGGGGATGCGCGAGCCGCCGAAGACGTCGACGACGAGCAGGTCGACGGTGCCGTTCAGTGCGGGCGGCAGCTTGGCGAGCGTCTCCCGGGCGTCGCCGTAGCGCACCCGGATGGCGGCATCCTTCGGCAGCGGCAGCTCGCGACGCACGAGGTCGACGAGGGGGCGCTCGAGCTCGAGCACCTGCTGACGCGATCCCGGCCGGGTGGCGGCGACGTAGCGCGGCAGGGTGAGCGCGCCGGCGCCGAGGTGCACGGCGGTGACCGGCCCGGCGGGCAGCTGGTCGATCACGTGGCCCATGCGGCGCACGTATTCGAAGAACAGCTCCTCGGGCTGTTCGAGGTGCACGTGCGACTGCGGGGTGCCGTCGACGACGAGCTCGTAGGCCCCGTCGTTCCAGCGGTCGGGGCGCACCTCGGCCCAGAGTCCGCTGTCGAGCACGATGCCCGGCAGCGGCGGTTCCTCGATCTGTCTCGCCACCCGCACAGCCTAGGTCGCGTCGTGCGATCCGACGCCGCCGACAACGAAAACCTTGCGCTCGTCAGGTTTTCGCGGTGGAATGGATGCACGAGATCCGAGAACAAGGGAGTTCCCGATGAGACGCTCGACCCGACTGCTCACCCCGCTCGCCGCGATCGCCGCCCTCGGCATCGCGATCGCCGTCCCCGCCGCGGCGAACGCCGGCGGCTACGGCGGAGGACCGGGCGGGTCCGGCGGCCCCGGCCACGGCGGCCCGGGCGGAGGCCACGGCTCCGCCGACGATCAGACCCTCCTGCAGTACGCGAAAGACACCTGGCGCTCGATGGACGCCATGACCGTCAAGGCCACCGGCCTCCCCGCCGACAACATCACCGGCGACCTGACGAAAGCCAGCGCCGAGACCAGCCCGACCAACATCGGCGGCTACCTCTGGTCGACCGTCGCCGCCCGCGACCTCGGCATCATCGACCGCGACGACGCCCGCGCGCGCCTCGCCGCCACCCTGAAGACCCTCGGCACCCTCGAGCGCCACCAGGGCAGCGGCATGTTCTACAACTGGTACTCGCCGTCCACCGGCGCCAAGCTCACGAGCTGGCCCGAAGACGGCTCGACCGTCCACCCCTTCCTCTCCACCGTCGACAACGGCTGGCTCGCCGCGGCGCTCCGCGTGGTCGGCAACGCCGATCCCTCGCTGAAGAAGCAGGCCGGCGCCCTGTACTCGTCGATGGACTTCTCGTGGTTCCACGACAAGGCCGCGGCCGCATCCAAGCCCGGCATCGACCCGGCGCTCGGCCTCAACCGCGGCGGCTTCTGGGATGCGCCTCCCGGCGACGGCTGCACCGTGCCCGGCGACTACACCGGCAGCGGCACGACCGTCTACTACACCTGCCACTGGTACGACACGACCGTCAGCGAGGCGCGCATCGCGACCTACGTCGGCATCGCGAACGGGCAGATCCCCGCGAAGGACTACTACGGCACCTACCGCACCATGCCCGACCAGGGCTGCGACTTCGGCTGGCAGGAGCAGAAGCCGACCGGCGTGACCCGCGACTACAACGGCACGAAGGTCTACGAGGGCACCTACTCCTACGACGGCATGCAGCTCGTTCCCGCCTGGGGCGGCAGCATGTTCGAGGCGCTCATGCCCGACCTGTTCGTGCCCGAGGCGCAGTGGGGCCCGCGCAGCTGGGGCGTCAACCACCCGGCGACCGTGAAGGCGCAGATCCATCACGGGCTGGATGAGGCCGGCTACGGCTACTGGGGCTTCTCGCCCGCCAGCGACCCGGCTGGCGGCTACCGCGAGTACGGCGTCGACGCGATCGGCATGCAGAGCGACGGCTACACCTCCGACGAGGAGCGCACCGACGTCGACCTCGGCTATGAGGGCTGCCGCGACGCGACGAACCCGACGCCGGCCTTCGGCGACGGCGTCGTCACCCCGCACGCCGCGTTCCTCGCTCTGCCCTACGACAAGAAGGCCGCGCTGACGAACCTCGACGGCATCAAGAACACGCTGGGCGCCTACGGCCCCGGCGGCTTCTACGACGCCGTCGCGGTGAAGTCCGATCGCGTCGCCGAGCGCTACCTGTCGCTCGACCAGTCGATGATCATGGCCGCGATCTTCAACGAGCTCGGTCACGACAAGCTCAAGTCGTACTTCGCCGACCGCGCCTTCGAGAAGGCGGTGCGTCCGGTGGTGGCGGCTCAGGTGTTCGGCTCGAAGCTCGGCTGAGCGGATGAGCTGACAGACCAGGCCGAGCCGGGCGCACCGCCCGCCGGCCGACCCGATGCGGCGCGGGCTCGTGGTGGTGCCCCGCGTCGCATCCCACCCGACACGGGTGCCCCCGATGCGGGTGGAGGGCGTGCAGGCTCTCCACCCGCATCCTTCTCATCTCCACCCGCGGCCCCACCCCCGGGCCGATTCGCCGCGCGCCGTCGCTCGCGACAGTGGACTCATGACCGCTCAGAACCTCATCTCGATCGCCCTCGGCCTCGCGCTGGTCGTGTACATCGGCTACCGCCAGTCGACCTGGCAGAACCTCACCGCCCGCTCGAACTGGCTCATGCCGGCGATCCTCGGTGTCGTGGGCCTCGGCCTGCTCGTGAAGTCGACGCCGGCCGCGGCGTTCACCGCGCAGGGCCTCGGGCTGCTGCTGCTCGAGCTGGCGCTCAGCCTCGCGATCGGCGTCGTCATGGGCGTCATCACCCGCTTCCGCAGCGTCGACGGCCACGTCGTCGACCGCCGCGGTCAGGTGATCGAGTGGCAGACCCGCACCGGCTGGGTCGGTGCCGCCCTGTTCTTCGCGCTCATCGCCGTGCGCATCGGCATCGACGTCTGGGCCGGGTCGATGGGGTTCGGCGCGCTCGTCGCCTCGACCGGCGCGATCCTGCTCGTCATCGGCGCGAACCGCCTCGTGCGGGCCGGCGTCATCCAGATGCGTCTGGCTCGCCACCAGGAGCTGACCGGCGTGGGCGCCGCGTGAGCGCCGATCTCGCCGCTGCGCTCCGGTCGGGTGCCGCATCCTCACGGGGATGCGGCACCGCCGCGTGTGCGGCCCGCCCGTGCGGGGTCGGCGGCAGGATGGAGCCGTGACCTTCAGCTCGCGCGCCGCCGACGCGATCGCGCGCGCCGGTGCGCCGCGCGGCGGCGGGCGCAGCTGGCTGTTCAGCGTGATCTGGGGCGGGGTGTTCGCCTTCGGACTCGCCTCGATGTTCGCCACCACCCACCGGGCGCCGTGGGTCTGGCTCGCCTGCGCGCTGGGCATCATCGGGTGGATCGTGCGCACCCTGCTGCCCGACACGATGCCGCGGCGTCAGTTCGGGTTCGAGCTCGGGATGATCGTCGTCGGCGGCCTGGTCGCCTTCGAGGCGAACGTGCTCGGGGGAGTGCCGCTCGCGGTCGGGCTGGTGCTCGTGATCGGCCGGCTCGAGCGCCCGGTGCGCGTCGGCGTCGTCGCGTTCGTGGTGGCGGTCGCCGCGCTCGGCGCCGGACTGCTGCTCACCTCGTCCGAGAGCCGCGACCTCGGCGGCGTCATCGTCGGCTCGCTGGCGATGCTGGTCATCTCCGCGCTCGTCGGCGTCAGCCGGCGGCAGGTCAACGCGGCCGAGCTGCGGCTGCGCGAGCTCGCTGAGCAGCGGCGCCGCGCCGAGCGGCTCGACGATCACGCCCGCGTCGCCCGCGATCTGCACGATGTGCTCGCGCACGGGCTCGGCGCGCTGGTCGTGCAGCTGGATGCGGTCGATGCTCTGCTCGAATCCGGTCGCGTCGACGAGGCGGCCGCGCGCGTGCGGTCGTCCCGCACCCTCGCGGTCGACGGGCTCCGCGACGCGCGTCGGGCCGTGGATGCGCTGCGCTCCGACGAGACGGACGCGGCTCCGGTTCCGGCCGGCGACGCGACCGCGGCGCTCGCCGAGCTGATCGAGGCGCACCGCGCGCTCGGCGGCGAGGTGGATGCGCGACTCGCCGCCCCGCCGCGCGCGCTGCCGGCGCTGACCGCGACGGCGCTGCGCCGCATCCTGCAGGAGGCGCTGAGCAACGCACGCAAGCACGCCGCCGGGCAGCCGGTGACGGTCGAGCTGCGGCGGGTTCCGGGCGCGCGGCCGAGCATGGCGGCGGCGCCGGTCGCCGCCGCCGACCACGGCCGGCTCGTGCTCGAGGTGACGAATCCGCTCGGCGCCGCCGGCGCCGCGGCGACGACGGGCGGCGGCCACGGCCTCGCCGGGATGGAGGAGCGCGTGAGCGAGATCGAGGGCGCCGAGCTGCGCACCGGCGTCGAGGGTGCCGGCACGCGCTTCGTCGTGCGGGCGGAGGTGCCGGAGTGAGCGGCCAGGGCGCGGGCGCGACCGCAGGCCCGACCGCGACCGCAGGCCCGACCTCGGCCGAGGCGGCGCACGGCGCCGATGCGCCCGCCGGCGGCACGCCGCGCATCCGCGTGATCGTCGCCGACGACCAGGCGATCGTGCGCGACGGCATCGTGACGGTGCTCGGCCTCGAGCCCGACATCGAGATCGTCGGCGAGGCCGTCGACGGCGCGCAGGCGGTCGAGCTGGCGACCGCTCTCGCGCCCGACGTCGTGCTCATGGATCTTCGCATGCCCGTGCTCGACGGCGCCGCCGCGACGGAGCGCCTGCGCGAGGCGGCTCCGCAGACCGCCGTGCTCGTGCTCACGACCTACGCCGACGACGCCTCGATCATGGGCGCGCTGCGCGCCGGCGCCCGCGGCTACCTGACGAAGGATGCCGGCCGCGCCGAGATCGCCGCCGCCGTGCGCGCGGTGCGCAGCGGGCAGACGACGCTCGCCGCCGAGGTCGGCGCGCGCCTGATCGGCGGACTGGCCGCGGCGAGCGCGACCCCGGCAGCAGGCGCCGCCGCGGCCGCGGCTTCCGGTGACGCGGCGGAGCAGGCCTCGGCATCCGTCGATCCGCTCGCCGAGCTGCGGCGCCGCGAGCCCGAGCTGACCGCCCGCGAGGCCGAGGTCGCGCTGCTCATGGCCGAGGGGCTCGCCAACCCCGAGATCGCCGGCCGGCTCTTCGTCTCGACCGCGACGGTCAAGACCCACGTCAACGCGATCTTCGGCAAGCTGCTCGTCGCGACTCGCGCCCAGGCGATCGCCCGCCTGCGCCCCTGACCCGCCTCCGCCTCGCCCGCCCGTCCTCGAGGGTGGCCACAGATGCACGCGACACGCCGCCCGGGGCGTGCATTCGTGGCCACCCGTGGCGTCCACCGCGGAGCGGGCGTCGGGAATGCGGATGCGCCCCGCCCGGTTGCGCTCATCAGACCCCGCGACAGGTCTGCCGAAGCCCCGGAATTCCGGGGCCGGCTGGCCCTTATACGCCGATCCTCGAAACGAGTCAAGGAAAAGGTAGACGTGTCGCGCATTCCAGGGCTATGCTTGTCCCTTGCGCTCCCACTCTCCCATGCCGTCATATTTCGGTCGGCTGGTGCGCCCCGAAGATAGCGGCGGGGCCGGACCTGTTTCGGCGAGCTTTCTCTCACACGAACCGACAGACAACTGAGATCGACGGATCTCACGGAGGTTGTTTCCTTGGCTGCTGCGCGCTCCGCATCCAGTACGAATTCCCCCAAGAACGGCCGCGGAGCCTCGCGGCTCTCGTTCGCCAAGATCCAGGACACGCTGACCGTTCCTGATCTTCTCGCCCTTCAGACCGAGAGCTTCGACTGGCTCGTCGGCAACGACGCGTGGAAGTCCCGCGTCGCGAAGGCGCGCGAGGCTGGCGACGCCGGCGTTCCCGAGACCACGGGACTCGACGAGATCTTCGAGGAGATCTCCCCGATCGAGGACTTGGGCGAGACCATGCAGCTCAGCTTCTCGCACCCGGAGCTCGAGCCGCCGAAGTACTCCATCGAGGAGTGCAAGGAGAAGGGCAAGACCTACTCCGCGCCGCTGTACGTGAACGCCGAGTTCATGAACCACCTCACCGGCGAGATCAAGACCCAGACGGTCTTCATGGGCGACTTCCCGCTCATGACCGAGAAGGGCACCTTCGTCATCAACGGAACCGAGCGCGTCGTCGTGTCGCAGCTCGTCCGCTCGCCCGGCGTCAACTTCGAGCGCACCCCCGACAAGACGTCCGACAAGGACATCTACTCGGCCCGCGTCATCCCCTCGCGTGGTGCCTGGCTCGAGTTCGAGATCGACAAGCGCGACCAGGTCGGCGTCCGCATCGACCGCAAGCGCAAGCAGTCGGTCACCGTGTTCCTCAAGGCCCTGGGTCTGACCAGCGAGGACATCCTCGCCGCGTTCCCCGGCTACGAGTCGATCGCCTCGACCCTCGAGAAGGATGCCGTCCTCACCAAGGAGGAGGCGCTCAAGGACATCTACCGCAAGCTGCGCCCGGGCGAGCAGGTCGCCGCCGAGGCCGCGCGTGCGCTGCTCGACAACTACTACTTCAACCCGAAGCGCTACGACCTGGCGAAGGTCGGCCGTTACAAGATCAACCGCAAGCTCGGCCTCGAGGCCGACCTGCGCGACTCGGTCCTGTCGGTCGACGACATCCTCGCCACGATCAAGTACCTGGTCGCGCTGCACGCCGAGCAGACCACGATCGAGGGCACGCGCGACGGCAAGAAGGTCGACCTGCGTCTCGACGTCGATGACATCGACCACTTCGGCAACCGCCGCATCCGCGCGGTCGGCGAGCTCATCCAGAACCAGGTCCGCACCGGTCTGTCGCGCATGGAGCGGGTCGTCCGCGAGCGCATGACCACGCAGGACATCGAGGCGATCACGCCGCAGACCCTGATCAACGTGCGCCCCGTCGTCGCCGCGATCAAGGAGTTCTTCGGAACCTCGCAGCTGTCGCAGTTCATGGACCAGAACAACCCGCTCGCGGGTCTGACCCACAAGCGCCGCCTCTCGGCGCTCGGACCCGGTGGTCTGAGCCGCGAGCGCGCCGGCGTCGAGGTGCGCGACGTGCACCCCTCGCACTACGGCCGCATGTGCCCGATCGAGACCCCGGAAGGCCCGAACATCGGCCTGATCGGATCGCTCGCGTCCTTCGCGCGCATCAACTCCTTCGGCTTCATCGAGACCCCGTACCGCAAGGTCGTCAAGGGCAAGGTCACCGACCAGATCGACTACCTGACCGCGAGCGAGGAGGACGAGTTCCTCGTCGCCCAGGCCAACGCGCCGCTGACGAAGGACTTCCATTTCGCCGAGGACCGCGTCCTGGTGCGTCCCAAGGGCGGTGAGGTCGAGCTCGTCGAGCGCGACCGCGTCGACTACATGGACGTCTCGCCGCGCCAGATGGTGTCGGTCGCGACCTCGCTCATCCCGTTCCTCGAGCACGACGACGCGAACCGCGCCCTCATGGGCGCGAACATGCAGCGCCAGGCCGTGCCGCTGCTGCGCTCGGACTCGCCCGTCGTCGGAACCGGCATGGAGGGCTTCGCGGCCATCGACGCCGGTGACGTCATCACCGCCGAGAAGGCCGGTGTCGTCGCCGAGGTCTCGGCCGACGAGGTCACCATCCAGCTCGACGAGGGCGGCACGCAGAGCTACTTCCTGCGCAAGTTCGACCGCTCGAACCAGGGCACCAGCTACAACAACCGCGTGATCGTGGATGCGGGTGAGCGCGTCGAGGCCGGTCAGGTCATCGCCGACGGTCCCGCGACCGAGAACGGCGAGCTCGCGCTCGGCAAGAACCTGCTCGTCGCGTTCATGCCGTGGGAGGGCCACAACTTCGAGGACGCGATCATCCTCAGCCAGCGCCTGGTGTCGGAGGACGTGCTCTCGTCCATCCACATCGAGGAGTACGAGGTGGATGCGCGCGACACGAAGCTCGGCAAGGAGGAGATCACCCGTGACCTCCCCAACGTCAGCCCCGAGCTGCTCGCCGACCTCGACGAGCGCGGCATCATCCGCATCGGCGCCGAGGTGCGCCCCGGCGACATCCTCGTCGGCAAGGTCACGCCGAAGGGCGAGACCGAGCTGAGCGCCGAGGAGCGTCTGCTGCGCGCCATCTTCAACGAGAAGAGCCGCGAGGTGCGCGACACCTCGCTCAAGGTGCCTCACGGTGAAGAGGGCACGATCATCGGCGTCAAGGTCTTCGACGCGCAGGACGGCGACGACGAGCTCGGCTCGGGCGTCAACCAGCGCGTGGTCGTCTACATCGCCCAGAAGCGCAAGATCACCGCGGGTGACAAGCTCGCCGGCCGTCACGGCAACAAGGGCGTCATCTCGAAGATCCTGCCGGTCGAGGACATGCCGTTCCTCGCCGACGGAACCCCCGTCGACGTCGTGCTCAACCCGCTCGGCATCCCCGGCCGCATGAACTTCGGCCAGGTGCTCGAGCTGCACCTCGGCTGGATCGCCAAGCAGGGCTGGAAGGTCGAGGGCACTCCCGAGTGGGCCGCGCGCCTGCCCGAGGTCGCCCGCGAGGCCGCCCCGGACACCAAGGTCGCGACCCCGGTGTTCGACGGTGCGCTCGAGCAGGAGATCGAGGGTCTGCTCGACTCCACGCTGCCGACCCGCGACGGCGAGCGTCTCATCGACGGCACGGGCAAGACCCGTCTGTTCGACGGCCGCTCGGGTGAGCCGTTCCCCGACCCCGTGTCGGTGGGCTACATGTACATCCTGAAGCTGCACCACCTCGTGGACGACAAGATCCACGCGCGCAGCACCGGCCCGTACTCGATGATCACCCAGCAGCCGCTCGGTGGTAAGGCGCAGTTCGGTGGCCAGCGCTTCGGCGAGATGGAGGTGTGGGCCCTTGAGGCCTACGGCGCCGCGTACGCCCTCCAGGAGCTCCTGACGATCAAGTCCGACGACATCCTCGGCCGCGTGAAGGTCTACGAGGCGATCGTCAAGGGCGAGAACATCCAGGAGCCCGGCATCCCCGAGAGCTTCAAGGTCCTCATCAAGGAGATGCAGTCGCTCTGCCTGAATGTCGAGGTGCTCTCGGCCGACGGCAGCACGGTGAGCCTGCGCGACACGGACGACGAGGTCTTCCGTGCCGCCGAGGAGCTCGGCATCAACATCTCCAGCCGGTTCGAGTCGTCGTCCATCGACGACATCTGATCCGGGCCTCATCAGGATTCACAGAAGTCAGAAGAAGGAAGAAGTAAGTGCTCGAAGCCACTACTTTCGATGAGCTCCGGATCGGTCTCGCCACCAGCACGGACATCCGCGCCTGGTCGTACGGCGAGGTCAAGAAGCCGGAGACGATCAACTACCGCACCCTGAAGCCGGAGAAGGACGGTCTGTTCGGCGAGCAGATCTTCGGACCCAGCCGCGACTGGGAGTGCGCCTGCGGCAAGTACAAGCGCGTCCGCTTCAAGGGCATCGTGTGCGAGCGCTGCGGCGTCGAGGTCACCAAGTCCTCGGTGCGCCGCGAGCGCATGGGCCACATCGAGCTCGCCGCGCCGGTCACGCACATCTGGTACTTCAAGGGCGTGCCCAGCCGTCTCGGCTACCTGCTCGACATGGCGCCGAAGGACCTCGAGAAGGTCATCTACTTCGCCGCCTACATGGTGATCTCGGTCGACGAGGAGGGTCGTCACAACGACGCCCCGGGTCTCGAGAACGAGATCCGCCTCGAGATCAAGCAGCTCGAGCAGGCGCGCGACTCGCGCGTCGCCGCTCGTCTCGCGACCCTCGAGGAGGAGCTCGCCGGCCTCGAGGCCGAGGGCGCCAAGGCCGACCAGAAGCGCAAGGTCAAGGACGCCGCCGAGAAGGAGATGGCTCAGACCCGCAAGGGCGTCGACGAGCAGATCTCGCAGCTCGAGAACGTGTGGGAGGCCTTCCGCACGCTCAAGGTCGGCGACCTGAAGCCCGAGGACTCGGTGTTCCACGAGCTGCAGGACCGCTTCGGTCTCTACTTCGAGGCCCACATGGGCGCCGAGGCGATCCAGAAGCGCCTCGAGGCCTTCGACCTGGCCGCCGAGGCCGAGCTGCTCCGCGAGCAGATCGCCACCGGCAAGGGCCAGAAGAAGATCCGCGCGATCAAGCGCCTGCGCGTCGTGTCGTCGTTCCTGGCGACCGGCAACTCGCCGGCCGCGATGGTGCTCGACGTCGTCCCGGTCATCCCGCCGGAGCTGCGTCCGATGGTCCAGCTGGATGGCGGCCGCTTCGCGACCTCCGACCTCAACGACCTCTACCGCCGCGTGATCAACCGCAACAACCGCCTCCGTCGTCTGCTCGACCTCGGCGCGCCCGAGATCATCGTCAACAACGAGAAGCGCATGCTGCAGGAGGCCGTCGACGCGCTGTTCGACAACGGCCGCCGCGGTCGCCCCGTCACGGGTACCGGCAACCGCGCCCTGAAGTCCTTGAGCGACATGCTCAAGGGAAAGCAGGGTCGCTTCCGCCAGAACCTGCTCGGCAAGCGCGTCGACTACTCGGGCCGTTCGGTCATCATCGTCGGCCCGCAGCTGAAGCTGCACCAGTGCGGTCTGCCCAAGCAGATGGCGCTGGAGCTCTTCAAGCCCTTCGTGATCAAGCGCCTCATCGACCTGTCGCACGCGCAGAACATCAAGAGCGCCAAGCGCATGGTCGAGCGTTCGCGCCCGCAGGTGTGGGATGTGCTCGAGGAGATCATCCGCGAGCGCCCGGTTCTGCTGAACCGCGCGCCCACGCTGCACCGTCTCGGCATCCAGGCCTTCGAGCCCCAGCTCGTCGAGGGCAAGGCGATCCAGCTGCACCCGCTCGTCTGCGCCGCGTTCAACGCGGACTTCGACGGCGACCAGATGGCCGTCCACCTGCCGCTGTCGGTCGAGGCGCAGGCCGAGGCCCGCATCCTCATGCTGGCGTCGAACAACATCCTCAAGCCCTCGGATGGCCGCCCGGTCACCCTGCCCTCGCAGGACATGATCATCGGCCTCCACCACCTGACCACCCTCAAGGAGGGTGCTGTCGGTGAGGGCCGGGCCTTCTCGTCGGTCGCCGAGGCGATCCTCGCCAAGGACCAGGGTTCGCTCGACCTCAACGCCCAGGTGCGCATCCGCCTCGAGAACGTCTACCTCGGCGAGGCCGAGGCGGCCGAGCGCGAGGGCTTCGAGCAGGGTTCGACCGCGCTGGTGAAGACCACGCTGGGTCGCGCGCTGTTCAACGAGGCGCTGCCGACGGACTACCCGTTCGTCGAGGCCGTCGCCGACAAGGGCAAGATCTCGGCGATCGTCAACGACCTCGCCGAGCGCTACCCCAAGGTGGAGGTCGCCGCGACCCTCGACCGCATCAAGGACGCCGGTTTCCACTGGGCCACGCGCTCGGGTGTCACCGTCGCTCTCTCCGACATCATCACGCCCTCCGACAAGCCGGAGATCGTGGCGAAGCACGAGAAGCAGGCCGCCAAGGTGCAGGGCGAGTACGACAAGGGACTCATCGACGACGCCTCGCGTCGTAAGGAGCTCGTCGACATCTGGACGGAGGCCACCAACGAGGTCGCCGCCTCGATGCAGAAGTCGTACACGGCCGGCAACAACATCTTCCGGATGGTGTCGTCGGGTGCCCGTGGTAATTGGCTGCAGGTGCGCAACATCTCGGGTATCCGCGGTCTGGTGGCGAACCCGAAGGGTGAGACCATCCCGCGTCCGATCATCTCCTCGTACCGCGAGGGCCTGTCGGTGGCGGAGTACTTCATCGCGACCCACGGCGCCCGCAAGGGTCTGGCGGACACGGCCCTCCGTACCGCCGACTCGGGTTACCTGACCCGTCGTCTCGTCGACGTGTCGCAGGACGTCATCATCCGTGAGGACGACTGCGGCACCACGCGCGGCCTCGAGATCCGCATCGCGGACACGGTCGACGGCAAGCTCGTGCGCGACGAGAACGTCGAGAACTCGGTGTTCGCGCGCTCGCTGGCCGAGGCTGCGGTCGACGCCAAGGGCAACGTCGTCGGCGAGGCCGGCGACGACGTGGGCGACGTGCTCATCGACAAGCTCATCGCGGCCGGCATCGAGAGCATCAAGGTGCGCTCGGTTCTGACCTGCGAGGCGGCGGTCGGCGTCTGCGCGACCTGCTACGGCCGTTCGCTGGCCACCGGCAAGCTCGTCGACATCGGCGAGGCCGTCGGCATCATCGCGGCCCAGTCGATCGGCGAGCCCGGAACGCAGCTCACGATGCGCACCTTCCACCAGGGTGGAACCGCCGGTGCGGACGACATCACCCAGGGTCTGCCCCGTGTCACCGAGCTCTTCGAGGCCCGTACTCCGAAGGGCGCGAGCCCGATCGCGGAGGCCGCCGGTCGCATCGAGATCGAGGACACCGAGAAGCAGCGCCGCATCATCCTCACGCCCGACAACGGCGACGAGGTGCATGCCTACCCCGTGCTGAAGCGTGCGACGCTCCTCGTCGAGGACGGCCAGCGCGTCGAGCTCGGCCAGCAGTTCGTGGCCGGAAACCTCGACCCGAAGGAGGTGCTGCGCGTCAAGGGCGTCCGCGCCGTGCAGCAGCACCTGGTCGACGGCGTGCAGGGCGTGTACCGCTCGCAGGGTGTGCCGATCCACGACAAGCACATCGAGGTCATCGTGCGCCAGATGCTGCGCAAGGTCACCGTCGTCGAGCACGGCGACACCGACCTGCTGCCGGGTGAGCTCGTGGACCGCTCGCGGTACACGGAGATCAACCGCGGTGCCATCGTCGACGGCAAGAAGCCGGCGTCGGCCCGTCAGGAGGTCATGGGAATCACCAAGGCCTCGCTGGCGACCGAGTCGTGGCTGTCGGCCGCGTCGTTCCAGGAGACGACCCGTGTTCTGACGCAGGCCGCCATGGAGGGCAAGTCGGACCCGCTGGTCGGTCTCAAGGAGAACGTGATCATCGGAAAGCTGATCCCGGCCGGTACGGGCCTCGGCAAGTACCGCAACGTCACGGTCGAGGCCACCGAGGAGGCGAAGGCGGAGCGCTACCCGAACCGCATCTTCACCGACGACGCGGTGTTCTCGGAGTCGGACCTGAGCTTCGTCGACTTCGACAGCTTCAGCTCTGACGACTACTCGCCGGGCACCTACAGCTGATCGGATCAGCCAGCTGATCTCGTAGCTGAACGAACGGAAGCCCTCGCATCCTCGGATGCGGGGGCTTCCGTCGTATCCGGGGTCCGTTGCGCGACATCCGTCGACGATCCGGTGCACCCCGCTCGGGGGAGACCCGCACGGGGACTGCCGTGGTCGAGCACTGCTCGCCTACTCTGCGAGGACGGTCGCGAGACGGGACTCCCGCGATCCGGTTCGACAGGAGCGCGGATGGGGATCCGCGTTCCGTTTCAGGGGGAACACATGGGTGCAGTGCACCGTGCGCGGCTCGGGCTGCGCGACCGCACCGTCGGCGCGACCACGCGGGATGACGCCGGCTTCACGCTCATCGAGCTGCTCATCGTCGTCGTGATCATCGGCGTTCTCGCCGCGATCGCGATCCCGGTCTACATCGGCGCCCAGAACAGCGCGAAGGACGGCGGGGTCAAGACCGACCTCACGGCCGCGAAGTCGGCGGCGATCGCCTACTCGATCACGACGCAGGGGCAGTTCCCGTCGACGCTCGACACGAGCACGCTGCGCACCTTCGGCTACAGCGGCGTGAGTGTCGAGTACCCCTCCGGCAAGGCGCCGCAGTGGGCCGGGTCGACCAAGCCCGCCAGCAACGCCGCGAACTTCTGCATCTGGGCGACGAGCCCCACCGGCACGACCTTCTCGGTGACCGAGAAGGGCGGCGTGGCCTCCGGCGCCTGCAGCTGAGGCGAACACGGGCGATCGCCTCGCGTCGCGACGCATCCTCGCGCGCTCGGCCCGCCTCCCCGGAGCGGGGGAGGGCCGTCGCTAGCATGAGGTATCCCCCGTGAAGGAGGCGTCATGAGCGACGCAGCGTCCCCGCAGAACGGCGCCCGCCGGCCCGACGACGAGTCGTCGGAGCCGATCGTCGACGAGAGCTCCGCTCCGATCGCCGACGAGACCCCGGATCAGCCCGCCGACGAGACCGCCGCCGCGGAGCACGACGCGCCGTCGATCACCGAGCCCGCCACCACCTCGCTGGGCGATGTCGACGCGCAGCCGACCGTCGACGCCGACGCCGACACCGCCTCCGCATCGAGCGATGACGCCGAGGCGGATGCCGCCCATCGGGCCGCGCCGCAGTGGACTCAGGAGGCGCCGCGCATCGTCGCCGAGCCGGCCGAGGCCGAGGTCGCCCCGCCGACCGCCGCGGCCTCCGCTGAGCCGGTCGCCGCGCAGGAGACCACCGAGGCGCCGCGCCTGCAGCAGGCTGCCGTGCGCGACGATGCGCCGTCGCCCGAAGCGGCGCCCGTGCCCGCCGCTGCCGCGACGCCGCTCGCGGCGACCCCGCCGGCCGCCGACGCGCCCGAGCCCCCGCACCCCGCGGCGCCGCAGCTGATCGAGCCGGAGGAGCCGCCCGCGACCACCGCCATCCCCGTCGCCGAGCTGCTCGCCGACTCGCGTGATGCCGAGAGCACCGCGACGGCGCGATCCGCCGCGACGCGGCAGCCCGCCGCGGAGACGGTCGCCGCCCCGGTCGCCGCGTCGACCGCGCCCGCCGAGCCGATCATCCCCGTGCCGGTCGCCGAGCGCTCGCGCGCGTTCGACGAGCCGCTCGAGCCGACCACCGGTTCCACGACCTATCCGACCGGCGCGCAGCCGCTGCCGGCGGTCGATCACGAGGCCTTCTCGTCGTTCCTCGCGACCGACGACGTCGAGCCGCCGAAGGCGCAGCACAACCGGCTCTTCGGCGCCGGATTCGCGCTGCTGTCGTCGATCGTCTTCGGCGCCCTGTACGGCGGCATCGTGGCGGGCATCCTCGTGCTGCGCGAGCGCGCCGCCGACTGGCTGCCCACCTTCCTCGACTTCGTCACCGGCCAGACCTTCGTGATCCCGGTCGTCGCCTACGCCGTGCTCGCGCTGATCTTCGCGTTGCTGCTCAACCGGGCGCACTGGTTCGCTCACGTCGTGACGAGTCTCGTGCTCGGCGCGCTGGTCTACGCCGCGGCGATCGTGACGACGCTGCTGCTCGCCGGCGTCACGAGCCTCGACTCGGCGGCGTCGCGCAACCTGCTGGTCGAGCAGATCGAGAACCCCTGGTTCATCGTCGCCGGACTCGCGGCGCGCGAGACGGCGATGTGGTTCGGCTTCATCGCGGCCGCGCGCGGGCGCAAGGTCGTGGCGCGCAACCGCGAGGCGCGCGAGCGATTCGATCGCGACCAGGCCGAGAAGAAGGCGCAGCGTGAGCGGGGATACGTCGCCGTCTGATCCGGCGCCGTCCGACCGCGACTCCGGCGGGCGTCCATCCGGGACCGGGGGAGCGGGGTCGCCCGCCCCGCGACCCGAGTACCTCGTCGCGCTGTTCACCACGGTGCTGTGGGCCGCGGCGCAGTTCGCGGTGGGTGGGATGATCGCCCTCATCGCCGACCGCGACCCGGTGCCGGCCGGGGTGAGCCTGTTCGCGGTGCCGATCGCCACGCTGCTCGCCGGCGTCGCGCTCTGGTTCGTGACGGCGCGCTCCGCGATCGCGCGGAGTCCCTGGGGATCGGCGCTCGTCGCCGCCGCGGTCGTCTATCTGGTCTTCGTCGTCGCGGGCGGGCTCGCCAGTCTGCGGCTGCTGTTCGTGCAGGCGCAGAGCCCGTTCGTGCTCGTCGCCAGCGCGCTCGCGGCGGTCACCGTGCTGGCGACCTGGTTCGGCATCCGCGCCTACCGCCGCCCGCGCTGACACCAGACCGCTGACACCCACCCGAGGGGCGTGCCCCTATTACCCCCACAAGGCGGGTATGGGCTGTCACGACACGCGGCCCTACTGTCGTGTCAGCAGGCGGGACTCCCCGAGGTCGCGCCTGGGTTACCGGATGCCGGCGGGGGGTCGGCATTCGGCAGGTTCCGTCATCTGAGGGGGTGACATGACCTCCCTTGCCGAGATTCTCATCATCCGCGGCCTCATGCCGATCACCAGCATCGATGCGGTGTATCAGCCGGACTACGACGAGGCCGCCGTCGTCAATCGTCTTCTCGAGGAGGGCGTTCTCACGCCCGCCTCCCTCGCCTCGGCGCGCGCAGCCCAGATGGGCCTCGCCTTCGTCGAGCTTCTCGACTACCCGGTCGAGCAGGCCGCCGTCGCACTCGTGCCGGCCGCCGTCTGCCGCCGCTACGAGGTGCTGCCGCTCTCGGTGCAGGGCGACCAGCTGACGCTCGCCATGGCCGACCCGGGCAACGTGCTCGCGCTCGACGACGTGCGCGCCGCCGCTCGTCTGCGCGTCAAGGCCGTCGTCGCCGAGCGCGGCGACCTGATGACGGCGATCGACAAGTTCCACCGCGCCGACGGCGAGCTGAGCGAGCTGCAGGGCCTCATCCAGGAGGAGAGCGACGCGTCGACGGATGTCGCCGTCGCCGACGCCTTCGAAGACGACGCGCCGATCGTGCGCTTCGTGAACCTGCTGATCAGCCAGGGCATCCAGGACCACGCCTCCGACATCCACATCGAGCCCGGTGAGATGGAGCTGACGGTGCGCTACCGCATCGACGGCGTGCTCCACATCATGCAGAAGGCGCCCAAGAACATCCAGAACGGCGTGATCTCGCGCCTCAAGATCATGAGCGACATCGACATCGCCGAGCGGCGCAAGCCGCAGGACGGCCGCCTGTCGGTGCGTCACGGCGGTCGTCAGATCGACCTGCGCGTCGCGACCCTGCCTACGGTGTGGGGCGAGAAGGTCGTCATGCGAATCCTCGACAACTCGAACACGAGCGTGTCGATGGACCAGCTGCAGCTGACCCCGCGCAACGCGGAGATCTACCGCAACAGCTACACCAAGCCCTACGGCATGATCCTCGTCACCGGCCCGACCGGCTCGGGCAAGTCGACGACGCTCTACACGACGCTCAACGCGGTCGTGCGTCCCGAGATCAACGTGATCACGGTCGAGGACCCGGTCGAGTACCGCATGCCGGGCATCAACCAGGTGCAGGTCAACGTCAAGGCGGGCCTCACCTTCGCGAGCGCGCTGCGGTCGATCCTGCGATCCGACCCCGATGTGGTGCTGATCGGTGAGATCCGCGACCACGAGACGGCGCAGATCGCGATCGAGGCGTCGCTCACGGGTCACCTCGTGCTGTCGACGCTGCACACGAACGACGCGCCGAGCGCGATCACCCGTCTGACCGAGATGGGCATCGAGCCCTTCCTCGTCGGATCGGCGCTCGACTCGGTCGTCGCTCAGCGTCTGGCGCGCCGGCTCTGCGAGCGCTGTCGCCAGCCGTACGCGCACGATCCGGAAGACCTGCACCGACTGGGCTTCACCACCGACCCGACGCAGCCCGCGCCGGAGCTGTGGATGCCGGTCGGCTGCTCGACCTGCAGCAACACCGGCTATCGGGGCCGTCTGGCGCTGCACGAGATCATGTCGGTCAGCGAGGACATCGAGCGCATGGCCGTGTCCCGCGCCTCGAGCGCCGAGATCAGCAAGATCGCGATCAGCCAGGGTATGAGCACCCTGCGCATGGACGGATGGCAGAAGGCCCAGGCGGGCCTGACGTCGATCGAAGAGATTCTCCGCGTCGTCGCCTGACGATTCGGATCTGGGGGGAAATCATGGAAAAGCCTGTCTACGACATCCCATTGTCAGACGTGGGCGGCGGCGTGCCGTTCTCGACTCCGCCGGTGCCGCCGGCGGACAAGAACCTGTTCACGTCGCCTCCGCCGACCATGACCCCCGATGGAGACCCCGTCTCGGGCGCAGCGCAGGGCACCCCCTCCGCCGCGTTCGCCTCCCCTCCGGGAAGCGCCGCGCCGCCCGCGCCTGCGCCCGAGACGGTTTTCCCGCCGCCGATGCCCGCCGCGGGCGCGACGCCGGGCAGCTTCCCGGCGCCCGCCGCCGGTGCGGCCTTCGACTTCGAGGCGGCCCCGCCGCCCGCCGGTCGTGTCTTCGACCTGGTGGATGCGCCGGCGCCGAGCGTGCCGGCCACCGACGCCCCGGCGCCGGTCTTCGACCTCTCGGACGTCGCTGCCCCGGCGTCCGAGAGCCCCTTCGACGCGCCCGCGCCCTCCTCGGCGCCGGTGCTCGACCTGGATGCTCCCGACTTCGGCGGCGCCGACTTCTCCTTCGAGTCCTTCGCTGCTCCGGCTCCGGCCGCTGCCGCGTCGCACTCGGTCGATGACGTCGCGCCGGCCGCTGCTCCGCTCGACCTGGATGCGGCGTTCTTCGCGTCGGCCTCCGCTCCTTCTGCTCCGACCGCGCCCGAGGCGGCCGGATCGGTGCTCGACCTGGATGCGCCCGCCGAGGCCGCCCCGGCTGTCGATGACAGCGCGATCGACCTCGGCGCGCCCGAGTCGCTCGCTCCCACGGCGCCGGCGATCGATCTGGATGCGGTGCTCAGGGCCCCGGCTCCGGCCGAATCGGCCTTCGCTCCCGCTGCCGCGGCAGAGGCTCCCGCCTTCGCCGAGCCAACGCCGACCGCCGTCGTCGACGCGCCCGCTCCGGATGCGTTCTCGGCGATCTCCTTCGACGACGTCGCGGAGCCGGCCACGGTCGCCTATGACTTCCCGACCGCTCCGGTCGACACCGCCGAGGCGCCCGCGCCGACGCAGCTGCTCGACACGGTCGCCGTCGCGGACTCGCCCGCCGACGTCGCGCCGAGCGCGGCCGAGATCGACGAGATCGCGGCCCTCAACCCGGGCGCCGGCACGCCGGACGCGCAGCTGATCGCCGCGCTGCAGCAGGTGCTGCTCAGCGGGGCCTCCGACCTCCACGTCGCCTCGGGCGCCGCGCCGATGCTCCGCGTCGACGGCGGCCTCAGCCCGATCCCCGGCTACGACGTCTGGGATCGCGCCGAGGTGCGCGACCGCCTCTACTCGCTGCTCAGCGAGGACTACCAGAAGAAGTTCGAGGAGGTGCTCGAGCTCGACTTCGCCTACACGCTGTCGGCCAACGCCCGCTTCCGCGTGAACTTCTACCAGGACCGCGGCTCGATGGGCGCGGCCTTCCGCATCATCCCGACGCACATCAAGACCCTGCGCGAGCTCGGCATCGGCGAGGAGGTCGGCTCGTTCTCGACCCTGCCCCGCGGTCTGGTGCTCGTCACGGGCCCCACCGGCTCGGGCAAGTCGACGACGCTCGCCGCCATGATCGACCTGGTCAACGAGACCCGCCGCGATCACGTCGTGACGGTCGAGGACCCGATCGAGTTCATGCACAAGAACAAGAAGTCGCTGATCAACCAGCGCGAGGTCGGCCGCGACACCCACAGCTTCGGCAACGCGCTGAAGCACGTGCTGCGCCAGGACCCCGACGTCATCCTCATCGGCGAGCTGCGCGACCTCGAGACCATCTCGATCGCGCTGACCGCCGCCGAGACCGGCCACCTCGTGTTCGCGACCCTGCACACGCAGAGCGCGCCGACCACGATCGACCGCGTCATCGACGTCTTCCCGCCGCACCAGCAGGACCAGGTGCGCACCCAGCTGGCCGCGACCCTGCAGGGCGTCGTCTGCCAGACGCTGGTGAAGAAGGCCGGGGGATCGGGCCGTGCGGTCGCGACCGAGGTCATGTTCACCACGCCCGCCATCTCGAACCTCGTCCGCGAGGGCAAGACGTACCAGATCACCTCGGTGCTGCAGTCCGGCGCCTCGCAGGGCATGCACACGATGGACCAGGCGCTCGCGCAGCTGGTCAACGACGGAACCATCACGCGCTCCGTCGCGATGGAGAAGTCGCAGGACCCGGAGACGCTCGAGCGCCTCATCACCCGCGTCGACATGAACGCGGTCGGGACTGAGGGCGGCTTCGTGTCGCTCGACTTCACCGACTACGGAGACCAGAAGGGACGCCACTGATGGCCGCGACCGCGATCGCCGCTCGCAACTTCGACTACAAGAGCCGTAACTCGACCGGCAAGCTGGTCAGCGGCCGACTCGAGGCCTCGAGCGAGGGCGCTGTCGTCGACAAGCTCCGTTCGATGGGCCTGGCGCCGGTCGAGATCCGCGAGTCGACCGGCGGGACCGGGCTCGCGAGGGAGATCTCCCTCGGCAGCTTCTCCAAGGGCGTCGACCTCAAGGCACTCGCCGTCTTCAGCCGGCAGATGGCGACTATGGTGTCGGCCGGCCTATCCCTGCTCAAGACCCTCAACATCCTCGCCGAGCAGACCGAGAACAAGAAGCTCAAGAGCGTACTGGGGGCGGTGACGCGCGACGTCGAGTCCGGGGCCTCGCTCTCGGATGCGCTGGCGAAGCACTCAGTGGAGTTCCCGCCGATCATGGTCAACATGGTGCGGGCGGGTGAGACCGGCGGATTCCTTGAGGACGCGCTCGCCACCATCGCCGAGAACTTCGAAAAAGAATCGAAGCTCAAGGCGACGATCAAGTCGGCGATGACCTATCCCGTGATGGTGCTCGGCATCGCCGTTCTCGCCGTGATCGTCATGCTGATCTTCATCGTCCCGATCTTCCAGAAGATGTTTTCTAGCGCAGGGAAGGATCTCCCAGCGCCGACAATGATTCTCGTCGGTCTCTCGCAGAACATGTGGTGGATTGTTCCCGCGATCCTGGTGGTGACGATCGGTGGATCGGTCTGGTGGCGCACGAACAAGAATCGCGAGGAAGTCAGGCAGCGCTTCGACCCGATCATGCTGAAGCTTCCGGTCTTCGGTCAGCTGAACGGCAAGATCGCGATCGCGCGCTTCTCGCGAAACCTGTCGAACATGATCGGCGCGGGCGTGCCGATCCTGCAGGCTCTGGTTATCGTCGGCGAGACCTCCGGCAACTGGGTGGTTGAGAACGCCGCGAAGAAGGTCGCCGACTCGGTCCGCCAGGGCAAGTCGATCGCCGGCCCGTTGGCCGAGGAGTCGGTGTTCCCGTCGATGGTCGTGCAGATGGTCGCCGTCGGCGAGGATTCCGGCGCCTTGGAGACGATGCTGAGCAAGGTCGCGGACTTTTACGACATGGAGGTCGAGGCGACCACGAAGGCCCTGACGAGCCTTATCGAGCCGCTTCTGATCGCGTTCCTCGGCGTCGTGATCGGAGGGATGATCGTGGCGCTTTACATGCCGATCTTCAACATGATCCAGGTCGTGCAGCAGTAGCCGGATCGCCTGCCCCCGGACTGGGGACGCGGATGGCGAAGATTACCCCCATCCGCGGGATTCCGGGCCGGCAGACACGCCAATAACTTCATACATGTCGGGTCAGCCCGTTTGGGGGGACGGCTCGCAAATCCAAATCAGACGAAGAAACGGATAAGAAAATGACCCGCATCCAGGACATCCTGGCGGCCCGTATGGACCGCGTGAAGAACGGCGACAAGGGCTTCACGCTCATCGAGCTGCTCGTCGTCGTGATCATCATCGGCATCCTCGCCGCGATCGCGATCCCCGTCTACATCGGCGTTCAGAACAACGCGAAGGACTCGGCCGTCAAGTCGGACCTCGGCAACGCCAAGACCGCTGTTGTGGCCAAGTACACCCAGGACGGCAACTACCCGACCGCGCTCACCGGACTCGAGGGCCAGGGCTACACCCAGTCGGACGCGTCGAACTACAAGAGCGCGACGGCCGGCGACCTGCCCGCGATCACGGTCGTGGCTTCGAACGGCGGCTTCTGCATCACTGCTGTCAGCGCTTCGGGCACGCGGTTCGCCGTCTCCGACAAGAAGGCGATCGCGACCGGCACCTGCAACGCCGGCGTCATGAGCTAAGACTCAACGCGCGCCCGCCAGGGCGACGTGCCGGTGCCGGGGACCTAGTCCCCGGCACCGGTGCATGACCGCAGCCGCGGCTTCAGTACACCTGTCCATGATCGAACCGCGGGGGGCGGAAATGATCTGGCTCCGAAACGCACGGCTCCGCGCACAGCGCGTCGCGGCCCGCGTCGCCGCCGACGACACCGGCCTCGGCATCGTCGAGGTGGTCGTCGCGATGGTGATCTTCGCGCTCATCGCCGTCGGCGTGGCGCAGGGCCTCGTGATCTCTTCGAAGATCGCCGGCGACGCGCAGAGCCGCGCCGTCGCGCTCAACCTGAACTCGGCGCAGCTCGACTACGTCCGCACTCAGTCGCCCTACTCGGTGCAGTCCAGCTCGAAGACCTCGCCGTCGTCGACCATGCAGATCGACGGCATCACCTACACGACGTTCCAGACGGTCGCGTGGACCGACACCTCCGGGGCCGACCGCAGCTGCGGCGCCGTCGACAGCAGCTTCCAGCTTCTCCGCGTGCGCGTCGAGACCATCTGGTCGACGCAGCTGCAGACCACGCCGGCCGCGACCTCGGATGCGCTCATCAGCGCCGACAACACGATCAAGGACCCGGGTAACGGCACGATCTTCATCAAGGTCACCAAGTCCGACGGATCCGGCTACGCGAACCTCCAGCTCTCGGCGAAGAGCACCGGGGGCATCGCCCTGACGGTGCCCAAGACCAACACCGACGGCTGCGCCTTCATCACCGGCGTCGCCCCGGGCAGCTACACGGTCACCGCCGATGTCACGGGCAACGTCGACCGGAAGCACCAGAAGACCTCGGTGTCGCAGGTCCTCAACGTCACCGCCGGCTCGGCCGTCCCCGTCTCGTTCGACTACGACGTCGACACCTCGGTCAACACGAGCTACCCGACGGGTCAGAGCAACGTCATCTACCCGACCGACCTTGTGACGACCTGGTTCACCTCGGCCGACATCCCTCCGTACTACACGGTCAGCGGCACGCCTTCGCGCGTGGATCTCTTTCCCGCGGCGAAGGTCGGCTACACCGCCATCGCGGGCGCGTTCGCTCCCGCTCAGGGCGCAGCCACGACCTGTCTGTCGCCCGACCCGGGCAACTGGGACGCCGGCTCCGCGGGAGGCAAGAACCTCCTCGACGGCGTGCGTCAGGACCCGGTGACCGCCCTTCCGAACACCTCCCCGAGCTACGGCGTTCCGATGGGTGTCGTGCAGGCGACCGGTCTTCCGAGCAACGGCACGTACACGGTCGTCGCGACCAGCGCCGCCGCCGGGCCGGGAGACCCGGGCTGCGCGACCGGGCAGAAGTACACCTTCACGGTCAAGAACAACAACTCTCCCAAGCTCGCGCTGCCCTACGGCACGTGGTCTCTCAGCTACGGCGGGCTCCTCGGCCTGAGCTTCCCGCTCTCGGCTCAGGCGCTCACGAACGCCTACTCGACCAGCCCGGCTGGCACGGCGACCCTCGACCCGCGGAGCGCATCGTGATCGGCGCGATCAAGCGGCGCCTGCAGCACGGCGCCGGCGGCGAAGCAGGTATCTCGCTGATCGAGATGATCGTCGGAATGGCGCTCACCGCTCTGGTTTTGTCGCTGGTCGGCACGATGCTCGTCCAGGTAGGGAAGGTGACGACGCTGACGAACGACCGCAGTCGCAGCACCGCGGAGGCGCAGAACGTCCTCGATGCGATGAGCACGGACATTCGTGCCGGCGTCAACATCCCGGGCAATTCGCCGATCACCTGGGCTGTGCGGCCCGGAAGCGAAGCGACGGTCACGGGCGAGAAGATCCGCCTGATCACCTACAGTGACGTCGCCCGTCCGAATCCGATCGGCATGCCCCTGCAGGTCGCCTACTCACTCGAGAACGGGACGATCGTCCGCAACGCCTGGACTGTGCCGTCATCCTCGGCGTCGTACCCGCTCTCGACCGCACCGTCGAACAAACGCAACCTGGGCTCGCGGGTCACTGCTTTCAGCCTGAACTACATCCAGGGGACCTGCCCGGCACCGGCGTCGAGCCCGTGCACGGTATCGACCGTGACGACGACCAACGTCGGTCTCATCATCGGCGTCAACATCTCGTTGACAGCCCAGGCAGCCGGCTCGACGGTTCCGGTCTCGATGTCCACGACCGTCTATCTGCCCAATGCGGGCTCGACTCAGAAGTACGCAGGGAGCTGACCATGACCGCACGATCGACCATCCTGGGTCGCCTGGGCCGTCTGCGCTCCGGGGAGGAGAGCGGCTGGGCACTCGTGTCCGTACTCGGCATCGGCATGCTGATGCTCGCGCTCGTCGCGGTCTCGCTCAACGTCTCGTCGAGCTCGATGAAGAAGACCGACACCGAGAACAACTGGACCTCGGCGTACGCCGCCGCCGTCGCCGGGCTCAACGACTACAAGTCGCGACTGACCTCGGCGCCCAACTACGTCAAGTACGGCAACCCCAACGCCGAGTTCTCGAAGACGAGCAAGTCGAGCACGGGGGCGATGCTCCTGTCCCTCCCCACGGGAGACCTGGACAACGCGGCCTTCGACGTCGACGCTTCCGGCCGCTGGGCTTCGGTGCCCGGGACGACCAACAAGGCGACCTTCCGCTACGAGGTCAACACCAAGGACTACGCGAGCGGTGGCATCATCCACGTGCGCGCGACCGGCAAGGTCGGCAGCTCGGTGCGCTCGGTCATCGCCGACCTCCGCAAGAAGGGCTTCTACGATTTCGTCTACTACACGAAGTACGAAGTCACCGACTCGCGGGTGACCGGCTCGGACACGCGCTGCTCGCGCTACCCGTGGGACACCCCGGCGCGCCCGACCAACATCAGCTGCGTGGTCCAGTTCGCCGCGAGTGACGACCTGCAGGGCGACGTCTTCTCCGAAGACCAGTTCGTCTCCTGCGGTGCCCGCTTCCGCGGCAACGTGACCTCGGCGGCGCCCGCCGGCTACGCGCCGGTCGTGAAGGCGAGCAGCGGCTGCTCCGACAGCACCTACGACAAGGCGACGAACAGCTCGACCGGCGGGTCCAACCCCGCCAACGGCTCGTCGTTCCCGCTGCCCGACTCCTCGTCCGCACTCGCCGTGGAGGGCACCTCGGACGGCTACACCGGTGACGCGCCCGGCTGCACCTACACCGGTCCGACGCAGATCACCTTCAACGCCGACGGCACCATGACCGTGATCTCGCCCTGGACGCAGAAGACGCGCCCCTCCACCGACGGTCTCACCGGCACCGCGCCCGCCGAGTGCGGCGCCGTGTCGACCACGACGAACACGGTGCAGAACAACACGCTGCAGAGCATCGGCGGCGCCACGGTGACGGTCCCGAAGGACAACGTGATCTGGGTGCAGGACGTGCCGACCAACAAGAAGGACGTCAACTACCCGAGCGTCTCGTCGGACCCGACGCAGCGCAAGTCATTCACGGCCGCCGGCGCCACCTTCGCCTGCACGCGCGCCACGTCGTGGAACGGGGGAAGCTACCTCTACGGGTGGTCCCTCACCCGCGGCGGCACGAGCGTGCAGTACCCCGCCGACAGCGAGAACTACGCGGCGTCGCCGGGCGGCGCGAACTCCTACACCTGCAACTCGGGAGACGTCTACATCTCCGGCACGCTGAAGGGCCATGTCACGGTCGGCGCGAGCCGCTACGCCTACATCACGGGCGACGTCAAGTATGCGGCGAACAGCTTCATCGACGGCAGCGACTACAACCTGCTCGGTGTCGTCGGACAGTCGGCGATCATCATCTGGAACCCGATGAACGTGTACCAGTCGGGTGGACGCAACTACATCCAGCCCGTTTACGGCGCCCAGAACCGCGAGATCAACGCGGCGCTCCTCGCCGTCGACGGCACGATCATGGTGCAGAACTACGACGCCTTCGGCCCGCGCGGCGAGCTCAAGATCGTGGGCAGCCTCGCGCAGAAGTACCGCGGCACGGTGGCTACGGGTGGTCAGACCATCTCGACCGGCTACAGCAAGAACTACCAGTACGACGCGACGCTGAAGTACAACGCGCCGCCCAAGTACCTCGCTCCCGCCAGCTTGAGCTACGGCGTCTCGCAGATCGCGAGCGTGCCCGCGGCCTTCACCTCTGCCGGCGCCAAGGCGGCCGGCTCATGATCGCCGTCGTCGGGGTGCTCGGCGCCCTCGGTCTCGCGATCGGCTCGTTCCTCAACGTGGTGATCTACCGCGTGCCCAACGGCCTCTCGGTCGTCGCCCCCGCCTCGGCCTGCCCGGGATGCGAGACCCCGATCAAGGGGCGCGACAACGTGCCGCTGCTGTCGTGGCTGCTGCTCGGAGGGCGCTGCCGCTCGTGCCGCATGCGCATCTCGGCGCGCTATCCCGCGATCGAGCTCGTCACGGGGCTCGCGTTCATCGGCGTGGCGCTCGTCTTCACGCCGGCTGTCGTGACCGCGGCCACGATCGGGCAGGCGCTCGCCTCGGCCGCCGTGCTGGCCGCACTGCTCTACTTCGCGGCGATCTCTGTCGCCCTCACGATGATCGACGTCGACGTGCACCGTCTGCCGAACGCGATCGTGTATCCGGCCTACCCCGTCATGGCGGTGCTGGTCACGGCCGCCGCCCTCGCCGGAGGAGACGCGGGCCGACTGGTCCCCGCGCTGATCGGCGCGGCCGGCAGTCTGCTGTTCTACTTCATCCTGGCTTTCGCCTACCCGGGCGGCATGGGTCTCGGCGACGTCAAGCTCGCCGGCGTCATCGGCATGCTGCTGGGCTTCCTCGGATGGCCGCAGCTGGCCGTCGGGATCGCTTCGGCGTTCGCGCTGGGAGGGGTCTTCGGAATCGTGCTCATCGCGCTCCGTCGGGGCGGTCGCAAGACCGGCATCCCGTTCGGACCGTGGATGCTGCTCGGCGCCTGGATCGGGATCTTCGCCGGAGAGCCGCTGGCTCAGGCGTATCTGACGCTCGTCGGCATTCGCTGACGCGCACATTTAAGGGGGGAAACATGGCTTCGACAATCGTCGGGCTCGACATCGGGAACGGGGTGATCCGGGCCGCGGAACTCGCGGACCCCGGAAAGGCCAAGCCCACACTGCTGCGCTACCACTCGATCGTGGTACCGCCGACGGCGATCCAGAAGGGTGAGGTGCTCGAGGTGGGCACCGTTTCGGCCGCGCTCAAGCAGCTCTGGGCGACCGCGGGCTTCAAGAGCAAGAAGGTCGTGCTCGGAATGGGCAACCAGCGCGTGATGGTGCGCGACGTGTCCGTGCCCCAGATGCCGCTTGCACAGATCAAGGAGAGCCTGCCTTTCCAGGTGCAGGAGCTGCTGCCGGTGCCTGTCGCCGATGCGATCCTCGACTTCTACCCGGTGTCGGCCGGGCGCTCGGAGAACTCCGACGTGGTCAACGGACTGCTGATCGCGGCGGTCAAGGAACCCGTCCTGAAGAACGTCGAGGCGGTTCAGGCTGCCGGGCTCGACCCGGTCGAGGTCGATCTCATCCCGTTCGCGCTGACGCGAGCGCTGGTTCCGATGTCGGACTCCCGCGACCTCGTCGCGATCGTGCACATCGGAGCGACCACCACGAGTGTCGTCATCGCCGCCAACGGCGTGCCGCAGTTCGTGCGCATCATCCAGAGTGGCGGCGAGGACATCACGCAGGCGCTCGTTCGCCGTCTCGGACTCGACGCGGCTCAGAGCGATAAGGTCAAGCGCGGCTTCGGGCTGAACTCCGAGAACGTCGCCCCCGATTGGAAGCCCGCCGTCGAGGCGATCGTGACCGCCGCCGGTGAACTGATCGACAGCGTGCGCAACACCCTGAGCTTCTTCGTCAACACCCACCAGGGGGTCCGCCTCGACCGCGCCTACCTCTCCGGGGGCGGTGCGCAGCTTGCCGGCCTGCCCGCGGCGATGGCCGATGCCATCCGCCTCCCCGTCGGTCTCCCTGACCCGCTGGCCCGATTCAGCGTCGCCAAGACGGTCGACGCCGAACGTCTCCGCGCCGACCTCGCCGGTGTGCCCGTGGCGGCCGGTCTCGCCCTCGGGAGCAAGTCATGAGCATCCTGACGCGTCCGATCGGCAAGTCGAAGTCGAAGTCGAAGGCCGTCGAGCCGGTGGCCGCGCCGGCGCAGGACGCTCCCGCCGCCCCGGCTCCCGTCGTCAAGGCCTCCAAAGCGGGACCCGCTCCCGCGCTGGCGCTCTCGCCGAGAGCGAATCTGCTGCCGCCGGAGATCTATGACAATCGACGCAAGCGTCGAATCCGCCGCAACCTGCGCCTGCTCGTATTCGTCGTCGCGATCGTCGTCGCCGGTGCCGTAGGTGGCTCTTGGTATCTGGGCTTCGCGGCCCAGGCCGCCGTGCAGGACGCCCGCGCCGAGGTCGACCAGCTCAACCTCGATCTCGCGAAGTTCAGCGACATCCGTCAGACGCAGACGCTCATCGCCACCGGTGACGCGGCGCTGCAGGTCGGCGGATCGAGCGATATCGACTGGGCTGGCTACATCTCCCAGCTTCAGGCAAACCTGCCAGCGGGCGTCACGATCACCAGCATCACGGCCGACAGTCAGGGCATCGAGGAGCCGTACACGCAGCCTTCAACCCCGCTTGAGGGCTCCCGAATCGGCACACTGACGTTCAGCGCAGAATCGCCGACCGCGCCGAGTATCCCGGACTGGATCGACAGCCTCTCCACGCTGCCCGGCTTTGTCGACGCGACGCCGACAAGCTTCTCTCGCGACGAAAGCACAGGCGTGTACACGCTCGAGCTCGTCATGCACATCAATAAGGACGCGTACTCGTACAAGTACGCCCCGAAGCAGGGGACCGACAAATGAAGCTCGACAACAGGATCTGGTACCTCGTGACCGCGGTCGTCTGCATCGCGCTCATCGCCGGTGGCGTGTTCCTCGGCGTGCAACCTCAGCTCGGAGCCATCGCGACAGCCTCGTCTGACAAGGCGAATGTCGACGCTCAACTCGTCGACCTTCGCAGTCAGATCAGCGGTTTGACCGAAGCTTCCAAGAAGAAGAACGAGCTCGACGAGCAGGCCGCGGAGATCCGTAAGAAGCTGCCGGCCGGAGTCGATGGCGCGGCTTTCATCGCCGAGCTGACCGACATCAGCGGGCAGAGTGGCGCCTCTGTGAGCTCGCTCGACGTGTCGACGCCCGTGGCGTACGCGCCGCCTGCGGCGCCGGCGGCGCCGGCGGACCCTGCCGCAGCGTCGGCGAGCCCGAGCGCATCTCCGTCGGCCTCGGCTTCAGCTACAGCCGCAGCGCCGAGCGCGGCTGCAGCTGACGTGCCGCTCACGAAGGGCGCGGTCACTGCGGCGAACTTCGTCGTCATCAAGGTGACGATCGCTCTGGCTGGGACCCATGACCAGGTTCTCGACTTCATCAAGCGGCTGCAGAACGGGAACCGGCTGATCTTGCTGACCGGGGTCACCCTGACGCAGGAGGAGAGCGGCACAACCACGGCGTCGCTCGACGGGAGCATCTACGCGCTGAGCAACACGGTCGCGAACACCGCGCCTGCTGCAACGCCCGCGAACGGCTGACGCCACTCCATCCACCCAGACCCCGGCGGCGCATCCCCCCTTTTTTGCGCCGCCGGCCAGACTGCAAGCAGCAATCCCTCCGCTGACCTTGCACGCGTGCGCCCCGCCGGGCTTCCCGGCGGGGCGTTACGCGTTCCCGACGTTCTCGAGACACCCGAGGTTCCGGACACTCGCCGGAGCCGATGGGGGAGCCCCGTCTCCAGCTCGGCGTCACCTTGCGGCGCAGACGACACGCGGGGTAATCTTGACCGCGTGTGTGCGCTTCGTCGTGCACACGGGCAGCCGGCTCACCGGGTCCCCCGTCAGGGAGATCCAATAGCCCACCCCCACGGCATATCCGCCAGCCACCGCTGTCGCACCTGCTCGCAGGTCGATCGGGCGGCGGATCTCGATGGCCGAAATCACATCCCATCAAACGCTGTCACCGTGCAGCGACAAGGAGAATCAGTAGTGCCCACCATTCAGCAGCTGGTGCGCAAGGGCCGCACGCCGAAGGTCGTCAAGACCAAGGCGCCCGCCCTGAAGGCGAACCCCCAGCAGCGCGGCGTCTGCACCCGCGTCTACACCACCACCCCGAAGAAGCCGAACTCCGCGCTCCGCAAAGTCGCCCGTGTGAAGCTCTCGAACGGCACCGAGGTCACCGCCTACATCCCCGGCGAGGGCCACAACCTGCAGGAGCACTCGATGGTGCTCGTGCGCGGTGGTCGTGTGAAGGACCTCCCCGGCGTCCGCTACAAGATCGTGCGCGGCGCGCTCGACACCCAGGCCGTGAAGAACCGTCAGCAGGCCCGCAGCCGCTACGGCGCGAAGAAGGACAAGAAGTAATGCCTCGCAAGGGACCCGCTCCGAAGCGCCCCGTCGTCGCCGATCCGGTGTACGGCGCGCCCATCGTGAGCCAGCTCGTCAACAAGATCCTGGTCGATGGCAAGAAGGGCCTCGCCGAGCGCATCGTCTACGACGCGCTCTCCGGCGTCGGCTCGAAGTCCGGTCAGGATGCCGTCCAGGTTCTCAAGAAGGCGCTCGACAACGTGCGCCCCACCCTCGAGGTCAAGAGCCGCCGCGTCGGCGGCTCGACCTACCAGGTGCCGGTCGAGGTCAAGCCGCACCGCGCGAACACCCTCGCGCTGCGCTGGCTCACCTCGTACGCCAAGTCGCGTCGCGAGAAGACGATGACCGAGCGTCTGACCAACGAGATCCTCGACGCCTCGAACGGCCTCGGCGCCGCTGTGAAGCGTCGCGAGGACACCCACAAGATGGCCGAGTCGAACAAGGCCTTCGCGCACTACCGCTGGTAACAGCCCGCGTCGAGCGGGGCCGGCGAACCCGGCCCCGCTCCCCGCATCCACTTTCTCCCGGAAGGAAACCCCGTGGCACAGGACGTGCTCACCGACCTCAACAAGGTCCGCAACTTCGGCATCATGGCGCACATCGATGCCGGCAAGACCACCACGACCGAGCGCATCCTGTTCTACACGGGCATCACCCACAAGATCGGCGAGGTGCACGATGGCGCCGCGACGATGGACTGGATGGCGCAGGAGCAGGAGCGCGGCATCACCATCACGTCGGCCGCGACGACCGCCTTCTGGAAGGGCACCCAGCTCAACATCATCGACACCCCCGGCCACGTGGACTTCACGGTCGAGGTCGAGCGCAACCTGCGCGTGCTCGATGGCGCCGTCGCCGTCTTCGACGGCAAGGAGGGCGTCGAGCCCCAGTCGGAGACCGTCTGGCGTCAGGCCGACAAGTACGACGTGCCCCGCATCTGCTTCGTCAACAAGATGGACAAGCTGGGCGCCGACTTCTACTTCACGGTCGACACCATCATCAAGCGCCTCGGCGCGAAGCCGCTGGTCATGCAGCTCCCGATCGGTTCGGAGTCCTCGTTCGAGGGCGTCGTCGACCTGGTCGAGATGAACGCCAAGACCTGGCGCGGCGACGCCAAGGGTGACGTGAAGATGGGCGCCGAGTACGCCGTCGAGGAGATCCCGGCCGACCTGGTCGAGAAGGCCAACGAGTACCGTCAGCTGCTGCTCGAGACCGTCGCCGAGACCGACGACGCGCTGCTCGAGAAGTTCTTCGGCGGCGAGGAGCTCACGATCGACGAGATCAAGGGCGCCGTGCGCAAGCTCGTGCTCGACTCGGCGATCTACCCCGTGTTCTGCGGCTCGGCCTTCAAGAACCGCGGCGTGCAGCCGATGCTCGACGCGGTCGTCGACTACCTCCCGTCGCCGCTCGACGTGCCCGCTGTCGAGGGCCACGACGTCCGCGACGAGGAGAAGGTCATCGAGCGCAAGGCCGACTCGGCCGAGCCCTTCTCGGCCCTCGCCTTCAAGATCATGACGCATCCGTTCTTCGGCCGTCTGACATACATCCGCGTCTACTCGGGCAAGCTCGACTCGGGCGCGCAGATCATCAACTCGACCAAGGGCAAGAAGGAGCGCATCGGGAAGATCTTCCAGATGCACGCCAACAAGGAGAACCCGGTCGACTCGGTCACCGCCGGTCACATCTACGCGGTCATCGGCCTGAAGGACACCACCACCGGTGACACCCTCAGCGACCCGAGCGCGCAGGTCATCCTCGAGTCGATGACGTTCCCCGAGCCCGTCATCGAGGTCGCCATCGAGCCGAAGACCAAGGCCGACCAGGAGAAGCTGGGCACCGCGATCCAGAAGCTGGCCGAAGAGGACCCGACGTTCCGCACCGAGCAGAACCAGGAGACCGGCCAGACCATCATCAAGGGCATGGGCGAGCTCCACCTCGACATCCTCGTCGACCGCATGAAGCGCGAGTTCAACGTCGAGGCCAACGTCGGCAAGCCCCAGGTGGCCTACCGCGAGACGCTGCGCCGCACGGTTGAGAAGTACGACTACACCCACAAGAAGCAGACCGGTGGATCCGGTCAGTTCGCGAAGGTGCAGATCTCGCTCGAGCCGCTCGAGGTCACCCCGGAGACCTCGTACGAGTTCGTGAACGCCGTCACCGGTGGTCGCGTTCCGCGCGAGTACATCCCCTCGGTGGATGCGGGCATCCAGGACGCCATGCAGGTCGGCGTTCTCGCCGGCTACCCCACCGTGGGTGTCAAGGCGACCCTGATCGATGGCGCGTCGCACGACGTCGACTCCTCGGAGATGGCGTTCAAGATCGCCGGCTCGATGGCCTACAAGGAGGCCGCTCGTCGTGCCGACCCGGTCATCCTCGAGCCGCTCATGGCCGTCGAGGTGCGCACGCCCGAGGAGTACATGGGCGACGTCATCGGCGACCTGAACTCGCGTCGTGGCCAGATCCAGTCGATGGAGGACGCCACCGGCGTCAAGGTCGTCTCGGCGAAGGTCCCGCTCTCGGAGATGTTCGGCTACGTCGGCGACCTGCGCTCGAAGACCTCGGGCCGCGCCGTCTACTCGATGACCTTCGACAGCTACTCCGAGGTCCCCAAGGCTGTGGCCGAGGAGATCGTGCAGAAGGCCAAGGGCGAGTAAGTCCTTCAGCGCCGCGGGTGGCTCCGGCGGCCCGCGGCGCTGAGTAACATAACTACACACACCAACCTGGAGCGTTCGGAATCCATCCGGACGCGCTCAACCGAGTCCTAGGAGGACCCAAGTGGCTAAGGCCAAGTTCGAGCGGACCAAGCCGCACGTCAACATCGGAACGATCGGTCACGTCGACCACGGCAAGACCACGCTCACCGCTGCCATCTCGAAGGTGCTCGCCGACAAGTACCCGTCGGACACCAACGTGAAGCGCGACTTCGCTTCGATCGACTCCGCTCCCGAGGAGCGCCAGCGCGGCATCACGATCAACATCTCGCACGTCGAGTACGAGACGCCGAAGCGCCACTACGCGCACGTCGACGCCCCGGGTCACGCTGACTACATCAAGAACATGATCACCGGTGCCGCTCAGATGGACGGCGCGATCCTCGTGGTCGCGGCGACCGACGGCCCGATGGCTCAGACCCGCGAGCACGTTCTGCTCGCCAAGCAGGTTGGTGTGCCGTACCTGCTCGTCGCGCTGAACAAGTCGGACATGGTCGACGACGAGGAGATCCTGGAGCTCGTCGAGCTCGAGGTTCGCGAGCTCCTCTCCTCGCAGGACTTCGATGGCGACAACGCCCCCGTCGTCCGCGTCTCGGGCCTCAAGGCTCTCGAGGGCGACGAGAAGTGGGCCCAGTCGGTCCTCGACCTCATGGAGGCCGTCGACGACAACATCCCCGACCCGGTGCGTGACAAGGACAAGCCGTTCCTCATGCCCATCGAGGACGTCTTCACCATCACCGGTCGTGGAACGGTCGTCACCGGCCGCGCCGAGCGTGGCACCCTCGCCATCAACTCCGAGGTCGAGATCGTCGGCATCCGCCCGACGCAGAAGACCACGGTCACGGGTATCGAGATGTTCCACAAGCAGCTCGACGAGGCCTGGGCCGGCGAGAACTGTGGTCTGCTCCTCCGCGGCACCAAGCGCGAGGATGTCGAGCGCGGTCAGGTCGTCGTGAAGCCGGGTTCGGTCACGCCGCACACGAACTTCGAGGGCACCGCGTACATCCTGTCGAAGGATGAGGGTGGGCGTCACAACCCGTTCTACGCGAACTACCGCCCGCAGTTCTACTTCCGCACCACCGACGTCACCGGCGTCATCACGCTGCCCGAGGGCACCGAGATGGTCATGCCCGGCGACACCACCGACATGACGGTCGAGCTGATCCAGCCCATCGCCATGGAGGAGGGCCTCGGCTTCGCCATCCGTGAGGGTGGCCGCACCGTGGGCGCCGGCAAGGTCACCAAGATCAACAAGTAATTCGATCTTCTTCTGAAGGGGTCGGGCCGTATGGCCCGGCCCCTTCGTCGTTCCCGAGCGCTCGTCGTCGCCTAGGCTCGAGGCGTGAAGTCGAGGGGAAGTCGAACACGTTCCGTCACCGCGCGAGCTCGTCGAGTGCTGGCGGCGCTGCTGATCGGCGGTGTCGTCGCATCCGTGCTGTCGGCCTGTCTGCCCGCCTACCGCGAGTCCGACGATTTCGCCGAGTGGATGAGCGGACGCCCGTCCGTCGCGAGCGTCGAGCTGAGCCGCACCGGGAAGTCGCGGATCGGCGATCTGCGCATCACCGCGAAGGGCGATCCCGCCCAGGCGATCGAGGGGATCGGGCGCGACGTCATCGATCACGCGGCCGATCAGGGCGGTGCCTTCTCTGATGTGCGCATCGATGCCGGGCCGATCACCGTGCTGCTGCCGTCGCTCGACCGGACGAAGCCCGAGGGCGGCGACGCGAAGCTCGCCATCGCGGCGTGGGCCGCGACCGTCGACGGCCTGCGCTGGGCCCGCATCGACCGCGACGTCACCCGGCTGGGCGTCGCCCAGGGCACGGCGAGATCGGTCGTGCAGAGCGGGTTCCGCGAGCTGCGCGACGCCCGCCTCGACAGCCGCTATCAGCTGATCGCCCAGTCACCCGACGGGCGGGACTACATCAACGTCACGGCCGGCGACTCCGGCAAGCTCGACATCTTCGACGACGCGCTCGTTCGATGGCCCGGCGCCGAGATCGCGATCGGACGCTCGCGCGGCTTCACCGACATCGGCTTCGACCTCTACGCTCCGGCGGACGCGCCCTTCGACGAGGTCGCGGCGGCGGTCGAGACGTCGGTGCCGGAGGGATCCCTGTCGAAGCTCGGCTGGGGCGGCATCGCCGGCAGCCCCGGCGTGCTGCGCCGCGCGCTGCGGCTCGCGCCCGAATCCACCGCGCTGGCGAGCGAGTTCGCGGGTTCGGCCGACATCGCCTGGGTCGAGCCCGCCGTCGATCGCACCCCGAGTCGGCTGCTGACCGTGATCGCGACGACGCGCGAAGGCTGGGATCAGGCCCTCGCCCGGTTCCCGACCGACCCCGGCTGGGACGAGGTGACTTACCAGATGCACCGCGACGGGCAGATCGTCGCCACAGTCCCCGCCGCCTACGCCGTCGGCGTGCCGTTCGTCGCGGTCGTCCCCGACCTCGTGGGCGAGACGGCCGTGCTCAAGATCGATCTGAGCAAGGGCCACCTCGACATCGGGATCGACCCGCTCACCTCGACCGAGGAGGCCGAGCGCATCCTGAAGGCCGTGCAGGCCGGCATCGAGGGCACGAGCGACCGGGTGCGCATCTACCTCGACGACACGAGCCTCGGCTCGAAGGCGGTGCCGGCCGATTTCACCGTCGACGCCGACGGGCTGACCGCGGCGACCGACCTGCCGCATCCCGACCTGCAGCGTCGCCTCGAAGCGGCGTGGAAGAAGGTCGTCGGCTGACTCCCCGGCCCTCGAATCGCTCGCCGCGCGATGGTGCTCGCCGCAAACGATTTGGGTGGTTATCGAGTTGTGATCGTCTCAACTGTTGACCGCTCGCCATCACCTGCACGAAGGTTGAAGTAGCGCGTACCCCCGGCGCGTTCGCTCGACTCCACCCGTCGGCGACCCGGAGGTCGCGTACTCGATGAGGAGGAAAGATGAGCAACTGGACTCGACGACGCCGGCTTCTCGTGCCGATGGCGTTCGCCGGCGCTGCAGCGCTGATTCTGGCGGGATGCGCGGAGAGCAGCGGGGACGGTGGCTCTGGCAAGACCACCGTCGAGATCTCCGGCGGCATCACGGGCGGTGAAGCCGACGCCCTGAACAAGTCCTTCGACCAGTTCACCAAGGACACCGGCATCAAGGTCAAGTACACCGGTGACAAGAGCTTCGAGGGCAACATCGTCACGAAGGTGACGGGCGGATCCGCCCCGGACATCGCGATCGTGCCGCAGCCCGGTCTGCTGAAGAGCCTCATCGGCACCGGCGAGGTCAAGGAGGCGAGCGACGCCGTCTCGAAGAACGTCGACAAGTACTGGGGTGAGGACTGGAAGGCCTACGGCACGGACGACGGCAAGTTCTACGCCGCGCCGATGCTCGCCAACCTGAAGGGCTACGTCTGGTACTCGCCGGCGAAGTTCAAGGAGTGGGGCGTCGAGGTCCCGCAGACCTGGGACGAGCTGATCTCCCTGACCAAGACGATCACCGAGAAGAGCGGCGGTCCCTCGTGGTGCGCCGGCTTCGCCTCCGACGCCGCGTCCGGCTGGCCCGGCACGGACTGGATCGAGGACCTCGTCCTTCGTCAGGCCGGCCCTGACACCTACGACGACTGGGTGTCCGGCAAGGTCAAGTTCACCGACCCGCAGATCAAGAAGGCCTTCGATTCCGTCGGTCAGATCCTGCTCGACCCGCAGTACGTCAACGCGGGCTTCGGCGACGTGAAGAGCATCAACTCGACCGCGTTCGCTGACGTGGCCGCCAAGGTCGCCGACGGCAGCTGCCCGATGACCCACCAGGCGTCGTTCCTCTCGTCGAACTTCCTCGAGACCAAGAACGCGGCGGGCGAGACCACCAAGGTCGCTCCTGACGGCGATGTCTACGCCTTCGTGCTCCCCGGCGAGGAGGCCGGCCAGAAGTCGGTCGAGGCCGGTGGCGAGTTCGTCACCGGATTCTCCGACGACGCGAACGTGCAGAAGGTCATCGAGTACATGTCGACCCCGGAGTGGGCGAACGCCCGCGTGAAGCTGGGCGGCGTGGTCTCGGCCAACAAGGGCGCCGACCCGACCCTGGCCTCGAGCGAGTTCCTCACCGAGACGATGAAGACGCTGCAGAGCGACGACACCACGGTGCGCTTCGACGCCTCCGACCTGATGCCGGCGACCGTCGGCTCGGGATCGTTCTGGAAGGGGATGGTCAACTGGATCGACGGCACCCCGACCGACAAGGTGCTGGCCGACATCCAGGCGGGTTACGACAACTGATCCGCTGAGCTACCGGCCGGGGAGGGTGCAGAGCCCCTCCCCGGCCGGTGCTTCATCTCCGCGCACCTGAACATCCGAAGTCCCGAAACCTCCTGACCCGCGCAGCGCCGCGCAGGAAGGCAGATCCCCATGGCCGTCCTCAGTCCGGGCGTCACCCGACGCCGTCGCATCCCCCGCAGCGTGACGGGGGCGATCGTGGCGGTGGCCGCGGTCGGGATCGTCGCGCTTTTCCTCGTGCTGGTCACTCGACCCGCCGTCTCCGGAGCGGCGCCGACGTCGCTCGGCTTCTCGCTCAACAGCTTCTTCCGCTTCCTCGGCGGGCTGCACCCGCTGGTTCAGATCCCGATCATGGTGGTCGCCTTCGCCGCAGTGGTGGCGATCATCCTCGTGCTCATCGAGTTCGCGCCCCGCCCGGGCCCGGGCTACTTCGTGCTGCGACTGGCCGCGTGCTTCATCATCCCGGTGATCGCGTTCATGATGCTGCGGCCGCTGCAGAACGCGACGCTCTACGTCGTCGGCATCGCGCTGCTCGCCGGTGCTCTGCTGTTCTTCGCCGACTATCGGGCTCGCGAGGGATCGGGCTACGTCTTCCAGCTGGTGATCTTCCTGGCCCCGGCGGCGCTGCTGCTGATCCTCGGTCTGGTGTATCCGGCGCTCTCGACGATCTGGCAGTCGTTCTTCGACAAGACCGGCAAGACCTTCGTCGGCCTCGAGAACTACGCCTGGACCTTCACGAACCCCGACGGCTTCTGGTCGGTCATCAACACGCTGATCTGGGCGCTCATCGCGCCGGTCATCTCGACGCTGATCGGCCTCGTCTACGCGGTCTTCATCGACAAGGCGCGCGGCGAGAAGTTCCTCAAGGTGCTCGTCTTCATGCCGGTCGCGATCTCCTTCGTCGGCGCCGGCATCATCTGGAAGTTCGTCTACGACTTCCGCGAGGGCCAGCAGATCGGACTGCTGAACGCGATCGTCACCGGGCTCGGCGGCCAGCCGGTGTCGTGGCTGTCGAACGAGGTGCTCAACACCTTCTGCCTGCTGCTCGTCTTCATCTGGACGCAGACCGGCTTCGCCATGGTGATCCTCTCGGCGGCCATCAAGGGCGTGCCGACGGAGCAGATCGAGGCGGCCCGACTGGATGGCGCGAACGCCTGGGAGGTCTTCCGCAACGTGACCGTGCCCGGCATCCGCTCGTCGGTGATCGTGGTGCTGACGACGATCACGATCGCGTCGCTCAAGGTCTACGACATCGTCGCGGTCATGACCGGCGGTCGGAACAACTCGACCGTGCTGGGCTTCGAGATGGTCAACCAGCAGCAGCGGTTCCAGAGCTACGGGCACTCCTCGGCGCTGGCCGTGGTGCTGTTCCTCTTCGTGCTGCCGCTGATCATCTACAACGTGCGACAGATGCGCAAGCAGAAGGAGGTGCGCTGATGACCGCCATCGACGAGCCCGGAATCCGTCGGGCGACGGCGATCTCGGAGCGCGAGGTCAAGCGCCAGGAGCGCGCCGCGCGCAACAAGCTCACCTCGAAGGGCGCCACGATCGCGGCGATCATCATCGCGATCATCTGGACGATCCCGACCTTCGGCCTCTTCGTGACCTCGTTCCGACCCGGCGCCGACTCGTCGTCGTCCGGCTGGTGGACGGTCTTCACGAACCCGTCGTTCACGCTCGACAACTACTTCTCGGCGCTGACCTCGGGCGGCACCGCGCTGACCCTCGGGCAGTCGTTCATCAACTCGCTGGCGATCGCGATCCCGGCGACGCTCATCCCGATCGCGGTGGCCTCGCTCGCGGCGTACGCCTTCGCGTGGATCCCGTTCAAGGGCCGCAGCGTCGCCTTCGTCGCGGTGTTCGCTCTGCAGATCGTGCCGATCCAGATGGCGCTGGTGCCGCTGCTCAGCCTGTTCTCGCGAGGTCTCACGATCAACGGCGTGAGCGTGTTCCCCGGCTTCGACCTGCGCGACGCCGACCACAGCTTCGCGACCGTGTGGATCGCGCACGCCGTCTTCGCGATGCCGCTGGCGATCTTCCTGCTGCACAACTTCATCAGCGAGATCCCCGGCGAGATCATCGAGGCGGCTCGGGTGGATGGCGCGGGTCACGGGCAGATCTTCTTCCGCCTGATCCTGCCGCTGGCGATGCCGGCGATCGCCTCGTTCGCGATCTTCCAGTTCCTCTGGGTCTGGAACGACCTGCTGGTGGCGACGATCTTCGCGCCCTCGTCATCCCTGCCGCTGACGCAGACGCTGAACTCGCTCTCCGGTTCGTGGGGTGCTCAGTGGTACCTGCAGTCGGCGGGCGCGTTCATCTCGATCATCGTGCCGCTGGTCGTCTTCTTCTCGCTGCAGCGCTTCTTCGTGCGCGGCCTGCTGGCGGGCGCGACGAAGGGCTGATCGCGCGACAGGAGTGCTCGGCGCGGAGGGCGTCGACACGGATCGGGCCCGGCGGGGGAGTCATCTCTCCCCGCCGGGCCCGAGTCATGAGCGGATCGCGCGGCGCGCGCGGCGCGGTGCGCGATCCGATCGCGTCGCTCTCAGTCGAGCGGCGCGAGGATGCGGCCGTCGACGCCCGAGACGCGCAGCACCGCGCGCGAGGCGCTGCGCTCGATGCGCTCGGCATTGACGCCGTCGACGTCGTGCGCCCAGGCGGTGGCCGCCTCGACGCTGCGCCCGTGGCGCGTGTGCCGGTCGACGAGCCGTTCGACCCGGGCGTCGTCGGGCGCCGCACAGAACCAGGCCTCGTCGAGCAGGGCGACGATCTCGTCCCACGGCTCGGCGTCGTCGAGCAGGTAGTTGCCCTCGACGACCACGATGCGGTGCTCGGGCTCGACGGCGATCTCGCCGGCGACGCCCTCATCCACCTCGCGGCGGAAGCTGGGCGCGTAGACGGTGTGGTCGAGCTCGCGGCGCACCCGCTCGAGCAGGCCCACGAAGCCCCAGCCGTCGAAGGTGTCGATGGCGCCCTTGCGGTCGTGGATCCCGAGCCGGTCGAGCGTGGCGTTGGCGAGGTGGAAGCCGTCGAGTGGCAGGTACCCCGCGATCCCGTCCTCGCGCTCGCCGAGTCGGGCGACGAGCGCCTTCGCGAGGGTCGTCTTGCCGGCGCCGGGGCTGCCGGCGATGCCGATCAGCACGCGGGTGCGTGACCGGCCGGGTGCGGCGGGGGAGCCGTGAAGCAGATCGAGTGCACGAGCGACGAGAGCGTCGAGTCCAGGGATCTCGGGTGAGGGCACGCTCCCATCCTGCTGGATGCGGACTGCATGCGGATGGGTCGCGCCGCGTTCGCGACCTACCGTCAGCGCATGCGATTGCGCCGCAGCGACTCTGCCGGACCGGGATACCGCCGCGTCGCCTCAGGGCGCGGCTTCGGCTACCGCGACGCCGCCGGAGCGACCGTGCGCGACGCCGAGCTGCGGGCGCGCTTCGACGCCCTCGCCATCCCGCCGGCCTGGACGGAGGTGTGGATCGCCCCGTTCCCGAACGGGCACATCCAGGCGACCGGCATCGACGGCGCAGGGCGGCGGCAGTACATCTACCATCCGACCTGGCGCGAGCAGAAGGACCGCATCAAGCACGACCGCGCGCTCGCGTTGGCCGAGACGCTGCCCGCCGCCCGGCGTCAGGTCACGATCGATCTGCGCCGAGAGGACGAGGTCGGCGTGAGCCGCGAACGGGCGCTCGCCGCCGCGTTCCGGATGCTCGACACCGGCAGCCTGCGCGTCGGGTCGGAGCAGTACGCCAGCTCGCACGGATCCTTCGGGCTGTCGACGCTGCTCGGCGCGCACGTGGCCGTGCGCGGGGGAGACACCGTCGAGCTGCGCTTCCCCGCGAAGAGCGGGCAGGAGTGGGAATCCGACATCCTCGACGCCGATCTCGCGGCCGTCGTCGCGCGGCTGAAGCGACGAGGCGGGCGCGCACGGCTGCTGGCCTGGCGGGATGACCGCGGCTGGCATCCGCTCGCCGCCGCCGAGATCAACGAGGATGTGCGCGCCCGCACCGGCGGCGACTTCACGGCCAAGGACTTCCGCACCCTGCACGGCACGGTCGCCGCGGCGGTGAGCCTGGCGAAGCACGGGCCCGAGCGCACGCCGACGGCGCGCAAGCGCGCGATCGCCCGGGCGATGCGCGACGCCTCCGCGGTGCTCAGCAACACCCCGGCGATCGCGCGCGCCAGCTACGTCGATCCGCGCATCCTCGACCTCTACGCCGACGGGGTGACGATCGACCCGGCGCGGCTCTCCTCCGCCGAATCGGAGCTGCGCGCGCTCCTCTTCTCCTGACGTCATCCGCCCGCTCGCGCTCCACGCGACGCCGCGATCCGCGTCGCCCGGGCCAGCCCTGATGCGGGTCGCGTGGCGCGGGGGAGAGGATGGCTCGCATCCCCGGGAATCCGGGCCGGGCGCGACACGCCGAACGCGACACGCCCGGGTTGCATGGCGCGCGAGCGCTGTGGCAGACTCTCCTAGTTCAACATTCCGTGCGCGTGCGCGCGGATCACTGCCAGTGCAGTGCACAACCCCCGAAGCCAGGTCCTCGCGACCGGCTCTCGCGAGAGGTTGGGCCTCGGGCAGCAGAGCACAGCTTCAATCGAATCCGACTCCGCGGATGCCTGCCAGCCAGGAACACCTTGGAGTGGCGTGTGCCGAGTGCGGTTGTTCCCGCACGGAGTCCGCAGGACGCGGATTGACAGAAGAACAGTGGTGCGCCAGCAGAAGTGCTGCGCAAGGCGGACAGGCCAGACCTGTGCGCCGAGCAGATAGAAGAGAGTTGAGTATGGCCGGACAGAAGATCCGCATCCGACTGAAGTCGTACGACCACGCAGGTCTCGACGCGTCGGCCCGCAAGATCGTCGACACCGTCACCCGCGCCGGAGCGACCGTCGTCGGTCCGGTCCCGCTGCCGACGGAGAAGAACGTGGTGGTTGTCATCCGCAGCCCCCACAAGTACAAGGACTCCCGCGAGCACTTCGAGAAGCGCACCCACAAGCGCCTGATCGACATCGTCGACCCGACGCCGAAGGCCGTCGACTCGCTCATGCGACTCGACCTGCCGGCGGACGTCAACATCGAGATCAAGCTCTAACCCGAGCACCCACCAGAAGGATTCCCATGTCTGCTCTCAAGACGACCAAGGGTCTGCTGGGCACCAAGCTCGGCATGACCCAGGTCTGGGACGAGAACAACAAGCTCGTTCCCGTGACCGTGGTCCAGATCACCCCCAACGTCGTGACCCAGATCCGCTCGCAGGAGGTCGACGGCTACGTGGCCGTGCAGATCGCCTACGGCCAGATCGACCCGCGCAAGGTCAACAAGCCCAAGGGCGGCCACTTCGAGAAGGCCGGCGTCACGCCGCGCCGCCACCTCACCGAGGTCCGCACCCCCGATGCTGCCGAGTACACGCTCGGACAGGAGCTCGCCGTCGACATCTTCGAGGCCGGCCAGTACGTCGACGTCGTCGGCACCAGCAAGGGCAAGGGCTTCGCCGGTGTCATGAAGCGCCACAACTTCAAGGGCGTCTCCGCTTCGCACGGTGCGCACCGCAACCACCGCAAGCCGGGCTCCATCGGCGCCTCCTCGACCCCCAGCCGTGTCTTCAAGGGCATGCGCATGGCCGGTCGCATGGGTGGCGACCGCGTCACGGTCCAGGGCCTCAAGGTCCACGCCGTCGACCTGGAGAAGGGCCTCATCCTGGTCAAGGGCGCCGTTCCCGGCGCTCGTGGCCGCATCGTCTTCGTCCGCACCGCCGTGAAGGAGAAGTGATCATGGCTGACGCAACTCTCGACGTCGTCGACGCGAAGGGCAAGAAGGCCGGCTCGGTCGCGCTGCCCGAGGCGATCTTCGACGTGCAGACCAACGTGCCCCTGATCCACCAGGTGGTGACCGCGCAGCTCGCCGCCGCGCGCCAGGGCACGCACAAGACCAAGAACCGCGGAGAGGTCTCCGGCGCCGGTCGCAAGCCGTTCAAGCAGAAGGGAACCGGTCGCAGCCGTCAGGGCTCGATCCGCGCCCCCGAGCACACCGGCGGTGGCGTCGTGCACGGACCGGTGCCGCGCGACTACAGCCAGCGCACCCCCAAGAAGATGATCGCCGCTGCTCTGCTCGGCCTCCTCTCGGACCGCGCCCGCGGCCAGCGCCTCCACGTGATCGCCGACTTCGGCATCGACACCCCGTCGACCAAGGACGCCGTCGCCGTGCTCGCCGGCCTCAAGGCCGACAAGAACGTGCTGATCGTCCTCGAGCGCGATGACGAGACCGGCCTCAAGAGCGTGCGCAACATCCCGTCGGTGCACGTGCTCTTCGCCGACCAGCTCAACGCCTACGACGTCGTCGTCAGCGACGACATCGTCTTCACCAAGGCTGCGTTCGACGGCTTCGTCGCCGCGAAGACCGCCGCCAAGCAGGAGGTCTCCGCATGAGCGGCTACAACAAGGACCCGCGCGACATCATCATCGCGCCGGTCGTGAGCGAGAAGAGCTACGGCCTGATCGACGACGGCAAGTACACCTTCGTCGTCGACACCCGCTCGAACAAGACCGAGATCAAGCTGGCGATCGAGAAGATCTTCGGCGTCAAGGTCGCCTCGGTGAACACGCTGAACCGCACCGGCAAGACCCGCCGCACGCGCTTCGGCCTCGGCAAGCGCAAGGACACCAAGCGCGCGATCGTCACCCTCAAGTCCGGCTCGATCGACATCTTCACGGCTGTCGGATAAGGCCGAAGGAGACAGACACATGGCTATTCGCAAGTACAAGCCGACGACCCCCGGTCGTCGTGGCTCCTCGGTCGCTGACTTCGCCGAGATCACCCGCTCGACCCCCGAGAAGTCGCTGCTGCGTCCGCTCACCAAGAGCGGAGGCCGCAACAACACCGGTCGCATCACGACCCGTCACATCGGTGGTGGCCACAAGCGCCAGTACCGCGTCATCGACTTCCGTCGCAATGACAAGGACGGCGTCAACGCCAAGGTCGCGCACATCGAGTACGACCCCAACCGCACGGCGCGCATCGCGCTGCTCCACTTCGTGGACGGCACCAAGCGCTACATCCTCGCGCCGAACAAGCTGCAGCAGGGCGACATCATCGAGTCGGGCCCCGGCGCCGACATCAAGCCCGGCAACAACCTGCCGCTGAAGAACATCCCCGTGGGTACCGTCATCCACGCGATCGAGCTCCGCCCCGGCGGAGGCGCCAAGCTGGCCCGCTCGGCCGGCGCCTCGGTGCGTCTCGTCGCGAAGGACGGCCCCTACGCCCAGCTGCGTCTGCCCTCGGGCGAGATCCGCAACGTCGACCTGCGCAACCGCGCGACGATCGGCGAGGTCGGCAACGCCGAGCAGTCGAACATCAACTGGGGCAAGGCCGGCCGTCTGCGCTGGAAGGGCGTCCGCCCGACCGTCCGCGGTGTCGCGATGAACCCGATCGACCACCCGCACGGTGGTGGTGAGGGCAAGACCTCCGGTGGTCGTCACCCGGTCAGCCCCTGGGGCCAGGCCGAGGGTCGCACCCGTCGCCCCAACAAGGAGAGCGACAAGCTCATCGTCCGCCGTCGTAACGCCGGCAAGAAGCGCTAAGGGAAGTTGTAGAAGATGCCGCGCAGTCTCAAGAAGGGCCCCTTCGTCGACGACCACCTGCTCCGCAAGGTCCAGGTCGCGAACGAGGCCAACAGCAAGAACGTGATCAAGACCTGGTCGCGCCGCTCGATGATCATCCCGGCGATGCTGGGTCACACCATCGCGGTGCACGACGGACGCAAGCACATCCCCGTGTTCGTGACCGAGACCATGGTCGGCCACAAGCTCGGCGAGTTCGCGCCGACCCGCACCTTCCGTGGCCACGAGAAGGACGACAAGAAGGGCCGTCGCCGCTAAGGCGACACGAGGAGGAGAGAGAAATGGTGGAGTCCATCGCCCGCGTGCGACACATCCGCGTCACGCCTCAGAAGGCCCGTCGCGTCATCGCCCTGATCAAGGGCAAGCAGGCTCAGGAGGCCCTGGCCATCCTGAAGTTCGCGCCGCAGGGTGCGAGCGAGCCGATCTACAAGCTCGTCGCGTCCGCTGTTGCGAACGCCCGCGTCAAGGCGGATGCGAGCAACCAGTACCTCGATGAGCAGGACCTGTTCGTGTCGGGTGCCTGGGTCGACGAGGGTGCCACCCGCAAGCGGTTCCAGCCGCGTGCGCAGGGTCGCGCCTTCAAGATCCTGAAGCGCACCAGCCACATCACGGTCGTGCTCTCGACCCCTGACGAGCTCACGGACGCGACCCCGGTCGCCGCCGGCAGCAAGAAGGCGAGCAAGTAATGGGCCAGAAGGTCAACCCGTACGGCTTCCGTCTCGGCATCACCACCGACCACACCTCGCGTTGGTTCGCCGACTCGACGAAGCCCGGTCAGCGCTACGCCGACTACGTGGCCGAGGACGTGCGCATCCGCCGTCTGCTCACCACGCAGCTCGACCGCGCCGGTGTCGCCAAGATCGAGATCGAGCGCACCCGCGACCGCGTGCGTGTGGACATCCACACCGCGCGTCCCGGCATCGTCATCGGCCGCCGCGGCGCCGAGGCCGAGCGCATCCGCGCCGACCTGGAGAAGCTCACCAAGAAGCAGATCCAGCTCAACATCCTCGAGGTGAAGAACCCCGAGGCCGAGGCCCAGCTCGTCGCGCAGGGCATCGCCGAGCAGCTCTCCGCCCGTGTCGCGTTCCGTCGCGCCATGCGCAAGGGCCTGCAGGGCGCGCAGCGCGCCGGTGCCAAGGGCATCCGCATCCAGGTCTCCGGCCGTCTCGGCGGCGCGGAGATGTCCCGCTCGGAGTTCTACCGCGAGGGCCGCGTGCCCCTGCACACGCTGCGCGCGAACATCGACTACGGCTTCTACGAGGCCAAGACGACGTTCGGCCGCATCGGCGTGAAGGTCTGGATCTACAAGGGCGACATCACCAACAAGGAACTCGCTCGCGAGCAGGCGTCTCAGAAGTCGTCGCGCCCCGAGCGTCGTGACGGCGGCCGTGGCCGCGGCCCCCGCAACAACGAGGCCGCCCCCGCCACCGCAGGAGCTGAGGCGTAAACCATGCTGATTCCCCGTAAGGTCAAGCACCGCAAGCAGCACCACCCCGGCCGTTCCGGCCAGGCGACCGGTGGCACGAAGGTCAGCTTCGGCGAGTACGGCATCCAGGCTCTGACGCCCGCGTATGTCACGAACCGTCAGATCGAGGCCGCTCGTATCGCCATGACGCGCCACATCAAGCGCGGCGGAAAGGTGTGGATCAACATCTACCCCGACCGTCCGCTGACCAAGAAGCCCGCCGAGACCCGCATGGGTTCGGGTAAGGGCTCGCCGGAGTGGTGGGTCGCGAACGTCAAGCCGGGCCGCGTCCTCTTCGAGGTCGCCGGCGTCGACGAGGAGCTCGCCCGCGGCGCGCTTCTCCGTGCAATCCACAAGCTGCCGCTCAAGGCACGCATCATCAAGCGCGAGGAGGGCGACGCGTAATGTCCGTCGGATCCAAGGAGCTCGCCCCTGTCGAGCTCGACACCTTCGAGGACGAGCGTCTCGTCGAAGAGCTGAAGAAGGCCAAGGAGGAGCTGTTCAACCTGCGCTTTCAGTCGGCCACCGGTCAGCTCGAGAGCCACGGCCGCCTGCGTGCCGTGAAGCGCGACATCGCTCGCATCTACACCGTCATCCGCGAGCGCGAGCTGGGCATCCGTGCCACGCCCGTCGCCGCCGAGGTGCCGGCCACGAAGAAGAAGTCCACCAAGAAGGCTGCCGCCGATGAGGCGCCCGCCGACGAGACCGCTGAGGAGGCGAGCAAGTAATGGCGAAGGTCGAGAAGGCTGAAGCGGGTCACGAGCACGCCGCCCACGACGTCCGTGACGAGGCCGCACGCGGCTACCGCAAGGTGCGCCGCGGCTACGTGACCAGCGACAAGATGGAGAAGACCATCGTCGTCGAGGTCGAGGACCGCGTGAAGCACCCGCTGTACGGCAAGGTCATCCGCCGTACCTCCAAGGTGAAGGTGCATGACGAGCAGAACAGCGCCGGCATCGGCGACCTGGTCGTCATCGCCGAGACCCGCCCGCTGTCGGCGACGAAGCGCTGGCGTCTGGTCGAGATCGCAGAGAAGGCGAAGTAACCCATGCTGCAGCAGGAATCCCGAGTCAAGGTCGCCGACAACACCGGCGCCAAGGAGCTGCTCACGATCCGCGTGCTCGGCGGCTCCGGCCGTCGCTACGCCGGCCTCGGTGACGTCATCGTCGCCACGGTCAAGGACGCGATCCCCGGCGGCAACGTGAAGAAGGGCGACGTCGTGAAGGCGGTCATCGTCCGCACCCGCAAGGAGACCCGTCGTCCGGACGGCTCCTACATCAAGTTCGACGAGAACGCCGCCGTGATCCTGAAGGGCGACGGGGACCCCCGTGGCACCCGCATCTTCGGACCGGTCGGCCGTGAGCTTCGCGACAAGAAGTTCATGAAGATCATCTCGCTGGCCCCGGAGGTCATCTAACTCATGGCGAAGATCAAGAAGGGCGACCTGGTCCAGGTGATCAGCGGCGCCACTCAGGCTCGCGGTGGAGACCGCGGCAAGCAGGGCAAGGTCATCGAGGTCCTCACCGAGCGCAACCGCGTCGTGGTCGAGGGCGTCAACTACGTCACCAAGCACGTGAAGGTCGGTCAGACCCAGCGCGGCACCAAGACCGGTGGCATCGAGACCCACGAGGCCCCCATCCACATCTCGAACGTCGCCCTCGTCGACCCGAAGACCAAGAAGCCGACCCGCGTCGGCCACAAGGTCGAGACGGTCGAGAAGGACGGCGTGAAGAAGCAGGTTCGCGTTCGTTACGCGAAGAAGTCCGGAGAGAACCTCTGATGAGTGAGACTGCTGTGGCTGGCAAAATCCAGCCCCGCCTGAAGTCCAAGTACCGCGCCGAGATCGTCAAGCAGCTCACCGAGCAGTTCGGCTACACGAACCCGCACCAGGTCCCCGGCCTGGTCAAGGTCGTCGTGAACACCGGTGTCGGCGAGGCCGCCCGTGACTCGAAGGTCATCGAGGGCGCCGTGGCGGACCTGACCGCGATCACCGGCCAGAAGCCGGTCGTGACGAAGGCCCGCAAGTCGATCGCCCAGTTCAAGCTGCGCGAGGGCATGCCGATCGGCGCCCACGTGACGCTGCGCGGCGATCGCGCCTGGGAGTTCACGGACCGCCTGATCTCGCTCGCCCTGCCCCGCATCCGCGACTTCCGCGGCCTCAGCGACAAGCAGTTCGACGGCAACGGCAACTACACGTTCGGCATCTCGGAGCAGAGCATCTTCCACGAGATCGACCAGGACCGCATCGATCGCGTCCGCGGTTTCGACATCACCGTCGTCACCACGGCCAAGAACGACGACGAGGGCCGCGCGCTGCTCCGCGCGCTCGGCTTCCCGTTCGTGAAGGCCGACGCCTGATCCTCTTGTAGGATCAGAGGTCGACAACCCGGCCGGCTCCGGCCGGCCGGGTTTCCCTAGAGAAGGTCGGCAGCGGTGAACCGCTCGCCGAAACCGACTACAGAAAGCAGATAAACCATGACGATGACCGATCCGGTCGCTGACATGCTGACCCGGCTGCGCAACGCGAACTCGGCTTTCCACGACAGCGTCTCGCTGCCGTCGTCGAAGCTCAAGGCGCGCATCGCCGACATCCTCAAGCGCGAGGGATACATCGCCGACTGGAAGGTCGAGGCGGCTCGCGTGGGCGAGACCCTCACCATCGACCTGAAGTACGGGCCGAACCGCGAGCGGTCGATCGCCGGCATCAAGCGCGTCTCGAAGCCCGGCCTCCGCGTCTACGCTCGCTCGACCGAGATCCCCCACGTGCTGGGCGGCCTCGGCGTGGCGATCCTGTCCACCTCCTCCGGTCTGCTGACCGACCGCGAGGCGACTTCGAAGGGCGTGGGTGGGGAAGTCCTCGCCTACGTGTGGTGATCTGACATGTCGCGAATCGGACGACTCCCCATCGACATCCCCTCGGGTGTGACGATCTCGATCGACGGCCATGCCGTCGCGGTGAAGGGCCCCAAGGGCGAGCTGTCGCTCGTCGTGGCGAGTCCCATCGAGGTCAAGCTCGAGGACAACCAGGTGCTGGTCTCGCGCCCCGACGACGAGCGCGCCTCGCGCTCGCTGCACGGCCTGACCCGCACCCTCATCGCCAACCAGATCGTCGGCGTGACCGAGGGCTACTCCAAGGGCCTCGAGGTCGTCGGCACTGGTTACCGCGTCACCGCCAAGGGCAGCTCGGTCGAGTTCGCCCTCGGCTACTCGCACTCCATCACGGTGGACCCGCCCGCGGGCATCTCCTTCGAGGTCGAGGGCAACAACAAGCTGACCGTCCGCGGCATCGACAAGCAGGCCGTGGGCGAGGTCGCCGCGAACATCCGCAAGCTGCGCAAGCCGGAGCCCTACAAGGGCAAGGGCGTTCGCTACGCGGGCGAGGTCGTTCGCCGCAAGGCCGGAAAGAGCGGTAAGTAATCATGGCTATCACTTCCAAGAGCGCCCAGCGCAACCGCCGCCACGCGCGTCTGCGCAAGCGCATCGTCGGCTCGGCCGAGCGTCCGCGCCTCGTCGTGACCCGCTCGGCGCGTCACGTCTTCGTGCAGGTCGTCGACGACACGGTCGGCAAGACCGTCGCCAGCGCCTCGACCCTCGAGGCCGACCTCCGCGCCTTCGAGGGCGACAAGACCGCCAAGGCCCGCAAGGTCGGCGAGCTCGTCGCCGAGCGCGCCAAGCAGGCCGGCATCGACACCGTGGTCTTCGACCGCGGTGGTAACAAGTACGCCGGTCGTGTCGCCGCGATCGCCGAGGGAGCTCGAGAGGGCGGGTTGAACCTGTGACCGACGCAACGAACCAGAACGAGACCGCCGAGGCTGCCGAGGTGGCCGAGCCCGTCAAGGCGAGCCAGGCCGAGCAGACGAACGTCGCCACGGTCAACGAGGCTCCGGTCGAGACCGCTGCCGGCACCCAGGCTCCTGCCGACGACCGCGGCGGACGTCGCGGCGGCGGCGGCCGTGGTGGCCGCAATGACCGCAACGACCGCAACTCGCGGGGAGGTCGCGACAGCGACAGCCAGTTCCTCGAGCGTGTCGTGACCATCAACCGCGTGTCGAAGGTCGTCAAGGGCGGTCGTCGCTTCAGCTTCACCGCGCTCGTCGTCGTCGGCGACGGCAACGGCCTGGTGGGCGTCGGCTACGGCAAGGCCCGCGAGGTCCCGCTGGCGATCAGCAAGGGCGTCGAGGAGGCGAAGAAGAACTTCTTCCGCGTCCCCCGCGTCGCCGCGACGATCCCGCACCCCGTCCAGGGTGAGGCCGCCGCCGGCGTCGTGCTCCTGCGTCCGGCTGCCGCCGGTACCGGTGTCATCGCCGGTGGCCCGGTGCGCGCCGTGCTCGAGTGCGCCGGCATCCACGACGTGCTGTCGAAGTCGCTCGGCTCGTCGAACACGATCAACATCGTCCACGCGACGGTGGAGGCGCTCAAGCAGCTCGAAGAGCCGCGCGCCGTCGCCGCCCGTCGTGGCCTGGAGTTCGAGGCTGTCGCTCCGGAGCGCCTGGTGCGCGCCGAGGCCGACGCTCGTGCTGCAGCTACCGCTAAGGCAGGTGCCTGATGGCCGCGCGTCTCAAGGTGACCCAGATCAAGTCCGTGATCAGTGAGAAGCAGAACCAGCGCGACACGCTGCGCAGCCTCGGTCTCAAGCGCATCGGCGACACCGTCGTGCGCGAGGACACGCAGGCCAACCGCGGCTACGTGCGCACTGTCGCTCACCTGGTGAAGGTCGAGGAGATTGACTGATGGCTGACGAGAAGGCCACGAAGGACGAGGCCGAGAAGGCCCCCGTCAAGAAGGCTGCGGCCAAGCCCGCCGCCGAGAAGAAGGCTCCGGCCGCCAAGGCCGCCGCCGACAAGCCGGCTGCCGAGAAGAAGGCGCCCGCCGCCAAGAAGCCGGCTGCCGCCAAGGCCGACGCCCCCGCTGCCGCGGAGAAGTCGACCACGGCTGCGAAGCCGGCTGCCAAGAAGGCCCCCGCGGCGAAGAAGGAGGAGGTCGCCCCGCGTCCTCAGGTGCTCAAGGCGCACCACCTCCGTCCCGCCGCCGGGTCGAAGAAGGACCGCACCCGCGTCGGACGCGGTGAGGGCTCGAAGGGCAAGACCGCCGGTCGCGGTACCAAGGGAACCAAGGCACGCTACCAGGTGCGTCCGGGCCTCGAGGGCGGCAACCTGAACTCGGTCATGCGCGCTCCGAAGCTCCGCGGCTTCAAGAACCCGTTCCGGGTGGAGTACCAGGTCGTCAACCTCGACAAGCTCGCCGAGCTGTACCCGAAGGGTGGCGACGTCACCATCGGCGACCTCGTCGCCAAGGGCGCGGTTCGCAAGAACGAGAAGGTCAAGGTTCTGGGCGACGGCGAGATTGCGGTTAAGCTGAACGTCGCGGTCGACAAGGTCTCGAGCTCTGCGGAGCAGAAGATCGTCGCCGCCGGCGGCTCGATCAAGTAGTCGACGCCGAGGCGGTCCGACAGCCCACCAGCTGTCGGACCGCCTCAGCCGGGTCTCCGGCACCCCACCATTCCGGAAGGATCTCCCCAGTGTTCAGTGCCGTCGCGCGGATCTTCCGGACGCCTGACCTGCGACGCAAGATCGCATTCACGATCGGCATCGTCGCGCTGTTCCGCATCGGCTCGTTCATCCCGGCCCCGTTCGTCGACTTCGACAACGTGACCGCGTGTGTGAACGGTCAGGCCGGCGCATCGGGTCTCTACACCCTCGTCAACCTCTTCAGCGGCGGAGCGCTGCTGAAGCTCTCGATCTTCGCGCTCGGCATCATGCCGTACATCACCGCGTCGATCATCGTGCAGCTGCTGCGCGTGGTCATCCCCCGCTTCGACACCCTCTACAAGGAGGGCCAGGCGGGCCAGGCCAAGCTGACGCAGTACACGCGCTACCTCACGATCGCGCTCGGCATCCTGCAGTCGACGACGCTGATCACGGTGGCCCGCTCCGGTGCCCTGTTCTCGGGCTCGGGCAACACGAGCGCCGAGTGCTCGTCGATCATCACGGCCGACGGATCGACCTGGTACGGCATCCTGCTCATGGTCATCACCATGACCGCCGGCACCGGCCTGATCATGTGGATGGGCGAGCTCATCACCGAGCGCGGCATCGGCAACGGCATGTCGCTGCTGATCTTCACCTCGATCGCCGCCCAGTTCCCGAGCGCGCTCATCTCGATCTTCCAGGAGCGCGGCATCGAGACGCTGATCCTGGTCATCCTGATCGGCATCCTCATCGTCGCGGCGGTCATCTTCGTCGAGCAGTCGCAACGACGGATCCCCGTGCAATACGCGAAGCGGATGGTGGGGCGCCGAACCTACGGCGGCAACAACACCTACATCCCCATCAAGGTCAACATGGCCGGCGTCGTGCCCGTCATCTTCGCCTCGTCGCTGCTGTACCTGCCTGCGCTCATCGCGCAGTTCAACGCGCCGCCGGCCGGCAAGGCCGCGCAGCCGTGGGTGCAGTGGATCACCGACTACCTGACGCGCGGTGACCACCCGCTGTACATGGCGCTGTACTTCCTGCTCATCGTCGGGTTCACCTACTTCTACGTCGCGATCACCTTCAACCCCGAAGAGGTCGCCGACAACATGAAGAAGTACGGCGGCTTCATCCCCGGCATCCGCGCCGGTCGTCCGACCGCCGAGTACCTCGACTACGTGCTCACCCGCGTCACCCTGCCGGGCTCGCTCTACCTCGGTCTCATCGCGCTCATCCCGCTGATCGCCCTGGTCGCCATCAACGCGAACCAGAACTTCCCCTTCGGCGGCACGAGCATCCTGATCATGGTCGGCGTTGGCCTCGAGACGGTGAAGCAGATCGACTCGCAGCTGCAGCAGCGTCACTACGAGGGGCTCCTGCGATGACCCGTCTCCTGATCGTCGGCCCTCCCGGGGTCGGCAAGGGAACCCAGGCGGAGCGCATCGTCACCGCCTATGGGATCCCCACCATCTCGACCGGTGACATCTTCCGCGCCAACATCAAGAACGAGACCGAGCTCGGCCTCCGGGTGAAGGCGATCGTCGATGCCGGCGACTACGTGCCCGACGAGCTCACCAACGAGCTGGTGACGGACCGTCTCTCGGAGGCCGACGCCGGGCAGGGCTTCCTGCTCGACGGCTACCCCCGGACGACGCAGCAGGTCGCCTACCTCGATGAGCTGCTCTCGTCGCACGGTCACGAGCTGGATGCGGTCGTGCGCCTGGTCGCCGATCGCGACGAGATCGTCACCCGGCTGCGCAAGCGCGCGGTCGAGCAGGGCCGACTCGACGATTCGGAAGAGGCGATCGCGCATCGTCAGGACGTCTACGCCCGCGAGACCGAGCCGCTGATCGCGGCCTACCGCGACCGCGGTCTGCTGGTCGAGGTCGACGGACTCGGCACGGTCGACGAGGTGACGCAGCGCGTCTTCACGGCGCTCGCGTCGCGCGGCATCGACCGCGTCAGCGCCTGAGCAGAACGTTCCTCGAACGGCCTCGACCCTCCCGCAGCAGCGGGGGAGTCGGGGCCGTTCAGCGTCTCCCGGCGTTGCGAGCGGCGGGAGTGTAGCACCGGCTTGGCGAAAAGCCGTGTCATGGCGTAGGCTCTCCCCTTGGTGCTTTGTGCCTGCGTCTTCGCATGCCGCCGCACCGACAATCCCACCCGCATGACCTGCGGTCGAACGACGTAACGAAGAGGGTATGGCCAAGAAAGACGGAGTCATCGAGATCGAAGGATCCGTGCTCGAAGCGCTGCCCAACGCGATGTTCCGCGTTGAGCTCAGCAACGGACACAAGGTTCTCGCCCACATCTCGGGCAAGATGCGCCAGCACTACATCCGCATCCTCCCCGAGGACCGCGTGATCGTGGAGCTGAGCCCCTACGACCTGACCCGCGGCCGGATCGTCTACCGCTACAAGTAAGGCCCGCTGGTCAGGTAACGGCCGTCCGCATCCGGACGTGCACGAAGACAGCGAGAGAAGAAGAACATGAAGGTCAACCCGAGCGTCAAGCCGATCTGCGACCACTGCAAGGTGATCCGTCGCAACGGCCGCGTCATGGTGATCTGCAAGTCGAACCCGCGCCACAAGCAGCGCCAGGGCTGACGCCCCGGCCGCTTGCGGCCGGCGTCACTTGCACGACCCGCAACTGAACACACCAGATCGCGCCACCAGAATCCGCCTCGCCACGCGAGGGGGAGGACACCTTGGGTTGGAGGCCCAGGCACCGGCGGCGCACCACACCTCCACGACAACCAGGAGAAGCCGACATGGCACGTCTCGCCGGCGTCGACATCCCGCGCGATAAGCGCGTGGAGGTCGCACTCACTTACATCTACGGGGTCGGACGCACTCGCGCGCTCGAGACCCTCAAGGAGACCGGGATCTCCGGTGACATCCGCGTCAAGGACCTGACCGACGACCAGCTCGTCGCCCTCCGCGACTACATCGAGGGCACGTTCAAGGTGGAGGGTGACCTGCGCCGCGAGGTGCAGGCCGACATCCGCCGCAAGGTCGAGATCGGCTCGTACGAGGGTCTCCGTCACCGCCGCGGCCTGCCGGTCCGCGGTCAGCGCACCAAGACCAACGCCCGCACGCGCAAGGGCCCGAAGCGCACCGTCGCCGGCAAGAAGAAGGCAGGCAAGAAGTAATGGCCGCTCCCAAGTCCGCCGCGCGCAAGCCGCGCCGCAAGGAGAAGAAGAACATCGCCGTGGGCCAGGCCCACATCAAGTCGACGTTCAACAACACCATCGTGTCGATCACCGACCCGTCGGGCGCCGTCGTCAGCTGGGCCTCGTCGGGCAACGTCGGCTTCAAGGGCTCGCGCAAGTCGACCCCTTACGCCGCGCAGATGGCCGCCGAGTCGGCCGCCCGCCAGGCGCAGGAGCACGGCATGAAGAAGGTCGACGTCTTCGTGAAGGGCCCGGGCTCGGGTCGCGAGACGGCGATCCGCTCGCTCCAGGCCGCCGGCCTCGAGGTGGGCAGCATCAACGACGTGACGCCGCAGGCGCACAACGGATGCCGCCCCCCGAAGCGCCGCCGCGTGTGATGTGGGCGCTCCTCGCCGTGTGCGGCTGAGGAGCGCCGTCGGGGCCGACCGCGCGTCGGCCGGCCCCGGCTCCCGCAGCGCGTCTGCGGTCTCGTGACTTTCAACAACTCAACAAACGGCGGCCTAGCCATCCGCTGAACCTCCGTGAGCGTCATATGGCGGACGCTCTCGCCGAAAGGACACCACGTGCTCATTGCACAGCGCCCCACCCTCTCCGAGGAGACGATCTCCGAGTTCCGCTCGCGGTTCGTGATCGAGCCTCTCGAGCCCGGCTTCGGCTACACCCTCGGCAACTCCCTGCGTCGCACGCTGCTCTCGTCGATCCCGGGCGCCGCGGTCACCAGCATCCGCATCGACGGCATCCAGCACGAGTTCGACACGGTCCCCGGTGTGAAGGAGGACGTCGTCGAGATCGTCCTCAACATCAAGGGCCTCGTCGTCTCGAGCGAGCACGACGAGCCGATCACCGCCTACCTGCGCAAGCAGGGTGCGGGCCAGGTCACCGCCGCCGACATCTCGGCGCCGGCGGGTGTGGAGATCCACAACCCCGAGCTCGTCATCGCGACGCTCAACGACAAGGCGAAGTTCGAGCTCGAGCTCACCATCGAGCGCGGCCGCGGCTACGTCTCGGCGACCCAGAACCGTAGCGAGTTCAGCGAGGCCGGCCAGATCCCGGTCGACTCGATCTACTCGCCCGTGCTCAAGGTCACCTACCGCGTCGAGGCCACCCGTGCCGGCGAGCGCACCGACTTCGACCGCCTCGTGGTCGACGTCGAGTCGAAGCCCGCGATCACCCCGCGTGACGCGATCGCCTCGGCCGGCCGCACCCTGGTCGAGCTGTTCGGTCTCGCCCGCGAGCTGAACACGCAGGCCGAGGGCATCGAGATCGGGCCCGCCCCGGTCGACGCCGTCCTCAGCTCCGAGCTGTCGATGCCCATCGAGGACCTCGACCTCTCGGTGCGCAGCTACAACTGCCTCAAGCGCGAGGGCATCAACACGGTCAGCGAGCTCGTCGCCCTCTCGGAGACGCAGCTCATGAACATCCGCAACTTCGGTCAGAAGTCGGTCGACGAGGTCAAGGACAAGCTCGTCGAGCTCGGTCTGTCGCTCAAGGACAGCGTTCCCGGTTTCGACGGCGCCCACTTCTACGGCGGCTACGACGACGACAACACCAACGTCTGACTCAGACGCTGATCGACTTCGCAACACTGGAGAAATAGACAATGCCTAAGCCCACCAAGGGACCCCGCCTCGGAGGCGGACCGGCTCACGAGCGCCTGCTGCTCGCGAACCTCGCCGCTGCGCTGTTCACGCACGAGCGCATCCAGACGACCGAGACGAAGGCCAAGCGCCTGCGTCCGATCGCCGAGCGCCTCATCACCTTCGCCAAGCGCGGAGACCTGCACGCCCGCCGCCGCGTTCTCGGAACGATCGGCGACAAGGGCGTCGTGCACAAGCTCTTCACGGAGATCGCGCCGCAGGTGGCCGACCGCGAGGGCGGCTACACCCGCATCATCAAGACCGGCTTCCGCAAGGGCGACAACGCCCCCATGGCCGTGATCGAGCTCGTGCTCGAGCCGGTCTCGAAGAAGCCCGCCTCGTCGAAGAAGTCGGCCGCCCGCGCCGAGACCAAGGTCGCCCCGGTCGAGGAGACCAAGGCCGAGGAGCCCACGGTCGAGGAGACCGAGGTCGTCGAGGACGCCGACGTCGCCGAGGCTGACGCCGAGGTCGCTGAGGTCGAGGCCGTCGAGGCTGAGGAGGCCGCTGAGGCCCCCGCCGAGGACGACAAGAAGTAATCCCGCCGCGCGTTCCTCGCGCAGCAGCACGAAGGCCCCGTCGGTTCGCCGGCGGGGCCTTCGTCGTTCCCGGCGGAGTCGATGCCACCGGCGTCGTCGACGACCGCTGCTGCATCGTGGGTGCAGCTCGGCGGGTTCCGCGCAGCCGCTGTGCCGGTTACCGTGAGCGGCATGGCCAGTGAGGCGACGACGCTCGAGGTTCCCGGTCCGCACGGCGTGCGCGAGATGCGCGTCTCGAGCCCGAGCCGGGTGGTGTGGCCCGAAGCGGGTGTCACGAAGCTCGAGCTCGCCGAGTACCTCGTCGCGGTCGCGCCCGCGTTCCTGGCGCAGAACGGTGATCGGCCCATCTCGCTGCAGCGGTTCGGCGGCGACGTGACGGGGGAGTGGTTCTTCTCGAAGAACCCGCCGAAGGGCGCGCCCGACTGGATCCACACCGTCGAGGTGACCTACCCGAGCGGACGCACGCATCCGCAGCTCGTCGCCGACGAGGCCGCCGCGCTGGTCTGGATGGCGCAGATGAACACGGTCGTCTTCCACCCCTGGCCGTCGACGGCGAGCGACACCGACCATCCCGACGAGCTGCGCATCGACCTCGACCCGCAGCCGGGCACCGACTTCGCCGACACCGTCGCGGTGGCGCACGGGATGCGCGACGTGCTGGCCGAGGCGGGTCTGACCGCCATGGTGAAGACCTCCGGCAGTCGCGGGCTGCACCTGGCCGCCGCGATCCGACCCGAGCACGACTTCATCGAGGTGCGGCACGGTGTGATCGCCGCCGCCCGCGAGCTCGAGCGGCGCCGCCCCGACGCGGTCACCACGTCGTGGTGGAAGGAGGAGCGCGGCGAGCGCATCTTCCTCGACTACAACCAGGCGGCGCGTGACCGCACGACGGCCGGCGCCTACAGCCCGCGCGCGCTGCCGGGCGCGACGGTGTCGACCCCGGTGACCTGGGACGAGCTCGACACGATCGACCCGGGTGCGTTCACCATCCGCACCGTGCAGCAGCGTCTCGCCGACGTGGGCGACCCGTGGGCAGGACTGCACGACGAGCCGGGCTCGATGGCGACGCTGCTCGCGTGGTGGGAGCGCGATCTCGCCGACGGGCTCGGTGACCTGGTGTACCCGCCCGACTACCCGAAGATGCCCGGCGAGCCGCCGCGCGTCGCGCCGAGTCGCGCGCGCAAGGAGGACTGAGCGGGCGGGTGCGCTTCCGCCCTCTCCGCGGGCTCGGGCATGGTCTCGGCCTCGAACGCGTCAGTCGAGCAGCGCCCCGAGGTCGTAGTCGGCCGGCACCTCGAGCTGGGCGAAGGTGCACGAGGTCGGATCACGGTCGGGCCGCCAGCGCTCGAACTGCGCGGTGTGCCGGAACCGGGATCCCTCCATCTGGTCGTAGCGCACCTCGAGTACGCGCTCCGGACGCAGTCTCACGAAGCTCGTGTCGCGCTTGCCCGTGAATCGGCTCTTCTCGTCCTCGCCGCGCACGGGCTCGCTGTCGGCATCCCGCTCGACGAGCGGCGCGAGCTCGTCGACCAGCTCGCGACGCCGGACCGCGGTGAACGCCGAGGCGCCGCCGACGCGGTGCAGCTCGCCGTCGCCGCCGTAGAGGGCGAGCAGCAGCGAGCCGACGCCCTCGCCCGAGGCATGCATCCGGTAGCCGGTGAGCACGACGTCGGCGGTGCGGGCGTGCTTGATCTTCAGCAGCACCCGCTTGCCCGGCGCGTACGGCGCGGCGAGCGGCTTCGCGACGACGCCGTCGAGCCCGGCACCCTCGAACTCGTCGAGCCAGCGTCGCGCCTGCGCGGCATCGCGGCCGAGCACCGAGAGATGCAGCGGCGCCGCCACCGGCGCCGACCCGAGGAGTCTCTCCAGCGCGGCTCGCCGTTCGGCGAAGGGGCGGGCGTGCAGCTCGGCGTCGTCGGGAGAGCGCAGCAGGTCGAAGATCACGAGCGACGCCGGGGTCTCGGCGGCGAGCTTCGCGACGCGGCTCGCGGCCGGATGGATGCGCTGCGACAGCGCCTCCCAGTCGAGGCGCTCGCCGGCGGCCGGGCTGGCGCCGGCGGCCGCGTCATCGACCCGCGCCGAGCGCAGCACGATCTCGCCGTCGACGACCGTGCCGATCGGCAGCTGGGCGCCGACCGCATCCACCAGCTCAGGGAAGTAGCGCGTCAGCGGCTTCGACCCGCGGCTGCCGATCTCGACACCGTCGATGCCGACCGCGACGACGGCGCGGAAGCCGTCCCACTTCGGCTCGTAGGCATAGCCGCCCTCGATCGCGTCGGCGTCGGGTACCGCGGTCACGGCTTTCGCGAGCATCGGCCCGCCGGCGAGGTCGCCGCCGAGCAGATCGAGAGCGGAGGGCGTGGCGCCTGCGGCCGCCCCGCCCGCGGCATGGGACGTCGGCGGAGGTGCGGCGTCGGCGCTCATGGCGTCATCGTGCCAGGGCGGCGGGCGCGCATCCACCCCTCCGGAGGATGCGCGCCCGCCGCGGTCTCGGTGCGGAGCTCAGTGGTCGGTCGCCTTCTCGGCGCCGTGCCCGGTCATGGACCGCACCTCCATCTCGGCCGCCACCCGCTCGTCCTCCTTCGACGGCCCGCTCAGCGTGCCGACGATACCGAGCAGGAACCCGATCGGGATCGACACGATGCCCGGGTTCGACAGCGGGAACCAGTGGAAGTCGACCCCGGGGATCATCGGCGTCGGTCCGCCCGAGACGGCGGGCGAGAAAACGATCAGGATGAGCGCCGAGGCGAGCCCGCCGACCATGCTCCAGACGGCGCCGCGGGTCGTGAAGCGCTTCCAGAACAGCGAGAACAGGATCGTCGGCAGGTTCGCGCTGGCGGCCACCGCGAAGGCGAGGGCGACGAGGAACGCCACGTTCTGCCCCTGCGCGGCGATGCCGCCGATGATGGCGAGGATGCCGATGCCGACCACGGTCCAGCGAGCTACCTTGACCTCGCGGCCCGGCTCCGGCTTGCCCTTCTTGATGACGCTCGCATAGATGTCGTGCGCCAGCGAGGTCGCCGCCGTGATCGTGAGCCCGGCGACGACCGCGAGGATCGTCGCGAAGGCGACAGCCGAGATGATGCCGAGCAGGACGGGCCCGCCGAGCTGGAGCGCCAGCAGTGGCGCCGCCGAGTTGACCCCGCCCGGCGCCGCCAGGATCGCATCCGGCCCGACCAGCGCCGCCGCGCCGTAGCCGAGCACGAGCGTGAACAGGTAGAAGGCGCCGATGATCCAGATCGCCCAGACGACGCTGCGGCGGGCCTCCTTCGCGGTGGGCACCGTGTAGAAGCGCATGAGCACGTGGGGGAGTCCGGCGGTGCCGAGCACGAGGGCGAGCGCGAGCGACACGAAGTCGAGCGGGTTCGCGCCGTACTGCAGGCCGGGCGCGAGCAGGGCGGCGCCGTCGAGCCCCGCATCCGCCGCCTTCTGCGAGGCGCCGAAGGTGTCGACGGCCTTCTGCAGCAGCGCCGAGAAGTCGAAGCCGTTGACCGCGAGCACCCAGATCGTCATGATCGCGGCGCCGCCGACGAGCAGACAGGCCTTGACGATCTGCACCCAGGTCGTGCCCTTCATCCCGCCGATGAGCACGTAGAGGATCATCAGCACGCCCACGACGGCGATGACGATGCCGATCGCGACCGGGCCGTTGAGGCCCAGCAGCAGAGCGACGAGCCCGCCCGCGCCGGCCATCTGCGCCAGCAGGTAGAAGAAGCAGACCACGAGCGTGGTGACCGCGGCGGCGGTGCGCACCGGCCCCTGCTTGAGGCGGAACGACAGCACGTCGGCCATCGTGAACTTGCCCGTGTTGCGCATGAGCTCGGCCACGAGCAGCAGCGCGACGAGCCACGCGACGAGGAAGCCGATCGAGTAGAGGAAGCCGTCGTAGCCGTTGACCGCGATCGCCCCGCAGATGCCGAGGAACGACGCCGCCGAGAGGTAGTCGCCCGAGATCGCGATGCCGTTCTGCGGTCCCGTGAACGAGCGGCCGGCAGCGTAGTAGTCGGCCGCGGAGCGGTTGTTGCGGCTCGCCCGGAACACGATCACGAGCGTCACCAGCACGAACGCCAGGAAGATCGCGATGTTGAGCACGGGGTTGTTCTCGGCGGTCACTTCTCCGCCTCCTCGAGCTCGTGGCGGATCGCGGTCGCCTCGGGATCCATCCGCCGGTTCGCGAAGCGCACGTAGGCCATCGTGATGACGAAGGTGGTCACGAACTGGCCGAGTCCGAGCAGCAGGCCCAGGTTGACGTTGCCGATCACCGGCGTGGCCATGAAGTCGTGCGCGTAGGCGGCCAGCAGCACGTAGACGAAGTACCAGACGAGGAACAGCACGGCGAGCGGGAAGACGAATCCTCGGTGCCGTCGACGCAGGCGCTGGAAGGGCTCGGAGGCGGCGACCGCCTCGTAGTCGGGTCCGCGGGCGGCGGAGCGGTCGGTCGCGGGATCGGACACGGTGACCTCCTCGTCACCGGGGGCGCGCCTCGTTGCGCGTCCCCCGAATGGGGGTCATCCTAGGTGGACTGTGCTGCGGGTGTCGAGCAGGGGCGTCATCACGATCGAGCGGTGCCGACGATTGGTGCCGACGAGCGGTGCCGACGAGCAGCGCGGCGAGCGGGACCGTCGAACGGCGGCGAGTGGATGCCGGCGCGGCACCGCTGATCAGACCGGCCGCGGCGCCGACTCGTAGTCGCGATCGCCCCGCAACGGCGGTAGCTGCGCCAGGCGCTGCAGTGCCTCTTCGAGGGTCCGTGTGAACAGCCGCGCCCCTGCGCCGCCGAAGTGCACCTGGTCGCGGTTCAGCTGATCGAGGTGAGGCTGCACGGCGTCGTGCCAGTTCGACAGCTCCACGTTGCGGTACTGCTGCGCGTAGGCGGTGAGGATGGCGTTGTTCGGGTCGATCCACGAGCGCGGCGCCTGCGCCGTGACGAGCACGAGCTCGCGCTGCGGGCCGATGATCGAGCGCACCTCGTCGAGCGAGGCGCGGCTGAGAGCGCCGTTCGTGCCGAGCGCGACGACGACGATCGGGCGCAGGCGCCCCTGATCCTTGAGCGACTGCACGAGCTGCGGGGCCGTCGACATCTGCCGCGATACCGCCGCATCGATGTCGACGCCGGGCAGCCCGGTCTGCAGCTCGGTCGCCGCGGCCAGCGTGACCGAGTCGCCGATCACGCTGATGCGATCGCCTTGCGGGGGAGCGGCGGACGCCGACGGGGATGCCGACGGCGACGGCTTCGCCGAGATCGCGGCCTGCCCGGCCTCGACCTGGCTCTGGGTGCTGCCGACGCCGGGATCGCGCGTCACCGCCCATCCGGTCGCCGCGACCGCGCCGAGCGCCACCACGGCCACGACCGTCGCCGCGGTGGCGGAGCTCGCGCCCCAGCGCCACCAGCCGAGCGCGAGGCGCGTCGTGCGGCGGAAGCCGTCGGTGCGGATGGGCTGCTCGAGCGCGCTGTACGAGACGCCCGCCGCGGTGAGGGCGATCGCCAGGGCCGCCGCCGAGAGCGCCCAGCCGCTCCAGCCGTCGCGCGGCCAGGCCGGGGCGGCCGCATCCAGCAGCAGGTAGACGGGCCAGTGCCACAGGTAGATGCCGTAGCTGCGCGCGCCGACCCAGCGCAGCGGCGCCAGATCGAGAGCGCGCCCGAGCAGCGAGCCGGGCGCGACGGCCGCCGCGATCGCCACCACGGTCAGCGCGGCCGCGAGCAGCAGCCCGCCCCGGAAGACGAACGGATCGTGCTCGGGCAGCAGGACCGCGAGGGCGATCAGTCCGCCGATCGCGAGCAGACCGAGGATGCCGAGCGTCGCCCGCCGTCCGCGCGACCAGAGCGCTCGCTCGCTCGCCCAGCCCTGAGCGGCGAAGGCGAGGAAGGCGCCGAGCGCGAGGCCGAAGCTGTGCGTGTCGGTGCCGTAGTAGGCGCGGGTGCCGTCGATCGGATCGGCGATCAGCCACATCGCGGCGGCGCTCGCCGCGGCGAGCACGAGCGCGATCCACATCCGCACCCGGCGCGGCATCAGCACGAGCAGCAGCACCGCGAGGGGCCATACGAGATAGAACTGCTCCTCGACCGCGAGCGACCAGAGGTTGCGGAACAGCTCCGGGGTCGAGGCGTCGAAGTAGCTCGAGCCCTGGGCGATGAAGATCCAGTTGCTCGAGAAGGTCGCCGCTCCGAGCAGCTGCGACCCCAGGTGCAGCAGCGTGTCGCCGCCGACGAAGGCGGCCGCCGCGCCGCAGACGAGCAGCAGCAGGGCGAGCGCGGGCAGCAGGCGTCGCGCGCGGCGCAGCCAGAACGCACCGAGGCGGATGCGGCCCGTGCGGGCGTGCTCGCGCAGCAGCAGGGTCGTGATGAGGAAGCCGCTGATCACGAAGAAGACGTCGACCCCGAGGAAGCCGCCGGGCAGCACCGGGGTCGGGGCGAGGTGGAAGACCACCACGACGGCGACGGCGATCGCGCGCAGGCCGTCGAGTCCGGCCAGCCGGCCGCGCAGGCCGGAGGCGGCTTCGGCCGAAGGCGCATCCACCCCGTCGGCCGGGCGTGCGGATGGCGTCGGAGTCATGGGCGGCACCCACTTTAGACTCGATGAGTGAGCGAAGCCGAGTCCGCGCTGGATGCGCCGACGACCCCCGTGTCGTCCGATCCGGCGACGCTCCACCGGCTTCGGCTCGACGTCTCCTACGACGGCGCCGGCTTCTCGGGCTGGGGTCGCCAGCCCGGGCTCCGCACGGTGCAGGGCGAGCTCGAAGCCGCGCTCGCCACCGTGTTCCGGCGCAGCGCGGCGCCCCCGCTGCTGACCGTCGCGGGGCGCACCGACGCCGGCGTGCACGCCCTCGGCCAGGTCGCGCACGTCGACCTCGACGACGCGCAGCTCGCGACGCTCGACGCCCCGCACCGCGGCGGCGACCGATCGAAGGCGCCGCAGGGTCCGGCGGCGCTCGCCCGCCGGCTCAACGGCATCGCCGGGCTCGACTCGGATGTCTGGGTGTCGTCGGTCACGATGGCGCCGGCCGGCTTCGACGCCCGCTTCTCGGCGATCTGGCGCCGCTACGAGTACCGGGTCGCCGACCCGCGCGCGCTGCGCGACCCGCGCCGCCGGGGGGCGACGCTGTGGCACCCGGCCGAGCTCGACGAGCTCGCGATGGACGCCGCGGCGGCAGCCCTGACCGGACTGCACGACTGGGCCGCCTACTGCAAGCCGCGCGAGGGGTCGACGACGATCCGCACCCTCCAGTCGTTCAGCTGGCACCGCGACGCCGACGGCGTGCTCGTGGCCCGGCTGCAGGCCGACGCCTTCTGCCACAGCATGGTGCGCGCGCTCGTGGGCGCGTCGATCGCCGTCGGCGCCGGCAGGCTCGCGCCCGAGCGGATGGCGGGCATCCGCGACGAGGCCCGGCGCGGCTCCGAGTTCATCGTCGCCCCCGCGAAGGGACTCACCCTGATGGAGGTCGGCTACCCGGCCGACGCCGAGCTCGCCGAGCGGGCCGCGCAGACCCGCAACCGCCGCGGGGCGCACGAGGTGGATGCCGCGACCCGCCCGGTTTGACCGCATCCTCGCTCGTCGCGTAGTCTTGCCAGGTTGTCTGCTCGCAGCTCGTCTGCGTGCGGCGATACCGAGCCCTCCACCGTCGGGTTCAGCGCCATCGGCGCGGAACGCACACCGGAGCGGGATTCACGACCACCTCGAGAGAAAGCAGTCCTATCGTGACGCGCACTTTCAGCCCCAAGCCCGCTGACATCCAGCGTGACTGGGTCATCATCGACGCCGCCGACGTCGTGCTCGGCCGCCTGGCCAGCCACGCCGCCGCCCTGCTGCGCGGCAAGCACAAGCCGACCTTCGCCCCCCACGTGGATGGCGGTGACTTCGTCATCATCATCAACGCGGAGAAGGTCGCGCTGACCGGCGCCAAGCTTCAGAAGAAGCTCGCCTACCGCCACTCGGGCTACCCGGGCGGCCTCACCGCCACCGCCTACTCGGAGCTGCTCGAGAAGCACCCGACGCGTGCGGTCGAGAAGGCCATCCGCGGCATGCTGCCGAAGACCTCGCTGGGCCGCGCCCAGATCAAGAAGCTGAAGGTCTACGCCGGTGCCGAGCACCCGCACGCCGCTCAGCAGCCCAAGCCCTACACCCTGACCCAGGTCGCCCAGTAAGCGCCGAAACCGAGGATCACCGAATCATGGCGAAGATCGAAGACACCATCACCGGCGAGGCGCTGCAGAACTACTCGACCGAGACGCCTGCCGGCGCCGTCGAGACCAGCACCCCGCGGGCTCCCCTCACTGTCTCGGGCGCGGCCGTCGGCCGTCGCAAGGAGGCCATCGCCCAGGTCCGCCTGGTGCCGGGCTCCGGCAGCTATGCGGTCAACGGCCGCACGCTCGAGGAGTACTTCCCGAACAAGCTGCACCAGCAGCTGATCAACGACCCCTTCAAGGTGCTCGACCTGATCGGCGGCTACGACGTGACCGCGAAGATCACCGGCGGCGGCCCCTCGGGCCAGGCCGGCGCTCTGCGCCTCGCGATCGCGCGCGCTCTCAACGAGATCGACCGCGAGAACAACCGCGCCACCCTGAAGAAGGCCGGCTTCCTGACCCGCGACGCGCGCGTCATCGAGCGCAAGAAGGCCGGTCTCAAGAAGGCCCGCAAGGCCTCGCAGTTCTCGAAGCGCTGATCCGCGCCTCCGGGCCGGCATCCATGCCTCGACTCTTCGGAACGGACGGGGTCCGCGGACTCGCCAATGGCGAGATCATCACCGCGGACCTCGCCCTCGGCCTGGCTCAGGCCGCCGCGGTCGTGCTCACGCAGGGGCGGCACGCCGACGAGAACCGCACACGCGGTCGTCGTCCCCGTGCCGTCCTCGCGCGTGACCCCCGCGTCTCGGGCGAGTTCATCGCCGCCGCCGTCGCGGCCGGCCTCGCCAGCTCCGGCATCGACGTGCTCGACGCCGGCGTGATCCCGACCCCCGCCGCTGCCTTCCTGGTCGGCGACATCGACGCCGACTTCGGCGTGATGGTGTCGGCATCGCACAATCCCATGCCCGACAACGGCATCAAGTTCTTCTCCTTCGGCGGAGCCAAGCTCCCCGACGTCGTCGAAGACCGCATCGAGGCGGCCCTCGACAAGCAGCACCTCCTGCCGACCGGCGCGGGCGTCGGCCGCATCCGCCGCTTCGCCGATGCCGAGGACCGCTACATCGTGCACCTCGTGGGCACGCTCAAGAACCGGCTCGACGGCATCCACGTCGTCATCGACGCCGCGCACGGCGCTGCCGCCGGCGTCTCGCCCGAGGCCTTCTCCCTCGCCGGCGCCACGGTCACGCTGATCGGCGCCGAGCCCGACGGCATCAACATCAATGACGGCGTCGGATCGACGCACCTCGAGAAGCTGCAGGCGAAGGTGCTCGAGGTCGGCGCCGACCTCGGCGTGGCCCACGACGGGGATGCGGACCGCTGCCTCGCCGTCGACGCCGACGGCAACGTCATCGACGGCGACCAGATCATGGCCATCCTCGCGGTGTCGCGCCAGGAGCGCGGGCTGCTCGTCGACGACACGCTCGTCGCGACGGTCATGTCGAACCTCGGGCTGCGCGTCGCGATGGCCGAGCACGGCATCCGCCTCATCGAGACCGCGGTCGGCGACCGCTACGTGCTCGAGGGGCTCGCCGAGCACGGTGCGAACCTCGGCGGCGAGCAGAGCGGGCACATCATCTTCACCGACCACGCCACCACCGGCGACGGCGTGCTCACCGGACTGCACCTCGCGGCCGAGATCGCGCGCACCGGCCGCACCCTCGCCGACCTCGCTTCGGTCATGACGGTGTACCCGCAGGTGCTCATCAACGTCTCCGGCGTGGACCGCGAGCGACTCGCCTCCGACGCGACCGTCGCGGCCGAGGTCGCCGCAGCGACGGAGGCCCTCGGCGACACCGGGCGCGTGCTGCTGCGCCCCAGCGGCACCGAGCCGCTCGTGCGCGTCATGGTCGAGGCATCGACCGAGTCGGTCGCTCGTTCGACGGCCGAGCACCTCGCCGACGTGGTCCGCGCCGCCCTCGCCCTCTGAGCTCCGGTTCCGTCCCGCCGCTCCCGGCGGTGCGTCAGATCTTGCGCAGCAGGACGGACGAGACCTTGTGGTCGGACTGCTTGCGCAGCACGAGCGAGGCGCGGGCGCGGGTCGGCAGCACGTTCTGCACGAGGTTCGGCTCGTTGATCTCCTGCCAGATCGAACGGGCGCGCGCGACCGCCTCGTCTTCGCTCAGCGACGCGTAGCGGTGGAAGTACGACGAGGGATCGGCGAACGCCCCGCGCTGCAGACGCAGGAAGCGCTGCACGTACCACTCCTCGATGTCGGCGGTGCGCGCATCCACGTAGATCGTGAAGTCGAACAGGTCGCTGACCGCGAGGCGTCCGCCGGCGGTCGGCGGCTGCAGCACGTTGAGCCCCTCGACGATGAGCACGTCGGGCCGGTGGGTGACGTTCTCGACCCCGGGCAGGATGTCGTAGGTCAGGTGCGAGTAGACGGGCGCCGCGACCTCGGCGGCCCCGCTCTTCACCTGGCTGACGAAGCGCAGCAGGGCCCTCCGGTCGTAACTCTCGGGGAACCCCTTGCGGGTCATGAGGCCGCGCCGCTCGAGCTCGGCATTGGGATGCAGGAAGCCGTCGGTCGTGACGAGCTCGACGCGCGGGGTGTCATCCCAGCGGCCGAGCAGTTCGCGCAGCAGGCGCGCGATGGTCGACTTGCCGACGGCGACCGAGCCGGCGACGCCGATCACGAAGGGCGTCGGCGCCTCGTCGTCGGCGCGCAGGAACCCGCGAGTGGCCGCGTGCAGTGACTTCGCGCCGGCGGCGTAGAGGCTGAGCAGCCGGCTCAGCGGCACGTAGACCTCGGCGACCTCGGTGAGGTCGAGCGCGTCGCCGAGTCCGCGGATCGCGGCGACCTCGGCTTCGGTCAGAGGCTGGGGGACCTCGGAGGCGAGATCCGCCCACTCGGCACGAGGGATCTCGACGAAGGGCGTCGTCCCGCCCGCACCGCTGTCAGACATCGTGCCTCAGCGTAGGGGCACAGGCGGCTCCACCTAGAATCGAGCCCATGTGTGGAATCGTGGGTTACGTCGGTCCGGGCAGCAGTCTCGACGTCCTGATCGGCGGCCTGCGTCGCCAGGAGTACCGGGGTTACGACTCCGCCGGCGTCGCGATCCTCGACGAGTCGGGCGAGCTGGGGATGCGCAAGCGCGCCGGAAAGCTCAAGACGCTGACCGACGACCTCGACACCACCCCGCTGCCCGACGGCCGCACCGGCATCGGGCACACCCGCTGGGCGACGCACGGCGGGCCGACCGACGTCAACGCGCATCCGCACCTCGCCGACGGCGGGCGCCTCGCGCTCATCCACAACGGCATCATCGAGAACTTCGCCGAGCTGAAGGCCGAGCTGCTCGAGGCCGGCGAGACCTTCCTCAGCGAGACGGACACCGAGGTCGCCGCGCTGCTCGTCGCCCGCGAGTACCGCGAGGTGCGCGACCTGACCGAGGCGCTGCGTCGCGTGGTCGACCGCCTCGAGGGCGCCTTCACCCTGCTGGCCGTGCACGCCGACCAGCCGGGCGTCGTCGTCGGCGCGCGGCGCAACTCGCCGCTGGTGATCGGCCTCGGCGAGGGCGAGAACTTCCTGGGCTCGGATGTGGCGGCCTTCGTCGAGCACACCCGTCACGCGATGGAGATCGGGCAGGACCAGATCGTCACGATCCGCCCCGACAGCGTCGTCGTGACCGACTTCGAGGGCGCCCCGGTCGAGACCCGCGAGTTCGAGATCGCCTGGGACGCCTCCGCCGCCGAGAAGGGCGGCTGGCCGAGCTTCATGAAGAAGGAGATCAGCGAGGAGCCGGAGGCGATCGCGAACACGCTGCGCGGGCGCCTCGTCGACGGCCGCACGGTGATCCCCGAGCTGGAGCCGCTGGAGCCCGTCTTCGCCGACATCGACCGCGTCGTCGTGCTGGCCTGCGGCACCGCCTACTACGCCGGCATGCTCGGCAAGTACGCGATCGAGGCGTGGGCGCGCATCCCCGTGGATGTCGAGCTGTCGCACGAGTTCCGCTACCGCGAGCCGGTGCTGAGCGAGCGCACGCTGGTCGTGTCGGTCAGCCAGTCGGGCGAGACCATGGACACGCTCATGGCCGTCAAGTACGCGAGCGCCGCCGGGGCCCGCACGCTGTCGATCTGCAACGTGCAGGGCGCGACCATCCCGCGCGAGTCGGACGCCATCCTCTACACGCACGCCGGCCCCGAGGTCGCGGTCGCGTCGACGAAGGCCTTCGTCGCGCAGGCGACCGCGCTGTACCTGCTGGCGCTCAAGCTGGGCGAGTCGCGCGGCCTGCTGACGCCGGAGTCGGCCGAGCCGCTCATCGACGAGCTGACGAGCCTGCCCGAGAAGCTGCAGTCGGTCATCGCCGACTCCTCCGAGCGCATCGCCGAGCTGGCGAAGTGGTCGGCCGACACGCAGTCGGTGCTGTTCCTGGGCCGCAATGTCGGCTACCCGATCGCCCTCGAGGGTGCGCTGAAGCTCAAGGAGCTGGCCTACATCCACGCGGAGGGCTTCGCCGCCGGCGAGCTGAAGCACGGCCCGATCGCGCTGATCGAGCCGGGTCAGCTGGTGTTCGTGGTCGTGCCGAGCCCGCGCCACACGGGATCGCTGCACCCGAAGGTGGTCTCGAACATCCAGGAGATCCGCGCCCGCGGCGCCCGCGTGATCGCGATCGCCGAGCTGGGCGACGCGGCCGTGGTGTCGTCGGCCGATGAGGTCATCCGCATCCCGCTCGCCGGCCCGATGTTCGAGCCGCTGCTCGCGGTCGCTCCGCTGCACGTCTTCGGCATGGAGCTCGCCGCCGCGAAGGGCCTCGACGTCGACCAGCCGCGCAACCTGGCCAAGTCGGTCACGGTCGAGTGAGCGTCGCCCGATGCGCTCGGGGCGGCGGATGCGGGCGCGATCGCGTCGGCTCGGTCGCTCCGGTCGGGCGAGTGGCACGATGAGCCTCGTGGATGCGCAGAGCGGGTGCCGTCGATGATCGTCGGCATCGGCGTGGATGTCGTCGATCTGGCGCGCTTCGAGCGCACGATGTCGCGCACGCCGAAGCTCGCCGAGCGCCTGTTCGCTGAGAGCGAACGCGACCGCCCGCTGCGCTCGCTGGCCGCTCGGTTCGCCGCCAAAGAGGCCGTGATGAAGGCGCTGGGGCGCTCGACGGGCATCCGCTGGCACGACATGGTCGTCAACTCCGACGAGCACGGCTCGCCGGGCCTGACCCTCGGCGGCGCCGCGAAGGCGATCGCCGACGAGCTCGGCGTGACATGGCTGCACCTCTCCCTGTCGCACGACGCGGGCGTGGCGATCGCGATGGTCGTGGCCGAGAAGGAGGACCCGCGATGAGCGCGGACAAGCCGAACGCGGACAAGCCGAGCGCGGACAAGCCGAGCGCCGACGAGCCGAGCGCCGACGGCCGCCCGCTGCGCGAGATCCGCATCGACGCCGCCGCGCTGAGCCACAACGTCGCGACGTTGAAGCCGCTCGTCGCTCCGGCGCAGACCATGGTCGTCGTCAAGGCGAACGCCTACGGTCACGGGGCTCTCGTCGCGGCGCGCGCCGCGCTCGAGGGCGGCGCCGACTGGCTCGGCACGGCCGACCTCGACGAGGCGCTCGCGCTGCGCGCCGCCGCCATCCGCGCTCCGCTGCTGGCCTGGCTGCACGGCCCCGCCACCGACTTCCGTCCGGCGGCCGAGGCCGGGGTGGATGTCGGCGTGAGCTCGCTCGATCAGCTCGAGCGCGCGGCGGCGGCCGGCGCCGTCGTGCACCTCAAGTTCGACACCGGACTCAGCCGCAACGGCATCCAGGCGGATGACGCGCCCGCCGTGATCGCGCGCGTCGCCGAGCTGCAGCGCGACGCCGGGCTGCACGTGCGCGGCGTCTTCAGCCACCTCTCCGGAACCACGCCCGAGGAGGATCTCGCGCAGCTCGCGCGCTTCGAGCTGGCCGTCGCCGCGCTCGCCGAGGCGGGGGTGCGCCCCGAGCTGCGTCACCTCGCCGCGAGCGCCGCCGCGATCTCGCTGCCCGCGACCCGCCTCGATCTCGTGCGCCTCGGCATCGCGAGCTACGGCCTCAGCCCCGACCCGCGCGTGCCGGTCGAGCCGCTGGCGCTGCGCCCGGTCATGGAGGTCAGCGCCGGCATCGCGCACGTGAAGCGCGTACCCGCGGGGGAGGGCGTCTCGTACGGCTACATCCACCGCACCACCGCGCCGACGACGCTCGCGCTCGTGCCGCTCGGCTACGCCGACGGGGTGCCGCGATCGGCCTCCGGCGGGGCGCGTGTCGCGATCGGCGGCGTGCAGCATCCGGTCGTCGGCCGCATCGCGATGGACCAGTTCGTCGTGGATGTCGGCGACGCCGCCGTCGCGGTCGGCGATCGCGCCGTGCTCTGGGGCGACCCGGCCACGGGCGCGCCGAGCGCCGAGGACTGGGCGGATGCGGCGGGCACGATCGACTACGAGATCGTCACCCGGGTCGGCGGACGCGCCGAGCGCACGATCGTCGGTGGCCTCGCGTGACCGCGCTCGAGCTCACGATCCCCGACACCTCCGCCATGGAGGAGCTCGGCATCCGCCTCGCCGCGCACCTGCGGGCGGGCGACCTGATCCAGCTCGATGGCGAGCTCGGCGCGGGCAAGACGACGCTGACGCGGGGCATCGGCGAGGGCCTGCGCGTGCGCGGCGCGGTGACGAGCCCGACGTTCGTGCTGGCGCGCACGCATCCGACCGCCGTCGGCGTTCCGCTCGTGCACGTCGACGCCTACCGGCTGTCGAGCGCGCTCGAGCTCGATGATCTCGACATCGACTGGGCCGGATCGATCACGGTCGTCGAGTGGGGCGCCGGCAAGCTCGACGGCGTCAGCGACTCGTGGCTGCGCATCGCGATCGAGCGCCGCACCGGCGCGGCCGCCGACGCCGCGCTCCGTCCGGGCGATGAGGTGGATGCCGACGAGGAGCCCCGGCATGTCGTGATCGAGGGCATCGGGCCGCGCTGGGCCGACCTGCCGCCGCTCGACTGATCTGCCGCTCGACTGATCTGCCGCTCGGCCGACTCGTCGGGCCGGTGGCCTGCCGGAGCGGCTGACGCGCCTGGCGAACCTCCCGCTTGCGCCCGTCGCTCAGTGGTGATGCGCGTGCGCGCTCGGGTCGCCGTAGTGGTCGCGGTGCCGCACCCAGCCGCGGGCGTCCTGCCGGCCGAGCGGGGTCACGTCGAGCAGCATGTGGTAGTTCTGCGCGAGCTCGGTTCCCCGCGCGCAGGCCGAGTACTTGTGCAGCACGCGGTCGCCGTCCCGCAGGAAGGTCGACTGCACGGGCATGTCGAAGGGGGCGTCGCCGCCGACGCCGAAGGGGGCCCAGTTGTACTCCGTCACGCCGCGCGCCGGGTCGATCGTGGCCTGGAAGTCGTCGCTGAAGGCGCTGCCGACGGTCGCGTAGATCGGGCGCTCCCAGCCGAGGCGCTCGCGCATCCGCTCGATCGAGGCGAAGGGCGCTTTCGCGACGAACTGCACGGCGGTGTCGGCGGCGGCGAAGTGCTCCATGCGGCCGAGGCTGTCGTAGAACATCGAGCAGCTCGGGCAGGCCTCGTCGCTGTCGAGCCACATCATGTGATGCACGAACAGCTGGCTGCGGCCCTGGAACAGGTCGAGCAGCCCCACCTCGCCCTCGGGCCCGATGAAGCGGTAGTCGGTCTCGACGAGTTCGAAGGGCAGTTCGCGCAGCGCGCGCAGGGCCCGGTCACGGGCGTGGGTGGCCTCCTTCTCGAGAGCGAGCAGGCGGATGCGCGCCGCGCGCCAGTCGTCGCGGCTCACGACGACGGGGTCTCCGGACGGGGCGTCGAAGGGCGAGACGACATCGGTCACGGCGGTTCCTCCTCGAGGGGATGCCGCGCTCGCGCGGTCGCCGGGCGTCGCCGCCGGACGGGTCGCGCTGCGCGTCACGACAATGTGAACGGCGTCCACATTAGGCGGCTCGCGGGAGCCGGTCAACGGTACGCTCGGGGGATGCTGCTCGCCATCGACACTTCGGCGGGCACGAGCGTCGCCGTCGTCGACGGCCCCGACCGCGTGCTCGCCGAGCGGATCGAGACCGACACCCGCTCGCACGCCGAGAAGGTCGGCACCCTCATCGCCGCGGTGCTCGCCGACGCCGGGATCACCGCGTCCGACGTGGATGCCGTCGCCGCTGGGCTCGGGCCCGGCCCCTTCACCGGACTGCGCGTCGGCATCGCCGCGGCTCGCGCCTTCGCTCTCGGTCGTGGCGTGCCCGTGATCGGGGTGCCGTCACACGCCGCCGTCGCCCTCGACGCCGAGGGATCGGTGATCGTGGTGACGGATGCGCGCCGCCGCGAGCTCGCCTGGACGGCGTTCGCCGCCACGGAGCCCGCTGCGACCGGCATCCCCGTCGCCGTGCGCGGCCCCGAGCTCGTGCGCGCCGACGAGGCCGAGGCGCTGTTCGCGACCCTGACCGCGCCCGGCGCCGCGCTCGCCGGAGCCGTTCGGGTGGACGCGCAGGCCATCCCCGCGGGAGGGCTCGGCCTGCTCGCCGCGCGCCTGCGGGCCGCCGGCGCCGCGAGCTCCGTGCTCGAGCCGCTCTACCTGCGACCCCCGGATGTGACGCTGTCGGCGGGACCGAAGCGGGTCACGGCGTGAACGCGCCGGCTGGCTCGGCTGCGTCGACCCCGACCGATCCCGGATCGCCGCCGGACGGGGTGCGCATCCGCCGTGCGACCCTCGCCGACCTCGACGAGCTCATGGCGCTCGAGCACGAGATCTTCGCCGACGACCCGTGGCCGCGGTCGGCCATGCGCAGCGAGCTCGCTTCGCCGCACACCTTCTATCTCGTCGCGGAGCGCGACGGCGCCCGACCGGCCGGCGACGTGGCCGCAGCCGGGGTCGCGGCAGCGGCGGGATCCGCCGGGCCGGTCGCCGCGGGACCGGTCGGGGCCGAGGCGGTCGCCGCGGCGACCCCGCGCCCGAGCGGGGAGCCCGTTCACGTCGTCGGCTACGCCGGGCTCTCCGCCCCCTCGGCCTCCGACCAGGGCGACGTGCAGAACATCGCGGTGGTCCCCGAGGCGCGGGGCACGGGCCTCGGTCGCCACCTGCTGCGTCGCCTGCTCGTCGAGGCGCGCCTGCGCGGCCTCGACGACGTGCTGCTTGAGGTGCGCATCGACAACGCGCCCGCGCAGAGCCTCTACCTCGCCGAGGGATTCGAGCAGATCGCGATCCGCCCCCGCTACTACCGCGGCGCGATCGACGCGGTGATCATGCGCCGGCCGCTCGCCGCATCCGCCCCCGCCGACCCGACCGAGGAGGTCGCCCCGTGACCGCCGAACCGCTCGTGCTCGGAATCGAGACCAGCTGCGACGAGACCGGCGTCGGCATCGTGCGCGGCCGCACGCTGCTCGCCAACGTGATCGCCTCGTCGATGGACGAGCACGCCCGCTACGGCGGCGTGGTGCCCGAGGTCGCCGCCCGCGCCCATCTCGAGGCCATCGAGCCGACGCTGCACGCGGCCCTCGACGAAGCCGGGGTGACCCTCGACGAGCTGGATGCGATCGCCGTCACGAGCGGGCCGGGTCTCGCCGGTGCGCTCATGGTCGGGATCGGCGCCGCGAAGGGGCTCGCGCTCGCGACCGGCAAGCCGCTCTACGGCGTGAACCACCTGGTCGGCCACGTCGGGGCCGACCTGCTGCGACCGCCGGCGCGCGTTGAGGCCGACTTCGGCGCGGCCGTGGCCGCCCCCGACGACCGCGGCGAGCTCGAACTGCCCACGATCGCGCTGCTCGTCAGCGGCGGCCACACGAGCCTGCTGCTCGTGCGCGACCTCATCGACGACGTCGAGCTGCTCGGCGAGACGATCGACGACGCGGCCGGCGAGGCCTTCGACAAGGTCGCCCGCCTGCTCGGCCTGCCCTACCCGGGCGGCCCGCAGATCGATCGCGCCGCCGCGAGCGGTGATCCGCGCGCCATCCGTTTCCCCCGCGGGCTCACCGCGCCGAAAGACCGCGAGCGCCACCGCTTCGACTTCTCCTTCTCGGGTCTCAAGACGGCCGTGGCCCGCACGGTCGAGGCGGCCCGCGACCGCGGCGACGAGGTGCCGACGGCGGATGTGGCTGCTTCCTTCCGCGAGGCCGTCGCCGATGTGCTCATCACCAAGGCGCTCGACGCCTGCGCCGAGCACGGCGTGCCGCGGCTGCTGCTCGGCGGGGGCGTCGTCGCGAACGCGCGCATCCGCGGCCTCGCCGAGGAGCGCTGCGCCGCCGCGGGGGTCGCGCTGCGCATCCCGCCGCTCTCGCTGTGCACCGACAACGGCGCCATGATCGCGAGCGTCGGCGCCCAGCTCGTCGCCGCCGGGCGCGCTCCCTCGCCGCTCGACTTCGCCGCCGACTCCACGCTGCCGGTCACCGAGGTGCAGGCGGTCTGAGGTCGCCGACCGGGCCGACGCGCGACGGCGCGGGGATGAACTCCTGAACACATCTCGAAACATCCGGCCCGGCGCGTTGACACGCATTCAGGGCTTTGACAGTCTGTTGTGCGCTGACGACTCACCTATCTAGGAGCCGAAATGACCGCAACCCCTCCTCCCGCCCAGCCCACCGGTTACACCCCGGCGCCGGCGGCGAAGACCAACACGCTGGCGATCGTCGGCCTCATCCTCGCGATCGTCGTGCCGGTGGTGGGCCTCATCATCAGCATCATCGCCAACAACCAGATCAAGCAGACCGGTGAGGGCGGCGCCGGCCTGGCGAAGGCCGGCATCATCGTCGGCATCATCTTCACGATCCTCGGCGTGATCGGCATCATCGCCAACATCGCGCTGCTGGGCGCAGCGACCACCTACGGTTCCTGATCGCCTGACGACGATGCCCCGGCCGTGACGCCGGGGCATCGTCGTCTGCCACCGCCAGAGAATGAATAGAGTCATCGCATGAGCGACATCCCTCCTCCTCCCTCGTCGCCGGCCGGCGGCAACCCCTACGGCCAGCAGCCGCAGCAGCCGCAGCAGCCCTACGGGCAGCAGCCGCAGCAGCCGTACGGCCAGCAGCCGCAGCAGCCTTACGGGCAGCAGCCCTACGGTCAGCCGGCCCAGCCCTACGGCCAGCCCGCCCCGCAGGCGTACGCGAACCCCGGTTCGCAGTACGGCGGATACCAGCCGGTGCAGGCGCAGGGCACCAACACCCTCGCGATCATCTCGCTCGTGCTGGCCTTCGTCGTCTCGCTCGGCGCCGTCATCACGGGCCACATCGCGCTCGGTCAGATCAAGCGCACGGGTGAGGGCGGCCGCGGCCTGGCCCTCGCCGGCCTGATCATCGGCTACGCGGGCATCGCCTTCGGCCTGATCTACATCGTGATCCTGATCATCATCGGCATCGCGGGCGCGAGTTCGGCGGCGTACTACGACTACTGAGTCGCCGCGTCACTGACGCGACGACGGGGTCGGCCTCTCGGGGCCGACCCTTCGTCGTCTCCGGGCGCCGGCCGGGGGTCGCCGTTCCCCGTCAGGCGCGCTCGGCGAGCAGCGCCACCCGCTTCCCAGCGCGACGCGTGAGCACGAGGGTGGCGGAGGCGGCGCCGCTGAGCGCGAGCCGCTTGCGCAGCTGCGCCGGATCGACGTCGACCCCGCGCTTCTTGATCTCGAGCGTGCCGATCCCGCGCTCGCGCAGCGCCCGCTTCAGCTTCTTCTCGTCGACGGGCAGCTCGTCGACCACGCGGAAGCGCTGCGCGAAGGGGGTGTCGATCGCGGTGTCGGCGGTGATCCAGGCGATGGTCTCGTCGAGCATCCGCCCGTCCAGCTGCCTCGCGAGGTCGCCGATCAGCCGGGCGCGGATGACGGCGCCGTCGGGTTCGTAGAGCCACTCGCCCTGCTCTCCGGGCTCGGCGTCCGCGCTGTCGGCCTCCGCGACGAGCTCGGCGGCGCCGTGCGGGCCGAGCACGAGCGCCGCACGGCCGACGCCCGGCCGGGCCAGCGCGCCCGACCAGAGCACGAGCTCGACGACCTCGCGGTCGGCCGAGATCCACTGGGCCTCGAAGCCCTCCGGCAGCAGGCCGCGGTCGACGCCGGGGCCGAGCTTGATGCCGACGGGGATGCGGCGGCCGAGCTCGAAGCAGAAGTCGAGCGAGGGCTCCCAGTCGCCGGGGTCGTCGAGGCGGCGGCCGGCGCTGCGGCGGGCCGGATCGAGCCAGGCGGCATCCACCTCGCTCAGGTCGACGGCGGTGGCGTCGGCGCACTCGACCCGGGCGCGCGGGAACGGCGCCAGGTTGTAGGCGGCGAGGGCGGCGGTCGGCTCGTCGCGCTCGACCGCCAGCACGGCGAGATCCAGTCCGGCGAGCGCCAGGGCGTCCGCGCCGATGCCGCAGCCGAGGTCGGCGACGCGGTCGAGGCCGGCGGCCGCGAAGCGGCCCGCGTGCAGGGACGCCACGGCCAGTCGCGTCGACTGCTCGAGCCCGGCCTCGGTGAACAGCATCCGGTCGGCGAAGGGCCCGAACTTCGCGCGGGCGCGGCGCCGCAGCCGGGCCTGCGACAGCACCGCCGCGACGCGCGCGGGGGAGTGACCAACCGCGCGCAGGCGGGAGACGGCGGCGACCGCGTCGCCGAGGGAGTCGGGATCGAGGTCGTCGAGCAGGGCCAGGCTCTCCGGGGTGAGCAGCTCGTGCAGCTCGGCCGTGTCCATCCCGCAACCCTATTCGGCGGGCCGACTGCGCATTGCGTCCCGCGTCGCGCCGTTGGCACTCGCATTGAACGACTGCTAACGACGCGCTATGGTGTCTTTGGCACTCTCGAACGGAGTGTGCCAACGGACTTCAACGAAAGAAGAGGGTCAGAGTGTCGGTCGCAATCAAGCCGCTCGAAGATCGCATCGTCATCCGCCAGGTCGAGGCGGAGCAGGTCACCGCGTCGGGCCTCGTGATCCCCGACACCGCCAAGGAGAAGCCGCAGGAGGGCGAGGTCGTGGCTGTCGGCCCCGGTCGCGTCGACGACAACGGCAACCGCGTCCCGGTCGACGTGGCCGTGGGCGACAAGGTCATCTACTCCAAGTACGGCGGCACCGAGGTCAAGTTCGGCGGCGAGGACCTGCTGGTGCTCTCGGCGCGCGACGTGCTCGCGGTCGTCGAGCGCTGACCCGCGTTCTTCCGCTTTCCGAAGGGCCCTGCCGCATCGCGCGGCGGGGCCCTTCGTCGTCCCGCTAGGCTCGCGCGGTGACCGAGCCCCGCACCGATTCCTCACCGCGCTTCGGCTCCGGGCTCGCCTTCGCCGGCAGCGCCTACTTCCTCTGGGGGCTGCTGCCGGGCTACTTCGTGCTGCTCGCCCCGATCGGGCCCTTCGAGCTGATCCCGTGGCGCATCCTCTTCTCACTTCTCGTCTGCGTCGTGCTCGTCACCGTCGTGCGCGGCTGGCGCTCGCTCGGCCGCCTGCTGCGCGACCGGGGAGCGATGCTCGCGCTGCTCGGCGCGGCGGTCGTGATCTACGTCAACTGGCAGGTCTTCGTGGTCGCGGCGCTCGGCGGCCAGGTGCTGCAGGCCTCGCTGGGCTACTTCATCAACCCGCTCGTCACCGTGCTCTTCGGCGTCGTGTTCCTGCGCGAGCGGCTGCGGCCCGCGCAGTGGGTCGCGGTCGGCATCTCGGTCGTCGCGATCGCGGTCATCGCGATCGGCTACGGCAGCGTGCCCTGGATCTCGCTGATCCTCGCGCTGAGCTTCGGCACCTACGGCTTCATCAAGAAGCGGGTCGGGCACCGGGTGGATGCGATCGGCGGCCTCACGGTCGAGACCGCCTGGCTGATGCCGGTCGCCCTCGTGCAGCTCCTCGTCGTCGGCTCGATCACGGGCCTCGACTTCGGCCACCACGGCGCCGTGCACACGACCCTCGTCGCGCTCTCGGGCATCGCCACCGCCGCACCGCTGCTGCTCTTCTCGGCGGCCGCGCGCCGGCTTCCGCTCGTCGCGCTCGGCCTCACCCAGTACCTCGCGCCGATCCTGCAGTTCATCACCGGCGTCGTGCTGCTGCACGAGCAGATCGACCTCGAGCGCTGGATCGGATTCGGCCTCGTCTGGCTCGCCCTGATCGTGCTCAGCGCCGACGCGCTGACGGCGGCCGGCTCCGCACGCCGACAGCGTCGCGCCCTCGCCTGATCAGGCGTTACAGGGCTGTAACACCGGCTTATTGTCTCCGCCTCACGGGGCGGTTACTTTTGCACCCACGCAAGGGTGCGTCTGCACCTGAAGCTTTCCCTGCACATCACCTTCAAGGAGCAACATGGGTGCCCTTTCACGCCCCACGTCTTCCCGCTCGATCCGGGCGGTTCTCGGCAGCGTCGCGCTGCTCGGAGCCACCGCGCTCGTGCTCTCCGGCTGCGCCACCGGCGGCAGCGGCGGCGACAGCGGCTCGGGCGGCGACCTCGATCTGAAGATCGGCTCGCTGCTTCCGACCACCGGAACCCTCGCCGTGCTCGGGCCGCCCGAGATCGCGGGCGTCCAGGCCGCCGTCGACGACATCAACGCCGCCAAGGCCGGCATCAAGATCTCGACCACGCAGAAGGACTCGGGCGACACCTCGACCGACATCGCGACGCAGTCGACGAAGTCGCTGCTCGCCAGCGGCGTCTCGGCGATCGTCGGCGCGGCCTCCTCGGGCGTCTCGCTCTCGGTCATCGACCAGATCACGCAGGCCGGTGTCGTGCAGATCTCGCCGGCGAACACCTCGCCCGCCTTCTCGACCTACAAGGACGACGGCTACTACTTCCGCACCGCTCCCTCGGACGTGCTGCAGGGCCAGGTCGTCGCCCAGAAGATCGTCTCCGACGGCGCCACCAAGGTCTCGGTGCTCTACGGCAACAACGACTACGGCATCGGCCTCGACAACTCCGTGAAGAAGTACTTCGAGGAGAACGGCATCGAGCTCGCCGCCAACGTCACCTTCGATGAGGGCGCCAGCGACTTCACCTCGTCGGTGACCACGGCTCTCGCGCCGAACCCCGACGCACTGCTCGTGATCAGCTACGACGAGATCAAGGTCATCGCCGAGCAGCTCAAGGGCCAGGGCTTCGACTTCAAGAAGCTCTACGGCGTCGACGGCAACTACGGCGTCATCGACGAGAAGTACACCAACGTCGACATCGCCGGTGCGCAGTTCACCAACCCGGGTGTGAAGGCGAGCGACGACTTCGCGGCCAAGCTCGACAAGGCCGCGGGCGAGAAGCTCTCGGTGTTCACCTACGGCCCCGAGTCGTACGACGCCACGGTGCTCATCGCGCTGGCCGCGCTGCAGGGCAAGGCGACGGACGGCAAGACCATCCGCGACAACCTGCAGTCGGTCTCCGAGGGCGGCGAGAAGTGCAAGTCGTTCGCCGACTGCGCGAAGCTGCTCAAGGACGGCAAGGACATCGACTACGAAGGTCAGTCGGGCCCCATCTCGTTCGACAAGAACGGCGACCCGTCGCAGGCCTACGTCTCGGTGTGGAAGTACACGACCGGCAACAAGACCGAGTACCAGGACGCCGTCTTCGGCGACCTGACCAAGAAGTGAGGTCACGCGGTCTCTGACCGCGATCTCGAGGGGGCTCGGCCGGCAGGCCGGGCCCCCTTCTTCGTGTTCGAGCCGGGCGGCGAGCGGTGTGGCCAGCGGGATGGGCGCGCTGCGTGGCCGGCGGGCGTCAGAGGCGCTGGGTATCCCATCGAAGCCCATCGCCGAGCGCGGTCCTGTCGCCTGCTCGGCGGGTGCACTGCCGCCCGCACACAGAAGAGGGGCCCCGGATGCGCATCCGGGGCCCCTCGTGGCGTTCTGGCGGGCGATCAGTCCTCGGTCGCGGCCTCGGCCGGCTTCGCGGTCTCAGCGGCCGGAGCGGGCTTCGCGGCGGCGGCCTTCGCCTTCTCCTGATCGGCCGCGAGGGTGCCGAGGTACAGCTCGATCACCTTCGGGTCGTTCATCAGCTCGCGGCCCGGGCCCGAGTAGGCGTCGCGGCCCTGGTCGAGCACGTAGCCGCGGTCGCAGATCTGCAGCGCGCGGCGCGCGTTCTGCTCGACGAGCAGAACCGAGACGCCGGCGCGGTTGATCTGCGACACGTTGATGAAGGTCTCGTCCTGACGCACGGGCGAGAGGCCCGCGCTCGGCTCGTCCAGCAGCAGCACGCTCGGATCCATCATCAGCGCCCGCGACATCGCCACCATCTGGCGCTCGCCGCCCGACAGCGAGCCGGCGCGCGTCTGCAGACGCTTCGACAGCTCCGGGAACAGCGCCGTGATGAACTCCAGCCGCTCGGAGTAGATCTTCGGCTTCTGGTAGAGACCCATCTGCAGGTTCTCGGCGATCGTCAGCGACGGGAACACGTTGTTCGTCTGCGGCACCATGCCGACGCCGCGGCTGACGAGCTTGTCGGCCTTCAGCCCGGTGATGTCCTGACCGGCGAGCGTCACCGATCCGCCGCGGATGTTCACCTGCCCGAAGATCGCCTTGAGCAGGGTCGACTTGCCGGCGCCGTTCGGGCCGATGATGCCCACCAGCTCGCCCTTGCCGACCGTGACCGAGCATCCGTTGAGGATGTTCACGCCGGGCAGGTACCCCGCGACGAGGTCGGTGGTCTTGAGCACCGTCTCCAGCTCAGCGGCCATCGGCGGCCTCCTCTTCGATCTCTTCCTCGATCTCCTGCTTGATGAGATCCGACTCCATGTCCTTCGCGATCTCCTGCTGCCCGCGCACGTCACCGAGGTCGGTGTCGTGGTGGGCCCCGAGGTACGCCTCGACGACCGCGGGGTCGTCCATGACGGTGTCGGGGGAGCCCTCGGCGACGACCTTGCCCTCGGCCATGACGATGACCCAGTCGGCGATCTCGCGCACGACGTGCATGTCGTGCTCGACGAACAGCACCGTCATCCCCTCCTCCTTGAGGGCGAGGATGTGACCCAGCAGCGACTGCGTCAGCGCCGGGTTCACGCCGGCCATCGGCTCGTCGAGCATGACCATCTTCGGGTCGCTCATGAGCGCGCGCGCCATCTCGAGCAGCTTGCGCTGGCCGCCCGACAGGGCGCCGGCGAAGTCCTCGCGCTTGGCGTCGAGCTTGAACTTCTTCAGCAGGTCGTCGGCCTTCGCCGTCAGATCCTCCTCGCGCGCGCGCCAGGTGGAGGGGATCAGCGACGTGAGGAACCGCTCGCCCGGGCGCTGGGGTGCGCCGAGCAGCATGTTGTCGATCACACTGAGCAGGTTGAGGGCCTTCGTCAGCTGGAAGGTGCGCACCATCCCGCGACGGGCGACCTTGTGCGCGGGCACGCCGTACTGCTGCTGCCCGAGGAACGTCCAGCGGCCCTCGTTCGGCTTGTCGAATCCGGTGAGCAGGTTGAAGAACGTCGTCTTGCCGGCGCCGTTCGGCCCGATGAGCGCGGTGATCGCGTTCGCCGGGATCTCCACGTGGTCGACGTCCACCGCGGTGAAGCCGCCGAAGCTGCGGGTGATGCCGTCGGCGACGACGATCGGGTTCTTCTTCGGCACACCCGGGGCGACCGGCCCCGCGATGAGCTCGTTCACATCCGTCTTAGGCACGGAAGAACACCTCGGCCTTCTTGCCCAGGATGCCCTGGGGTCGGAATATCACGAGCAGCATGAGCGCGACGCCGACGATGATGAATCGGATCGGGCCCTGCTGGGTGCTCGAGATGGGAAGGATGTTGTTGGTCACGGCGAGGCTGAGCAGCCCGTCGGAGAGCGACAGCACGACCCAGAAGATCGCGGCGCCGAGCAGCGGGCCGAAGATCGTGGTCGCGCCGCCGAGCAGCATGATCGTGTAGAGGAAGAACGTCAGCTGCGTGCCGTAGTTATCCGGCTGCAGGGAGCGCGGCAGGATGAACAGCGCACCGGCGAGACCGCCGAGCACACCGCCCAGCACGAGCGCCTGCATCTTGTAGCTGAAGACGTTCTTGCCGAGGGCGCGCACCGCATCCTCGTCTTCGCGGATGCCCTTGACGATGCGGCCCCAGGGGCTGCGCATCAGGGCCCAGACGAGCAGGCAGGCGAGCAGCACGAGAGCCCAGCCGACGATCGACGACCAGAGGTCCGCGGCGCTCATGTGCAGCGGTCCGAGGTACTGGCCGTTCGGGATCGGGTTGAGATCCTGGAACGACTCGGCGCCGCCGTTGAGGCCCGTCGCGCCGCCGGTGATGCCGGTGAGCTCGGGTGTCTTGACCGAGAGGCGCACGATCTCCGCCGCCGCGATCGTGACGATCGACAGGTAGTCGGCCCTCAGTCGCAGCGTCGGGAGTCCGAGCAGGAACGCGAAGATCACGCTGCACACGACGGTCGCGAGGATCGCGAACGGCAGCGGCCAGTGGAACTGCAGGCTGGTCACGACGAAGGCGTAGCCGCCGATCGCCATGAAGCCGGCCTGACCGAAGTTCACCAGGCCGGTGAAGCCGAAGTGCACCACGAGTCCGATGGTCGCGAGCGCGTAGGCCGCGGTGGTCGGCGAGATCGCCTCGCCGAAGGCCAGGGGGATGAAGTTGAAGTCCACGGTCGTCCTCCTAGCCGATCCGCTCGCGGCGACCGAGGATGCCCTGCGGGCGAACCAGCAGGATCACGATCATGACGGCCAGGGCCGCCACGTACTTGAGGTTGTCGGGGATGAACAGCGTCGACAGGTTCATGAAGACGCTGATGACCATCGATCCGACGAGCGCCCCGAAGGCCGAGCCGAGACCGCCGAGGGTCACGGCCGCGAAGATCAGCAGCAGGATCTGGCTTCCCGTGTCCCAGCGCAGCGACTGGTAGTAGGCGATCAGCACGCCGGAGAGGCCGGCGAGCGCACCGCCGCCGATCCAGATCCAGCGGATGACGCCATCCACGTCGATTCCGGATGCCGCGGCCAGCGAGCGGTTGTCGGAGACCGCGCGGGCGGCCTTGCCGAGTCGGGTGCGCAGCATGACCCAGGCCACCAGCAGCAGCACGACCAGCGCCACGACCGCGCCCATCACATCCGTGAAGCGCAGGCTGACCGAGCCGATCCTGAGGAACGGCGACGGGTCGTTCGGCAGCGTCAGTCGGTCGGCGCCGAAGAAGAAGCTGTAGACGTAGCGGGTCGCGAGGGCGAGGCCGATGCTGACGATCATCAGCGGCACGAGGCCCACGCCGCGCTTGCGCAGCGGGCGCCACAGCACCGTGTCCTGCACGAAGCCGTACAGGCCTCCGAGCAGCACCGCGGCGATGATGCCGACGAAGCCGGGCAGCCCGAGGATGCTCGAGAACAGATAGCCCATCAGCGCGCCGAAGGTGACCAGCTCGCCGTGGGCGAAGTTGTTCAGTCCGGTGGTGCCGTAGATCAGCGAGACGCCGATCGAGGCGAGCGCGAGCAGCAGGCCGTAGATGATGCCGGTCACGATCTTCGAGGCCACGAGGCCGCCGGTGATGCCGGCGCCTCCCGAGCTCGCACCGCTGGAGCCGCTCGAGCCGGCGCCCGCCGAGGGGCTGGCCGAGTCGCTCGGCGTCGTGCCGCCTCCGCCGCTGCCGGCGGCGGTCGTGAACAGGAAGTTCGCCGGCACGTTCTTGTTGGTGCTCTGCACCGCGACGGTGCGCGGGTTCTGCGCGGCCGGGATGGATCCGATCTCGGGCGGAGCCGTCGAGTCGTCGACCGTGATCGTGTAGTCGCCCGGCCCGGGCAGGCCGACGAGCACGCGGCCGTCGGCATCGGTGGTGAACGTCTCGTCGAAGCCCTTCCCCTTCACCTCCACCGAGATGTCGGGCACGGGCGCCTTCGTGGCGACGTCGCGCAGCCAGATCGAGATGCTCTCGTCGGCGGTGCTGGGGTCGATGGGATCGGCCGAGGCGGAGAGCGGCGCGGCGATCGGGAGGACGGCCACGAGCGCTGCGAACGCCATGCCGATCAATCCGATGCCGACGGCGCGTCGTCGCCGGGGCTCGACAGGGAGAATTCCCACTTCGATTGCCTCCTGAGTGCAGGTCGGGGGCTGGGTGGATGCCTCGCATCCAACGGCGAAGTTAACCCGTGGATGTGTCGGACGTGTTTCGACGGTGAATCACGTAGGGACAAGAATCCGGGGCGCGGTGCCCCGGCGCAAGTCGAGACGCATCACGATTCGGGCGCGGAGCGACGAGATCCGTCGTGCGAGGGAGTCGGACGGGAGCCGCGGAACGGTGCGCGGAACGGGGCGCGGAGAGGGGCGCGGAGAGGTGCGCGGAGAGGGAATGAAGGGTCGCGCGCGACCGTTACGATGGACTACCGGTTCCGATGCCGCAGCCGGTTCTTCCCACCACGAGGCGATCGCCCCCGGTACGGGGCGGGAAAAACAGGCGAAGGACACCATGGAACAGCCCGATCCGTTCGGATTCATCGGTCTCACGTACGACGACGTCATGCTCCTGCCGGGCTACACCGACGTCATCCCGAGCGAGGCGTCGACGCGCTCGCGTCTGACCAAGCGGATCGACGTGGCGGTGCCGCTGCTCTCCGCCGCGATGGACACCGTGACCGAGGCCCGCATGGCGATCGCCATGGCGCGCCAGGGCGGCATCGGCATCCTGCACCGCAACATGTCGATCGCCGATCAGGCCGCCGCGGTCGACAAGGTCAAGCGCTCGGAGTCGGGCATGATCACCAACCCGGTCACGACCTCGCCCGAGGCGACCGTCGCCGACGTCGACGCGCTGTGCGGTCAGTACCGCGTCTCCGGCCTGCCGGTCGTGCAGAACGACGGCACCCTGGTCGGCATCATCACCAACCGCGACATGCGCTTCGTCGCCCCCTTCGAGCACCAGACCACGCTCGTGCGCGACGTCATGACGAAGGCCCCGCTCATCACCGCGCCGGTCGGCATCGACCCCGACGAGGCGATCGCGATCTTCGCCGAGCACAAGATCGAGAAGCTGCCGCTGGTGGATGAGGCGGGCAAGCTCAAGGGACTCATCACGGTCAAGGACTTCGACAAGAGCGAGAAGTACCCCGACGCCACGAAGGATGAGGCGGGCCGCCTGCGCGTCGGCGCCGCGATCGGCTTCTTCGGCGACGCCTGGCAGCGTGCCACCGCCCTGCTCGAGGCGGGCGTCGACGTGATCGTCGTCGACACCGCGAACGGCCACAGCGCCGGCGTGCTCGACATGGTGCGTCGCCTCAAGGCCGACCCGGCCTTCGCCGGCGTGGACGTCATCGGCGGCCAGGCCGCGACCCGCGAGGGCGCCCAGGCGCTCATCGACGCCGGCGTCGACGCCGTCAAGGTGGGCGTCGGTCCGGGCTCGATCTGCACCACCCGCGTCGTCGCCGGCGTCGGCGTGCCCCAGGTCACCGCCGTCTACGAGGCGTCGCTCGCGGCTCGCGAAGCCGGTGTCCCGGTCATCGCCGATGGCGGTCTGCAGTACTCGGGCGACATCGCGAAGGCGCTCGTCGCCGGCGCCGACACGGTCATGCTCGGCTCGCTGCTCGCCGGAACCGACGAGAGCCCCGGCGACCTCATGTACGTCGGCGGCAAGCAGTACAAGAACTACCGCGGCATGGGCTCGCTCGGCGCGATGCAGACCCGCGGCAAGAAGACCTCGTACTCGCGCGACCGCTACTTCCAGGCGGATGTGCCGAGCGACGAGCAGCTCATCCCCGAGGGCATCGAGGGCCGCGTCGCCTACAAGGGCGCGCTCGCCGCGACCGTCTACCAGCTCGTCGGGGGCCTGCGTCAGTCGATGTTCTACGTCGGCGCCCGCACGATCCCCGAGCTCAAGGCGCAGGGCAAGTTCGTGCGCATCACGCCCGCCGGGCTCAAGGAGTCGCACCCGCACGACATCCAGATGACCGTCGAGGCCCCGAACTACTCGCGCTGAGCCGCACACCGGTTCCTCGTCCCGACATCCAGATGACCGTCGAGGCGCCGAACTACTCGCGCTGACATACGGCACCACTCAGCAGGACGGCCTTCTCCCCTCGACAGGGGGAGGGGGCCGTCTTACTGTGTGACCCATGGGGCGCACGGGGTTTCTGGGACGAACGCTCGGCGTCACCGCGGTCGCCGCGGCGCTGCTGGCCACGACCGCGCTCAGCGCGCAGGCGGCACCGGGGCAGCGCGCCGGCAAGTACGCCACCATCACGACCGCTCCCGCTGCGGTCACCCTCGCTCCCGGCTTCCCCGACGCGACGTTCACGACGACCGCCCCGCCGCCGTCGACTCCCGTCAGCGCGACCATCGGGGCGAGCACTCCGCCGGGTCAGCTCTACGGCACCTCGTCGGGCAGCAGCTACCTCAGCTTCGGTCCGGTCTCGAACTCCGTGCCCTCGACCACGACCTTCGCTTTCGCCGCACCGACTCCGGTCTCGGGATGGTCGTTCATCCTCGGCGACGTGGATGCCGAATCGATCACGATCAGCGCGACCGGGCCCGGTGGGGCGCTGACCGGTGCGCAGCTCGGCTTCCAGGGCGGGTTCAACTACGCGAGCACGCCCGCCGCGATCACCTCGTTCGACCCGGCATCCGGCGTGCTGACCGGGGTGCTGTCGCCGACCGGACAGGACACGAACGGCGCCGCGGGCTGGTTCAGCCCCTCCGTGCCGATCACGAGCCTGTCGATCACGTCGACGCGCATCGACGGCTCGCCGCTCGCGCAGCTCTGGTTCGTCGGGCACACGGCGAGCCTGGCGGGCAACGTGACCGACGCGACGGGAGCGCCGGTGCCGGGGGCGACCGTCGTGGTCTCCGACTCCGCGGGTGCTCCGCTCCCGGGCGCCCCGACGGCGACGACCGACGCGAACGGCGCCTTCGAGATCCTCGAGCTGTTCCCGCAGCCGGTCACCCTCGTCGCGACCGGACCCGGACGCCAGGACGGCCCTGCGCTCACCGTGACCCCGACCCCGAACGGCGACGGGCAGCCGGTTTTCTCAACCGCGGCGGCCGTCCGGGCGGGCGACCCCGTCGTCGTCACGCCTCCGACCGCGCCGCCGACCGGCTCGGCGCCCGCCGCCACCGCGCCCGAGCTCGCCGCGACCGGCGTGACGGCGCCCCCGTGGCTGATCATCGGCGCCGGTGCCGCCGTGCTGATCGGAGCGGCGCTCGCCGTGACCGCGGGGGTGCTGCGTCGCCACCGCCGCTAGGCTTGCCCGGTGACTGACATCGAGATCGGCCGGTCAAAGCGAGCCCGACGCGCGTACGCCTTCGACGACATCGCCGTCGTTCCCAGCCGGCGCACCCGCGACCCGCAGGACGTCAGCGTGAGCTGGACGATCGACGCCTTCACCTTCGAGATCCCGGTGCTGGCCGCGCCGATGGACTCGGTGGTCAGCCCCGACACGGCGATCGCGATCGGACGCCACGGCGGTCTCGGCGTGCTCGACCTCGAGGGCGTCTGGACCCGCTACGAAGACCCGACCGCGGTGCTCGCCGAGATCGCGACGCTGCCGGCCGAGTCGGCGACGCAGCGCATGCAGCAGATCTACGCCGAGCCGATCAAGCCCGAGCTGATCAAGGCCCGCCTCGCCGAGATCCGCGCCGCAGGCGTGCCGGTCGCCGGCGCCCTCAGCCCGCAGCGCACGCAGGAGCACTACCAGGCGGTCGTGGATGCGGGCGTCGACCTCTTCGTCATCCGCGGCACCACGGTCAGCGCCGAGCACGTCTCCAAGACGGTCGAGCCGCTCAACCTGAAGAAGTTCATCTACGAGCTGGATGTGCCGGTCATCGTCGGCGGCGCGGCCACCTACACGGCGGCGCTGCACCTCATGCGCACCGGCGCGGCCGGCGTGCTCGTCGGCTTCGGCGGGGGAGCGGCGTCGACGACCCGCTCGGCCCTCGGCATCCACGCGCCCATGGCCACCGCGGTGGCGGATGTCGCCGGCGCGCGCCGCGACTACCTCGACGAGTCGGGCGGTCGCTACGTGCACGTGATCGCCGACGGCGGCCTCGGCACCTCGGGCGACATCGTCAAGGCGATCTCGGTCGGCGCCGACGCCGTCATGCTCGGCTCGACCCTGGCCCGCGCCGAGGAGGCGCCCGGCGCCGGCTTCCACTGGGGCGCCGAGGCGCACCACGGCGAACTGCCGCGCGGCAACCGGGTCGAGGTCGGCACGCTGGCGCCGCTCGAGCAGCTGCTGTTCGGGCCGTCGACGGCGGCCGACGGCCGCACGAACCTGATCGGCGCGCTGCGCCGCTCGATGGCGACGACGGGCTACTCCGACCTCAAGGAGTTCCAGCGCGTCGAGGTCGTCGTCGCGCCCTACGCCCAGGGCTGAGTCGCGCGCTGACCCGACACCCGGGCCATTCCGGGAAAACGTGCAGTCGGCACCCCTCGGCCTCGCGCGACGCTCCGGCGTAGCGTTGAGGTGGTTTCGATGAGGAGGCGCCGATGGCCCGCAAGTCCGTGACCCGATCCACCAAGCTCGGTCCCGAGGAGCGCGCCGCGGCGATCGCCTCGATGCGCGATCGCGAGCTCGACATCCTCGTCGTCGGCGGCGGCATCGTCGGCACGGGCTCCGCGCTCGACGCCGTCACCCGCGGCCTGCGCACGGGCCTGCTCGAGGCTCGCGACTTCGCCTCGGGCACCTCGAGCCGCTCGTCGAAGCTCGTGCACGGCGGCATCCGCTACCTCGAGCAGCTCGACTTCGGGCTCGTGCGCGAGGCGCTCATCGAACGCGGCCTGCTGCTGCAGCGCATCGCCCCGCATCTGGTGAAGCCCGTGCGCTTCCTCTACCCGCTCACCAAGCCGGTGTTCGAGCGCTTCTACATCGGCGCGGGCATGCTGCTCTACGACGCCTTCTCGTGGAGCGGCGGCCGCCCGCCCGGCGTGCCGCACCACCGCCACCTGTCGAAGCGCCAGCTCGCCAAGGCGATGCCCGGCCTCGACAAGGACGCCTTCATCGGCGGGCTCACCTACTACGACGCGCAGGTCGACGACGCGCGCTACGTCGCGAACCTGGCGCGCACGGCCTCCTTCTACGGCGCGCATGTCGCACCCCGCGTGCGGGTCGAGGGCTTCCTCAAGGTCGGCGAGCGCGTCGTCGGCGTGCAGGCGCTGGATGTGGAGTCGGGGGAGCGCTTCGAGATCCACGCCAAGCAGGTCGTCAACGCGACCGGCGTCTGGACCGACGACACTCAGGCGATGGTCGGCGCCCGCGGCGGCTTCAAGGTGCGCGCGTCGAAGGGCGTGCACCTGGTCGTGCCGCGCGACCGCTTCCAGTCGAAGATCGGCATGATCCTGCGCACCGAGAAGAGCGTGCTCTTCGTCATCCCGTGGGGTCGGCACTGGCTGATCGGCACGACCGACACCGACTGGAACCTCGACAAGGCGCACCCGGCCGCGACCGCCGCCGACATCGACTACCTGCTCGAGCACGTCAACCAGGTGCTCGCCGTGAAGCTGACGCGCGAGGATGTCGAGGGCGTCTACGCGGGACTCCGCCCGCTGCTCGCGGGCGAGAGCGAGCAGACCTCGAAGCTCAGCCGCGAGCATCTCGTCGCGCACTCGGTGCCCGGTCTCGTCGTGATCGCCGGCGGCAAATGGACGACCTACCGCGTCATGGCGAAGGACGCGATCGACGAGGCCGTCGCCGCGCTCGACGGCAGGTGGTCGGAGAGCGTGACGCAGGACATCGGCCTGCTCGGCGCCGAGGGCTACCAGGCCGCCTGGAACAAGCGCGCCCGCATCGCCCGCGCCTTCGACGTGCACCGCGTGCGGGTCGAGCACCTGCTCAACCGCTACGGCGTGCTGACCGACGAGGTGCTCGAGCTGATCAAGGAGCGCCCCGAGCTGGCCGAGGCGGTGCCGGGCGCCGACGACTACATCCAGGCCGAGCTCGTCTACGCCGCCAGCCACGAGGGCGCGCTGCACCTCGAGGACGTGCTCGCGCGTCGCACCCGCATCTCGATCGAGGCCTGGGATCGCGGCGTGAGCGCCGCCCCCGTCGCCGCCGCGCTGATGGGCGAGGTGCTCGGCTGGGATGCGGACCGCATCCAGGAGGAGATCGAGAACTACCTGCGCCGCGTCGCCGCCGAGCGGGCGAGCCAGCTCGAGCCCGACGACGCCGCGGCCGACCGGGTGCGCCTCGAGGCGCCCGACATCTCGACGATCCTCGCCGAGCTGCCGAGCGCGGCGGATGCGCCGGTCGCGACCGCGCCGAAGCCCGGCAGCGCGAAGTCGGCCGCCTCGCGCACGACCCGCGCACCGCGCACGGGACGTACGCCGCAGGCGAAGCGTCCGGCCGCGGGGGAGGGGCCTCGGTAGACTGGCCGCATTCCCCACAGCTTGAAGGAGCTCATCCATGGTCGATGTCCGACGGGTCAAGCTCCCGGGGGTCGGCGTGCTCCACACCTTCGTCACGGATGACGGCGGCAAGGTCGGCGTGATCACGCACCGCTCCGGGCACAGCGACCTCATCACGTTCTCCGACGCCGGCGACGGCGCCGACGCCGCCAAGGTGTCTCTGCGTCTCGACGAAGACGAGGCGCACACGCTCGCCGAGCTGCTCGGCGGCACCCGCATCACCGAGTCGCTCTCGGCGCTCGAGACCCTGCCCGGGCTCTCGATCGACTGGTTCACGGTCGACTACGACCACCACATCGCCGGGCAGCAGCTCGGCAGCCTCGCCACGCGCGGGCTCGTCGGCCTCACGGTCGTCGCGGTCGTGCGCGGCGAGTCGGCGAACCCGGCCCCGGCCGACGACTTCAAGGTCTTCCCCGGCGACACCCTCGTCGTCGCGGGCAGCCCCGAGAAGGTCGCGAAGGCCTTCAACTTCTATCGCACGGGGGAGCTGACGCCCAAGGTCGCCGCCGACGCCGGAGCGTAGACCGTGCACTCCGTCGGCGGAGAGCTGCTGGTCCTCGGCATCCTCTTCGTCCTCGCCTGGGGTCTCGGGCGGCTCGGCAAGCTGATCGGCCTGCCGGCCATCCCGATCTACATGGTCGTCGGCGTGCTCGCGAGCCCGAACACCCACTTCTTCCCGCTCGCCTTCGAGGCGGCCGACGTCGAGCTGGTCGCGACCTTCGGCCTGATCTTCCTGCTGTTCAACCTCGGTCTCGAGTTCGATCAAGACGAGTTCTTCGGCAACGCGGGCAAGCTCGCGCTCTCGGGCGGGGTGCGCATCCTCGCCAACATGGGCGCCGGCTTCGCCTTCGGCATGTGGGTCGGATGGGGTACGCGCGAGGCGCTCATCATCGCCGGCATGACGGCGGTGTCGTCGAGCGCGATCGTGACGAAGCTGCTGATCGAGCTGCGTCGACTGGCCAACCGCGAGACCCCGATGATCCTGGGCATCGCGGTGCTCGAGGACATCTTCGTCGCCGCCTACCTCGCGATCGTCGGGGTCGTCGTCGGCGGCGAGACCGACCTCGGCGCGATTGTGCTGAAGCTGGCGATCTCGTTCGGCTTCCTCGTGGTGATGTTCACGGTGGCGCGCTGGGGCGGCCGGATCGTCTCGCGCATCGTGCAGACCCGCGACGACGAGCTGTTCACGATCCTGTTCTTCGGCCTCGCGGTCGCCTTCGGCGGCATCGGCGAGCTGCTCGGCGTCTCGGACGCCATCGGCGCCTTCCTGATCGGCCTCGTGCTCGGAGCGACCCGGTTCCGGGCGCGCATCGAGCAGTTCGCGCTGCCGATGCGCGACGTCTTCGCGGCCTTCTTCTTCCTCAACTTCGGTCTCGCGCTCGATGTGCGCCAGTTCGGCGGCGTGCTCGTGCCGGTGCTCGTCGCGGTCGTGATGACCCTGATCATCAACACGGCGAGCGGGCAGCTGATCGCGCGCTTCAACAAGCTGACACCCGCCGAGGGGCTCAACGCGAGCGCCATGCTGCAGAACCGTGGCGAGTTCGCGCTCATCCTCGCGACCCTGGCGGCCGGGGCCGGGCTGGATGAGCGGCTGCAGCCCTTCGCGGGTCTCTACGTGCTGATCATGGCCGTGGTCGGTCCGATCCTGTCGGTCAACAGCGAGAAGATCGGCGCCGCGATCTTCCGGGTGCGCCCGAAGGTCGCGAAGCGAGCGGATGCGGGGCGCGACCTCGAGCTCGCGATCGCCGAGGCCGCGATGGAGGGGCAGGAACCCGAGACCGACGCCATCGACGACGAGCCCACGATCGACGGGCAGTACCTCGACGACGAGACGCCGCTGCAGGCGCCGCGCTCGGCGACGGTCGAGCAGGCGGAGAGCGCGGGCGGCCGCGCGGATGCGGCGACGCGCCAGGGCGGCGACGGCGACGCGGCGGAGGCGACCGCGGAGGCCGAGGCCCGTCGCACCTCCGACGACCCCGCCGCCGCACGGGCACGCGAGCGCGAGAACGCGCTGCGGCTCGCCGAGCAGGCGATGCAGCAGAGCGACGGCGACGCCCCCGCCCGCCGCCGCGAGAGGGACCCGGAGTACTGATGGCGACGAGCGACGAGCGCCCCGCCTTCGACGGCCGGCGCTGGTGGAGGATCGCGCGCACCCCGCGCTGGATCGGCGCGCTGCTGCTGGTCATGGCGATCGCCGCGACCTTCGCCGCGCTCGCCCAGTGGCAGCTCGGCCGCGCCGTGCTCACGGCCACGACCGAGAAGCTCGACACCGAGAAGACGCTGCCGCTCTCGCAGATCGACCGCCCGCAGACGGCGGTGACCGGAGACGAAGCGGGCCGCCGCGTGAGCGTCAGCGGCGCGCTCGTGCCCGGCGACACGGTCGTGCTCAGCGACCGCGTGCGTGTCGGCACCGCGGGCGAGGTGGATGGGCAGACCGGCTTCTGGGTCGTCGGCCACCTCGTCGACGACTCCGGCGACTCCCTCGCCGTCGCGCTCGGCTGGACCGCCACCCGTGCCGCCGCCGAGAAGGCCGCCGCCGACGTCGATGCCGCGCCGCGCAGCATCCACGGCCGGTACCTGCCGGGTGAGGCGCCGACCGAGGACGAGTTCGAGGAGGGGCAGCGCTCAGCTCTCGCGCCCTCGGCGCTCATCAACGAGTGGGCCGAGGTCGGTCCGGTCTACGGCGGCTACGTCGTCGACGACGATCCCCTCGCGGGCACCCGCGAGATCGTCGCTCCGCCGCCCCAGCAGGATGCGGCGCTCAACGTGCTGAACATCTTCTACGCGATCGAGTGGGTCATCTTCGCCGGCTTCGCGTTCTACCTCTGGTACCGCCTCGTGCGCGACGCGATGGAGCGCGAGATCCTCGCCGAGCAGGAGGCCGCGGAGGCGTTGGGAGAGGCTCCGTCGGCGTCGTCGTCGGCTGCCGCGTCGGGCGCCGACCGGGCGGCGAGCGAGCCCTCGAGCCGCCCGTAGAATGGACCCCATGCCTCTCGGCCCCCGCCCCTCCGACATCCCGCGGCTGCGTCTGGCGGTCAAGATCTACAAGGTGTCGTCGGTCATCACCGGCACCATGCTGCTGCTGCTCGGCGTCGTGACCGCGATCCGCTGGGGATGGGGCTACGACGTCTACGCGGGCGGCCCGCGCGGCTTCTTCCTCGCCGCCCCGCACAGCCCCGGCGGCACCGATCTGACCACGATCATCCTCATCGCGCACGGCTGGTTCTACGTGCTCTACGTGGGCCTCGATTTCGTGCTCTGGCGCTTCTCGCGCTTCAGCTTCGGGCGCTTCCTGTTCATCGCGGCCGGCGGCGTCATCCCGCTGCTGTCGTTCTTCCTCGAGCGCCGCGTCCCGCGCCAGATCGAGGCCATCATCCAGAAGGCCGAAGCCGAGCACCGCGCTCGCGCCGGCGCCTCCGACAGCACCGGCTCAGCCGACAACCCCGGCTCATCCAACAGCACAGGATCGTCCGATAACACCGTGGAGACCAACGCGTGACCGACCCCACCCCCGCGGCGCCGACCGAGCAGCGCCCCGTCCTCGTCGTCGACTTCGGCGCTCAGTACGCCCAGCTGATCGCCCGCCGCGTGCGCGAGGCCGGCGTCTACAGCGAGATCGTGCCGCACACCGCGACCGCCGCCGAGATCGCGGCGAAGAGCCCGGTCGGCATCATCCTCTCCGGCGGTCCGTCGTCGGTCTACGAGGAGGGCGCGCCCGCACTCGACGCCGGCGTCTTCGACCTCGGCGTGCCGACGCTGGGCATCTGCTACGGCTTCCAGGTCATGGCGCAGACGCTCGGCGGCGAGGTCGCCAACACCGGTCTGCGCGAATACGGCGCGACCGACGCGACCCTCGTGACCGCGGGCACGCTGCTCGACGGCCAGCCGGCCGAGCAGAACGTGTGGATGAGCCACGGCGACCAGGTCTCGCGCGCCCCCGAGGGCTTCGAGGTGCTCGCCCGCACCGAGCACACCCCCGTCGCCGCCTTCGCCGACGACGCCCGCCGCTTCTACGGCGTGCAGTGGCACCCCGAGGTCAAGCACTCCGACCACGGCCAGCGCGTCATCGAGAACTTCCTGCACAAGGCCGCCGGGCTGCCCGCCGACTGGAACAGCGGCAACGTCATCGCCGAGCAGGTCGAGCGCATCCGCGCCCAGGTCGGCACCGGCCGCGTGCTCTCCGCGCTCTCCGGCGGCGTCGACTCGGCCGTCTCGACCGCGCTCGTGCACGAGGCCGTCGGCGACCAGCTCGTCGCCGTCTTCGTCGATCACGGCCTGCTGCGCCAGGGCGAGCGCGAGCAGGTCGAGAACGACTACGTCGCCTCGACCGGCGTGCGCCTGGTCACGGTGGATGCGCGCCAGCAGTTCCTCGACGCCCTCGCCGGCGTGAGCGACCCCGAGCAGAAGCGCAAGATCATCGGCCGAGAGTTCATCCGCTCCTTCGAGAAGGTGCAGGCCGAGCTGGTCGCCGAGGCCGCCGCCGACGGCGAGCCGATCCGCTTCCTCGTGCAGGGCACGCTCTACCCGGATGTGGTGGAGTCGGGCGGCGGCGCCGGCACCGCGAACATCAAGAGCCACCACAACGTGGGCGGGCTGCCGGAAGACCTGCAGTTCGAGCTCGTCGAGCCGCTGCGCACCCTCTTCAAGGACGAGGTGCGCGCGATCGGCCGCGAGCTGGGTCTGCCCGAAGAGATCGTCGGGCGACAGCCGTTCCCCGGGCCCGGCCTCGGCATCCGCATCGTCGGCGAGGTCACGGCGGACCGTCTCGAGATCCTGCGCGAAGCCGATGCGATCGCCCGCGCCGAGCTCACGAAGGCCGGTCTCGACAACGAGATCTGGCAGTGCCCGGTCGTGCTGCTCGCGGACGTGCGCTCGGTGGGCGTGCAGGGCGACGGCCGCACCTACGGCCACCCGATCGTGCTGCGTCCCGTCTCGAGCGAGGACGCGATGACGGCCGACTGGACGCGTCTGCCCTACGACGTGCTGGCCCGCATCTCGAACCGCATCACGAACGAGGTGCGCGAGGTCAACCGCGTCGTGCTCGACGTCACGTCGAAGCCGCCGGGAACGATCGAGTGGGAGTGAGTCTCCTGCTCGCCTGAGTACACGAGAAGGGCCCCGCCGCGAGTGATCGCGACGGGGCCCTTCTTGTTGCTGCAGAAGGTCAGTTGCGCGGCATGAAGTAGCTCACGAGACGCAGGATCTCGAGGTACAGCCAGACGACCGTGACGATGATGCCGAAGGCGCCGGCCCAGGCGTAGACACGCGGGGCGCCGTTGCGCACGCCCTGCTGGATGCTGTCGAAGTCGAGCACCAGCGAGTACGCGGCCATGATCACGACGAGGATGCCGAGCGGGATGCCCAGCGGGATGCCGGCGATCTCGACGCCGCGCAGGCCGCCGTAGGTGCTGGTCACTCCGGTCCACATCAGCACGACGTTGACGAGCGAGAACGCCATGTAGCCGATCATCGCGACGAGGAAGATCTTGGTCGCGCGGGCCGAAGCGCGGATCTTGCCGCTCGCGAAGAGGGCCAGCGTCACGCCGACGACCGCGAGCGTGCCGAAGACGGCGACCGGGATGATCCCGTCGAACCAGCCGGCGTAGGCGTACGAGACGGCGCCGACCACGATGCCCTGCACCGCCGAGTAGGCGAGCACGAGCGCCGCCGACGGGCGCTTCTTGAAGATGTTGACGAGCGCGAGCACGAGTCCGGCGATCGCGGCAGGGAGCAGCAGGATCGGGAAGAACCAGCCGACGACCGCGCCGATCAGCAGCACGCCGAAGGAGATGACGGTCTTGACCGCCGTGTCCTCGTAGGTCATCCGGTCGGTGTCGATCGGGGTCGCCGAGGGCAGGTCGTAGTGGTGTGCCAGCTGCTCGGGAGTGGGGATCGGCGGGACCGCCGTGCCGCGCTCCGAGAACGCGGGGGATCGGAACGCCGGGTTGCCGTTGGCCATGTCGCCTCCATGCTCATGGTCAGGGTGGGCCCGCTGGATGCGGGACACGCCCGGGATTGCCGGGTCAGCCCAGTCTAAAGATCACCTGTAGCCCGGCGGCTGGGCATCCCCTGCATGCCGTTCCGCCGTGAGCGATCGACGGCGGCGTGGATGAGCCGGGCCAGGAACGCGCAGCCGATGAGCACGGCGCCCATGACAGCGGAGGCCGGCAGCATCCACGGGTAGGCGCCCGGCAGCGCTCGGTCGAAGCCGTCGACCGCCAGCGCGACGCCGATGGCGGCGGCGATCACGACCGGCACGGTGAGCCAGGCGAGGGCCGGCCGGTGCCGCACGAGCAGCCAGGCGACGAAAGGGAGCACGAGCACGGCGAGGTACTTCGGCCCGGGCAGCGCCATCCAGCACCCCAGGGTGGAGGGCAGCGCGGCGACCACGCGCCGCCAGCCGTCGCTCGGGATGACGCCCCAGCCGACGATGTGCGCGGTCGACCCGGCGAGCAGCAGCAGCAGCTGGAAGGTGTTCGATCCGGCGATCGCGATGCCGCCGGCGACGATGAGCGCGAGTCCGCCGATCAGCCGCGGCGTGTACGAGCCCCAGCGCAGCGGCAGGGCGCGAGCGGGTTCGACGAAGCGCCGTGCGCCTCCGGCCGGACCGCTGCCGCGCTCAGACCGGGACACGCAGCTGGATCCAGGCGATGACCACGAGCGCGATCAGCACGACCGAGGCGTAGCCGAGCACGGTGCCGATGAGCGCGACGAGCCGACCCCGGTCGTCGCTGGTCTTCAGCTGGTGCAGCGCGACATGCCCGAAGGCGATCGCGAGCGGCGAGAGCAGGATGCCGAGCACGAGCGCGAAGACCGCGGCCGGATTGAGGTGGCGCTCGGCGCGCGGGGTCGGCTCGGGCGCCGCCTCCTCGGGGATGACGCGGGCGCCGCACCAGACGCAGAACTTCCACGCCGGGTCGAGGTCGCGACCGCAGTGCGTGCAGGCGCTCGCCGTATCCCTGCTGTTCATCGTGACCCCATTATCTTGGGTCGCGTGACCGGATCCCTCCCCGTGCCGACCCGTCCCCTCGTCATCGGCCACCGTGGTGCGAGCGGCTACCGCCCCGAGCACACCGAGTCGGCCTACCGCCTCGCCTTCGAGCAGGGGGCGGATGCGGTCGAGCCCGACCTCGTCGCCACCCGCGACGGCGTGCTGGTGATCCGGCACGAGAACGAGATCTCGGGCACGACCGACGTCGCGCGCCGCCCCGAGTTCGCCGACCGCCGCACGACGAAGGAGATCGACGGGCAGCGGCTGACCGGCTGGTTCACCGAGGACTTCGACTGGGCTGAGCTCGCCACCCTGCGGGCGGTCGAGCGCCTGCCGAAGGTGCGTCCGGCATCCGCGGGGCACGACGGCGCCGAGCCGATGCTGCGTCTGGTCGACCTGCTCGGGCTGATCGACGAATGCCAGGACGTGGCGGGGCGGATGCTGCGCATGGTCGCCGAGATCAAGCACGCGCACTACTTCGCCTCGATCGGCCTTCCGCTCGACGAGCTGTTCGCCCGCGAGATCGCCGGCTGGGATGACGCGGCCGAGCGCCTCACGGTCGAGTCGTTCGAGCAGAGCGTGCTGACGAAGGTGCGCGATCGCGGGGTGCCCGGGAAGACCGTCTACCTGATCGAGGCCGAGGGGGCGGCCCCCGACCTCGAGGCCCGCGACGGCGTCAACGCCCTCAGCTACGCGGCGCAGATCGGCCCGCGCGGCCTGCCGGCGCTGCTCGGCGCCGTCGACGGCGTGAGCCTCGCCAAGAGCCTCGTGATCGTCTCGGACGACGACGAGGTCGAGTCGACCGGAACGGTCGAGCGCATCCGCGCCGCCGGCCTCGAGGTCTACACCTGGACGCTGCGGGCCGAGAACCGCTTCCTCACCCGCGCCGCCCGGCTCGGCGGCGGCAAGGAGGCGCCGGGCGACTGGCGCACCGAGTTCCGCGCGATCTACGACACCGGCGTCGACGGGGTGTTCGCCGACCAGCCCGACCTCGCGGTCGCCGTGCGCGACGAGCACTGAGGCGCGACGAGCACTGAGGCGCGGCGGGCATCCCGCGACTCGGCCTCGCTGCTCAGGCCTCGCGACTCGGCCCCGCCGCTCAGGCCCCGCTCAGCGCGGCCTCGATCGCGGCGATCGTCGCCGGGGTGCCGGCCTGCCCGTCGGCGTGCAGGTGCGCTCGCAGTCCGAGCTCGCGGGCCGCGCTGACGTTGTCAGTCCAATTGTCGACGAAGAGCACCTCGCCGGGCTCGGCCCCGAGCTCGCGCAGCGCGATCCGGAAGGCCTCCGGATCGGGCTTGTTCACGCCGATCTCGTGGCTGTAGAGGATCGGGTCGAAGAGGCTCGCGAAGCCGAAGCGCCGCTCTTCCTCCTCGCGGGCGCCGTCGCCGGAGTTCGACAGGATCGCGAGTCCGACCCGGCCGTGCAGCGTGCGCAGGAACTCGAGCAGCGGCTCGTCGGCGGTTCCGCAGTACTCGTTCCAGAAGTCGGCGCGCAGCTCGGCCAGCTGCTCCGGTGACGCGCCGAGCGCGGCGCCCATCCCGCTCCAGTAGGCCTCCGCCTGCCCGGATGTCGTCGCGACGTCCGGCAGGTCGGCCTCGGCGAGGCGCTGCGAGAACTCCTCCGGCTCGAGTCCGAGCCGTGCGGCCCAGCGCTCGCGCAGCCGGCCCGGCCAGACGGCGTCGTCGACGACCTCGATCACCCCGCCGACGTCGAAGAGCAGCCAGCGCACCGGGACGGCGGGCAGTTCCGCGGCGTCCGCGGAGCTCGGGGCGGTCGTCGGTCGGTTCGCGGCGTCGCTCATGCGGCCATGGTGACCGCGGCTCCTGAGAGACCCGAGAGCGCCCTTCGCCGCCCGGTCGTGACCCGCCCGCGCACGTCGGCGGTCGCACCTAGACTCGTCGGGACATGAGCTTCGTCCTCGACGGCTTCGAGCCCGACCACCCGACCACCTCCTCCTTCGGCGGATCGTCCGAGGTCGACGAGCGCCTGCTCGCCGGGCTCAATCCGCAGCAGCGGGAGGCCGTGCTCTACCGCGGACGGGCCCTGCTGATCGTCGCCGGAGCCGGTTCGGGCAAGACGAGCGTGCTGACCCGCCGCATCGCCGGTCTGCTCGACACCCGCGAGGCCTGGCCCAGCCAGATCCTCGCCATCACCTTCACCAACAAGGCCGCCGCCGAGATGCGCGAGCGCATCCACGGACTCGTCGGCGACGCCGCGCAGGGCATGTGGATCTCGACCTTCCACTCCGCCTGCGTGCGCATCCTGCGTCGGCAGGCCGAGGCCTTCGGCCTCTCGCCGAGCTTCACGATCTACGACTCGGCCGACAGTCGTGCCCTCATCAAGCGCATCCTCAAGGAGCTCGAGGCCGACACCCTCGGGCTGACCGTGTCGAGCGTCGCCGGGCGCATCTCGAAGCTCAAGAACGAGCTGACGGATGCCGAGAGCTTCGCCCGGGGCGCCAACGTCGACGACCCCAAGGAGTCGGCCTTCCTCGAGGTGTTCCGCCGCTACAGCGAGGGTCTCGCCCGGGCCAAGGCCTTCGACTTCGACGACCTGATCGCGCAGACCGTCTACCTGTTCCGCGCCTTCCCCGAGGTCGCCGCGCTCTACCAGCGCCGCTTCCGCTATGTGCTCGTCGACGAGTACCAGGACACGAACCACGCCCAGTACGCGCTCATCCGCGAGCTCGTGCGCGCGGTCAAGCCGCAGAACGTGCCCGCCGACACCCGCACCCGGCTCGAGGCCGACGGGTCGATCGCGCCCGCCTCGCTCACCGTCGTCGGCGACTCCGACCAGTCGATCTACGCCTTCCGCGGCGCCGACATCCGCAACATCGTCGAGTTCGAACGCGACTTCCCCGAGGCGAAGACGATCCTGCTCGAGCAGAACTACCGCTCGACGCAGAACATCCTCGACGCGGCCAACGCGGTCATCGGCAACAACTTCGACCGCACCGCGAAGAACCTCTTCACGACGATCGGCGCCGGCGACAAGATCACCGGCTACACCGGCTACTCGGCGCACGACGAGGCCCAGTTCGTCGCCGACGAGATCGACAAGCTGCGCACGGCGGGCACCTCGCTCAACGACATGGCCGTCTTCGTGCGCACGAACTCGCAGACCCGTCCGCTGGAAGAGATCTTCATCCGCTCGGCGCTGCCGTACCGCATCCCCGGCGGCACGAAGTTCTTCGAGCGCGCCGAGATCAAGGATGCGATGGCCTACCTGATCCAGGTCGTCAACCCCGCCGACGACCTGGCGCTGCGGCGCGTGCTCAACGTGCCCCGCCGTGGCATCGGCCCGGCCACCGAGGCGACGCTGCAGGCGCACGCCGATCGCGAGGGCATGCCGCTGCGGGATGCGCTGCGCGACGTCGAGCAGCTCGGGCTCGGGCCCAAGGTGACGGGCGCGATCCGCACTCTCGTCGACCTGCTCGACGAGGCCTCCGGTCAGGCGCTCACCGCCGCCCCGGCCGACATCTTCGCGCTGCTCATGGAGCGCACCGGCTACGTCACCGGGCTGCGCGCGACGCGCGACGCACAGGACGAGGCGCGCGCCGAGAACCTCGAGGAGCTGCTCGCGCAGACCAAGGAGTTCCGCAAGCAGAACCCCGAGGGCACCCTCATCGAGTTCCTCACCAACGTGGCGCTGCTCGCCGCCGCCGACGAGATCGACGACACCGACGGCTCGGTGTCGATCATGACCCTGCACACCGCCAAGGGCCTCGAGTACGACACCGTCTTCCTGACCGGGATCGAGGAGGGGCTGCTTCCGCACCAGATGTCGGCCGGCGAGCCCGGGGGAGTGCAGGAGGAGCGCCGCCTGTTCTACGTCGGCGTCACCCGCGCCAAGCGCCGCCTGTTCTTCTCGCTCGCGATGCAGCGGTCGCAGTTCGGCGACACCACCGTCGCGCTGCCGAGCCGCTATCTGCAGGAGGTGCCGGCCGAGCTGATCGAGTGGCGGCAGTCGCCCGGATTCGCGAACTCGCGCGGCGGCAGCCAGCCGCGGGCGCTCAACGCCCGCCGCGACTCCGGCGACCGCTTCAGCTACGGCACGTCGCTGCCGCCGGCACCGAACCGCGAGAAGCGCGAATGGGCGAACGCCGTCACCGCGAAGGTGCGCGACAACGGCGACCTGACGCTCGCGACCGGCGACCGCATCCGCCACGCCGACTTCGGCGAGGGGCGCGTCACCGGCGTGACCGGCCAGGGCCCGAAGTCGATCGCCGAGGTGCTGTTCGACACGGCCGGCCGCAAGAAGCTGCTCATCAAGATCGCGCCGATCGAGAAGCTCTGACGCGCGAGGTGACGGATCCGGTCGCGGAGGCGATCGGGGAGTGGGATGTGCGGAGCCCGACCCGACGGGCGTCCGCCGGAGACAGGGGGATGTCGATGCGAGCTGCGACGTACGGTGCTGTGGCACGAACAGGGGCCGCGGTCTCGCGGGCCGGGGAAGCTAGGGTGTCGGCATGAGCACGACTCCGCCGCCGATCGAGCAGCTGCTGCCGATCATCCAGAAGCTGCCGCAGTTCAGCGGCATCGTCTGGCGCGGGGCGCCCGAGGGGCTCGGCGGCCCGATCGTCGCCGCGCAGCCCTTCTCGGGCTCGCTCGACGCCCGTGTCGCCAGCGAGAACTTCACCGCGCCGGTGCTGCTCGCGATCGTGTCGTTGACCGCCCGCGAGATCGGCGTGCTGTCGGCGAACCCGGCCGAGCAGGAGATCGTGATGCTGCCGGGCACCGGCCTCGCGCCGCTGACCGGCGTCGGCCAGCAGGGCGGCGTGACCATGCAGCTCGTGGGGCAGCTCGCGATCGGCGAGGCCGAGCGCGTTCCGCAGCCCTTCCCCGAGCGCGCCGATCTGGCCGCTGCCGTCGGCCAGGCGCTCACCGCCGGGCTCGAGGCGCCGACCTTCACGGTCGCCAACCCGGGACGATTCTCGGGACCGATCGCCGCGCAGCCGCGCTGAAGCTCGTCAGCTGACGTTCGCCTGCGCGGTGGGCGGCGCCGTGTCGTCGGTCGAGCGTGACCTCGCGCGTCGGGTCGTCGGTCGAGCGGGACCTCAGTCGAGGGCGACCTCGCGCGCCGGGTCGACCGACCTGTCTCCGCGACGGCGCCGCAGCGTGACGACGACCAGCAGCACGACCGCGACGACGAGCAGCGCCCCGGCGCCGACAGCGACGCCGCCCGCGACGCCGATGAGCGCGCTCAGCCCGCCCACGACGATGCCGCTGCCGGCGCGGAAGCCGTTCGCGGCCATCCCGAACGCGCCGATGAAGGCGCCGCGGCGGTCCTCGGGTGCCGCGAGCTGCACGACCGTCTGCGCGGTCGAGGCGCCGACGAGGTTGCCGAGGCCGGCCAGTACGAGTGCCGCGAGCGAGAGCGGGAAGCTGCGCGAGACCGCGAAGACGAGCACCCCGAGACCGAACAGCGCCGAGGCGACGATCGCGGCGCGGGTGCTCGCGGCGATGCGACCGAGCGCCTCCATCCCGAGCCCGCCGGCGACGGCGCCGGTCGACATGGCGATGAGCAGCAGGATATAGCCGGGCCCCTGGTCCTGCCCGAGCAGCCGGCCGAAGTCGGGCAGCAGTGGCAGCAGCGCGGTGCCGATGAAGAGGCCAACCGCGCCCTGGGTGAGCATCATCAGCAGGATCGCCGGGTAGCGCGGCACCTCGCGCAGCACGCCGACGAGATCGCGGAAGCGCATCCGCGGCGGCGCGACCCGTCGGCGCCGATGCCCGGTGACCGGCGTGATCGCGAGGTAGACGAAGAACGGCACGTAGAGCAGCACGTTGAGCGCCATGCCCCAGACCGGTCCGATCGCGGGGATCGCGAGCAGCGTCGCCCCCAGCGCGGGGCCGGCCAGCATGCCGAGGTTCAGTCCGGTCGCCATCAGCCGCACCCCGCTCGGCAGCACTTCGGGGCCGACCATGTCGTAGAGCATGAGCTGGTCGGCGGGGTTCCAGAACGCACCGGAGAGCCCGTGCAGCACGAGCAGGATCACACAGTGCCAGGGCTGCAGCGTGTTCGTGCCGATCAGCACCGCCCAGGCCACCGACACGAGCGCGAAGAGCACGCACGAGGCCTGGATGATGCGCCGGTTGTCGAAGCGGTCGGCGATGTGGCCGAAGGGGATCGCGCCGAGCAGGAACGGCACCCAGTGGCTGATCGTCGCGAAGCCCGCGAGCACCGGCGACTGGAACTTCTGCCACATGACGAAGTAGGTGATCGCGTGCTCGACGTGGTCGCCCGACATGAGCAGGATGCCGCCGATCAGATAGCCGCGGTACCAGGGGGCGCGCAGCGCGGCGAATCTCACCGCGCCAGCCTAGGACCCCGCTCCGGATGCGCGCGGGCAGAGCTGCCCATCGCGCGGTCGCGCATCCCGGCGCTAATGTGAGCGAAACGCCGCTCTGCATCCTCGGGGGAGCTCGCGGCATCGGCGCCGCGGCTGCCCCGTCGCGGTGACACCACCACCATCGACGTGCGCGCACGTCGCAAGCATCTGGAGCATCATGGCCGGCACCCTCTTCACCCTCGGCGGCGACAGCACCGCCGCCTCCACCCTCGTCGCGAACACGGTGTCGTCGCTCGGCTACGCGGCCGAGGTGCTGCCGAACGGCGCTCACCGACTCAGCCGCGGCAACAAGACCAAGACCTTCTGGCTCGGCGCCCTCTCGGGTGACGACTTCCACGTCGCCTTCGTCGTCGCCTACGCCCACGACGAGTCGGGCAACCTCACCGTGCGCGTCGACCGCGACGGCGGCGCGAGCTTCCTCAAGGGCGGCGCGATCGGCGTCTCGAAGACCGACGCCGCCTACGGCCAGCTGGTGGATGCGATCGGCGGCGCCGCCTCGAACGCGGGCATCTACATCAGCTCGGGGCCTGCGGCCTGATCCACCCGGCTCGCGATCGTCTCGGTGCGCGAACCGGCTCTCTCACTGCGGAGTCACGCCTTCCCGCTCCGGCGGGCGGCGTGGCGCCGTAGTCGTTCGAGCACATGCCGTGATGGCAGCTCGCTCAGGCGTCGCGGGGCGAGGGCGAGAAGCGCGCGCACGAGCGCGAGCGCGAGAGCCGCACGCCCCCGACGCAGCGGCAGGCCGTAGGCCTCGCGCACGGTCGGCGGCAGCAGCGCGGGCGTCAGCGCGCGCACGATCGGCATCGCGGGCCGCGCCCACCACGGCAGCGCGGTCGGGTGCAGCAGCTGCCCGGCGACCTCGCGGGCCTCGGGGCCGATCTCGAGGGCCGGTATGCGCGCATCCCAGTAGTCGGCGAAAGCGGTGCGGTCGCGTGGCCAGGCGCCCGGCCGCGTCTGTAGCGCCGTCGCGAGACGCTCGCTGCGGGCGACGATCTCGTCGGCCAGCTCCGCTGTGATCGCACCGCGCAGCAGCGCATGCGTGCGCATCCCGGTCCAGCACAGCGTCGCCGCGACCCAGATCTGGTGCGCGGCGTCGCGGGCTCCCGGCACGCCCGAGTGGGCGCCGTCGACCATGCCGGCGACGAGGCGCTCGAGCTCGTCGTCGCCGAGCGACACCGCATAGACATAGGCGAGCGTGTGCTCGAGCCGACGCAGCGGATCGCGCGCGAAGGCGCTGTGCGCGGCCACCCCGCGGGCGACCACCGGGTCGCCCAGCTGCAGCAGGATCGCGGCCGCGCCGCCCAGCACGAGAGCGCCGTCGGCGGCGTACTCCGGCCAGTCGCGGGCAGCTCTCACGCCGCGATCGTACGGCGCACCCCGCGCGTCGAACCTGGGCGCCCGCGCACGAAGCAGTCGCGCGGGAGCGCTAGGGTTGGTGCCGCCGATATCTCTTGATGTCGAACTATCTCTATGTCGAGATACCGGCTGTTCCCCGACGACTCCGACGCGCAAGGAAGAAGCAGCCAGCGTGGATCTTTTCGAGTACCAGGCCCGTGACGTCTTCGAGAAGTACGGGGTTCCCGTACTCCCCGGCATCATCGCCGACACCCCCGCCGAGGTCCGTGCGGCCGCCGAGAAGCTCGGCGGCGTGACGGTCGTCAAGGCGCAGGTCAAGACCGGAGGCCGCGGCAAGGCCGGCGGCGTCAAGGTCGCCAAGACCCCCGACGACGCCGAAGCCGCCGCGGGCGGCATCCTCGGCCTCGACATCAAGGGCCACGTCGTCAAGCGCGTCATGGTCGCCGCCGGCGCCGACATCAAGCAGGAGTTCTACTTCTCCGTGCTGCTCGACCGCGCCAACCGCTCGTACCTCTCGCTCGCCAGCTACGAGGGCGGCATGGAGATCGAGCAGCTCGCCGAGGAGCGCCCCGAGGCTCTCGCGCGCATCGAGGTCGACCCGGGCGCCGGCATCACCCTCGAGAAGGCGACCGAGATCGCCGTCGCCGCGAAGTTCCCCGAGGAGCTCGTCGGCAAGGTCGCCCCCGTGATCGTGAAGCTCTACGAGGTCTACACCGGTGAGGATGCGACGCTCGTCGAGGTCAACCCGCTCGTGCTCACCGGCGCCGGCGACATCGTCGCCCTCGACGGCAAGGTCTCGCTCGACGAGAACGCCGGCTTCCGCCACCCCGAGCACGAGGCGCTCGAGGACAAGGATGCGGCCGACCCGCTCGAGGCCAAGGCCAAGCAGAACGACCTCAACTACGTCAAGCTCGACGGCCAGGTCGGCATCATCGGCAACGGCGCGGGCCTCGTCATGTCGACGCTGGATGTCGTCGCCTACGCCGGCGAGAACCACGGCGGCGTGAAGCCGGCGAACTTCCTCGACATCGGCGGCGGCGCCTCGGCGACCGTCATGGCCAATGGCCTCGACGTCATCCTCGGCGACGAGCAGGTCGAGAGCGTCTTCGTCAACGTCTTCGGCGGCATCACCTCCTGCGTGGCCGTGGCCGAGGGCATCGTCAAGGCCCTCGAGATCCTCGGCGACGCGGCGACCAAGCCGCTCGTCGTGCGCCTCGACGGCAACCAGGTGGAGGAGGGCCGCGCCATCCTCGCCGCCGCCAACCACCCGCTGGTCACGCTCGCGACCACCATGGACGACGGCGCCGACAAGGCCGCCGAGCTCGCCAACGCCTGATCCGACGACCGAGAAGAACTGAGAGAAGAAGAGAAATGTCGATCTTCCTGAACAAGGACTCGAAGGTCATCGTGCAGGGCATCACCGGCGGCGAGGGCACCAAGCACACCGCCCTGATGCTCAAGGCCGGAACCCAGGTCGTGGGCGGCGTCAACGCCCGCAAGGCCGGCACCACCGTCGAGCACACCGCCGCTGACGGCTCGACCGTCGAGCTGCCCGTCTTCGCGACCGTCGCCGAGGCGATCGCCGCCACCGGCGCCGACGTCTCCATCGCCTTCGTGCCGCCGGCCTTCTCGAAGGGCGCGATCATCGAGGCCATCGACGCCGAGATCCCGCTGCTCGTCGTGATCACCGAGGGCATCCCGGTGCAGGACTCGGCCGAGGCCTGGGCCTACGCCAAGGCGAAGGGCAACAAGACCCGCATCATCGGGCCGAACTGCCCCGGCATCATCACCCCCGGCGAGGCGCTCGTCGGCATCACCCCGGCGAACATCACCGGCAAGGGACCGATCGGCCTCGTGTCGAAGTCGGGCACTCTGACCTACCAGATGATGTACGAGCTGCGTGACCTGGGCTTCTCGACCGCCATCGGCATCGGCGGAGACCCGGTCATCGGCACCACCCACATCGACGCGCTCGCCGCGTTCGAGGCCGACCCCGAGACCAAGGCGATCGTCATGATCGGCGAGATCGGCGGCGACGCCGAGGAGCGCGCGGCCGACTTCATCAAGGCCAACGTGACCAAGCCGGTCGTCGGCTACGTCGCCGGCTTCACCGCGCCCGAGGGCAAGACGATGGGTCACGCCGGCGCGATCGTCTCCGGCTCGGCGGGCACGGCCCAGGCGAAGAAGGAGGCCCTCGAGGCCGCCGGAGTCAAGGTCGGCAAGACGCCGAGCGAGACCGCCGCTCTGCTGCGCGAGGTCTACGCCGCGCTGTAGGCCGCGCCCGCGTCGAGCCGACCGCGGCTCGCACTCGCGGACGAGGGGCCCGCATCCACCGGATGCGGGCCCCTCGTCATGCGACGTCCCCGGGCCTGCCGCGGACTCGCCCCGATTTCCGAGTTGCCCACTTCCGCGGTGAGCTGAGTTCTCGTTGCCGCGGAAGCGGGCAACTCAGCGGACGGCAGCGGCTTCGCGCCGGGCGAGGATCGCGCGGACCTGGTGCACGACGGCGTCGAGATCGCGGAGGTCATCCGCGGTCAGCTCCAGCACGCGCCAGCCGAGCGCTTCGAGCCGCGCCCGGCGTCTCAGGTCGGCTCGCCACTGCTCAGGGATCACGAGCGGCGCGCGGCGGTGCCATGCATGCAGGCTCGTCGCATCGCTGATCCCGCACGGTGACCGAGCGGATCATCGTGGACAGTCTGTCGATGTTCCGACTGGGGAGGAGCCAACGTTCTCGCTCCCGTGTTGCCCACTTCCGCGGCCTCACGAGTTCGGCACGCCGCGGAAGTGGGCAAGTCGCGAAACTGCACATGCGACACCCCGCGGAAGTGGGCAAGTCGACAGGCTCCGCGGGCGACGGGAGAGGAAGAGGAGGCGGCGCGCGAGCGGGTCAGCGCAGCTGGCGGTAGTCGTAGCTGAAGATGCCGGAGTAGCGGAAGAACTCGCCGAGCAGGGGCGCGGTGAGCCGCACATCCACCCGCTGGTGCACGCCGTCGGGGTCGCTGCGCTCGTCGAGCGAGACACGGGCGAGGCGGGGGAGCGGCAGACGCACGAAGCCGAGGCGGACGCCGAGGCCACGCGAGACCATGTGCAGCCCGCCGTCGACGACGCTGAGCTCGAGGTCGACCTCGAGCCAGCGCGTGCGGCCGAGTCGGTCGCGCAGGCGGCCGCGGCGCACCGACATCGTGTCCTCCATGACGCGGCGCACGCCGTCGAAGTCGAAGGTCCGCTGCGCTGAAAGGGTGCCCCGGCGCTCGTCGGCGCGGTTCACGACCGTGAACGCGATCTCCTCGCCGCTCTCGGGGAAGAGGATGCGCTGCCACGCCAGCCAGGTCAGCACCGGCCGCAGCAGGCGCCCGCCGATCCCGACCGCGCCGGCCTGGTCGTAGACGCCGCGGCCGACGCCGACGGCGCCCTCGGGCGGCGGGCCGAAGTAGCGCCGCAGCCGCAGGTCGAGCAGCGCGAACTCGTCGCCGAGCACCCGCTGGTACACCGACTCCGCCATGCGCGCCTCCTCGCCTCCGACCCTAGCGCCGGGCCGGTGGCGTGGCCGCCCGGCCGCCGCCGGGGGCGCGCCGGTCGCGACCGCGGCCCATCCGGCTCCCGGTTCACGCGACCCCGCCGCGCCCCCGCGGCGGATGCCGGACGCCCGAATACAGTCGGCACGTGACCCGCCGCCTCACCCTGCTCCTCTCCGCGTTCGAGGCGGCCCTCGCGTTCGCGATCGGCATCGCGATCCCGCTCGTGCCGCTGACGATCCTGTGGGCGGCGCAGTACGGCTTCGGCCCCGACTGGCTGATCTTCTGGCGCGCCGCGGTCGACAGCTGGCTGATCGGGCACGGGGCGGATGTGCGGCTCGCGCTCGACCCGGTGACGGCCGCTGCGCTCGGCGCCGGCCCCGAGACCTCGGTCGTCGTGGTGACGATCGCGGCGCTCGGCTTCGCGCTGCTGACGGCGCTGCTGGGGCTGCGCGCCGGCTCGCGCATCTTCGAGACGCACCACCCGATCCTCGGCACCCTGACCTCCGCCGGCGTCTTCGGCGCGCTGTCGCTGCTCGCGACCCTGTCGGCGCTGCACGAGTCGGCGCGGCCCTCGATCTGGCAGGGCGCCCTGCTGCCGACGGTCGCGTTCGCGGTCGGCCTGGCGCTCGGCCTGCTGCGCGAGTGGGCCTGGAACCGCAGCGACGAGACGGCGGAGCGGGTGCGGCAGCGGGTGCACCGCCTCATCCCCGAGCTGCCGCGCATCGTGCTCACGGGGTCGCTGCGGTCGGGGGCGGCGGCCGCGTCGATCACGCTGCTCGTCTCCGCGGTCGCGCTGGCGGTCGCGCTCGTGGTGTCGTACGCCCAGATCATCCGCCTCTACGAATCGCTGCACCCCGGCGTCGCGGGCAGCATCGCCCTTACGGCGGGCCAGCTCGCGCTGCTGCCGAACCTCATCATCTGGACGGCGTCGTGGTTCGTCGGCCCGGGCTTCGCAATCGGCCTCGGGTCGAACGTCTCGCCGCTCGGCACGAGCCTCGGCCCGATCCCGGCGCTGCCGATCTTCGGCGCGATCCCCGAGGGTTCGTCGGCCTTCGGCTTCGTCGGGCTGCTCGTGCCGATCGTGGCCGGGTTCCTGGCCGGGGCGGCGACGCGCGGCGGGCTGCGCCGCGAGCTCGGCGAGGAGGGCTCCGGCCGGTGGATGCTGGTCGCCGCGCTGGGCGGCGGCGTCACGGGCGGGCTCGTGATGGGCCTCCTCGCCTGCGCCTCGGGTGGCGCCGCGGGGCCGGGGCGACTGGTGTCGGTCGGACCGGATCCGGTCGCCGTCGGCCTGGTCTCGGCGGTCGAGTTCGCCCTGGCGATCGGCATCGGCTTCGCGGCCGGACGTCCGCTGCGGCGCCGCGGCGACCTCGATGACGCCGAGTCGGCCGATGGACTCGGGGCCGCCGATGACCTGGATGCGCGCACGGCCGCCGAACGTCGCGGCGCCCTGGTGCCCGCGGGGGCGGAGGCGACGGCCGCGGCATCGTCGTCGGTCCTCGCTCGACGCGCGGGGCGGTCGTCGGCCGCCGAGGCCTCGACCGACGAGAAGCCGATGCGGAAGTCCGCGGGCGCCCGCGCCGCATCCGCCGACGCGCCGACCCGGCCCGGCGCCGACGCCGGCTCCGGGGCTGACGTCGATGCCGAGCCGATCGTGGTGCACGACCCGGCCGCCGACCGCGATGCGAGCGTCGACGTGCACGCCGACACCGGCCCCATCGACACCGTGAGGTCGGGGGCCTCGTTCCTCGACAGCCTCGGCTCGCTGCGCGGACGACTGCGGCGTCCAGGAGCCGAGCGTCGGGCGCGGGATGCCGCCAGCACGTCCGCCGGTGAGCCGACGAGCGGCGAGGAGAAGCGCGACGACGCCGGGCGCGCGACGGGCGGACGCTCCGCGCAGGACGACCTCGACACCGGCCCGGTCGACCTGCCCCGCTGAGCGCCCACGCCGTGGTCGGCGCCCCGGCGCGCGTCCCCTAGTCTTGACGGGTGCTCCGGCTGGTCGTGCTCATCTCCGGCGGCGGGTCGAACCTCCGCGCCCTGCTCGAGGCCTCGCAGGACGCCGAGTTCCCCGCGCGCGTCGTCGCGATCGGCGCCGACCGCGACGCCGAGGGCCTCGCCCACGCCGAGGCCTTCGGCATCCCGAGCTTCACGGTGCCGTACGGCGCCTTCGCCGACCGCGACGCCTGGGGCGACGAGCTGCTCGCGCAGGTGCAGCAGTGGCAGCCCGACCTCGTCATCCTGTCGGGCCTCATGCGCCTGGTGCCGCCGCGTTTCGTGCGCGCCCTCACCCCGGCGCTGCTGAACACCCACCCCGCGTACCTGCCCGAGTTCCCGGGCGCTCACGCCGTGCGCGACGCCGTGCGCGCCGGCGCCGAGCAGACCGGAGCCAGCGTGATCGTGGTCGACGACGGCGTCGACTCCGGCCCCATCGTCGCCCAGGAGCGCGTCGCGATCCTGCCCGACGACACCGAAGCCGCGCTGCACGAGCGCATCAAGCCCGTCGAGCGCCGTCTGCTCATCCAGACCGTGCTCGACATCGCCAACGGCCATCTCGATCTGAAGGAGCTCGCGTGAGCGGTCCCAGCCACGACCCCGCCGATTACCGCAGCAGGGACATCGTCCCGATCCGCCGAGCGCTGATCTCGGTCAGCGACAAGACCGGACTGCTCGACCTGGCCGGCGAGCTCGCCGCCGCCGGCATCGAGATCGTGTCGACCGGCTCGACCGCCAAGACCATCGCGGATGCCGGACACCCGGTCACCGAGGTCTCGAGCGTCACCGGCTTCCCCGAGTCGCTCGACGGCCGCGTCAAGACCCTGCACCCGAGCGTGCACGGCGGTCTGCTGGCCGACCTGCGCCTCGAGTCGCACGAGCGTCAGCTCGACGAGCTCGGCATCCGCCCCTTCGAGCTCGTCGTCGTCAACCTGTACCCCTTCGTCGAGACGGTGCGCTCGGGCGCGGCCGCGAACGACGTCGTCGAGCAGATCGACATCGGCGGCCCCGCGATGGTGCGCGCCTCGGCGAAGAACCACGCCAACGTCGCGATCGTGGTCTCGCCCGAGCGCTACGCCGACGTCATCGCCGCGGTGCACGCCGGCGGCACCGACCTGGCGCAGCGTCGCCGCCTCGCGCGCGAGGCCTTCCAGCACACGGCCGCCTACGACGCCGCCGTCGCGAGCTGGTTCGAGGTCGAGGACACCCAGGCGATCGGCCGTGTCGACGGCTTCCCGCTCGAGTTCAGCTACAGCGCCGAGCTGCAGGGCCAGCTGCGCTACGGCGAGAACGCGCACCAGGGCGCCGCGCTCTACACCGTGCCGGCCGAGCGGGGCATCGCCCAGGCGGCGCAGCTGCACGGCAAGGAGATGTCGTACAACAACTACGTCGACGCGGATGCGGCGGTGCGCGCCGCCTACGACCTCGCCGAGCCGGCGGTCGCGATCATCAAGCACGCGAACCCCTGCGGTATCGCGGTCGGCGCGACGATCGCCGCCGCGCACCGCAAGGCGCACGAGTGCGACCCGGTGTCGGCCTTCGGCGGCGTGATCGCCGCGAACCGGCGCATCGACCTGGCCGCGGCCGAGTCGATCAAGGACATCTTCACCGAGGTCGTCGTCGCCCCGGGCTTCGACGACGACGCCCTCGCGGTGCTGTCGACGAAGAAGAACATCCGACTGCTGACCCTGCCCGAGGGCTTCCAGCGCCCGACGCGCGAGTTCAAGGACATCTCGGGCGGCGTGCTCGTGCAGGACGTCGACGCGCACTTCGCCGACCCGTCGACCTGGACCCTCGCCGCGGGCGAGCCGGCCGATGAGCAGACCCTCGCCGATCTCGCCTTCGCCTGGACCGCTTGCCGCGCGGTGAAGTCGAACGCGATCCTGCTGGCGTCGAACGGGGCCTCGGTCGGCATCGGCATGGGCCAGGTCAACCGCGTGGACTCGTGCAAGCTGGCCGTCGACCGCGCCGGTGAGCGCGCCGCGGGCAGCGTCGCCGCATCCGACGCCTTCTTCCCCTTCAACGACGGCCCGGCCGTGCTGCTCGAGGCGGGCATCCGCGCGATCGTGCAGCCGGGTGGGTCGGTGCGCGATCAGGAGACGATCGACGCGGCCGCCGCGGCGGGCGTGACGATGTACTTCACCGGGGAGCGCCACTTCTTCCACTGAGCCGGCCGGGCTCTCGGCCCGCGACTCGGAACGACGCCGGGGTGGATGCGCGCGCATCCGCCCCGGCGTCGTTCGTCCCCGGCGTCGGTCGTCTCCGGCGTCGTTCGTCCGGGGCGTCGTTCGTCTCCGGCGTCGGTCGTCCGGGGCGTCGGCCGTCTCGGTCGTCGCGCGATGCGTGGCGTAGTGGGGTGGGATGCGCGGCGTCGCGGGACGCGCGGCGTCAGGCGACGCGCGCGGCGGAGCGCGCGAGCAGCTCGTCGACGAGCTGCTCGGTGAGCGGCAGCCCCGTCACGGCCTCGACGTCGAGCCAGCCGGCGAGCGGGTCGAGGTCGAGGAAGAGGTGCTCGCCGGCGCGCGTGCGCCGCAGGTCGACGGCGGCGTGCCCGAGGCCGAGGTCGGCGACGAGCGCGGCGAGACCGTCGCGCACCTCGACCGGCAGCTCGACGGCCCGGGCGCCGCTCGGCACGACCGGCAGCAGACCGGCGCCGGGGTCGTTCGTCGCGGTCGGGCCGAGATCGGCGGCCAGCACGCGATCACCGGCGACGAAGGCGCGCAGGTCGGAGCCCGGGACGAAGGCGCGCAGCACGAGGTCGGGGCCGTTCTGCTCGACGAGCTCGTCGATCGCCGAGACGCCCATGATGCGATCCTGCGCGGGCCACTCGGCGTGCGACTTCACGAGCGGGCGGCAGACGACGCCGGTGCGCAGGTGCTGCTTCGCGAAGCGGTGCGCGGCGCCCGGATCGTGGGTCACGATCGTGTGCGGCATGATCAGACCGGCACGGCGTGCGGAGGCCCACAGCCGGGTGCGGCGCTGAGCCAGGTCGACGGCGACGGGCTCGTTCGCCCAGGCGATGTCGAGCGCCTCGGCGGTCGACACGAGCGCCTCGCCGAAGTCGACGGGGGCGCCGGTGAGACGCGGGTCGTCGGCGCCGAGCAGCGGGATCCAGCTGCGTCGCCACCACCCGGCGGTGACGCGGGAGAGGTCGATGGTCTGGGTCGTGGCGCCGTCGAGGCCGTGCACCTGCACGGATCCGGAGGCGCTCAGGCCCGGGGCGAACTCGAGGCCGATCGTGAGCTGTGCGGTCAGGCTGGCAACGTCGATGAGGGCGGCGTCCTCGCCGCGCGCGCGGAGGCGGTCGGCGACGGCGGCGGCATGACGGTCATCGGGCGGGGCGACGAGCAGGATCACAGGCGGAGCTCTCCTCGGATGCCCGCGAGAGGACGAGGGGACCCGTGCGGTTCCCGGCCCGCCGGGGCCGAGCTGGGAACCGCACGGGGGGCGAGACGACTCCTCGCCCCGCTCGGGCGCAGCGCAGGGCGCTTCGGGTTGCGCATCGAGCGGATCACGGTGTCGGAGTCGGCATCGGTCGCGGGGCTGACGACCGACACGCCGACGGGGGCGATGAGCTTCGCGGTGTGGGACGACACCAGCTCTACCCCCGTTCCGTCGCTGGGAGCGCTTGCTCCGAGCCACAATCTGGCGGAACGGTCTGTCCAGTTCATCGGGGGAAGCCCTGATTAGGTATCCTCAACCTGTCCTGAGGGGAGATCGGGACGCTCGGGCGGAGCCCCGCCGCCCATCGGAGGTCGGGTTGCTATGACCGACGCACTATCAGGAACGCGACTGCGCGCAGCGGTCGCCGATGACGCGATGCTGCTGCGCGAGGGCATCGGCAAAGTGCTCGCCGACGGAGGCGTCGACGTCGTCGCGTCGGTCGGATCGGGCGAGGAGCTGGTCGCCGCCGTGCAGTCCGGCGGGATCGACGTGGCGGTGCTCGACATCCGCATGCCGCCGAAGTTCCGCGACGAGGGCATCGTCGCCCTCGAGACCCTGCGCAGTCAGGGCTCGCGCATCGGCGTGCTGCTGCTGTCGATGTACGCGACGCCCGAGTACGCGATGCGCGCGCTGGATGCCGGCGCCGGCACCGGCTATCTGCTGAAGGAGCGCGTCTCCGAGCCGCACACGCTCGTCGCCGCGGTCACGACCGTGTCGCGCGGTGGCTCGGTCGTCGACCCGGAGGTCGTAGCTCAGCTGATGAACCGGCCGCGCGCCGACGGACCGCTGTCGACCCTGACCGCCCGCGAGCTCTCGGTGCTCGAGGCGATGGCGCAGGGCAACTCGAACGCGGGCATCTCGCGCCAGCTGTTCCTCGGCGTGAAGACCGTCGAGACGCACGTGCGCAACATCATGCAGAAGCTCGGCCTCGACGACTCGCCCGACAACCACCGTCGGGTGCTGGCGGTGCTCGCCTTCCTCGGGTCGCGATGAACGCCCCGGCGGCCGCTCGCGCCGCCCATCCGCGACCGCTGGATGTGCGTCCGGCGCCGCCGCGGCGCCTCGGCGTGGGCCGCGGGATCGCCTGGGGTGTCTTCATCGCCGCGGGTCCGCTGCTGAACCTGGTCATGCAGGTGCTCGGCTGGCAGTCGACGCCGCCGCTCGACCGGCCCGACGTCTCCTGGGTGACTCTGCACGCGGCCGTGCCCTTCGTCTTCGCGTTCTCGGCGATGGTCGGCCTGCAGCTGGGCGAGCGTCGGCTGCCGATCGTCATGATGGCGCTGTTCCCCTACTTCTGGATCCCGCAGACCTTCTTCGCCGTGGTCGCCTATTTCGGCTACGTCTGGCCCATCCTGCGCAGCATCGACCTGATCTGGGCGCTGCTGCTGGGCCTCATCGCCCTCGCGTATCCGCGTGGGCGCTACGTCGGCGTCGTGGACTGGGCGGTCGTCGGCTTCGGCGTGAGCGTGTCGATCGTGCGTGCCGGGGTCGTGCTGATCGCCGACAAGACCGAGAACCGCGACTGCCTCTGCGTGAGCAACGCCTACGCTCTCGTGGGCGACCAGAGCACCTTCACGACCGTCGACACGATCTACCGCGTCATCGGCGCCGTGATCGTGCTCTTCGTCGCCACCCGGCTGCTCTGGCAGTGGAGCCGCGGCAGCCAGCCGACCCGCAGCGTCGCCTTCGTGATGCCGATCGGCCTCTTCGCCTGGACGGCGGCGCTCGTCGCCGAGGCGATCAGCTACGCGATGCACAGCGCCTCGAAGGGCGCCTTCGTCGTCGCGATCACGGGCGACGGATCGGTGGCCGTGGTGTCGCTGTTCGCGGTCGCCTCGGTGCCGATCTGCTACATCGCCGGCAGCGTGCACCTGCGCAACACCCGCGGCCGCGTGGCCGACCTCATGATGATCACCCGCGACGGCGTCGACCGCGCGGCCTGGCGCGAGTCGCTCGCGACCGTGCTGCGGGATCCCGGCGTCGAGGTGTTCTGGTGGGATGAGCGCACGGGCGGCTGGATCGACGACGCCGGCGCCCCGGTCGAGATCGACCTGGATGTCGCCGAGCCGACGAGCACCCTGCTGCCGATCTCCGGCGACGGGGGCACGCCGATCGCCGTGATCCGCCACGACCGGGCCCTCGCCGAGAACGAGCGGCTGCTCGACGGCGTCTCGGCGGCCCTCCGGCTCAGCGTCGACAACCGCTCGCTGCGCAGCGAGGTCGAGCGCACCCTCGCGCAGGTGCGCGAGTCGCGTCAGCGCATCGTCGAGGCGGGGGACGAGGCGCGCAAGCGGCTCGAGCGCGACCTGCACGACGGCTCGCAGCAGCAGCTCGTCGCCCTCGCGATGGAGCTGCGCACGCTCGTGTCGGCCGCCCGCGCCGAGGGGGCCCATGAACTCGCGCAGCGCCTCGAGGAGACGCTCGGGCGGCTGTCGTCGGCGCTGAAGGAGCTGCGCGAGCTGGCCCGCGGCATCCACCCGACCGTGCTGGTCGAGGGCGGCCTCGCGCTGGCCCTGCCCGAGCTCGCGTCGCGCTGCCCGGTGCCGACCGAGGTGGATGTGCTCGTCGATGAGCGCCCGACCGAGCTGGTCGAGGCGACGGTCTACTTCGTCGCCTCGGAGTGCCTGGCCAACATCGCCCGGCATTCGGGTGCTCGGCGAGCCTGGGTGCGTCTGCATCTCGAGCTCGACGACACCCGCGAGGTGGTGGGCGATGGCGAGGCCGGGTCCCTCGTGCTGACCGTGCGCGACAACGGGCGCGGGGGAGCGTCGCTGGATGCCGGCACCGGCATCCGCGGTCTGGTCGACCGGGTCGAGGCCCTCGGCGGCGAGCTCGAGCTGGCGAGCGACGCCGGGACGGGGACGACCGTGACGGTGCGGCTGCCGGCCGGGCCCGCGCAGCGCGACTGAGTCACGGGCCCACGCAGCCGAGCGGTCGAGCAGCCGAGCCGAGCCGAGCGGGGCCGGTGATCGGGTCTTGCGCGGATTCACAGCCCGGGGATAGGTTGTAAGGCTCGCGTGGGCTCACCCCGCGGGCTGCGGACGCGACGAGGAGGCGACATGGACACCACGACCATCACGCGATTCGAGGGCGTCCGCCTCTACCCGGCCGGTTCCGTCACGCGCCGTATGCGCGCGGCGAAGCGGCCGTAGCGGCGGCACCCCCAGCCTCATCTCGGCGGGCCTCCGGTCTCACCGGCCGCCCGCAGCATCCACACCACCACCATCTCCGCTCCGGCGTCTCCGTGCGCCGAAACGACCCTGGATGACGCATGCGCTCCACCACGTCCCCCGACCGTCCCCAACCGCGTGAGCATCGCGCCGGCACCGTCGCCACGCTCGCCAAGATCTACCCCTTCGTGAAGCCGGCCCTCGGCCGGCTGATCCTCGGCGCCGTCGCGGCGCTGCTCGCGGGCCTCGTCTCGCTGGCGATCCCGGTGGTCCTGCAGAACCTCGTCGACGGTCCGCTGTCGTCGGGCGACGGCGCGCAGATCTGGCCCGCCGTCATCCTCGTGCTGCTGCTCGGCGCCGGCGAGGCGGTGTTCATCGCCCTGCGCCGCTGGTTCGTGCTCACTCCGGGCACGCACGTCGAGGCGACCATGCGCAACGCCTTCTACGCGAAGCTGCAGGACCTGCCGGTCGCCTTCCACGACCGCTGGGCGAGCGGGCAGCTGCTGTCGCGCGCGATGAGCGACCTCGGCCTGATCCGCCGCTGGCTGTCGTTCGGCATCGTGCTGCTCGTGGTCAACGTGATCACGATCGTCGTCGGCTTCGTGGTGCTGTTCTTCTGGAGCTGGCAGCTGGGTCTGCTGTTCCTGATCTGCTCGATCCCGCTGTGGATCTACGGCTACGTCTTCGAGCAGAAGTACTCGGTCGTCGCCCGCCGCAGTCAGGACCAGCAGGGCGACCTCGCGACCGCGGTCGAGGAGAGCGTGCACGGCATCCGCGTGCTCAAGGCCTTCGGGCGCGGGCGGCACTCGCTCGAGAAGTTCTCCCGTCAGGCCGAGGAGCTGCGCGGAACCGAGATCGAGAAGGCGCAGGCGATCGCCGGCATCTGGCTCTGGCTGCTGCTCGTGCCCGACGTCGCCTTCGCGTTGAGCCTGCTCGGGGGCGTGCTGCTCGCAGCGAACGACGTGCTCACGGTCGGCCAGCTGTTCGCGTTCTTCGCGACGGCGACCGTGCTGCGCTTCCCGATCGAGTCGATCGGCTTCCTGCTGTCGATGACCTTCGACACCCGCACGGCCGTCGACCGTCTCTACGAGGTGCTCGACTCGGAGAACGCGATCACCGATCCCGACGAGCCGGCGACGGTGCAGGATGCGAAGGGGCGCCTCGTCTTCGACGACGTGCACTTCCGCTACCAGGACTCGCCGAAGCAGTTCCCTGACTTGCTCAACGGCATCGAGCTCGAGGTGCGCCCGGGCGAGACGATGGCGCTGGTCGGCCTGACCGGCTCGGGCAAGACGACGCTCACCGCGCTCACGACGCGCCTCTACGACGTGACCGGCGGCGCCGTGCGACTCGACGGCGTGGATGTGCGCGACCTGACCCGCGAGGATCTGCGGCGCCACATCGCGATGGCCTTCGAGGACGCGACGCTGTTCTCGGCGTCCGTGCGCGACAACGTGCTGCTCGGCCGGCCCGAGCTCGCCGATCCGAGCCAGGCCGTCGAGGCCGAGCGCGTCATGCGCGAGGCGCTCGATGTGGCGCAGGCGTCGTTCGTCGACGAGCTGCCCGAGGGCGTCGACACGAAGGTCGGCGAGGAGGGGCTGAGCCTCTCCGGCGGTCAGCGGCAGCGCCTCGCGCTCGCCCGTGCTGTCGCCGCCCGACCCGAGGTGCTCGTGCTCGACGACCCGCTGTCGGCGCTCGACGTCGACACCGAGGCGCGGGTCGAGGCGGGGCTGCGCCGCGTGCTCAGCAGCACGACCGCGCTGATCGTGGCGCACCGTCCGTCGACCGTCACCCTCGCCGACCGCGTCGCGCTGCTCGAGAACGGCCGCGTCACCGACGTGGGCGAGCACAGCGAGCTGCTGGCCCGCAACGAGCACTACCGCTTCGTCATCTCGTCGCTCGACGAGGAGGAGGAAGCGCGCCAGAAGCACACCCAGACCGGAACGCTCGACATCATCCCCGACGAGGGATCGTTCGAGCGGGATGCGGTCATCGCCGAGTAGGGACGCGAATGAGCATCTCGGGCGTCGCGGGCGAAGAGCGCTCCGACTACACGAAAGACGAGAGCCGGGCGATCCGGCAGCGCTCGCTGCGCCTGCTCGGCTCGCTGCTGAGGCCGCTGCGCGCGCGGCTCGTGCTGACGGCGGCGGTCATCGTCGTCTCCACCGGCCTGCAGGTCGCGGGCCCGGCGCTGATCGCCTTCGGCATCGACCAGGGCCTGCCGGCGCTGATGAAGGCCTCCGACTGGTTCCCGCTGGGCGCCGCGGTCGGCGGCTACCTCATCGCGGGCATCGCCGGCGCGGTGCTGATCGCGCAGTACACGGTGCTGTCGGCGCGCATCAGCCAGGCCATCCTGTTCGACCTGCGCAAGCGGGTGTACCTGCACGCGCAGCGGCTGAGCCTCGAGTTCCACGAGACCTACACCTCGGGCCGAATCATCGCCCGCCAGACGAGCGACCTGGATGCGATCCGCGAGCTGCTCGACTCGGGCATCAACGGCCTCGTGCGCGGCGTGCTCTACATGGTGTTCATCGCGATCGCGCTGGTGTCGCTCGACCCGTTCAGCGGGCTCGTGCTCGCGGGGGCGCTCGTGCCGCTGTGGTTCCTGGTGCGCTGGTTCCAGAAGAGCTCGCAGAACCTGTTCCGCCGCACCCGCGTCGCCTCGGCGGCCGTGATCGTGCACTTCGTGGAGTCGATGACCGGCATCCGCGCCGTCAAGGCGTTCCGCAAGGAGAAGCGCAACGAGAAGGAGTTCGGCGGCCTCGTCGAGGAGTACCGCGACGCGAACGCGAAGGTCATCCAGCTGTTCGGGATCTTCGACCCCGGCCTGATCCTCATCGGCAACGTGACCGTCGCGGTCGTGCTGCTGGTGGGCGGATTCCGAGTGATCGGCGGCGGGCTGGAGATCGGCGCGCTGCTGGCCGTGGTGCTGTACACGCGCCGCTTCTTCGACCCGATGGAGGAGATGGCGATGTTCTACAACTCCTACCAGTCGGCCGCGGCGGCGCTGGAGAAGATCTCGGGCGTGCTCGAGGAGAAGCCGAGCGTGCCGGATCCGGTCAAGCCGGTGCGCGTCGCGCACTCGACCGGCGCCGTGCGCTTCGACGACGTCACCTTCGCCTACAAGGGCGACCGGGTGGTGCTGCCGGAGTTCTCGCTCGACATCCCCTCGGGGCAGACGATCGCGCTGGTCGGCTCGACCGGCGCGGGCAAGTCGACGCTCGCGAAGCTCATCTCGCGCTTCTACGACCCGAGCAAGGGCGCGGTGACGCTCGACGGCGTCGACCTGCGGGAGCTGGATGCGCAGGACCTGCGCCGCGCGATCGTCATGGTCACGCAGGAGGCCTACCTGTTCTCGGGCTCGGTCGGCGAGAACATCGCGCTCGGCAAGCCGGGTGCGGGCTTCGACGAGATCCGCCGGGCCGCGCAGGCGGTCGGCGCGCACGAGTTCATCATGTCGATGCCCGACGGCTACGACACCGATGTGAACAAGCGCGGCGGGCGCGTCTCGGCGGGTCAGCGCCAGCTGATCTCGTTCGCGCGCGCGTTCCTCGCCGACCCGGCGGTGCTGATCCTCGACGAGGCCACGGCCTCCCTCGACATCCCCTCGGAGCGTCTCGTGCAGGAGGGCCTCACGACCCTGCTCGCCGACCGCACCGCGGTGATCATCGCGCACCGTCTGTCGACGGTCGCGATCGCCGACCGGGTGCTGGTGATGGAGCACGGTCGCATCGTCGAGGACGGCAGCCCCGAGCAGCTGATCGCGGGCACGGGGCGCTTCGCCCAGCTGCACGCGGCCTGGCGCGACTCGCTGGTCTGACCCGGCTCGTTTCTGAGCCGGCTCGCCGGTCTGAGCCGGCGTGCCGATCCGAGAGGCCCGCATCCTGACCGAGGATGCGGGCCTCTCGCCGCTCACGGCCGCCCGAGCGCGCGCGAGAGCTCGTCGGCGACCTTCGCCGTGAGACGGCCGGCCTCGTCGAGGTGCCGGCCGAGGCGCGACTTCGGCGCGCTGATGTTGAGGGCGGCGACGATCGTGCCGCGGAAGTCGCGCACGGGCGCCGAGACGCCGACGACGCCGACCTCGAACTCCTCGTCGACCTTCGCGTAGCCGGTCTGCCGGACGCGGCCGATCTCGGCGAGCAGGCTGGCCTCGTCGGTCACGATGAGCTTGCCGGGGTCCGGCCGCGGAGCGGGCACCTCGGCGCCGAGCGAGCGCGGCGGCCGGTCGACGATCGGCTCGTCGGCGCCGTGCTCGGCGAACCACTGCGCGAGCTCGTCGTCGCCGTACTCGCTCACGAGCACGCGGCCCGAGGACGTGCGCCAGGCGGCGGTGCTGACGCCCTCCCAGCCGAGGCCGCGGTAGTTGTGCTCGCTGAGCTCGCTCGAGAGCGTGAGCACGCTGCCGCCGCGCAGCACGCACAGGTGGGTCGTCTCGTGCGTCGCGCCGACGACCCGGCGCAGGTAGGGCGCGGCGTCGCGCACGAGCCGCGCCTCGGCGGTCTGCGCGGCGAGCGAGTAGAGCCGGTGGCCGAGGGTGTAGCCGAGCGAGTCGGCGTCGCGGCGCACGAGGCCCGCATCGGCGAGGGTCGCGAGGGTGCGGGAGACCTGACCCTTGTCGCGGCCGACCAGCTCGGCGACGCGCACGACCCCGAGTCCGGCGGGTGCGGCGCGCGCCTCGTCGGAGGCGAGCACCTCGAGCAGCTCGAGGTCGCGGCGGAGCCCCGCGGCGTTGCGGCGCGGGGGAGTTCGGGTGGCGGCGTCGGCGGTGCGGGAGGTCGCTGGCATCCCGTCACGCTAGACGTCAGTTGACATTCGCGCAACCTTAGTTGTGCAAAATGGCAACCCCGTTCTATCGTCCAGCTACGCCACCGGATGACCGGGGCTCTCGACGAAGAGAGGAGCGGCCGTGAACAACGGACTGTCCGGACTGCTCACGTTCTGGGGGCGGCGCTGGGACGACATCCTCGAGCTCGTCGGCCAGCACCTCGCCGTCGTCGCGCTGAGCGTCGTGCTCGCCACGGTCATCGGCGTCGTCATCGGCATGCTGGTCTGGAACCGCCCCGTTCCCCGCTCGCTCAGCATCACCGCCGCCGGCATCGCGCTGACGATCCCCTCGCTCGCGCTGCTGTCGCTGCTGACGCCGATCTTCGGACTCGGCTGGACGCCGACCGTGTTCTCGCTCGTCTTCTACTCGCTGCTGCCGATCGTGCGCAACACCGTCGTCGGCCTCCGCGAGGTGTCGCCCGCGATCATGGAGGCGGCGAAGGGGATGGGGCTCTCGCCCCTGCGCGTGCTGCTCACCGTGCAGCTGCCGATCGCCTGGCCGATCATCCTCACCGGCATCCGCGTCGCCGCGCAGCTCACGATCGGCATCGCCGCGATCGCCGCCTACGTGGCCGGCCCCGGGCTCGGCCAGTTCATCTTCCAGGGCCTGTCGTCGCTCGGCTCGCTCAACGCCCTGAACTTCGCCCTCACCGGCACCCTCGGCGTCGTCGCGCTCGCGCTCGTCATCGACGCCCTCTTCATCCTCGTCACCCGCGTCACCACCTCCAGGGGGCTCCGTGTCTGAAACCACCGCGACCGCAACCGCCGCCCGCAGCACCAGCGGCGTCGGCATCGAGCTAGACGGAGTAGCCAAGATCTACCCCGGACAGGCCGCCCCCGCCGTCGAGGACTTCTCGATGCAGGTGCAGCCCGGCGAGCTGGTCATGTTCGTCGGCCCCTCGGGCTGCGGCAAGACCACGACGATGAAGCTGATCAACCGCATCATCGAGCCGACCTCGGGTCGCATCTCGATCGACGGCCGCGACGTGCTGTCGATCGACCCGAACGAGCTGCGCCGCCACATCGGCTACGTCATCCAGCAGATCGGGCTCTTCCCGCACCTCACGATCGCCGAGAACATCGCGACCGTGCCGAAGCTGCTCGGCTGGAACAAGGCCAAGACCGCCGAACGCGTGGACGAGCTGCTGCGCACCGTGCAGCTCGATCCCGGCGTCTTCGCGGACCGCTACCCCAAGCAGCTCTCCGGCGGCCAGCAGCAGCGCGTCGGCGTCGCCCGCGCGCTCGCCGCCGACCCGCCGGTCATGCTCATGGACGAGCCCTTCGGCGCGACCGACCCGATCACCCGCGAGAAGCTGCAGGCCGAGTTCCTGCGCCTGCAGGAGACGATCGGCAAGACGATCATCTTCGTCACGCACGACTTCGAAGAGGCGATCCGGCTCGGCGACCGCATCGCGGTGCTCTCGGAGCGCAGCCGCATCGAGCAGTTCGACACGCCCGCCAACATCCTCGCCGCGCCCGCGAACGAGTACGTGAGCTCGTTCATCGGCCACGGCGCCGCGCTCAAGCGCCTCGCGCTGCTGCCGATCAACGAAGCGCGACTCGGCGCCGCCGCCGGCGGACCCGGCGGCTCGGTGCCGGCCGACGGCACCCTGCGCGACGCCCTCGACCGCCTCGTGCTCACCCGGGCCGCGACCGTCGACGTCGTGGATGCATCGGGTCGCGCCGTGGGCTCGCTCACCGTCGACAGCATCTCGGCCGCCCTCGGCGGCGAGCTGCCCGTCGCGGCGACGCCCTCGACCCCGTCGCCCTCCACCCCGTCGCCCTCCACCCCGTCGCCCTCCACCCCGGCGGGTGCCTGATGTCGGTCACCACCGAGACCCAGATGATCGGCGACCTCACCGAGGAGGAGAAGGCGGGAGCGCCGAAGCCGCCGAAGCGCCGCATCACCCTGCGTCGCTTCCTCACCCCGGTCGTCGTCGTGCTGCTGCTCGCGGCGCTGCTGCTGTGGGTGTCGACGCTCGACCTCGACTCGATCGAGCAGCGCACGCTCAACCTCGACTACATCCTGCGCCGCACCGGTGAGCACCTCAGCCTGACCGTCGTCGCCTCAGCGCTCGTGGCGCTGCTCGCGATCCCGACCGGCATCCTGCTCGCCCGCACCCGCGCGAAGGCCGTGCGCGGCAGCGTGCTCGCGATCGCGAGCGTCGGGCAGGCCACCCCGGCGGTCGGCGTCGTCATCCTGCTCGCGATCGTCTGGCAGACCGGCTACACCACGGCGCTCGTCGCGCTCGTGATCTACGCCTTCCTGCCGGTGCTGCGCAACACGCTCATCGGCATCCAGCAGGTCGACCCGAGCGTCACCGAGTCGGCCCGCGGCATGGGGATGACCCGCAACCAGGTGCTGACCCGCATCGAGCTGCCGCTCGCCGTGCCGGTCATCCTCGCGGGCCTGCGCACCTCGCTCGTCTTCGCCGTCGGCGTCGCGACCATCGCCACCTTCATCAACGCCGGCGGCCTCGGCGACATGATCGTCAACGGCCTCAAGCTGCAGCGCTACCCGGTGCTCGTCGTCGGCGCCGTGCTCGTCGCGTGCATCGCGCTGCTCATCGACTGGATCGCCGGCATCGCCGAAGACCTGCTCACGCCGAAGGGCGTCTGAGCCCTCACGACCCTCACCGCACCCGCGCCGCCTCGACGACGAGACGACGCACCCCATCCCACCAAGGAGACACAGCATGAAGACCCGATACCTGCTCTCGGCCGTCGCCCTGGCGACCGTGAGCGTGCTCGGCCTCACCGCCTGCAGCGGCGGCGGCGACGCGGCCGCCGGCAGCAAGGGCGACGAGCTCAAGGGACTGACCGGCGACATCGGCGCCAAGGACTTCTCCGAGCAGTTCATCCTCGCCCACCTCACCAGTCAGCTGCTCAACGCCCACGGCGCGAAGACCGAGGCGAACACCAAGCTCGTCGGCTCGGCCAACGTGCGCCAGGCGCTCGAGAAGGACGACTTCCTCGGCTACTGGGAGTACACCGGCACTTCGTGGGTCACTTACAACGGCAACACCACGCCCGTGAAGGGCGAGGAGGAGCAGTTCAAGGCCACCAAGGAGGCCGACGCGAAGAAGGGCATCGCCTGGCTCGACCCGGCGAAGCTCAACAACACCTACGCCTTCGCGATCCGCTCCTCCGAGGCGAAGAAGCTCGGCGTGAAGACGCTGTCGGATGTCGCCAAGCTGCCGAAGGAAGACCAGACCTTCTGCATCGAGAGCGAGTTCTCGACCCGTGACGACGGCTGGCCCGGACTCAAGAAGGCCTACGGCATCGACGTGCCCGACTCGAACGTCGCGCTGCTCGACACCGGCGTCATCTACACCGCCACCCAGAAGGGCGAGGACTGCAACTTCGGCGAGGTCTTCCAGACCGACGGCCGCATCCCGGCGCTCAAGCTCACCGTGATGGAAGACGACAAGCAGTTCTTCCCCGTCTACCAGGGCGCGTTCACGCTCAAGCAGACGACCCTCGACAAGTACCCGGAGATCGCCGACGTCGTCGCCGAGGCCACCAAGCTGCTCACCACCGCCGAGATGCAGAAGCTCAACGCGCAGGTGGATGTCGACGGCGAGGACCCCGAGGACGTCGCGCGCGACTGGCTCGAGCAGAACGGCCTGATCTGATGACCGCGGGCCTCCAGATCGGCGAGAGCTTCATCGGCGAGGGCGTGAACGCCGCGCACGTGAACACCGTGCTCGGCCACCGCGACGGACCGGCGGGGGTGGCGTGGGCGACCGCGCTCGCCACCCCGAGCGCCGGGCACGTGCCCTTCGTGACCGTGCTGCGACCCTCGCTCCCGGTGAAGCCGCTGACCCTGTTCGTCACGAAGGCCGCTCCGGCCGGCGACGAGCACGGGCTGCTGATCTGGGGGCCCGCGCAGGCCGGCATCGCGGCGGGCGTCGCCGATGCCGTCGCCGACGGCATCATCCCCGCCGAGCACTCCGACACGCACGCGCTCGTCGCGGCGGTCTGGGTGAACCCCGGCGCCGACGACGCCGACACCGTCTATCGCAACAACCGTCTCTCGGTGCGCACCGCGCTCGAGAACGGACTGCGCGGTCTCCCCGCCCTCGACGACGTCGTCGCCGCGCGCGACGCCGCTGCCAACCCCTTCTACACCGCCCCTCCGACCGCCGCTTCTACCACCCCGGGTGCCTCCTGATGAAGATCACCGCCATCCGCCTCACGCGGATGAACCTGCCCCTCGATCCGCCGTTCAACGCGGCCTGGGATCCGGACCCGCGTCGCGAGTTCGCGGCGACGCTCGTCACGGTCGAGACCGACGAGGGCCTCGTCGGCTACGGCTCGGGCGACACGATGGACGGCTTCGAGGCCTACGAGCACCTGTTCCTCGGCACCGATCCGCTGCAGATCCTCAACCAGGTGCGCCGCATCGAGACGATCAACTTCCACGGCGGACGCTACTGGCCGCTCGAGGCGGCGCTGTGGGACATCGTCGGGCAGGTCGCCGGGCTGCCGGTGAGCGTGCTGTTCGGCGGCGCCCGCGACCGCCTGCCCGCCTACGCCTCGAGCGGCGAGCTGAAGGCGCCGGAGGCGCGGGCTGAGTCGGTGCTCGCCGCGCGCGAGGTCGGCTTCAAGGCCGTCAAGATCCGCATCGCCCGCGATCGCCTCGCCGAGGGGATCGCCTCGGTACGGGCCGCCCGCGAGGCCGTCGGCGACGACTTCGACCTCATGGTCGACCTCAACCAGATGTGGCGCATGTCGGGCGACATCGAGGCCGCCCTGCCGCTCGCCAAGGTGCAGCGGGTCGCGGCCGAGCTCGCCGAGCTGGGCGTGCTCTGGCTCGAGGAGCCGCTGCCGCAGGTGGACGTCATCGGAGCCCGCCGCGTGCGGGCCGAGACCGGCATCCAGATCTCCGGCGGCGAGATGGTGCGCAGCCTGCCCGAGATCATGGCGCTCATCGAGGCCGACGCCTTCGACATCTACCAGCCGGATGTGGCGCTCGCCGTGGGCATGCACCGCGCCCGCCAGGTGGCCGAGTCGGCGAACCTGCGCCACCGCTCCTTCACCCCGCACACCTGGTCGAACGGGCTCGGGCTGCTCGCGAACCTGCACGTCGCCGCCGGCGTCGACGCGGGTCCGTACCTCGAGTTCCCCTACGACCCGCCGGGCTGGACGCCCGAGCGCCGCGACTTCTTCATGGAGCCGCTCATGATCGACGCCGCCGGCGACCTCGTCGTGCCGGAGGCGCCGGGCCTCGGCGCCCGCATCGATCACGACGCCGTGAAGCGCTTCACCGTCAGCTGACGCGGCCGCGTCATCCGCACCTCCCTGTCCCTCTCCTGACCCTCCGATCCGCCCACCACTGCAGGAGCAGCACCCCATGACCGACTGGATCGCCGCAGCGGCGGCCCTGCGCCCCGAGACCCGGCTCTTCATCGACGGAGCATTCCGTCCCGCCGCCGACGGAGGCACCTTCGACACGATCGCCCCGCGCGACGGCAGCCTCATCACCGCCGTGTCGTCGGCCGGCGAGGTCGACGTGGATGCGGCGGTCACCGCCGCCGAGCGCGCCTTCCTCTCCGGCGTGTGGTCGCGCGCCGACCGCCGCGAGCGCCAGCGCGTGCTGCTGCGCTTCGCCGACCTGCTGCTGGCGAACCTCGACGAGCTGGCGCTGCTGGAGTCGATCGACTCCGGGCATCCGATCGGCGACGCGCGGAACGTCGATGTGCCGACCGCGGCGCGGGTCATCCGCTGGTACGCCGAGGCGCTCGACAAGGTCGGCGACGAGATCGCCCCGGCGCCCGAGAGCGCGGTCGCGCTCGTCACCCGCGAGCCGCTCGGCGTGATCGGCGCGGTCGTGCCGTGGAACTACCCGCTCATCATCACCGCGTGGAAGATCGCCCCGGCCCTCGCCACCGGCAACTCGGTCGTGCTGAAGCCGGCCGAGCTGACCAGCCTCTCGGCGCTCAAGCTCGCCGAGCTGGCGGCCGAGGCCGGCATCCCCGACGGCGTGTTCAACGTGGTGCCGGGACTCGGCGCCGTCGCCGGACAGGCGCTCGGCCGGCATCCGCGCGTCGACAAGGTCGCCTTCACCGGGTCGCCCGCCGTCGGTCTCGCCTTCCAGCGCTACGCGGGGGAGTCGAACGGCAAGCAGGTCTCGCTCGAGCTCGGCGGCAAGTCGCCGCAGCTCGTGCTCGACGACGTCAAGGACATCCAGGCCGCCGCCTCGGCCGTCGCCTGGGGCATCTTCTACAACGCCGGCCAGACCTGCCACGGCGGCAGCAGGCTGATCGTGCACGAGCGCGTGCACGACGAGCTGGTGGATGCGGTGCTCGCCGTCGGCCGCTCGCTCACCCAGGGTGATCCCCTCGACGAGACGACCCAGCTCGGCACGATCGCGAGCGCCGTGCAGCTCGAGCGCGTGCTCGGCTACACCGAGGTCGCGCGGTCCGAGGGAGCCACCGTGCACGGCGGGCGCCAGCTGCACCCGGCCGGCGTCGAGTCGGGCTACTACGTCGAGCCGACCGTCTTCGACGGCGTCGACAACGCCGGGCGCATCGGCCAGGAGGAGATCTTCGGTCCGGCGCTCGCCGTCACCACCGTGCGCGACACCGAGGAGGGCGTGCGGGTCGCCAATGACAGCCGCTACGGCCTCGCCGCGAGCGTCTGGACGAGCGACGTCTCGACGGCCCACAAAGTCGCTCGTCGCCTGCGCGCCGGAACCGTCTGGGTCAACACCTTCGACGTCGCCGACGTCATCACCCCGTTCGGCGGCTTCGGCCAGTCCGGTGCGGGGCGCGACCGATCGCTGCACGCGCTCGAGTCGTACACCGGACTCAAGACCACCTGGATCCAGCTCGACTGAGCCGGATCCCGCATCCCTCTCGCGCCGCCTGCACCGTGCGCGAGGCTCGGCCGACCCCTCGGCCGCCGCACCACCGCTTCCTGAACCGCGTCGCAGAGCTGCGACCGACCTCGAGAGAGACAGAGCAATGACCAACCTCCCCACCGTCGGCTTCATCGGCCTGGGCAACATGGGCTCGGGCATGACCCGCAACCTGCAGAAGGCCGGCTTCCCGCTGGTCGTCACCGACCTGCGACCCGAGTCGGCCGCCGAGCTCATCGCCGGCGGCGCCCTCTGGGCCGAGTCGCCCGCGCAGGTCGCCGCGCTGAGCGACCTCGTCATCACGATGCTGCCGACGCCGCGTCACGTCGAGGCCGTGCTGCACGGCGCCGACGGCATCCTCGCCGGCATCCGCGACGGCGGCACCTGGATCGACATGTCGACCTCGGTGCCCGAGCCGGCCGAGCGGGTGCGCCGCGACTTCGCCGAGCGCGGGCTGCGCATCCTCGACGCCCCGGTCAGCGGGATGTCGATCGGCGCCGCCACCGGCATGCTGCAGATCTTCGTCGGCGGCGACGCGGCCGACGTCGCCCGTCTGCGCCCCGTCTTCGAGGCGATGGGCGACCCGGAGCGCATCCTGCACGTCGGCGCCGCCGGAGCCGGCTACGCGGTCAAGCTCATGATCAACCAGCTCTGGTTCTCGCACCTCGTCGCGACGGCGGAGGTGCTCGCGATCGGCGTCAAGGCCGGCGTCGACCTCGGCGTGCTGCGCGAGTCGCTCGTCGCGAGCCCCGCGAACTCGAACTTCGTGCAGAACGACGTGCTGTCGATCCTCGACCACGGCGACTACGACGAGGGCTTCGCGATCGCCCTCGCCTGCAAGGACCTCGGGCTGTCGATCGACCTGGCCCGCTCGGTCGGCGTGCCCGCCGAGCTCTCGGCCGTCGTCGAGCAGATCTACCGCCGCGCGAAGGCGCAGTACGGCGACCTCGCCGGCGAGATGACGCCGGTCAAGCTCTACGAGGATGTCGCGGGGGTTCCGCTGCGGCGCGCCGCCGCCGCGGCCGCCGACACCGCCACGGCCGAGCCGGTGCCCGCGTGAGCGGCGTCGACGGCGCCCCCGCGGCGCACGACGCGGTCGGCACGCGCCTCGCTCCGCTGCCCGCCCCGCTCGCCGACACGCAGCTCACGCTCGACCCGAAGCCGGTCGCGCACTTCGGCCGGGGCCGCGTGGCCGAGGTCGGCGCGATCGTCGGCGGGCTCGGCGCGACGACGGTGCTCATCGTCACCGACCCCTTCCTCGCGGCGTCGCCGATCGTCGCCGCGGTGCGGGCCTCGCTCGAGGCCGCCGGGCTGGCCGTGCACGTCTACGGCGAGGTCACCCCGAACCCGACCACGACGAACCTCGACGCCGGCAGCGATCTCGCCGCCGCGGTCGGGGCGGATGCGCTGGTGTCGGTCGGCGGCGGCTCGTCGCTCGATGCGGCCAAGGGCATCTCGCTCGGCGCCGTCAACCCCGAGCGCGGCATCGCGCTCGACTACGCGACCCCGTTCGCGCACGCGGCGCTGCCGATCGTGGCCATCCCGACGACCGCGGGCACGGGCGCCGAGGTGAACGCCTTCGGCGTCATCACCGACGTGGTCGGCCACCGCAAGTTCTACGTCGGCCACGACAGCGCTCTCGCGAAGGCGGCGATCCTCGACCCCGAGCTCACCGTCGGCCTGCCGCCGGCCGCGACCGCCGCGACCGGCTTCGACGCGCTGATCCACGCGCTCGAGTCGTACCTCTCGCGGCGCGCGAACCCCTACTCCGACGGCATCGCGCTGCAGGTCATCGCGACGGTGTCGACCTACCTGCCGCGCGCGGTCGCCGACGGCTCCGACCTCGAGGCGCGCAGCGAGCTGCTGCTCGCCAGCCACGTCGCCGGGGTCGGCTTCTCGCACACCGGACTCGGCCTCGTGCACGGCATCGCGCATCCGCTCGGCGGCCGCTTCGACATCCCGCACGGCCTCGCTCTCGCGCTCGTCGCGGGCGGCGTGCTCGAGCTGAACCGCGCCGTGCGCGAGCAGCGTCTCGCCCGCGCGGCCTTCGCGCTCGGCGTCGGCGACACCGCCGCCAGCGACGCCGTCAACGCGGATGCGGCGATCACCGCCGTCACGGGCCTCGCCGCTGCGGTCGGTCTGGTCGCGCCGCTCACGCGCTTCGGCGTGACCGAGGAGGCGCTGGCCTCGCTCGCCGCCGACACCCTCGCCGACGCGGTCACGGTCAACAATCCCCTCGACCCGACGGCCGAGCAGATCGTCGAGATCCTGCGAGCGGCGCTGTGAGCGGCGTCGGCGGCGGCGCCGCTTCGTCCACCGCGCGACCGGCCTCGCCGAGCCCGGTCATCGGCGGCCAGAGCGACGCCGAGCGCGAGCTGCTCGCCCGCGTGCCCACCGGTCTGCTGATCGCGGGGGAGTGGCGCGACTCGAGCACGGGTCGCCGGCTCGAGGTGCTCGACCCCTCGACCGAGCAGGTGCTGCTCTCGATCGCCGACGCGACCGTCGACGACGGCGATGCGGCGCTCGCCGCGGCGCACGCCGCCCAGCGCGACTGGGGTCGCACGGCGCCGCGCGAGCGCGCCGAGATCCTGCGCCGCGCCTTCGAGGCGGTCACCGCCCGCGCCGACGACTTCGCGCTGCTCATGACGCTCGAGATGGGCAAGCCGCTCGCCGAGTCGCGCGGGGAGGTCGCTTACGGCGCCGAGTTCCTGCGCTGGTTCTCGGAGGAGACCGCACGCATCTCGGGCCGTTTCGCGACAGCGCCGGATGGGCGCAGCCGCCTCATGGTGACGAAGCGCCCGGTGGGCCCGAGCCTGTTCATCACGCCGTGGAACTTCCCGCTGGCGATGGCGACCCGCAAGATCGCCCCGGCGATCGCGGCCGGCTGCACGATGGTGCTCAAGCCCGCCGCGCAGACGCCGCTCACGGCGCTGCTCTTCGCGCAGGTGCTGCAGGAGGCGGGGCTTCCCGCGGGCGTGCTCAACGTCGTCCCGACCTCGACCGCCGGAGCCGTCACCGCGCCGCTCATCGCCGACTCCCGCCTGCGCAAGCTCTCCTTCACCGGGTCGACCGAGGTCGGCCGTCGGCTCATCGCCGCCGCGGCGGATCAGGTGCTGCGCGTCTCGATGGAGCTCGGCGGCAACGCGCCGCTGCTCGTGTTCGAGGATGCCGACCTCGACAGGGCCGTGGAGGGCGCGCTGCTGGCGAAGTTCCGCAACAACGGCGAGGCCTGCACGGCGGCGAACCGCATCCTCGTGCACGAGTCGGTCGCACCGGAGTTCACCGCGCGACTGGTCGAGCGGATGCGCGAGTTCACCCTCGCCCGCGGCACCGAGCCGGGAACGCGGATCGGGCCGCTCGTCGACGCCGCGACCCGCGACAAGGTCGCCGAGCTCGTCGCCGAGGCCGAGGCCGAGGGCGCAGCGGTCGCCATCGGAGGTCGCGCCCGCGACGGGGCCGGCTTCTACTACGAGCCGACCGTGCTGACCGGCGTGCCGGCCGGCGCCCGCATCCTGCGCGAGGAGATCTTCGGACCGGTCGCGCCGGTGCAGACCTTCGCGGACGAGGCGGAGGCGATCGCGCTCGCGAACGACACCGAATTCGGCCTCGTGGCCTACGCCTTCACCCGCGACCTCAACCGCGGGCTGCGTCTGGCCGAAGAGCTCGAGGTCGGCATGTTCGGACTCAACACGGGCATCGTGTCGAACCCGGCGGCGCCCTTCGGCGGCGTCAAGCAGTCGGGGCTCGGCCGCGAGGGCGGCTTCGAGGGCATCGACGAGTACCTCGAGACGCGGTACATCGGCATCGCCGATCCCTACGCCTGAGCCGAGCCGAGAAGAGAACACGAGAGCGCCGACCCCGGTGGTGGGATCGGCGCTCTCGTCCGTTCGGGAAGGGCTCAGCCCCGCTCAGCCCTCCCCGCTCAGCCCTCCCTGCTCAGCCCTCGGCCATGGCGAGCGCCTCCTCGGCGCGCTCGGGGCTGCCCTCGGCGAGCCCGCGGTCGATGGCGCGGCGCGAGGCCAGCCACATCCCGCCGCCGATCAGGAAGACGAGGATCTCGCTCACGGTCAGCGACCAGACGATGCCGGCGAGACCGAACCACAGGTCGCCGAGCAGCACGATCGGGATGAACAGCACGCCCTGCGCCATCGAGATGATGATCGCGGGCACCGAGCGCCCGGTCGCCTGGAACAGCGAGGTCATGAGTCCCGTGAAGCCGTTCACGATCGCCGCGACGAGCTGCGCCGTCAGGATCGTGAGCCCGATGCCGAGCACGGCGTGGTCGTCGGAGAACAGCTCGAACACCGGCTCGCGGAACACGAACACGACCGTCGAGAACACCAGCACGATCACGCCGACCGCGACAGCCGCCGCCTTCAGTGCCGAGTTGAGCCGCTCGCGGTCGCCCTTGCCGTAGGCGTAGGCGAGCAGCGGCAGCACGCCGATCGTGATGCCCATCACCAGGAACTCCGGCAGCTGGGCGATGCGCACCGCGACGCCCATGGCGGCGAGAGGCCCGTCGCCGTAGGCGACCGCGAGGTTGTTGAGCACGAGCGAGGTGACGATGAGGAACGACGACTGCAGCAGCTCGCTCACCCCGACGCCGAAGATCGGCCCCAGGATGCTGCCGCGCAGCGTGAACCAGCGCGGCGAGAGGCTGACGAACTCGCTGTTCCGCTGCAGCCAGGTGCCGTAGTAGATCACCGCGATCACGTTCGACAGGCCCAGCGCGAGCGCCGCGCCGGCGACGCCCCAGTGCAGCACGAGGATGAACAGCACGTCGAAGACGAGGTTGCCCACGGTCGAGAGGATCAGGCCGATCATCGACTGCCGTGCCGCGCCCTCGGCGCGCACCAGCTGCTCGAGGCAGAAGGTGAGCGCCAGCACCGGCACGAAGGCGAGCATGACCGCGACGTACGAGGCCGTGGCGGCGTGAGCCGCCGCATCCGCCCCGAGCAGGCCGACGAGCGGGTTCAGCAGCAGCAGGCCCGCGACGCCGAAGACGGCGCCGGCGATCACCGAACCCCAGACCGCGACGGAGGAGGCGTGCTTGATCTCGCCCGCCTCGGCCGGGTTCTTCTCGGCCGCGCCGAGCAGGCGCGAGATGAGCGCGCCGCCGCCGACGCCGAAGACGCCGCCGACCGCCATGACCAGGCCGAGCAGCGGGGTGCCGAAGGTGATCGCGGCGAGCAGGGCGGTGTCGTGCAGCGAGCCGATGAAGCCGGCGTTGATGACGTTGTAGACGGCGCCGACGATCATGCCGGCGGCCATCGGGGCGCAGAGGTGGATGAGGGCGCGCACGATCGGCGCGGCCGACAGGTACCAGCGGTTCGAGCCGACGGCGCCGGCGGATGAGGGGGTCGCGGATGCCGTGGTGGCGGGTGCCGCGGTGGCGGCGGGTTCTGAGGTGCTCATAGTGATTCTCCTTCCGGGCACGCCGAAGGGGCATGCCGGCCAGCGCTCGGTCGGCGGGGCCGGTCGGGCAGGGTCGAGCGCGCGCCGGCGGCAGCCGGCGTGGCGGGATGAGTCGTCGGGATGCGCGGGACGGATCCGCGCCGGAGATCCCGGTCGTCGAGGGGGCCGCCCAGGGCGGCGGCGAGGGTGGTGCGGTCTTCGGCGGTGGCGGGCTGCTAGCGGCTGGGCTTGGGCAGCGCGGCGGTGATCTTCCTCAGCAGGGCGTCGAGCGTGGAGCGCTCGTCGTCGCTGAGCGGGGCGAGGATGACCTCGTCGGCCGAGGCCATGGCGGTCTCGAATCCGGCGATGAGCTCGGAACCGGTCGGCGTCGCGTAGACGCGCTTGCTGCGTTCGTCGCCCTCCTCCGTGCGGCGCTCGACGAGTCCGCGGCGCTCGAGTCCCTGCAGCAGGCTCGACACGCTCGCGGCGCTCGTTCGGGTCATCCGCGCGATGTCGCGCTGGATCGCGCCGGGGGAGTCGACGAGGTACCCGAGCACGAAGCCCTGCTCGAAGCTGAGCTCGCGTTCGCGAACCCAGTCCTCAGCGGCCTTGCGCTGGGCCCAGCCGATCCATCGCAGCAAGCCGAGGCTGCTGTCGAAGGCGTTCTCCGGTGCGTCCATGTTCAGGACTCTAACTGTTAGATCTCTAACTGTCAAACCTCGAACTGAATCCGCTTCGCACGGCGATCCAGCTCATGACGTGGGTCAGGGCAGGTGGCGCGCGCGGGAGAGGTCGACGCGGAACACCGTGCTGTCGCGCGACCAGAGCAGCGGCGTGCCCTCGGCGCGGTAGTGCTCGAGCGCGATGTGCTCGTGGTCCTGGGCGGGATGACCGCTCGCGCGCACGACGCGCCACCAGGGAACTTCCGACCCGTAGTAGGCCATGACCTGGCCGACACCGCGAGCCGCCCGCGAGCCGAGCGCGGCCGCGACGTCGCCGTAGGCCATCGCGCGGCCCTCGGGGATGTCGGCGACCACCTCGAGCACGCGGCTCACGAAGTCGTCGGAGGGCGGCATCCGGTCAGTCTGTCACCGACGGCGGCGGCCTGGCCGGGTCGCCGCCTGCTCCTGCCCCGACGGAGAAGCGCCCCCGCCGATCGGCGGCGGCGCTTCGTCGAAGATCAGGCGGCTGCTCGATCAGAGGTCGAGCGCGCCGAGGTTCTCGCCGTAGGGCGTCTCGCCGATCACGTGGAATCCGACGGCCTGGAAGAACCGCTCCGGTCCCTCCTCGCCCGACTCCCAGACGACGGTGACGCGGGTGAATCCGCGCTTGCGGGCCTCATCGGCGAGGGCGTGCACCGCGAACTTGCCGACGCCGCTGCCCTGGGCGTCGGCGGCGACGTTGATGCGCCAGAGGGCGGCGCGGCGGAAGTCGTCGCTCGCCTCCTCGTCGAAATTGCCGACGAGATAGCCGACGACCTCGTCGCCGTCGAGCACGACCCGCGCCCACGTGGTGGTGGGGTCGATCTTGTCTTCGTTGTGGGTGTAGGTCTCGGGGGCGAGGAAGGCCTCCTGGCCCGGCTTGAGCGTCAGACTGTTCGCCGCGGCGATCGTCTGAGCCGACAGCTCCTCGAGTCTCAGGTCAGCCATGACACGAGACTAACCCGCTTCGTCCACCCCCGCGTAAGCCCTCAGGAGGAGATCGGCGCGTTCATCGACGATGCCGGGGATGCGGTGTCCGCCCTTCGGGGGACCGGCTCGCCTCCGTCTCCGCCGCCGATCCCCGGCGCCGGGGGCGCCGCGCCCGGAGGGCCGCCAGATCTCTCGATGTCGAGATATCTCCCCGGGGCGGTAGGCTCTGCTACGGCCTGTTACGCGAAGCAAAGGACACATCAGTGGCGGAGAAGATCAAGGTCGAGGGCACGGTCGTCGAGCTCGACGGCGACGAGATGACGCGGATCATCTGGCAGTTCATCAAGGACCGCCTGATCCACCCCTACCTCGACGTGACCCTCGAGTACTACGACCTCGGAATCGAGCACCGCGACGCGACCGATGACCAGGTCACGATCGACGCGGCGCACGCGATCCAGAAGCACGGCGTCGGCGTCAAGTGCGCGACCATCACCCCCGACGAGGCCCGCGTCGAGGAGTTCGGCCTGAAGAAGATGTGGAAGTCGCCGAACGGCACGATCCGCAACATCCTCGGCGGCGTCATCTTCCGCGAGCCGATCATCATCTCGAACATCCCGCGTCTGGTGCCGGGGTGGAACAAGCCGATCATCATCGGCCGTCACGCCTTCGGCGACCAGTACCGCGCCACCGACTTCGTCTTCAAGGGCAAGGGCAAGCTCACGGTCGAGTTCGCGCCCGAGGACGGCTCGGAGCCGATGAAGTTCGAGGTCTACGACGCCCCGGATGACGGCATCGCCCAGGTGCAGTACAACCAGGACGCCTCGATCCGCGACTTCGCGCGCGCCTCGCTCAACTACGGCCTGGCCCGCAACTACCCGGTGTACCTCTCCACCAAGAACACGATCCTCAAGGCCTACGACGGCCGCTTCAAGGACCTGTTCCAGGAGATCTACGACACCGAGTTCAAGGAGCGCTTCGAGGCCGCCGGCCTCACCTACGAGCACCGCCTCATCGACGACATGGTCGCCTCGGCCATGAAGTGGGAGGGCGGCTACGTCTGGGCGTGCAAGAACTACGACGGCGACGTGCAGTCCGACACCGTCGCGCAGGGCTTCGGCTCGCTCGGCCTCATGACCTCGGTGCTCTCCACCCCGGACGGCAAGGTCGTCGAGGCGGAGGCCGCGCACGGCACCGTCACGCGCCACTACCGCCAGCACCAGCAGGGCAAGCCCACCTCGACGAACCCGATCGCCTCGATCTACGCCTGGACGCGCGGCCTCGCGCACCGCGGCAAGCTCGACGGCAACCAGCCGCTGATCGACTTCTCGCTCGCGCTCGAGCAGGTCGTCATCGAGACCGTCGAGAGCGGCAAGATGACGAAGGACCTCGCGCTGCTCGTCGGCCCCGACCAGGGCTGGCAGACGACCGAGGAGTTCCTCGAGGCCCTCGACCAGAACCTGCAGGCGAAGCTCGGCTGAGTTCCGCTGCACAGCGAAGGGGCCCGGATGCGCGAGCATCCGGGCCCCTTCTGCGTCGTCGGCGGGCGGTGCGAGGCGCCGACCGCCGCGGCGGTCACGCCTTCGAGCAGAGCGTCCCGAGGTCGGTGAACGCCTTCTGGGCGCCGGTGGCGGCATCCATCAGGCCGCTCGTGTCGGTGCTCGTCGGGTCGTCGGTGCGCTCGGCGAGGGCCTTCGAGAAGTCGTCGAGTGAGTCGACGGCCTTCTGCGCCGACTTCTTCACGTCGGGGTTCTGGATCTTGTCGGTGGCCTTCTGCCACTCGTTCTTGAAAGTGTCGATCGTGTCGGCGGCCTTCGACGGGTCGGAGGCGATGTCGCTCGACGCGCTCGAGAGCTCGCTGTTGGTCTTCTCGGTCACGCTCTTGAGCGACGCGCAGGCCTCGGCCTTGCTCTGGCCGCCGGCGCAGCCGGCGAGCAGGGCGATGCTGAGGGTCGCGACGCTCAGGGCGGCGACGGTGAGACGACGGGACGAAACCACGGGGGACTCCTTGGTGCGGTAGCTGAGCAGGAATCTGCAGTCTATGCACCGGGTGTGACCGGCCTGTGGTCGCAGCGTGGGGGAGGACTACCCATCCCCATCCGGTCGCCGGGCTTCAGTTGAGGCTCGAGGCGCAGAGGTCGACGAGGTCCTTCGCGGTGGTCTGCACCGAGGTGCCCGCGTCGGTCAGGGCGCTGGTGTCGAGGTTCGCCGGGTTCGCGACGCGGTCGTCGATCGCGGTCTCGAGGTCGCCCAGCGCATCGACGACCTTCTGCGACGAGGCCTTCACCTCGTCGTTCTTCACCTTGTCGACGGCCTTCTGCAGGTCGTCCTTGGTGGTGCGCACCTGGTCGGCCGCCGCCTGGGGGTCGGTCGTGATGCCCTGCAGCGCCTCGCTGACGTCGGTGACGGCCTTCTGCGCCGGGTCCTTCAGCGAGAGGCAGGCCTGCGGCTTGCCGTTCGGGTCGATCGCGCTGCAGCCGGCGAGCAGAGCTGTGCTGAGCGCGCCGATGGCGAGCAGCGCGGTCGTGGTGCGGCGGGCGGCGGTGCGGCGGATCGGGGCCATGGCGGGTCTCCTCGGGATGGTCCGTGATGCGCGGCGGGGCCGCCGCGGGGCGGGGAGCGTCAGCCTATCCGCTGGGGGCGTCTCTGCCTGGGAATGCCGAACGGGCCCGGACGCGCGTGGCATCCGGGCCCGTCTCCGCCGTCGCCGCGTGGGGGAGCGCGGGTACGGCAGCGGTGCCGCTTACTCGGCGGCGGTCTCCGCGGCAGCGGCGCCGGCATGGCTCGACGCGACATCGGTCGCGGCCTCGGCGGGCGCGGCCGGCGCGCCGACGACGGCGACCTTGCGCGGCTTGGCGGTCTCCGCGACCGGGATGACGACGCTGAGCACGCCGTCGCGGTAGTCGGCCGAGATCTGCTCGGTGTCGATGCTGCGGCCGAGCGTGAAGCGGCGGCTGAGCTCGCCGGTGCCGCGCTCGCGCGCGATCCACTCGACGCTCTCGCCCGTGCGGGCGGTGCGGCGGGCGCTCACGGTGAGCAGGCGGCCGTCGACGCCGACGTCGATCGAGCCCGGGTCGACGCCCGGCATCTCGAGGGCGAGGACGTAGTGGTCGCCGTCGCGGTAGAGGTCGGCGGGCAGGGCGCGGGGGGCCGGGGCGCTCGTCAGTCGGCGGGCGGCGGTGGCGCGCTCGAGATCGCGGGTCAGGTACATGGATGAGCTCCTTCTCGAACTTGAGTCGGTGTGACTCAACTGCGTTCAAATTAGCACTCGGGTAACGCGAGTGCTAAGGATTCCGACTCTGATCTCGCAGGGCGAACGCGCCCGGATCGCCCGCGCTCAGCGCACCCAGTCGGGCTGCGCGACGAGCTGCTGCAGGGCGTCGACGAAGCGGGCCACGTGCAGGCCGTCGACCGCAGCGTGGTGCACCCGCAGGGCGAGCGGGACGGTCGTGCGCCCAGCGCGCTCCACGCTCTTGCCGAGCGTGAAGATCGGTGCGAGATGCCGATAGCCGTGCTGCACGTCGAGGTCGAAGGCCGAGAACCGCAGCCAGGGGATGCTCGACACGTCGAAGGCGTTCGGCGGCAGCTGCTGCGGGACGAATCGCCCGCTCGATCCGTGCTCGGCGATCGTGGTGAGCACGGCATCGTGGAACGTCCGGAAGTCGGCGTCGTAGGGCGTCCAGAGCGCACTGAAGGTCTCGCGCTCGGCGTCGAGGGATGCGAACGAGGGCTCGAGCGCATCCCAGATCGCGGGCGACCCGTCGTCGAGCACCGTCGTGCGGAACTCGGGGATGCGGTTCACGATCGTCGTCAGCGCCCAGATCTGCGCGGGATAGCGGCGCCGTCCCTCGGCACGCAGCGTCGCATCCAGCTCGGTCGTGTCGAGTTCGACCGTCACCGAGTAGGTGCAGGGCGAGGCGTCGAGGAAGTGCGCGAAGTGCTCAGCGCGGTTCCAGGTGCTGACGTCGATCGGGCGGAGCTCGCTCATGCGCTCCATCCTCGCCCGGGTGCGTCGCGGATCAGTACCCGAGGAAGGCGTCGGTGCGGATGCGGCGGGCGCCCGCGCGCCGCAGCGCCGGCTTGAGCGCGGCGATGAGCGCCGGCGGCCCCGAGAGCAGAGTCTCGCGTGACGCCGCGTCGGGCACGGCCTCGAGCAGGCGAGCCCCGTCGAGGCGTCCGTCGCCGAGCCAGTCCCAGCCCTTCGGCATGCGCGGCAGCGGCTGCGGCGACACCAGCAGAACCCGGGCGCCGCTGCGGCCGAGCTCGGCCGCGTAGGCGATCTCGTCGAGCGACGACACCGCGTAGACGAGCACGACATCCCGCTCGGCCGCCGCCAGGCGCAGCTGCTCGAGCTGGGCGATGAACGGGGTGATGCCGATGCCCCCGGCGACCAGCAGCAGCGGGCGGCCGTCGTCGGTCGGCAGGGTGAAGTCGCCGCCGACCGAGGTCGCCGTGAGCTTCGCGCCGACGGGCAGCGCGAGCAGCGCGCGCTTGTAGCTCGACGGCTTCGACTCGGGCACGCGCAGGCCCAGGCGGATGCCCGACTCCGGGTGCGGCGGCGACGCGATGCTGAAGGTGCGGCGCGTGCCGCGGCTGTCGGCTTTCGCGTGCGGCACGTCGAGCTCGAGGAACTGACCCGGCGCGAAGGGGATGTGCCGGGTCGGCGTGAACTGGAACTCCCAGCTCGTCGGCGTCAGCTGGCGGCGGTCGCTGAGCTCGAGGCGGATGCCGCGGCGGCGGGCGAGCACGAAGGCGACGAGGTTGCCGATCAGCAGCCACAGCTCGGGGGTCGCGAAGAGGCCGAGGGCGAAGGGGCCGATCGTGGCGGTCGGCAGCGAGAACGGCACCGCGAACAGCACGCCGACGATCGCCGCCACGAGCAGCTGCTGCCAGCGTCGCGGCGGCAGGGTCAGCGGCTCGGTGATCATGTACACCGCGAAGAACACGACGGGCGAGCTGACCAGGGCGAGCGAGAGGGCGTCGGCGAACGGCACCGCGGTGGCGAGGAAGCGCACGGTCACGCTGATCGCGGCGATGACGGCGAAGGTCAGCATGATCCACCCGCGGCGCGTGCGGATCGCCACGGCCAGGCCGATGACGACGACGAAGGGCAGCAGCCACGGGCTCGCTGCCCACCAGGCGCTCGACACGGGGCTGCCGGTGCCGGTCGTGATTCCGAGCACCCCGACCACGAAGGCGCCGAACGCCGCGGGGTTGAACAGGTGGCGGCCGTGCGGGGCGATGAGCCACTTGCTCGCCGAGGCCAGCACCGCGGCGAGGGCGATGCCGAGCAGCCCGACGACGTCGAGCGTCGGCGGCAGGATGAAGAACAGGAGCAGTCCGGTGATGACGCTCGACTCGGCGTGCGGCTTGGCGCGGCGCAGTGCGGCGAAGGCGATGTTCGAGATCGACGCCCAGATGACGGCCACGGCGAGACTCGCGAGCATCGCCACCGGCCGCAGAGCGGGCTCGTAGAGGCCGGCGCCGATCGGCACGTACGCGCCGGTGGCGGCGAGGATGCCCGAGATCACCGCCAGCGCGGTCAGGCTGATGGCGATCAGCCGGTACATCGTGATGCGGCCGAACACCGCATCCAGTCGCTCGATCATGCGAAGACCTCTCCAGGCAGGTCGGGGGAGTGCGCGATGCGCCCCCCGGAAGTGATTGTGGCCCAGTCGAAGGGGCCGGCCGCGGCGAACGCGGCGGGCGGGGCGAAGAACAGTCCCGTCGCGAGTCCGTCGGCCGTCATGGCGGCGTAGTCGGCCGCGGCGGGCACGACGGCCCAGGTCGCGGTGACGTGCTGCGTCGGCACGCCGGTGAGCGCGTCGATGATGTGATGCGCCCCGGCCCAGGCGCGGCGGTTGGCGGCGCTCGCCGCGACCGCGCCGCTGCCGAGCTCGAGCACGCCGACCGCCTTCGTCGGGTCGGCGGGGTGCTCGAGGGCGATGCGCTCCGGCGCCGCGCCGGCCGGGGCCGAGCGCACCAGGTCGCCGCTGCCGTCGACGACGTGATCGTGCTCGCCCGCGTCGTGCAGCATCCGCGACAGCAGGTCGACCAGCAGCCCCTTGCCGGCCGCGCCGACGTCGAGCAGGGCCGGCCGCAGCAGCGTCAGGTGCTCGCCGTCCCAGGCCAGGGCGTCATCCCAGCTGGGTGTCGCGCGGATGTGCGCGGCCGGCGTGAGCCGATAGCCCGCGTCGTAGCCGAGGTCTTCGAGGGCGTGGCCCACGAGCGGCGACACACTGCCCCCGGTGGCCTCGAACAGGATGCGGTAGAAGTCGAGCAACGGGACGGCCTCGGCCGGCAGGCGGTACCGCCCGGGCTCGCGTGCCATGCGGCTCACGAGCGAATCCGGGCGGAACCGCGACCAGTCGCGATCGAAGCCGTCGATGCGGTCGGCGATGTCGCGGCGCAGCGCCGGGCTCAGCGGAGTCGGGGTGTCGATGCTCCACGCGGTGCCGATCGCCTCGAAGCGCCACTGCGCCGGCGGGGTCGACGCGGTCGCGGAGGAATCGGGCACGACCTAGAGCTCGGCGAGGTGCTTGATCTGGTCGACCGCGTCGTTGAAGCCGCGCGAGGTGAGCGACGAGCCGGAGACGCGGGTGACCGAGAGCTCGTCGAGGCTCTTGCCGACGACCTCGCCGTCGATGCCCGAGCTGAACTGCGTCTGGTACTGCTTCGCGTTGCCGCTCGAGGCCTGCGGCTCGACCTCGGCCTTGGTGACCTTGTTGCTCTCGAGGGTCAGCGTGACCTTGATGGTCTCGTTGCCGCCGGGCGACTGGTACTTGCCCGTCGCGGTGTAGGAGCCGTCCTTGTAGCTGTTGCTCGAGGTCGAGCCCGAGTCGCTCGATGACGAGCCGGAGCCGCTGTCGCCGCTGCCGGTCGAGCCGGAGGAGTCGGTCGTGGTGGTGGCGCAGCCGGCGAGAGCGCCGACGAGTCCGAGCCCGGCGACGCCGAGGACGAGAGGGCGGGAAAGGGCGGTCATGGGTCCTCCAGGGGGCGGATGGTCGTCCTGGCGCCGTCGGCGCAGAAGTCCTGTGCGCGTGATCGCGCGGGTCAACCGAAGCGGATCGGTCTGTGCGACAGCCGCAACCGGGCTGTGCGTACATCCATTCCAACGCATCGACCCCGCGGAAGGTTCATTCGAGATTGTCCCCCGTTCGGGGGTGGTTCTCAGCTAGGTTGAATCATCGTCGCAGACCCGACTGCCGCGTGATCCGCATCCCTGATCGAAAAGGACCTCATCAGTGAGAACGACAACGGACCCCACGGGTCGATCCCCGCGCGGACTCAGATCCGCCGCCGCCGTGTTCGCCACGGCCGCCCTCGTCGCGGGCGGACTGCTCGCCGCGACGCCGGCGACCGCCGCGCCCGCGCCGGTCACCGGGCAGAACTCGGGACTGCCGAGCGGCCTCGGCGGCACGACCCACCTCGAGGCCGGCCGCTACATCGTCACCCTCAAGGGCGACCCGGCCGCGAGCTACACCGGCGGCGTCAACGGCTACGCCGCCACCGCGCCCAAGCAGGGGCGTCAGCTGCTCGCCGGTCAGGCGCCGGTCGCGAGCTACAGCAAGCACCTCGAGACCGAGCAGAAGGATGTGGCGAAGGATGTCGGCGCCAGCGTCGACTACAGCTACAGCCTCACCCTCAACGCCTTCGCCGCCGACCTCACGGCCGAGCAGGCGATCAAACTGCGTGCCGACAAGCGCGTCGCCGCGCTGAACCTCGACGACGTGCACCACCTCACGGCCGCCGTTCCGAGCACCGACTTCCTCGGCCTCTCGGGCGACGACGGCGTGTGGTCGAAGCTCGGCGGCGTCGGCAAGGCCGGCCAGGGCGTCGTCGTCGGCGTCGTCGACTCGGGCATCGCGCCCGAGAACCCGTCGTTCGCGGGCAAGAAGCTCGGCGCGACGCCGGGCAGCGAGCCGTGGACGGCCGGCGGCAGCATCCTCTACAAGAAGGGCGACGGCGGCACCTACTCCGGTCTCTGCCAGCCCGGCAAGGACGCCGAGCAGCAGTTCACCGGCCAGGAGTGCAACACGAAGCTCGTGGGCGCCCGCTACTACGTGAACGGCTGGACCGAGGCCCGCGCCGGCACCCCGGCGACCGGCGAGTACATCTCGCCGCGCGACGGCGACGGCCACGGATCGCACACCTCGTCGACCGCGGCCGGTAACGCCGACGTGGAGGCGAGCGTCTCGGGTCGCGACTACGGCACCATCAGCGGCGTCGCCCCGGCGGCGAAGATCGCCATGTACAAGGCGTGCTGGCAGGGTCCCGACGTCGAGAGCCAGGACGACGACGGCTGCGCCTCGAGCGACCTCATCGCGGCGATCGAGCAGGCCACGCGCGACGGCGTCGACGTGATCAACTACTCGATCGGCGGCGGCTCGGCCACCACCACGGTCTCGCCCACCGACGTCGCCTTCCTCGGCGCCGCCTCGGCCGGCATCTTCGTGGCGGCCTCGGCCGGCAACGACGGCCCCGGCGCCTCGACGCTCGACAACGCGGCCCCGTGGGAGACCACGGTCGCGGCGACGACGATCCCCACCTACTACGCCACGGCGACCTTCCCCGGCCAGCCGACTCCGAACGCCTTCGCCGGCGCCTCGGTGACGGTCACCGAGAAGGTGGAGGCCGAGGTCGTCTACGCGGGTGACATCGGCGCGGCCGGCGTGGCCGATCCGACCCTCTGCCAGATCGGCGACCTCGACCCGGCCAAGGCCGCGGGCAAGATCGTCGTCTGCGACCGCGGTGTCAACGCCCGCGCGCAGAAGTCGGAGGTCGTCAAGGCCGCCGGCGGAGTGGGGATGATCCTCGTGAACGTCGTCGAGGGCTCGATCGACGCCGACGACCACGTCGTGCCGAGCGTGCACCTCGACGCGCAGTACCGCGACGCGGTGCTGACCGCCGCGCGCACGCCCGGTCAGACCGCGGTGCTGACGCCCGACAACACGACCGAGACGCAGATCCCGACGCCGCAGGTGGCCGGCTTCTCCTCGCGTGGTCCCGTGCTGGCCGACGGCAGCGACATCCTCAAGCCCGATGTGGCGGCCCCCGGCGTGGCGATCCTCGCCGATGGCGCCAACGCCGCGGGCGCGGAGCCGACGTGGGAGTTCCTCTCGGGCACCTCGATGGCCTCGCCGCACGTCGCCGGTCTCGCCGCGCTGTACCTCGGCGCGCACCCGCTGACGACCCCGGCCGAGATCAAGTCGGCGCTCATGACGACCGCGTACGACACGGTGGATGAGGCCGGCAAGCCGGTCGAGGACGTCTTCGCTCAGGGCGCCGGTCACGTCGACCCGACGAAGATGTTCTCGCCGGGGCTCGTCTACCTCAACGGCCCCGACGACTGGAACAGCTACATCGCCGGCCTCGGCTACGACCTCGGCCCCGACGTGAAGCCGATCGACGCGAGCCAGCTCAACCTGGCCTCCATCGCGATCGGCGCCCTCACGGCGCCCGAGTCGATCACCCGCACGGTGACCGCGCGCACGGCCGGCACCTACACGGCGTCGGTGGCGGGCCTCGATGGTGTGAAGGCGAAGGTCGAGCCGTCGAGCATCACGCTCGCCGAGGGGGAGTCGACCAGCTTCACCGTCACCTTCGAGCGCACGACCGCTCCGGTCGACGCGTGGGCTGACGGCTACCTGAGCTGGACCGCTGACAAAACCGTGGTGCGCAGCCCGATCGCCGTGAAGCCGGTGTCGGTCGTCGCGCCCGAGACCGTCACGGGCACGGGCACGACCGGATCGGTCGATGTCGAGATCACGCCCGGCGCGACCGGACCGCTGCCGCTCGGCACGACCGGGCTCAGCAAGGGCGCGCTGCTGCCCGACCCGACCGGCGCCGATCCCGTGCACTCGGGAACCGGCTCGACGGGCGACAGCTACACCTACGCGACCTCGGTTCCCGAGGGTGCCGGCTTCGCGCGCTTCGACCTCGACGCGCTCGATGACGGGGTCGACCTCGACCTGACGGTGTACCGCCTCGACGGCACGACGCCGGTCGAGGGCTGGCAGTCGGCCACCGCATCCGGTGACGAGCGCGTCGACCTCGAGGACCCGACGCCGGGTGACTACCAGGTGATCGTCGACGTCTATGACACGGCCGGCGCGCCGACGTCGTTCGACCTGACCGTCACCTCGGTCGTGCAGGGCGGGGCTGAGCTGACGCTCGACCCGGCCGTCGTGCAGGGCACGCAGGGCGAGAAGACCTCGTACCGGGCGAGCTGGGCCGGACTGGACGCCGAGAGCCACTACCTCGGCATCGTCAGCTACGCCGACAGCGGCCTGCGCACGGTCGTCGACGTGGCGACCGGCGAGGGCGGCGGCGGCGAGCCGGGTGCTCCGCAGAACACGGAGCCGCCGACGATCGAGGGCACGCCCGCGGTCGGCGCGAAGCTGACCGCGAAGCCCGGCACCTGGGACGTCGACGGCCTGACCTTCGCCTACCAGTGGCAGAAGGACGGCGCCGACATCCCGGGCGCGACGACCGCCTCCTACACGCCGACGAAGAAGGATGCGGGCGCGAGCCTGGCCGTCGTCGTCACGGCGTCGAAGGAGGGGCTGCCCCCGGGCACGGCGACGAGCGCGCCGGTGACGGTGCTCGCGGCCTCGTCGACGAAGGTCACGCTGTCGAGCTGGAGCGCGTTCTCGTGGAGCCAGGTGAAGGCCACCGTGAAGGTGACCGGCGCCGCGGGCGGCACGGTGCAGCTCAAGGTCGACGGCAAGGATGTCGGCGCTCCGCTCGCGGTCGGCCCGAAGGGCACGGTCACGGCGAAGCTGCCGAAGCAGGGCCAGGGCCTGCACAAGGTGACGGCGACGTACTCGGGAGCCGACGGCGTCGCGCCGTCGACGAGCCCGGTCGCCCCGCTGCTGATCTGGTTCTGATCGGGGAGGGATGAGCTGAGGGGATGCGCTGCCGCGGGGTGACTCGCGGCAGCGCATCCCCTCAGTCGTCCGGGCGAGGCGCCGGATGCTCGGCACTCGGTCACCGATCGGTCACGAAGCCCGCGCCGTGTTGCGCGGGCTTTGTTCGTACGCTTTACTAACAAACATGTCAGCGTCGGACGTCAACGGAGTCACCGCCCTCGGGCGCGCCCTGCGTCCCCGCACCAAGCTGCTGCCCGAGCACGCCCGCGGCCACAACCGCTCGCTCGTGCTGCAGACGCTCTTCCGCGAAGGCGCGCGCAGCCGCGCCGACCTCGCCCGCGACACGGGTCTGACCCGCGTCACCGTGAGCGACCTCGTCGCCGAGCTCATCGCCGACGGCTACGTCGTCGAGCTCGGTCAGCGTGAGGATCCGCGCCCCGGCAAGCCGGCGACGCTGCTCGACATCGCCCGCGACGCACACCAGATCATCGGCGTCGACCTCAGCCAGCACGACGCCTTCCGCGGCGCGGTGCTCACGATCGACGGCGACGTCGTGCACCGCCGCGAGGTTCCGCTCGACGCCGCCACCGGCGACGACGCGCTCGAGAAGGCCGTCGCGCTCGTGCGCGAACTCGTCGGGCTCGCCTCCGTGCCCGTGCTCGGCATCGGCGTCGGCAGCCCCGGCATCGTCGACCCCGCCGGGCGCGTGCAGAGCGCCCCGAACCTCGGCTGGGCGGGCGTCGACCTGCAGAGCCGTCTCGCCGCTGAGACCGCTCTGCCCGTCGTCGTCGCCAACGACGCCAACGTCGCGGCGCTCGCCGAGCACAGCTTCGGCGGCGCCTCGAGCGACGTCATGCTCGTCAAGGTCGGCCACGGTGTCGGCGCCGGTCTCGTGATCGGCGGCATCGCCCTGCACGGCAGCCGCTGGGCCGCCGGCGAGATCGGCCACGTCGTCGTCGGCACCGACGGCGGCGACGCGTGCGTCTGCGGCAAGCGCGGCTGCCTCGAGACCTGGCTCGCCGTGCCCCGGCTCGAGGCCGGCCTCGCCGCCGCGGCCGACGACAGCGCGCGCGACGCCGTGCTCGCCGAAGCCGGCCGCCGCCTCGGCATCGCCCTCGCGCCCGTCGTCGGCGCCCTCGACCTCGCGGAGATCGTGCTCAACGGTCCCGCCGCCCTTCTCGACGGGCCGCTCGCCGTGGCCACGCTCGAGACCCTCCGCAGTCGCACCATGGCCGAGTTCCACGACCATGTCGCCCTGCGGTCGAGCAGCCTCGGAGAGGACATCGTGCTGCGGGGATCCGCCGCGCTCGTGCTCTCGGGGCGGCTCGGGGTCAGCTGACCCCGCCTGCCGCATCCACCTGATCGAGGGGATGCGCACCGCACCACCACTGCACCACCACCCGCACCACAGCACTACCTGCACTGACACAGCTCCACTCGCATCACCACAGCTCCATCTGCATCACCCCCGCACCGTCGCGGACAGGCACCACCGATCCGTGACGGCACATCGCCCTAGGAAAGGAAATCGAGATGCGGAAGTTCAGCATCGTCGCCGCGACGGCGCTCGTCGCGGCCGCCGGCCTCGTGCTCTCCGGCTGCGCTGCCGGAGGCAGCGGCGGCAGCGACAAAGCCGAGATCCGGGTCTGGCTCAACGGAACCGACACGCCCAAGGAAGCGCGTGAGTACCTGACCAAGACCTTCGAGAAGCAGCACCCCGGCTCCACCCTCAAGATCGAGGAGCAGAGCTGGACCGGCCTGGTCGACAAGCTCACCACCGCCCTCTCGGGCAGCGACAGCCCCGACGTCGTCGAGGTCGGCAACACCCAGTCGCCCGCCTTCACCACGGTCGGCGCGTTCATGGACCTGAGCAGCAAGAAGAAGGAGCTCGGCGGCGACGACCTGCTGCCCGGCTTCGTCGAGGCGGGCAGCGCCGACGGCAAGCTCTACGCCGCCCCGTACTACTCGGGTGCGCGCCTCGTCTTCTACCGCAAGGACATGTTCGCCGCGGCCGGCCTCGAGGCTCCGAAGACGCTCGACGAGTACGTCGCCGACGGTGAGAAGCTCGCGAGCGCGAACGCCGGCGTCTCGGGCATCTACGCCCCCGGCAAGGACTGGTACAACGCCCTGCCCTACATCTGGGAGAACGGCGGCGAGATCGCGACCGAGAAGGGCGGCAAGTGGAGCTCGAGCTTCTCGAGCCCCGAGTCGATCGCGGGCATCGAGCAGCTGCAGCAGGTCTACGAGAAGGCCTCGACCGCCCCGAAGGACGGCGACGAGACCAACCCGCAGGTGCCCTTCTGCGCCAACCAGGTCGCTCAGCTGAGCGCGCCCAGCTGGGTCAAGGGATCCATCCTCGCCCCCGCTGACAGCGACACCCCCGGCTGCCCCGACCTCGAGTCGAACCTCGGCGTCTTCGCGCTGCCGGGCAAGGACGGCGGAGCCGCCCACGTGTTCGCCGGCGGATCGAACATCGCCGTCTCGAACAAGTCGGCCCACAAGGACCTGGCGTACGACGCGCTGAAGATCATGCTCAGCGACGACTACCAGACCATCCTCGGCAAGAACGGCCTCGTGCCGGCCAAGAAGTCGCTCGCCTCGACCCTCGGCACCGACGACGTGGCGAAGGCGATCGCCGAGGCGGCCGCCAACTCGAAGCTCACCCCGGCCTCGCCGAAGTGGGCGGATGTCGAGTCGAGCAACCTGCTGCAGGACTTCTTCAGCGCCGTCGCCCAGGGCGGCGACGTGGAGAGCCTCGCGGCGGATCTCGACAAGAAGATCGACGCCATCCTCAACAAGTGATCGAACCGGATGGGCGGCGGTTCCATCGCCGCCCGTCCGGCCCGCGCGGCCATCGCCCTAGGAAGGTGAGGTCACGCGGCTCACAGTAGTCGGAGCCCCTCCCCATGTCTCTCGCCTCGAAGGCGTCCGTTCCGGTGCAGCCGGATCTGGAGCCCGCCGCCGAGCTCGCCCCCGGCACCGCCGGAGCGACCATCGCCGGCCCGCGCGGCCCCCGCAGCTCCCGCGGCGGCGGTCGCCCGCCCGCCATCGCCCCCGCCGGCGCCCGTCGCCGGGGCCGCGTCGGCCTGCCGCTCGCCCTGCTCGTGCCGAGCACGGTCGTGCTGGCCGTCGTGATCGGCTGGCCGCTCATCCAGCTCGTCATCCAGTCGTTCCAGCAGTACGGCCGCGCCCAGGTCTTCGGCGCCCCGGCGCCGTTCATCGGCTTCCAGAACTACGTCAACGTGCTGACCGACCCGAAGTTCTGGAACGTGCTCGGCCGCAGCGTGCTGTTCTGCATCGTCTGCGTCGTCATCACCATCGTCGTCGGCACCCTCGTGGCACTGCTCATGCAGCGGCTCAACAAGGGCTTCCGCACCCTGCTCTCGATCGGCCTGCTGCTCGCCTGGGCGATGCCGCCGCTCTCGGCGACCTTCGTCTGGGGCTGGGTGTTCGACACCCAGTACGGCGTCGCCAACTACCTGCTCACCCAGGTCACCGGCACGAACTGGATGGGCCACTCGTGGCTCATCTCGCCCGTCGGATTCTTCTTCGTCGCCGGGGTGATCGTCGTCTGGGGCGCCATCCCCTTCGTCGCCTTCACCGTCTACGCCGGCCTCACCCAGGTGCCCGGAGAGGTGCTCGAGGCCTCCCAGCTCGACGGCGCCGGAGCCCTGCAGCGCTTCCGCCTGATCGTGCTGCCCTATCTGCGCTCGATCTTCCTGGTGCTGATCGTGCTCAGCACCATCTGGGATCTGCGCGTCTTCGCCCAGATCCAGGCCCTCCAGGCCATCGGCGGCTCGATCGCCGACACCTCGACCATCGGGGTGTACATCTACCAGACCTCGCTCGCGAACGGCGAGTACGGCACCGGCGGCGCGATCGCCGTGATCCTCGTGCTCATCCTCATGGCGGTCTCGTTCGTGTACATCCGCCAGAGCCTGAAGGAGGACGAGGCATGACCGCCGTCGTCACCCCGGGGCGCACCGCATCCGCGTCGCCCGCCTCCGGCCGCACCATCACGGCGGCCCGGCGCGGGGTCGTGCGGCGCCGCCGCATCCGCCCCTCGTCGATCGTGTTCAGCGCGATCGCGGTGATCATCTTCCTGCTGTCGGTCTTCCCGGTGTACTGGATGGTGAACTCGTCGTTCCTGCCCAACAACCTGGTGCGCGGGGCCGAGCCGCACTTCTTCCCCGACGAGTTCACGCTGCGCAACTACGCGCTCGTGCTCTTCGGCGACACCCGCACGCCGTTCCTGCCGGCGCTGCTGAATTCGCTCGGCTCGACCCTCATCACGGTCGGCGTCGCGCTCGTCTTCGCCTTCCTCGCGGCGCTCGCCGTGACCCGCTTCCGCTTCAAGGGCCGCCGGGCGTTCATCATCGCGATCCTCGTCGTGCAGATGATCCCGGGCGAGGCGATGATCATCTCCACCTACCGCCTGCTCGAGGGCTGGAACCTGCTCAACTCGATCATCGGCCTGAGCCTGGTCTACGTCGCGACGGTGCTGCCGTTCACGATCTGGACCCTGCGCGGCTTCGTCAACGGCGTGCCCGCCGAGCTCGAGGAGGCGGCGATGATCGACGGCTGCTCGCGCGCCGGCGCGTTCTGGCGGGTCACCTTCCCGCTGCTCGCGCCGGGCCTGATCGCGACGGGCGTCTTCGGCTTCATCCAGGCCTGGAACGAGTTCGTCTTCGCGCTCGTCGTGATGTCCGATGACTCGGCGCACACCCTGCCGGTGTGGCTGCGCACCTTCGTGCAGGCGAACACGACCACCAACTGGGCGGCGATCATGGCGGGCTCGACGCTCGTCGCCATCCCCGTCGTGGTGTTCTTCATGCTCGTGCAGGGCCGCATGACCAGCGGCCTCGTCGCCGGGGCGGTGAAGGGATGAGCGACGTCGCGCCCGCGGCCGTCTTCGGCACGCTGCTGCCCGGCTTCGTCGGCACGACCCTGCCGTCGTGGCTCGAGACGCGTCTGCGCGAGGGGCTCGCGGGCGTGTGCCTGTTCGGCGAGAACATCGTCGATCCCGAGCAGACCCGCGCGCTCACCGACGCGATCCGCGCCGCCAACCCGCGCGCGATCATCGCGATCGACGAGGAGGGCGGCGACGTCACCCGCCTGCACGCGGCGACCGGCTCGCCGTTCCCCGGCAACGCCGTGCTCGGCCGGCTCGACGACGTCGCGCTGACCGGCGCCGTCGGCGCGGCCGTCGCCGGCGAGCTCGCGGCGGCGGGCGTGAACCTCAACTTCGCGCCCGACGTCGACGTCAACTCCAACCCCGACAACCCCGTCATCGGCGTGCGCAGCTTCGGCGCGGACGCCCGGCTCGTCGCCCGGCACAGCGCCGCGTGGATCGCCGCGCACGAGGCAGCGGGCGTGGCCGTGAGCGCCAAGCACTTCCCGGGCCACGGCGACACCGCGCAGGACTCGCACCTGGCGCTGCCCGTCGTCGACGCCTCGCGCGAGGAGCTCGACGAGCGCGAGCTGCCGCCCTTCGCCGCGTCCATCGCGGCCGGGGCGCGCACGATCATGAGCTCGCACATCGTCGTGCCCGCCCTCGACGGGCCGAAGACCCCCGCGACGTTCTCGCGGGCCGTGCTCGACGACCTCCTGCGAAGCAGCCTGGGCTTCGCGGGGGTCGTCGTGTCCGACGCGCTCGACATGGCCGGGGCGAGCGGCGAGGTGGGCATCCCGCGCGCCGCCGCGCTCGCGCTCGAGGCCGGCTGCGACCTGCTCTGCATCGGCACGCGCAACACCGACGAGCAGCTCGCCCTGATCGAGGCGGCCGTGCGCGCCGCCGTCGCGCGTGACGAGCTGCCGGCGTCGCGGATCGAGGATGCCGCCGCACGCGTCGCGGCGCTCGGCGAGCAGCTGGCGGCGACGGTACCGGGCGGCGCCGAGCTGCCGGTGTCGTCCGAATCGGATCGCGACGCGGATGCTGTCGACGGCGACGGCTGGAGCGCCGGCCCGCCGCCCGTGCCGGCCGAGCGCATCCGCACCGCCTTCGAGGTGAAGCCTGGCGCGGCGCCCGCCGCCGGTGCCACTCTGGTCACCATCGAGACCACCGCCAACATCGCCGTCGGCCACTCCCCGTGGGGGGTCGCCGCGGCCGGCGCTGAGGTGGTCGAGGTGCGCGAGGCGGATGCCGCGGCCGTGCTCGCGGCGCTGCCCGCGACGGCAGACGGGGCGCTCGCACCGCTCGTGCTGATCGGCAAGGACAATCACCGCCACGCCTGGGTGCGCGAGCTCATCGACGAGGCCCGCGCCATCCGGCCCGGCACGATCGCGATCGACATGGGCTGGCCCGCGCCCGACCGCGCCTACGCCGACGTCGCCACCTTCGGGGCGTCGCGCATCGTCGGCGCCGCGCTGGTCGACTGGCTGGAGCGGCCGTGAGGATCGGCATCGACATCGGCGGCACCAAGACCCACGCGGTGCTGGTCGGCGACAACGGCGCCGTGATCGCCGAGAGCCGCCGTGCGACCGGCTTCGGCGCCGACGAGGTCATCGCCACCGCCGCGGCCGTCGTGGCCGAGCTCGCCGAAGCGGAGCCCGCCGGGGTCGCCGCCGCCCGCTCGGTCGGGGTCGGCATCCCGGGTGCCGTCGACGACCTCGGTCGCGTGAGGCACGCGGTCAACCTCGGCCTCGAGGGGCTCGACCTCGGCGCGCGGCTCGGCGCCGCGCTGGGACGCCCGGTGCGCGTCGCGAACGACGTCAACGCGGCCGCGCTCGGCGTCTACTCGCTGCTCGAGCACGGCCCCAGTCATTCGATGGCCTACCTCAACCTCGGCACCGGACTCGCCGCCGGACTCGTGCTCGACGGCCGGCTCTGGCGCGGATCGCGCGGCGTCGCGGGCGAGATCGGCCACATCCCCGTCGACCCCGACGGTCCGGAATGCCCCTGCGGTCAGCGCGGCTGCCTCGAGCTCAGCGCCTCCGGCTCGGCCGTCGCGCGGCTCTGGCCGAGCGATGACCCCAAGCCGGTGCGGGCCCTGTTCGCCGCCGCGGAGGCGGGGGATGAGCGCGCGCTCGCGGTGCGGGAGCGGCTCGTGTCGAACGTGGCCGCGGCCGTGCGCATCCTCGTGCTGACGGTCGACGTCGACCGCGTCGTGATCGGCGGCGGACTCAGCTCGCTCGGCGACGAGCTGCTCGCGGCCGTGCGCGGCGTGCTCGAAGCCTGGAGCGAGGCCTCGCCGTTCCTGCGCATGCAGGACCTCCCGACCCGCGTCGACCTGCTGCCCCGGGGATTCCCGGCCGCGGCCGTCGGCGCCGCGCTGATCGGCGTCGAGCCCCTCGGGGCCGCGGGCGCCGCGCATCCCGCCTGAGACCCGCCGACCGACACCCCGCCTGAGACCCGCGCCGCCTGGGAGCGGATCGCCCCGAAGATGATGGAGAACCCGAATGGCTGAGATCGCGATCGTCCCCGACGCGGAGGCCGCCGGCGAGCTGGCCGCCGAGCAGATCGCCCGGCTCGTCGCGCGCCGCCCGGACGCGGTGCTGGGACTCGCCACCGGATCCACGCCCCTCACGACCTGGACGGCGCTCGCCCGCCGCTCGCTCGACCTGTCGGCCGCGCGCGGCTTCGCGCTCGACGAGTACGTCGGGCTGCCGGCGGGGCACCCGGAGAGCTACCGTGCGGTGATCACCCGCGAGGTCGTCGAGCCGCTGGGCCTGACCCCGTCGCACGTGCACGTGCCCGGCGACGACGGCGGAGAGCTCGCGGGCGCGGGGGAGCGCTACGAGGCGGCGATCGCGGCGGCCGGCGGGGTCGACCTGCAGATCCTCGGCATCGGCCGCACCGGGCACATCGGCTTCAACGAGCCCGGTTCGTCGCTCGCCAGCCGCACCCGCATCAAGACGCTGACCGAGGCGACGCGCGCCGACAACGCGCGCTTCTTCGACTCGCCCGACCAGGTTCCGCGACACTGTCTCACGCAGGGCCTCGGCACGATCCTCGACGCGCGCCAGCTCGTGCTGCTCGCCTTCGGCGAGGCCAAGGCCGGGGCGATCGCGGGTGCGGTCGAGGGGCCGGTCAGCGCCTCGTCGCCCGGCTCGGCGATCCAGCTGCACCCGAAGGTGCTCGTGATCGTCGACGAAGCCGCCGCCTCGCGCCTGCAGCACGCCGACTACTACCGCTTCGCCTGGGACAACCGGCTGCCGTTCGAGGTGTGAGGCAAGGTGCCCGCCGCATCGACTCGATCGCGGTGGACGACGCGGCCCCCTGCCGTTCGCAGCTCAGCCGTCGAGCTGCTCGCCCCAGCGGGAGAGCGTCTCGACGGCGCCGCGCAGGGCGAGGCCGCGCTCGGTGAGGGCGTAGGCGCGGGTGTTGTGGCGCAGGGGCAGCCGAGTCAGCACCCCGGCCGTCTCGAGCTCGCGCAGGCGGGTCGCGAGCATGTTCGTCGGCACGCCGAGGTCGCGCTGCAGGTCGCCGTAGCGCTGCGGTCCGTCGAGCAGTCGCGCCACGATGAGCAGCGCCCAGCGGGCGCCGACCACGTCGAGCGCGGCGGCGAGACCGGGAGACGGGCCATCGGCGGCGTCGGATGCGCTGTCGGCGTCGCGGTCGGGACCGTCACGGCGACGGCCCCCCGCGTCGTCGAGCCCGCTCACGCGGTCGGCGCGGCGTCCGGCTTCATCCAGAACGGCGAGTAGTGGTAGCCGTCCGGGTCGTCGAACTGGCGCTGGTACATGAACGGGTAGTCGTCGATGTCGCCGACCCGCCCGCCGGCCGCGCCCGCGCGCTCGACCAGCGCATCCACGGCCTCGCGGCTCGGCAGGTCGAACGAGACGGTGACCTTCGACGGCGTGTCGGGACCGCCGATGAGGTCGTCGGTGCCGCCGACGCTCGCGTACATCTCGCGGGTGCCGAGCATGACGTACTGCGCGGCGGCGGGGTCGGCCTCGCTCGTCGCGATCTGGAAGCACGACACGTTGTGATCGGACATCTCGGCGTTGAGCGTCCAGCCGAGAGCCGTGTAGAAGGCGGTCGCGCGCTCGATGTCGGCGACCGGGCAGGTGATGAAGAGGCTCATGCCGGCGATACTTGCAAAATGCAAGTGCGCCGTCAACAGCCCGACGCCGAAGTCCCCGACAGCGAGCACCTCGTCAGTCGCGCTCGACCTCCACGCCGGCGGCCCAGACGCGGCTGACGCGATCGTCGTCGTCGAGCACGACGACATCGGCGGCGTGGCCCGCGGCGAGCAGCCCGAAGTCGTCGTCGAGGCCGAGCGCCCGGGCCGGGGTGAGCGAGAGCGCCGCCGACACGTCGGCCAGGGGCAGGTCGAGCTCGCGCAGCGCGAGGCGCAGCGCCGTGTCCTGCGTGAGGGTCGAGCCCGCGATCGTGTCGGTGCCGGCGATGCGGGCGACCCCGTCGCGCACCTCGACATCGAGGCTGCCGAGGCGGTAGTCGCCGTCGGCCGCTGCGGCGGCGGCCATCGCATCCGTCACCAGCGCGACGCGGCCGGGGGCTGAGGCGAACAGCATCCGCGCGACCGAGGGATGCACGTGGGTGCCGTCGAGGATCAGCTCGAGCGCCACGCGCTCGTCATCGAGGGCGGCGACGACCGGGCCGGGCGCGCGGTGGTGGATGGGGCGCATCGCGTTGAAGGCGTGGGTGAGCAGTCGCGCGCCGTGGTCGAAGGCCTTGCGGACGAGCGCGGCGTCGGCATCCGTGTGCCCGACGGCGACGGCGACGTCCTCGGCGCTGAACCGCGTGATCGCCTCGAGGGCTCCGGGAAGTTCGGGGGCGATCGTGATCTGCCGCAGCGTGCCGTCGGCCGCGGCGAGCAGGCGCCCGACCGCATCCGCCGAGGGGTCGATGAGGAACTCGGGGTTGTGGGCGCCCTTGTGGGCGGGGGAGAGGAACGGGCCTTCGAGGTGCGCGCCCAGCACGCGCGGGTCGCGGTGGCTCAACTCGGCGATGCCGCGCAGGCTCGCCTCGAGCTGCTCGAGCGGGTTCGCGACCAGGCTGACGACCTGTCGCGTCGTGCCGTGCGGTCGATGCGCGGCGAGGGCGCGTTCCAGCTCCTCGCCGCCCGCGTCATAGGCTGCGGCGCCGCCGCCGTGCCCGTGGATGTCGACGAAACCGGGCAGGATGCGCGCCCCGTCGACATCTATGCTCTCGTCGGCATATGGCGCTGAGGAAACTCCGCGTCCCGTGCTCGTGATGCGCTCGCCCTCGAGCAGCAACCAGGCGTCATCGACCTCTCCGCGCGCATCGACACGGCGACCGGAGTGCAGCAGAACACTCATGGCGGAACTCTACCCACCGCCCCGCGAGGGCCATACTGTCCAGCGTGCCCACCCGGGTGCCGCCGGAGACGCTCGCTCGACACGACCGCGACCGGCATCGGCCCGACGATCGAGGAGGGGGAGGCGATGCGCCGCGGCACCAACCTGCTCGCCGTCGGCGGCTTCAACCAGGCCGTCGTGCTCGACCTCATCCGCCGCGCTCCCGACGGGCTCAGTCGCGTCGAGCTCGCCCGCGCCTCCGGGCTCAGCCCGCAGACGATCGGCAACGTCGTGCGCCGGCTGCTCGACGACGAGGTCGTGCTCGAGACCGGCAAGCAGGTCAACGGCCGGGGCAAGCCGCGCACGATCCTGCGTCTCGACCCGCGCGGCGGCTACGCGATCGGCGTGCACCTCGATCCCGCTCTGATCTCCTTCGTGCTCACCGATCTCGATGGGGCCGTGGTGGCACGCCGCATCCACCGCACCCCTGTCGCAGTGTCACCGACCCAGGTGCTCGACGCGATCGAGCAGGCGATCGAGTCGCTGCTCGCCGAGGCCTCCGCGACGCTCGAGGTGCCGCGCGAGCGCGTGCTCGGAGTGGGCATCGCCGCCCCCGGGCCGATCGACCGCGAGCGGGGCGTCGTCGACGATCCGCCGCTGCTGCGCGGCTGGAGCGAAGTGCCGCTGCGCGACGACCTGGCTCGTCGGCTCGGCATGCCGGTCGTGCTCGAGAAGGATGTGACGGCCGCCGCCGCCGCGGAGCTCTGGGGGCAGACCGGGCACGACGGCGACGACTTCGCGTTCTTCTACTACGGCTCGGGCGTCGGCCTCGGCATCGTGCTCGACCATGCCGTCGTGCGCGGCGCCTCGGCGAACCCGGGCGACATCGGCCACACGATCGTGCGCGACAGCTCGGAGGGCGGCGTGCCCTGCGGATGCGGGCGCACCGGATGCCTCGGCGAGCAGACGAGCCCGCTGCGGCTCGTGCAGCGCGCGGCCGGCGGAAAGCGCGACAGCGGGGGTGCAGCCGCGGCCGGCGGCGCCGAGCCCCTGGGCGCCGCCCCTGCCGGCCCCGCGCTCGACGACCCGCGCGAGCTCTTCGACTCCTTCGGCGCCCTCGCCGACCGCGCCGAGGCGGGCGAGCCGGTCGCGGTCGCGCTGATCGAGGCGCTCGCCGACGACGTGGCGACGGCGCTCGTGCGCTTCGCCGACCTGCTCGACGTCGACCGGATCGTCTGCGGCGGCCCGTTCTGGCAGCCCGTCGAGCGGTTGCTGCTCGAGCGGGTCGAGCGCGCGGTGCGCACCTCGCCGGCGCTGGTGACGCCGCATCCGGTGCGCATCGTGTCGAGCGCCGCGGGAGCCGATGTGACCGCGGTGGGCGCCGCGTGCCAGGTGCTGGATGCGCTCTACTCGCCGCGCCCCGCGAACCTGCTGCTGGCCGCCCAGGCCTGAGCCGCGCAGCCGCGCCTCCTCCGGTCGATCGGCAGACCGACCGTGCGCGAACTCTTGACAGGCATTAAGTACATCGGTTTTAGTTATTGCACCCCCGCCCGCGGCGACGACGAAGCCCCCGCGAATGCATCACCAGCAGCACCGACTCCGATCGCGCTGCGCCGACTCCTCGCCGACGGGTGCCGTGCACACCGAGGAGTTTCGATGAGGAAACCAGCACTCAGGAACACAGCACGCCGCGTCACCGCGCCGAAGCGCGCACTCGCGGTTCTCGCCACCATCGCCGCAGGAGCCCTGCTGCTCACCGGCTGCTCCGGCAGCGGCGGAGGCGACAGCAAGACCATCAAGGTCGCCTACCAGAAGTTCGGCAACTTCATCCAGCTCGACAAGAACCTCAAGAAGGTCAAGGCCGAGTACGAGAAGGCCCACCCCGGCATGAAGGTCGAGCTCGTGCCGATCGCCGCGCAGGAGACCGACTACTTCACCAAGCTCGCGCTCATGAACAAGTCGAGCTCGACCGCGCCCGACGTGATGTACGAAGACACCTTCCAGGTGAAGTCGGATGTCGACGCCGGCTACCTCGCCCCGCTCGACGGCTACATCGACAAGTGGGATGACTGGGATCAGTTCCTCGGCAACGCCAAGCAGGCCGGCCTCGGCGACGACGGCAAGACCTACGGCATCTCGATGGGAACCGATACCCGCGCCCTCTGGTACAACAAGGAGCTGCTGACGAAGGCCGGCATCCAGGTGCCCTGGCAGCCCAAGACGTGGGACGACGTGCTGGATGCGGCGAAGGCCGTGAAGGCGAAGCTGCCCGGCGTCGTGCCGTTCAACATCTACTCCGGCACCGCCCAGGGCGAGGCCTCGTCGATGCAGGGCTTCGAAATGCTGCTCTACGGCACGAAGGACACCCTCTACGACACCGACAGCAAGAAGTGGGTGACCGGCTCGAAGGGCTTCACCGACTCGCTGCAGTTCATCAAGGACGTCTACCAGGGCGACCTCGGCCCGACGCCCGACCAGGCGCTCGACAAGAACATCGGCACGACGATCTCGTCGGAGTGGCTGCCGCAGGGCAAGCTCGCCATCTCGCTCGACGGCTCGTGGCAGAGCGGAACCTGGCTGCCCGACGGCAACGCCCCCTGGCCCGAGTGGAACGACGTGATGGGCCAGGCGCCGATGCCGACCCAGGACGGCCAGGACCCGGGCTCGGTGAGCATGTCGGGCGGATGGACGCTCGCCATGGGCGCGAAGAGCAAGAACAAGGACGCGGCCTGGGACTTCATCTCGCTCGCGCTCAACAAGGAGAACTCGCTCGCCTACGACGTGGCCGCCAGCCAGATCGCGGTGCGCAAGGACGTCGCCGAGGACCCGGCCTACGCCGAGGCCAACCCCTCGTTCAAGTTCTTCAGCTCGATCGTGCCGGTCACGAACTTCCGACCGGCGACCGCCGACTACTCGAAGATCTCGCTCGACATCCAGAAGGCGATGGAGGCGGTGATGACCGGACAGCAGAGTCCGAAGGAGGCCGCGGCCGACTGGGACAAATCCGTCGTCGGCATCGTCGGCGAGAAGAACACCACGAAGTGACGGCGAGCGCTGCCGCGCCCGCCGTGCTCGGCGGCGGTCCCTCCGGGGACCGCCGCCGGCGCGGCCGGCTCGGCCGGAACCTGCTGCGCGGCACCCCGCTGCTGCCGGCCATCGTGCTGCTGGCGATCTTCCTGCTCGGGCCCGTCATCAGCGCCGTCTTCGGCGCCTTCACCAACTCGGCCCTGTCGGGCTCCGCCGCGGCCGGCGCCGAGTTCATCGGCTTCAAGAACTTCACCGACCTGTTCGCCGACCCCGACTTCCCGAAGTCGGTCGTGCTGACCCTGGTTTTCCTGTTCTTCTCGGCCGTCGTCGGCCAGAACGTGCTCGGCCTCGGTCTCGCTCTCATGCTGCGCAGCGCCAACAAGGTCGTGCGGGCCCTCGTGTCGACGATCGTCGTCGGCGCGTGGATCCTGCCCGAGATCGTCGCCTCCTTCGCGGCCTACGCCTTCTTCACGAAGGCGGGCACCCTCAACGGGATGCTCGCGGCGATCGGCATCGACGGACCGAGCTGGCTCTACAGCTTCCCGATGCTCGCCGTCATCCTCGCCAACATCTGGCGCGGCGCCGCGTTCTCGATGCTCGTCTACTCGGCGGCCATCAACGACGTGCCGCCGGAGATCACCGAATCGGCCGAGGTGGATGGCGCCGCCGGCTGGCAGCGCCTCATCCGCATCACGATCCCCATGATCCGCCGCAGCATCTCGACCAACCTGATGCTGACGACGCTGCAGACCCTGTCGGTGTTCACCCTCATCTACGTCATGACGGGCGGCGGGCCGGGCACGAACTCGTCGACGCTGCCGCTGCTCGCCTACAAGGAGGGCATCTCCTTCGGCCAGCTCGGCTTCGGCACCGCGATCGCGCTCATCCTGCTCGTCGTCGGCGCCCTGTGCTCGATCGTGTACATCCGCGCCCTGAAGCCGGAGGTCGACTGACATGTCGCTCGCCCTGACCTCGCCGCGCGGCCGCGGGCTGCGCATCGTCTCGAACCTGGTGCTCGTGCTCATCGGGGTGGCGTTCCTGCTGCCGATGGTGTGGCTCGTGCTCGCCAGCTTCGACACCCGCGCGACCCTCACCGCGAAGGCGCCCGAGTTCACGCTCGACAACTTCACGAAGGTGCTCACGCCCGAGAACGCGTGGATCCCGCTCGGCAACAGCCTCATCATCTCGGCCGGCACCGCGCTGCTGACGGTGGTCGTGGCGGTGCTCGCCGCCTACCCGCTGTCGCGCTACTCGCTGCGCATCAACCGGCCGTTCCTCTACGGGGTGCTGTTCGGAACCTGCCTGCCGATCACAGCGATGATGGTGCCCGTCTACGGCCTGTTCGTCGCCCTCGACCTGCTCAACTCGTTCCCCGGCATCATCCTGTTCCTCGCCGCGACCAGCCTGCCGATGGCGATCTGGATGGCGAAGAACTTCATGGACTCGGTGCCGATCTCGATCGAGGAGGCGGCCTGGACCGACGGCTCGTCGATGCTGTCGACGCTGCTGCGCGTCGTCGTGCCGCTCATGCGGCCGGGCATCGGCGTGGTGTTCATCTTCGTGTTCATTCAGGCCTGGGGGAACTTCTTCGTCCCCTTCATCCTCATCACCGATCCGGGGCAGATGCCCGCCGCGGTCACGATCTACAACTTCTTCGGCGCTTACGGGGCCGTCGCCTACGGCCAGCTGGCGGCGTTCTCGCTGCTCTACTCGGTGCCCGTGCTGGCGCTGTACGTGCTCGTGCAGCGCTTCTCGGGCGGCTCCTTCGCGCTTGCGGGCGCGGTCAAGGGCTGACCCGGGCGGGCGCCGCCGAGCACCTCCGACCTCGAATCACCTGATCCATCCACCATCCGGGGAGACACCCATGCACGACACCGCCGCGCTCATCGAGGCGCGCATCCGCCGCAGCTACCGCGAGCGCATCCTGCCCGCCGCCTACTCCGCGACCGCACCCGTCGAGGTGACGGCGTGGGAGGCGCCGGGCGAGCCGGTGCCCTTCGCCGAGGCCGTCGGCCAGACCTTCGAGCCCTTCGAGATGGGGCGGATGTGGGGGCGCCCCTGGGGCACGACCTGGCTGCGGGTGACCGGCACGGTTCCCGCGGACTGGCCGGCGGATGCGATCGAGCTCGTCGCCGACCTCGGCTTCCTGCCGAGCGGCCCCGGCTTCCAGTCGGAGGGGCTGATCTGGTCGGAGGACGGCGTCGTCGTCAAGGGACTCGAGCCGAAGAACACCTTCGTGCCGGTGCCCGCCGGGCCGGGGGAGAGCTTCACGCTCTACATCGAAGCCGCGTCGAACCCCGACGTCGGCAGCGACTGGAGCAACACCCCGACGCCGCTCGGCGACCTCGCCACGGCGCCGCGCGATCCGATCTACCGCTTCACCGGCGCGCATCTCGGCGTCTTCGATCGTGAGGCCTTCGCGCTCGAGCGGGATGTGTGGACGCTGCTCGGCGTGCTCGAGAACCTGCCGGTCGACTCGACGCGTCGTGCCGGGCTGCTGCGCGCGCTCGAGCGCGCGATCGACGTGCTCGACCCCGACGACGTGAGCGCGACGGCCGCGGCCGCCCGTGCGGAGATCGCCGGCGTACTCGCCGACCGCGCCGCCGGCAGCACCCACCGCACGGTCGCCGTGGGCCACGCGCACATCGACTCCGCCTGGCTGTGGCCGGTGCGCGAGACCCGCCGCAAGGTCGCCCGCACCTTCTCGAACGTGCTCGACCTGATGGACCGTTACCCCGACTTCGTCTTCGCCGCATCCAGCGCCCAGCAGTACGCCTGGATGAAGGAGGGCTACCCCGAGCTGTTCGAGCGCATCCGCGCGCGGGTGAAGGAGGGGCGCTTCGTGCCGGTCGGCGGCATGTGGGTCGAGAGCGACACCAACATGCCGGGCGGCGAGGCGATGGCCCGTCAGTTCGTGTTCGGGAAGGGCTTCTTCCTGCGCGAGTTCGGCGTCGAGACGAAGGAGGTCTGGCTGCCCGACAGCTTCGGCTACTCGGCCGGCCTGCCGCAGATCGTCGCCGCCTCGGCGAGCGACAACTTCCTCACCCAGAAGATCTCGTGGAACGAGACCAACGTCATGCCGCACCACACCTTCCTCTGGGAGGGGCTCGACGGCACGCGCATCTTCACCCACTTCCCGCCGGTCGACACCTACAACTCCGATCTCTCGGGCACCGACCTGGCCCGGGCCGAGAGCCAGAACCGCGAGCGCGGCGTCAGCGACCTGTCGCTCGTGCCCTACGGCTACGGCGACGGCGGCGGCGGACCCACCCGCGAGATGATCGAGACCGCGCATCGCAAGCACGACCTCGACGGCTCGGCGAAGGTCGACCTCAAGCGGCCCGACGAGTTCTTCGCCGAGGCGCGCGCCTCGCTGCCGAAGCCGGCGGTCTGGTCGGGCGAGCTCTACCTCGAGTTCCACCGCGGCACCTACACCTCGCAGTCGCGCACCAAGGAGGGCAACCGCCGCAGCGAGCACCTGCTGCGCGAGGCGGAGCTGTGGGCGGCGACGGCGGCCGTGCGGGCCGGTGCCGCCTACCCGGCGGATGCGCTGCGTCAGGCGTGGGAGACCGTGCTGCTGCAGCAGTTCCATGACATCCTGCCCGGCTCGTCCATCGCCTGGGTGCACCAGGACGCGGAGCGCAACTACGCCGCGGTGGCTGAGAGCCTCGAGGGGCTGATCGGCGACGCGCTCGGGACGCTCAGCGGGGGCGCGGAGGCCTCGACCGGCGCCGGCGAGCCGGTCGCGTTCAACGCGAGCCCGGTCGAGGTGGACGGGATCCCGGCGCTCTCGGCGGGCGTCGTGCGCCGCGCATCCACCCGTGTCACCGCGACGGATGACGGCGGAGCCGAGCTGGCGAGCGACAGCCTGACCGCGCGGCTCGACCGCGAGGGGCACCTCGTGTCGCTCGTGCGGCGCGACGGCGCTGCCGGCGCCGGTCGTGAGGCGATCGCGCCGGGAGGGCGCGGCAACGAGCTGCAGTTCTTCCGCGACACCCCGAACCAGTGGGACGCGTGGGACATCGACGCGGCCTACCAGCGCATCCCGATCGACGCGGTCAGCACCGAGTCGCTGACGATCGAGGGCGACACGGTCGTGCTGCACCGCACGGTCGGCGAGTCGAGCATCGTGCAGCGCCTCGCGCTGTCGGGCGACGGCCGCGGCCTCGAGATCGAGACCGAGATCGACTGGCACGAGCGGCAGAAGCTGCTCAAGCTCGCCTTCTCCTTCGACGTGCACGCCGCGACCGCCGCGAGCGAGGTGCAGTTCGGCCACGTGCGCCGCGCCACCCACGCGAACACCTCGTGGGACATGGCGCGCTTCGAGACGAGCGCCCACCGCTGGGTGCACGTCGACGAGCCCGGCTTCGGCGTGACCGTCGCGAACGACCGCGTCTACGGCCACGACGTGACCCGCACGACGCGCGACGACGGCGGCACCACGACGCTCGTGCGCGAGTCGCTGCTGCGCGCGCCCACCTTCCCCGACCCGCACGCCGACCAGGGGCGGCACGTGTTCCACCACGTGATCGTGCCCGGCGAGCTGCTCGACGGCATCGGCGCGGGATACCGCGTCAATCTGCCGCTGCGCACGGTCGCGGGCGGAGCCGGCAGCGCGGACGGCGCTGAGGCGGCCGGCGCGGCGCTCGCCGCAGAGCCGCTGGTGAAGGTCACGGGACCGGCGTCGGCATCCATCCTGATCGATGCGGTCAAGCTGGCCGAAGACGGGTCGGGGGATGTCGTGGTGCGGCTCTACGAGGCGCGAGGCGGCCGTGCCGCCGGTCGCCTCGAGCCCGGCTTCGCCGCCGGCGCCGCCGTGCGCACCGACCTGCTCGAGCGCGCGCTCGAGGGGGCGGCCGCGACGGACGGCGGTCGTGGGGCGACCTCGGACGACGCGCTCGAGCTGAACCTGCGTCCCTTCGAGCTGGTGACGGTGCGCATCCCGCGCGCCTGATCCGTGAGACGGCGGAGGCCCCGCGAGCACAGGGGGTGTGCTGGCGGGGCCCCCGTCTGTCGTCTCCGAGCCCGACTCAGCGGAAGATGATCGTGCGCGCGCCGTCGAGCAGCACGCGGTGCTCCGAGAACCACTTCACGGCCTGGGTGAGCGTGCGGCTCTCCTCGTCCTGACCGATCGCGACGAGCTGCTGCGGCGAGCGGGTGTGATCGACGCGCACGATGTTCTGCTCGATGATCGGGCCCTCGTCGAGGTCGCTCGTCACGAAGTGCGCCGTCGCGCCGATGATCTTCACGCCGCGCGCGTGCGCCTGCTTGTAGGGATTCGCGCCCTTGAAGCCCGGCAGGAAGGAATGGTGGATGTTGATCGCCCGCCCGGCGAGCTTCTCGCACAGCTCGGGGGAGAGGATCTGCATGTAGCGCGCGAGCACGACCAGCTCGATGTCGTGCTGCTCGACGACGTCGAGCACGCGCCGCTCGAAGGCGGCCTTCTCGTCGGGGCTCGTGACCGGCAGGTGCTCGAAGGGCACGCCGTAGAACTCGGCCAGCGAGCCCAGCTCCGCGTGGTTCGCGAGCACGAGCGGCACCTCGACCGACAGCTGTCCGGCGCGCTCGCGGAACAGCAGGTCGTTGAGGCAGTGACCGGCCTTGGATGCAAGCACGAGCGTGCGCAGCGGGCGGTTCACCACATCCAGCTGCCAGTCCATCGCGTAGCGGTCGGTGACCGGCGCGAGGGCGGTGACGAACTCGTCGCGGCTCGCCTCCGACTCCACCTGCAGGCGCATGAAGAAGCGACCCGTGTCGTCGCTCGAGAACTGCTGCGACTCGGTGATGTTGCCCCGCGCCTCGACCACGGCGCCGCTGATCGCGTGCACGATGCCGGGGCGGTCGTCGCAGACCAGGGTCAGGATCCAGTGCGTGGCGGGGCTGGCGGTCACCCGAGCAACTCTAGGGCCGGTCGGGGCGCGGTTCCGCCGGTGTCGCGTCGACGGCCGCGGTGTGCCGGATGCGGTGCGGGCTCAGCCGCGCGCGGCGGGCACGATGCGCACCTCGAGCCCGGCGGCACGCAGCGCGGCCACCGCATCCGGGTCGGCCGTCTCGTCGGTGATGAGCAGATCGACTTCGTCGAGCGTCGCGACCGGGGCGAGGGCGGCGCGGCCGAGCTTCGAGCCGTCGGCGACGACGATCACGCGCTGCGCGTGCTGCACCATGGCCGAGTTCGTGCGCGCCTCGGTCTCGTCGTGCGTCGTGACGCCGCCCGAGGGGCTGACGCCGTCGGCGCCGAGGATCGCCATGCCCAGGTTGATCGCCTTGAAGGTGTTCTCGGCGAGCACGCCGACGAGCTCGAGCGACTCGTGCCGCAGCGCGCCGCCGGTCATGATCACCTTGAGCTGCGGATGCGTCGTCACGAGCTGCGCGATGGTCAGCGAGTTCGTCACGATCGTCAGCTCGCCGTGGCTCGCGAGCGCGCGGGCGACGGACGCGGTGGTCGTGCCGCCGCTCAGCGCGACCGCGTAGCGCTGCTTCGGCACGAGCGCGGCGACGGCGGTCGCGATCGCGCGCTTCGCCTCCTGGTTGCGGCTGTCTCGCAGCGCGACGGGAACCTCGGTGCGGCTCTCGAGCAGGCGGGCGCCGCCGTGGGTGCGCAGCAGCAGGCGCTGGTCGGCGAGGTCGGCGAGGTCGCGGCGCGCGGTCGCGGGCGAGACGGCGAGCTCGGCGGCGAGGGCCTCGAGCTCGATGCTCTCGCGCTCGGCGAGCAGCTCGAGGATCGCGAGCATGCGCCGTGAGCGCTTGCCCGAGGCGGCGGGGCGCTCGGGTGGGCTGAGGGTCATCGTGCAGGCCCGTCAGCGAAGAAGCGAGCAGTCATGGTGCTCATGTTAGGTGGATTCGCGCAGAATGTTGCGCGAAATGAGCAGTCGTGTCGATCATCGAGCCATGACTCGTGTTGTCTTCCTCGGCGCGGGAAGCGTCGTGTTCACCCGCCAGCTCGTCGCCGACCTGATGTCCTACGACGACCTGCCGCCGCTCACCCTCGTGCTGCACGACATCGACGCCGCGCGCCTCGACGTCGCCGTCGGCACCGCCCGCCAGGTCGCCGAGCGCCGCGGACGCACCCTCGAGGTCGTGCCCGCGCTCGATCGCCGCGTGGCGCTCGCCGGCGCCGACTTCGTGGTCAACATGATCCAGGTGGGCGGCATCGACGCCACCCGCGTGGATCTCGAGCTGCCCGCCTCCCGCGGCCTGCGTCAGACCATCGGCGACACCACCGGCATCGGCGGCGTCTTCCGGGCCCTGCGCACCTTCCCCGTGCTCTCCGGCATCGCCCGCGACATGCTCGAGCTCTGCCCCGACGCCTGGTTCCTCAACTACACGAACCCGATGGCCATGAACATCTGGTGGATGGCGACGGTCGCCCCCTCGATCAAGGCCGCCGGCCTCTGCCACAGCGTCTACTGGACGGTCAACGACCTCTGCGAGCTCGTCGGCGTCCCGCTCGAGGGCACCTCCTTCCGTGCCGCCGGCGTCAACCACCAGGCGTGGCTCTACGAGTGGTCGCGAGACGGCGAGTCGCTCTACCCGGCCCTGCGCGAGAAGATCGCGGCCGATCCCGAGCTCGAGCGCCGCGTGCGGGTCGAGATCTTCCGCCGCATCGGCTTCTACCCGACCGAGACGAGCGAGCACTCGAGCGAGTACCTGTCGTGGTTCCTGCGCGACGACGCGCAGATCGAGCACTTCCGCCTGCAGCCGCTGGAGTACATCGGCATCTCCGAGCAGAACGTCGCCGAGTTCCACCACGCGCAGGAGGCGCTCGCCTCGGGCGTGTCCCTCGAGCTCGAGGAGGGGGCAGCCGAGTACGCGCCCCAGATCATCCACTCGATGCTCACCGGAACCGAGCGCGAGATCCACACCAACGTCGTCAACCGCGGTCTCATCGACAACCTGCCCGAGGGCGCCGTCGTCGAGGTGCCGTCGCGGGTGGATGCGGCGGGCGTCACCCCGCTCGCGGTCGGCGCGATCCCCACCGCGGGCGCGGCGCTCAACCGCACCTATCTCTCGGTGGCCGAGCTGACGATCGAGGCGGCCCGCACCGGCTCGCGCGAGCTCGTGCACCAGGCCGTGCTCGTCGACCCGAACGCGTCGTCGTCGCTCACGCCGGCCGCCCTGGCCTCGCTCGTCGACGAGATGCTCGACGCGCACAAGCCGCTGATGCCGCGCTCGCTCGGCGGCGACGTCGACCTGGTTCTTCCGTGACGCTCGCCCGCACGGGTGACCTCGTCGCCGACGCGGGCGCCCGCGGGGGAGCGGTCGCCGCGATCAACGCGATCACCCTCGAGCACGTCGAGGCGATCGTCGCCGGCGCGGTCGAGGCCGATCGCGCGGTGATCGTGCAGCTGAGCGAGAACGCGACGCTGTTCCACGGCGGGGATCCGGTGCCGCTGCTGAGCGCGGCGCGGGCCCTCGCCGCCGCGGCACCCGTCCCGGTGTCGCTGCACCTCGACCACGTGCAGGACGCCGGGCTGCTCGCGCGGTCGCTCGACGTCGCGGCATCCGTCGGCCTGTCGTCGGTCATGGTGGATGCCGCCCGCCTCGACTACGCCGCCAACGTCGCCGAGACGGCCGCCTTCGCCGCCCGCGGCCACGCGCTCGACCTGGGTGCGGTGCCGTTCGCGGACGCGGGGCCCGGCGGCGACGCCGTCGACGTCGGCCGTGCGTTCGCGTCCGATGGCGTTGCTGCCGCACCCGATGGCGGGGCCACCGCGTCACCGAGCCGGCCGTCCGCATCTGGCGCGACCGCCGCATCCACCGGCCTCTTCGTCGAGGCCGAGCTGGGCGAGGTCGGCGGCAAGGACGGCGCTCACGCGCCCGGCGTGCGCACCGACCCGGCCGAGGCGGCGGCGTTCGTCGCCGCGACGGGCGTGGATGCGCTGGCCGTCGCCGTCGGCAGCTCGCACGCGATGACCTCCCGCACCGCGGCGCTCGACCTCGGTCTGATCGAGCGGCTCGCCGCCGCCGTGCCGGTGCCGCTCGTGCTGCACGGCTCCTCGGGCGTGCCGGACGACCTGCTCGTGGCGGCCGCCCGCGCCGGCATCCGCAAGATCAACGTGGGCACGGCGCTCAACGTCGTCGGCACCGCCGCGCTGCGCGCCGCCCTCGCCGAGCGCCCCGACGCGGTCGACCCGCGCAAGCCCCTCGCCGCGTCCCGCGCCGCGATGACCGCCGAGGTGGCCCGCATCCTCACCCTCCTCCCGTAGCCCGCCCTGCTGCACACGCCCGTTCCTCCCATCGATCGGTCGCAAATCGTCGCCTAGACCGCACGTCACGCGACGATTTGCGACCGATCGATTTCACTCGGGGTGCGGGGTGTGGACAACGTCTGCGCGCGAGCGGTGCGAAGTGCGATCGTGCCGGGCATGCCCGCCCCGGAACGTCTACCCGATTCACTCGGGTCGCAACTTTTCGCTGTGCGCGAAGCGGTCGAACTCCACGGCGTCTCGATCGAGCGGCTGCGACGCACAGATCTCTCGCGACCCTTCCACGGCGTCCGCAGCACGACGAGCGACCTCGATCTGCGGGAACGTTGCCAGGCCGCTCTGCTGCGGGTCGCGACGGGCAGCTTCATCTGCGGACCCACAGCGGCGCTGCTCTACGGCACGCCTCTTCCTCGGCGCCACGAGGTGGCGTCGACGATCCACGTCGCGATCCCGAGACCGGGACGCGCCCCGCGCGGCGCGGGGATCACGGGTCACAGCTTCGACCTCCGGCTCGCGCCGGTGCGCGAGATCTCGGGACTGCGTGTGGCGGCTCCGGCCCGCACGTGGACCGACCTCGCCGCGGCCGTGGACTTGGAGCACCTGGTGATCGCCGGCGACCACCTCGTGAGATGGGATCTGAAGATCTGCACCGTGACCGATCTGCAACGGGAGGTCGAGCGCTCGAAGGGGCGTCGTGGGCGCTCGATGATGGCCGCGGCGCTGGCGATGCTCGACACCCGGTCGCAGAGTCGGTACGAGACGAAGCTGCGGCTGCTGCTCTCCGGCGCTGGTCTCACGGGGCTGGCGGCCAACCACGAGGTGACCGTCTCCAGCGGACACCGCTATCGGCTGGATATCGCCATGCCGGAGCTTCTGGTCGGCATCGAGTTCCAGGGTGCTCACCACGCCGACCCGGCGCAGTACCGGGCTGACCAGACACGCATGGAGCGGCTGCGAGCCGACGGCTGGCTCATCCTCGAGGTCAATGCACGTGACTTCGACGAACCGATCGAGCTGTTGAACCGCATCCGTCGCGCGATCGCCCGCCATCTCGCTGTGCGTGAACAGATCGATCGGTCGCAAATCGTCGCCTAGGTGCGGCGCCAGGCGACGATTTGCGACCGATCTATCGTCAGGCGGGAGGGGGAGGAGGGGCGAGTTAGGCGAGGCCGAGCACGCGGGCCGCGTTGTCGCGGTAGACGCGGGCGAGCAGCTCGGGCGGCAGGCCGAGCGCCGAGACGGTCCAGCGGCCCTGCGGCGGGATGTCGGACTCGGGCGCGTAGGTGAAGGCCTCATCCAGCGTCTCGAGGAAGCGGAAGTGCAGGCGGTACTGCTCGAGCGTCGCCGGGTAGATGTCGGTGCCGAAGTGCACCCGGTCGGGGAAGCGGTCGAGCAGGGCGCGCAGGCGGCGCGGCTGGCGGCCGAGCTCGGCCATGCGTCCGGCGATGTCGACCGTGTAGTTGGGGGATGCGGCGAGCATCCGCTCGACCAGGTCGAGGTCTTCGGCGGCGCAGCCGAAGTGCGCTCCGATGAAGCGGGTTCCGGGCGCGCCGGCGACGAGCGCGGCGTGCGCGGCGAGCAGCCGGTCGAAGGTCGGGTAGACCTCGGTGTCGCCGAACCACCACTCCTTCATGACGAGCAGCTCGTCGAGGCGCTCGTTCTTCTCGTCGAGCGGGGCGAAGAACGCCTTCGGGTCGGCGGTGTGGATGAGCACCGGCAGCCCGAGCTCGCCGGCGTGCCGCAGCACGGCGATCACGCGGGGGTCGTCGGGCAGCACGAGCGCGCCGCTCGCGTCGCGGAACGTGAGGCCGAGGTTCTTCCAGACCTTCACGCCGCGGGCGCCGCGGGCGGCGCTGTCGTCGAGCGAGGCGATCAGCTCGCGCACGATCGGGTCGGCGAGCACCGCGGGCGAGTCGGCGGTGAGTGGCGCACCAGCGGCGTCAGCCGCGCCCGCACCGGAGCTGGGGCCCGACTCGAGCCCCGCCGACTCCTCCAGCCGCGCCCAGTCGAGCTGGCAGAACGTGAGGAAGCGGCCGGGGTGCGCGCGGTCGTAGCGCTCGACGTTGACGGTGACCTCGTCGCCCCAGAGCCCGTCGAGGTTGACGACGGTCGCGACGTTCGCCGCATCCATGACCTCGATCAGCGCGGCGGGGTCGTCGATCATCCAGTCGTGGTCGTCGGTCAGCCAGCGGCCGAGGTGGTTGTGGATGTCGATGGCCGGCACCGCGGCGCGCTCGACGACCGACTCCGCGGGCCGCAGCTGCTGCTGCGGGGTCCAGTCGACGACGGGCAGTTCGCGGAGTTCTTCCCAGCTGCGTGGCATGCCGTCATCCCAGCATCCGGATGCGCGACGAGCGATGATCAGCGCGAAACGCGCAGAAAGAGTGCGCGTTCAGATCACTTCCTTGCCCGAATGGTGAGTCGGGGTGAGCATCGACCCACTTCCCCCTTCACCGCCGAGAGGTCGTCATGAGCCGCAGCCCCCGCAACTCCCGCTCCACGAGTTCCGCCCTCCGCCTCGCCGTCACCGCCGCCGTCTCGGCGAGCGTGCTCGCCCTCGTCGCCGCCTGCTCGTCGGGCGGCGGATCGGGTGGCGGCGCGGATGCCGACTACACCCCGCCGGCCAAGGACCTCAGCGCGAAGATCACCTACGCCTACTGGGATGCGACGCAGACGAAGGCGATCAAGGAGAACATCGCGGGCTTCAACGAGGAGTACCCGAACATCAAGGTCAACCTCGACGTCACGCCGTGGGAGACCTACTGGACGAAGATCCAGACGCAGGCCTCGTCGAACACGCTGCCCGACCTGTTCTGGCTCAACGGACCGAACTTCCAGCTCTACGCCTCCAACGGCAAGGTCGCCCCGATCACCTCGCAGGTGAAGGGCGGCTACATCGACCCGAAGAACTATCCCGAGTCGCTCGTGAAGCTCTACAACCTCGACGGCGTGCAGTACGGGGTGCCGAAGGACTTCGACACGATCGGCCTCTGGTACAACAAGGACCTCTTCGCGCAGGCCGGCGTGGCCGAGCCGACCGCCGACTGGACCTGGACCGACCTCTCGTCCGCCGCGAACACGATCTCGTCGAAGCTCAAGGGCGACGGCGTCTACGGCGTCGCGGGCGGCATGGACGGCCAGACGACGTACTACAACACGATCTTCCAGGCCGGCGGATCGGTCGTCGACGGCACGAAGTCGGGCTACGGCGACGCGGCCACGCAGAAGGGCCTCGAGTTCTGGACCGACCTGATCGAGTCGGGCGCCTCGCCGACCATGCAGCAGCTCACCGACACCCCCGGTGACCAGTGGTTCACGAGCGGCAAGGTCGCCATGTACTACGGCGGCAGCTGGTTCCGGGCCGCGCTGTCGGATGCTCCGGTGAAGGATGCGGTGCAGGTCGCGCCGCTGCCGAAGGGCGAGAAACAGGCCACCGTCATCCACGGCGTCGCGAACGTCGTCGCCGCGAACAGCAAGAACGCCCAGGCCGCCCGCGCCCTGCAGAACTACCTCGCCAGCGAGAAGGCGCAGAAGCAGCAGGGCGACGCCGGATCGATCATCCCCGCCTTCACCGGAACTCAGCAGGCCTTCGCCGACTCGCTGCCGGGTGTGGATCTCAAGGTCTTCCTCGACGCGGTCGACTACTCGGTGCCGCTGCCGGTGTCGAAGAACAGCGCCGCCTGGAACGCCCTCGAGACGAAGCTGCTGCCGGATGCCTTCAGCGGCGACAAGTCGGTGAAGAGCGTCGGCGACGACCTGGCGAAGCAGATGGACGCCGACCTGGCGAAGGAAAAGTGAGCTCACTCCGGATGACCACCGCGGTCGGCGCACGCCCGAGGCGCGCCGACCGCGGTACCGAGCCCGGCTCCGGCCGGCCGGCTGAGTCGCAGTCCGCGCGCCGCGGTGGACGCCTGCCGCGCGCGGGCGGCGAGGCGGCGGCCCGGCGACGCGACGGCGCCTGGCCGTGGCTGTTCGTCGGGCCGCTCATGCTCGGCGTCGGCGTCTTCTACCTGTGGCCGATCATCCAGACGCTCTACTACTCGTTCACCGAGTGGGGCGTCTTCGGCGGCACGACCTGGATCGGCGGCGCGAACTACGCGCGCATGATCACCGACCCCGACCTGCTCTCGTCGCTCGGCAACACGGTGCTCTACACGGCGATCGTGCTGCTGGGGGTGCCGATCGCGGTCGGCCTGGCGAGCCTGCTGAACCTGCCGGGGCTGCGTTTCGCCGCCGTCTACCGGGTGCTCTACTTCCTGCCCTACGTGGCCATGCCGACGGCGGTCGCGATGGTCTGGCGGATGATCTTCCGCGGCGATCACGGCATCCTCAACTGGGTGCTCGGGCTGGTCGGCATCGACGGCCCGTACTGGATCAGCACGCCGGGATGGGCGATCACCGCCGTCGCGATCGTCGGCCTGTGGTCGTCGCTCGGCTTCTCGATGATCGTGCTCGCCGCCGGGCTCAAGGCGATCCCCGACGAGCTCTACGAGGCGGCGCAGCTCGACGGCGCCTCGCGCTGGCGGCAGTTCCGCTCGATCACGGTGCCGCTGCTGGCGCCGAGCATCGTCTTCGTCTCGATCGTGACGGTCATCGGCAGCTTCCAGCTCTTCGACCTGCTGTACGCGATCATGGGCGCCCAGAACCCGGCGCTGCCGAAGAGCATGTCGCTCGTCTACTGGTTCTACCAGGCGGGCTTCGTCGACAACGAGAAGGGCTACGCGGCGGCGATCGCGATGCTGATCTTCGTCGTGATCGGCGTGGTGACGCTCATCCAGGTGCGCCTGCAGCGGAAGTGGGTCTCGAATGACTGACGCGCTCGGCCGATTCCGCGCCCAGCCGCGCACCCGCCGACGCGGCGGCCGTCAGGGTTCGCACGTCGTGGCCCACGTCGTCCTCGCGACCGGCGCCGTGCTCATGGCGTTCCCGTTCCTCTGGCAGCTGATCATGTCGCTGTCGACGAACGCCGAGGTGCAGAGCGTCGTGCCGACCTTCTGGCCGGCCGAGCTGCGCTGGCAGAACTACGCGACCGTGTTCGAGCGGCTGCCCTTCTTCTCGCAGCTGGGCACCTCGGTGTGGATCACCGTGATCCGCACGCTCGCCCAGATCATCCTGTGCACGGCCGCCGGCTACGCCTTCGCGCGCATGCGCTTCCGCGGGCGCTTCCTGCTCATGGGGCTGGCGCTGTCGATCCTCATGGTGCCGTCGCAGGCCTACCTGATCTCGCAGTACCAGATCGTGCAGGGGCTGGGATGGCTCAACACCGTCGCCGGCATCGTCGCGCCCGGCCTGTTCAGCGCCTTCGGCACCTTCCTCATGCGCACGGCGTTCCTCAACATGCCGAACGAGCTGGAGGAGGCGGCGCGACTGGATGGGGCGTCGCCCGTGCGCATCTTCTGGACGGTCATGCTGCCGCTCGCCCGGCCGAGCATCAACGTGCTCGCGATCACGGCGGCGCTGTGGTCGTGGAACGAGCTGCTCTGGCCGCTGCTGGTCTCGACCTACCAGGACCAGATGCCGCTCTCGGCGGGGCTCGCGACGCTCGTGAGCGACAAGAACAACACCGACTACCCGGTGATCATGGCGGCCAGCATGCTCGCGATGGCGCCGATCCTGCTGCTGTTCATCGTGCTGCAGCGCCGGGTCATCGACGGCCTCGCGCACTCGGGACTCAAGTAGCCGATCCATCTCTCTCCGCCGCGGCCGGCCGGTCGCGGCGCGATCCGCCCTACCCGTAAGGAGACGACCATGAGCTCTCGCAGGATCCCGGCCGCCCCCGCGGCCCTCGCCGTCGCGGCGCTCGCCGCGGTCGGGCTGCTGGCCCCGAGCGCGGCGTTCGCGGCCGACGACGCGAGCGGCGACGCGGCCGCCGCCGCGCCCTCGACCGTCACGCTCGCCGCCAGCGACGACGTCATCGCGAACCCGCAGCGTGGCTTCTACCACCACACCGAGACCCACTACCGCACGGGCGGCGCGGGCTGGGAGCCGCTCGAGGCGGCGACGCTCGAGAGCTACCGCGCCGAGGGCATCACGCAGATCCTGCGCGTGTTCTACCTCGACGCCTTCACGGCGACGCCGACGCTCGCGCCCGACCTGCTCGAGAAGATCACGGCCGACTACGCGACCGCCCGCGCCGCCGGCGTCTCGGTCATCACCCGCTTCGCCTACGTGCAGGGCGGCGACTGGCCCTACGAGCCGCCCTACGGCGACGCGCCGCTCGACGTGGTGCTGGCGCACATCCACCAGCTCGGTCCGATCCTGCGGGCGAACGCGGATGTCATCCCTGTCGTGCAGGAGGGGCTGATCGGCCTGTGGGGCGAGGGTTACTACACCGACCACTTCGTCACCGATCCGGCTGACCCGGGCACGGTGACGGATGCCGACTGGGCGAAGCGCGCCCAGGTCACGCAGGCGCTGCTCGACGAGCTGCCGGCCGACCGCTCGGTTCAGCTGCGCACGATGCAGATGAAGCAGAAGCAGCTCGGCGTGCCGACCGGCGCGGCCGGCGCCGTGTCGAGCGCGGAGGCGACGACCGGCACGGCGCTGTCGCGCGTCGGCCACCACAACGACTGCCTGCTCGCGGCGCCCGACGACTGGGGCACCTTCCTCTCCGACCCGATCGAGCTCGACCAGCAGTACCTCGAGGCCGACAGCGCCTGGGTGCCGGTCGGCGGCGAGACCTGCAACGTCAACCCGCCGCGCTCGGAGTGGGCGAGCGCCTCAGCCGAGCTGGCGCGTTACCACTACAGCTACCTCAACCGCGACTACCAGCCCGAGGTGCTGGCGTCGTGGGGTGATGCCGGAATCGACACGGCGTCGAAGCTGCTCGGCTACCGGCTCGTGCTGACTGACTCGACGATCGCCCCGGCCGCCGACGGCAGCGCAGCGGTCACCGTGCACGTGCGCAACGACGGCTGGGCGGCGCCGTACACGCCACGCCCGGTGACGCTCGTGCTGACCGCCGCCGACGGCGCCGAGACCGAGTTCGCGCTCGACGGACCCGACATCCGCCGCTGGCTCCCGGGAACCACGACGACGCTGACGGCGACGCTGCGCGACCTCGCGCAGGGCGACTACGCGGCGGCGCTGGCGCTGCGCGCGCCGGTGCGCGACGAGGATGCGGCGCCGACGACGCGCGCTGCCGCGGCTGCCGCTCCGGCCGCCGCGGTCTCGGCGGCGGCTGCCGCAGCCGCTCCGGCCAGCGACCCGCGCTTCGCGATCCGCACGGCGAACGTCGGCACCTGGGATGCCGCGACCGGAGTCAACGCCCTGGGCCAGACGGTCGTCGCGACGGACGCCGGGACCATCGCGGTGCCGGCTGATCCGGCCGCCGTGGCCGCCCCGGGCGACGCCTCCCCGCAGCTCGCCGCGACCGGATCCGAGTTCGCGTCGCCCGGCGCGCTGACGGCGGTGATCGCCGTCGTCGCGGGAGCCCTGCTGATCGGATTCCGTCGGCGTCGCCGAGTCGATGCGCAGGGTTCACGCAACCATAATGCGCGTTTCGCGCAATCTCGTGACTGAACGCGCAATCCATCCCACACTGTCCCTGACGGCGCGAGGCGCCGACCCGCACGACCAGACCGGAGTCATCATGAGCATCACCGACGACGAGATCGCCACGCAGCCCCGCCTCTGGCGTGAGGCCCTCGCGGGGCTCGACCAGGCCCGCGAACTGCTCGCCGCACCGGGGGAGAAGGTGCTCGTGATCGGCTGCGGCACCTCCGCCTTCGTCGCCGAGTCGCTCGCCTTCCTGCGCGAGGAGGCCGGCCACGGCGTCACCGACGCCGGCTACGCCAGCGAGCCGCGCGCCTGGCGCGACTGGGATCGCGTGGTCGCGATCACCCGCTCGGGCACCACGACCGAGGTCATCGCCGCGCTGCGCGAGGTGCCCGCGGGCGTGCGCCGCGTCGTCGTCACCGGCGTCGCCGACTCGCCCGTCGCCGAGTTCGCCGACGACATCCTCGACCTCGCCGCCGCCGACGAGAAGTCGGTCGTGCAGACCCGCTTCCCCACGACCTTCCTCACGCTCGCCCGCGCCGCTCTCGGCTACGACGTCGAGCCGGCCATCGCGGCCGTCGAGGAGGCCCTCGCGCTGCCGCTGCCGGTCGATCTCGACGGGCTCGATCACTTCGTCTACCTCGGCACCGGCTGGACCTACGGCCTCGCGCAGGAGGCGGCGCTCAAGATCCGCGAGGCCGCCCAGGCCTGGTCGGAGTCGTACCCCGTGCTCGACTACCGCCACGGCCCGCTCGCGGTCGCCCACCCGGGCTCGCTGGTCTGGCTCTTCGGCAGCGCCGACGCGGCGCTCGCCGACGACATCCGCCGCACCGGCGCCCGCGTGCTGCTCGGATCCGCCGAGCCGCTGGTCGACCTCGTGCAGGCGCAGCGCCTCGCCGTCGCGATCGCCGCCCAGCGCGGGCTCGACCCCGACCAGCCGCGTCACCTGACCCGGTCGATCATCCTCAGCTGAGGGCAGGGCGGCGGCGCGGGGAGCTGGGCTTCTCGCGTCGCCGCCGCACCGGCCGCCGATCGCCGGAACCCAGACCGACCCGCACCGCTCGAACGACCAGCACCGCACCTCATCCGACAACGACGTCGCCGCCCGCAGAAGCACCACCCCTGCACCGCACGCGCACCGCCCCTGCACCGCATCGCCCCTGCACTACCGGCACCGAGGAGAACCCCGTGACCACTCGAAACCGACTCATCCGCACCGCCGCCGCCCTCGCGATCGGCGCCCTCGGCCTGGCCGGCCTCGCCGGCTGCGCCGGGCCGTCCGGTGCGACGAAGCTCGACACCAAGGCCGACGTGAAGCTGACCTGGTGGACGGGGCAGGATGCGGATGCCAGCAAGCTGCTGCAGAAGCTCGCCGACGAGTTCGAGAAGGAGCACCCGAACGTCACGATCGACGTCTCGCCGGGAGCCTCCTCCACCGAGGAGCTGCTGCAGAAGCTCAGCGCCGGATTCGCCGGCAACAGCTACCCCGACATCTCCTACAGCTTCGGCTCGTGGGCGAGCCAGCTCGAGAGCTCGGGGCGCACGCTCGACATCACGAAGCAGGTCGCCGACCCGGACGTGAAGTGGGATGAGTTCTCGGAGGCCGCGCGCAAGACCGTGCAGCCGAGCGGCAAGAAGACCATCGGCTTCCCGGCGATCGTCGACAACATCTCGCTCATCTACAACACGAAGCTGTTCGAGGATGCCGGCGTCGCCGCGCCGACCGAAGACTGGACCTGGGACGACTTCCGCGACGCCGCGAAGAAGATCACCGACCCGTCGACCGAGACCTACGGCTACGCCTACTCGGTGTCGGGCTCCGAGGAGACGACCTGGCAGTTCTGGCCGCACCTGTGGCAGAACGGCGGCGAGATCCTGAACGGCGACAAGGCCGCTTTCGACTCGGAGGCCGGGGTGAAGTCGCTCGACTTCCTCAAAGGCATGGCCGTCGACGACAAGAGCGTCTACCTCGACCAGACCGACACCAAGTTCGGCCAGCTCTTCGCCGCCGGCCGCATCGGCATGATGACCTCGGGCCCGTGGCAGCTCTTCGACCTCAAGAAGGCGAATACGCCCTACGGCGTCGTGCAGCTGCCCGGCACCGACGGCAAGCACACGACGGTCTCGGGCCCCGACATCTGGGCCCTGTTCGACCACAAGGACGTCAACCGCGCGCACTGGGCGTACGAGTTCACGAAGTGGCTGACGAGCGCCGAGCAGGATGAGCGCTGGAACGTCGAGATCGGCAACCTGCCGCTGCGCAGCTCGGAGGTCGACTCCGACGCCTTCCAGAAGCAGGTCGAGACCTACCCCGGTCTGGATGTCATGGCCGCCAACGCTGAGAACGCGACCGTCGCGCGCCCGACCGTCTCGGGCTACGTGGGGCTGTCGGAGGCGATCGGCGACGCGATCTCGCACGTGCTGCAGGGCGACGGCGACACGAAGTCCGAGCTGAGGAAGGCCGCCGAGAAGGCCGACAAGGCGCTCGCCGGGTCCTGATCGATGACCGCCTCCGCTCTCACCGCATCCCGCCCGAAACGGCCCGCGCAGCGCCCCGGGCAGCGCCCCGGCGCGCGTCTGCGCCGCTGGAAGAACGACCTCGGCGGCTGGGCCTTCGTCATCCCCGGCTCGGCACTCGTGCTCGGCCTGTCGATCTTCCCGGCGGTCTGGGCGCTCGCGCTGAGCTTCCAGAAGTGGGACGGCTTCAGCCCGCCCGAGGCCGTCGGCGGCGGCAACTACTCCGAGCTCGTCGGCGACGGCGACTTCTGGGATGCGGTGCTGCACACCGGCGTCTACACGGCGCTGTTCGTGCCGATGTCGGTGCTGGCGGGCCTGTTCCTCGCGGTGGCGCTGAACCGCCGCATCCGGTTCATCGGCTTCTACCGCACGGCGATCTTCGTGCCCTTCGTCGCCTCGGCGGCCGCCACCGGCATCCTCTCGACCTACCTCTTCAACCCGCAGTTCGGCCTCGTCAACAACGTGCTGCGCGTGCTCGGGCTGCCGCAGCAGGGCTGGCTCGAAGACCGCGGTCAGGCGATGTTCGTCATCGCGATCATGTCGCTCTGGGGGCAGGCCGCGTTCACGACGGTCATCTACCTCGCGGCCCTGCAGGATGTGCCGACCGAGCTGCTCGAGGCGGCTCGCCTCGACGGCGCGAACCGCTGGCAGGCGTTCTGGCGGGTCGTCTGGCCGCAGCTCAGCCCGGTGACCGTGTTCACGACGATCTGGCAGGTCATCCAGTCGATCCAGCTCTTCGATCTCGTCTACACCTCGACCCGCGGCGGTCCGCTCGACGCGACGCAGACCATCGTCTACTACCTGTGGGAGAAGGCATTCCGCGAGCTGCGGTTCGGATACGGCTCGGCCGTCGCCTACGTGCTCTTCGGCATCACGCTGCTCATCACGATCGCGGTCGTCGTCTACGGGCGCCGCCGCGGGCAGGAGGCCTTCTGATGGCGATCACGACATCCACTCGCTCGGTTCTCGACGTGGCCGGGGCCGGCTCGCGGGCCGCTGCGCGCGACACGGGCGCCCTCGCCGGCGGTCGCGTCGTCTCCGGAGCCGCGCGCCGCAAGCGCCGGCTGCCGAGCGCCTGGCACCTGTTCCTCATCCCGGTGTCGGTGCTGTTCCTGCTGCCGTTCGTGCAGATGTTCCTCGCCTCGGTGTCGCCCGAGAAGGAGCTCGTCAGCTTCCCGCCGCCGTTCATCCCGTCGCGCATCGACTTCGGCGGCTACGAGGGACTGTTCACGCAGTCGAACATCCTGCTCTGGCTGCTGAACACGGTCATCGTGTCCACGGTCGGCATCGCCTCGCACCTCGTGCTCTGCTCGCTCGCCGGCTACGGCTTCGCCCGGCTCAAGTTCCGCGGGCGCCAGGTCGGCATGTTCGCGATCCTCGCGACGATCATGATCCCGACGCAGCTGCTGATGATCCCGACCTACATCCTGTTCTCGCAGCTCGGCCTCGTGAACGGCCTCGGCGCGGCGATCGTGCCGTGGCTGTCGAGCGCGTTCGGCATCTTCCTCATGCGGCAGTTCTTCCTGTCGCTGCCGGCCGAGCTCGAGGAGTCGGGGATGCTCGACGGCGCGAACCGCTGGCAGGTGTTCACGCGCATCATCCTGCCGCTGGCGAAGCCGGCGCTGACGACGCTCGCGATCTTCACCCTGCTCGGCTCGTGGAACGACCTGGTGTGGCCGCTCATCGCGATCAACAACGACCAGGCGTTCACTCTCCAGCTCGGTCTCGCCAACTTCCAGGGCACCCGGCGCACGCAGTGGGCGCTGCTCATGGCGGGCAACGTGGTGGCGACGCTGCCGCTGATCGTGTTCTTCCTCTTCGCGCAGAAGCAGTTCGTGCAGACCATGACCCTCTCGGGCCTGAAAGGCTGAGTGCATGACCCTCATCGCGCTCGCGCCGAGCCCCGCCCTCGACGTGACGCACCGCATCGGCGCGCTCGCCGACGGGGGCATCCACCGCCCGACCGAGGTCGTGCGCCTCGCGGGAGGCAAGGCGCTCAACGTCGTTCGGGCGGCGCGCGCCCTCGGGCTGCCGGCGCGTGCGGTCGTGCCGCTGGGCGGGCGGATGGGTGTCGTCGTCGCGGGTCTCGCCGTCGACGAGGGGCTGGATGTGCGCGCCGTGCCGATCGCGGCCGAGGCGCGGCAGTGCCTCTCGCTCGTGCCCGACGCCGGATCGCCGACCGAGTCGTACGAGCCGGCACCCGAGCTGAGCGCGCGCGAGGCGCGCTCGCTGGCCTCGGCCGTGGGGGAGGAGCTCGCGGGGGCGCTCGCCGGCGAGGCGATCGGGGATGCGGCGGTCGCGGCCGTCGCACCGGCAGCGTCGGCTCGGTCGGGCGGCGGCTCGCTCTGGGGTTCCGGCGCGGCGGAGGCGTCGGGTGCGTCGGAGGGGACAGCGGCGGCAGGACCGTCGACGTCGCCCGACGCCAGCACGCCCGCCGCACCTGCCGGCCCGGTCTGGCTCGCGATCTCCGGCAGCCTGCCGCCGGCGCTCATCGCCGGGCTCGGCCCCGTCGTCGAGGCGGCGCTCGCCGCGGGCGTGCGGCTCGCGGTCGACAGCTCGGGCGAGGGACTCCGCGCGCTGCTCGAGGCGCGCCCGCACGTCGTCAAGGTGAACCGCTCGGAGGCCGCGGGCGCCCTCGAACTGCCCGAGCAGACCCCGCTGCGCGAGCTCGCCGGCGCGCTCCGCACGCTCACCTCGCGCCCGGACGGCGACGGCGGACTCGTCGTGGTCACCGACGGCGCGCACGGCGCTCTCGCACTCGATGCCGACGGAGCCTGGCTCGCGCATCCCGACCCGGAACCCGGTCGCTTCGCGGTGGGCAGCGGCGACAGCTTCCTCGCCGGACTCGTCGCCGGCCTCTCCGCGGGGGAGACGACCGCGAGCGCCCTGGCCCGCGCGAGCGCGGCCGGCAGCGCCAACACCCGCGCGCTCGGAGCCGGCCGCTTCTCGGCCGACGATGTCGCCGCGGCGACCGAGCGCATCCGTGTCGAGGCTCTCGACTCATGACGGCCGCGGCGTCGACCTCACGCTCGGCGCCGGCCGATCGGGTGCGTCATCTCCGCGTCATCGGCCGGATCGCAGACTGACGCCATGACCTCCTCGCGCGGCCGCCTCGCCGTCGTCCTGCTCGCCGGCGCGACTGCCCTCGTGCTCGCGGCGTGCACCGGCGGGCCGGCTCCGACGCCCGCGAAGACCGGCGCCTCCGAGTCGAGCATCGACGACACGAGCGGCCTCGACGACCACGGCACCGGCCTGACCGTGCACGGCGGTCCGGCCTACGACTTCCTCGGCGCCGGCGACAGCGGGGTGACCGTGCGCGCCGGCGACGACTGGAGCCTGCCCGCGAGCGCCCGCCCGGCGGCGAACTCGGGCTTCTTCAGCGAGCAGGCGAGCCCGCAGTGGGGCGTCGGCGTGCGCAGCATCGACGTGAGCTGGCGGCAGGTCGCGTCGAAGGCCGACGACGCGATCGACGGCTCCGCGAAGGGCACAGCCCAGGGCATGGACTTCGCCTCGCTCGACGCGCAGCTGAAGGCTGCCCGCGCGAGCGACGGCGGCTACTGGATGCGGCTCTTCGCGAGCGGCGAGGACTGGGCGCCGAAGCGCGTGGCCGCCGAGTGCAAGGTCACGACCTACGGCCCTGACTACGACGGCGAGCGCCACCTGCCGATCTGGAACGAGTGCGTGTGGTCGCACCTGCTGGCGACCTACCGCGCGCTCTTCCGCGACCAGGGGCTCGCCGTCGATCCGAAGCTGCGCTTCGTCTACGTGCCCGGCGCCTTCACCTGGGCCGAGTTCGACTACGACATCATCAGCGACGCCGCGAAGAAGGGCGACCTGACCTGGGCGCAGTACAGCTCCTGGTACTCGCACGCCTGGACCGACCTCGTCGAGGTCTTCGGACCCGACGCGCACAAGCTCGTCTTCACCGGAGAAGACCACCCGTGGGGCCCGTTCGGGAAGAAGGACGATCTGCTCGCGAAGCAGGCGGTGGATGATGGCCTCGGCATCCGCACCGGCATCACCGAGCTGTCGAACTTCCACCTCAGCGACGCCCCCGCCTACGGCTCGAGTGTGCAGGAGGACGGGCACCTCGTGGTCGACGAGAGCCTGCCCATCCACGACGGCACCCGCATCGTCGCGACCGAGAACGAGTGCTACACGGCCTGCGGCTACGAGACCGACGACCCCTACTACGCGGTGCGCCAGTCGAACCTCAAGGCGCTGCAGCTGCGCATGAACTGGATCTACGTGGTGCCCGCCGACTCGTACCTGCCGCGCTTCGCGAAGCACTGGGACTGGGTGCGGCTGTCGATGGGGCAGACCGCATCCACGAGCTCGGATGCCTGGGCCGACCTGCGCACGGCCGAGGACACGGCGATCGACCGGAGGATCCGCAACCTCGAGCGCTGGCTCGTGCAGGTCGACGAGCCCGGCTCGGTCGCGCACCGCAGCGATGCCGACGTGCACCGCGACGTGCTCGAGAAGGACAACGGCACCGCTTGGGAGGGCCTCACGACCGACGTCGCCGGAGGCGACACCGGCTTCGTCTTCGACGTGGATGCGCGCTTCGCGCAGGCGGCCGGGTCCGACGCGGCGGTGCTCAAAGTCACCTACCTCGACGAGGGCTCGGGCGACGTGACCGTCACGACCTCGGCGGGCGAGGCGGCCGCCCGCATTCCGCGGACCGACTCGGGCGCGTGGATGACGGCGACCGTCACCCTGCCGGCCGGCGCCCTCGGCGGCGACCACCGCCTCCGCCTCGGCGTCGCCTCGACCGCCGACGACCTCACCGTCCGCTTCGTCCGCGTCGTGCGCCTCTGACGCCTCCGGAATCCGCAGGGTGGCGCGGCGATCCTGGCTTCGCCGCGCGATATCTCGGGGCGGAACCGAGATCGTGCGGCGATCAGTTCGGCTGGGCGCCGTCCGTGCTCGGCCCGGCCGACTTGGTCGCGTCGGGGGCGTAGACGAGCTGGATGCCGTCGCCCGACACGATGAGCCCCTCACCGCTGCGCTTCACGGCATCCGCCCTCTGCAGCGCCGCGAGGTACCGCGTCTCCTGCTCGTTCGCGGACTGCTCGGCGCAGGCGCGCTTCGTCGAGATGATCGGCCCGACCGTCACGTGGCCCGAGTCGCCGACCTTCACATCCGCGCCGAAGCCGTTGCAGCCGCCGTTGCCGCTGACCTTGCCGCTCTCGCGGAGGTCGAGGGTCGCCGAGACGGTCGGCGGAGCGAGCGTGCCCTGGTCGTCGGTGATCGAGGTGAGCAGCCAGAGCTGGGCGACGTCGGCATCCAGGTCGCTGCCCGCCGATGAGCCAGCCGAGCCGCCCGAGTCGCTCGATCCGTCGCCGCCCGGAGTCGCGCTCGCCGATCCCGACCCGCCGGCGCCGGGCGAGGCCCCGTCCGAGCTCCCGCTCGCGCAGCCGCTCAGCAGCCCGAGCGCGAGCAGCGCCGCTCCCGCCGCTCCCGCTGCGCCCGCGACGCTCGTCGCGCGAGCCGCGCGCACCGTCCCGAGCCGATGTCCTGTGGTGATCCGGAGCATGGTCTCCCTCCTCGTCGTTCCTCTCATCCTGTTCGACGTGCGCCGGAAAGGAAACGTTGGGGTGGGTGAGCGAACGGCCTGCTCGCCGATCACTCGACCGCGAACGACCGTCAGCCGAGCACCTACCGCGCCACCCGCCGTGCCTCCCCGCCGAGCGACCCCGCGCCGCCCGCCTAGACTGGTGCGGTTCCCCCTGAAGCCCACGCGCGACGGAGACGCATGTCTGAAATCACGCCCGAGGTCGTGGCCCACCTGGCCGACCTCGCCCGCATCGCCCTCACCGACGACGAGATCCAGAAGCTCACGGGCGAACTGGGTTCGATCGTCGACAACGTCGCCAAGGTGAGCGAGGTGGCCACGCCCGACGTCGAGGCGACCAGCCACCCGATCCCGCTGAGCAACGTGTTCCGCGCCGACGTGCCCGGTGAGACCCTCACGCCTGCGCAGGCTCTGGCCGGCGCCCCCGAGCACGCCTCCGACCGCTTCAAGGTCAGCGCGATCCTGGGGGAGGAGCAGTGAGCGCCGAGCTGATCACCGCCACCGCCGCCGACCTGGCCGCGAAGCTCGCCGCGGGCGAGGTCTCGAGCGCCGAGGTCACCCGCGCGCACCTCGACCGCATCGCCGCGGTCGAGCCGAGCGTCAACTCCTACCTGCACGTCAGCGAGCAGGCCATCGCGACCGCCGAGGCGATCGACGCCCGCCGTGCCGCCGGCGAGCAGCTGCCGACCCTCGCCGGCGTGCCCGTCGCGATCAAGGACGTGCTGTGCACGGTCGACATGCCGTCGACCGCCGGCAGCCGCATCCTCGAGGGCTGGATCCCGCCCTACGACGCGACGCCGGTGCGCAAGCTCCGCGAGAACGGCCTCGTGCCGCTCGGCAAGACGAACATGGACGAGTTCGCGATGGGCTCCTCCACCGAGTACTCGGCGTACGGCCCGACCCGCAACCCGTGGGACCTCGAGCGCATCCCCGGCGGCTCCGGCGGCGGCTCGGCCGCGGCCGTCGCCGCCTTCGAGGCGCCGCTCGCCCTCGGCTCCGACACGGGCGGCTCGATCCGTCAGCCCGCCGCGGTCACCGGCTCGGTCGGCGTCAAGCCCACCTACGGCGGCGTCTCGCGCTACGGCGCCATCGCTCTCGCGTCGTCGCTCGACCAGGTCGGCCCGGTCACGCGCACGGTGCTGGATGCGGCGCTGCTGCACGACGTGATCGGCGGCCACGACCCGCGCGACTCGACCTCGCTCGCCGACACCTGGCCGAGCTTCGAGCAGGCCGCCCGCCGCGGCGCCCAGGAGGGCTCGCTCAAGGGCCTCAAGGTCGGCGTCGTGAAGGAGCTCGCCGGCGGCGAGGGCTTCCAGCCCGGCGTGCTCGCCCGCTTCCGCGAGTCGCTCGAGCTGCTCGAGCAGAACGGCGCCGAGATCGTCGAGGTCGCCGCGCCGAACTTCGAGTACGCGATCTCGGCCTACTACCTGATCCTCCCCGCCGAGGCGTCGAGCAACCTGGCCAAGTTCGACTCGGTGCGCTTCGGCCTGCGCGTCACCCCGCAGGGCGGCGGCACGGTCGAGCAGGTCATGGCCGCGACCCGCGAGCAGGGCTTCGGCCCCGAGGTGAAGCGCCGCATCATCCTCGGCACCTACGCGCTCTCGGCCGGCTACTACGACGCCTACTACGGCAGCGCGCAGAAGGTGCGCACGCTCATCCAGCAGGACTTCTCGGCGGCGTTCCAGAAGGTGGATGTGCTGGTCTCGCCCTCGGCGCCGACCACGGCGTTCAAGTTCGGCGAGAAGACCGACGACCCGCTGTCGATGTACCTCAACGACCTCACCACGATCCCCGCGAACCTCGCGGGCGTGCCCGGCATCTCGCTGCCGGCGGGTCTGGCCGATGAGGACGGGCTGCCGGTCGGCATCCAGTTCATGGCGCCGGCTCGCGCCGACGAGCGGCTGTACCACGTGGGCGCGGCCCTCGAGGCGCTGCTCGTCGACCGCTGGGGCGGGCCGCTGCTCGATCGGGCTCCGAAGCTCTGATCTTCCGCGTCTGCTCCAGCGAGGCGTTCGGCCTCTGACCTCTCGGCCCCGTGCATCCGCGCGGGGCCGATGTCGTTCTCGGGGCCACCCGAAGCGGTGCGAAGCCGTCAGGACGTGACGCGGCGCGCGGCCTCGGTGTGCGTCTCGCGCAGGTCGCGCAGTCGGGCGTTGCCGGCGGCGAGCGAGGCGGTGCGGGCCGCGAGCGAGGCACTGAGCGTCGTCAGCTCGACGCCGCTCTCGGCGAGGGCGGCCGCGCGTGCGGCGAGCGACTCCGGAGTCGGAACCTGGGGCGGGTCGGCGCGCGCCGGCCAGACGACCGGGTCGAGCTTCTGCCCGTCGAAGGGCTCGATGCGCAGGGCGACCCAGGCCAGCCAGCGCTGCACGATGAGGATGCCGCCGCCGATGACGAGGAAGGCGATCACCACGGTGAGAAACGCCTCCGGCAAGGTCATGCAGGAACAGTCCCATGCAAACGAATGCGACGTCGAGTCAGCATTTGGGGGGACCGCGGCGTCGGTAGACTCGTCCGCATGGCCCGCGCCGAACTCATGGACTACGACAAGGCCCTCGAACTCTACGAGCCGGTGCTCGGCTTCGAGGTGCACGTCGAGCTGTCGACCCGCACGAAGATGTTCTCCGACGCCCCGAACCCCGCGTTCGCCGGCAACCACGGCGCATCGCCCAACACGCAGATCACGCCCGTCGATCTCGGACTCCCGGGCTCGCTCCCGGTCGTCAACGAGACCGCCGTGCACTACTCGATCTCGCTGGGCCTCGCGCTGGGCTGCTCGATCGCCGAGAGCTCGCGCTTCGCGCGGAAGAACTACTTCTACCCCGACCTCGCCAAGAACTACCAGATCAGCCAGTTCGACGAGCCGATCGCCTTCGAGGGCTCGGTCGACATCGAGCTCGAAGACGGCACGGTCTTCACCGTGCCGATCGAGCGCGCGCACATGGAAGAGGACGCGGGCAAGCTCACCCACGTCGGCGGCGCGACCGGCCGCATCCAGGGCGCCGAGTTCTCGCTCGTCGACTACAACCGCGCCGGCGTTCCGCTGGTGGAGATCGTGACGAAGCCGATCTTCGGCGCCGCCGGTCGCGCGCCCGAGGTCGGCAAGGCCTACGTGTCGACGATCCGCGACATCGTGCGCGCCCTCGGCATCAGCGAGGCCCGCATGGAGCTCGGCAACCTGCGCTGCGACGCGAACGTGTCGCTGCGCCCGCACGGCCAGGAGAAGCTCGGCACCCGCACCGAGACGAAGAACGTCAACTCGATGCGCAGCGTCGAGCGCGCGGTGCGCTACGAGATCCAGCGTCAGGCGGCGATCCTCGCCCAGGGCGGCACGATCACGCAGGAGACCCGCCACTGGCACGAGGACACGGGCACGACCTCGCCGGGGCGCCCGAAGTCGGATGCCGACGACTACCGCTACTTCCCCGAGCCCGACCTGCTGCCCGTGCAGCCCTCGGCCGAGCTGATCGAGCAGCTGCGCGCCGCGCTGCCGGAGTCGCCGGCCGTGCGTCGCCGTCGCCTGCTCGAGGAGTGGGGCTTCACCGAGCTCGAGTTCCGCGACGTGAAGAACAGCGGACTCCTCGCCGAGATCGAGGACACGGTCGCCGCCGGCGTCGCCCCGGCGCAGGCCCGCAAGTGGTGGACGGGTGAGATCGCCCGCATCGCCAACACGAAGGGCGCCGAGCCCGCCGAGCTGATCACCGCGGCCGCTGTCGCCGAGGTGCAGTCGCTCGTCGACGACGGGACCCTCAACGACAAGCTCGCCCGCCAGGTCATCGAGGGCGTCATCGAGGGCGAGGGCTCGGCGGCCGAGGTCGTCGAGAAGCGCGGACTCAAGCTCGTCTCCGACGACGGCCCCCTGATCGCCGCGATCGACGAGGCGCTCGCCGCCCAGCCCGACGTGCTCGAGAAGATCCGCGACGGCAAGGTGCAGGCCGCCGGCGCCGTCATCGGCGCGGTCATGAAGGCCATGAAGGGCCAGGCCGACGCGGCCCGCGTGCGCGAGCTCGTGCTGGAGCGCGCCCAGGCCTGAGCCACACGAGTGAGGGGCTGAATGCGCGCATCCAGCCCCCGCACCCGTTCCCGCGCCGCGGTCTCGTCGTCGCGTCACTTTTCGATCGCGATCGAGTCGTCGAGTTCCGAGCCCCGTCCTCGTATCCCGCCCGGGAAGGGCGATTGTCTGACTCGCGATTGACTGAGATTCCGCAAGCGAATTAGCTGGTCACCCCTGGCCCGATATGGCTCCAAATACAGCCCCAAGTGCGGCACCGAGCACGCCTCCAGCCAGCGCTCCCACCGCGGTGGCCCAAGCCAATGATCGTGAGTCGGCTTGGGCGGACATCTGGACCAATGACGCTTGCAAGCTATCGATATCTAGCGTTTCAATGCCGTTCACTTCATCGGGGAACTCAGACCTGAACAGGAGTCGTGCGTCCCCTTCCGTGCCGCTCTGGTCGTATCGGTAACGATCGGCGTCCCAGTTCCGCTTGTTCTGATCGAGCGACGCGAGGCGCAGCCACAAGCCCGCAATCAATCGAGCGGTTGCGCTCGAGTTAGACCGTTTGCGCCAGCGTTCTGGAATCGACCTCAACGGATCCATAGCTGTGATCGCGGCGCGCTCGTACTGAAGGCGAAGCAGGTCTCCGAGATCTTTGCGCGCGGCACGTTCGGACTGGCGCACCACCTGGCCATTGCTTCGCAAATGCGCGAAAACATTACCTAGATAGGAGAACTCAGACACGAGGTTGGAGGCCAGGCTAAGACGATCACCTGCGATCGGTGTCTTGATGCGAGTGGTCCATCTGTCGAGTTCCTCGAGCCGAACTTCCGAGTGAGTGCTCGCGCTGTCGACCAACAGGTCCTGGTGAGCGAACGGGTAGTTGCAACTAGGGCCGCAGGGTTGGCTCCTAAGTGAGTACCCCGCTTCCCTGATTGCGTCGCGGAGGACTTCGAGAACTGAGAGACCCGCGGCTGAACCGAACGGACTGGGAGCCGTCGAAGTCCAGCCGATGAATAGCACGACGCCGTCCCACGCGGCCCAATACTTTTCGGTTGGAACGGTGTGTGCAGCGTCCGCGCTGGCTTGCAAGCGCCGAGGCACGTTGACCGAGAATGCGATCGGGTCCCGGAAGGAAAGCGCGTGGACGTGTTGGTGAGGTGGGGCTGGCTCGGCTGACAGCGACGATGTCGTAGTTCGCATCGCCGAGAACGCCAATGATCGGAACTTGTTCGAGCTTGCGCTCGGCGCTCGAACCTCCGAGACGCGCGAATCGGCATTGAGGCGATCGACCACCCGGGCGTAAACAGTCTCGGGATCGGGCAGCGAATGATGCTGATTTGTGCCCGCAGGCTCGACGGCCGGGAGGTTGAGGATCGCTATTCCGATTCGCGCGAAAGTAACTTCCGCGGGCGGTGAGGCTTGCGCGAGCACCGCGCTTTCGTCGGCGGTTTCCGGCACTTCCAGCTCCACTTCGAACGATGATGGGGAATCATGATTCCAAATCAGAGCATTCGTCGCTAGTAGCCAGAAGTGGGGGCGTGCAGTCTGTCCCGCTACTCCCCGCGGGTGTGCGGGCGGAGCTTGAGGCGGCGCTCGTTGGGCTGGGTCTTGGGCTTGATCTCGACGAGGCCCTGGCGTGAGGTGAGGAAGTCGCCGAAGCTCTCGTAGCCGAGCGAGCGCTCGCGGAACGCCGAGTTGAGGCGCAGCATCTGCGTCTTCACCTCGCTGGGCGTCAGCCACTCCTCGTCGTCCTTCTCGGCGACGAGCTGCATGGCGCGTACGAGCAGCTTGGATGCGGCGGCCTTCGACATGCGCGGCGTCGCGGCGCGACCGCCGTCACCGTCGGCGGCGTCACCGGTCGAGGACGCGATGTCCTCGCGGGCGATGCCGGTGCCGGTGGTCGTCGCGGCGACCGGGGCGGCAGCGCGGGAGGCCGTCGCGGCGGCAGGAGCCGACTCCTCCTCGTCGTCATCCTCGTCGTCGATCTCGTCGTCGAGCAGGCCCGGCAGGTCTTCGTAGAGCGTGAAGACGTCGCAGGCCTTGATCAGGGCCGCGCCGGTCGATCCGCCGACGCCGACGCCGATCACGGTGCGGCCGAGACGGCGGGCGCGCTGGGCGAGGGCGACGTAGTCGGAGTCGCCGGCGACGATCACCACGTGCGTGACGTCGGGTAGACGGAAGAGGTCTTCCACGACATCCACCGACAGTCGGATGTCGGCGCCGTTCTTGCCGCTCGACGACTGGAAGAGCTGGGTCAGGTCGATCGCCCGGTCGGTGAGCTGCGCGTAGTAGCTGGCGTTCGCCGGAACCGACCAGTCGGCGTAGGCGCGCGAGAGCACGACCGGTCCGAAGGACGAGCCGTAGTCGAGGATCGCGCCAAGGTCGACCTCGGCCTGCTTGAGCTTGCCGCCGACGACGCTCGCCGATCCCATGACGTGCGCGCGGGCGTTGTCGCGGCGCCAGGCCTCGCGTCCCTCCGGCCGGAAGGTGCGGTCGTAGTTCGACATGACGATGTTGTCGAAGTCGATGTAGACGGCGACGCGGGGACTGGAGGGATCGGCCATGTCGCGAGCCTAGCGACGGGCGGTGACGGGACGGTGGGCGCGGACGCGGCGGCGAGGCCGTCGGCTGCGCCCGGCGGCGACGGCACCGCCGCCGGCCCAGTGGAGATGCCTCTTGCGGGAATGTTCTTAACGATATATCGTTGACGCATCGTAGAACTTACGAGACAGCTCGTAGGTCACAACGTCGAAAGACATCATCGAAAGGACGTGGACGCATGACTCGCGCACACTTCAGCCCCGCAGAGGGCATCCCCTTCGGTCGCCGCGGCGGCCGACGCTTCGGACCCGAGGCGCACCGCGCCCGGTTCGGCTCCCTCCCGCACGACGCCCGCGCGCACCACGGCCGTGACAACGAGCCGCACGAGCACGAGGCCCACGGTCACGGCGGTCGCGGTCGCGGCCCGCGTGACTACAACCGCGGCATCGGCACGGGCTTCCCGGCCGGCGGCCCCTTCGGCGGAGGCTTCGGCCCCGGCGGATTCGGACCCGGCGCCGGTTTCGGCCCCGGATTCCCCGGCGGCCCCGGCTTCGGCGGTCGTCGCGGTCGCCGCGGCAAGGGCGACGTGCGCTCGGCGATCATCTCGCTGCTCGCCGACGGCCCGAACAACGGCTACGGCCTCATGAAGGCCATCGCCGAGAAGACCGACGGCGCCTGGCGCGCGAGCCCGGGATCGGTGTACCCGACCCTGCAGCAGCTCGTCGACGAGGAGCTCATCGTGGCACGCGGCGAGGGCCGCGGCACCGAGTACGAACTCAGCGACGCCGGCCGCGCCTACCTGGCCGAGAACCAGGAGCAGGTCGACGCGGCCTGGGAGCGCACCCCGCGCCCGACCGAGTCGATGCAGGAGCTCGGCGAGAGCATCGGCAAGCTCATGGGCGTGATCGGCCAGTTCCACCACGGCGCCAGCGAGGCGCAGCGCAAGGCCGCCGCCGAGAAGCTCGACGAGGCCCGCCGCGCGCTCTACCTGATCCTGGCCGAGTGATCCGAACCCGGCGGCCTTCCCCCTCCACGCCCCGCCCTGCGGCATAGCGTGGAGGCATGAAGGTCGCCGTTCTGGGAATCACCGGGTACACCGGATCGAACATCGCCCGCGAGCTCGTCGCCCGCGGGCACGAGGTCATCGGGCTCGCGCGTCGCACGCTCGACGCCGAGACGCCCGAGGGCGTCAGCGTCGTCGCGGGAGACGTGCACGACGCCACGACGATCGCCACCGTGACGCAGGGGGTGGATGCGATCGTCAGCGCCACCCGTGGACAGATGGAGGGCGGCGACCTGCCCGAGGTGCTGCCCATCCTGGTCGCGGCGGCCGAAGCCGCGAACGCGCGACTCGGCATCGTCGGCGGGGCCGCCGCGCTGCGCACCCGTCCCGACGGCCCGCTCGTGATCGACGACGGCTTCCCCGAGGAGTGGAAGCCCGAGGCCACCGCGCTCATCACCGTGCTCGAGACCCTGCGCGCCGCCGACACCGGCGTCGACTGGTTCTTCCTCAGCCCCGCCGCCGAGTACGGCGCGTGGGCGCGCGGCGAGCGCACCGGCGCGTACCGCACGGCCGAGGACGACCTGGTCGTGGACGCGGACGGGAAATCGACGATCGGCGGCGAGGACTACGCGATCGCCTTCGTCGACGAGCTCGAGAAGCCCGCGCACCACCGCGCCCGCTTCACTGTCGGGTACTGACTCACCGGAAGACGGGAGACGACAGCGTGGCCGTTCTCGACATCCACCTCGGCGCCCCGGCTCTGCAGATGCAGACCGAGGTCGTCGTGACCCTGCCCGAGACCCCGCCGCCCGCGGGCGGGTACCCGACCCTCTACCTGCTGCACGGCCTGGGCGACGACGGCACCGCCTGGACGCGCTGGACCGGCATCGAGCGCTACGCCGAGCAGCACGGCATCGCGGTCGTGATGCCCTCGGGCGGGCGCAGCTTCTACACCGACGAGGCGCACGGCCTGCGCTGGTGGACCTGGATCGCCGACGAGCTGCCCGAGCGGCTCGGCGGGATGCTCAACCTGAACCGGTCGAGGGAGACGACCTTCGTGGCCGGGCTCTCGATGGGCGGCTACGGCGCGTTCAAGCTGGCGCTGCGGCATCCCGAGCGCTTCGCCGCCGCCGCGAGCCTGTCCGGCGCGCTCGGCTGGGCGCGACGGATGCCGACGCCCGAGTGGCCGGACGAGCTGCGCGAGCTGCGGCACACCGTGCTCGGCGAAGCGGATGCGACCGACACCGACGAGGACGTGCTGCACCTGCTCGGCCGCACTCCCGTGGCCGAGCTGCCGGCGCTCTACCTCGCCTGCGGCGAGCAGGACTACCTCGTCGAGGAGAACCTCGCGTTCCTCGCGCAGGCCGAGGTGCTCGGCGTGCCGATCGAGCGGAACCTGCGGCCCGGTGAGCACGAATGGGGCTTCTGGGATGCGGAGATCCCGCGCGTGCTCGACTGGCTGCCGCTCTCTCGCTGAGCGGGGCGTGCCGGTGCGTGCTCGCGGCGCGCCGCCGCGCGCCGCACCGCGCACCGGGGAACGACGAAGGGGCCCGACGCGACGTCGGGCCCCTTCTTCGTTCACCTCGTTCGGCTCACTCGGTGCCGATGGCCTTGTCGGCCGCGTCGCGAGCCCCGTCGACCTGCTCCTTGAACTTGTCGCCGGTGACCTTGTTGACGGTGTCGGCGACGCCGTCGAGCACCTTGTCGCTGATGTCCTCGGCCTGCTCGCTCTTCAGCGCGTTCTTCACGTCGTCGCTGCCGAGGAACTCCTGGGCCTTCTTGGTGATGTCGTCCAGACCGCTCATGACTGACCTCTCATCGGTGGATGGTGTGCTCATGCTCCCGCCGCATCCGGGCGCTCACAAGACCCCCGTCACGTGAAGACTCGGCAGAGCGTGCGCAGACCGCGCATCGACCCGGCACCGACCCGGCGCCGACCCGGCGCCGACGCGCCACTGGGCGACTCCCGGCCCCGCTCACAGTCGGCGCATAGGGTTCGGGGGTTGCCTATGCCCATGCCCGCCGTCGCATCCCGCCCCGCTCCCTTCGTCCGTCTCGACGGGAGCCCCGTCCGCGCCCTCGTGGTCGACGACGAGGCCTCCCTCTCCGATCTGCTGCGCATGGCCCTGCGCACCGAGGGCTGGGAGACGAAGGTGGCCGACAACGGCCACGACGCCCTTCGCGTGGCGCGCGAGTTCGGCCCCGACGTGATCGTGCTCGACGTGATGATGCCGGGCATCGACGGCCTCGAGGTGCTGCGCCGCCTGCGCGACGACGGCAACGACTGCCCGGTGCTGTTCCTCACCGCGAAGGACGGCGTGGATGACCGCATCGCGGGCCTCACCGCCGGCGGCGACGACTACGTGACGAAGCCCTTCAGCCTCGAGGAGGTCGTCGCCCGGCTGCGCGGCCTGATCCGCCGCAGCGTCAAGGTCGGCGGCGACGACGAGGTCGAGCTGCGCGTCGGCGACCTCACGCTCAACGAGGAGACCTACGACGTGAGCCGCGGCGGCACCGCGATCCAGCTCACCGCGACCGAGTTCGAACTGCTGCGCTTCCTCATGCGCAACCCGCGCCGGGTGCTCAGCAAGGCCCAGATCATCGACCGCGTCTGGAGCTATGACTACGGCGGCCGCTCGAGCATCGTCGAGCTCTACATCTCCTACCTGCGCAAGAAGATCGACACCCTCGGCGAGCCCATGATCCACACGGTGCGCGGCGTGGGCTACACGATCAAACCCGCCGCCGGATGACGCGCGCGCCCTGGTCGCTGCGGCGACGCCTGGTCGTCGGCATCGTCGCGCTGCTGGCGGTGCTGGCGATCGTCGTCGGCACGATCAGCGTGGTCGCGCTGCGGCAGAACCTGCTCACGCGTCTCGACGAGCAGGTGGTCGCCTCGCTGAGCTTCGGCGGGGGGCCGGTCGTCGTGCCGTCGAATCCGGGAAGCGGATCCGGCTCGGGATCGAGCGGGTCGGACGGCTCGGGCCAGTCGGGCTCGGGATCGAGCGGCTCCGACGGCTCGGGCAGCGGGTCCGGCGAGTCGGAGAACGACTCCGGGCCGCAGCGCCGGGTCGGCAACCTGACCGTGCTGATCCTCGACGACGTGATCGTGCGCGCCGAGTACGTCGGCGACGACGGCGTGCAGAAGACCCTCACAATCGCGCAGGTGCAGTCGCTCGTCGACGCGGGGCTGTCGGCGACGCATCCCTCCAGCGTGCAGCTCTCCGGGCTGGGCGAGTTCCGGGCGGCCGAGCGCTCGCGCGACGGCGTGCGGCTCATCGTGGCGCAGTCGCAGGACGAGGTGACCAAGACGACCCTCGATCTGACGCTCATCTTCGTGCTCGTGACCCTCGCCGCGCTGCTGCTCGCCGCGGTGGCCGGCACGATCATCGTGCGGCTCGCGCTGCGTCCGCTCGGTCGCGTCGCGGCGACGGCGAAGCGGGTGGCCGAGCTGCCGCTCGCGGGCGAGGCCGAGATCCGCGAGCGCGTGCCCGAGGGCGACACGGATGCGCGCACCGAGGTCGGCCAGGTCGGCAGCGCCTTCAACACCATGCTGAGCCACGTCGAGGATGCGCTGCGCGCTCGCCAGGCGAGCGAGGAGCGGCTGACGCGCTTCGTCGCCGACGCGAGCCACGAGCTGCGCACCCCGCTTGCGTCGATCCGCGGCTATGCGGAGCTCTCGCAGCGGGTGCCCGGCGACCTGCCGCCCGACGTGAGCCGCTCGCTCGACCGCATCGAGTCGGAGTCGGTGCGTATGACGAGCCTCGTCGAAGACCTGCTGCTGCTCGCCCGCCTCGACTCGGGCGGCATGCTGCGCCGCGAGGAGGTCGGCCTCGGCATGATCGTCGCCGACTCGCTCGCCGATGCGCACGTGACGGCGCCCGACCATCGCTGGCTGCTCGAGCTGCCCGAGGAGGGCGAGGTCGAGCTGATCGGCGACCCCGGCCGCCTGCACCAGGTCGTCGTCAACCTGCTCGCGAACGCGCGCACTCACACGCCCGCCGGCACGACCGTCACGGTCGAGGTGCTCAGCGAGGGGGATGAGGCGGTGCTGCGCGTCGGCGACGACGGCCCCGGCATCCCCGCTGACCTGCAGCCGAAGCTCTTCGGGCGCTTCGTGCGCGGCGACGACTCGCGCTCGCGCGTCGCGGGCAGCACGGGCCTCGGGCTGTCGATCGTGCAGGCCGTCGTGGATGCGCACCACGGCTCGGTCACGGTCGTGAGCGAGCCCGGCGCGACCGTGTTCGAGGTGCGTCTGCCGCTCACGCAGCCGGAGACGGCCACGCAGCCGGAGACGGCGCAGACCGCCCCAGAGACGACGAAGGAGGCCGCGGACTCCTCGTCCGCGACCTCCTGAGAGCGTCGTGCCGGCGGCGGTCAGCCGACCTCGACGTCGAGTTTGACCTCGACGTTGCCGCGCGTCGCGTTCGAGTAGGGGCACACCTGGTGCGCGGCCTCGGCGACCTTGCGGGCATCCTCGATCGAGACGCCGCCGAGCTCGATGCGCAGCGTGACGGCCAGGCCGAAGCCGCCGTTCTCGAGCTTGCCGATGCCGACCTCGGCGGTCACGGCCGAATCCTCGACGGGGATGCCGAGGGTCTTGCCCTGGCCCTTGAGAGCCGAGTGGAAGCAGGCCGCGTAGCCGAGCGCGAAGAGCTGCTCGGGGTTGGTCGCACCGCCGGGGCCGCCCATCTCGACCGGAACGGCGAGCTCGACCTGCAGGCTGCCGTCGCTCGTGGCGGCGCTGCCGTTGCGTCCGTCGCCGAGACTGGTGGCGACGGCGGTGTAGATGGGGTTCATGCGGAGGTCCTTCCTGGGTGGTGCGGGGGAGGGCGCGACGGGGCGCGCACCGCCGTCCACCGTATCCACCTCCGGTGACGTGCCGCCGACCGCGCGGTGTCGGGAGGCGGCGACCGAGCGAGCTCTCAGATGGATGCGCGCCGCGAGCCCCGCATCCGCTCGGGCCCGCGGAGTAGCGTCGCGACCATGGCCTCGACCCCGCCCATCGACACCCTGATCGTGCTCGGCGCGGGCGGCGACCTCGCTTCCCGCCTGCTGCTGCCCGGACTCGCCTCGCTGCTCGACTCCTCGCGAGGCCGCGACCTCACCCTGATCGGCGTCGACCGCGCCGAGCTCGACGACGCCACCTGGCAGAAGCGGGTGGCGACGGCGTTCGGCGCGGACGCCGGGCCGCGGGCGACGCGCATCGCGAAGTCCTCGCGCTACCTCGTCGGCGACGCGACCAGCGCCGACGATCTGAGCCGTGCGCTCGCCGCTGCGACGGGACGCACCGCGCTCTATTTCGCGCTGCCGCCGGCGGTCGCCGAGAAGGCCTGCGCGGCGCTGCGTGACGTCGATCGGCCCGCGGGACTCGTGCTGGCGCTCGAGAAGCCCTTCGCCTCCGACTACGCGAGCGCCCGCCGGCTCAACCGGCTGCTCGAGACGCTCGTGCCCGAAGAGCAGGTCTTTCGCGTCGACCACTTCCTCGGCAAGTCGACCGTGCTCAACCTCATCGGGCTGCGCTTCGCCAACCGCCTGCTCGAGCCGCTGCTGTCGTCGCAGAACATCGAGCGCGTCGACATCGTCGCGGATGAGGCGCTCGGCCTCGAAGGGCGTGCCGGCTACTACGACCGCGCCGGCGCCGCCCGCGACATGATCCAGAGCCACCTGCTGCTCGTGCTCGCGCTCGCCGCGATGGAGCCGCCGTCGTCGGTCGAGTCGGAGGATCTGCGCGGCGCGATGGCGCAGGTGCTGCGGGCGACGCGACCGTGGAAGGCCGACGGCACCGCGAGCCGGCGCGGGCGCTACACCGCCGGCCGGATCGACGGCCGCGACCTGCCCGACTACAGCGATGAGGCCGGCGTCGTCGCGGCCCGTCGCACCGAGACGCTGGCCGAGCTGACGGTCGCGATCGACACCTGGCGCTGGGCCGGCGTGCCGTTCACGCTCCGCTCGGGCAAGGCCCTCGGCACCGGGCGGCAGGAGGTCGTCTTCACGCTGCGCGACGTGCCGCACCTGCCGAACGGACTGTCGGGCCCGAAGCGCACGGCCCGCATCCGCGTCGGCATCAAGCCCGCCGTGCTCGAACTCGACCTCGCGACGAACGGGCACGACGACCCCTTCGACCTCGAGTGGGAGACGCTGCGCACCGAGTTCCCGGCCAACGAGCTCAGCGCCTACGGCGAGGTGCTGGCCGAGCTCATCGAGGGCGACCCGACGCTGTCGGTGCGCGGCGATGTGGCCGAGCAGTGCTGGCGCATCGTCGGCCCCGTGCTCGACGCGTGGAGCCGCAACGAGGTGCCGCTGCAGAGCTATGCGGCCGGATCGGCGGGGCCGCGCGGCTGGGACAAGCCGATCGTCTGAGCCGCGGAGTCTGCATCCGCGCCGGCGCTCTCCGCCCGACCGCCGGACTCGCGCGACGGCGCCGTCGCTACCTCAGCACCGCCCCTGAACCCCGCTCGGGGTGCTTGACCGCCCTCGCGGCCGCAGAGGAACATGGCGGCGATGGCCGACATCGTGGAGGGTCGGGTTCGTCTCGAACCCGCGACCCTGGATCAGCTCGATGCGTACTTCCGGGATCCTGACCAGCTCGCGGAGGCGCTGCGATCGCCCCTGCCCGAGGGCTGGCCCTCCGACGTGAACGCGTTCCTCTGGGTCGCGAACGCGCTGCAGCGCGCGCCCGAGGCCGCGGCGCGGTGGATGTACTGGGCGATCGAGGCCGAGACCGGTCGTCTCATCGGCGACGGCGGCCTGCGCAGCGAGAAGCCCGGCGCCCTCGATGTGAGCTACGAGCTCGCCGAGGAGTTCCGCGGCCGCGGCCTCGGCGCCCCACTCGTCGACGCGCTCTGCCGCATCGGCTTCGAGGACCCGGCGATCACCCGCATCGAGGCCCACACGCGCGTCGACGACGAGGCCTCGCCGTCGACCCTGCTGCGCGCTGGCTTCGAGCGCGTCGGGGTGATCGAGCCGCTCGATCCCGAGGTCGGTCGCGCCACTGTCGAGTGGGTGCGGCTGCGCGGCTGACCCGTCCGACCCATCCGGTCGGCCCGTCAGCTCAGGCTGTCGAGCACCTTCTGGATGCGGCGCTCGCGCGTCGCCTCGGCCTTCGCCTCGCCGACCGAGCGGGCGTGCTCCTTGCGCGCCGAGTAGGACAGCGCATCGAAGGCGGCGCGCGACCCGGCGGTCTCGAGAGCCGCGGCCAGCTCGGCGGGCACCTCGACCGTGCGCTCGCCGGCGACGTGCTCGAGGGTGACGTCGTGCTCTTCTCCGCCCGCGACGCCGGCCGACTTGCGGATCGCCGCCGACACCGGGATCAGGTACTTGCCGCCCATGACGGCGATCGTCGAGTCGTAGTCGAAGCCGTTCAGCGTGACCTTCACCGGCACCCGCTTGCCGGCGGCGAAGCCGAGCACGACCTCCTCGGGAACCTCGATGCCGACGTTGTTGCCGATCTGCAGCAGGGTGGTGCGGAAGGTGGTCATGGCGACTCCTGGCTCGGGAAGTGAACGTGCCGATCCTCGCGCATCCGCCTCGTCGAGGGAATGCGCCGGGCCGCGCCGCGTCGCCGGTAGGCTGACCTCCATGAAGGTGTTCGCGTTCGTGATCTGTCTCGCGCTGTTCGTCGGCGCGTTCTTCCTCTTCGGGTACGCCTTCGCCGTTCCGGAGCCCTTCCACATCGTCCTCTTCGCCTCGGGTCTCGTGGCGATCGCGATCTCGCTGATCATCCCGTTCCACCTGCTCGAGAAGCTCGACTGAGCGCGGACGGCGGAATCCGACGGTGAAGGCGGCGAGCGCGACGGTCGACATCGTCGTCGCCGCGCCGCTCGCCGAGGTCTTCGCCACGACGGTCGCGACCGACCCGCCCGCCTTCTATCCGAGGTTCGGCCCGCTGCCCGCCGTCGTCTCGGTCTCGGACCAGACCGACTCCTTCGATGTCGTCGGCGCCTCTCGACGGCTGCATCTCTCCGACGGCGGCTCGGTCATCGAGACCGTCGCCGAGGTGGATGCGCCGCGCCGGCACGTCTACGAGCTCACCCGGTTCCAGAAGCTGTTCGGCTCGCTCGTCTCCGGCGGCCGCGCGGAGTGGATCTTCGCCCACGACGGCGAGGGCACCCGCATCCGCTGGACCTACTCCTTCGCGCCGCTGCCGTGGCGGGGCGCGATCGTGCACCTCATCGTGCGCCTGTTCTGGGCGCCCTACATGCGCAGCGTGCTGCCGCCCATCGCCCGGCAGGCGGGCGTCGTGGTCGCGAAGCCCTCGGCCCGCGCGACCGACTGAGGCGGCGGGCCGCGGCTCGGGCGCCGGCCTACAGCTCGACCGTGCGGCTCTCGCCGACCTCGGGCGGACGCTTCGCGATGAGCGCCGCGGCGACCTCGATCACGCGCGTGAGCGCGGGTCGGTCGAGATCCCAGAACTCGATCGACTCGACGTCGACCCGCAGCAGGGCGACGGCTGGATCCTCGCGCCCGCCCTCGAAGTAGGCCTCGGCCCAGGGGTTCCAGAGCAGATCGATGCGGGGCTGGCTGCGGTCGATGCTCGCGCTGCCGCTGAGCGACAGATAGCCCTTGCCGTCGCCGACCGCGACGTTCACCTCGGGGTGCCGACGGATCTCGTCGGTCTTCTCGCTCGGGTCGGCGGTGAAGAACCAGAGCGTGCCCTCGAAGTTCTCGGTGCCGTCGACGCCGTGCTCGAGAAGCGCGAGCGGGCGGCTGTGCAGCGCACCCGACGCCGCGCGCGAGGTGACGGTCGCGGTGCGGGCGGAGGTGAGGATGCGGCGCACCGTCGCGAGGTCGTCGGACGGGTCGGGGGTGCTGGTCTGATCGCTCATGCCGTCACGCTCGCACCGGCAGCGCGGCGGGCGCGGTCACTGACTGCGGGCGTTCAGGTGACGCGGGTCGCGCATCCAGGAGGCGTGGTCCGCGCCGGCGGCGGGGCGTTCGGCGTCGCGCCCCGCGGGGTCAGGCCGCGACGACCTTCTCGGTGAACCGGGCCAGTCGCTGGGTGAGGCCGTCGGCGCGGTGCTGGATGATCTCAGCCGGCGAGTGGTCGAGCTCGGTGCCCGGGGCGCGCAGCCGGATCAGCGTCGAGCAGGCCAGGTCGGAGCAGATGTAGGTGCCGACCGAGTTGCCGCGATCGCCCGCGTCGCCGGCGCGACGGGCCGAGAACATCCGCACCTGCCCGGCCGGCTGCAGCGTCTGGCACAGCGAGCACATGGCCGAGCCGTGCGCGAGCTGCGATTCCGAGGCGCGCAGGGTGAGCCCGATGGGCGCGCCGTCGCGCCAGAACACGACGTAGCCGCGTTGCGGCGCCTGCGGGTCGCGCCAGCCGAGGTACTCGCGCTCATCCCAGATGACCTCGTGCAGCCCGGGCAGGGGCATGCGGTCGGCCTCGCCCGCGGGGGCGTTCACCATCGATTCGCGGATCTCGGTCTCGGTCAGCGGCTGCATGGTGCCGACGAGCCTACGCCCGCGGGTGCGCGGCCGCCGAGCGCTGTCGGCCGCGAGCGGATCGGGGTTCTGCGCCCGATCCGCGGACGACGAGGATGCGCGGCTCAGAGCCCGCGGTCGACCATCGCGATCACCCGGCGGCCGGTCTGGCGGGCGAGCTCGGGATCGAGGTCGTGCAGCGGACCCTCGAGCGCGAGCATCGCGAGGCCGTGCACGGCCGACCAGGCGAGCAGCTCGGCGCCGGGGCGGCGCTCGGCGGGCAGCTCGCCCGCGGCGACGAGGTCGTCGAGGGCGATACCCAGCAGCTCGAAGGGCGTGCGTCCGCGCGGGCCGGCCTTGTCGGGGCTCAGCGCCGAGCGCAGGTCGCGGGGCACCGTGAAGGCGGCGCGGAAGAGCCCGGGTTCGTCGCGGGCGAACCGCAGGTAGCCGACGCCCACCGCCTCGAGCTCGGCGTGCGCGTCGGCGGCGGCGTCGCCGGCCCGCGCGATGCGCTCCCACTCCTCCTCGATCGCCTCGGCGACGGCGCCGAGCGCGGCATCGCTGACGGCCTGCACCAGCGCGGTGCGGTCGGCGAAGTGGCGGTAGGCGGCGTTGGGGGAGACGCCGGCACGGCGGGTGGCCTCGCGCAGCACGACCGCGTCCGGCCCCGACTCGCGCGCCATGGCGAAGCCGGCATCCACCAGAGCCTGACGCAGGTCGCCGTGACGGTAGGTGGCCCGGGGTGCGGTGCTGGCCATGGTCCTCCTCGTGCCGCGCTCAGCGCGCGCCGGGCGCTCTGACGGGGTGGAGCTCTCGACAGATGATGACCCGGGTGTCATTGTTGACAGCGTACACATGACGCCGTGTCTCATGCGGATGCATCGACATCCTCGCGGCGATTCTGACGGAGAGGAACGGCCCATGCTGACCACCACCGGCGCCTTCACCGGATTCTCGGTCTCCGACCCCGAACGCGCCCGCGACTTCTACGGCCGCGTGCTCGGGCTCGACATCGTCGACGGAGGGATGGGCGGCATCTCGCAGCTCACCCTGCCGGGCGGCGCGACCGTCATCCTCTACCCCAAGGAGAACCACGAGCCGGCGACCTACACGGTGCTGAACCTCGAGGTTCCCGACGTCGCCGCCGCGATCCGCGAGCTCGCCGACGAGGGACTCGAGCCGCTGCGCTACGACGCGATGCCGCAGGACGCCGACGGCGCGATGCGCGGCCACGGGCCCGACATCGCCTGGTTCGAGGACCCCTTCGGCAACGTGTTCTCGGTCATCGCCGACTGACGTCGCCGCGGCTCGCGGCGCGGGAGAATGAATGCGTGCTCCTCGACCTCGCCGATGACCTGCGCCGCGACCTCGACCAGGCGGTCTACACCGTCGACCGGCTGCGCGGACTCTGGGGTGACGTCGCCGACGACGCCCTGCAGCGGGCCGACCGCGTGCCCGCGCTGCGGGCGCTCGCCGGCCGCACCGAGCCGGCCGCGATCCTGGCCCGGCTGTTCGTGCTCGGCGATGCGGTGTCGCGCGCCGAGGCGACCGGTGCGCTGCCCACCACCGGACTCGACACGGCGCTCGCACAGGGGCTGCTCGAACCCGCTCCGACCGCCGGAGCCGCAACCGGCGACGCGATCGACGCCGAGGCGGCGGATCTCGTGCGCGGCACGATCGACCTGCGCCCCTACTCCGTCGTCGACGCGATCGGCGTCGCCGCCTGGTGGATCGCGAGCGACCTCGGCGAGCTCGCCACCGGACGCGCCCTGCGCACCGACCACGTGCTCGGCATCGGCGGCGCCTCGGCCACGCTGAGCGGACTCATGCTGCCCGACCGCGCCCGCAGCGTGCTCGACCTCGGAACCGGCTGCGGCATCCAGGCCCTGCATGCCAGCCGCTTCGCCGACCGCGTCGTCGCGACCGACATCAGCGCCCGTGCCCTCGACTTCGGCCGGCTCAATGCCGCGCTCAACGGCGTCGACACGATCGAGTTCCGACTCGGCAGCCTCTACGAGCCGGTCGCGGGGGAGCGCTTCGATCGCATCGTCTCCAATCCGCCGTTCGTCATCACCCCGCGTCGCGCGGGTGTGCCCGAATACGAGTACCGCGACGGCGGCATGGTGGGGGATGCGCTGGTCGCGGCGGTCGTGACCGGCGCCGCCGAGCACCTCGAGCCCGGCGGCATCGCCCAGCTGCTCGGCAACTGGGAGTACCGCAGCGAGACTGGCTCCGCCCCGGACCAGGTCGATGACGCCGACGGTCTCGACCGCGCCGCCGCCTGGGCCCGCGACGCCGGCCTCGAGCACTGGATCATCGAGCGCGAGCAGGCCGATCCTGCCCGCTACGCCGAGACCTGGATCCGCGACGGCGGCACGAAGCCGGGCAGTGCCGAGTGGGAGGCCCTGCTCGGGGCCTGGCTCGACGACTTCGCCGACCGCGGCGTGGAGGCGGTGGGCTTCGGCTACGTGCTGCTGCGGCGCCCGGCCGACGACGCGCTCGAGGTCGCGAGCGGAACGGCGGCATCCGATCGCGCCCCGCTCGCCCGCGTCGAGCGCATCCCCGAGGCGCTCGGCGAGAACCCCGCCGGGCTCGGGCCGCACCTCTCGACCGTGCTCGCCGCGCACGACGCACTCGTCGCGCTCGGCCCCGACGGCATCGACGGCCACGCCTTCCGCGTCGCCCCCGACGTGACCGAGGAGCGCAGCCACTGGCCCGGCGAGGAGTCGCCCTCGGCGCTCGTGCTGCGCCAGGGCGGCGGCTTCGCCCGCACGCTGCGGGTCTCGCCCGCGGTCGCGGCGGCGGTGGGCGCCTACGACGGCGAGCTCGCGCTCGGGGTGATCGCCTCGGCGATCGCGCAGCTGCTCGAGCTCGACGAGCGCGCCGTGCTCGACGAGATCCGTGCCGAGACGCTCGAGCTCGTGCGCGGTGGACTGGTCGTTCCCTGAGAGCCTGAGACGACCTCACACCGGCGTCCGAGCCGGGAGTAACGTCGCGGCCGTCGCCCGGGCGCCCTTCACCCGGACGGGAAGGACGAGCTTCGATGAGCGACGCGATCGATCCCCAGCCCTCTGCGGAGAAGAAGCGGGGGACGATCCGAAGTCTCGTCCCCGCCCGGCTCGACCGGCTTCCGTGGGCGAAGTTCCACTGGATGATCGTCGTCGGACTGGGGATCTCGTGGATCCTCGACGGCCTCGAGATCCAGATCGTCTCGCAGAACGGCTTCGCGACCGAGTTCGGCATGGATTCGGCGCAGATCGGCGCGACCGGAACCGTCTACCTCGTCGGTCAGGTCGTCGGCGCGCTCGTCTTCGGTCGCCTCTCCGACCGTCTCGGCCGCAAGAAGCTGTTCATCCTCACCCTGGCGATCTACCTCGTCGGCAGCGCCCTCGCGGGAGCGGTGCCGCACTTCGACAACAACTGGGTCAGCATCATCCTGCTCTGGGTGTGCCGCTTCGTCGCGGGCGCCGGCATCGGCGGCGAGTACGCGGCCATCAACTCGGCGATCGACGAGCTCATCCCCTCGCACTACCGCGGCCACGTCGACATCGCGATCAACGGCACCTACTGGGGCGGTGCGGCGCTCGGCGCCGCGGCCAACCTGCTCTTCCTCAACAGCGGGCTGTTCGGCTCCGACTGGGTCGACAACTGGGGCTGGCGCATCTCGTTCTTCATCGGCCCCGTGCTCGGGCTGATCATCATCTATCTGCGCCGGCACATCCCCGAGAGCCCCCGCTGGCAGATCACGCACGGCTACGAGAAGGAGGCCGAGGCGACCGTCGACCAGATCGAGAAGGATGTCGAGGCCTCGGGTCACACGCTGGAGAAGATCGGCGACGACCGCGCGATCGAACTGAGCCCGCAGGAGCGGGTGCCCGCGCACATCCTCGCCAAGGTCTTCTTCAAGATGTACCCGAAGCGCACGCTCGTCGGAGCGACGATGATGATCACCCAGTCGTTCCTCTACAACGCGATCTTCTTCAGCTACGCGCTCGCGCTGCAGAACTTCTACGACGTCGACAAGTCGCAGACCGGCTACTACTTCTTCCCCTTCGCGATCGGCAACCTCGTCGGCCCGCTCGTGCTCGGCCGGCTCTTCGACAGCGTCGGCCGCCGCAAGATGGTGCTGGTCACCTACGGCGGCTCGGGCGTGATCCTCGCGGTGTCGGCAGCGCTGTTCCAGGCCGACGTGCTCAACGCCGTGACGCAGACGATCTTCTGGTGCGCGGCCTTCTTCCTCGCCTCGGCCGGCGCGTCGGCGGCCTATCTCACGGTGAGCGAGATCTTCCCGCTCGAGGTGCGCAGCCAGGCGATCTCGTACTTCTTCTCGATCGCGCAGATCTTCGGCTCGCTCGCGCCGCTGATCTACGGCGCCATGATCGGCGACGGCTCCGACCGCGGCCCGATCACGATCGGCTACTTCCTCGGCTCGGCGATCATGCTGGTCGGCGGCATCGTCACCTTCATCTTCGGCGTGGATGCCGAACGCAAGCAGCTCGAATCGGTCACCGACCCGCTGACCCTCATCCACGAGGAGGAGGCGAAGGAGGAGCGCCCGAGCTGAGCAGCCGACCCGGCGGCGCGACCCTCGACCGGGGTGCGCCGCCCAGCCCACTCCCACCGCATCCCCGCAGGATCCCAGGCTCGGCACAGAACGCCCCCAGCCCCTCTGCCTAGCGTGGGTGCTCTAGAGGAGGAACGACCGATGGGATTTCTGGACCGGCTGTTCGGCGGCGACGACACCGCGACCGACAGCGCACCCCGACGGACCGACACTGCGACCCGCCCGCGCCAGCCCGAGCAGCGCACGGATGACGAGATCGCGATCGAGCGCTACCGCTACCTGCTGCGAACGGCGCCGCCGGAGACGATCGAGCAGGTGCACCGCGAGGCCTTCGCGCAGCTGAGCGACGAGCAGCGCGCCATGATCTACGAGGAGCTGAGCCGCGGCGCCGGCACGGGCGAGCGCCCGCTGTCGAGCGAGCCGGCCACACTCGCCCGCTCGGCCACCCGCGCCGAGTTCCGCCAGCCCGGCAGCATGGAGCGCATCATGTCGGGCAACGCCTTCGCGGGCCAGAGCGGCGCGGTCGCACCGGGCACCGCCGGCGCCGCCTCGCAGCAGCAGGGCTACGGCCAGCAGCGCGGCCCCGGCATCGGCGCGATGATCGGCAGCTCGCTGCTGGGAACCGTGGCCGGTTACGTCATCGGCTCCGCGCTGGTCAGCGCGTTCCTGCCGTGGGACGGCGGCGCCGACCAGGCGGCTGACGGCGGCGCCGACTCCGGCGACCCCGGAGCGGACTCCGGTTCTGATGCCGGGGCAGACGCCGGCACCACCGAGGCCGCCGGCGCCGACGCCGGAGGGGACTTCGGCGGAGGCGACTTCGGCGGAGGCGACTTCGGCGGCGACTTCGGAGACTTCGGGTTCTGACCCGCACGACTCCGGGCCCCTGACCTGGCCCGGACGGATGCGCGGAGTCCAGACCGCGGCATCCACGCACGACGACGGCGCGTGATCCGCGAGAGCGGATCACGCGCCGTCGTGCTGTGCGCGGAGCGCTCGGTGTTCAGGTCGTGAGCAGCACCTTGATGGCGCGGCGCTCGTCCATCGCGGCGTAGGCTTGCGCGACCTCGTCGAGCGGGAGCGTCAGGTCGAACACCTCGCCGGGGCGGATCGTGCCGTCGAGCACGTCGGGCAGCAGCTCGGGGATGTAGTCGCGGGCCGGCGCCATGCCGCCGGCGATCGCGACGTTACGGCCGAAGAGGTACTGCACCTTCAGCTGGGTGCCCTCGGCGGGGACGCCCACGTAGCCGACACGGCCGCCGCCGCGCACGACCGAGAGCGCCTGGCGCATGGACTCCTTGGTGCCGACGCACTCGAGCACCGCATCCACCAGGTCGCCGTCGAGCAGCGCCCGCACGGCGTCGGCCGCCTCGTCGCCGCGCTGCTCGATCACGTCGGTCGCGCCGAAGCGGCGAGCCTGCTCCTGGCGGGCGGGGTTGCGGCTCATCACGATGATCCGCTCGGCGCCGAGACGCTTCGCGGCGAGCACGCCGCAGAGTCCGACCGCGCCATCACCCACGACCGCGACCACATCGCCGGGCCCGACTCCCGCCGAGACGGCGGCGTGGTGACCGGTCGACATGACGTCGCTGAGCGTGAGCAGGTGGGGGATGAGCGCCTCGTCGACCGGGCCGGGAACGACCACGAGCGAGCTGTCGGCGAAGGGGATGCGCACCCGCTCGCCCTGGGCGCCGTCGATGGCGTGTCCATCGGCGTCATCGCTGCCGAAGAAGCTCTTGTGGTCGCAGGCCGCGCTCATGCCATTGCGGCACGCCTGGCAGCTGCCGTCGCTGAGCGAGAACGGCGCGATGACGAAGTCGCCGACGGCGATGCCCGTCACGTCGTCGCCGAGCTGTTCGACGACGCCGACGAGCTCGTGGCCGATCGGACCGGAGGCCGGGCGCACGCCGCGGTAGCCCCAGAGGTCGGAACCGCAGACGCAGGCGGCGACGACGCGCACGACGGCGTCGCGCGAGCCCTGGATCGTCGGATCGGGGCGCTCTTCGAGGCGCACGTCGCGCTCGCCGTGGATGACGGTGGCGCGCATCAGCGGATCCCGGGGGTGGTCGCGAGGGCAGCGGAGGAGGGCATGCGTGATCCTTCCGAAAAGGGGTGGTGGGAGCGGCGGCGCACGATGCGCGAGGCGTGGGGACGTGCGAGGCTGCGCATCCACGCTAGACCCGCCCTCGGAACGGACGCTGAGCCGCGTGCCGACGCGGTCGAAGCGGCCGGGCGCGCCTAGCCTGCCGAGGTGACTGCGCCCGGCAACCCGAACGACCGCTACGGATCCGATGTGCTCTCGGGCGACTGGCGCTCCGCCGGCCGGGCGAAGCCGAAGCAGGTGCCGGCCGAGCGCGGCCTCGTGCTCGAGCTCGCCGACTCCGGTTTCGTCGGCGCACTGGTGCGGATGCAGGGCCGCACGGTCGAGCTCGAGGACCGCCACGGCAAGGTGCGCGTCTTCCCGGTCGGCAGCGCCTTCCTCGTCGACGGGGCGCCGATCGTGCTCGTGCCCGCGGCGAGGAAGCCGCAGGCCGCGACGGCGATCCGCACCGCATCCGGCTCCGTCGCTGCGACCAGCCCGCAGCCCGCGCGCGTCGCCCGCGCCAGCCGCATCTTCGTCGAGGGCCGGCATGACGCCGAGCTCGTCGAGAAGGTCTGGGGCGCCGATCTGCGCGGCGAGGGCGTCGTGGTCGAGTACCTCGAAGGCGTCGACCATCTGGCCGAGGTGCTGCGCGAGTTCCGCCCGGGTCCTGGCCGCCGCGTCGGCGTGCTCGTCGACCACCTCGTCGCCGGGTCGAAGGAGAGCCGCATCACCCAGGGGCTGCAGAGCGAGCACGTGCTCATCGTCGGGCACCCCTACATCGACGTCTGGCAGTCGGTGAAGCCGGCCCGCCTCGGCATCGACGCCTGGCCGACCATCCCGCGGAACGTCGAGTGGAAGCACGGCATCTGCGCCGCCTTCGGCTGGCCGCACGACGACCAGGCCGACATCGCGGCCGCCTGGCAGCGCATCCTCGCGCGGGTGCGCAGCTATCAGGACCTGGAGCCGGCGCTGCTCGGACGCGTCGAGGAGCTGATCGACTTCGCCACCCGCGACTGAGCCCGCTCGTCGGCACCCGGCCAGCGGCCGAGCAGCACGACGGCGAGGGTCAGCATGAGCGAGCCCATGACGGCGAAGGGGAAGTCGAGGAACCACTCCATCACCGCGTAGGCCGGCACGAAGGTCGCGACGGCGGCGATCACGACGATCGGCAGCGGGGGAGTGGACGTGATCTCGCGGGGCGCCTCCCAGCGCCCGACGAGGAAGGACAGCCCGAACAGCGCGACCAGCACCACGAGGTAGAGCACCGGGCGGCTCCACCACCAGGCGCCGGTTCCGGGCTGCGGGCTCGCCCCGGGGATGAGCAGCAGGATGCCCGACAGGATGATGATGAGCGGCAGGTGCCAGAGGTAGATCGTCATCAGACGGGTGCCGACCAGGAAGACGACCGCCTTCGCGCCGCGCGTGCGCATGAGCGCCGCGAGCGCCGGGCGCAGCAGCCGCAGCACGCAGGCCTGGCCGAGGCCGAGCGCGATCAGCGGCAGGGTCGGCGGATTGAGGTTCGTGAGCATGTCGTCGGCGTACGGGCCCCACGCGGTCAGCGGCCAGAGCGTCGCGTAGGCGACGGCGGCGATCGCCACCAGCTGCCACCAGCGCCGCGCGGCGAACCAGCCGTCGGCGTAGAAGAAGCCGATCTGCTGCACCAGCAGCCAGACGAAGAAGAGGTTGAGCGTGCCGACGATGTCGACGCCGGTGGAGTAGCGCACCGCATCCACCACCACCGCCCCCGCGAACAGCGCCAGCACCGTGCGCTTCGGCGCCGCCGCGTGCAGCCGCACCATGATGGGCACCATCGCCTGGCACAGCGCGTAGGCGGCGATGAACCACAGCGGGGCTCCGGCGCCGATCGCGACGACGCTGAGCAGCTCAGGATCGATGCCGATCAGCTGCGCGCCGCCGAGCACGACCACATAGAACAGGAACAGCGGCAGGGCCGGCTGGGCGAGGCGCAGCACGCGGTTGCGCACGTACTCGGCCGCGCCGCCGCCCCGACGGCGCAGGCTGCGCCACGCGGTCAGGCTGGCGAAACCGCCGACCACGAAGAACAGCGGCATGATCTGGCCGGCCCAGGTGACGCCCGCGAACCAGTCCTGCCTCTCGAGCGGACGCGAGATCGACAGCGCCCCCGTGTCGTCGCGGCCGACGCCGACCATGAGCAGGTGGATGACGACCACGAGCAGCACGCAGAAGACCCGGGCGATGTCGAGGGTGAGGTCGCGCTTCGACAGATCGATCGCTGAGGATTTCGCGGCTGCGTCGGTCACTCCGCCACCCTAGGACGGCGATCGCCGCTGCGGGATCGGGGCGGGCCGGGTGCATCCGATTCCGATGTCGGAATGGCCGGTCAGGGTTCTGCCAGGCGAGGCGGTGCATGATTGACGTCGGTTCTCTCCGCTCCGGTGCCGTATCCGCATCGTGCGGGCGGGAGGGAACCCACCCGAGACGCCGCGACGGCGTCCACCCGCCAGACGGGGACGCACGAGCGCGCCCGATTCCGGCGTGCCCGACCTGCCCCGCCTGAAACGAGAGCCATCGCGTGAGTCAGCCCCGCCGTTCCGCCCATCGTGCCGCCCCCGCCGACCGCCGTCGCGGCGCGGTCGCGGCGACACCGGTGCCGGACGTGCGGCTGAGCGGATTCCTGCGCCTGCGCCGGCCGCTCGTCGCGATGAGCGCGGCGCTGTTCTCGCTCTCGCTGATCGCGGTGCACGAGGCCCCGGCCGCCGCCGACGCGGTCGTCGCCGCCGACCCGGTGCGCCAGGCCGCCGCGCGGGCCTCGGTCGCGGCGAGCCTGCCGACCGCGCTGCAGGTCTCGTCGGCGGTCGACGCCGAGGCGACCCAGCGTGACGGCTACGGCGTCGAGCAGCTCGACCAGGTGTCGTGGCCGCTCGACCCGGCGACCAAGATCTCCAGCTACTTCGGCCCCCGCCCGGCGCCCTGCGCCGTCTGCTCGTCGAACCACCACGGCATCGACTGGGTGCCCGGCATGGGCACCCCGATCATGGCGATCGCCGACGGCGTCGTCAGCGAGTCGGGCACCGGCGGCGAGCTCGGCTGGCACGTGACGGTCAAGCACACCTTCCGCTCCGGTGAGGTCGTCGAGAGCGTCTACGGACACATGCTCGCCGGCTCGATGAACCTGAAGAAGGGCGACGTGATCTCGCGCGGGCAGATCCTCGGCGCCGTCGGCAGCACCGGGGCGAGCACGGGCGCGCACCTGCACTTCGGCATCCTCGTCGGCGGCAAGGCCATCGAGCCGCTCGCGTGGATGCGCGCGCACGTCGACGCGTGATCCCGCTCTCGCGCGTCATCCACAGGGAGCGCGCGCTCGGCGGGCCCGCCGAGCGGCCGACGGGTAGCGTGGTCGGGTGAGCGCCCCCGTCATCCGACCGATCACCGCCGCCGACCTGCCCGCGATCGTGAGGATCAACGACGCTGCCTACCCGGCCGTGCCGATCACCGGCGCCGACGAGATGCAGCGGCTCATCGACCACGCCGCCTACGCGGTCGCGGTGGATGCCGAGGGCGACGTCGTCGGCTTCCTGCTGGCGATGGAGCCGGGCCGCGACTACGACAGCGAGAACTACCGCTGGTTCGCCGAGCGCTCGGAGAGCTTCCTCTACGTCGACCGCATCGTGCTCGACCCGAGCCTGCGCGGCCAGGGCGTCGGCCGTCGACTCTACGAGGCCGTCTTCGACCGCGCGCGTCTCGCCGGCTTCGGCGAGGTCGACTGCGAGGTCAACGTCGAGCCGCCGAACCCGGGCTCGCTCGCCTTCCACGCCCGTATGGGCTTCGAGGAGGTCGGGCGCCAGTCGACCAAGGGCGGGCAGTTCGTGGTCTCCCTGCTCGCCGCCCCGGTCGACTGACGGTCTGGCATCACCCCGCTGACGTCGCCGCGGCAGCTTCGACGCTGAGGAAGTCGCGCACGCTCGCGGGCTCGCGCTCGAGCAGCTCGGCGAGCAGCGGATCGGTGCCGGCGAAGAGCCCGGCGCCCGCGGCCTGGTACATGCCGAGCAGGAAGCGGGCCATCGGCTCGGGCTGACCGTCGGCGACGCGCTGCGCGACCCAGTCCTCCTCGGAGAGCACGGTGCTCGTGATCTCGCGACCCGTGACGTCGCTCGCGACCGCCGCGATCTCGGCGAAGCTCGGGGCGGCGCTCGCCGTGAGCGTGACGGGGCCGTCGAAGGCCCTGCTGCCGGCGGCGCGTCCGGCGAGCAGGATGCGGGCGGCCGCCTCCGCCTCGTCGTCGCGCGAGGTCCACGACACCGGTCCGTCGGCGGGCACCGCGATCACGCCGGACTGCTGCCACGGGCCGAGCAGCCAGGTGAGGCTGTGCAGGTAGAAGCCGTTGCGCAGCGAGGTCCAGGCGAGACCCGAGTCGGCGAGCAGCCGCTCGGTCGCGTGGTGGTGCTGGGCGGGGAAGAAGGGCGATGCCGGCGCGGCGCCCTGGTGGCTCGTGTAGAGCACCCGGCCGACCCCCGCATCCACTGCGGCATCGATCGCGGTGCGGTGCAGGGCGACGGCGTCGGCGTGCGGGTCGCTGCTCGAGACGAGCAGCAGCTGCTCGGCGTCGGCGAAGGCGGCGGGCAGCGTCGCGGGTCGGGCGTAGTCGCCCTCGCGCACCTCGACGCCGAGCTCGGCGAAGCGCTGCGCGGTCGTGACGTCGCGGGCGACGACCGCGATCTCGCTCGCGGGCAGCTCGGCGAGCAGGTGGTCGACGGTCGCGCCGCCGAAGGCGCCGGTGGCGCCGGTGATGACGATCATGGAAACTCCGTTATCGATGGATCGTGAATGCGTTAGCGAAGGTAACATAAGCGCTATCGCTTTCGCGTTATCGTTGATTCATGCCCGATCGCCCCGCTGCCCGCGACGACGTGCGCTCACGCATCGTCGACGTCGCCCTCGCCCTGCTGCGCGACGAGGGAGCATCCGCCGTCACCACCCGCGCCGTCGCCGACCGGGCCGGGGTGCAGGCGCCGACGATCTATCGCCAGTTCGGCGACAAAGACGGCCTGCTGGATGCGGTGGTCGAGCAGGTCATGGCCACCTACGTCGCCGCGAAGACCGAGATCGTCGCCGCCGCGACCGAAGCCGAGGTCGACCCGGTCGACGAGCTGCGCGAGGCCTGGGACGCCCAGATCGCCTTCGGTCTCGCGAACCCGAGCCTGTTCGGCCTCGTGACCGACCCGGAGCGTGCCCGCCGCTCGCCGGCCGCCCGCTCGGGCGTGCACGTGCTGCGCGCGCGCGTCCACCGCGTGGCCCTGGCCGGACGCCTCCGTGTCGCCGAAGAGCGGGCGGTCGGCATGATCCAGGCAGCCGGCGTCGGCGCGGTGCTGGCGATGCTCTCCCGCGACCCCGACGACCGCGACCCCGGCCTCGCGGAGGCGCTCGCCGACGCGCTGTTCGAGCGGATCATCGGCGATGCCCCGGCGCAGGCCGACCGCGCGTCGACGCTCGTCGCCTTCCGTGCCGTCGTGCCGGAGCTGCCCGGCGTGACCGCGGGGGAGCGCGCCGTGCTGCTCGAGTGGGTCGACCGGGCGATCGCCGAGAGCTGACCGGTCGTCGCGGGTGCGCAGGCCGGCGGCTCGAGCGGATGCGCGTTCCGGCTCGCCGGGAGAGCGGGCGTGCGCCCTGAGCGGACACCCACCGGCATCTCCGGCGGCCGGGGTTAGCCTGGCACCGTGCTCCAGCAGCAGGTGAGTCTCGTGCGCGGCATCGCCGCGTTCCTCGGCCTGCTCGTCGACGGCGCCGCCGACCTGCTCGGGCTCTCGCTGGCCCTGCTGGTCGTGCTCTCGCTGGCCGGCGCGGTCGTCGTGGCCGCGCTCGTGCTGCTGCGCGTCGTCGGCACGCACCGCGCCCCGCCGCGCGGAGCCGCGCGCCCACGGCGACCGCAGCTGCTGCTCGCGCCGGCCTCCTCGCATCCGGATGCGCGGGGTCACGCGCGCCCGCGGGCTCCCGGCGCGCTCCTGCCGGCCGTCTAGCCCGCCTCTCCCGTCGACTCCGCCGATCGCGGCGCCTCCGCGCGCCCGATCGCCGTGCGCGCAGCGTCGCGCTCGTCGTCGGCGACGGCTCGGGCTGTGGACGGCCACACGCCGTCATCGACCTCATCCCGGCAGGAGCCGTCTTCCATGAACCCCTTCGACATCCCCGTCGTCGCCGCGCTGCTCGCGGCGGCGTCGAACGCCCTCAACGCCCTCGGCGGCGTCGTCACCCCCGCGATCGCGATCGTCATCGTGACCGTGCTCATCCGTCTCGTGCTCGTGCCCGTCAACGCCCGGGTCGTGCGCGCCGAGGGGCACCGTCGGCGCATCGCGCCGCTGCTCGCCGCCCTGCGCAAGCGCCACGCCAAGAACCCCGAGAAGCTGCAGGCGGCGACGCTCGAGCTCTACCAGCAGGAGAAGGTCTCGCCCTTCGCCGGCATGCTGCCCGCCCTCGCGCAGGCGCCCGTGCTCGGGCTCGTCTACGGCGTCTTCACACATCCCGAGATCGCCGGCGCGACGAACCCGCTGTTCTCGGCGACGCTCGGGGGCGCGCCACTCGGCGAGCACCCGCTCGACGCGCTGCTGCGTCTCGACCCGTCGGCGTGGGTCGGTGTCGCCGTGCTCGCGGTCATCGCGGTGGTGGCCTGGTTCCATCGCCGCAGCGCGCAGCGGCTCGCGATCGACCCGACCGCCGCGAACAGCACCCTCGCGCGAGTGCTGAGCTGGATGCCGTTCATCACGGTCGTGTTCGCCGCCATCGTGCCGCTTGCCGCCGCGCTCTATCTCGCCGTGTCGACCGCCTGGACGCTGGGGGAGCGGGCCGTGCTGCGCCGCGTGATCTGGCCGCGGCTCGGGGTCTCGACCGCCGCGCTGCCGGCCGCGGGCTGACCTCCGAGGCGTCGGCAGTCGTGTCGACCCGCGCATCCCCTCTCCGCCGCGACCGGCGGCGTCTCGCTTCGGGTTCGAGACGCCGCCGGCCCGGAGGTGCGGGGCGGGTCAGTGCCCGCCGCCGCCATAGGCGCCGCGCTGCTCGAGACGCTCGAGGTGGGCGGCGAGCGCGAAGTGCTCGTCGACGTCGCCGCGCTCACCCGTCGCGGCCAGGTGCGCGGCCCACTCGCCGAGCACGGGCGCGAACTTGAAGCCGTGGCCCGAGAGTCCGGTCACGATCGCGACGCGTCCGCTGTCGCTGAGATCGACGACGGGGGTGCGGTCGGGTGTGTAAGCGCAGTGATGCACGCTCGAGCGCACCGGCTCGGGGTTGAGCGCCGGGAAGAACTCCTGCGCCTGCTGGCCGATCTTCACCAGCTCGGCGCGCGTGTAGGCGGTCGGCACCTCGGACACGTCGCGGGCGACCGGCCAGGTCGGATTGCTGCACGCCTTGACCGAGTAGCCGTCGAGCGTCGGCACGCCGAAGAAGTGCACCGGCCCGACATCGCGCAGGAACGCCGGGAAGCGCTCGGGAAGGAAGGCGTCGATCCGCTGGGGCAGGAACCAGGTCAGCCCGAGCACCTGCAGGCGCAGCAGATCGTGCAGCCGGGTGTCGAGCCGAGTCGACCAGGAGCCGGACGCGACGATCACCGCATCCGCGCGGATCGCCTCGGCGGGAGTGCGCACGACGACCCCGCCGGGCTCCTCCTCGATCGCGAGCACCGGGCTGTTGAAGCGCAGCTCGGCACCCGCGCGCTCGGCGAGCTCGAGCGCCGACAGCAGGGCGACCTCCGAGCGGATGCCGCCGCCGTGGTGGTCGAGCACGCCCACGTCGCCGTCGTGCACGGCGTGCTGCGGGTACGCCCGTCGCAGCTCATCGGTGTCGTAGAGGGTGTGCGGCAGGGAGTACTCGCGCACGGTGTCGAGCGTGGTGCGCATCTCGATGCGGTCGGCCTGCGCGATCGACAGGGCTCCGACCTCGAGGTAGAGCTCACGGCCCGAGGCGCTCTCGAGCTCGCGCCAGAGCTGGCGTGACTCCTGCAGCATCGGCACGTAGCGTCCGCCCTCGTGATAGGCGGTGCGGAAGACCCGCGACTCGCCGGCGTAGGAGCCGTGCTCGTGCACCCGGCCGTATTGCTCGACGCCGATCACCTCGACGTCGGGGCGATCGCTCAGACGCCAGGCCGCCATGGCTCCGACGGCGCCGAGTCCGACGATGACGATGCGCTTCTTCGCGGTCGTGCTCATGCGGGAGTCCTTGTCTGGTCGGGGAAGGGAGTGGATGGGAGGTGCGGGCCGGAGACGCCGAGCGGCTCAGGCGCGGGGCTCAGACGAGCGCCGGAGCGTCCCAGAGCGGCAGCTCGACGCCGATGTCGCGCGCGACGGCGTTGCGGTAGACGACCGTGCCCCAGGCGACGTCTTCGACGGGCATGCCGCCGACGGAATACAGGAAGATCTCGTCGTCGTCGGTGCGCCCGGGGGCGGCCCCGCTCATGATCGAGGGCAGGTTCTCGAGCCGCTCCGGGGCGACCGCGCCCTCGCGGATCCGGTCGAGCAGGTACATGCCGTGCAGCCCGATGTGCTCGTGGGCGGGATGCGGCACCTCCTCGCTCCAGGCCTCGTAGAGCCCGCGGAAGTCGGCGACGTGCCGGGCGCCGTGCAGCAGCCCCTCGTCGAGCATGATGTCGGCCGGCAGGCTGACGAGCGCGCCGGGCTTGATCCACTCGCGTTCGATGCGCACGTAGTTGTGCGATCCCGTCGGCGTGGTCGGCGCGATCGTGACCAGGTCGCTGTCGCGCACCGCCGCCTCCACGCCGTCGACGACCGTGACCGAGGTGAACTGCGGCAGCGCCTCGCGCACCCAGTCGACGAAGGAGTCGACGCCGGCGCGGCTGCGTCCGGCGATCGTGAGCGTGTCGAGGCCGGGGCGCACGGCGGCGAAGGCCTCGAGCGTGGTGCGGTTCATCACGCCGGGCGCCACGATGCCGACGCTGCGCGCGTCCTCGCGAGCCAGGTGCCGGGCGCCGACGCCGGGGATCGCGCCGGTGCGGTAGGCGCTGAGCAGGTTCGCCGACATGAAGGCGAGCGGGGCGCCGGTGTCCTTGTCGCTGAGCGTGAACATGAGGATCGAGCGGGGCAGGCCGCGCTCGCGGTTGGCGAGGTTCGAGCCGTACCACTTGCATCCTGCGGTCTGGAACGAGCCGCCGAGGTAGGCGGGCATCGCCATCATGCGGCGGTGCGGTCCGTCGAGGGGCATCCCGTCGTGCTCCGACGCGGCGGGGAAGGTCACCATCGAGCCGTGCGAGTTGCCCTCCGGCCCGCCCATCCGGTAGTCACCGGCGTCGACCAGGCGCAGGGTCTCCTCCATCGCGTCGACGCAGGCCGCCATGTCGGTGACCCCGGCGGCGATCATGTCGGGCTCCGACAGGTAGCGGAACGAGATGCGGGTGCCGTCGTCGGTCATGCGAGCACGCTAGGCACGCGGGCGGTCGCGGGCAAGCATTTCGAGCACGTGCTCATTAACGCGTGCCGGGATGGACACGCTTCGTGCGCCCGCGTCCAGGCGAGGCCGCGGGTTAGGGTCGTGACATGGCGTCAGCTCTGCCGACGGTGTCGATCGTCATCCCGGCGTACAACGAAGAGGCGACGATCGCCGACTGCGTCGCGGCGGCGCTCGAGCAGACCTCGCCCGCGCACGAGATCCTCGTGATCGACAACCTCTCCACCGATCGCACCGTCGCGATCGTCGAGGCGCTGCAGCGCACGCATCCCGACGCCCCCATCCGGCTGCTGCGGCAGGACCAGGCGCAGGGCCTCATCCCCACCCGCGACTTCGGCCTCGACGCCGCGACCGGCGAGGTGCTCGCCCGCATCGACGCCGACTCGGTGCTCGAACCCGACTGGATCGCCCAGGCGCAGCGCATCTTCAGCGACGAGACGGTCGGCGCCGCCACCGGCCCCGTCGCCTACTACGACATGCCGTTGCGCCGCTTCGGGCAGCGCACCGACGACCGGCTGCGGCGCGCGATCCTCCGACTCGCCAAGGAGTACCACTTTCTCTTCGGCAGCAACATGGCGCTGCGAGCGAGCGCCTGGCGCGACATCCGCGGCGTCGTCTGCCGCGATGAGGCCGACGAGTTCCACGAGGACATCGACCTCTCGATCCACCTCTTCGAGCGCGGCCACCGCGTCGTCTACGACTCGGATCTGGTCGCCGGGATGAGCGCCCGCCGACTCGACGACAACCCGCGGCAGTACTACCACTACGTCGGGCGCTGGGAGCGCACCTACGCCGCCCACGCGATCCGCAACCCCGCCCTCCGCGCGCCGATGGTCGTGTTCGCGACGATCTACCCGCTCGTCAAGGGGCTGCGCGACGTGCACCAGCGCACCGAGAAGCTGCGGCGGATGACGGCGCAGCTCACCGAGGCCGCCGCGGCCGGCGGGGCCGGGCGCATCCGCGAGGACTGACGCGGCGCTAGACTTCCGCTCTAGAACACGGGAGTCCGGTGAGCCGGGCTGAGAGGAAGCTTCTCCAAGCTTCGACCGTCGAACCTGATCCGGATCATGCCGGCGCAGGGAGGCATCTCACGGGTCCGGCGCCGCCGCCCCCATCCCGTGCCCACCATTCCTGGAAGGGGCACGTCAGTGACCGCATCATCCACCTCCACCCCGCCCGTCCCCGGTGGCGCGTCCGCGCGTCCGAAGCGCCGCATCGTCTGGCGCTGGCGCGTCGTCGACATCGTCGTCGCGGCCGTGCTCGGCGTCGCGCTCGGCTTCGTGTTCCTCGCCTGGAACGTCGGCTACACCGCGCCGAAGACCCTGATCGAGCCGCTGCTGCCCGGTCTGCAGGGTCTGCTCAACGGGCCGTGGCTGCTCGCCGGCGTGATCGGCGGTCTCGTGATCCGCAAGCCGGGAGCCGCGATCTTCACCGAGGTCGTCGCCGCGGTGGTCTCGGCGCTCGTCGGCAACCAGTGGGGCGGGCTCCCCACGATCGAGGCCGGCCTCGTGCAGGGGCTCGGCGCCGAGCTCGTGCTGCTCGTCTTCCTCTACTCGGGTCGCCTCCCCGTCGCGATCCTCGCCGGCGCCGGCGCCGGTGTCGCCGGGGCGATCAACGACCTCGTCTTCTACTACGCGGGATCGGGAGCGCCGTTCTCGATCAGCTACGTCGTCTCGTCGATCGTGTCGGGCGCCGTGCTCGCCGGACTGCTCGGGTGGATCATCACCCGCGCGCTCGCCGCGACCGGAGTGCTGAACCGCTTCGCCGCGGGCCGCGAGCTGCGCGCCGAGGTCTGACCGTGGCCGATCCGCTCGTCGCCGCGACCGGCTGGGGCTGGCGGCACGCCGGCCGCCGCGCCGCGGCGGTGAGCGGCCTCGACCTGCGCATCGACGCGGGCGAGCGCGTGCTGCTGCTCGGGCCCTCGGGCGCCGGCAAATCGACCCTGCTCGCGGCGCTCGCGGGCGTGCTCGGCGGCGACGAAGACGGCCAGGCCGCGGGCGAGCTGCTTCTCGCCGGGCGTCGGCCGCTGGAGGCGCGCGGAGTCGCCGGGCTCGTGCTGCAGGATCCCGACGCGCAGATGATCATGGCGCGCGCCGGCGACGACACCGCCTTCGGCCCCGAGAACCTGGCGCTGCCGCGCGAGGAGATCTGGCGGCGCGTCGCCCAGGCGCAGCGCGCCGTCGGGCTCCATCTCGACGCCGCGCGCGAGACCCATCGGCTCTCGGGCGGGCAGAAGCAGCGGCTCGCGCTCGCCGGCGTGCTCGCGATGCGCCCCGAGCTGCTGCTGCTCGACGAGCCGACCGCGAACCTGGACCCCGAGGGCGCGATCGAGGTGCGGGATGCGGTGGCCGCCGTGCTGCGCGAGACCGGTGCGACGGCCGTGATCGTCGAGCATCGGGTCGAGCTGTGGTGGCAGCTGGCGACGCGGGTCGTCGTGCTCGATCCCGCCGGTGGACTCATCGCCGACACCACGCCCGAGCGGGCGGCGGGAGAGCTCGCGGCCGAGCTGTCCGCGCGCGGGGTGCGGCTTCCCGGGCAGCGGCTCGCGGCGGAGTCCGCTGAACGGGCCGCGCGAGAGATGCCGGGGGATGCGGACGGTCGCGCCCCGTCCCACGACGCCGGCCGCTCAGCCGCGCTGCTCAGCGCTCGCGGGCTCGCCGTCGCCCGCCAGCGCGGCACGACCGTTCAGGCGGGGATCGACGTCGATCTCGCGGCGGGCGAGGTGCTCGCGATCACCGGACCGAACGGCGCCGGCAAGTCGACCCTCGCGCTCACGCTCGCCGGACTGCTGCCGCCGGAGGGCGGCGACCTGCTGGCGCATCCCGACCTCGCCGACGGGGCCGCGGCCGCGCCGTGGCGCTGGCGCTCCCGGCAGCTGCTCACCCGCATCGGCGCCGTGTTCCAGAATCCCGAGCATCAGTTCCTCGGCTCGACGGTGCGCGCCGAGCTCGCGATCGGACCGACCGAGCTCCGCCTGCCGCGCGCCGAGATCGACGCCCGCGTCGGCGAGCTGCTCGAGCGGCTCCACCTGGCGGCGCTCGCCGGGGCGAGTCCGTTCAGCCTCTCCGGCGGGCAGAAGCGCCGGCTCTCGGTCGCGACGGCGCTCGCGACGCGACCCCGCATCCTCGTGCTCGACGAGCCGACCTTCGGCCAGGATGCGACGGGCTGGCGCGAGCTCGTGGCCCTGCTCGACGAGGTGCGCGCGTCGGGCAGCGCCGTGGTCGCGGTGACCCACGATCGCGAGCTGATCGCGACGCTCGGCGCGCGCGAGCTGCGGCTCGACGGCGGGGTGGATGCGGTGCAGACCGCCGCGACGGGAGCTCGTTCGTGACCGCCCCCGTCCTGCCCCGGAGCGCGCGTCCGGCCGCGGGCATCCGCTCGCTGCCTGCGCGGGTCGCCGCCGCGAATCCGGTCGCCCGGCTGATCGCCTCGGCTCCGATCGTCGCGGGCCTCGTGCTCACAATCGACCCCGTGTCGGCCGGCGTCGCCCTGGTGCTGGAGCTGCTGCTGATGCCGCTGACCGGCATCGGCTGGCGCCGGTTCTGGAAGGCCACCGCGATCGTCTGGGTGCTCGCGCCGCTCGGAGCCGTGACGATCCTGCTCTACGGCCAGGCGTCGGGCGCCGTGTACTTCTCCTGGGCTCTCGTGCACGTGACCGAGGGGTCGGTCGCGCTCGCGATCGCGTCGGTGCTGCGTGTGCTGGCGATCGCGCTGCCCGCGATCGTGCTGTTCGCCGGCGTCGACCCGACCGATCTCGCCGACGGCCTCGGGCAGATCCTGCGGCTGCCGCAGCGCTTCGTGATCGGCGCGCTCGCGGGACTCCGGATGCTCGCTCTGCTCGGCGACGACTGGCGCGCGATCACGCTCGCCCGCCGCGCGCGCGGACTCGGTGATCGTCGAGGCCCGGGCGCGCTGCTGCGGCAGTGCTTCGGGCTGCTCGTGCTGGCCCTGCGCCGCGGCGGTCTGCTCGCGACCGCGATGGAGGCGCGCGGCTTCGGCGGCGACGTCCGGCGCACCTGGGCGCGCCCGTCGCGCTTCGGCCGGATCGACGCGGCGCTCATCGGCGTCGGGGTCGTCATCGCCGCGATCGCGGTGACGGCATCCGTGCTGACCGGATCGTGGAGGTTCATCGGTGGCTGATCCGCGCCGTGTCGAGCCGGCGTCCGCCGGCGAGCTGCTCGATCTCGTCGTCGACCGGGTGCGGAGCCTGCCCTCGACGCCCCATCCGCAGGGGGTGGTCGTGCTGGTGGACGGGCGCTCGGGCGCCGGCAAGACGAGCTTCGGCCGCGATCTCGCGCCGCGGCTCGGGGCGCGCCTGCTCAGCCTCGACGCGCTCTACCCCGGCTGGGACGGGCTCGAGGCGGGAAGCCGGGCCGTGCACGAGACCGTGCTGTCTGCGATCGATCCGGGCTACACGAGCTGGGACTGGGATGCCGACCGCGCGGGGGAGTGGCATCCGCTGCTGCCGGTCGGCCCCGACGGCGAGCGGGGTCCGCTCGTGATCGAGGGCTGCGGTGCGCTGAGCCGCGCGAACCGCGCGCTCGCCGACCTCGGCATCTGGATCGACCTCGACGACGCCGAGCGCCGGCGTCGGGCGATCGGGCGCGACGGGGAGACCTATGCCCCGCACTGGGAGCGCTGGGCGCGTCAGGAGGAGGCGTTCGCCGCGCGGGAGCGACCGCGCGAGCTCGCCGATCTGGTGATCGTCGGCGGCTACCCGCCGGTCGTGCGCTGACCCATCCGCGGCCGGCACCCGTGCTGAGCTGAGCATGCCCGCCGCATCCGAAACGATTTCGGCGCGGCCGTGCGCGATCCCGCCCCGATGCGGCAGGGTGGAAGGGCCGCGTGACCACACGATGACGTGACCCCGCACGAGAGGATGCCGCATGGCCCAGCCCGACACCCGATCCGACGCCGCTCCGCTCGGCCTCGACCCCGACTGGTGGCGTCAGGCCGTCGTCTATCAGGTGTATCCGCGCAGCTTCGCGGACGCCGACGGCGACGGGATCGGCGACCTGCCGGGCGTCACGAGTCGCGTGAGCTACCTGCGCGACCTCGGCGTGGACGCGGTCTGGCTGAGCCCGTTCTACCCCTCGGCGCTCGCCGACGGCGGCTACGACGTCGACGACTACCGCGACGTCGACCCGCGCCTGGGGACCCTCGCCGACTTCGACGCGATGGTCGTGGCGCTGCACGGCGCCGGCATCCGCGTGATCGTCGACATCGTGCCGAACCACAGCTCGAACCGGCACGTCTGGTTCCAGGAGGCCCTCGCCTCGCCGAAGGGCTCGCACGCCCGCTCGCGCTACGTCTTCCGCGACGGACTCGGCGAGAACGGCGAGGTGCCGCCCTCGGACTGGCAGTCGGTGTTCGGCGGATCCGCGTGGGAGCCGGTCGGCGACGGCCAGTGGTACCTGCACATCTTCGCCACCGAGCAGCCCGACCTGAACTGGGCGCTGCCGGAGGTGCGCGAGGACTTCCTCACGACGCTGCGCTTCTGGAGCGACCGCGGCGTCGACGGCTTCCGGGTGGACGTCGCGCACGGCCTCGCGAAGGATCTGCCGCCGGTGCTGCCGAGCGCCGCCGAGCTGGCCGAGATCGCGAAGCGCGAAGACGGCAGCCACGCCCTCTGGGATCGCGACGAGCTCGAGGAGATCTACGCCGACTGGCGCCGCGTCTTCGCCGAGTACACGCCGCCGCGCATCGCCGTCGCCGAGGCCTGGGTGCCGGCATCCCGGCGTGCCCGCTACGCGACGGCGCTCGGCCAGGCCTTCAACTTCGACCTGCTCGAGGCCGACTTCGACGCGGACCAGTTCCGGCAGATCATCTCCTTCAACCTCGCGCAGTCGGCGTCGAGCGGATCCAGCAGCACCTGGGTGCTCTCGAACCACGACGTCGTGCGCCACGCGACCCGCTACGGCCTGCCGCCGCGCGGCACCGGCGAGGGCGCCGACACCCTCAAGGGCGGCACCGCCTGGCTGCTCTCCGGTGGGGAGGAGCCGCCGCTCGACGCGCTCGGCGGACTGCGCAGGGCCCGCGCCGCGACCCTGCTGCTGCTCGGCCTGCCCGGCTCGGCCTATCTCTACGAGGGCGAGGAGCTGGGCCTGCACGAGGTCGCCGACATCCCCGCCGATCAGCGTCAGGATCCGACCTTCTTCCGCACGAACGGCGGCGAGATCGGCCGCGACGGATGCCGGGTGCCGATCCCGTGGACGATCAGCGGCCCGTCGTTCGGCTTCGGCTCCGCCGGCGCTCACCTGCCGCAGCCGGCCTGGTTCGGCGCGAGCTCGGTCGAGGCCGAGGCGGGCGTGCCCGGATCGACGCTCGAGCTCTACCGCAGCGCCCTCGCGCTGCGGCGTCAGCTGCAGGGCGACGAGACCCTCGACTGGGTCGAGCTCGGCGACCCGGATGCGGTGCTCGCCTTCCGCCGTCCCGGCAGCTGGCTGGTCGTGACGAACCTGGGCGAGACGAGCATCCCGCTGCCCGAAGGGGAGCTGCTGCTCTCGAGCGAGGCGTTATTCAGTGCGGAGCTGCCGCCGGCGACGACCGCCTGGATCCGCGTCTCCGGCTGAGTCGTCTCACCGGCCGGACCGCGTCCGGCTGGGCTGAGCCCGATCCGTCAGGCCCAGCCCAGCCGGTGCAGCTCGTCGTCGTCGATGCCGTAGTAGTGCGCGATCTCGTGCACGAGAGTCACGTGGATCTCATCACGCAGCTCGTCCTCGGTCTCGCTGATCGCGAGCAGCGGCTCGCGGTAGAGCACGATGCGGTCGGGCAGCTCGCCGAAGCCGTAGACGTCGCGCTCGGTGAGCGCCGTGCCCTCGTAGAGCCCCAGCAGGTCGAGCGAGCCGTCCTCCGGCCGGTCCTCCGTGACGAAGACCACGTTCTCGAGGCCGTCGACCATCTCGTCGGGCAGCGCATCCAGCTCGTCGATGACGATCGTCTCGAACTCCTCGGCCGTCAGCTCCAGCGTCATCGGGATCCTCCGCTCGGGGCGTCGTCGCCCTCGTCGACGGGCGCGTCGCCCTCGTCATCGTGCTCGATCCCGTCGGGCAGCGCGATCTCGGTCGGCGCGATGCCGTCCAGTTCGTCGAGGGCCTCGATGAGCGTCCACTGCAGCTGGCCGAGCCACTCGTAGACGGCGCCCGGCGTCGAGTTCGGCACCTCGTCGTCGTCCGACTCGATGCCGAGTCGCGACGCGAGTGCGGTGCGCAGATCGGTGAGCGTGCGCGCCCAGCCGTCCGCCGCGTCGGGATCGAGCAGCACGCTCGTCGCGTCGCTCTCGAGGCTCAGGTCGGCGCGCCCGGCGTCGACGCCGTCGCCCGCACCCAGCCGCGCGGCCATGCTCCGCGCCGCGGCGCTCTTGCGGTCGACGAGATCACTCGTCGTCCAGCGGCGGAACTCCGCATCCGCCTCCGCGTCGTGCGGATAGGCGGAGGGCAGCATCCGCCCGCGCACCGGATCGCTCTCGTCTTCGACGATCTCGGCCAGCTGCTCGGCGAGACCGCCCAGGATGCCCGCCTCGCCCTCGGCGAAGTCGATGCGCACTCCCGTGCCCTCGGCGCGCACGCGGGTCACGCGTCGTCCTTGGCGACCGTGGCCTGCAGGCCGTACTCGTGCATCGCCTCGACGTGCCGCTCCATCTCCTCGCGCGGACCCGAGGCGACGACAGCACGGCCTTCGGTGTGCACGAGCATCATGAGCCGGTGCGCCTCGCCCTGCGGGTAGCCGAAGTAGCGGCGGAACACCCGCTCGACGTAGGCCATCAGGTTGACCGGATCGTTCCAGACGATCGTGAGCCACGGCGTCGAGAAGTCGGCGACCGTGAGCTCGTCCCGCTCGAAGTCGAGATCGGGCCGGGAGAGAACGTCAGTCCCCGCCTCACCGTGATCGGCGAGGGCGGGGACTGAACATGACATGGGGTGGATGACGGGACTTGAACCCGCGGCCACCGGCACCACAAGCCAGTGCTCTACCAACTGAGCTACACCCACCATGTGTGCTTCCGACGCTTCCGTCGTTGCGCAACCAGACGATACTACGACAAACGCGGGGCCCAGAGTGACACGACCGCCTCGGAGGCCGCTTTGGCCTCGTCGCTGGTCGGCCCGGGGTCGCCCACGAAGACCGCCCGGCGGTAGTACTCGAGCTCGCGGATCGACTCGAGGATGTCGGCGAGTGCCCGGTGTCCGCCGTTCTTGGTGGGGGACTGGAAGTAGGCCCGGGGGAACCAGCGGCGCGAGAGCTCCTTGATGCTCGAGACGTCGACGCTGCGGTAGTGCAGGTGGTTGTCGACCCGCGGCATGTACTTCGCGAGGAACGAGCGGTCGGTACCGATCGTGTTGCCGGCCAGCGGTGCCGTGCGGTTCTCGGGTGCGAACTTCAGGATGTACTCGAGCACCTGGTACTCGGCGTCGGCGAGCGAGACGCCGTTCGGGATCTCCTCGATCAGTCCGCTCGTCGTGTGCATGTCGCGCACGAAGTCGCCCATGTTGTCGAGAGCCGACTGATCGGGCTTGATGACGACGCTGAAGCCGCCGTCGAGGGGCTTGAGGTCGTAGTCGGTGACGACGACCGCGACCTCGACGAGCTCATCGACCTCGAGGTCGAGTCCCGTCATCTCGCAGTCGATCCAGACCAGTACATCCGCGTGAGGCACGGGGTTCACCTTAGCGATCAGGGGATGTGCGTGACCGGACGCCCTCCGGTCTGGGGGCGGATCCGTCGCGAGGGCGTGGGGGAGGGATCGCGACGAGGACGCCCCAGCACCTGCTGCGGCAGCACCGCGGAGGGGTGGACGCGCGACCTCGCGAGCCGCGCATCCACCCCTCGCCAGGGCTTCGGGTCAGGCCGCGTCGCCGAGACCGATCGCGTCGGCCTCGGTGATCGCCGGCGGCTCGGCCTCGCCGTCGACCCGGGCGAGCGCCGAGCGGCGGGCGAGGATGACGACGGTCGCGACGAGCACCGAGACGGCGCCGACGAAGAAGGGGATGCCGACGCTGCCGGTGAGCGCCTTGATCAAGGCCGCGAGCGGCGGGGCGATCGCGCCGCCGACGAAGCGCACGGCCGAGTACGACGACGACGCGACGGAGCGCGGCAGGTCGGTGGCCTCCATGACCGACTCGGTGAGCACGGTGTTGAGCACGCCGAGGAAGATGCCGCCGACGATCACGCAGACGACGAGCACGGCGGTGACCGCGGCGAAGACGCCGGCCACGATCAGGGTGAGCGCGAGCAGCGGCAGGGCGATCGCGAGGGCGGTGGTGCGCCGCACGCGGGCCGTGAGCAGCGGGGCGAGCCAGACGCTCGACACGGCGACCGCGAGGCCCCAGCCGAAGAAGGTCACGCCGAGATCAAGCGGGGTGAAGGTCTTCGGCAGCGCGAACGGCGTCCAGGCGAGCAGCGTGAAGAAGCCGATGTTGTAGAAGAGCGCCGCGATCGCGAGGGTCAGCAGGCCGGGATCGCGCAGCGCGCGCAGCGGGGCCGAGAGCTTCGTCGGCTGGCGGGTCGCCTTGTCGTCCTTGCCCAGCAGCACGGTGATCGCGATGAAGGCGATGGCCATGAGCACGGCCACGCCGAAGAACGGACCCTGCCAGGCGATCGAGCCGAGCAGGCCGCCGACGAGCGGGCCGACGGCGATGCCGAGGCCGAGGGCGGCCTCGTAGAGGATGATCGCCGCGCTCGAGCCGCCGCTCGCCGCGCCGACGATCGTCGCGAGCGCCGTCGAGATGAAGAGGGCGTTGCCGAGACCCCAGCCGGCGCGGAAGCCGATGACCGCATCCACGCTGCCGCTCAGCGCCGCGAGGGCCGCGAAGACGACGATCAGGCCGAGGCCGATCAGCAGGGTCGCGCGGGCGCCGATGCGGCTCGAGATGAAGCTCGTGATGAGCATCGCGAGGCCGGTGATGAGCAGGTAGCTCGTGAAGAGCAGCTCCGTCTGGGTCTCGGTGGCACGCAGGTCCTTGGCGATCGCCGGCAGGATCGGGTCGACCAGTCCGATGCCCATGAAGGCGATGACGCAGGCGAAGGCGACCGCCCAGACCTGCTTGGGCTGCTTGAGGATGCTGGGCTTGCCGGCGCTGCCGTGCGAGGCGCCGCCGTGCTGGCCGCTCGCGGCGGGGGTGCGGGTGTCGTTCGTCATGCGGAGACCTTCTCGGGGGATGCGGTGGTGCGGCTCGCGAGGATCGCGGCGGCCCGGTCGAGGGCGGCCCAGTCGGCGTCGTCGAGACCGTCGAACCACGGGGTGAGGGCTTCTCCGAGCTCGCCGCGCCACTCATCGAGGGCGGCGCGTCCCTTCGGGCTGAGCTGGATGAGCCAGGCGCGTGAGTCGGCGGTGTCGGCGACGCGGGTGACGTGCTCGACCTCGACGAGGGTGGCGAGCAGGCGGGTCATTCCGGGCTGGGTGACTCGGCAGGCGGCGGCCAGTTCTCCGACGCGCAGGGGGCCCTCTGACTCCAGCACCGCGAGCGTGCGCCAGTGCGCGACGGGGGCGGTGTTGCCGGTGGCGAGGGCGGCGATGCGACCGAGGCGGTGCGCCGACTGAACGAGCGACGAGATGGTGTCGGTTCTGTTCACTCGGGAAACTATATACCCAAGTTATATAACTCTGCTAACTATCTCGATTCGTCGGCCCGGCGCCGCGGATACGGTGGACGCGTGACCGTCTTCGCCATCGCCGTGCTGTTGCTGACCGCCCTGTTCAACCTGGTCTCGTGGCCGCGCTTCTACCCGCGCATCAAGAACGACCCGCGCGCCCGCGATGAGAACGGCCGCGCCACCGTCTTCCTCAAGGTGCACGTCATCCTCATCGCGATCGCGCTCGTGATCGCCGTGCTCAGCGTCGTCGCCGCGATCCTGCTCGTCGTGCAGCTCGCGAGCTGACATCCGGAATCCCCCGGACGCCGGCGCGGTTGCAGCACTCATGCACGTCGACTTCTACAGCTCGAGCTTCTGCGCCCCGTGCGCGGCGGCGCGGGGCGTGCTCGACGAAGCCGGCAAGCTGCTGCCGCAGCTCGAGATCGTCGAGCGGAACGTGGCGCAGCATCCCGACGCCGCCGACGCCGACCGCATCGGCTCGACGCCGACCATGATCGTGCGCTCGAGTGACGGCGCCGAGGTCTACCGGGCCGAAGGCGTTCCCTCGGTCAACCAGCTGATGGTCGCGCTGGCCCGCGCCGTCTGATCCGCGTCACCAGGATCCCGAGCGCGGCTACGACCGCGAACAGCAGCGCGATCCCGACGACGTAGATCCACACCGATGCGTATCCCGTCGGCGACAGGGCCGGATCGAGGAACGGGTAGGGATACCAGCTCTGGCGCGACTGCGTCTGGTCGTAGACGAGCGGCCCGCGCAGCAGGGCGACCGCCGCCCAGGCGAGCGGGTGGATGAGCGTGAGCCACAGCCGGCTCCACGGCACCCGCCCGCGGCCCGGGCCGACGAGCCAGTCGACGATGATCAGCGCCGGCGCGACGACGTGGTGGATCTCGCTCGGCCAGTCGGGACCCGACCCGCCGCCGTGCACCGCGATCCCGCGCAGCAGCACGTTGTAGACGATGCCGGTGATGGTCATATCGACCAGCACGATGAGTCGCAGCGTCGTGAGCCAGGACGGTTCGGCACCGGCGGCGCCGCCGCCGCGGGCTCCGCCGCGCCGCAGCAGCAGGATCGCCGCGATCACGAGCACCACGGCGCCGAGCACATTCGACTGGATCGTGAAGTACGCGACGAAGTTCACGTTCAGCGTGAGCCGGTCGGGGTAGTCGTTCGCCGCCCAGTCGGCGGCCGCGTCGAGGTACGACTTCACGGTCGCGACGCTCATGGCGACGGCGAGCAGGATCCGCAGCGCTGCGGTCACGGTGTTTCTCGTCACAGATCTTCTTCGATGCTGATCGTCGGAACGGATGGCCCCCCCGGAGAGATTCGAACTCCCGACCAGCCGGGTAGAAACCGGATGCTCTATCCACTGAGCTACGGGGGGAAGGCCGATCACGATTCTAGAGTTCGCCTGCCTGGTCCTCGCGCTCCCAGGGTCGAGGCGGACTGTCGCGTCGCGATCGGCGGGCGGATGCTGGACTCACGACGCCGAAACGGGGCGCCGTCGCGAGGAAGGAACGCCATGAGCAGCACATCCACCACCGAGTCCGCCGATTCCGTAGCGGGCGTCGTCCCCGAGGGCGTCGCCGTCGTGACCGGGGCCTCGTCGGGCATCGGCCGCGCCTTCGCCGAACGGCTCGCCGCCGAGGGACGAGAGCTGATCGTGGTGGGCCGCAACCGCGCCCGCCTCGACGAACTCGCTGAGCGCCTGCCGGTCGCGGTCGAGGTCGTCGTCGCCGACCTGTCCGACGCCGCCGACACCGCCCGTCTCGCCGGCCTGCTCGCCGAGCGCGAGGTCGCGCTGCTGGTCAACAACGCCGGGGTCGCCCACTACGGCGCCTTCGCCGAGCTGCCGACCGAGAAAGCCGATGAGCTGCTCGCGGTCAAGGTGACCGCGCCGACCCTGCTGGCGCGCGCGGTCGTGCCGGGCATGCTCGAACGCGGCTCGGGCGCGATCATCAACGTCGCCGGCATGCTCGCCTACAGCAGCTCGGCCCCGCTGGCGGACGTGCCGCTGCGCCGTGCCGTCTACGTCGGCGCGAACGCGCACCTGGTCGCGCTGTCGCAGACGCTGGATGCCGAGCTGCGCGAGTCGGGAATCCATGTGCAGGTGCTCTGCCCCGGCGTCGTCGCCACGGAGTTCCACGAGCGGCAGGGCATGGACCTCAGCGCGGTGCCGCGCATGTCGCCCGAGGATGTCGCGGCCGCGAGCCTGCGCGGGCTCGAGCTCGGCGAGGTCGTCACGGCGCCGGGCGTCGAGGATGCCGCGCTGCTCGACGCCGCGTCGGCGGCGAACCTGGCGGCGTTCCGCGGCCAGTCGCCGCAGGTCGCGAGCCGCTACCGCGCCTGAGTCGACGAAGCGCCCCGGCCGCGTGTGCGACCGGGGCGCTGTCGCGTCGTGCTCGTGACGCAGCCCGCCAGGGCGACCGCGCGAAAGCGGGACGCTGTCAGTGCGAGCGGGTCGCGCTCTCCGACTCGGCGTCGGCGCTGCTGGTACCGGATGCGACCGAGGCCTCTCCCGTCGTCGTCTCGACTGCGCGGGTCTCGACATCCGCGTCGCCCGCTGGCGCCGTGGTCGTGGCCGCAGCAGGACGCGCGTAGGACCGGGTCTCGGCGTCGGCGGCCGCGGGCGTCGCCGCGGTCGGCGTGCTGAGCGGGCGCTCGGCGGCCTTCTCGGGCTGGGCGCTCGTCGCGGCGGTGAACTGCTTCTCGGCCCACTCCTGCTGCTGCAGCACGACCGGGTCGACCTTCTGCGGCTCGTCGTAGCGCCAGCGGTCGAGGTCGGCGGCGAAGAGCTTGCGGGCGCGGCCCGGCTTGTTCTGCCACTCGATCAGGCGGTCGCGGTACTCGGCGAGGGTCTGGTCGGCCTGGAAGCTGTAGCTGACCGAGTTGGTGCGCATGTCGGTGAGCTCGTGCGCGGCCCAGTCGGCGGCGAGGGCGGCGCCCGGCAGCGGCAGCAGGCGCACCTGCACGTCGGCGGCGGCCGCGAGGGTCGCGAAGTGCTCGCGGGTCTGCGGCGCCTGGCTGTCCCAGCGCGCGGCGGTCTGGCCCGCGGCGATGAGCGCGGCGACGGCGGCCGCACGGGTCTCGCGGTCGCGCTGGCCGACGAGGCGCTTGACGGCTCCGCGGCCGATGAGAGCGGCGATGATGGCGCCGATCACGATCGCCACGAAGGGGATGATCGCGCCGAAGACCAGGTCGTGGCCCCGCGCCGTGCCGAACCAGTCGACGATGTCGTTGAACCACTGCATGCGCGCAGGTTACGTCGAGCCGGAGAGGATGCCGGGGCGCGCGGTCGCGCGTCGCTCAGATCGGCTCACACCCAGCGCACCATGTCGAGGGCGTCGCCGGGGGAGTCGAACTCGCCCAGCACGACCATCTGCGCGGTGCCGTGCCGCATCCGCTTGCTCTGCCAGCGCGGCGCGCCCGCCACCTCGACCTCGTCGACGTAGCCGAGCACCTGCCCCTGCCCACGGGTCACGCGCCAGCGCAGGTTCGCGAGCGGCACGACCTGCACGCCGGCGCGCTGAACGGGGTAGGCGGGGGTGGGACGCAGTCCGAGCTTCGTCATGCTTCGAAGCTATGTTCGACCACCGACATCGCGAGGGGTGACGGTGCCGATCGCCGCGGGGGTCCCTCGGGTCGTGTGTCCGTCGGCTGCCGCGGATCGAGACCAGAGAAGTGAGGTGTCGTCGTAGAGTCGAGGTGACGGCGCCCGCACGCGGATCCCGCATCGGCGTCGGTGACGACCGGGAGGTGGCGATGTTCGGCTCGAGGAACGCGAAGAACGCGAAGAAGCCGGGGCCGAGGTCCGGCTTCGGAGACCTGCTGGCGCAGCTGCGACCCGATCTGAGCCCGGAGTCGCTCGGCGTCGGTCCCAGCTTTCCGGGCATCGCCCCGAACCCGCTGCTGAGCGGTGCCGCGCGGCGGCGCACCGCCGAGCTGCGCGGCGGATCGCTCGCGCTCGGGGTGCTGGTCGGCTGGCGCGAGGTCAGCAACGAGGGGAGCCCCCGCGTGGTGCTGATCTTCGACACGGAGACCGCCGATGGACTGACGTTCCGGGGAGTCGCCGACGAGACGCTCACCATCACCGAGCTGACGCGTCTCGTCGAGGGCCAGACCCTGCCGGTGCGGTACCGGCCGGCGGTGCAGGACCACTACGTCGCCCTCGCCCGTGACGCCGACCCGGCTGAGGTGCAGTGGATCGCCGACCAGATCGCCCGTCGCCGGCAGGCTTGACCCGCGACCGGGCCGGCTCGCGGCGCGAGCCGGCCCGGTCGGATTCCGCTCAGCCGCGCCCGGTGCCGTCGACCGCGAACTCCTCGATGCGCGCGAGCTCCTCGGCGCTGATCTCGGTGTTCTCGAGCGAGCGCAGCGTGTCCTCGAGCTGGGCGACGCTCGAGGCGCCGACGAGCGCGCTCGTCACCTGCGGCTGCCGCAGCACCCAGGCGATGGCGAGCTGCGCCAGGGTCTGCCCGCGCTGCTCGGCGATCGCGTTCAGACCGCGAGCCCTCTCGAGGTAGGTCTCCGAGATGTTGCTCTCGCTGATCCAGCGCCCCTCGCTCGCGCGCGATCCGGCGGGGATGCCGTCGAGGTAGCGCGCGGTCAGCAGGCCCTGGGCGAGCGGCGAGTAGACGATCGCCCCGGCGCCGAGCTCGGCCAGCGCATCCCAGAGCCCGTTCTCCGGCGCGCGGTCGAACATGTTGTAGCGCGGCTGGTGGATCGTCAGCGGAACGCCCTCCGCCGCCAGCGCCGCGGCCGCAGCGCGAGTCTGCTCGGGCGAGTAGTTCGAGACGCCCGCGTAGAGCGCCTTCCCCTGCCGCACGGCGTGCGCGAGCGCGCCCATCGTCTCCTCGATCGGCGTCTCAGGATCGGGGCGATGCGAATAGAAGACGTCGACGTAGTCGACACCGAGGCGGCCGAGCGACTGATCGAGTGAGGCGAGCAGGTTCTTGCGCGAGCCCCATTCGCCGTAGGGGCCGTCCCACATGAGGTAGCCGGCCTTCGACGAGATGAGGATCTCGTCCCGGTAGGCGCGCAGGTCGTCGGCGAAGATGCGGCCGAAGTTCGACTCCGCCGATCCGGGAGGCGGGCCGTAGTTGTTCGCCAGGTCGAAGTGGGTGATGCCGAGGTCGAAGGCCCGGCGCACGATCGCGCGCTGCGTCTCGAGGGGGCGGTCGGCGCCGAAGTTGTTCCAGAGGCCCAGCGAGACGCGCGGGAGCTTCAGCCCGCTGCGCCCCGAGCGCGCGTAGTCGAGGTTGTCGTAGCGGTTCTCAGCGGCGAGATAGCTCATGGCGTCGACGCTATCGACAGCGCGGGGCCGACCGCCGGGCTGCGCACCAGATGGACGATGTCGCTGAGCGCCGCGCGGTGGAACAGGATGGGGTGGCGGGGCGTTGCAGACAGCGAAACCTCCCCGATCCACGGAAAGCAGGTTCATCACATGCGCACTTTCGTCGTCGCCGGCGGATGCTTCTGGTGTCTCGACGCCGTCTACCGCACGCTCCAGGGCGTGAAGGATGTCGTGTCGGGCTACACCGGTGGAGCCACCGCCGAGCCCAGCTACGAAGCCGTCTGCACCGGACTGACCGGCCACGCCGAGGCGGTCGCCGTCACCTTCGACGAGACGGTGATCCCCGAGTCGGTCATCCTCGACGTCTTCTTCACCCTGCACGACCCGCGTCAGCTGAACCGTCAGGGCAACGACGTGGGCACCCAGTACCGCTCGGCCATGTTCTACGCCGACGAGCAGCAGAAGGCCGAGTTCGAGGCCGCTCGCGACCGCGCGGCCGAGATCTGGGAGGGCGACATCGTCACCACGATCGAGCCGCTCGGGGTCTACTGGCGCGCAGAGGAGTACCACCAGGACTTCTTCGCCAAGAACCCGGGCCAGGGCTACTGCCTCGCGGTCGCGCTGCCCAAGGTCAACAAGGTGCGCAAGAGCTACGCGCAGTACGTTCTGGCGAGTTGAGCCTCGCGAGCTGAGCCTGGCGAGCTGACTCACCCGGTCTGAGTCGTCGCCCGCGAGTGCAGCTCGCGGGCTGACTCAGCCGCGGCGGTCCGTCACGACCCGGCGGGCCGCCGCATCCACCTTCTTCGCGAAGTCCGGGTCGCTCTGGGCGCGCGCCACGACGGCGTCGATCATGGATGCGGCCACGCTCGCATCGGCCGAGACCAGCAGCTGGTCGCATCCCGCCGCCACCGCGAGCACGGCCCGATCGCCGGGCGCCCAGGCCTTCAGCTGTGCCGTGGCCGAGAGGTCGTCGGTGACGATGAGGCCGCGGAAGCCGAGCTGCTGCCGCAGCAGCTGGGTCACCACGATGGGCGAGAAGACGGCGGGGGCGCTCGGATCGATGCTCGCGTAGACCGCGTTCGACATCATCACTGCGTCGGTCGAGGGCAGCAGCCGGCGGAAGACGTCGACGTCGACGGAGTCGGCGGTGACCGCCTGATCGACCACGTTCTTCGCGGTGTCGGTGTTCGCCGTCACATGGCCGAGCCCGGGGAAGTGCTTGAGCACCGGGGCGACGCCTGCTCCCCGCATCCCCTCGGCGACCGCCCCGGCGTGCGCGACGATCGTGTCGCGGTCGTAGCCGAACTGGCGGTCGTAGCCGCCGATCGGCGGATTGCCGCGCGCCTCGGCCGGGGACCCGACGAGGTCGGCGACGGGGCCGAGGTTCATCGTCACGCCGGCGCTGCGCAGCTCGGCGGCCCAGGTCGCGGCGGAGCCCTTCAGCGTCGCCGGATCGATGCCGCCCTGGTCGAGCGCCGAGGGGATGTCGCTGAAGCCCGGCCCGCGCAGCACCTGCACCTGCCCGCCCTCCTGGTCGGTCGCGACCGTCAGCGTCACATCGGCCGCGGCGGTGCCGGCCGTCGGCGCGATGCCGGTGAACTGCGTGACGAGCTGGGCGGTCGCCTGCGTCCCGGCGCGGGAGCGCCCGGCGAGGAACACGCCCCGCACGCCGCGGTTCGTCACCGCGTCGATCGTGGCCGGGTCGGCGCTCGTCGCGGGCGTTCCGACGATGAAGAGCAGGCCGACCTTCTGCTGCACGCTGAGCCCGGCGATCGGGTCGGGCGTCGCCGAGGGGGAGGGATGCGCGGCGCCGCCGCTCGTTGAGGGCTTCGGCGTCGGCGCCGTCGGGGCGCACGCCGTCAGCGCCGCCGCGGCGGCGACGACCAGCGTCGCGGCAAGGATCCGGCGTGACCGGGACAGTCGGCGAGGGCTGCGGAGGCGGCGGGGACGAGCGTGACGTCGGGGGAGCATCGCGACCATGATGCCCCGCCGGGCCGACATCCGCCGAGGGAGCCGCGTCGGAATCCGCGCGGGCTCGCGTGGGCTCGCGCGGCGCCGCGCGCTCGTCCCGGGTGTGGTCCGCATCCGGGCCTGGGCATCCCCTCCGCTCCGGGCCGCGCCTCTGTCTTCCCGGCGCGCGCAGGCGTAGTGTGCCCGGCACAGGACGCCGGAGTCCGAGTTCCGGCGACCGTGCAGACCGTCACGACGGCGAAGGAGCACGAGATGAGCACACCGACCATGACCCGGCAGACCTGGGTGGCTTTCGGCCCCGCAGGAGCGGTCGGCTCGATCCACCGCACCGATGACGGATTCGTCGTCAAGATGGTGAGCGACGGCCGGTATCGCGGGGTCTACCCCAGCCTCAACGTGGCCAAGGGAGCCCTGCACGCGGCGATGACGCCCGGCTCCGACTGGCCGGAGTTCCACGAGCACTGAGCTCTCGGAGAGGCGTCTCGCGCCTCTCCTCCCCAGACGCCGATCGGCGCGATCCATCCACGGATGCGATCCGCACCGGTCGGCGTCGTGCTGTTCCCGGTCACTGTGGTGGGCATCGGATGCCGGGCTCCTTCCCGGCACGAGCGGGCCCGGCATCCGACCGCATCGCCGGCGGTCCCGCCCGGTGCGGCCCGCCGCTCGCGCCGGAGACCAGGAGGCCACCATGTCGGACACCATCACGCTCACCGGGCTCGTCGGAACGGAGCCGCGCCACGTCGTCACCGGCGACGGGCTCGAGATCACCACCTTCCGCCTCGTCTCGACCCATCGGCGCTTCGACAGAGTGGAGCGCCGCTGGATCGACGGCGACACGAACTGGTACACGATCAGCTCCTTCCGCCACCTCGCCGGCAACGTGCACCACTCGGTCAAGCAGGGCGACCGGGTCGTCGTCACCGGCCGCATCCGACTGAAGGAGTGGACGAAAGACGACCGCTCGGGCATCACGATCGACGTCGAGGCCGACGCCGTGGGGCACGACCTCAGCTGGGGCACGAGCGTCTACTCGCGCGTCATCCGCAGCTCGTCGAAGGGACGCGACGCCGAGAGCGGCGACGCGGTCGCGGACCACGACGGTGCGGCCGGGCAGCCGGAGCTCAGCGCCGGCGGGGCGGATGCGGACGGCTGGGCGGCCCCGGGAGCGGGCGCCGATCGACCCGCCGTGCTGGATGAGGCCATCCCGACGCCCTTCTGAGGTCCGCTCCGCTCGTGCGACGTAGACTCGTCGCGGCCCGCGCCCGAGCGGGCGCACGACGAGACGGGGGACCATGCCGCACACCGCCACCGCGCGCCGCAGCGTCGGCATCGCGATCGGATCCGGCGGAGCGGCTGCGGCCCTGGCCGTGCTGCTGCTGACCGGGTGCACGCCGAGTACGCCCCAGCCCAGCACCTCGCCTAAGCCGAGTTCCTCGTCGTCCGCTCCGGCGGCGCCGAAGCTCGACCCCACCGGCGACGCGGACGACAACAAGGCCTACTTCGACTCCGTCAACGAGAAGCTCGTCGCCGCCGGCGGCGACCTCGGCGGCCGCACCTTCATCGACACGCTCGTCAAGGCCGGCTTCGACAAGGCCGCCATGGAGGTCACCGCCGACACCACGGCGGTCGGACTCAAGGCCGACAACATCCAGTTCTCGGTCAAGCTCGGCACGACCTGCCTCATCGGGCAGTACGGCAACATCGGCTACCACTCGACCACCGCCCTGGCGATGGACACGGGCAAGTGCCTCATCGGCGCCACCCGCCCCATCGACTGGTAGTCCGGCACCGCCCCCGCTGACCGCGGCGGCGCGCGTCGCTGAGCCTGAGCGCGGCCCGATCCGGTCAGCCCACCACTCCACGCGAAACTAGGATCGGAACATGGCCGAATTCATCTACTCCATGGTGCGCGCCCGCAAGAAGGTCGGCGAGAAGCTGATCCTCGACGACGTCACCATGTCGTTCTATCCCGGAGCGAAGATCGGCATGGTCGGCCCCAACGGCGCCGGCAAGTCGACCATCCTCAAGATCATGGCCGGGCTCGACCAGCCCTCCAACGGCGAGGCGCGCCTCAGCCCCGGCTACAGCGTCGGCATCCTCATGCAGGAGCCGGTGCTCGACGAGACCAAGACCGTGCTGGAGAACATCCAGGACGGCGTGGCCATCAAGGCCAAGCTCGACCGCTTCAACGAGATCTCGGCACTCATGGCCGAGCCCGACGCCGACTTCGACGCGCTGCTCGCCGAGATGGGCACCCTGCAGGAGGAGATCGACGCCGCCGACGGCTGGGACCTCGACTCCCAGCTCGAGCAGGCGATGGATGCGCTGCGCACGCCCCCCGGCGACGCCGCGATCGCGCCGCTCTCCGGTGGAGAGAAGCGCCGCGTCGCGCTCGCGAAGCTGCTGCTGCAGAAGCCCGACCTGCTGCTGCTCGACGAGCCCACCAACCACCTCGACGCCGAGAGCGTGCTCTGGCTCGAGCAGCACCTCAGCTCGTACAAGGGCGCCGTCATCGCGATCACCCACGACCGGTACTTCCTCGACAACGTCGCGGAGTGGATCGCCGAGGTCGACCGCGGGCACCTCTACCCCTACGAGGGCAACTACTCGACCTACCTCGAGAAGAAGGCCCAGCGCCTCGAGGTGCAGGGCAAGAAGGATGCGAAGCTCGCCAAGCGCCTCGCCGACGAGCTCGACTGGGTGCGTTCGAGCGCCAAGGGCCGCCAGACCAAGTCGAAGGCGCGCCTCGCGCGCTACGAGGAGATGGCCGCCGAGGCGGAGCGTACGCGCAAGCTCGACTTCGAAGAGATCTCGATCCCGCCGGGCCCGCGCCTGGGCAGCGTCGTGATCGAGGCGAAGAAGCTGCAGAAGGGCTTCGAGGAGCGCGGTCAGCTGATCGACGGCCTCTCGTTCTCGCTGCCTCCGAACGGCATCGTCGGCGTCATCGGGCCGAACGGCGTCGGAAAGACGACCCTGTTCAAGACGATCGTCGGGCTCGAGCCGCTCGACGGCGGCGACCTCAAGGTCGGCGAGACCGTCAAGATCAGCTACGTCGACCAGAGCCGCGCGAACATCGACCCGGAGAAGACGCTGTGGGAGGTCGTCTCCGACGGCCTCGACATCATCACGGTCGGCAAGACCGAGATCCCCAGCCGCGCCTACGTCTCGAAGTTCGGCTTCAAGGGGCCGGACCAGCAGAAGAAAGCCGGCGTGCTCTCCGGTGGTGAGCGCAACCGTCTCAACCTGGCGCTGACGCTCAAGGAGGGCGGCAACCTGCTGCTGCTCGACGAGCCCACCAACGACCTCGACGTCGAGACCCTGCAGTCGCTCGAGAACGCGCTGCTCGAGTTCCCCGGCTGCGCCGTGGTCATCACCCACGACCGGTGGTTCCTCGACCGGATCGCGACGCACATCCTCGCCTACGAGGGCACCGACGAGAACCCGTCGAACTGGTACTGGTTCGAGGGCAACTTCGAGGCCTACGAGTCGAACAAGATCGAGCGACTCGGCCCGGACGCCGCGGCCCCGCACCGCTCGGTGCACCGCAAGCTGACCCGCAGCTGATCGACCGAAGCGGAGGCCCGACCGGGCCTCCGCTTCGTCGTCTCCGCGTGCCACCACCCGCTCACTGCCATCCGCCCGAGAAGGGAAGCCCGCCATGACCCGTCTGCACGTGCCGATCCGGCTGCGCTGGAACGACCTCGACGCCTACGGCCACGTCAACAACGCGGCCATGCTCGTGCTTCTCGAGGAGGCGCGCATCCAGGCCTTCTGGGCCACCGACGCCGCGGGCGCCGAATCAGCGGTCGGCGGCACGACCGCGATCCTCGACGGCAGTCCCGGCGCCGCGACCATGACGCTCATCGGCCGGCAGGAGGTCGAGTACCTCGCCCCGATCCCGTACCTGCGTCGTCCGCTCGACGTGCAGCTCTGGCTCGGCCACCTCGGCGGCGCCAGCCTCGAGGTCTGCTACGAGGTGCGCTCGCCCGAGGGCGACGAGCCGCTGCTCTACGCCAAGGCCGCCACGACGATCGTGCTGGTGGATGCGACCTCCGGTCGCCCACGGCGCATCACCGACGCCGAGCGCGAGGCCTGGGCGCCCTACCTCGAGGCGCCGATCGAGTTCCGCCGGCGCTGAGCGAGCGGAGCCCGCAGCCGCGCATCAGCACGCACCACAGCAGAAGGGCGTGACCCCGCAGGTGTGCGGGGTCACGCCCTTCTCGCCTCGGCCGGATCAGCCGAGGAGCGAGTCAGCCGAAGTACTGGTGCACCGGCGTGAAGCTGATGCGATCGCCCGTCACGCCGACGAGTCCGAGCGACACCTGCAGCAGCTTCGGCGGCAGCTCGTCGCCGGGCAGCGGCGTCTGGGCGCCCAGGCTCAGACCGACCCCGTTCGGTCCGGTCGCGCTGACCGAGTCGAGATAGACCACCACGTGACCGTGCAGCTCCATCCGGCCGGCCTTGGTGACGAGCGCGTCGCCGCCGGCCTCGTGGCGCACATCCAGCACGAAGTCGTCGATCGCGATCGAGTCGACCTCGAGCTTGAGAACGGGAGTCCGCGTGCCGTCGGCGAGCGGCACGGTCACGAGACTGAGCCCCTTGAGACCGGTGAACGACAGCGACGAGCCCTCGAGCTGTGCGGCCGGGAGGGTCATCACGGGCGCATCCGGATCCGCGATCGCGTCGGCGGGTGCGGGCGGGGGAGTCGGGGTGCCCGGCGTCGCGCCGCTCCCACTGCCTGAGCCGCCGCTGCCGGCGCCGGGAAGCCCGGGGATCGGCACTCCCGGGATCGGGCTGCCCGGCGACGGGCTGGGCGAGGGCGTCGAGCCGCCACCACCGGAACCCGACCCGCCTCCCGAGCAGTCCATGAGGATCGGGATGCAGAATGCGGCGGGGGCGGTTCCGTTCGGCGCCGAGGCGGGCGCCGGCAGCGGCGCCGCGCCGATGCCGAGCAGCGCGGTCGCCGCCAGCGCGACGAGGCCGAGCAGTCCGCCGCGTCGCACGGCGCCGCGGCGCGAGGGAGCCGGGCGCATCAGACCGACGCCTCGTCGGCGGAATCGCCCGCCGCATCCGCAGCCGTCTGCGCCGCAGCCGATCGTGCACGCCGCGCCCGCTTCGCCGCGGCCTTGCGCTGCGCGTCCTTCGGCGACCAGGCGACCGTCATGATGCCGCCGACGACCGCGAGCAGCATTCCGACAAGGAAGCCGCCGAGGTTCACGCCGACGATCGAGTACAGCGCGAGAGCGAGCCCGATCACGCCGTAGAAGATGCGGTGAGCGGGCATGAGCAGCGTGAGCACGCCGAGCAGCACGAGCGCGAGCGGGATCACGGTCGCCTGCAGCCCCTCGATGCCGAGGGAGACGTGGATGCGGCCCAGGTCGAGCTGGCCGGAGAAGAACAGCTCGACGCCGCCGAGCATCGTGAGGATCGTGCCCAGGAAGGGTCGGCGCGACCGCCAGGCCCGGAAAACCGCGCGGCGGCCGGAGCTCTGAACGACGCTCCCCTCCGCAGGCTCGACGTCGCCCCCGACGTCGTCACCCGCGGCGGGGCCGTCTCCGGCCGCCGCGCTCGAGGGCGCCGACCCGAATGCGGCGTCCTCGTCCCCGGCGCGATCGGGCACCCCACCCGCGTGCGCCGTGGTCTCGATCGCGCCGTCGTCACCGGAACCGGTCAGGCCGTCGTCGGCCGGCTCGTCGTCGTGTCGTGAGGGGCGGATCATGGTCATCGTCTCGTCCGATCGTCAGGGGTGTCGGGTCGGGAGCGTCGCGTCGGGATTCGCAATGCGCTCGGTGGGGGCGATCGTCGGATGCCGCCCGCCGTCACGCCGCAGAGCTCACCGGCTCAGAAGCACTCCTCGTCGCTGAGCTCGACGTGCATCCCGGTCAGGGTGAAGACGCTGGCCTGAGTCGTCCAGGAGACCTGCTGCAGGTTCGTGATCGAGATCGTGTCGCTGTCCTGCGCGAAGTCGCCGGCGCTGCCCTTCTTGTCGGTGTTGACCTGCGAGGCGTCGACGCCGATGCGCACGTTGCCGAAGCTGGTGTCGCCCTTGAGGTCGGTCATGCCGATCTGCAGGTCGGTCGCGCTGGCGGGCGTGTCGCCGCCGCCGGCCGTGATGCGCATGCCGACCTTGCCGAGCGGGGTCTCGGTCGAGACCGACTGGCAGAGGTTCGCGAGGGTCGCCTTCTTGATGTTGGCGATCGCGACCGGGTGCTCTTTGCCTTCGGTGTCCTTGGTGGTGCCGGCGTACTGCGAGAAGCCGGTGCCCTCGAGCTGGCTGGAGCTGATCTTGAACTGGCTGCCCGAGATCGCGAAGGAGACGGGCACGGCACCCTGGGCGACGCCGCCGAGGGTGACGGCGGCCACGAGTCCGACGGGAACCGAGACGAGGGCGATGCGCCCGGCGTGACTGCGCACGATCTTGCGCAGTGAGGGACGGAACGGCATGAATCCTCCTTGATCCACGGTGGTGCCGGAGCCCGCGGGCGCCGGATCGATCCGTAGGGGAGACCGGAGATCACGTCGGCTATGACGCGGTTTCCGAAACCCGTTCTGGTCGCCCGGCGCCGGTGACCCGGCGTCGTCGGTCGGCCACGATACGCCTTATTGACGGACTGTCAATAGACAGCCGTAGCACTGATGACGGGCGGTCGAGGGGATGCGTGACTCGGCACGCGCTGGGATCGGATGGTTAAGCTGTGCTCATGTCGGCCGAGCGGAGGACCCGTCTCTCGCCGGAGGACCGCCGTTCTCAGCTCGTCGCCGCGGGCGTCGCGGCCCTCGCCGAGCATCCCCTCGACACCGTCACGATCGAGTTCCTCTCCCGCGCCGCCGGGGTCTCGCGCGCTCTCGTCTTCCACTACTTCGGCTCGCAGGCGGGCCTGCGCCGCGAGCTCGTGCGCACCGCCCGCGACAGCATGCTGCGCGCGACCGAGCCGATCGCCGAGCTGGCCGCTCAGGAGCGGCTCGACGACACCCTGCGCCGCATCGTCGAGTTCGTCGAGCAGCATCGCGGCACGTTCTACTCGCTCGTGCGCGGCGTCGCGTCGGCCGACGCGGAGGTGCGCCGGGTCGTCGAGGAGGCACGGCGCGAGCAGGCCGACCGCGTCACCGCCGTCGCTCTCGAGCTCGGCTCGCCCGATTCCCCGCTGCTGCGCATCGCGCTGCGATCCTGGGTGGCCTTCGCCGAGGAGGTGCTGGTCGAGAGCGTGCTCGAGCACGAGCTGCCCGCCGACGAGATCGTCGGGTTCCTGTCGCGCAGCGCTCTCGCGGTGGCGGCGTCGATCGATGCCGACGGCGCGGATTCCGCCTAGGTGACCTGCCCGCGCGACAGCGGCCCGAGATCCCCCTCCGGCGCATCGCCGCGCGGAACCCGGATCATCCCCTCCTGGGTCACGCTCGCGACGAGCCGCCCGCCCCGGTCGTAGATGCGCGCGGTCGACAGTCCGCGCCCGCCGACCGCGTTCGTCGACTCCTGCGTGTAGAGCAGCCACTCGTCGGCGCGGGCCGGGCGGTGCCACCACATCGCATGGTCGAGGCTCGCCATCTTGAGCCCGGGCGTGACCCAGGGGATGCCGTGCGCGCGCAGCGTCGGCTCGAGGATCGTGTAGTCGCTCGCGTAGGCGAGGGCGGCCTGGTGCAGCTTCGGGTCGTCGGGCAGTGCGCCGATCGCGCGCATCCACACCGCCTGCGTCGCCTGGTGCGGCGCGTCGGCGCGCAGGTAGACGGGTGTCTCGACGTGACGGATGTCGAAGGGCCGCTGCTCGCCCCAGAACTTCGCGATCGGATGATCGAGCCCGGCCAGCGCCTCGGCGGTCGTCGGCAGCGAGTCCGGATCCGGATAGGCGGAGAGGTCGATCGGGTGCTGGTGGTCGAGGCCCTCATCCACGTCCTGGAACGACGCGATCATCGACAGGATCGGCAGGCCGTCCTGGTAGGCCTGCGTGCGCCGCGTCGAGAAGGAGCGGCCGTCGTGGATGCGGTCGACCGAGAAGGTGATCGGCTGCTCGATGTCGCCGGGGCGCAGGAAGTAGCCGTGCATCGAATGCGCGAGCCGGTCGTCGGCGACCGTGCGCATCGCGGCGGTGATCGACTGCGCGAGCACCTGTCCGCCGAAGACGCGACCCTGGGGCATCCACTGGCTCGGACCGGTGAAGATGTCCTCCGAGGTGCGCGCCCCGGTGTCGGTCAGGTCGATCGCCCGCAGGAAGCCCGACAGAGGGTCGCTCATGGCTTGTAGTTTAGGAGCAGATGAGCAAGCCATTCACCCTCTCCGACCCCCTCTCGCTCGAAGACCTGCGCAGCTTCGCCGGCCGCGCCGCCCGTGTCGAGGAAGGCTCCGTGCGCCTCATCGCCGGCGGCGGGGTTCTCGCCGCCTACGCCGCGGTGCTCTATCCGATCGGCCTGCTCGACGAGGCGCCGACCGTGCTGGGGCTGCGCACCTATGCGCTCACCGACACGGAGCCCTTCGACGTGGTCGTGCCCGTGCGCTCGCTGCTGCAGCGCCTCGAGCGCTCGGCCAGCGAGCTCGAGCGCCGCGACCCCGACCACTTCGCGGCGCCGGTAGATGTCTCCACGCCGATCGAGGTGCACACCGTCACCTGGGCCGCGATCTCGCCACCGCGCGGCGGCTGGGTGCGCAGTGGCACGCTCGACGCCGCGCTGCTGAAGCAGGCGGCGGAGGCGGGCATCGCCGAGGTCGCCGAGGCCGTGCCCGAGGCGGTGGGCGAGACGATCGTGCGCAAGGTGCGCGGGCAGGTGTGGAGCCGCCCCGTCGACGAGCTCGACCACATCCCCGCCGGCGCCGGATTCGCGGCGCTGAGCCTCGGCTTCCTGGGGGATGACGAGGTCGCCGTGTTCGAATCGGGCCCGTGGACGCGTCTCACCACCAAGCGCGGCCACGTGCTCGTCAAGCGCAAGCCCTGGACGCTCGCGCGCTGACGTCCGCGCTCGCGCCCCAGTTGTGCTGACCTAGAGCGACGCCGCGACCGCGCGCCCCGCGACGCGCCCCGAGAACAGGCAGCCGCCGAGGAAGGTGCCCTCGAGCGAGCGGTAGCCGTGCATCCCGCCGCCGCCGAAGCCGGCTGCCTCGCCGACCGCGTACAGGCCGGGGATCGGCGCGCCGTCCGCATCCAGCGCCCGCGCCTGCAGGTCGGTCTGGATGCCGCCGAGCGTCTTGCGGGTCAGCACGCGCAGGCGCACCGCGACGAGGGGGCCGTTCGCGGGGTCGGTGACCCGGTGCGGCTTGGCGACGCGGATGAGCTTGTCGCCGAGGTAGCGGCGGGCGTCGCGGATGGCGGAGATCTGCGCGTCCTTGCCGAAGCGGTTGTCGAGCTCGCGGTCGCGCGCGCCCAGCTCGGCGCGGGCCGCCTCGGGATCGAAGACGCCCTCGGGGGAGGCCTGCTCGATGCGGTCGAGCAGCTCATCGAGGGTGTCGGCGACGAGGAAGTCCTCGCCGTCGTGCAGGAACCTCTCGACGGGATCGGTCGCCCCGCTGCCGAGGCGCTGGCGCAGCAGCTCGCCCACGTGCTTGTCGGTCAGATCGGGGTTCTGCTCGCTGCCCGAGAGCGCGAACTCCTTCTCGGCCACCTGGCGCGTCGTCACGAACCAGCTGTGGTCGTGGCCGGTCTTGCGCAGCCACTCGAGCGTGCCGAGCGTGTCGAAGCCAGGGAAGAGCGGCACCGGAAGGCGCGCGCCGGTCGCGTCGAGCCAGACGCTCGACGGTCCGGGGAGGATGCGGATGCCGTGCCGCTGCCACACCGGCGAGTGGTTCGCGACGCCCTCGACGTAGTGCCACATCCGGTCGGTGTTGACCAGGCGGGCCCCGGCGTCGGCGCTGATGTCCAGCATCCGGCCGTCGACGTGCGCGGGCACGCCCGCGAGCAGGTTCTCGGCCGCGGGCGCCTCGCCGAGCCAGTCGGGCCAGGCCGCGCGCACGAGCTCCGGGTCGCCGCCGATGCCGCCGGCGGCCACGATCACGGCGCTCGCCTCGAGCGCGAAGTCGCCCACCGCATCCCGGTTGCTCGCGGCGCCGCGCTCGGCGGCGTCGGGGGCGAGCAGGGTTCCGGAGGCGCCCACGACGGCGCCGTCGCGCACGATCAGCTCGTCGACGCGGTGACGGAAGCGCAGCTCGGCGCGGCCCTCCGCGACACCGCGGCGCACCCGCGAGAGGAAGGGCTCGACGACGCCGGGACCGGTGCCCCAGGTGATGTGGAAGCGGGGGACCGAGTTGCCGTGCCCTGTCGCCGTGTAGCCGCCGCGCTCGGCCCAGCCGACCACCGGGAAGAAGCGCACGCCCTTCTCGCGCAGCCACTCGCGCTTCTCGCCGGCCGCGAAGCGCAGGTAGGCCTCGGCCCACTGCTCGGCCCAGTCGTCCTCATCGCGGTCGAACTCGGCGCTGCCGAACCAGTCCTGCCGGGCCAGCTCGAGGCTGTCGTGCACGCCCAGGCGGCGCTGCTCGGGCGAATCGACCAGGAACAGCCCGCCGAACGACCACCAGGCCTGCCCGCCGAGGCTCTGCTCGGGCTCCTGATCGAGGATCACGACCGTGCGGCCGGCATCGAGCAGCTCGCTCGCGGCGACCAGGCCGGCGAGGCCGGCGCCGATCACGATCGCGTCGGAGTTCTGGGGCATGTCCGCCTCCCGCAGGGTGTCGGGTGCCGCTCTCGGGGGAGCGAGCGGCGCAGACGAGCCTAGCGAGAGGGGTCTGGATGCCGTGGGTGCGGGAGTCGGCGCGGGCTCAGGGGCGTTGCGGCGCCATGATCCCCTCGGCGCGGGCGGCCACCCACTGCACGAAGGGCTCGAGGTGCTCGAGCAGCTCGGTGCCCAGGGGAGTGAGGCTGTAGTCGACGCGCGGGGGGATCGTCGGATGCGCGTCGCGCTCGACGAAGCCGTCGCGTTCGAGGGTGCGCAGCGTCGAGGCGAGCATCTTCTCGCTGATGCCGTCGACCGCGCGGCGCAGCTCGCCCCAGCGCAGCGTGCCGCCGCCGAGGGCGAGCAGCACGAGCACGCCCCACTTGCTGGTCACGTGGTCGAGAACGTCGCGCGTGGGGCATCCGGCCGTGAAGATGTCGGACTGTGACGCCCGCAAAGACTCAAGACTTACCACCATGCGGGTACCTTACCTGAAAGTGGGTACCTTCTTTCGGGAAGTATGTCGGCATCCGCCCCGTTGGTCATCCACGGAAACGCGAACACGCGGAAGCTCCCCGAAAGGACACGCACCATGACCATCCTCGTCACCGCCGCCGGACACCTCGGCCGTCTCGCCGTGAAGTCGCTCATCGCCCGCGGCGTCGCGCCCGCCGACATCCGCATCGGCGCGCGCACCCTGTCGAAGGTCGACGACCTCGTCGCCCTCGGCGTGAACGCCGTCGAGCTCGACTACGACCGCCCCGAGACCGTCACGGCCGCCGTCGCCGGCGCCGACAAGGTGCTGCTCGTCTCGGCCAGCGAGCCGGGCAAGCGCGTTCCCCAGCACCAGGCCGTCATCGACGCGGCGAAGGCCGCCGGCGTCAGCCAGCTCGTCTACACGAGCGCCCCGCACGCCGACTCGAGCACCCTCATCCTCGCCCCCGAGCACAAGGCCACCGAAGAGCTCATCGTCGCCTCGGGCGTTCCCGCGACCGTGCTGCGCAACAACTGGTACCACGAGAACTACACCGGCCAGGTGGCGGGCGCCGCCGAGTCGGGCGTGCTGATCGGCAGCGCCGGCACCGGCCGCGTCGCCAGCGCCAGCCGTGCGGACTACGCCGAGGGCGCCGCCGCCGTGCTCACCACCGAGGGTCACATCGGCCAGACCTACGAGCTCGCCGGCGACACCGCCTGGGACTACGCCGGCCTCGCCGCCGCGATCTCCGAGATCACGGGGCGTCCGGTCGAGTACCAGAACCTCGACACCGCCGCGCACGTCGCCGCGCTCACCGGCTTCGGGCTCGACGAGGGCACCGCGGGCTTCGTCTCGGCGCTCGACGCGAACATCGCCGAGGGCGCCCTCGCCGAGGCGAGCAACGTGCTCTCGGGCCTCATCGGCCGCCCGACGACCCCGCTCGTCGACGGACTCCGCGCCGACCTGGCCTGATCGGACCGGGCCGGCTCCACCGGGCCCGGCCCGGCACAGTGAAGGGGATGCGCTCCGCCCGTCGGCGGGGCGCATCCCCTCTGTCGTCTCCTCGCGGCCGGGTCGCGTCGGCTCGCTACTCCTCGAAGGTGTTGACCATCGCGTGGGCGGCCCGCTCGAGGTAGCCCCACAGCATCCCCTCGTCCATCGGCGAGAGCCCCAGGTCGTCGACCGCGACGCGCATGTGCTTCAGCCAGCGGTCGCGGGCGTCGGGGTTGACCTTGAAGGGCAGGTGGCGCATGCGCAGGCGCGGGTGGCCGCGCGCCTGGCTGTAGGTCGTCGGGCCGCCCCAGTACTGCTCGAGGAACCCGGTCAGGCGCTGGATGGCGCCCTCCATGTCGTCCTCCGGGTACATCGGGCGCAGCACATCGTCATCCGCGATGCCCTCGTAGAAGCGGCGCACCAGCTTCTCGAAGGTCGGGCGGCCGCCGACCTGCTGCCAGAAGCTGCCTCCGACCGGCTCGCCGCCGGAGCTCGAGCGCAGGGTGAGCGAGTCCTCGGCCATCAATCGTCCTTCTCGGGGGAGCGCGGGGCACGGGGCGTGCGGGGGATGCGCGGGCTGGTGGGGGCGCCCGACGCCCCGGATGCGGGGGTGCCGGAGGCGGTGTCGCGCGGGGCTCCGGTCTCGTCGGCGCTGTCAGCGCTGCCGGTCTCGCCATCGGCGTCGCGCCCGGCCGCATCCACGACCGGCTTCGCACCGCGCCGCGGGTTCGCTGTCGCGGGCTTCTGCGTCGGCGTCGCCTGGGTCGGCAGCGGAGCCGTCTTCGGCGGGTTCGCTCCGCGGATCGACGCGGCGCCCTCCATGCCCGACAGGGTGATCGCGTTGAGCGAGGGGGTGCGCACATCCATCTCGTCGAGGGTGCGCTTGAGACGCAGGCGCAGCTCGCGCGCCACATCCTCCTTCGAGCCCGGCCGGGTCTTCGCGACGAGCCGCAGCACGACCGCCTCGGCCGAGATCGACTCGATGCCCCACATCTCGGGCTTCTCGAGGAACAGGCGCTTCCACTTCGGCTCCTGCTGCATGTGCACGGCGGTGTCGAGCAGCGCCTCCTGCACGAGCGGCACATCCGCCTCGTAGGGGATCGCCAGGTCGAGGATGACGCGCGACCAGCCCTGCGACACGTTGCCGACGCGCAGGATCTCGCCGTTGCGCACGTACCAGAGCATGCCGTTCACGTCGCGGATCTGGGTCACGCGGATGCCGACCGCCTCGACCACGCCGGTCGCCGGACCGAGATCCACCACATCCCCGACCCCGAGCTGGTCTTCGATGACCATGAACAGGCCGTTGAGCACGTCTTTGACGATGTTCTGCGCGCCGAAGCCGAGGCCGGCGCCGAGCGCCGCCGTGATGAGCGAGAAGGCGGCAGTGGCGTTCTCGTTGAGGGTGTTGACGACGAGGATCGCGGCCACGATCACGATGCCGGCCGTCACGACGTTCGTCAGCACCGACCCGATCGCGCGGGTGCGCTGCACCGTGCGCACGGCCGCGAGCGGCGAGACCGCGATCCCGAGGGCGGCCGTGTCGGTGACGTTCTGCTTCTTCTTGACGCCGTTGACGATCTGGTTCACGACGCGCTTGATGATGAAGGTCGCCACGAGCCGCAGCAGCACCGCCACCACGACGATGATCAGCACGCTCAACGGCTTGTGCACGAGGAAGTTCCCGAGCTGCGGCCACGGGTCGGCCCAGAAGGCGGTCCAGTCCCAGTCTGTCGTCACGCTCCCAGGCTAACGAGCGGCCCCTCCACGCCGCCCGACCGTGGTCCTGGGCGAGGCCCGAAGGCGTCCCCGCGACCCGCGTTCCCGCCTCTTCGCCCCCTCGCGTTCCCGCCTACCCGCCCGTCTGCGGATACTGGCGTCGTCGCCGATTCTGCTGGCGGTCTCGCGCGATACTGCTCAGTCACCCATGCAGACCCACCGGCGAAGCTGCCCCATCGTGTCGCCAGTAGCCGCGCGCAGTGTCCGCCTCTCCCCCACACGGGCTCGCCGCACGCGAACTGCACCGATCGAGGACACGCGCCGATCGAGGGCGCACACGAGCATGACGATGACGGCATGACACGCATCGTCCGCACGCGCGACTTCGCTGCTGAGGGCGTCTCGACCGCGGAGCTGCGACACCAGGTGGCCGCCGGCGGTGTCCGACGGCTTCGGATCGGTCACTATGCCGTCGGAGAACTCGACCCGCCCGTCGAGGCCGCGGTGTCCGGATACTGTTCGCTGAGTTGCGGGGCAGCGCTCGAGCGGCACGGGATCTGGGTACGACTCGCCACGGCGCACTGGCGAGTCAGTCCGAGCGATCGTGTGCGCCGAAGCCGCGTCGGTGAGCCGATCCGGCACCGGATCGCTGGTCGCGCGGTCGACGGCGTGGACGACGTGCTGACGGCGCTCGCCTGCGCGGCGCAGTGCATGTCGTTCGAAGATCTCGTCTGCTGCGTCGACTCCGCTCGTCATCTGCGCGCCGTCACACGACCCGCCCTCGCCCGGACTCTCCTCACCCGCAACGGCATCCGTGCGCTCGCCGTGAGCGATGCACGCAGCGAGTCCGGGCTCGAGACGCTCGCGCGGATCCGCCTGCGGTCACGCGGCATCGTCGCGCGGCCGCAGGTCGTCGTCCCGGGCGTCGGACGTGTCGATCTGGTGGTCGGCGACCGACTCGTGATCGAGCTGGACGGCGACCGTTGGCACTCGACCCCAGAAACTCGGGAGCGAGACCGGCGACGAGACGCCGAGCTGGTCGCGCGAGGTGCCCTCGTGCTGCATGCCGGCTCGCGCCGAGTCTTCGACGAGTGGGCGCCGTTCGAGGCTCAGATCCTCGCACTCGTGCACCGCGGAGAGCATCGGTGGTCCGCGCGTCGGCGCCGCGAGCAGTCGGACCTCGGCCGCGAATACTGGCCGGGCTCGAGGTGAGGGGCGCCGATGGCCGCGTCGGGCGGCGCGGCCAGTATCGGCGACATCCGGGCCAGGAGCCGCGGCCGTCGGGCGGGGTTCGTGGGGCATCGGCGGGATCGGCCGGATCCGACCAACTTCTGACCGAAGTCCTCGCGAGTCCGACGATCCCGCGCGGGCGTTGCGGATACTGGCGAGTCGATGGTCCGTCAGTGCCCGCGACGACGCTGTGCGATCTCGCCAGTACCCGCGTGAAGCGCGAACAGTATCGGCGTCGCGCGAATGGCAGCAGGCCGGCGGTCCGCAGCGTCGGCTGGACGACGGAGGGGCGCCGGCCGGAGCCGGCGCCCCTCCGGGAGGCGTGTGCGGGGCGGTCTCACCGCCCCGCGCCCAGCGTCGACTACTACGCCGCGTCGACCGCCTGCGCGGCGAGGGCGCGCTCGACGCCCGCGACGTTCTCCTGCACGAGGCGACGGAGGGCCGGGATGTCGGGGTGCGCATCCAGCCAGGCGTTCGTCGTGTCGACGAGGGCCTGCGAGGCGAGGGCGCTCGGGTAGAACCACACGACGATGTACTCGGCGATCTTGTAGCTGCGGCTCTTCCAGATCGACTCGAGCGCGTCGAAGTACGGCGCGACGAGCGGCTCGAGCACAGCCGGGTCGTTGACGTGCTGGTAGCCCATGCCGAGCATGCGCAGGATCGCGTTGGGGATCTGCTCGTCGGTGAGGGCCCGGTCGAGCGCGGCCTTCTTGCCGGCCTCGGTCGGAACGGTGCCGCGCGCGCGGGCGGCGGCCTGCTGGCCGTTCGAGGTGTTGTCGCGGTTCTCGGCGGTGACGATCTCGTCCTCGCCGGCGGCGCCGGTGAGCACGAGGCCCTCGAGCAGCTCCCACTCGAGGTCGGTGTCGATGTCGAGGCCGTCGAGACGGGTCTGGCCGCTCTGCAGCGCGCGCAGCACCTCGGCGTGCGCCGGGGTCGAGGCGATGTTCGCGAAGAACTTCACGAACTGGAACTGCGCGTCCGATCCGGGCTCGGCGTTCTGCGCGAGGGTCCAGAGCGTGTCGCCGACCTCCTCGATCGCCGCGGCGCGCGTCGCCGGGGCGACGTAGCTGCGGGCGACCTGCGTGAGCTGGGTGAGGCTGAGGCGGATCGTGGTCGACTCGGTCTCGGTGGCGATGTTGTCGAGCACGAGGCGGATGTAGTCGCTCGCCTTCGCCTCGCCGTCGCGGGTCGCATCCCACACCGCGCCCCACACGATCGCCCGCGCGAGCGGCTCGTCGATGTCCTTCAGGTGCGCGATCGCGGCCTGGAGCGAGACCTCGTCGAGGCGGATCTTCGCGTAGGCGAGGTCGTCGTCGTTGAGCAGGATCAGCTCGGGACGCGCGAGCCCGGTCAGCTCGGGCACCTCGGTCGACTCGCCGTCGATGTCGAGCTCGTGGCGGTGGGTGCGCACGAGCTTGCCGCCGTCGAGCGAGTAGAAGCCGACCGCGAGACGGTGCGGGCGGATGGTGGGGTAGTCCGGGTGGGCGCTCTGCTCGATCGCGAAGCGCGTGATGGTGCCCGAGGCGTCGACCTCCAGCGCGGGACGCAGCGTGTTCACGCCGGCCGTCTCGAGCCACTTCGCGCCCCAGCCGTCGAGCGAGCGACCGCTGGCGGCCTCCAGCTCGACCAGCAGGTCCTTCAGCTCGGTGTTGCCGAAGGCGTGCTTGCGGAAGTAGTTGCCGACACCCTCGAAGAACGCGTCGATGCCGACCCAGGCGGCGAGCTGCTTCAGCACCGACCCGCCCTTGGCATAGGTGATGCCGTCGAAGTTGACCTGCACCGCCTCGAGGTCGTCGATGGTGGCGACGATCGGGTGGGTCGAGGGCAGCTGGTCCTGCTTGTAGGCCCAGCTCTTCTCCATGGCCTGGAACGTGGTCCACGCCTCGGTCCACTCGGTGGCCTCGGCGGTGGCGATGGTGGATGCCCACTCGGCGAACGACTCGTTGAGCCAGAGGTCGTTCCACCACTTCATGGTCACGAGGTCGCCGAACCACATGTGAGCGAGCTCGTGCAGGATCGTGACGACGCGACGCTCCTTGATGGCGTCGGTCACCTTCGAGCGGAAGACGTAGGTCTCGGTGAAGGTGACCGCGCCCGCGTTCTCCATGGCGCCGGCGTTGAACTCCGGCACGAAGAGCTGGTCGTACTTCGCGAAGGGGTACGGGTAGCCGAACTTCTCCTCGTAGTAGGCGAAGCCCTGGCGGGTCTTCTCGAAGATGTAGTCGGCATCCAGGAACTGGAACAGCGACTTGCGGGCGAAGACGCCGAGCGGGATGACGTTGCCGTTCGCGCTCGTGAGCTCGCTGTGCACGGCCTGGTACGGGCCGGCGATGAGCGCGGTGATGTAGCTCGAGATGCGCGGCGTGGGCTCGAAGTGCCAGGTGGCGAGGCTGTCGCCCGCGAAGACCGGCTCGGGCGTGGGGGAGTTGCTGACGACGGCCCAGTTGGCGGGCGCGGTGACGTGGAAGCTGAAGCTCGCCTTGAGGTCGGGCTGCTCGAAGACCGCGAACATGCGGCGGCTGTCGGGCACCTCGAACTGCGAGTAGAGGTAGACCTCGCCATCGACCGGGTCGACGAAGCGGTGCAGGCCCTCGCCGGTGTTGGTGTAGATCGCGTCGGCGTCGACGACGAGCTCGTTGTGCTCGAGCAGGTTCGACAGCTGGATGCGCACGCCGTCGCTGACCGCATCCGGGTCGAGCTTCTCGCCGTTGAGGGTGACGGAGTGCACGGTGCGGGTGATGGCGTCGATGAACGTCTCGGTCGCGCCGCGGGCGGTGAAGCGCACCACGGTGGTGCTGCGGAAGGTCTCGGCGCCCGTGGTGAGGTCGAGCGTGACGTCGTAGCTCTCGACGTCGACGATGGCCTTCCGGTCGCGGGCTTCGAGGCGGGTGAGGTTCTCTCCAGGCACGCAGTGCTCCCTTGAATCTGTGCGGATCGTGTCCGTCGTCAACCCTAGACTGGCGAGCGATCCGAGGAGGCGTGATGGTCGAGCCGTACGGGCCGCCCCAGCCGGGGCAGCACCCGCCGCAGCCGCACGCGCCGCAACAGCATCCGCAGCCGCAGGCTCCTCCTCAGCAGCAGCTTCCGCCGCAGCACTTCGCCTCCCACGTCTCTCACGCCCCCGCGCCCGCCGCCCCGCCGCTCCCGCCGACCGAGCCGGTCTCGCGCAGTCGCCGTGCCTGGCCCTGGGTGCTCGCCGTCGTGCTGGTGGTCGTGATCGGCACCGCGATCGTCGGCGCCGCCGTGATCATCCCCTCGCTCTCGGTCGGTTCGACCAAGACGGCCGCGGCGGGAAGCCCGCAGGCCGCGGTCGAGGGCTTCAACGCGGCGTTCGAGAAGGCGGACTGCACCGCGTTCAAGAAGGTCACGACGAGCGCGTTCCGCAAGGACTACTACAACGGCGACTTCACCTGCTCGGCCTTCGTGAGCGACGCGAAGGAGTACCGGGTCGACGGCAAGTACGCCTACACGTTCTCGGTCACGGCGGCGAAGTCCGACGGCGGCACCGCGACGGTGACGGTCGACGAGGTCGATTCCTCGGGCGGCAGCACCGAGAAGTACACGAACATCTACCGACTGACGAAGGCGGGCTCGGGTGCCTGGGTCGTCTCCGACGTCGGCGACGCAGGAGAGAGCTGATGCGCATCCACATCGCCACCGACCACGCCGGTCTCGAGTTCAGCCAGACGCTGCAGCAGCATCTGGCCGAGGCGGGGCACGAGGTGATCGACCACGGTCCGACGAGCTACGACCCGCTCGACGACTACCCGAGCTTCTGCATCGGCGCCGCGCAGGCCGTCGTCGCGGATCAGAAGGCGGGGGTGGATGCGCTGGGTGTCGTCTTCGGCGGATCCGGCAACGGCGAGCAGATCGCCGCGAACAAGGTCGAGGGCGCCCGCGCCGCGCTGGTCTGGAACCGGTCGACGGCCGAGCTCGCGCGCCAGCACAACGACGCGAACGTGATCTCGATCGGCGCCCGCCAGCACACCGTCGACGAGGCGATCGAGTTCATCGATCTGTTCATCGCGACTCCGTTCAGCGCCGAGGAGCGCCACGCGCGCCGCATCGCGCAGCTGGCGGAGTTCGAGGCGACGGGCGCGATCGCCGGTCACGAGATCTACTGATCCGCTGAGGTCGGCGGCCGAGCGCCGCCAGCCGCGCGCCGAGGTCGAGAGCGAGCACCATGCCCGAGGGCCATTCCGTCCACCGCATCACCGCGCAGTTCGCGCGGCACTTCGAGGGCGCGCCGGTCGCGGTGTCGAGCCCGCAGGGCCGCTTCGCCGCGGATGCGCGTCTGATCGACGGCCGCACGATCGTGCGCTGTCGCGCGGTGGGCAAGCAGATGTTCCTCGAGTTCGACAACGGCCTCTGGCTGCGCGTGCACCTCGGCATGTACGGCGCGTGGGACTTCGCGGGCGACATCGACGTGCCCGCGGTCGCGCGCGATCCCGAGAGCACGGCGCGCGACAACGCCGACTCGCTCGCGTCGATGGGCGCCCCGCGTCGTCTGCGCATGGCCGAGTCGGAGCGTCTCGGCGCCGAGCTCGAGGGCTTCCCGCCCGAGCCGATCGGCCAGGTGCGCGTGCGGCTGCTGACCGATCACGCGGTCGCCGATCTGCGCGGGCCGACGGCCTGCGAGGTGCTCGACGGCGAAGGAGTGGATGCGGTGCTCGCCCGCCTCGGGCCCGACCCGCTGGTCGACGGACGTGTGCGCGGCGAGAAGCGCTTCCTCGAGCTGGCCGGCCGCAAGCGCCAGGCGATCGGCCTCGTGCTGATGGACCAGTCGGTGGTCAGCGGGATCGGCAACGTCTACCGCGCCGAGATGCTGTTCCGCGCCCGACTCTCGCCCTTCGCGACCGCGGCCGAGCTGCCGCGCGACGTGCTCAGCGCGCTCTGGACCGACTGGGATCACCTGCTGCGCATCGGCGTGAAGACCGGCCAGATGCTGACGATGGACGGCCTGCGCGGCGCCGCCCGGGCCAGGGCCCTCGCGAGCCGCGACGACCGCCACTGGGTCTACCACCGCACGGGTCTGCCCTGCCGCGTCTGCGGCACCGAGATCGCGATGCAGGAGATGGCGGGGCGCAAGCTCTACTGGTGCCCGCTCGATCAGGCGTGAGGGCGCCGACGTCGGATGCGCGACGCGACCGGCGCGGCGCTGACCATCTCGCGGGTGCCGCCTCTGGCATCCTGAGCGGATGCGCCACACGCCGCACTTCCTGCTCACCGAGCGCGACGAGATCCGCCGGCTGATCCGCGACAACCCGTGGGTGACGATCGTCTCGTCGACCGCGACCGGGCTCGTCGCCTCGCACTACCCGTTCCTGCTCGACGAGGAGGCCTCGACGGGCGACGAGGTCGTCGTGGTCAGCCATGTCGGCCGCCCTGATGAGCGGCTGCACGAGCTCGGCGAGCACGAGGTGATGCTGATCGTGCAGGGCCCGCACGGCTACGTCTCGCCGGCCTGGTACCCCGAGGGCCAGAACGTTCCCACCTGGAACCACATCACGGCGCACCTCTGGGGCCGCCCCGAGATCCTCGACTTCGACGAGAACTACCGCGTGCTCGAGCACCTGACCGACCACTTCGAGCAGCACGTCGAGGGCGGCCGTTCGCTCGACCTCGACGAGGAGGGCGCGCGCCGGCTGTCGAAGGGCACCGTCGGCATCCGCATCCGCATCGACCGGGTGGATGCGCGCGCCAAGCTCAGCCAGAACAAGCCGGCCGAGGTGCGCGAGCGGGTGATCGCCGAGCTCGAGGGCGACGGGCCCTACGCACAGCCGGCGCTCGCCGCGGAGATGCGGCGCCGGGTCGAGCTGGACGCGGCCGCGGTCGCCGCGGACCCCGCGACCCCGACCGACGGAGCGCACACGCCAGCGACGACCCCGACGGAGACCGCCGAATGACCACCGCCCTCGCGCTCCTGCTGACCGGGGCGCGCCTGCTCGACCCTGCTCGACCCGAGACGCTCGCGGGCGCCGCCGAGCCCGATTCGCTCCTGATCGTCGGCGACCGCATCGCGGCCGTCGGCGCTGCGGCCGTCGCCGCGCATCCCGACGCCGCCCGCGCCGAGCGCCGCGACCTCGCCGGGCGCTGGGTCGTGCCCGGACTCTGGGATCACCACGTGCACCTCGTGCAGTGGGCGATCGCCCGGCGCCGTGTCGATGTGAGTGCGGCGACCTCGGCGGCGCAGGCGGCGCGCATCCTCGTCGACCACGCGCAGAGCACCCCGCCCGAGCCCGGCACCGTGCTCGTCGGTCACGGATTCCGCGACGCGCTCTGGCCCGACGCGCTCGATGCGGCGCTGTTCGGGGCAGAGCACCCGATCGCCGCGATCAGCCACGATCTGCACACGGTCTGGGCGAACCCGCTCGCGCTCCGGCTGCTCGGCCTCCCCGAGCACGAGCCGGTGCTGCGCGAGCAGCCCGCTTTCGACGCGATGGCGCAGCTCAGCGCCCTGCCGACCGCGACGACCGACCGGTGGGTCGCCGACGCGGTCGAGGCGGCGGCGCAGCGCGGCGTGGTCGGCATCCGCGACCTGGAGATGGCGGATGCCGGCGGCGCCTGGCTGCGTCGTCGCGCTGTCAACGGCTTCCCGCGCGTCCGCGTCCGCGCGGCCGTGTATCCCCGCGACCTCGCGACGGCCCGCGAGCGCGGCCAGCGCAGCTACGTCGCACTCGACGGCACCGACGGGCTCGTCGAGGGCGGTGAGTTCAAGCTCTTCGCCGACGGCTCGCTCAACACCCGCACGGCGCACTGCGTGCATGCCTACGAGGGGCTGAGCGGCGTGACCGCGCACGGACTCGAGGTGAACCCCGGCGTCGAGCTCGAGCAGCGCGCCCGTGAAGGTCTCGCGGCGGGGCTCGTGCCGACGATCCACGCGATCGGCGACCAGGCGGTGACGCGCGCGCTCGACGTGTTCGAGGCGCTGAACGCCACGGGCCTGCTCGGGCCGGATGCGGAGGCCGCGACCCGCGCCGGTGCGACGGCCGCCGACTCGTCGGCTGCCGCGGCGACGGCCGGCTGGATGGAGCACGCCCAGCTCGTCGACCTGGCCGACCTCGAGCGCTTCGCCCGCCTGGGCATCCAGGTGAGCGTGCAGCCCGAGCACGCGATGGACGACCGCGACGTGGCCGACGCGCTCTGGGCAGGCCGCACCGAGCGCAGCTTCGCCTGGCGGAGCCTGCTCGATTCCGGCGCCCGGCTCTGGTTCGGCTCGGATGCCCCGGTCGCGCCGCTCGACCCGTGGGTCACGATCGCGGCGGCGACGGCCCGCGCGCGCGACGGACTCGCGCCGTGGCATCCCGAGCAGGTCGTGCCGTTCGCTGCGGCCCTCGCCGCGTCGGTGCGCAGCGGTCTCGCCGTCGGCGAGCCGGCCGATCTCGCGATCCTCGACGCCGATCCGGTCGCGGCATCCGCCGACCCCTCGGGCGATGCCCTGCGGGGGATCCCCGTCGCCGCGACCCTGCTCGGCGGCGCCTTCACACACGACGCGCTCTAGCGAGAGCACGGGTCGCACGAGACTGCCGGGCGCGGATACGCCGAAGGCCCGCCCCGCGATGCGGGACGGGCCTTCTGACGAGGAGCGGTCGAACTCAGGCCGCGATGTGCGAGAAGAGGAACCAGCGGTCCTTCTCGAGGCCGCGGGCGATCTCGATCGCGACATCCTGGCTGGCGGCGTCGATCTCGCCGAGCTCGTCGATCGCGGTGCGAACGTCCACGAGCACGGCGTCGATCTGCGCGACGATCTGGGCGATGGTCTGGTCGGCCTGCTGGAAGCCGGTCGCCAGCTCGGGGGTGGTGGCGGTGCTGCCGACGGTCTGGATGCGTCCGTCGAGCGGGAGGCCCAGGGCGACGACGCGCTCGGCGGCGGTGTCGGCCCACTCGCGGGCGTGGTCGACCACGTCGTCGAGCAGGAGGTGCACGGCCTGGAAGTTGGCGCCGCGCACGTGCCAGTGCGCCTGCTTGCCGTCGACGCTGAGCGCGGTGAGGCCCACGACGATCGGGGTGAGGAACTGCGCGGTGCCGGCGACGGCATCCGGGTTCAGGGTGGTGGTCGGAACGGCCTTGACGTCAGTCATATCTTCTCCTCGCATGTCTGCTCCGCCGGGCCGGATCATCGATCCCGCGGGGGCGGAAGAACGGCCTCTCGGCCTGCTGTCGGGGACAACGCTACGCACCTGCATGTATTCCGCAAGCAAGCTGAGGCTCCACTTACCCCTGTATTTTCGGGGGTTAACCCCCGTTCGAACCGGATGCGCACGCCATTCTCAGAAGGTCGTGCGGTTCGCAGACTCGGAGCATGACCACTACGTTGCCGAACGACATCGCCCCCGCCGCCGACATCGCGCGCCCGCCGTCGCCGCCGACCGCGGCGCCCCCCGCATCCGGCCGCGGCTATCTCGGCCTCTGGCGCACCGTGCCGCGCGAACTCGGATTCCTGCTCCCGCTGCTGCCGATCGTGGTGGCCGCCATCTCGGTGCTCAGCACGCTGCTGTGGACCGGGGTCGGGATGATCACGATCGTCGTCGGCTTCTTCATCGTGCTCGCGGCGCTCTATGTCGCCCGCGGGCTCGGCGACTTCGAGCTGCTGCGGCTGAGAGCGAGCGGCCGCCCCGCGATCACTCCGCCCTCGTGGACGCCCCGCCCGGCGACGGGATGGATCTCCCGGGTGTTCGGCCCCTTCGCAGACCCGCACTACTGGATGCACCTGCTGCACGGGATGATCGTGAACTTCGTGCTCGGCGTCATCAGCTGGTCGATCACGATCACCTGGGTCGCGAGCGCGCTCGGCGGTCTGACCTACTGGATCTGGGTGATCGCGTCGCCGGAGGCTGACCGTTCGCGGTACTTCACGGGCCGCATCTCGCTGCTGTTCGGCGACCCGAATCCCGTGGTCGACAGCATCTTCTCCTTCGCCGTCGGTCTCGTCTTCCTGGCGACCCTGCCGCTCGTGACCCGCGGACTCACGCTCATGCACTGGGGCGTGGCGAAGGGGATGCTCGGCGCCTGGTCGAGCGATCGTCTGCGTGAGCAGGTGCAGACCCTGACCGAGTCGCGTGCCGCCGCCAGCTCGGCCGAGGGACAGTCGCTGCGCCGGCTCGAGCGCGACATCCACGACGGCCCGCAGCAGCGTCTCGTGCGCCTGCAGATGGATCTCGCCTCGGCGGAGCGCCAGCTCGAGGCCGACCCCGAGCGCAGCCGCGCGCTGATCGGCGAGGCGCTCACCCAGTCGAAGGAGGCGCTCGAGGAGCTGCGGGCCCTCTCGCGCGGCTTCGCCCCGCCGCTGCTGCTCGACCGCGGACTCCGTGCCGCACTCTCCGGGCTCTGCGACCGCGGCGTCGTGCCCGCCCGCTTCGTCGACGAGCTGCCGCCGGAGGTCGAACTGCCCACCGAGGTCGAGCGCAACGCCTACTTCATCGCGGCCGAGGCGCTCACGAACGCGGCGAAGCACGCCGGCGCGCGGTCGGCGACGGTCACGCTGCGGCTGCGCCGCATCCCCGAGACCGACGACACCTGGCTCGACCTGCACGTCGTCGACGACGGGCGCGGCGGCGCGACGCCGATCGCAGGGCACGGCCTCGCCGGGATCGACGAGCGGCTGCGCGGCGTCGGCGGGCTGCTCACGCTGAGCAGCCCGGTCGGCGGAGGCACCGAGGTGGTGGCGCACCTGCCGCTCGTGCGGTGACGCTGACCCTGACCGACGCGGTCATGCCTCCCTCTACGGTGGGAGTCATGACCGCGCTGCGCATCCTCGTCGTCGACGACTCGGTCCTGCTGCGTGAGGGCCTCGTGCGCGTGGTCGAGGAGGCCGGGCACGAGGTGGTCGGCGCGCTCGGCGACGCGGTCGACCTGGTCGAGGCGGTCGGGCGGATGGCGGCCCAGCTCGTCGTGCTCGACGTGCGGCTGCCGCCGAGCTTCCGCGACGAGGGCGTCCGCGCCGCGATCGAGCTGCGCCGTGCTCGCCCCGAGATCGGGATCCTGCTGCTCTCGCAGTACGTCGAGGTCGCCTATGCGCAGGAGCTGCTCGGCTCGGGCGCCGGGGGAGTCGGGTACCTGCTGAAAGACCGGGTCGCCTCGCTCGCCGAGCTGGATGCCGCGATCTCGCGGATCGCCGAGGGCGGCACGGTGCTCGATCCGGAGGTCGTGACGCAGCTGATCGGGCGACGGCGGGATCCGCTCGAGTCCCTCACCCGGCGCGAGCGCGAGGTGCTGCAGCTCATGGCCGAGGGGCGCACGAACGCCGGAATCGCCCAGGCGCTGGTGATCGGCGTCGGCGCGGTGGAGAAGAACGTGTCGGCGATCTTCGGCAAGCTCGGGCTCGACGACTCGGGCTCGGACCATCGGCGGGTGCTGGCTGTGCTCGCGTGGCTGCAGGCCAGCGGAGGCTGAGCCGCCGGAGGGGCGCCGGGCGTCCGCATCCGCCCCCGCCGAGATGGTCGATCACGGCGCCAGAGCGTGCAGCGGCCCGGCGGTGCTGTCGGGACGGTCGAGTCGACCGCAGCACCGCCGGGCCCGGGGAACACAACAGGGCCGCGTCATCCCTCCGATGACGCGGCCCTGCAGCTGTGGGGCAGGTGTCGCGCGAGGCGACTCGTGCCGGACGGCGTCGCCTAGGCGACGAAGGTGCCGACCAGCGGCTCCGATGCGTTCGCGAATGCGGATTCGCCGACGTGCACCTCGGGGCGGGTCTCCTGGATCGTGTTGGTCCAGGTCATACCGTTCCACCAACGCAGCTGGGGGAGGCCGAGCGGGTCGCGGTACCAGCCGGCGGGTGCGGCGGTCGTCGTGGGGGTGACGAGAGTCATCGGAGGGCTCCTATGTATCGGGGTTACATAAGGTGATTCGGGTTTCGGGTGACCGTCGATTCTGCGGGGACAAGTTCGTCGGCTGAAGGAAATATACGTCCCCCCGTTTCGGGGGGTTTGTCACCTTTTCGGGGGTAGACGCGCCGGATGCGAATGTCCTCCTTAGTGCGGACACTGCAAGATCCCTCGATCAGGGGACAGCGTGGATTCATAGCAGGCTTCTGAACAGGGATTTTCAGTTGAGTCCGGGGATCGCTCATTTCGCGGACGAGATCGGCTCGAATTCGCTGTACCCCGGCCGTTATCTGATCGTGACCAAAAATGACGTCATAGCTCGCCGCATCGAGCGTGTCGCGGGGTGTCGGGTCCGCGACGCGTCCGTCGTCCGTCGTCCGTCGTCCGTCGAGGCCGGCCTCGGTGCCGGCGACCGTCAGGCGCCGGATGCGGCCAGTCGTTCGCGGATCCAGTCGCCGGCCGCCCGGATCGGCAGCCCGCCCGAGCGCAGCTCGCGCGCGAACTCGAGTGCGGCGAGGCTGAGCCGGTGGTCGGCGCTCGTCTCGGGGTCACGCAGTACGGTGCGCATCGCCCAGCGGGTCGCGCGCTCGCCGATCAGCACCGGTGCGACGGCGATGCCGGCGAAGTGGCGCACTTGCCCGGTCGTGCCGTCGTCGAACTCGGCGCGGAAGCCTCCGCCGTGAAAGCGATTGCGTCCTCCGCGGGCGAGGTCGAACAAGCCCCGCGGGTCGAGCCGCACGCCGGCGCAGTTCCAGGCGAGCCCGCGCAGGAAGCGGCGCGGGTCGCCGGTGCGCTCAGCGAGCCGGTCGGCGACGCGGGCGAGCTGCTCGCAGGCGGTGGGCGCGGGAGTGGTCGGCGAGGCGCTCGGAGTGGTCGGAGAGGTGGTCGGCATCCTCTCGATGCTCGCAGGGGCATCCTGGTCGCCGCATCCGCCCGCGGGCTGATCGTCGGGTCTGGTGGCGCAGCACCGCGATGTGTACGGTGTTCACATGTCGACCTGGACCGCCCGCATCCCCGCCGTCACGCTCTTCGTCGAAGACGTCGCCGCCGCGAAGGAGTTCTACGCGCGCGTCTTCGACCTGCCGGTGCACTACGAAGACGAGGTGTCGGGCGTCTTCGTCTTCGGCCCGACGATGATCAACCTGCTGCAGATCACCGAGGCCGAGGGGCTCGTCGGGCCGGCCCCGGTCGGCGGCGCCGATTCGGGGGTGCGCGTGCAGTTCACCCTCGACGTGGACGACGTGGATGCGACGGCCGAATTGCTGCGCTCGCGCGGCGTCGAGCTGCTCAACGGCCCGCTCGACCGGCCGTGGGGTATCCGCACCGCCACCTTCCGTGACCCGGCGGGGCACGTCTGGGAGATCGCGGCGCCGCTGCCGGCGAGTTGATCATGGCGGTGGCAGGCGGCGGAGAGCGGGCGGGCGGCAAGCCCCCGCGTGATGGCGAGCACCGCATCCACTTCGCCGACGGCAGTCTGAGCGGCCTCGAGCACTACGTCGACGGTCAGAAGTCGGGGAGCGCCGCGCACTGGTACCGCAACGGCCGGAAGAAGGCCGAAGGTCAGTACCTCGCGGGGCGGTTCACGGGGGAGTGGACCTGGTGGCGCGAGAACGGCGAGCTGCTGCAGCAGGGCGAGTTCGTCGACGGCGAGCAGCACGGGCGGTGGCGACGCTGGCATCCGAACGGACAGCTCATGGATGAGGGCGACTGGGTGCACGGCAAGCGCTCGGGCGAGTGGAGCCACTACGACCGCGACGGCGCCGTCAGGAAGACGCAGCGGCATCCCGACCGGGCTGCCGGCGAGGAGGGGAAGCGACCATGACGCCGAAGCTGGAGCATCCGATCGACCTCGACGTGGCGTTCGAGGCGCCGATCGGCGTCGACGTGAAGGGCGAGCTGTGGAGCTGCGTCGAGATCCCCGGCTCGGCCGAGCTCTTCGGCACCCAGCGCGGGGTGCGCGTCGACGTGGCCATCGACGGCATCGAGTTGGCGAACGTCGGCGCGATGGTTACCGGCCGCGGCGGCCACATGGTGTCGATCAGCGCGAAGCTGCGCGCGAAGCTCGGCAAGGACCTCGGCGACACGGTCGCCGTTCGGCTGACGCGCCGCTACAGCTGAGGGTCTGACTTGGCCGGCGCCGCCAGTGTGACGGCTGCCGCAAGCGTCGCGCGCAGTTGATCCCGCTGCTCGACCGGCAACTCCGCCAGCAGCTCGTCTTCCATGCGGCGGATCGCGCGCCGCGCCGAGCCCAGCGTCGTCGCGCCGGCATCGGTGAGGTTCACGACGCGGCGCCGGCGGTCGCCGGGGTCCGTGTCGCGGCGGACGAGCCCGCGCGTGCTTAGCGTGTCGAGGTGGCGGATGAGGCGGGTCGCGTCGCGTCGGCTGCTCGCCGCGAGCTCGCGCTGACTCTGGTCGGGTGCGCGGGAGATCGCGGTGAGGATCGCGTACTCCCACATCGTCAGCTCGTGCGCGTCGAGGATCGGCGTCTCGCGGTCGATCACCGCCTCGAGCAGCCGGCTCAACGCCTCGCCCAGGTCAGTCATGCATCCGCCTCTCAAGTCGTCTACCGTGGTAGATGATTCAGTCACCGTGAGGAGCTCCCCATGACTATTCGCTTCGGCATGATCGTTCTCTACGTGCGCGACCTTGACAAGTCGATCGCGTTCTACCGGCTACTCGGGCTCGACGTGCCCGAGCCTCGGCCGGATCGGCCGGTCACGCAAATCCCCCTCGGTTCGGGCATCAGCTTCCTGCTGACCACCGCCGAGATCGCGACGCGCGTGGATGCGGACTGGCGGCGCCCGAGCGACGGTTACCAGCAGGTGATCGAGTTCTTCGTCGGCGATGACGCCGCCGTCGACGAGACCTGGCAGCGGATGACGGCGGCGGGCTATGTGGGCCGAGCCGCGCCGGCGAACCCGCTGCAGCCCTACGCGACCCTGATCGAGGATCCCGACGGGAACGTCGTGATGATCACGCACGACCCGGCGGTCGCCGCGGCGTCCTAGCGGTCGCGGCGCGCTCTCGACGGCGGCATCCGCGCTCCTAGACTCCGGCCATGACGTTCTGGCAGGCGGTGGGCGGGTTCGCCGTGGTGGCGACGCTGCTCACGATCATCCCCGGGCTCGACACGACGCTCGTGCTGCGTTCGGGCCTCACCAAGGGCAAGCGCGTCGCGGTTGCGACGGCGGCCGGGATCGAATCGGGCGCACTGGTCTGGGGCGTCGCGGCGGCGGTCGGGGCGTCGGCGCTGCTGGCGGCCTCGGACCTGGCGTACCGCATCCTCACCATCGCCGGTGCGCTCTACATGGTCTATCTCGGCGTCGCGCTGATCTGGAAGTCGTTCCGTCGCAGCGCCCAGGCGCCGGCGGATGTGCCCACGATCGACACCCGCGGGCGCCACCCCTACGTGCGGGCGTGGGCGACCGGCGCGATGACGAACCTGCTGAATCCGAAGGTCGGCGTGTTCTACATCGCGACGATCCCGCAGTTCATCCCGCACGGCTCGTCGCCGATCGTGATGGGCCTCGTGCTCGCAATCGTGCACAACCTGATCAGCGTCGTCTGGTTCGCGGGCATCATCGTCGCGTCGTCGGTCGCGTCGCGCTGGCTGCGCAACGCCCGCGCGATCCGCATCATCGACCGCATCACGGGAACAGTGCTGATCGGCTTCGGCACGAAGCTGGCGATCGCCCCGCACTGACGACGTATCGAAATAATCTCGTCATACGGCGTGGCGTGATCAATCTGACCCGTGGCGACGTGATCGTCGAAGTCTCACTCACCAAGTCTTGAGCCAGATGTTTTTTGCAGTTGGTGCCGCGCTGGCGGCAGCGGCCGTTGTTCCCGCCGCCCGGGAGCTGCGACGTCGCCCGCCCATCGGGCCTCGGGTGCCGCGAACCGTGATGGTCGCCTTCCTGTTTCGCAGACTCGCGTGGGCGAGTGGAGCGAGCATGACCCTCCTGCTCGGATTCGGCAGTCCCGCTCTAGCCCCCTGGGTGACATCGCTTCTCGTGTCGTGCTGTTTCGCGACAGGCTCGGGTGCCGCGGTTTCCCGCCTCTGGCGAGCCGTCCAGCGGTCTGGCAGCGGCTCAGTTCGCGGATATCTGAGATCCCGCGCGCGGGAGATGATCAAAGCCATCGGATCGTTGCTGCATAATTTCGGCCGCATCGTTGTTCCCCGGGGTGCGCACGAGCTTCGTCTCGACTTCGGCGCCGTGGATCGATTTCTCTCCGTCGGCACGTTCCTGCGCGGCTACTCCCTGCTAGTAGGCACGGTCTTCGTCGGAGCAGTGCTCTCGGTTTTCTGGACCGTGATTGGCTCGAGCTCGTCCCTGAAGAACGCGTTCGGGGCCGTGATTGGCTTCAACACTTTGGCGGTGGTCTCGTGTGCTTCAGCGGCCACGCTGATCGTTGTGGTGGCTATCGGCGCCCTGATCCGGATCGGGGTCATTCGTCTCACGCTCGACTTGGCCGGCACGTTCCGCAGGGTTGCGGGATGGATCGGATACGGGACGGCGGCCGGAGTGGTTATGGCGTCGCTACTGCCGTTGGCATCAACAGGGCTGGCGAACATCACGTCGGGTGCTATCGGAGGTACGGAAGCGCTCGGCCCTGCGGTGTTGGTCGAGCTACCGGCCGCTGGCGCAGTCGCGGGGTACATGATCGGGCTCGCCGTCGCACTTGTCAGGCTCCTCGAGAGCGCTAGAAATCTCCTGCTCCGGCGATGGCTTGCGCCTTCGCTCTTCTCCGTTGTGCTGGCGGTCATGTCGCATTGGAATCTCGGCCCCCAATCCCTCGCGCAGTCCATCACCGAGCCTCTCTTCGATGCGGCAGCAGTCGACTGTGACGAGAAAGTCATCGAAGGTCTCGACCAGGGTTCGATGTTCGCCGCACTCGCGCGGTGCGGAGACGGGGCGGTCTATCTCTCGGACGCGGGGTTTCTCTGGATCGCATTCATCGTCGTCGGACTCATCGCGATCGTGATGTTCGTGGCCGACGTCCTTGCGACGACGCGGACGTCTCGACCTGTCAGCGATGGAAAAGGCGGGCCTACTGAGAGCAACGAGCCCGGTGTGGAGGGGATGACGGGAATCGAACCCGCGTAATCAGTTTGGAAGACTGAGGCTCTACCATTGAGCTACATCCCCGCGATTCCAGTCGAGCTGGAACCGGGAGACAGCCTAACGCACGGATGAGGCGGTTCTGCGCCGCGGGCCCGCGCGAAGCCCAGCGCGCCGGTCGGGCAGAGTGCAGACCGCCGGTCAGGCAGAGCGCAGGTCGCTCGAGAGCTCGTCGGTGTCACGGCCGTCGAGGGCGTCCTCGTCGCACTGGTGCGACTGCTCCCACGCGAAGGCGAGAAACGCGCTCGTCTCGATCGGACCGGACTCGCCGCAGCGCACGCAGTACGGCTCATATGCGCGGAGTTCGCGGATGTCGATGTCGGCCATGCGCACAGGGTGCGCCTCACCACCGACATCCGGGGGAGCGACGCGCGTGAACCGCGAAGCCCGCGGGCGGCGCATCCCGGTGGACGAGCCGGCGCCGACGTCAGTCGATCGGGCCGGTCAGAGCCACTCGGTGTCGTCGTCGTCGCCCGGCGACTTGACGATCGCGAGCCGCGACGGGGCGTCGCTCTCGTTGCGGATCTCGTGCGGGATGCCGCGCGGCACCACGTGCGTCTCGCCGACGCCGAGACGGATGACCGCATCCCCGGCGTAGACGGTGGTCTCGCCGAGGAGCCCGATGAAGACCTCGTCGAGGTGCGAGTGGACGTGCTTGCGCAAGCTCCCGCCGGGCTCGAAGCCGCGGCTGCGCAGGATGAGCTCGGGCGTGACGAAGAGGTCGGCGCGAGCGGGGTCGGGGGCGGCCGCGATGAGATCGAAGATCGACACGCTCCCGAAGCTACGCGGCGAACGGCCGAAGCGACATCCCTCGACGCGGAGCCGGCTGCGTCGCCGAGTCGACCTGACACGGATACTGCTCTCGTAGGGCGATGACGTCGCCGAGGGGACCGGGATCGCGCCTCGCCAGTATCCGCAGCGGTGGCGAGTCGCGCGACACCGGGCGGCTCGGGCGCCGCCGGCGCCGATCGCTCGCAGCGCAACTGCATCGCGCTCGCGCGGCACCCCGCGCGCAGGAACCCGGCCGCGCCCTCCGCTAGACTGTCGCGCGGCCGTTTTCCGGGCAATGCCAGGCAATCGTGGTGGAGCGTCAGCTCCGCCGCCCAGCCCCCGCGGGACTGGAATCCGCGGGGCGTAGCTCAGCTTGGCTAGAGCACCCGCTTTGGGAGCGGGAGGCCGCAGGTTCGAATCCTGTCGCCCCGACCAACCAGACCACCGACAGCAGGAGATACACCCCTATGGTCACGACGACCGTCGAGAAGCTCACGCCCACCCGCGTCAAGCTCACCATCTCGGTGACGCCGGAGGAGCTGAAGCCCGCCATCGCGCACGCCTACGAGCACATCGCCGAGCAGGTCAGCATCCCCGGCTTCCGCAAGGGCAAGGTGCCGCCGCCCATCATCGACCAGCGCGTCGGCCGCGAAGAGGTGCTCAACCACGCCGTGAGCGAGGGCCTCGACCGCTACTACCGCGAGGCCGCGCAGAACGAGGACATCAAGCCGATCGGCCGCCCCGAGGCCGACGTGCTCGAGTGGCCCGACGCGAAGACCTTCGCCGGCGACCTGAAGATCTCGGTCGAGGTGGATGTGCGCCCCGAGTTCGACCTGCCGTCGTACGAGGGCCTCGAGCTCAAGGTCGACAACGCCGAGATCGCCGACGAGGACGTCGACACCGAGCTCGAGAACCTGCGCACCCGCTTCGGCACCCTGGTGACCGTCGACCGCCCGGCCAAGACCGGCGACTTCGCGCAGCTCGACCTGACCGCCACGATCGGCGGCGAGGAGGTCGACACCGCGTCGAACATCTCCTACGAGATCGGCTCGGGCGAGCTCATCGAGGGCATCGACGAGGCCCTCGACACGCTCACCGCCGGTGAGTCGACCACCTTCGAGGCTCCGCTGCTCGGCGGCGACCACGAGGGCGAGAACGCGCAGATCGCCGTCACGCTGAACGCCGTCAAGGAGCGCGAGCTGCCGCCGGCCGACGACGACTTCGCCCAGATCGCCAGCCAGTTCGACACGATCGACGAGCTCAAGGCCGACCTGCGCGAGCAGCTCGGCAAGTCGAAGGTCTTCGGTCAGGGCGCCCAGGCGCGCGACCAGATCGTCGACGTGCTGCTCGAGCAGGTCGAGATCCCCGTTCCCGAGAAGATGGTCGAAGACGAGGTGCACCGTCACCTCGAGCAGGAGAACCGTCTCGAGGACGACGAGCACCGCGCCGAGGTGACCGAGTCGACGCAGAAGACCTTCCGCCAGCAGGTCATCCTCGACGCGATCGTCGAGAAGGAGAACGTGCAGGTCTCGCAGAACGAGCTCACCACCTACCTGGTGCAGGCGTCGGCGCAGTACGGCATGGAGCCCGGCGACTTCATCAAGGCCCTCGACCAGGGCGGTCAGATCCCCGCCATGGTCGCCGACGTCGCACGCAGCAAGGCCCTCGCGGTCGTGCTGAGCAAGGCGAAGGTCGTGGATGCCGACGGCAAGCCCGTCGACGTCAGCGCCTTCACCGCGACCGCGCTGGGTGAGGGCGACGACAGCCCGATCTTCGGCGAGGAGTCGGCCGACGAGCACGCCGGACACAACCACTGAGTCACGCCGGACACAACCACTGACGCGGTGCCCGGGCATGACCCGGGCGGACGGTTCGAGGGCCGGGCGGGAGCGATCCCGCCCGGCCCTCCGCCATATCCGAGGACGGGTCGCGCGTGGCGGCTCGGCCGCCCACACGCGGGTCTCGTGTCGGCGGGCGTCGCTAGCCTGACCACGACGAGGAGGTGCGCGATGACCGGATACGTCGTGCTGCTGCGCGGAGTGAACGTCGGCGGCGTGAACATCAAGATGGCCGACCTCGCGGACTGCGTGCGCGCGCTCGGCTACGGCGGCGTGCGCACGGTGCTCGCGAGCGGCAACGTCGCGCTCGAGAGCGACGAGTCGGCGGCGACCGTGAAACAGCGGCTCGAAGCCGCGCTGCGCGAGCGCTTCGGCTACGACGCCTGGGTGCATGTGCTCGACGACGCCGAGCTCGCCCGCATCATCGACGACTACCCCTTCGAGCGCGGGCGCGACGGCTGGCACGACTACGTCGTCGTCGCCGCGCACGACGACACTCGCGCCGAGCTGGCCGACGTCATCCCGTCGCTCGATCCGCAGCTCGAGCGTGCCGAGCTCGCCCACGGCGTCCTCTACTGGACCGTGCAGAAGGGGTCGACGCTCGACAGCGTGATGGGCAAGGCGCAGTCGAAGGCGCGCTACAAGCCGTGGCTGACCAGCCGCAACGTCAACACGCTCGACAAGCTGCGCCGCTGACGCAGCGCTTGACGCAGCGCTTGCCGCGGCGTTCGTCGCAGTGAGCCGGAGCGGTCAGGACCCTGGCGTCGCGAGCGCCGCATCCACCGCCCGCCCGAGAGCCGGGGCGAGGGTGCGTGAGTAGGTCGCGGTGAGGTGCTGCGAGTCGCGGAACACCAGCACGTTGCCGATCACGGCCGGGCAGGAGTCGTCGCGGCAGAGCGACGAGGTGAGGTCGAGCTCGCGGGCTCCGGCGGTGGATGCGGCGGTCGCCGCGAGCCGGTCGGTCGACGCGAAGGCGCGGTCGGCGCTGATCTCGCAGGTGCCGACGTCGTCGGGGTTCGCGTCGAGGCAGGCGCGGTTGCCGGTGCCGACCGCCGGGGTGTCGCGGATGCCGAGCACGGTCGTGCCGCGGTCGATCAGCGGCTGCCAGGCGGCGCGGTAGCCGGCGGCCGCGATCGCGGCGCGGCCGGCCTCGGTCGCGGGATCGGGGGTCGCGTCGGAGTTCGAAGCCGAATCGGCATCCGCCTCGTCGGGGCTCGAGTCCGGGTCGGCACCCGCATCGCCGGCGCGGGCCGCGCCGGCGTCGGCGCCCTCCGTCAGCCCCGTCGGCTGCCCGCGCAGATCGGCGCGCGAGGAGGTGAAGACGAGCTCGTAGGGATCCTGGTCGGCGAGGGCCGCATCCACCCGCTGGTTCCAGCGCTCACAGCGCGCCTGCGTCGGCTCGTCGACGTCGCTCCACTCGATGGCCGAGAACTCGCAGCCGCCCTTGACGAACAAGTGCAGCTCCCAGCCGCGCTGCTCGGCGAGGCGGCTGAGCGCCGACTCCCAGTGGTGGGCGTGCGAGTCGCCGATGAGGGCGACCCGGGTGCCGCCGCGCTGGCCGATCACGCAGCTGACGGGGGCGTCGTCGCGGGCCTGGCACTCGTCCCAGGTGGACGAGATGTCGTACTCGGCGGTTGTCGTTGACGGGGTGAAGGCGAGTGCGGGGTCGCCGTTCAGATCGCAGCCGGCGGAGTCGGCGATTGCCGCGGCGCCGAAGCAGTCGGCGTGACCGTCGGCGAGCTGGGTGGCGAGGCGGGCGTCGTCCGCGCGCTGGTTGGCGATCGCGGCCCAGCCGGCACCCGGGGCCGCGAGCACGAGCACCATCGCCCCCGCGGTCGCCCCGAGCACGACGCGCGGTCGCAGGCGGCGCATCCGCGGCGACAGCCCCGGCTTCTCGACGAGCAGGTGGGTGAGGGCGGCGAGACCGAGCGAGAGCGCGGCGACGAGCGTCGCCTCAGCCCAGACCGGCAGCTCGATCATCTTCGGCAGCAGCACCCCGATCGGCCAGTGCCAGAGGTACAGCGTGTACGAGAGCGTGCCGAGCGCCCGCACCGGGGCGAGGCGGATGACGCGGCCGACGACGCCGGACTCGGAGCGCGCCGCGATCACGAGCACGGTCGCGGCGACCGGCAGCGCGGCCGCGATGCCGGGGTAGGGGATGGATGCGGGCAGCAGGAGTCCGGTCGCGAGGAGCGCGGCCCAGCCGAGCAGCGCACCGGGAACGGCGAGCCGGCGGGGCAGCCGTGCGCCGGTGAGAGCGAGGAGCGCACCGGCCCCGAACTCCCAGGCGCGGGTGTGCGGCCAGAAGTAGGCGGGCTCGGGATTCGTGGCCGTGAGCACGAGGGATGCCGCGAGCGAGGCCGCCGTGACGAGGGCCACCAGCAGGGTCGCGATGAGGAGCGGGTCGCGGCGGCGGAGGCGGTCGAGCAGGCGGCCCGCGACGGGCGTGGAGATCGACGGCGAAGCGGCGACCGCGGCGTCCGCCGCCGCTGCCGCCGGTCCGTCCGTCTCGGACCGGGCAGCCCGTTCGCGGCGACTCGACCGTCCGGGCCGCCGGGCGAGCACGCGCCAGGCGAGCAGCAGCAGCAGCGGCCAGACGAGATAGAACTGCTCCTCGACTCCGAGCGACCAGAAGTGCTGGAACGGCGTGGCCGAGGCCCCGGCCGCGAGATAGTCGACGCTCGCGCCGGCGAGGAACCAGTTCTCGACATAGGCGACGCTGGCCGCGAGCTCGGCGCCGAGCCGCGGCCAATCCTCGCGGGGGATCACGGCGAGCCCGACTGCGCCGGCCGCGACGATCACGACGAGCGCCGAGGGCACGAGACGACGGGCGCGGCGGGCCCAGAACGCCGGCAGGTCGACGCGGCCGTCGCGGCGCAGCTCGCGCACGAGGTGGCCGGTGATGAGGAAGCCCGACACGACGAAGAAGGCGTCGACGCCGACGAAGCCGCCCGTCGGCAGGCCGAGGTGCAGGTGGTAGGCGACGACGAGCACCACAGCGAGGGCGCGGATCGCGTGCACGTCGGCGCGGAAGCCGGAGCGGGTGCCGGTGTCGGCGCCGGCCGCGGATGCCGAGTCGCTGCGGCCCGCGACGCTCGAGGCGGGCCGCGGGCGGCGTCGGGTCGTCTCATCCATCTCGGCGACCGTAAAGACCGCGGGTTAACGGCCGGCCACGAGACGGGATGCGCGGCCGGGTTCTCAGCGAGCTCTGCGATTCGGCGATGCCGGCTGCTGCGCGCCCGGCGCCTGTGCCGGCGCGATCACCGAGGCGCCCCGCCGATCCCATTCCCGGACGCCGTCGCGCTCAGTCCTCCTCAGGCAGCCCCACGAGGTCGCGCCCGTAGGCCCGCACCGACCGGCGGTAGCGGGGGAGCGTCGGCGCGAGCGTAATCAGCAGCTCGGAGACGGCCTCGACCTGGCGACCCGCCGAGGTGAGCGCGAGCGCGCGGAAGGCGCTCGCCGCCGCGGCCAGCTCGTGCTCGGGCTGATCGCCGAAGTGCGCGTCGAGCAGCGCGATCGACTCCTCGGGGCGGCCGAGGTTGCGGATCGTCGAGGCGAGCTGGATCGTCACCTGCGAGCGATACGGCTCGGCGAGCCCCGCATCCAGGGCCCGCACGTACAGCTGCTCGGCCCACGACTCGAGACCGGCGGAATCGCGGGCGCCGCCGGCCTCGGCCAGCGCCTCGGGGTCGTCGGGGCGCTCGGTCACGAGGGCGTCGATGCGGCGCATGGTCTCGCGCTCGCCGAGGGACTCGTCGTCCCAGACCGCGTCGATGCGGCGGCGCCACTCGGCGTACCCCGGGTCGTCGGATCGATCGATCGCGACGGCGGAGGTGGATGCCGCGGCGCGGGCGGTCGGGTCGGTCACGGCAGTCTCTCCTCGGTCGGGCTCGAGCGGGGCCGCAGCTCGCGCACCGCGAGCGCGATGAGCGCCCCGGTGCCGACGACCACGGCCCACAATCCCATGATGAGGCACTGCCCGGCCGGTCCCGGGGCCGGGTCGATGAGCACGATCCCGAGCGCGAAGAGCGCGCCGCCGCCCGCCTGGGCGAGCACGGCCCACGACTCGGGTCGGCTGAGCTCGGCGCTGCCGCGCGCCTGGCGCACGCGCACGAGCGCCGCCGCGACGAGGGTGCCGAGCAGCAGCACGGCGTCGATCCCGGCGAGCTGCAGCAGGAATCCGTCGCCGGCTCCGCCGAGCATCCCCTGCGTGGAGGAGCTGTCGGCGCCGTCCGGATCGCGGTGACCGCCGAGTCGCACGATGATCGCGGTCAGGATCGAGACGATCGGCACGGCGATCGCGACCGGCCAGAGAGCCGAGGTCGCCCAGCGCTGCAGCCGGGTGCCGGGCGCATCCGGCCGCGCATCCTCGCGCTTCGCCCCGTCGCCCGCCCCGTCGCTCACGCCGTCAGGCTACGCGCGGTCGCGGTGACGGGGAACAGCGCTCGGCGACTCGGCAGGCAGCGCCGCGTCGCCCGCGCGTCGCCCGCGCGTCGCCCGCTCGCGACGGCGAGCGCGTCGTCACGGCGACACCCGATCTGCCCACGGCGAACAGGGCCCAGACCGCTTCGGGCGCCCCGGTAGATTCGAGGCAATCCACAGAACAGGGAGTTGCTCCAATGGCAGAACCGGCATTCCAGCCGAGCGTTTTCGACCGACTTCTCCGGGACCGGATCATCTGGCTCGGCTCCGAGGTGCGTGACGACAACGCGAACGAGATCGCGGCGAAGCTGCTGCTTCTCGCGGCCGAGGACCCGAAGAAGGACATCTTCCTCTACATCAACTCGCCCGGCGGCTCGATCACCGCCGGCATGGCGATCTACGACACGATGCAGTTCGTGCCGAACGACATCGTCACGGTCGGCATCGGCATGGCGGCCTCGATGGGCCAGCTGCTGCTCACGGCCGGCACGAAGGGCAAGCGCTACATCACGCCCAACGCGCGCGTGCTGCTGCACCAGCCCCACGGCGGATTCGGCGGAACCTCCTCCGACATCCAGACCCAGGCCGCGCTGATCAACGACATGAAGAAGCGCCTCGCCGAGATCACGGCGGCCCAGACCGGCAAGACCGCCGAGCAGGTCAACGCCGACGGCGACCGCGACCGCTGGTTCACCGCCGAGGAGGCTCTCGAGTACGGCTTCGTCGACCACATCCGCGAGTCGGCGGCCGACGTCGTCGGCGGCGGCGGAACCGACGAGTCCAAGTAGTCGCGAGCGCAGAGAACAAGAGAGACGGAACGAATCATGGAGACCCCGAACTTCTCGGCGGGCGGCGACCTCGCGTCGCGCATGCCCTCGTCGCGCTACATCCTCCCCAGCTTCGAGGAGCGCACGGCCTACGGCTTCAAGCGCCAGGACCCCTACGCGAAGCTGTTCGAAGACCGCATCATCTTCCTGGGCGTTCAGGTGGATGACGCCTCGGCCGACGACATCATGGCTCAGCTGCTGGTGCTCGAGAGCCAGGACCCCGACCGCGACATCGTCATGTACATCAACAGCCCCGGCGGCTCGTTCACGGCCATGACGGCGATCTACGACACGATGCAGTACATCCGCCCGCAGGTCATGACCGTGGTGCTCGGCCAGGCGGCCTCGGCCGCGGCCGTGATCGCGGCGGCCGGCGAGCCGGGCAAGCGCCTCGCTCTTCCGAACGCGCGCGTGCTCATCCACCAGCCCGCCGTCGGCGAGGCCGGTCGCGGTCAGGCCTCGGACATCGAGATCCAGGCCAAGGAGATCCTGCGCCTGCGCACGTGGCTCGAGGAGACCCTCGCGAACCACTCGAAGAAGTCGCAGGAGGAGATCAACGCCGCCATCGAGCGCGACACGATCCTCACCGCGCCGGAGGCGCTCGAGTACGGTCTGATCGACCAGGTGCTCACGAGCCGCAAGAACGTGCCGGCGCTGACCGCGAAGTAAGCGCCGCCGCTGCTCCGCTCGTGCGGAGATGCGGAAGAAGGGCCGTCGGGCCATCCCGGCGGCCCTTCTGCGTGTCGCCGGCACGGCGTACGGTGCGGAGCATGACGGCGCACGAGCTGGACGAGCAGGTCATCGCGGGGTACCGGGCCGGGGGAGACCTCGGGGTTCCGGGAGTGCACCGCGAGCGGATCGCGCTGCTCACGACGACCGGACGGCGCTCGGGCGAGAAGCGCACCTCGCCGATGATGTTCGTGCCGCAGGGATCCGACGACCGCGACGGCGTCGTCGTCGTGGCGTCGGCTGCGGGCGCGCCGCGGCATCCGGCCTGGTATCTCAACCTCGTCGCTGACCCGAGCGTGCATGTCGAGCTGCCGGACGGCGAGTGGGATGGGCGGGCTGAGACCGTCACGGGCGACGCGCGGGCGCGGCTCTGGGCCGAGCTGCTCGAGGGCTTCCCGTTCTTCGCCGAGCACGAACGGAAAGCGGGCCGCGAGATCCCGCTGGTGAAGCTGGTTCCCGCGACCCGCTAGGTCGTGCGACGCCGACGCGGTCGGCGCAGATGCGGTCAGTCGGAGCTGCCGCCCCCGGAGCCGGAGTCGCCGGACCCGCCGCTGTCGCTTCCGCCGTCGTTCGATCCGGCGTCGGCGTCGGGCCCGCGATCGCGGCTGTCGGAGACCGAGTCGGAATCGGAACCGCTGCTGTCGCCGCCTGTGCGATCGTTTCGCGGCTTGCGGGTCAGCACGAGCAGCGTCACGCCGCCCGCGATGAGCACGGCCAGGATCGCGCCGCCGATCCAGAGCACGTCGCCGAGGGGGACCTGCGCGCCGTCCTGGCCGACCGCGGGTCCGGAGGGAGCCGACGAGGCCGCGCCGTCGGCATCCGACTCGTCGGCGGTGTCGGGCTTGCACGCCGGGTTGCCGTCGGCTCCCGCCTTCGGCACGACGTAGTCGGCCGGCGCCTGCCAGGTGAAGCCGAAGTCGCCGCTGACGGTGTGGCCGTCGGCGGAGACGAGCTGCCAGGTGAGCGTGTAGGGGCCTGAACCGCCGAGCACCGCCGGAACCGACATCGTGTTGTCGACGATCTCGGGCTGCTCGGGGCAGTAGCTCCAGCCCTCGGGGCCCTCGATGCGCACGGCGAAGCCCTTGCCGCCGCCCTGCAGGTCGAGCATCGCCAGGTCGGTCGTGATCGAGAACGTCTCCGGCAGCGCGGTGACGGTCGCGTCGGCGGCCGGCACGGTCGCCGTGACGCGGTTGTGCGCCGAGGCGGGGGTCGCGACGCCGAGCACCGCCCCGGCGAGGCCGAGCGCGGCCACGAGGGCGCTCGCCGCGATCGCGGCGAGCGCGCGGGGCCCGGCCGGGCGACGCGAGGTCGCCCGGCCGGTGGTGCGGGATGCGCGGCTCACGCCGATCACGCCGCTCCGTTTCCGCGGCGCGCGCGGGTCACACCGAGGGCGCCGACGATGAGGCCGATCACGCCGACGACGAGGCCGGCGATGCCGAGCACGCGCGCGAGCACATCGGGCTGAGCGGCGGCGGACGTCGCCGAGGCCTCGGTCGCGTCCGAGCCGTGCTCGTCGCCGGAGGCCGCCGAGTGCGATCCGCCGTGCTCATCGGCCGGCGGAGCCTCGTTCACGTAGACGGTCGGAGCCGGGTCCTCGGCGTCGGCGCCCGTCTCATCCCAGTCGACGACGCTGCCGTCGCTGTAGCTCTGATGCGCGGGCAGCACGAGCTTGTCGACGTCGGGCACCGGCCCGAGGGTGACGGGGAACTGCACGAACTCGCCGGGCTTGATGCCCTCGCCGGTCGCGGTCCAGACGACCGTCGTGTAGCCCTCGGTGAGGGTGCTGTCGCCGACCTTGACGGCCTTCGGCAGCTTCTCCTTGACCAGCTCGACGGTCCAGCCGGCGATCGGCTCGTAGGCCACGTAGGACAGCGGGGTGTCGGTCGGCAGGTCGAGCTCGATCTTCGTCGTGGATGCGGTGTCCGACTCGGTCGGCACCTTCACGTTCACGGTGGCGTAGCTGCCGGCCGCAGCCGTGTTCGGGCCGACCGTCACGTGCGCGCTCGCCGCGAGCGGGGCGGCGAGGGCGAGCAGCGCGCCGGCACCGACCGCGGTGGCGGTCAGGGCGAGCGGGCGGCGCGAGCGGACGGGCTGGGTGGCGGGGTGCGCGGGAGCGCGGTTCATGGTCTCTCCTTGGTCGCCGCGGGGTGCGGCGATCGTTCGCTGGGGTGCGCGCGACAGACGTCGGCGCGCGATGCCGGTCGGCGGGATGCCGGGCGGCGGATGTCAGGCGAACGTGACGAGCGGCGGGCCGCGCAGGGGAGAGGCGCGGACGAGCAGGGCGGACCTCAGACGCACGGCCGAGCCGCGGGCACGCGCGGCGGACCGGAGCGCACGGCGGAGTGCCGCAGCGGAGGCGGAGGCCCGTGGCGAGGCGGCAGCACCCTGATCGAGCGCGCCGCCGGCGAGCGCGCCGAGGGCGAGCAGTGCGCTGCGGAGCGCGGCGGCGGGTGCGCCGGTCGGCTCGGCGAGGCGCACGAGCAGGGTCCAGAGCGCGGCCTCGGCCCAGCGCAGCAGCACGACCGTGAGGACGGCGGCGACCAGGTGCGCGGCGAGCATCCGCGGCTCGGTGATGTGCTGCAGGTGCGATCCGGTCACGCCGGTCGCCGGGCCCGCGGCGTCCAAGGCGCTCGACCCGGCCCCCGGGTGCGCATGGCGCGCGACCGCGAGACCGGGGCCGCCGAGCAGCACGAAGAGATAGTGGAAGGCCGCCTGGCTCGGCAGCACGATCGCGAGCAGACGCGGCAGCGACGGCGTCTTCGCGGTCAGCAGAGTGCCGAGCAGCACGGCGACGACGAGGCCGACCGCGATCGCGAGCCAACCGGGGATGTCGCCGCCGCCGAAGCCGTGCGACGCCGCCGCGAGCACCATCGCGGTCGTGCCCGCGAGGGCGCCGCGCGCGGTGCGCGCCGCGCGGCTCTGCAGAGCAGACGACATGCCGGTGACCTCTCGGCGGCGGAACGGGGTGTCGCGACCGGGATGTCGGTCGTCGCATCCAGTCTAAGGAGCATGAGGACACCCCGAGACGCACCGCCCGGACGGGGTGCAACGCCGCGAGCCCTGTTCGGTCTAGGCTTCGATGAACGATTCGGGGAGGGTGACCTGAATGGCACGCATCGGTGAGAGCGCCGACCTGCTCAAGTGCTCGTTCTGCGGCAAGTCGCAGAAGCAGGTGCAGCAGCTGATCGCAGGTCCCGGCGTCTACATCTGCGACGAGTGCGTCGAGCTCTGCAACGAGATCATCGAAGAGCGCCTCGCCGAAGCCGGCGAGGAGGCCTCGAGCGAGTTCGATCTGCCGAAGCCGCGCGAGATCTTCGACTTCCTCGAGGAGTACGTGATCGGCCAGGAGCCCGCCAAGCGCGCGCTGTCGGTCGCCGTCTACAACCACTACAAGCGCATCCGCGCCCGCAGCCAGCTCGTCAGCGCCGACGCCGTGCTCGACGACATCGAGATCGCCAAGAGCAACATCCTGCTCATCGGCCCGACCGGCTGCGGCAAGACCTATCTCGCCCAGACCCTCGCGAAGCGCCTCAACGTGCCCTTCGCGGTGGCGGATGCGACGGCCCTCACCGAGGCGGGCTACGTCGGCGAAGACGTCGAGAACATCCTGCTGAAGCTGATCCAGGCCGCCGACTACGACGTCAAGCGGGCTGAGACCGGCATCATCTACATCGACGAGGTCGACAAGATCGCCCGCAAGGCCGAGAACCCGTCGATCACCCGCGACGTCTCGGGCGAGGGCGTGCAGCAGGCGCTGCTGAAGATCCTCGAGGGAACCGTCGCGAGCGTCCCGCCGCAGGGCGGCCGCAAGCACCCGCACCAGGAGTTCATCCAGGTCGACACGACCAACGTGCTGTTCATCGTGGCCGGCGCCTTCGCCGGGCTGGAGGACATCATCTCGGGCCGCGTCGGCAAGCGCGGCATCGGCTTCGGCGCCCCGCTGCACTCGAAGCGCGACGAGGCCACGCTGTTCAGCGCGGTGCTGCCGGAAGACCTGCACAAGTTCGGCCTGATCCCCGAGTTCATCGGCCGCCTCCCCGTCGTCACGACGGTGTCGCAGCTCGACCAGAGCGCGCTCATGCAGATCCTCACCGAGCCGAAGAACGCGCTCGTGAAGCAGTACCAGCGCATGTTCGAGATCGACGGCGTCGAGCTGGAGTTCGAGCAGGACGCCCTGGAGGCGATCGCCGACCTGGCCGTGCTGCGGCAGACGGGCGCTCGTGGTCTGCGCGCGATCCTCGAAGAGGTGCTGGGGCCGATCATGTTCGATGTGCCGTCCGACGACGATGTGGCCCGCGTGGTCATCACCCGCGAGGCGGTCTCGAACAACGCGGCGCCGACGATCGTGCCGCGGCAGCCGCGGCGCGCCGAGAAGTCGGCCTGATCCCGAACCCCGAGCGCACTCGCTGAACGACGGGTGAAGTTGACGGTGCCCTGCGCGCCCATCCACCGATCCGGTTGTAAAAGTTTGGTTTCGGTGCGGATCGCGTCGCTCGTTCGGGAATAGCATCGGCACACCGGCCCCGCGATGGAGCGGGGGATCCGGATGAGGAGCGTCATGTCATCTCGCGCGCAGACCGTGTTCGTGAACGGCGCGGTCTACACCGGCGGCCTGGATGAGCCCGACGCCCGCGTCACCGGTCTCGCCGTCGCCGACGGCCGCGTCCTCGCCCTGGGTGACGCCGACGAGCTGGCCGCGCTGACCGGACCCGACACCGAGGTCGTCGACCTCGCCGGCGGACTCGTGCTGCCCGGCTTCGTCGATGCGCACATCCACCCCGTCGAGGGCGGCCTCGAGCTGATGCGCTGCGACCTCTCCGGCGCGGCCACGCGCGAGCAGTACCTCGCGATCATCCGCGACTACGCCGACGCGAACCCCGAGCTGCCGTGGATCCTCGGCGGCGGCTGGCAGGTCGCGGCCTTCCCCGGCGGCGCGCCGCTCGCGAGCGACCTCGATGCGGTGGTCGGCGACCGCCCCGTGTTCCTGTCGAACCGCGACCACCACGGCGCCTGGGTCAGCTCCCGCGCGCTCGAGATCGCCGGGCTGCGCGCCGACACCCCCGATCCCGCCGACGGACGGATCGAACGCGACGCGAGCGGGGCACCCAGTGGCACCCTGCACGAGGGCGCCCGCACCCTCGTGACCCGGCACATCCCCGCCGACACGCACGCCGAGGAGACCGAGGCGCTGCTGACGGCGCAGAAGTACCTGCACTCGCTCGGCATCACCGGCTGGCAGGACGCGATCGTCGGCGACTACGGCGGCCACAGCGACACGAGCCCGGTCTACCTCGAGGCCGCTCGCTCGGGCGCGCTGACGGCGCGCGTCGTCGCGGCGCTGTGGTGGGAGCGCTCGCGCGGCGCCGAGCAGATCCCCGAGCTGATCGCCCGCCGCGAGGCGTTCGCGCATCCGCGGTTCCGCGCGACGAGCATCAAGATCATGCAGGACGGCATCCCCGAGAACTACACGGCCGGGATGCTCGAGCCCTACCTCGACCAGAGCGGCGCCCCCACCCTCGGCACCGGGCTCTCCTTCGTCGACCCGATCGAGCTGCGCGAGGACGTGACGCAGCTCGACCGCGCCGGGTTCCAGGTGCACATCCACGCGATCGGCGACCGGGCCGTGCGCGAGGCGCTTGATGCGATCCAGGCCGCGCGCACCGCCAACGGCGACAGCGGCATCCGCCACCACCTCGCCCACGTGCAGGTCGTGCACCCCGACGACCTCGCCCGATTCGCCCCGCTCGGCGCGACCGTGAACATGCAGGCGCTCTGGGCCAACTGGGAGCCGCAGAACGAGCTCATCAACCTCGTCGCGCTCGGCGCGGAGCGCTCGTCGTGGCAGTACCCCTTCGCCCAGCTCTGGAACGCCGGCGCCGCGTTCTGCGCCGGCAGCGACTGGCCTGTCACGACGCCGGACCCGTGGGCCGCGCTGCAGGTCGCCGTCACGCGCCGCCTGCCGCACGACGACCCCGACTACAACGAGAAGCCGTTCTACCCCGAGAGCGCCCTGTCGCTCGCGCAGGCGGTCAGCGCCTACACGCAGGGCTCCGCCCGCATCAACGGATTCGAGACGACCGGCACACTCGAGCCGGGCGCCGTCGCCGACCTCGCCGTCGTCGACCGCAACCCCTTCGCGGGTCCGCTCGACGCGATCTCCGACACGCGCACCGTCTCGACCTGGGTCGACGGCGAGCGCGTGCACACGAGCTGAGACCCCGACCTGCACCATCGACCCCTCACAGCCCACCACGACCATCCCGTCGCTGCACCACGAGAAGGACACCATGAAACGCACCGCACTCCTGCCGTTCGTCGCCCTCGCCGCCGTCACCGCCCTGACGCTGTCGGGCTGCGTCAACAACGAGGCCGACACCCCTGCCGCGAGCGGCGCCGCCGCCGATGTGAAGAAGGACGACGCGGCCGCCAAGCTGCTGCCGGCCGACATCGTCAAGGCCGGCACGCTGACCCTCGGCACCGACGCGACCTACGCGCCGAACGAGTTCAAGGACGCCGACGGCAACCCGATCGGCTGGGAGATCGAGCTCGCGGATGCCATGGCCGCGAAGCTGGGTCTGAAGACCAAATACCAGGTCGCCAAGTTCGACAACATCATCCCGGGCATCACCGGCGGCAAGTACGACATCGGCCTCTCCTCCTTCTTCGACACCCAGGAACGTCAGAAGCAGGTCGATATGGTCGACTACTACCAGGCCGGCATCCAGTGGGCGACGCCCGCGGGCAAGACCGTCGACCCCGACAACGCCTGCGGCATCACCCTCGCCGTGCAGAACGGCACGACCGAGGCGCTCGACGACGGCCCCGCCAAGTCGAAGGCCTGCACGGATGCGGGCAAGCCCGAGATCAAGCTGCTCGGCTACGACACGCAGGACGACGCCACCGCCGCCGTGACGCTCGGCCGCGCCGACGCGCTCTCGGCCGACTCGCCCGTCACGCTCTACGCCGTCAAGCAGTCGAAGGGCAAGCTCGAGGTCGCGGGCGACCCGTACTCGGTCTTCCTCTACGGCATGCCCATCGCGAAGGACCGCGGCACGCTCGGCCAGGCCCTCCAGGCCGCGCTGCAGTCGCTGCAGGATGACGGCACCTACGCGAAGATCCTCAAGAAGTGGGGCGTCGAAGACGGCGCGATCGACAAGATCGACATCAACGGGGCCACGAGCTGACGATGAGCGACACCACCTCGACGGGCTCGGCGCGCTCCGGCGCCCCGAGCCCGTCGGGCGCCTCGCCCGACCCGATCAAGGCGATCCCGCTGCGCCATCCCGGCCGCTGGATCATCGCCGTGGTGCTGGTCGTCATCCTGGCGCTCTTCGTCTACGACGCCGCCGTCAACCGGCCCACCTACGACTGGCCCTCGGTCGCGAAGTACCTCTTCGACCGCCGCGTCTCGCAGGCCGTGCTCGTCACCCTCGAGCTCACCGTGCTGTCGATGATCGGCGCGATCCTGATCGGCGGGCTCGTCGCGGTCATGCGCCTCTCGCCGAACCCGGTGCTGCGGGCGCTCGCCTGGGTGTTCGTCTGGATCTTCCGCGGCACCCCGGTCTACGTGCAGCTCGTCTTCTGGGGCCTGCTCGCCACCATCTACAAGACGATCACGATCGGCATCCCCTTCACGACCGCCGCGGTCAGCTGGACGACGCAGGAGGCGATCAGCGTCTTCTGGCTCGCCGTCATCGGCCTCGCGCTCAACGAGGCGGCGTACATGTCGGAGATCGCGCGCGCCGGCATCCTCTCGGTCGACAAGGGCCAGGATGAGGCGGCCGTCGCCCTCGGCATGACCTGGGGTCAGACGATGCGGCGCATCATCCTGCCGCAGGCGATGCGCGTGATCATCCCGCCGACCGGCAACGAGGTCATCTCGATGCTGAAGACGACCTCGCTCGTCACGGCGGTGCCGCTCTCGACCGACCTGTACACGCGCACGCGCGATATCTCGGCCGAGACCTTCAACCCGATCCCGCTGCTCATCGTGGCGTCGATCTGGTACCTCGTGATCACCTCGGTGCTCATGGTCGGCCAGTACTTCCTCGAGAAGCGTTTCGCGCGCAGCACGCGGTTCATCGACGTGGGCGGCAACCCCGTCGCGCCGACGGCCGCTGCGGCGGAGCCGACGACGGCAGGGGAGAGCAACGAGAGGGGCGGCGCATGAGCGACACCGCATCGAGCAGCGCTTCGGCGGCGTCCACCGCATCCGGGGCTCCCGCGGCTCCCGCGGCGCGGGCCGCCGAGCCGATGGTGCGCGCCGAGAGCGTCATGAAGAGCTTCGGCTCGAACACCGTGCTCAAGAGCATCTCGCTCGAGGTCGGGCGCGGCGAGGTCATGTGCATCATCGGGCCCTCCGGCTCGGGCAAGTCGACGTTCCTGCGCTGCATCAACCACCTCGAGAAGGTCAACGGCGGCCGCCTGTTCGTCGACGGCGAGCTCATCGGCTACCGCCAGCGCGGCGACAAGATCTACGAGCTGCACCCGAAGGAGGCCGCGCTGCAGCGCCGCGACATCGGCATGGTGTTCCAGCGGTTCAACCTGTTCCCGCACCTGACCGTGCTCGAGAACATCATCGAAGCGCCGCAGCGGGTCAAGCGGCAGGGTCGGGATGCGGCCGTGAAGCGCGCGACCGAGCTGCTCGCCCGCGTCGGACTCGCCGACAAGGCCAAGGCCTACCCGGCGTCCCTGTCGGGCGGCCAGCAGCAGCGCGTCGCGATCGCCCGCGCGCTCGCGATGGAGCCCAAGCTGCTGCTGTTCGACGAGCCGACCTCGGCGCTCGACCCCGAGCTCGTCGGCGAGGTGCTCGACGTCATGAAGAGCCTCGCGGCCTCGGGCATGACGATGATCGTCGTCACGCACGAGATGGGCTTCGCCCGCGAGGTGGCCGACAGCCTGGTGTTCATGGACGGCGGCGTGGTCGTCGAGGCCGGCGACCCGCGCCAGGTCATCACCGACCCACAGCACGAGCGCACGAAGGCGTTCCTGTCGAAGGTGCTCTGAGCGGCGCCGGCTGCGTCACAGGCACCGGCTCGCGATAGAGCGGCCCGCATCCTCGTCTCCCATCTCGGCGGGGGAGGGATGCGGGCCGATTCCGTCGCGGCCCGCGTCGGCCGGGCCTGCCCGCTCACTAGGCTGGTGCGGCCATGACAGCCGGTGATCGCCCCGCCTCCGCGCCCTCGTCCCTCGTCGCCCCGATCGCCGCTGGACTCGTCGGCGCCGTGACCGGCTTCGCGAGCTCGTTCGCGCTCGTGATCGCGGGGCTCACCGCCGTCGGCGCGACCGCCGCCGAGGCCGCATCGGGGCTGCTCGCGCTCTGCCTCGGGCAGGCGCTGCTCGCGATCGTGCTCAGCCTGCGCTTCCGCCTGCCGCTCTCCTTCGCCTGGTCGACGCCGGGCGCCGCGGTGCTCGTCGCCGCCGGCGCCGCATCGAAGGGACACGACTACACCGGCGCGGTCGGGGCGTTCCTCGTGGCCTCGGCGCTCATGGCGATCACCGGGTTCTGGCCGTGGCTCGCGCGGATGGCGACCAGCATCCCGAAGCCCATCGCGAGCGCGATGCTCGCCGGCATCCTGTTCCCGATCTGCGTGTCGCCGGTCACCGCGACCGTGGAGCATCCGTGGCTGGCGCTGCCGCCGATTGTGATCTGGCTCGTGCTGAGCCGGCTCGCGCCGCGCTGGGCGGTGCCCGCGGCTGTCGTCGCGACGGCCGTCGCCGTGCTGGTCGCCGCCGGGCCGGACTGGGCCGAGGGGCTCTCGCTCGCGCCGGTCGTCACGTTCACGGCCCCGACCTTCGACCCGGTGCTGATCGTCAGCCTCGGAGTGCCGCTGTACCTCGTCACGATGGCCGGCCAGCAGATCCCCGGATTCACGGTGCTGCGCGCCTTCGGCTACGAGGCCGCCCCGACCCGCACCCTTCTCGCCTCGACCGGCATCGTGTCGGCGGCGACGTCGACGCTCGGCGGCTTCCAGGTGAACCTCTCGGCCCTGACCGCCGCGATCATGGCCGGCCCCGACTCGCACACGCCGCACGAGCGCCGCTGGATCGCAGCGGTCACGGGCGGCGCCGCCTACCTGCTGCTGGCCTTCGGCGCCGGTGCGGCGGGAGCCCTCGTGCGGGCGAGCCCGCCCATCCTCATCGAGTCGGTCGCCGGCCTCGCCCTGCTCGGCGCTCTCATCACGGCGATCACCGGCGCACTGGAGGATGTGCCGAACCGCATCGTCGCGATCGCGACCTTCCTGGTGGTCGCCTCGGGCATCAGCATCGCGGGCATCGGCTCGGCCGTCTGGGGGCTCCTCGCCGGCGGCGCGATCATGCTCGTGCTTCGCGTCGGGCGCCGCCGCGCCGCTGACTGATCGGCGGAATCCTGAGCGCGGGATCCGGGCGTCTGACCCCGACGCGTCGTGCGGTGAGTTCGCCGGCACGATCGCAATTCAGGATCCGTCGCCGCGCAATTCAGGATCCGACCGGGATTCCGGCCGTTATCCGTGCGGATCCCGCCGCTGATCCTGAATTGCGAAACCGATCCTGAATTGCGAAGCACCCGGGTTGCGGAGGGAGAGCGGAGGACGACGAGTCCGCTCACCAGTGCGGGTCGGCGCCGCCGCTCCGCCGACTGACCCGCGGAATCCTGAGCGGCGCGACGGCGTTGCAGACCGGGTGAGCGCACCTCTCTCGATCCTCGACCTCGCCCCCATCGTCAGCGGCGGCGACCACGCCTCCGCCCTCGCCGAGACCATCGCGGTCGCGCAGGCGGCGGATGCGGCGGGCTACTCCCGCTTCTGGGTCGCCGAGCACCACGGCATGCCCTCGATCGCCAGCTCGGCCCCCGCCGTGCTCATCGGCGCGATCGCGGCGGCGACGGAGCGCATCCGCGTCGGCTCGGGCGGGGTCATGCTGCCCAACCACTCCTCGCTCGTGATCGCCGAGCAGTTCGGCACCCTCGTCGCCCTGCACGGCGACCGCATCGACCTCGGCCTCGGCCGCGCCGCGGGCACCGATCCGACCGTGTCGGCGGCGATCCGGCGCAACGTCGGCGCCGAGACGGTCGACGACTTCCCGAACCAGGTGATCGAGCTGCTCGCCTACTTCGGCACGATCCCGCCGCTCGAGAGCGGGCAGGGTGGCCGCATCGTCGCGATCCCCGGCATGGGCGACTCGCCCGAGCTGTGGCTGCTCGGCTCGAGCGACTTCAGTGCGCGCCTCGCCGGGATGATGGGCCTGCCCTTCGCCTTCGCGCACCACTTCGCGGGCGGCGAGATGACCGACGTGGTCTTCGACCTCTACCGCCGGGCGTTCACGCCCTCGGTCGTGCTGCGCGAGCCGCGCTCCGCCGTCGCGGTCGCGACCGTCGTCGGCGACGACGACGCGGATGCCCGCCGCCGCGCGCTGCCGCAGGCCCTCGTGCAGCTGCGCATGCGCACCGGGCGGCTGCCCGCGCGCATCCCGACGATCGAGGAGGCGGAGCAGCACCCCTGGACCGCCGCCGAGACCGAGTGGGTGGATGCGCGCCTCGCCCAGCAGGCCGTCGGCTCGGAGGCGACGGTGCGGGCCGCCCTCGACGCGCTCACCGCCCGCACCGGAGCCGACGAGATCGTGCTCGCCGTGCAGGGTTCACGCCTCAGCGACCGCCTCGACACCGTGCGGGCGCTCGCCCCGACCCCGACCCCGACCTCGACCCCGGCCTGAGCCGAGCGGGGTCCCCTTTCCGACGGCGGGGCGTCGTCACCCCGCGCTCGGACGGAACCCCGCGCTCGCGGCCGGGCCTACTCCAGGCCGCGGCGCTTCAGCAGCGGGGCGAGCTCGGCGGGGCGCCCGCGGAACTCGCGGTACGACTCCAGCGGGTCACGCGAGCCGCCGATGCCGAGCACGAACGCGCGGAAGCGGTCCCCGTTCGCGCGCGTCATGCCGCCGCTCTCGCGGAACCACTCCACCGCATCCGCGTCGAGCACCTCGCTCCAGATGTAGGAGTAGTAGCCGGCGTCGTAGCCGCCCGAGAAGGTGTGCGCGAAGTAGGTCGACGAGTAGCGCGTCGGCACCGCGGGGTTGTCGAGGCCGACCTCGGCCAGGGCCGCAGCCTCGAAGGCGGCGACGTCGGTGACGGATGCGGCCTCCGACGCCGAGAGCCGGTGCCACGCCTGGTCGAGCAGCGCCGCGGCGAGGTACTCGCTGGTCGAGAAGCCCTCGTTGAACTGCTCGGAGGCGTGCAGGCGGTCGACGATGCCCTGGTCGAGCGGCTCGCCGGTCTCGACATGCTTGGCGTAGTTCGCGAGCACCTCGGGCCACAGCATCCACATCTCGTTGACCTGGCTGGGGAACTCGACGAAGTCGCGGTAGACGTTCGTGCCCGAGAAGCGCGGATAGGTCACGTGGGCGAGCAGACCGTGCAGCGCGTGGCCGAACTCGTGGAACAGCGTGTTGACCTCGTCGAGCGTCAGCAGCGTGGGGGATCCGGCCGGCGGCTTCGGCACGTTGAGGTTGTTGACGACGATCGAGGTGGGGATGCCGAGCAGCTCCGACTGGGAGATGAGCGGGTTCATCCACGCGCCGCCGCGCTTCGAGTCGCGCGTGTACAGGTCGAGCACGTAGAGCCCGAGCGCGCTCCCGTCCTCCTCGAACACCTCGAACACGCGCGCCTCCGGGTGGTATGCCTGCAGCTCGGGGCGCTCCTCGAAGGTGAGTCCGTATACCTGGCCGGCGGCGAAGAAGACGCCGTCGCGCAGCACCTGCTCGGCCTCGAACCAGGGGCGCAGGGCCGCGGTGTCGACGTCGTACTCGGCGGCGCGCACCTTCTCGGTGAACAGCGCCCAGTCGTGCGCCGCGATCGGCTGACCGGCCTGCTTCTCGAGGGCCTCCTGCTCGGCGCGGGCGTTGCGCGCGGCGGCGGGCGCGAGGCGCTCGAGCATGCCGGCGACCGCCTCGGGCGTCTTCGCCGTCTGGTCGGCGGTGACGGCGGCGGCGTGGCTGGCGAAGCCGAGCAGCTCGGCCCGCTCGGCGCGCAGCCGCACGATCTCGAGCAGCACCTCGCGGTTGTCGTGCTCGCCGCCGTGGATGCCGCGCGAGCGCGACGCGGTCATGATGCGCTCGCGCACCTCGCGGTTCGTCAGCGAGGCCAGCCACGGATGACCGGTGAAGAGCGGCAGCGTGACGAGCCAGGCGTCCTCGATCCCGCGCTCGCGGGCGGCCCCGGCTGCCGAGGCGATCTCGCCGTCGCCGAGCCCGTCCAGCTCGGCGCGGTCGCGGATGACGACGGCCAGCTCGTTCGTGTCGGCGAGCAGGTTCTTCTCGAAGCGCGTCGTCAGCGTCGACAGCCGCGCGTTGAGCTCGCTGAGCTTCGTCTTGGCCTCGTCGTCGAGGCCGGCGCCCGCGAGGGTCATCTCGGTGTGCCAGCGCTCGACGAGGTAGCGCTGCTCGGGCGTCCAGTCGGCGCTCTCGCGCCCCTCCCAGAGCGTGGAGATGCGCCAGTAGAGCTGGCTGTCGAGGCGGATCGCATCGTTGTGCGCGGCGAACTTCGGTGCGTACTCCTCTTCGAGCGCGTTCGTGGTGTCGTTCGAGTCGGACGACGACTTGTTGAAGAACACGTGCAGGGCCCGATCGAGGATGCGGCCGGAGCGCTCGAGCGGCTCCATCGTGTTCTCGAAGGTCGGCATCGACCGCACGCGCGTGATGTTCGCCACCTCCGCCCGCTGCTCGGCCATGCCCTCGTCGAAGGCGGGGGCGAAGTGCTCGTCGCGGATGTCGGCGAAGGGCGGGAGACCGTGGGGGAGGGTGCTCGGCTGCGAGAACGGGGTGGTGGTCATGCGCTCCACCCTAGGACGAAGCCGCGCGATGATGCAGAGAAAGCGTTGCAAAGAAAGTCTTGCAAAGAAGTGTTTGCAAGAAGTATCTTTGCACCATGACCTCCACCGATCCGGTCGCTGCTCCGGACCCCGCTCACGACGCGGGTGCGCACGCCGCGTTCGGCCGCACCCTCGATGCGACCGCGCTCAAGGCCTACGCGCACCCGCTGCGGGTCGCGATCGTGGACGCGCTCTCGACCTTCGGCCCCGCCACCGCGAGCGGTCTCGGCGATCGGCTCGGGGAGTCGAGCGGGTCGACCAGCTACCACCTGCGCCAGCTCGAGAAGCACGGCTTCGTGCGCGAGGTCGAGGGCCGCGGAACCGCCCGTGAGCGCTGGTGGGAGCGCGTGCCGGGCGGCATCTCGCTCGACCCGAGCGCCTTCCGGGCCGGCGGGGGGATGCGCGCCGCGAGCGAGCTCATCCAGGCCGAATGGGAGCACCGCCGGCGCCGTCAGCTCGACGAGTTCCTCGCGCACGGCGACGAGCTCGGCGAGAAGTGGATCGACCGCGCCACGATCTCGACCGCGAACCTGCGTCTCACCGGGCCGCAGCTGGCGAAGCTGAGCAAGCGGCTCATGGAGGTCGTCGACGAGTTCGTCGTCACCTACCGCGACAGCACCGAGCCCGGATCCCGTCCCGTGCAGGCGCAGCTCAACGTCTTCCCGGTCATGGGCGGCGACGTCACTCCCGGTGACGAGGCCGGCGAGGACGCCGCCGACGGAGACGCTGCTTCCGGCTCCACGACCGCATCGAAGCACGACCGGAAGGAGGGATGACCATGTCCGCCGCGATCCACACCCCGGCTCTGGGCGTGCGCCCGAGCGGCGGCGCGACCCTCGCCGTCTACCGTCTCGGCGTCGCGCTGACCGTCTGGGCGCGTCGCCGCGCCGCGGAGTCCGCCGAGCGCGATGCGCGAACCCGCGCCGATGCGACGCTGCTGCGCGAGAACTCGCGCGCCCGCGTCGAGCGCGAGCGCCGCGCCGAGCTGCAGCGCGCGTTCCTCACGCGCTGAGGCCGCGAAGCCGGGCGCCGCCGTCGCGACCGCCGCACCGGCCGCGCCCGGGCTCAGCCGTCCTCGGGCTGCGGCGCCTCGATCACGGCCTCGTCTGCGGCGGGGGAGTACCGGATCGTCGTGCCGTCATCCAGCTCGACGACCGGCCGGCCCTCGAGCCAGGTGAGCGTCCAGCGCCTGACCGTGGTGTCGACGCCTTCGGCGGCGAGCTCCGCCTCGACCTGGCGCACGGCCGTCACGACCGCCTCGGGCAGGCGCGGCGGGGTGTCCGCCCCGACGCTCCACCGGGTTCCGAGCTGCATGACTGCTCCTCTCGAGGATGCGCGACGACGCGGTTGCGCCGCCGACGTCGTGGCCTAGAGCTTCTGCTCGTAGGTCAGCCAGGTCGTGCGCTGCGCGATCCGGTCGTAGACCCGCTGGGCGCGCTCGTTCGACGCGGCGGTGATCCAGCGGAGCGTGCCGCCGTGCCCGTGCTCGCGTCCGCCGCGGGCGATCTCGCCGAGGCGGGCGATGAGCGCCGTCGCCGCACCGCGGCCGCGGGCGGCTGGGGCGGTGAACAGGTCGTCGAGGTACCAGTCGCGCTGGCGGCTGAAGGTGTCGGGGTGCGAGCGGTAGTGCGCGAAGCCGACCAGCGCGTCACCCTCGGCCGGGTCGACGGCGACGAGCGCGTCGACACCGGAGCCCGCGGTGACGAGCAGTGCGCCCACGTGGTCGAGGTGCGCGTCGTCGAAGACCGTCTCGTAGAACTCGCCGTAGGCGCGGAAGAGCTCGCGCCAGGCGGCGACGTCATCGGCCGTGATCGCGCGGATCACGAGCCCCGACTCGGTCGTGACGGGGGCGAGCGCACCCGAGTCGTCCGCGCTGTCGGGACCGACCGTGACGTCGCCGCCGGCGCTCACGCCTGCTGCTCCTCGAGCACGATGTCGCTCACGGCGACTTCGTCGGCCTCGACGTGCGTCAGGTCGGCGATGCGGCCCACGGCGCGCAGGTCGTCGAGCGCGCCGGCGAGGATCGCCGGGCCGGCCAGCGTCGCCGAGGTGACGGGCGTCTTCTGCGAGGCCTTCGCATCCGTCTTCGCCCGGCGGATGCCGATGAGCGCCGCGCTGACGGCCGGCAGCAGCCCGCTCGGCTCGGCGGCGCCGAGCTCGCGCAGCTCCGAGGCCTGCGGCCAGGCGGCGGTGTGGATGGAACCCTCGTGGGTCCACGACCACACCTCCTCGGTGGCGAAGGGGATGACCGGCGCGAGCAGGCGCAGCAGCACGTCGACGGCGGCGCGCAGCGCGGTCACGGCGCTCGCCTGCGTGGCGCCGGATCCCGTGTAGGCGCGCTCCTTGACGAGCTCGAGGTAGTCGTCGCAGAAGGTCCAGAAGAACTGCTCGCTCAACTCGAGCGCGCGGGCGTGGTCGAACTGCTCGTAGGCGGCGGTCGACAGCTCCACCACGCGGGCCAGCTCGGCCAGCATGTCGAGGTCGAGCGGCTCGGTCACCGCGGCCGCGGCCTCGTCGAACGGGAAGGAGTAGACGAACTTCGCCGCGTTGAGCACCTTGATCGCCAGGCGGCGGCCGATCTTGATCTGCTTCGGGTTCTGCGGGTCGAAGGCCGCGTCGGTGCCGAGGCGCGACGAGGCCGCCCAGTAGCGCACCGCATCCGATCCGTGGTCGTCGAGCATGCCCGCCGGGGTGACGACGTTGCCCTTCGACTTCGACATCTTCTTGCGGTCGGGGTCGACGATGAAGCCCGAGATGCCGGCGTTCGTCCACGGCACGGTGCCCTCTTCGAGTTGGGCGCGCAGCACGGTCGAGAACAGCCAGGTGCGGATGATGTCCTGCCCCTGCGAGCGCAGCGAGTAGGGGAACACGAGGTCGAAGAGCTCCGGGTCGGTGCCCCAGCCGGCCGCGATCTGCGGGGTGAGCGACGAGGTCGCCCAGGTGTCCATGATGTCGAGCTCGCCGACGAAGCCGCCGGGCACGCCGCGCTGCGACTCGTCGTAGCCGGGGGCGGTGTCGCTCGAGGGGTCGATCGGCAGCGCGTCCTCGCTCGGCACGATCGGCGAGCCCTGCACGGGGTTGCCGTCGGCGTCGAGCGGGTACCAGACGGGGATCGGCACGCCGAAGAAGCGCTGGCGCGAGATCAGCCAGTCGCCGGTGAGGCCGTTGACCCAGTTCTCGTAGCGCACGCGCATGAAATCGGGGTGGAAGTCGATCTGCTTGCCGGCCTCGAGCAGGCGCTGCTTGAGCGCCTCGTCGCGGGCGCCGTTGGCGATGTACCACTGGCGGGTCGACACGATCTCGAGCGGGCGGTCGCCCTTCTCGAAGAACTTCACCGGGTGCTGGATCTTCTTGATCTCGCCGATCAGCTCGCCCGACTCCTGCAGCAGCTCGACGATGCGCGCCTTCGCGCTGAACACGGTCTTGCCGGCCAGTTCGGCGTAGGCGGAGCGGCCCGCGTCGGTGAACAGCTCGGCGGCGGGCGCCTCCGACACGAGGCGGCCGTCGAAGCCGACGACGGTGCGGTTGGGCAGGTCGAGCTCGCGCCACCAGGTGACATCGGTCGTGTCGCCGAAGGTGCAGATCATGGCGATGCCCGATCCCTTGTCCTTCTGCGCGAGGTGGTGCGCGAGCACGGGCACCTCGACGCCGAACAGCGGCGTCGTCACGGTCGTGCCGAAGAGGTGCTGGTAGCGCTCGTCGTCGGGGTGCGCCACGAGGGCCACGCACGCCGGCAGCAGCTCGGGACGGGTGGTCTGGATGTCGATCACGCCGCCGTCGGGACGGTGGAAGGCGAGACCGTGGTACGCGCTCGGCTGGTCGCGCTCCTCGAGCTCGGCCTGCGCCACCGCGGTGCGGAAGGTCACATCCCACAGGGTGGGCGCATCCGCCTGGTACGCCTCGCCGCGGGCGAGGTTGCGCAGGAAGGCGCGCTGGGCGGCGCGCTGCGCCTCGTCGCCGATCGTGCGGTAGGTCAGCGTCCAGTCGACGCTGAGGCCGAGCTTGCGCCACAGCTCCTCGAACTGCACCTCGTCTTCGGCGGTGAGACGCTCGCACAGCTCGACGAAGTTGCGGCGCGAGATCGGCAGCTGGTCGGCGGCCTTGGTGCTCTTGCCCTCGCCGCCCTCCTGGGGCGGGGTGAAGTCGGGGTCATAGGGCAGCGTCGGGTCGCAGCGCACGCCGTAGTAGTTCTGCACGCGGCGCTCGGTCGGCAGGCCGTTGTCGTCCCAGCCCATCGGATAGAAGAGGTGCTTGCCGCGCATGCGGTTGAAGCGCGCGGCGAGGTCCATGTGGGTGTAGCTGAAGACGTGGCCGATGTGCAGGCTGCCCGAGGCGGTCGGCGGCGGGGTGTCGATCGCGAAGACGCTCTCCTTGCCGGCGGCGAGAGCCGCGGCGCGGTCGAAGGAGTAGGTGCCCTGCTCGGCCCAGGCGGAATCCCACTTCGGCTCGAGGCCCTCGAGGGCGGGACGGTCGGGGATGCGGCTGCTTCCGGTGTCGGGAGTGCTGTCGCCGTGCGCGTCGGACATGAGGGCTCCGCTTTCGCTTCGATTTAGGCGGCACCGAGTCGGATGGTGAGGTGCCTGAGTGTGGGATCTCGCGCGAGTCTACCGCCGGGTCGAGCGGCGGGGCGGGCGACCCCGGGAGCCGGGCCGGGGGACGAGCGGTCCGGATCCCGGAGTCGAGATCCGCTCGTCCTTGAGCGGCGAAAAGCTATCACGTGTCACCCATTCGGGGGGTCTTTTCTCGATCTCCACAAGAGTCGCTTCGGACTCCGAGGAACGCCCTGGGAATCCCCTCACCGCCGACAGGCTCAGAGGCACCTCAGAGGCGCAGGACGCGATCCCAACCAGATCGCCTCCGCTCGACAGCGCCGCACGGGGGAAGAACCGAAACGATCGATTGGGGAGAACATGACGACGACGAGGTTCCGGATCGGAGCGACGACGGCGGCACTGCTGCTCGGCGGCGCCGCCTTCGCCGCGGGCGCGACCAGCGCGCAGGCGGCACCCGCCGCGGCCGACGCGAGCGCGCAGGTCGCGCACTACGCCGTGCCGAGCACCAAGGCGGCCACGGCCGCGACGTACTGGTCGGCCGACCGGATGCGCGCCGCGGCACCCGCCGACACGCTCATCAGCGCGGGCGAGCGCACCGCATCCACCGCCGCCCCCGCGAAGGGGAAGGCTGTGACCTACTCGGCCAACGCGGTCAGCCCGAAGGCCGGATCGCCGGCCCCGGTGTCGCACATCGGCAAGGTGTTCTTCACGCTCGGCGGGCAGGACTACGTCTGCTCGGGCAACTCGATCAGTTCGAGCAACGGCAGCGTCGTCGCGACCGCCGGTCACTGCCTCAACGAGGGCCCCGGCGACTTCGCCACCAACTGGGTCTTCGTGCCGGCCTACGACAACGGCAGCGCACCCTACGGGCAGTTCGCCGCGACCGACCTCTTCACCACGAACCAGTGGAAGAACGACGGCGACATCACCTACGACACCGGATTCGCGGTGGTGAGCGGCGACGGCAACCTGGCGGATGAGGTCGGCGCGTCGCCCGTCTCGTTCAACCAGGACCGCGGCCTCGGATACGCCGCCTTCGGCTACCCGGCCGGATCGCCGTTCAACGGCGAGACGCTGAAGTCGTGCACCGACAGCTCGTCGAGCGACGACCCCTTCGGCCAGTCGGAGTCGCAGGGCATCGACTGCGACATGACCGGCGGATCGTCGGGCGGACCCTGGTTCATCGGCAGCGGCTCCGGCGGCACCCAGAACTCGGTCAACAGCTTCGGCTACGACGGCGTCGCGAACACGATGTTCGGACCGTACTGGGGCTCGGCCATCCAGAGCGCCTACCAGGCGGCCTCGGCGGCGTAAGAGGGCCGCGCCGCGTCAGCGGGGGAAGGAAGGGCGCCCCGGGGGATTCCCCGGGGCGCCCTTTCGTGTGCGTCGTGAACGGCCGCGCTGTATGCGGAATCAGCCGCCGGTGGTCGTTCCACCGGTGCCGGTGCCGGTGCCGGTGCCGGTACCGGGGTCGGTGGGGGGATCCGTCGGCGGAGCGACGATGCTGCGCTTCACCTGCACGGTCTTCTGGACACTTGCCGTGCCGCCGTTGGCGAAGGCCGTGAGCGTGAACGTCTGGGAATCCTGGGCGCAGTTGAATCCAACATCCTTCCCACCGGTCGATGACGGTTCGGGGCTCGCGCCGTCGACCGACACGTAGTCGGCGTTCTTCACCGACCAGCTCAGGTGCACATCGACGTAGCCGGTCGCGGCCGGGCACGTCACGGTCGCCTGATTCGACGTGAACGAGTTAATGACCGGGGCGGGGATCTGGGCGGGCGGTGCGACCGGCGGAGCACTCGACGCCGGGGCGCTCGGCGTCGCGCTGGGCGTCGCACTCGCCGAGGGCGAGGCGCTCTTCGACGGCGACGCGGAGGTCGAGGTCGACGGCTTCGACGACACCTCGCCGGCCGCGCTGTCCTTCTCGGCGTCACCCCCGCCGCGGGTGAACAGCACGATCAGCAGGATCGCGATGCCGATCACGAGCACGCCGCCGATGCTGCCGAGGATGATGAGCGGCTTCTTCGACGGCCCCTCGTCCTCCTCGGGCTCGTCGTCGCCGCCGGTACTCGCGAGCGGGGTGAAGAGGTTCGGGTCGAAGCGGGTCGCCGTCGTCTTGGCGGCCGGCGCGGCGCCGGGCGTCGCGTAGCCGGTCGGGTAGACGGTGGTCGCCGCCTGCGACGGCGGTGCTGCCGGCGGCACGGCGCCGAAGACCTGGGTGACGTCGTCGTTCGCCGGCGGCGCGGCATCCGCGCCGGCGTTCGCTCCCGCTGCTCCGGCGCCGCCCGTCGGGTCGTTCAGCCAGGGGAAGGGATCGGCCGTCGTCGGAGCGTCGCCGGCGGCATCCGCGGCGGGCGTGCCATCGGCCGGAGTCCAGGGGCGGTCGCCGGCGGAGAGCGGCTCGGTCGGCGGCGGCTCCTCGGCGGAGCCGTGCGCGGCGCCGGCTGGGGAGTTCTCGCCGAAGCCCAGGCCCAGCGGATCCTCGTCGTCGTGCGGCGTGCGTCCGTCGCTCATGGTGTCTCCATTCCCCGCCGACGGCAGGTCGCCGACAGCCTACGAGTCGTCGGCGCGCCGACGGCTCAGGCGCGAGCGCGGGTCACCGTTCCGAGCGCGGGGTGCCGTCACCCCGCGCTCGGAACGGGACCGCGCGCTCGCGCCCGTCGACGACGGCTCAGGCCTCGAGCAGGCTGTCGACGGGGCGGCGCCAGCGCGCCGCGAAGATCGCCGAGACGAGCGTCAGCGCCGAGAGCACCGCCAGCACGATGCCGGGATGCCACCACGCGTTGCCGCTCGCGGCGCCGATCGCGGTCGTGATCAGCGGGATGAAGCCCGAGATCGTCGCGGCGACCGCGTAGGCGATCGACAGGGCGCTGTAGCGGATGGGCCCGCCGAACACATCCGCCATCAGTCCGCCGAGTCCCGCCCACGCGAGGGTGGGCAGGATGCCGCCGATGATCATCGTGCCGACGAGGATCGGGAAGGTCGCGAACTGCAGCAGGAAGTACATCGGGAACGTGATGATCAGCGTGCCGATCGCGCCGATCAGCACGACGCGCGCCGAGCCGATGCGGTTCGCCCACACGCCGAACAGCGGGATCGTCACGAGCTGCAGCGCGCTGCCGATCAGGGTCGCGAGCGAGAGCTCCTCGTACTTGAAGCCGAGCACCGCGACGCCGTAGCTCAGCGTGTAGGTGTTCATGAGCGAGTACGAGCCGATGCCGAGCAGCGCGGCGCCGATCGCGACGATCATCGCGAGCGGGTGCTTCGCGAAGGCCGACAGCACGGGCACGCGCTCGAGGCGGTCTTCGGCCACGAGGGCCTTGAACAGCGGCGTCTCGTCGATGCGCAGCCGAAGCCACAGCGACACGAGCAGCAGCGGGAAGGCGAGCAGGAACGGGATGCGCCATCCCCACGCCGCGAGATCCTCGGGCGGCATGACGGCCGACAGCACGATCACGAGCGTCGCGACGATGCCGGTTCCGACGGGCGAGCCGAGCTGGGGCAGCGCGGCGTAGAGGCCGCGGCGCTTCGGCTCGGCGTGCTCGACCGCGACGAGGATGCCGCCGCCCCACTCGCCTCCGAGGGAGAGCCCCTGCAGCAGGCGGATCACGACGAGCAGCAGCGGAGCCGCGACGCCGATCGTGTCGTAGCCGGGCAGCAGGCCGATCGCGCCGGTCGCGACGCCCATCAGGGTGATCGTGATGAGCAGCGTCTGGCGGCGGCCGAGGCGGTCGCCCACCCAGCCGAAGATGATCGCGCCGATCGGGCGCACCACGTAGCTCAGGGCGAACAGCGCGAAGGCCTCGAGCCGGCCGACGAAGGGATCGTCGTTCGGGAAGAACACGCTCGCCGAGAAGAAGGCGCTGAAGTAGGCGAAGAGGTAGAAGTCGAAGCTCTCGAGGGAGCTGCCGAGGAAGGCCGCCCACACGGCCCGGCGAGCGGGTCGGCGGTCGGGGGAGCCGGTCACGGCCGTCGGAACGGCGGGATCGGTGGGACCCGAGGGTCCCGACGGGTTCTGGTCGAGTTCGGCGGTGGGCACTTTGCCGCCGTGGATATCGGTCACGAGAAACGGAGCCTACTGGCGCGCCGCGGTATTCCCGAGCGGCGGCTAGAATCTTCGTCACAGACGTCGATCCGGCCATCACCGGGGAGTCCTCGGAAGAACGGTGCACGGCCGCGCGAGCGGCCGCGCATCCACTAGACCCGAGCGGGCGGCCCGTCACAGCCGAGAAGAGCGGTCGCAGGGATGCGGCAAGCGAGGTGGTACCGCGGCGCAAGTCGTCCTCGTGCGAGACAGATCACTCATCCGGATCGACAGCACGAAGGACCGCGCATGTACCCCCGCACTTCCTCCGCCTCCGGCGCGAACGCGATCGGCGACAGCGCCGCGACCGGCGCCACGACGCCGACCGGCGTGCCCGCCAGCCCGCGCTTCCCCGAGATCGAGTCGGGCATCCTCGCCTTCTGGAAGGGCGACGACACCTTCCGCGCGTCGGTCGAGAACCGCGAGGGATGCGACGAGTGGGTCTTCTACGACGGCCCGCCCTTCGCGAACGGCCTGCCGCACTACGGCCACCTGCTGACCGGCTACGCCAAGGACCTCTTCCCGCGGTACCAGACCATGCGCGGCAAGCAGGTGCACCGCCGCTTCGGCTGGGACACTCACGGCCTGCCGGCCGAGCTCGAGGCGATGCGCCAGCTCGGCATCACGACGAAGGACGAGATCGAGGAGATGGGCGTCGGCGCCTTCAACGCCGCCGCCCGCGCGAGTGTGCTGCGTTACACGCAGGAGTGGAAGGACTACGTCACCCGTCAGGCGCGCTGGGTCGACTTCGAGAACGACTACAAGACGCTCGACACGAACTTCATGGAGAGCGTGCTCTGGGCCTTCAAGCGACTCTGGGACAAGGGCCTCGCCTATGAGGGCTTCCGCGTGCTGCCTTACTGCTGGAACGACGAGACGCCGCTGTCGAACCACGAGCTGCGCATGGACGACGACGTCTACAAGGTGCGCCAGGATCCCTCGGTCACGGTGACCTTCCCGCTCGTCGGCGAGAAGGCCGAGGCGCTCGGCCTGACCGCCGTGAAGGCGCTCGCCTGGACGACGACCCCGTGGACCCTGCCGACCAACGCGGCGCTCGCCGTGGGGCCGGCGATCGAGTATGCCGTGCTGCCCGCCGGACCGGATGGCGCCGCCGACGGCGCGGCCGAGGGCCAGTCGCTCTACCTGCTCGCCGCCGACACCGTCGCCGCCTACGCCAAAGCGCTCGGCTACGCCGATGCCAAGGCTGCTCAGGCCGCCGTTCAGCGCACCGTCGTCGGCGAGGAGCTGCGCGACGTGCACTACGACCGTCTGTGGGACCACTACGCCGACGCCCCCGGCAACGAGAACGCCTGGCGCGTGCTCGTCGCCGACTACGTCGCGACCGGCGAGGGCACCGGTGTCGTGCACCAGGCGCCCGCCTACGGCGAGGACGACCAGGTCGTCTGCGCCGAGGCCGGCATCCCGGTCATCCTGTCGCTGGATGACGCGGGCCGCTTCCTGCCCGCCGTCACCGAGGTCGCCGGGCAGCACTGGTTCGAGGCGAACACGCCGCTCATCCGCCTGCTGCGCGCCGAGGGCCGACTGCTGCAGGAGCGCAGCTACGAGCACAGCTACCCGCACTGCTGGCGCTGCCGCAATCCTCTCATCTACCGCGCCGTGTCGAGCTGGTTCGTGCGCGTGACCGAGTTCCGCGACCGCATGGGCGAGCTCAACCAGCAGATCACCTGGGTGCCCGAGAACGTCAAGGAGGGCCAGTTCGGCAAGTGGGTCGCGAACGCCCGCGACTGGTCGGTGAGCCGCAACCGCTTCTGGGGCTCGCCCATCCCGGTGTGGAAGAGCGACGACTCTCGTTACCCGCGCCTCGACGTCTACGGCTCGCTCGACGAGCTGCAGCGCGACTTCGGCCGCCTGCCGCTCAACGACGCCGGCGAGGTCGACCTGCACCGGCCGTTCATCGACGAACTCACCCGTCCGAACCCCGACGACCCGACGGGTCAGTCGACCATGCGCCGCATCTCCGACGTCTTCGACGTGTGGTTCGACTCCGGCTCGATGCCCTACGCGCAGGTGCACTACCCCTTCGAGAACCGCGAGTGGTTCGACGGGACCGACACCGCGAACGGGCACAACCCGGCCGACTTCATCGTCGAGTACATCGGGCAGACCCGCGGCTGGTTCTACGTCATGCACGTGCTCGCGACGGCGCTGTTCGACCGCCCCGCGTTCTCGAACGTGATCAGCCACGGCATCGTGCTCGGCAGCGACGGTCAGAAGATGTCGAAGAGCCTGCGCAACTACCCGGACGTCAGCGAGGTCTTCGACCGCGACGGCGCGGATGCGATGCGCTGGTTCCTCATGGCGTCGAGCGTCATCCGCGGCGGCAACCTCATCGTCACCGAGGAGGGCATCCGCCAGGGCGTGCGCGAGTTCCTGCTGCCGCTGTGGAGCACCTACTACTTCTTCACCCTCTACGCGAACACGGCGGGGGAGAGCGGGTACGAGGCGCAGTGGCGCACCGACTCGGCCAACGAGCTCGACCGCTACCTGCTCGCGAAGACCCGCGTGCTCGTCGAGCAGGTCACCGGTCACCTCGACGCGCTCGACAGCCCGCTCGCGGCCCAGGCGCTGCGCGACTTCGGCGACGTGCTGACCAACTGGTATGTGCGCCGCAGCCGCGACCGCTTCTGGTCGGGTGAGGATCGCGACGCCTTCGACACGCTCTACACCGTGCTCGAGACGGTCACCCGCGTGGCCGCCCCGCTGCTGCCGCTCGTGACCGAGGAGATCTGGAAGGGCCTCACCGGCGGCCGCAGCGTGCACCTCGAGGACTGGCCGGATGCGTCGGCCTTCCCCGCCGACGACGCCCTCGTCAGCGCGATGGACCGCGTCCGCGCCGTCGCCTCGTCGGGTCTCGCGCTGCGCAAGGCCAGCGGGCTGCGCGTGCGCCTGCCGCTCGCCGGACTGACCGTCGTGGGCGCCGGCGAGGGGCTCGACGGCTTCGCCGAGGTGCTGCGCGACGAGCTCAACGTGAAGAGCGTGAGCTTCGTCGCCAAGCTGCCCGGTGCGAGCGTCGCCCGTCGTCTGACCGTGAACGCGCGCGCCCTGGGCCCGCGCCTCGGCAAGGACGTGCAGCGCATCATCAAGGCCGCCAAGGCCGGCGACTGGGCGGAGGCCGACGGCACCGTCGTCGTCGACGGCACGCCGCTCGAGGCGGGCGAGTTCGAGCTCGTGCTCGAGCTGCCGGAGGGCGGCGACGACCGCGCCTACGCCGCGCTCGACGGCGACGCCTTCCTCGTGCTCGACACCGCGCTCACGCCCGAGCTCGAGGCCGAGGGCACCGCGCGCGACGTCGTGCGCGCCGTGCAGCAGGCCCGCAAGGACGCCGGGTTCGAGGTGAGCGACCGCATCCGCCTCGTCGTCGCCGGCGACCCCGACGTGGCGCGCGCCGTGCTCGCGCACGCCGACCTGATCCGCGGCGAGACGCTCGCGCTCGACCTGACCGCCCTGCCCGAGCAGGCGGCCGTGATCGAGGGCGCGGCGGTCTCGGAGGCCAAGGTGGGCGACAATCGGACTGTGAGCATCCAGGTGGCCCGAGCGTGACCGACGAGCTGAACCCGACCGCCGCATCCGGCGGCGAGGACGACGACCGCGCCGCGGCCGACGCGCTCTACCGCGAGCTGCTCGACCGCATCGGCGAGTCGAACCCGCAGCCGCGTCTCGAGCCGACCCGTCGGGCGCTCGAGCTGCTCGGCGACCCGCAGAACTCGGCCCCGGTCATCACGATCGCGGGCACGAACGGCAAGACCTCGACCAGCCGCATGATCGAGTCGCTGCTGCGGGCGAGCGGGCTCAAGCCCGGTCTGCTCACGAGCCCGCACCTCGTGCGGGTCAACGAGCGCATCATGATCGACGGGGAGCCGATCAGCGACGCCGCCCTCGTGGCCGGCGGCGACGACATCCGCCCCTACCTGCTCATGGTGGATGCGGAGCTCACCGCGAACAGCGAGCCGCCGCTGACCTTCTTCGAGGCGCTGACGGTGCTGGCCTTCGCCTGCTTCGCCGACGCGCCGGTGGACGTGATCGTGCTCGAGGTGGGCATGGGCGGCGAGTGGGACTCCACCAACGTCGCCGACGCGCAGGTCGCCGTCTTCTGCCCGATCGACCTCGATCACCAGGCGCGCCTCGGCAACACGATCGCCGAGATCGCCCGCACCAAGTCGGGCATCATCAAGCCCGGCGCGAGCGTCGTCACGGCGATGCAGACGATCGAGGCGCTGGACGAGATCCGCGCCCGTGCGGGGCAGTTCGAGGCCGAGGTCGCGATCGAGATGCAGGACTTCGCGCTCGAGTCGACGACGGTCGCGGTCGGCGGGCAGCTGCTCGACATCCGCGGGCGCGCCGCCCGCTACGAGGGCGTGTTCCTGCCGCTCTACGGCGACCACCAGGCGCAGAACGCGATCGTCGCGGTCGCCGCCGTCGAGACCTTCCTCGGCGACGGCACCCGCCCGCTCGACGCCGACGTGCTCGCCGAGGGCCTCGGGCAGGCGACCTCGCCCGGCCGGCTGCAGCTCGTCGGCATCGAGCCGACCGTGCTCGTCGACGCCGCCCACAACCCGCACGGCGCCCGCGCGCTCGCCAGCGCGCTGCAGGAGTACTTCGACTTCGACGAGCTGGCGCTCGTGGTCGGCATCCTCGCCGACAAGGACGCGCACGGCATCCTCGCCGAGCTCGCCCCGGTCGCCGCGCGCTTCATCGTGACCCGCTCGAGCTCCGAGCGGGCGATCGCCGCCGACGAGCTCGACGAGACCGTCGCCGAGCTGGGCGTGCCGCACACCGTCGTCGACGACGTCGAGGATGCGCTGCGCGAGGCCCGCGGCTGGGCCGCCGAGTCGCCGCGTCGCGCGGTCGTCGTCGCCGGCTCGATCACGCTCGTCGGCGACGTCATCGCGCTCGCCGACGCCGAGGACTGGAAGCAGCAGTGAGCGGCGCGAACCAGGCCGCCGCCTCCGGGTCGGGCCGACGCCCGCGCCGCGAACGGGGCGTGCGCGAGTCGCTGCTCTCCGTCGCGCTCGTGCTCGAGGCGATCATGCTGATCTTCGCCTCGCTGGCCCTGTTCGGCCTGCGCTCGCTGCCTCCGGGCGCCGCCCTCGGCGGGGGAGCGGCGTTCATCGTCGTGCTGCTCATCACCGCCTCGCAGACCCGGCACCGCTGGGCCCAGATCCTGGGATGGGTGCTGCAGTTCGCGCTGCTCGCCTGCGGCTTCGTCGACCCGTCGATGTTCATCGTCGGCGCGATCTTCGTCGGCATCTGGATCTGGTGCGTCGTCAAGGCCGGCCGCATCGAGAGGCAGCAGCGCGCGGCGCGGCGCTGAGCCGCATCCGCCTCGCAGCGGCAGCACCCCACCGACTTCAGACCCGGCGCATCCAGCGTCGCCCGTTCCGCGAAGACCACCCCCAACGGAAGGACACGACCGCATGACCGCCCCTGTCGAAGAGACCCTCGTGCTGATCAAGCCCGACGGCGTCGCCCGCAACCTGACCGGAGAGATCCTGCGCCGCATCGAGGCGAAGGGCTACCAGCTGGTCGACATCAAGCTCGTCGAGCCCAGCCTCGAGCTGCTCGCCGCGCACTACGAGGAGCACCAGGGCAAGCCCTTCTACGAGCCCCTCGTCGAGTTCATGCAGTCGGGACCTGTGGTCGCGATCCGCATCGCCGGCAACCGCGTGATCGAGGGCTTCCGCTCGCTCGCCGGCACGACCGACCCGACCGGCGCCGCCCCCGGCACCATCCGCGGCGACCTCGGCCGCGACTGGGGCCTCAAGGTGCAGCAGAACCTCGTGCACGGCTCCGACTCGCCCGAGTCGGCGCAGCGCGAGCTCGGCCTCTGGTTCGGCTGAGCCCGGCCGACCAGCCGCCCAGCGCCTCCCGGCGCCGCACACGCAGAAGGGGCCCGTCGCGATTCGATCGCGGCGGGCCCCTTCTCTGTCGGTCGGGACGACCGGTGCTTACTCGCCGCTGACGGCCGAGGTCAGGAACGCGCCGAAGTCGGGCTGCGCGCTCGAGTCCCAGCGCTGGCCGTTGACGACGACGGTCGGGGTGCCGAAGCCCTGAGCGCCCTGCAGGGCCTTGTCGCTCGTGGCGCGGTCGGTGGCGGCCTTGACCCAGTTCTTGAACCGCTCGCTGTCGATGCAGGTGGCGACGTCGTCGCTCTTCGCGCCGGCCTTCTGCACGATCTGCTTGATCTTCGCGTTCGTCAAACCGTTGGTGTTCTCTTCGGGCTGCTCGTCGTACATCGCGGTCTGCACGGCCTCGAACTTCTCGGGCTCGAAGTTCGCGACGCAGGCGGCGGCGTTCGCGGCGCGGCTCGAGAAGCGCGAGCTGAGGTAGGCGCGATCGAGGATCGCGACCGGGTGGATCTCGAGGGTCGCCTGGCCCGCGGCGACGATCTGGTTGATCTGCTCGGCGTAGGTCGTCTCGAAGGTCTTGCACACGGGGCACGACCAGTCGATGTAGGTGACGATGTGGGCCTTGCCGTCGGAGTCGGGCCACTCGGTGGCCTTCGGCTTCTCGCCCTTCTTCGTGGCGGCGGTCTCGGCGACCGCGGCCTTGGTGCCGTCACCCGTGTAGAGGATGCCGTCGCTGGCCATGTTCTTCGGGCCGCCGGGGAAGGCCGGCTTCGGGATCGTGGCGATCACGACGACCGCGATGAGGGCTCCGATGCCGAGCACGACGACGGTCGCGATGATCGGCACGAGCACCTTCAGCAGCCGCTGGCGCTTCTCGCGCTGCTCGCGGGCCTGACGGGCGGCCTCGCGGGCCTCTTCGATGCGCTGCTTCTTGGTCTGACGTTCCGGCACGCGGCAAAACTAGGGGAGGGCGGTGTCGGCTTGCTGGGAACGCGCCGACAGGCGCGCGAACCGGTCTACAGGAACAGCGACTGGATGATCGGGATGCGGGTCTGCCCGATCACGATCACGATCAGGTAGCAGAGCACGGTGATCGGCACGATCCACGGTGTCAGCAGGCGCCCGATGCGGCGAGGCGCGTCACCGAAGACGCCCTCCTTGGCGTTGCGCAGCGTCGTGGTCCAGAACAGCGGGATCGTCACGCTCCACACGAGAGCGCACCACGGGCAGAGCGTGCCGAGCGAGAAGAAGCTCTGCGTGATCAGCCAGATCACGAAGGCGAGAGCGCCGACGATGCCGACGTTGAAGGCGATCCAGAACCAGCGGGCGAAGCGGGCCCCGGCGAGGATCGCGACTCCGACCGCGATCGGGGCGACGAAGCCGCCGAGCCCGAGCAGCGGGTTCGGGAACCCGAACACCGAGCCCTGCCACGAGCCGAGGTTCTTGCCGCACTGCACGAAGGCGCTGAGGTTGCACGAGAGCGCCGCGTCCGGATCCTCGAGCACCGCGATCTTGTCGAGCGTCAGGCTGAACGCGGCCCACCAGCCGAGGGCGCCCGCGACGATGAAGAACGCGGCGAGGATCCAGGGGCGGCGGGAGGTCGGCGCCTCTGCGACGGTGTCGGTCACGCTGGCATCCTCGCACGCGGGTGCGCCGGGGATGCCGGGAGCCGGCGCGACTGCGGTCCGCCCCGCCGTTCGCGCCCTGCTCGTCGCACGGTGCGACCGCCCTCGGCGCGGCGTTCTGACCGTCGGATGTCGCTTTTTCCGGGTGCGCACCGAGGCGCCTGCCCGATCGGGTGGACGAACTGGGATACTGTGGCCGTGTCGTCGGGCCGCGCTCGACGACGCTGAATGCTTACCGGGCAGGGTCCCGGGGCCGCGCCCCCGAGCGCAGCACCAGACCGAACCGGGCCGCGAGTGCGATGACCGCACCGCGTCGGATGCCAGTTCCGAGGCGTTGTGAGAGAGCGCCGCCGGCGAGGCCGCGCCCCGCGTGCCGCCTCACCGGATCCCACCGACAGGATTGCGACGGGCTTGCGGGTCCGTCGGACAAGAGCACCCGGACGGGTGGCGCGGTCGCCCCTCCGGACGAGGAGACACCAGCGATGGTGGATGAAGACAAGCCCAAGGGGCGTGGCCTGTTCGGCGTGCGCCGATCGCGGCGCGTGACGGCTCAGGCCGCCGCACCGACCCCCGAGCCCACGCAGCCCGAGACCACCCGGTCCGAGCAGCCGGCGCAGCCCGAGACGCCGGTCGCCGAGACCGCGCAGCCGGCGCTCGCCGAGCTGAACGACGCGCTCGACAGCATCCGCTCGGTCGAGAAGACCGTCGAGCAGCCGGCCGCAGAGCCCGAGGCGTCGGCTCCGGCCGCTCCCACGGCGACCGAGCAGCCCGCGCTCGACATCCCCGACGAGGACGCCGCCGCTCCCGTCGCGGAGCCCGTCGAGACCGCCGCCGAGGCGCTCGTCGCCGACGAGACCGTCGGCGAGCAGGGATCCGCGCAGCCCGCCGAAGCTGCCGCCGAGACGAAGCCCGCCGCGGAGGCTCCCGCCGCATCCGGCCCGCAGTCGCTCTTCTCCGGCGCCATCACCAGCACCTCGCTGCTGTTCCGCGCCCCCGATCTGCCGACCTGGGTGCCGCCGGAGCGCGGCGCCCGCGCCGAGCAGCCGGGCCAGTCGTCCGGTCAGGGCGACGCCGAGCAGGGTTCCTCGACGAGCCGCCGCCGCAGCCGTCGCCGCGGGGGAGAGGACGTCACCGACGAGCCCCGCGAGCAGCGCCAGCCGCAGCAGCGTCAGCCCAAGCAGCCCCCGGCTCCGATCACCGAGCCGCAGCGCATCAAGGGCTCGACTCGCCTCGAGGCGAAGAAGCAGCGCCGCCGTGACGGCCGCGACGCCGGTCGCCGCCGCTCGGTCATCACCGAGGCCGAGTTCCTCGCCCGCCGCGAGAGCGTCGACCGCGCGATGGTCGTGCGCGAGGCCAACAACCGCACGCAGATCGCCGTGCTCGAAGACGGCGTGCTTGTCGAGCACTACGTCGCCCGCGCGCAGGACTCCGGTCTGATCGGCAACGTCTACCTCGGCCGCGTGCAGAACGTGCTGCCGAGCATGGAGGCCGCCTTCGTCGACATCGGCCGCGGCCGCAACGCCGTGCTCTACTCGGGCGAGGTCGACTGGGATGCCGTGCAGCAGGATCCCGAGCTGAAGAACCAGCCCCGCCGCATCGAGCTCGCGCTCAAGCCCGGCGACCGCGTGCTCGTGCAGGTCACGAAGGACCCGGTGGGCCACAAGGGCGCCCGCCTGACCAGCCAGATCAGCCTGCCCGGCCGTTACCTCGTGTACGTGCCCGGCGGCTCGATGAACGGCATCAGCCGCAAGCTGCCCGACACCGAGCGCGCACGCCTGAAGAAGATCCTCAAGGAGGTGCTGCCCGACGACGCCGGCGTGATCGTGCGCACGGCCGCCGAGGGCGCCACCGAGGAGCAGCTCACGATCGACGTGCAGCGTCTCACCCAGCAGTGGGCCGAGATCGAGCGCGCCGTCGAGATCGGCCAGGCGCCGGCTCTGCTGCACAGCGAGCCCGACCTGCTGATCAAGATCGTGCGCGACGTCTTCAACGAGGACTTCCAGCGCATGGTCATCGCCGGTGACGACGCGCAGCAGGCGATCGACAAGTACCTCGGCTCCGTCGCCCCCGACCTGGTCGACCGGGTCGAGCGCTACGAGGGCGAGAAGGATGCCTTCGATCAGTTCCGGGTGACGGAGCAGATCGAGAAGGCGCTCGACCGCAAGGTCTGGCTGCCCTCGGGCGGCTCGCTCATCATCGACCGCACCGAGGCGATGACGGTCGTGGATGTCAACACCGGCAAGTTCGTCGGCTCGGGCGGCAACCTCGAGGAGACCGTCACGAAGAACAACCTGGAGGCGGCCGAGGAGGTCGTGCGCCAGCTGCGTCTGCGTGACATCGGCGGCATCATCGTCATCGACTTCATCGACATGGTGCTCGAGTCGAACCGCGATCTCGTGCTGCGCCGTCTGGTCGAGTGCCTGTCGCGCGACCGCACCAAGCACCAGGTGGCCGAGGTGACCTCGCTCGGTCTCGTGCAGATGACCCGCAAGAAGCTCGGCCTCGGCCTGCTCGAGACCTTCAGCGAGCCGTGCGAGCACTGCGCCGGCCGCGGCGTCGTGGTCTACCACGACCCGGTCACGAAGCACCGCGGCAACGGCGGCGGCTCGAACGGCGGCAACGGCGGTCAGAACGGCGGCGGCGAGAGCGGCTCCGGTCGCAGTCGTCGCGGTCGCGGCGGCAGCGGCGGCTCGAACGGCGGCAACGGCGCTCAGAACGGCGGGGGCTCGAACGGCTCCGGCAACGGCGGCGGCGGCGCCAACGGCAACGGCAAGGCCAACGGCGGCACCCACGCCATCACCGACGACGTGCGCAACGCGCTCGGCCTCATCGCGAAGAGCAGCGCCGCGGCGCACGCGGGCGACGAGCACGCCGAGGGCGGCACCGCCGAGACGGCCGCCCCGGCGGTGGCCGCGACCGGCCGTGCCGGCGGCACGAGCGAGAAGACCGAGCCGGCGCAGCCGAAGGCCGAGCTCGCTCAGCAGGCGGCGGGAGCGGCGGCCGAGGCCGCAGTGAAGATCCTCGATCTGCCGGTCGTGAAGGCGAAGCGCAACGCCCGCCGCATCAGCACGAAGGACGCCGAGGACATCCTCGACTCGGTGCTCGACGCGCTGCCCGAGCCCAAGCTCCCCGGCGAGGGACGCGCGACGCGCGGCTCGCGTCGTGCGGGCTCCGCGGGCACGGTGGTGACTCCGCCGAGCGAGTGATCGCGCTGACGTGACGTGCGAGGGCGCGTGCGGCTGGTCTCAGCCGCGCGCGCCCTTGTCCTTCTGCCGCACGCGGAGGCCGGCGGCCTGCAGTCGGCGCAGCAGCTCGCGCCCGGTCACCGCTTCGGCGCCGCGGTCGACGAACTCCTGCCAGCGCTCCTGCGGCACGTCGTAGTGGTCGTTGTCGAAGGCGCGGCGCGGAACCCCGGCGGCGCTCGCGAAGGCGTGCAGCTCATCCAGCCCGCTGTCGCTCACCAGGTGCGCCCAGAGGGTGCCGTGAGCCGGCCAGATAGGCTCGTCGATCAGCACCGTCACGCGCCGAGTCTAGGGATTCGCGACCGAGGAAGGCTGGCTTCGATGGCCGACAAGACCGTGAGCTCCCGCGTCGCCGCGACGGTCACCCGCCGGGGCTTCGTGCCCGCGCTGGTGACGGCCGTCGCGATCTTCGGCGCCGTGCTCGTGCAGGGTTTCCTCTCCGGCGTCATCGCGAGCGCCTACACGGTCGGCACCCTCGGCGGCGACTGGTCGCGCTTCGCCGACTCGGCGTGGACGGCGCAGCTCGCCGTCTCGCTCACCGGCTCTCTGCCCTTCGCCGCGGGCGTGTTCCTCTGCTTGTGGCAGATCGCTCCGGTGGATGCGCAGCTGCGGCTCGGCCATGTGCTGAGTCGCGCCGTGCTCGCGACCGTCGTCGGCGCGGTCGCCGTGGTGGTGATCGTCGTGCTGGTGTCGTTCATCGCCGCGCTCGCCGGCGTGCCCGATCTCTTCGGCGGCCGGGAGAATCTCACGAGCCTGTTCGACCGCTTCGGGCAGAACACCGCGCGCGGCGTGCTCGGGGCCGCGCAGAACATGATCAACCAGCTCGCCGTCGTCATGCTCGGCGCCGTGCTGCTGTGGGGCTGGCTGCAGCGTCACCCGCGTCGGCACGAGGTGCGCGGGGCGCTCGACGAGGTGTGAGAATGGTGTCGGTCGCGGCGACGCGCCGACTGCGCGAAGCGGGTTTGACCGCATCCCCGTTTCTCGCGTACTCTTGACCCTTGGTGCTAGCTGGGCTGAGCCCACGCACCGTGCCTCGGGTTTTCGAGGCCCCGATGCTCGCAGGGCCAGCTGGCTCCGCACGCAAGTTTTCGACAAGAAGGAATCCCGTGGTTTACGCAATTGTGCGCGCCGGCGGCCGTCAGGAGAAGGTCGAGGTCGGCTCGATCGTCGTCCTCGATCGCGTCCAGGCCGAGAACGGCAAGATCGAACTGGCCCCCGTCCTCCTCGTCGACGGTGACAAGATCACGCACGACGCGAAGGCGCTGGCGAAGGTCACCGTCACGGCCGAGGTCATCCGCGACGAGCGTGGACCGAAGATCGTGATCCAGAAGTTCAAGAACAAGACCGGGTACAAGAAGCGCCAGGGTTTCCGCGCTGACCTGACCCGCGTCAAGATCACCGGCATCAAGTAAGGGCTGACGACATGGCACACAAAAAGGGAGCGTCCTCGACCCGCAACGGTCGCGACTCCAACGCCCAGTACCTCGGCGTGAAGCGCTTCGGCGGTCAGGTCGTCAAGGCCGGCGAGATCATCGTCCGCCAGCGCGGCACCCACTTCCACCCCGGCGCCAACGTGGGCCGCGGCGGAGACGACACGCTGTTCGCCCTCTCGGCCGGTTCGGTCGAGTTCGGCGCGAAGGGCGGCCGCAAGGTCGTCAACATCGTCCCGGCGGTCTGAGCCCGTTTCTCACGGAGCTCGATCGTCGAGCAGGAGGGCGGGCTTCGGCCCGCCCTCCTCTTTTTGTTCCGGATGCCGCGCCCGGCCCGCAGGGGCCCGCACCGCATCCATCCATCACTGACTCACCCGGGAGGCCCGTCGTGGCGACCTTCGTCGATCAGGTGACACTGCACCTGCGCGCCGGTCACGGCGGCAACGGCTGCGTGTCGGTCCGTCGCGAGAAGTTCAAGCCGCTCGCCGGCCCCGACGGCGGCAACGGCGGCGACGGCGGCAGCATCACGCTCGTCGCCGACCCGCAGACGACCACGCTGCTCGGCTACCACCGCGGCCCGCACCGCCACGGCGGCAACGGCGGACCGGGCATGGGCGATCACCGCGCCGGCTACGCCGGCGAGTCGCTCGAGCTGCCCGTGCCGCTCGGCACCGTGGTGCGCTCCGCCGACGGCACCCAGCTGCTCGACATGACCGAGCCCGGCCAGCGATTCGTCGTCGCCGAGGGCGGCCAGGGCGGCCTCGGCAACGCGGCGCTGTCGACCACGAAGCGCAAGGCTCCCGGCTTCGCGCTGCTCGGCACGCTCGGCTGGGAGGGCGATGTCGTCCTCGAGCTGAAGACCGTCGCCGACGTCGCGCTCGTGGGCTACCCGAGCGCCGGCAAGTCGAGCCTCATCGCCGCGCTCAGCGCCGCGAAGCCGAAGATCGCCGACTACCCCTTCACGACCCTGCACCCGAACCTCGGCGTCGTCGAGGCGGGCCAGGTGCGCTTCACCGTCGCCGACGTGCCCGGCCTCATCGAGGGTGCGAGCGAGGGCAAGGGGCTCGGCCTCGAGTTCCTGCGCCACGTCGAGCGCTGCAGCGCGCTGCTGCACGTGCTCGACTGCGGCACGCTCGAGCCGAACCGCGACCCGCTGAGCGACCTCGACGTCATCCTGGGCGAGCTCGGCAAGTACGAGGTGCCCGAGGGGCAGGTGCCGCTGCTCGAGCGACCGCAGATCGTCGCCCTGAACAAGGTCGACATCCCCGACGCCCAGGAGCTCGCCGATTTCGTGCGCGGCGACCTCGAAGAGCGCGGCTACCGCGTGTTCGAGATCTCGGCCGTGAGCCGGGCGGGCCTTCGCGAGCTGAGCTTCGCGCTCGGCGAGCTCGTCGAGGCCGACCGTCAGAGCCGCGCCGCCGACACGCCGCCGCCGCGCGTCGTGCTGCGCCCGCGCGCGGTCAACGCGGCCGAGTTCGAGATCAAGGTCGAGGGCGGTACCGAGCCGCTCTACCGCGTGCTGGGAACGAAGCCCGAGCGCTGGATCCAGCAGACCGACTTCAACAACGACGAGGCCGTCGGCTACCTGGCCGATCGACTCGCGAAGCTCGGCGTCGAGGACGCGCTGTTCAAGAAGGGCGCGACCCCCGGATCCGCCGTCGTGATCGGTCACGACAACGACCGCATCTTCGACTGGGAGCCGACGCTCACCTCGGCGGCCGAGCTCATCACGAGCCCGCGTGGAACCGATGCGCGCCTCGATGACGACCGTCGCGCCACGCGCAACGAGCGCCGCGCTGCGTACTTCGAGCGCATGGATGCCAAGGCCGAGGCCCGCGAGGAGCTGCGCCGTGAGCGCGACGCGGGCATCTGGACCGAGCAGTACGCCGCCGACCACGCCGAGACCGGGATCGACGACGACGATCTCGACGCGGCCGACAGCGCCGACGGCGCGGGCGACCCCGCCGAGAAGCGCTGACGCGCCCGCGTCGCCCGACGAACCACGAGTCAGTTCCACACGAGAGGAGCGGGCCGGAGATGACCGACACCGCAGAGCAGACCGCGTCCGCCGCCGAGCGCGCCGCGTCGCCGCAGGGCGATGCGGGTGGTCTGCGCGAGCCGGTGCTCTCGGCCCGTCGCGTGATCGTCAAGGTCGGCTCGTCGTCGGTGAGCGGCGAGAACGCCGGTCAGATCGAGCCGTTGGTCGACGCGCTGGCGGCGCTGCACGCCCGCGGCGTCGAGGTCGTGCTCGTGTCGTCGGGCGCGATCGCCACGGCGATCCCGTTCCTCGAACTGCACGGCCGGCCCACCGACCTGGCGACGCAGCAGGCGGCCGCAGCGGTCGGCCAGAACGTGCTCATGTGGCGCTACCAGACCAGCCTCGACCGCTACGACATCCTCGCCGGCCAGGTGCTGCTGACCGCGGGCGACCTCGAGAACGCGACCCCGCGCGGCAACGCGCAGCGCGCCATGGAGCGCCTGCTGGGTCTGCGCATCCTGCCGATCGTGAACGAGAACGACACGGTCGCGACGCACGAGATCCGCTTCGGTGACAACGATCGGCTCGCCGCGCTCGTGGCCGAGCTGGTGGATGCCGACCTGCTCGTGCTGCTCAGTGACGTGGATGCGCTCTACACGCGCCCGCCGCAGGCGCCCGGCGCCGAGCGCATCGACACCGTGGCGGCCGACGACGACCTCGCGCGGGTCGAGCTCGGCGACATCGGCGCGGCCGGCGTCGGCACCGGGGGAGCCGGCACGAAGATCCAGGCGGCGAAGCTCGCTGCCGGTGGCGGCACGCCGGTCGTGCTCACCTCGACGGCGAACGTGGGGCGTGCGCTCGCTGGTGAGGTCGTCGGCACCTGGTTCGACGCCGCGCCGCGGGCGCCGCGGGCCGGCCGCACCTGAGCCGCCGCCACGTCAGCTAGCTGCGCGTCGCCTCGAGCGTGTCGCGCAGTCGGGCGACCGCCGCATCCTTCGGGATGAGCGGGGTCGCGACCGCCGGCGCGATCGCCACCAGCGCGAACGCGATCGGGTAGCCGACGACGCCGATCAGCGCGCCGACGCCCGGGCCGACGAGTGCCGCGCCGAGGAACTGCCCCGTGTTCTGCGCGCCGAGCGCCCGCCCCGACCAGAACGGCCCGGCGATCTCGGCGACGGAGGTGAAGGCGAGGCCGTTGTCGGCGACGGCGATGCAGCTCGCCAGCACGTAGGTGATCGCGACGGCGACTGCCAGGTGCAGGCCGCCGGCCGCGGCCGTGAGCAGCAGCGCGACGATGCCGGCGAGGGCGACCCAGCGCAGCGGGCGCAGGCGGCTGCCGACCCTGTCGCTGAGCCAGCCGACCGCGATGCGGCCGAGCGCGCCGAGGAACTGCGCGACGGCGACGAGGATGCCGGCCGCCAGCGGCGACCAGCCCTGATCCACCTCCAGCCAGACCAGCCCGAAGGTCGACAGCGCGTACTGCGGCGCGACCAGCAGCACCGAGACGGCGTGGATGCGCCACAGCAGCCCGTCGCGGCGGTACGGGTTCACGGTGTGGTGCGCGGGCGCGTCGGCGCGGCCCGGGCGCGGCGGGTCGATGATGACGATGAGGCAGAGCACGGCGGAGACGGCGACGAGGACGCCGCCGAAGATCAGCGCCGGGGCGATGTCGCCGCCGGCCACGAGGGCCGGCACGGCGAGGGCCGCGGCCGCGACGCCGAGGGGCTGGCAGCTCTGCCGGATGCCCATCGCGAGCCCGCGGCGCTCGGGAGGGAACCAGCCGACCACGACCCGGCCGCTGGCGGCGTTGACCGACGCGGTTCCGGCGCCGGCGAGCACGAGCAGGGCGCCGAGCGGAACGAGGCCCTGCGTGAGGGTGGCGGCGAAGGCCGCGACGGCGGCGAGGGCGAGCCCGATCGCGAGCACGTTGCGCTCGCCCCAGCGGTCGGCGGCCCCGCCCCAGGCGATCAGCGTGGCGACGAGCCCGAGGTTGGGCGCGGTCGCCAGCAGGCCGGCCTGCTCGAGCGGCAGGTGCTGCTGCACGTGCAGCAGGGGGATGAGGAATGCGGGGGTCGCGACGACGACGGTTCCGGCGGCCTGCGCGAAGACGCTGACCACGAGCATGAGCCAGGGGAGCGGTCGCCGGGTGCGCGCGGGTGCCGTGGTCATGGAGCGAGGTTATGGGATACCGTGTTGGTATACCAAACCGATCGCCGAGACGAAGGGGCCCCGCGTGACCGGAGACACCGCATCCGACACGACGCCGCGCCAGGCCGACGCCGCCTACGCGCGCCTGCGCTCCGCGGTGCTCGAGCTCGAGCTGCGTCCGGGGGATCGCGTCAGCGAGCGCGGACTCGAGTCGCTCGCCGGGGCATCCCGCACTCCCGTGCGCGCCGCCATGGTGCGGCTCGAGGCGCAGGGTCTGCTGCGCCGCGACGGCCGCGGCTGGATCGTCGCACCGCTCGACCGGCACGAGCTCGACCAGGCGGCGGAGTTCCGCGAGGCCGTCGAGGCCGCCGCGGTGCGGCTCGCGGTCGGACGGGTGGATGCCGCCGAGCTCGCGACCCTGCACGCCCTCGTCGACGGCGAGCCGGGGGAGCCCGACGAGCTGCTCGGCGCGAGCCGCAGCTTCCACAGCAGGCTGGCCGCGGCCGGGGGCAACCGCTTCCTCGCCGACGCCGTCGCCGCGGCGCTCGCGCGGCTCGAGCGGGCGCGCTGGCTCGAGGTGCGCACCGTCGGATCGCGCGAGCGCAGCGCGGCCGAGCACCGCGCCATCCTCGCCGCGGTGCAGTCCGGCGACGCCGACGAGGCCGAGCGGCTCGTGCGCGCCCACGCCCGCGCGGCGCGCGAGCGCACCGCCGCGGCGCTCGCCCCCGACCGCACCCGCGGACTGCACGTCACCTGATCGGCGGGTACGGTGCCGCCCGCACCGCCCGACGCACACGCCCTAGAATCCCGGCATGACCGACACGCTGTCCGGCACCGACGCCCGCACGATCGACGAGCGACTGGACGCGGCCCGCGCCGCCGCCCGCATCCTCGCCACCGCGACGGCCGCCCAGAAGAACCAGGCGCTCGAGGCCATCGCGCAGGCGGTCGAGTCATCGGCCGAGGCGGTCTCGCCGGCCAACGACCTCGACCTCGCGAACGGCCGTGAGAACGGCATGAGCGTCGGTCTGCAGGACCGTCTCCAGCTCGACGACGCCCGGCTGCGCGCCCTCGGCGGCGCCGTGCGCGAGGTGATCGCGCTCACCGACCCGGTCGGCGAGATCGTGCGTGGATCCACGCTCCCCAACGGACTCAAGCTCAGCCAGGTGCGCGTGCCCTTCGGCGTCGTCGGCGCGATCTACGAGGCCCGCCCGAACGTCACGGTCGACATCGCCGCCCTCGCGCTGAAGAGCGGCAACGCCGTCGTGCTGCGCGGCGGATCGGCTGCCGAGAACACGAACCGCGTGCTCGTCGGCCTGCTGCGCGACGCGCTCGCCTCGGCCGGGCTCCCCGCCGACGCGGTGCAGACCGTCGACGACTTCGGCCGCGCGGGCGCCACCGCGCTCATGCGGGCCCGCGGCGGCATCGACGTGCTCATCCCGCGCGGCAGCGCCGGGCTCATCCGCACCGTCGTCGAGGAGTCGACCGTTCCCGTCATCGAGACCGGCGCCGGCGTCGTGCACGCCTTCGTCGACCGCGGCGCCGACCTCGACATGGCCGTCGACATCGTCGTCAACTCGAAGGTGCACCGCCCCAGCGTCTGCAACGCGCTCGAGACGCTGCTGGTGGATGCGGGCGACGTCGAGCGTCTGCTGCCTCCGCTCGCCGCGGCGCTGCGCGAGCAGGGGGTCACGCTGCACGCCGACGAGCGCGCCCGCGCGATCGTCGCCGACGCGGAGCCGGCCACCGACGAGGACTGGGACACCGAGTACATGAGCCTCGACCTGTCGGTCGCGGTCGTCGACGACCTGGATGCGGCGCTCGACCACATCCGCCGCCACTCGACCCATCACACCGAGACGATCGTGACGAACGACCTCGCCCGCGCTGAGCGCTTCCTCGCTGAGGTCGACTCCGCCGCGGTGATGGTGAACGCCTCGACGCGCTTCACCGACGGCGGGCAGTTCGGCTTCGGCGCCGAGGTCGGCATCTCGACGCAGAAGCTGCACGCGCGCGGCCCGATGGGACTGCCCGAGCTGACCAGCACCAAGTGGCTCGTGCGCGGCGCGGGGCAGGTCCGCGGCTGATCCCGCGACCGCTAGACTCGGCCTCATGACGACGCTTGCCCTGGTCCTCGCCGAAGCGGAGGAGCACCACCCGATCTTCGCCCCGACCTGGGTGTTCCCGCTCATCGCGGCCGTCATCTTCATCGGCGCCGCGTTCGTGGTGTGGAGCTACCGCGACGTCGCGAACCGCCACAGCGACAAGGTCGGCGACGCCGTCGAGCACACCTCGGGCATGGACGAGGGGTCGACCGGCCACTCGCACGGACAGGGCGCTCACTGAGCCTCCCCGCATGACGGCATCCGAGCCGCGGCGCCGGCGGATCGGCGTGATGGGCGGCACCTTCGACCCGATCCATCACGGTCACCTCGTGGCGGCGAGCGAGGTCAAGCAGCACTTCGATCTCGACGAGGTCGTCTTCGTGCCGACCGGACAGCCGTGGATGAAGAGCGAGGTCTCGCGCGCCGAGGACCGCTACCTGATGACGGTGGTCGCCACCGCATCCAACCCCGACTTCACGGTCAGCCGCGTCGACATCGACCGGCACGGTCCGACCTACACGATCGACACCCTGCGGGACGTGCGCGACGAGCACCCCGACGCCGATCTCTTCTTCATCACGGGGGCTGACGCGGTCGCGCAGATCCTCGAGTGGAAGGACCACGACGAGCTGTGGGAGCTGGCGCATTTCGTCGCCGTCTCGCGCCCGGGGCACCAGCTGAGCATTCGCGGATTGCCGAAGCACGGCGTAAGCTCTCTGGAAATACCGGCGCTGGCCATCTCGTCGACGGACTGCCGCGCACGAGTGGGGCGGGGACACCCCGTCTGGTATCTGGTTCCCGACGGGGTCGTCCAGTACATCTCCAAGCACCATCTCTACCGGAGTGAGACATGACCGAACCCGACGACCAGCAGTGGTCGCGTCGGCGTCTCCGCAACGAGGCGCACGGTGCCGACCCGAGCCGTGCCGACTCCGGCGACGGCCAGAACGACGACTCCGCTGACGCCCCGCGCGCGACCCCGCTGTCGCCTCGCGGACCGGCCGAGCCGCTCAGCTACATCACGCAGGAGCGCGGCGGCTCCGACGGCGGCGCCTTCCGCCCCCGTCGCGACGACGACCAGCTGCCGCCGACCGAGGCGATCGAGCAGGTGGATGGCCCGGGCTACCGCCCGCGCGACTTCAGCCCCGAGGGGCGCACCGGAGTGCCGTCGTGGGCGCCCGCCTACACGCAGACGCGTAATCCCTTCTCCTCGACCGCCGACCAGGCCGCGCAGGGTCAGGCCGATGAGCACGGCGAGCTCGACTACCAGACCGCGCGTCGCGACGAGGTCATCCCGCCGGCCGCCGAGTCGGGCGTGAACGAGCCGCCGCCCATCACGGAGTCGATCCCGATCTTCAACGGCGAGCGCACGATGACGCGCCGTGAGCTGCGCGCCCTGCGCGAGGCCCGCGCCGCCGAGGCCGCGAAGACCGGTGTGCCGGCGCCCGACATCTTCGTGACCTCGATCACCGGGCTCCCGCAGGAGCGCCCGGGCAAGGGCGAGCCCGCTGAGGCGCCCCCGGCCGAGTCGGTCGACGAGCCCGCGCCGATCGACCGTCCCGCGACCGAGCGCCCCGAGTGGGCTCCCGTCTTCACGGACGTTCCGGATGCGGTGTCGCCCGCCTCGGACGAGCCGGCCGAGGCGGATGCCGACGAGCTCGCCGAAGAGGAGTCCTTCCTCGCCGAGGGTGCGGTGGATGCCGAGGTCGGCACTCCGGCCGAGTCGGTCGAATCCGCCGACGCCGCGCCTGAGACCCCGGTCGCGGACGACGCCGCTGCCCCCGAGTCCACGGAGGCCGACGAGGCGGATGCCGCCGTCGACCTGTCGACGGATGAGGCCGAGACCCACGCCGCCGCGGCGGAGTCGGTCGAGCCGACCGCGCCGTCCACCCCGTTCATCTCCGCTCCGCCGGAGCCGGTCGAGCTCGTCGAGCCGCCGGCACCGGCGCGCTGGAGCCCGGATGCCGCCGGAGAGGGCTCGGTCTTCGACCAGCTGCTCAGCGGCTCCGACGCCCCGGCCGCCCCCGCAGCCCCGAGCATCGACGAGCTGCTGTTCGGCGCCCCGACGCCGCCGCCCGCCGCGAGCGAGGACGCCGCCGAGGATGCGCCGGCGGACGAGACCGCCGCCGTCACGGACGAGTCGGAAGCCGTCGAGACTCCCGATTCCGAGGCCGAGGCGGAGTCCGCCCCGAGCGATGAGGCTGCCTCCGACGAGTCGAGCCGGGCCGATGGCGCCGACACCGCTGACGCCGATGCTGCCGACGAGACCGCTGTCGGGCGTGAGGCTGAGGCCGATTCGAACGACGCCGACGCCGAGCTCGCCGCCGAGGATGCCGAGCCCGCCGCCGACGACGCTCCCGAGCGGATCGTCGCCGACGACGCTCCCGCCGAGGCCGACGCTCCCGCCGAAACCGACGACGCTGCCGACGCGGAGGTCGACGAGACTCCCGCCGACGTGCCCTCCGTCACCGACGAGATCGCCGCCGCCGAGGAATCCGAGCCTGCCGGCGACGAGCCGCAGCTGCCCTCGCTCAGCGACCTGCCGCCTCCCGGTGCCGCACCCGCGGAGCCGAACGGCGATCCCGCGTCGTACCTCGGCGCCGCGCCGTCGGTCTCCGACCGCGTCGATATGCCGGCCCCCTCGGCCTGGCGTGCGCCCGAGCCTCCGCAGCAGGGCGAGGCCGACGACGCCGATGAGATCATCGTCGAGCCCGCACCGGCCGACGCTCCGGTCGAGGCCCACCCGGTCGTCGTCGACGTCACGCCGCTGCGGGCCGAGCCGCTTCCGCCGGTCGACGAGCCCTCGACGGCGACGCACTGGTCGGACACCGATCAGGATGCGCACGGCGACTTCGTCGCGAGCCGCGACGTCATCGGCGGCCACGGCGTGGTCACGACCAACGCGCTCGTGCTGCCGTCGATCCCGCAGCCGGAGCTCGCGGGTCCGCTCACGACCACCGGCGAGATCATCATCACAGGGTCGATCGACCTGCCCCGCAGCCTCTCGTCGACCGGGGCGCACCCCACTCAGCTCGACGAGTCGGCGCTCGACCACGAGCTCGACCCGGGCGACCACCAGGTCGCGTCGACCGACTCGCAGCCGGTGCGCGCGATCCGCGCGGTCAGCACGCACACGTCGACGCGCGGCATGATGTCGAACCCGAAGCCCCGCGGCAACCGCACGCTGACGGTGCTGATCATCGCGAGCGCCTCGCTCGCCGTGCTCGTCGCCGGCGTGCTGGTCTTCAGCCTCGTCACGGGCCAGTTCTGAGCTCGCGCGTGACCCGCTGCGCGCTCGCACCCCGCACATCCACCACCACCCTGAGGTATCCGTGACCGCATCCGACCGTGCCCTCGAGCTTCTGCGCATCGCCGCCCTCGCGGCCGACGACAAGCAGGCTGAAGATCTGGTCGCGCTGGATGTCACCGGCCCGCTGCCGCTGACCGACGTGTTCCTGCTCGCGACCGGGCGCAACGAGCGCAACGTGCTCGCGATCGCCTCCGAGGTCGAAGACAAGCTCATCGAGGCGGGCGCGAAGCCGCTGCGCCGCGAGGGTCGCTCCGAGGGCCGCTGGGTGCTGATCGACTTCGGCGATCTGGTCGTGCACGTCTTTCACGAGGAGGACCGCTCGTACTACTCGCTCGAGCGCCTGTGGAAGGACTGCCCGGCGATCGCGCTCGATCTGCCGGAGCACGGCGAGCGCACGGCCTGAGCCGCGCGGTGCTCCTGGTTCGCGCGAGCACGCCGCGCGAACTGCACCCACTGCAGTAACTGTGCCGATCCACAAGCGGATCGGCGAGGGTGAGGGCATGAGATGCCCGAACGACGAGACCACGCTCGTGATGAGCGAGCGCAACGGGATCGAGATCGACTACTGCCCCGACTGTCGCGGTGTCTGGCTCGATCGCGGCGAGCTCGACAAGATCATCGAGCGCGCCACACCCGAGGCGCCCGCCACGCCCGCGGCAGCGACTCCGGTCGCACCCGTCACTCCGGTGGCGCCGGTGCAGCAGATCCCGGTGGCTCAGCCCGCCTACGATCCGCGCTACGACGCCGGCTATGACCGACGCTACGACGATCGACGCGACGATCGTCGCTATGACAACCGCGGCTACGACCCGCGCTACGGCGGCCAGCAGCCGCAGCGCAAGAAGAAGAACTGGCTCTCCGAGCTCTTCGACGACTGAGCGCCGGCGAAGCCCCTGATCAGGGCCGGGTGGATGCGCCGATGGCGTCGCATCCACCCGCGTCCTGTTCACGGGGTGGTCATCGCCCGCTCAGATCTGTTGTAAGCTTCAAGGGTTGCCCCGCACGGGGCCACGGGCCTGTGGCGCAGTTGGTAGCGCACCTGCATGGCATGCAGGGGGTCAGGGGTTCGAATCCCCTCAGGTCCACCGAAACAGCCGAAAGCACCACCCGAAGCCCCGCCTCGAGCGGGGCTTTCGTGTTTCCGTCGAGTGCATATCGTCGCCGACGTTTTACGTCACGGAAACCTGCAGGATGCTCGCGTCTGCCTACACTGCACGCACGCTACCCACGTCGGCCTCTCCCCGGGCCGTCGCGCCGACGACGCCGTGCCCGCGCAACCCGAACCTCGCGCACCCCGAGTCTCCCCACGCTCGAGCGGATACCCCCATGCCCGCGACGCCCTGCATTCCCGCGTACCCGGACGACCCGCACCGACCCCGTCAGGCCGATGCTGACGCGGCCGACGATGACGTCATCGGCAGTGTCCGACCGACGCCCGGAGCCCTCCGATGAGCCCGCGGCACCTCGTCGCGGTGCGCATCCTCGCCGTGCTCGTCGTCGCCTTCGGCCTCGTCTACCTCGGCTGGCGCTGGGGCGCGACCGTGCCGTGGCCGGTGTGGTGGATCGGCGTGCCGCTCGTGGTCGCCGAGACCTACAGCCTCGGCGAGTCGGTGCTCTACGCGCTCACGATGTGGAACGCGAAGCGCCGTCCGACCGCGCCGCCGGCCCGGCCCGGCCTCAGCGTCGACGTGTTCATCACGACCTACAACGAGCCGCTCGAACTCGTGCTCAACACGGCCATCCACGCCCGCGACCTCGACTACCCGCACGAGACCTACATCCTCGACGACGGCGACCGGCCTGACTTCCGGCGGGCGGCGGCCGAGATCGGCGTCGGGTACATCACGCGCGGACCCGAGTGGCAGGGGCGGCAGCGCTTCGCCAAGGCCGGCAACATCAACAACGCCCTGTACGGCACGGCGGGCGACTTCATCGCGATCCTCGATGCCGACCAGGTGCCCGAGCCGCGGTTCCTCGATCGGGTGCTCGGCTACTTCGACGACGAGGCCGTCGCCTTCGTGCAGACGCCGCAGAGCTTCTGGAACGTCGACCCCGCCGACCCGCTCGGCAGCCGCGCCGAGCTGTTCTACGGTCCGATCCAGCAGGGCAAAGACGGCTGGGGCGCGGCCTTCTTCTGCGGATCGAACGCCGTGCTGCGCCGCGAGGCGATCATGGCGCTCGGGCTCACCCGCTTCTCGCGCGGGGCCCGCGGCCGCATGCGCCAGGCGCTGCGCCGCGCCCGCTCGCGCCTGATCGACCTGCAGAGCCGACTCGCGCTGCGCGACCCCGCCCAGCTGCCGATCCTCGAGTCCGCGCTCGACGCGCTCGCCGTCGCCGAACGCCAGCACCGCACCGGCGAGGTGCTCAGCGAGATCTCATGGGAGCTGCAGCGCGGCATCCGCTCGGCTGTCATCGACAGCGACACCGAGGCGATGCCGGCAGTGATCAGCGAGCTGGATGCGGTGGTCGAGTCGGTCGAGGTCGCCCGCACCGATCAGGCGATCGCCGTGCACGCGCTCGACACCTCGAGCATCACCGAGGACATGGCGACCGCGATGCACCTGCACGCGATGGGCTGGACGAGCGTCTACCACCACGAGGTGCTCGTGCACGGGCTCGCGCCCGAGGACGTGCGCACGATGCTCACCCAGCGCAAGCGCTGGGCATCCGGCTCGATGCAGGTCTTCTTCGCCGAGAACCCGCTGCTGCTGCGCGGGCTGAGCTTCGCGCAGCGACTCATGTACCTGGCGACGATGACGAGCTACCTGGGCGGCGTCGCGGCCCTCGTCTACCTCGCGGCGCCGATCGTGTTCCTCACGACGGGCGTGTTCCCGCTCGCCGCCGACGCCGGCGTCTTCGTGCTCTACTTCGCGCCGATGTTCCTGCTCTGCCAGCTGCTGTTCCAGGTCGCCGGGCGCGGCGCCGGCGGGCTGTGGCGGGGTCAGCAGATGTCGTTCGCGCTGTTCCCGACCTGGATCTCGGCCACGCTCTCGGGCGCCGCCGCCTCGCTGCTGGGCAAGCACCTCTCCTTCTCGGTCACGGCGAAAGAGAAGCAGGGCGACGGCGGCGCCGACTACCGGGCGATCTGGCCGCAGCTCGCCGCGATGGCGCTGCTCGCGATCGCCACGGTGATCGGCGTGGTGCGGGCGGCGACCGGCGAGGCGCCGCTCATCGCGACCGGGCTGACCCTGCTCTGGGTCGGCCTCGACTTCGCCCTGCTCGGCGCGCTGGTCCGGGCCGCCCGCTACCGCGGACCCTCGCCCGCGGTCGTCGACCCGCTGCCGCCGGGGGACGAGCTGCGTCGCGTCGTCGCTCTCGTCGCCGGCGATGATGCGCGTCGGACTCCCGCCCTGCCGGTCGCCTCCGACTGACCTCGCACGTCCCGCTCGAACCTGCGCCTCCTGAACCCGTTTCATCCGATCCCGCTTCACCCGGTCCCGCACCTCCCGAACCGCAGACCGCCTCCCGATCCACCGCACCCCCGCACTCCCTCCACGGCACTACCCCCGCACCGCCGAACCCCCAGGAGAACCCCGTGTCGCTGCTCACCGTCCCCGCGCCGACCATCGCTCCCGCCGCCATCGACCTCGAGGTCACCGGCCCGCTCGACGCCGCCGCCGTGCTGCGGCTGCGCTCTCACGTGATCGCCGCCCAGCAGGACGGCCCCGCCGTCGTGCTCATCGACGTGACCGCCGCTGAGCGCGTCACCGCCGCCGGCATCGCCGGCCTGCTCGAGCTGCTGCGCATCGCCCGCGTCGCCGGCGGCGACCTGCGCGTGATCGGCGACTCCGCCGGCCTCGCGACGGCCCGTGCCGCCCTGCAGCTCACCACGATCGTCGCCGTCTACCGCGGCCGGGCCCATGCCCTCGCCGGCCTCGCCTGAGCCGGAGCCGACGGACGTGTCGAGAGGCCGCGACGCCACCGGCGACGAGCAGCCGGTGAACATCGAGCAGTCGGAGGTCGACGCGTCATCCGACCCCCAGCAGGCATTCGACCAGGGATTCGTCGGGCACCCGAAGCGCCGACGACGCCCCAGCCTGCTGGTGCCGCTCGTGATCATGGCGCTGGTCGCCGGCGGCGTCGCGGTCGGCTCGAACCAGATCGCCTCGCAGGCCGTCGCGCCCGCCTCGAGCATCGGCTCGTGCCTGGTCGGCGATCGCGAGGCGCTGGTGCCGAAGAAGGGAGTGCTGTTCGGCGTCAACCTCGACTGGGACAGCGAGACGCTCGCCGAGCACGCGGAGAACATCGGCCACAATGCGGCGGTGTCGGTGCAGTTCAGCGACATCCCCTACGACCGCGAGACCTGGAGTCACACCCTCGGCGCGGTCGAGCAGGTCAAGGCCAACGGCGGCATCCTGCTGCTGACGCTCGAGCCGCACGGCGGGCTGTCGACGCTGAGCGACACGGTCATCCAGCGCCTCGCGAAAGATCTGCGCGACATCAACGCCGAGGGCGTGCCCGTGATCGTGCGCTTCGCCCACGAGATGAACGGCTCCTGGTACGCCTGGGGGCAGCAGCCCGAGCTCTACATCGAGACCTTCCGCCGCGTCGCGCAGGCCGTGCACGAGCGGGCTCCGCTGAGCTCGATGATGTGGGCCCCGAACTACGGCGGCGGCTACCCCTTCACCGGCGGTCAGTTCGCCGCCGAGCCCGGCACGGCGGACTTCGCCGACCTCGACACCGACGGCGACGGCGCGCTCACGATGGCCGACGACAGCTACGCCCCCTACTACCCAGGGGATGCCGCGGTCGACTGGGTCGGCATCTCGCTCTACCACTGGGGCAACCAGCGGCCGTGGGGTGACAACGACATCGCCGAGCCGCACAAGTTCGAGGACATGCTGACCGGCACCTACGTCGGCACCGCCGGCGACGACTCGGCCGTGCCCGACTTCTACCAGGAGTACGGCGTCGATCACGGGCACCCGGTCGCGATCCCCGAGACGGCCGCGATCTACACGCCCTCGCGCCGCGACGAGCCCGGCAGCTCGAGCGAGATCGCCGTGAAGAGCGCCTGGTGGGATCAGGTGTTCGCCGCCGACATCCCGACCCGCTTCCCACAGCTCAAGATGATCAACTGGTTCGAGTGGAGCAAGGTCGAGGTCGAGATCGACGACAGGGTCGACTGGCGTGCGGCGAGCAGCACGGCGACCCGCTCCGCGTTCCGGAAAGCGCTGCCCGGCTGGTTCGAGTACGCCGAGGATGTGCGGGGGTGCTGATCTCGCCGACGCCGCCTACACTGCGGGCATGACCGCGGCAGCGAAGCCCGACATCGACGCCTACATCGCCGAGCGCCCGGCGGAGGTGCGCCCGCTGCTGCAGCAGCTGCGCGAGCGCATCCACGCGGCCGTGCCCGGCGCGGGGGAGACGATCAAGTACGGCATGCCGACCTTCGAGCTGCCGAACGGCTACCGGATGTACTTCGGGGCCTGGGCGAAGCACGTCGGCATCTACCCGGTGCCGCGCGGCGACGACGACTTCGAGGCGGAGGTCGGGCCCTACCGGCACGCGAAGGACACGGTGCGGTTCCCGTTCCGCGAGCCGATGCCGTGGGAGCTCGTCGACCGCATCGCCGCGCTGGTCGCCGCCCGTCAGAAGAGCTGAGAGGGCTAGGCGGAGGCGGAGAGGCGCTCCACAAGGGCGTCGAGCGCCGCCACCTGGCCGGTGACGAGCAGCGGTCGTGCCGCGTCGATCGGCATCCAGTGGCCCTCGTCGATCTCGGGGAACCGCTGCATCCGACCCGAGTGCGGCGGCCACTCCAGTTCGAAGGTGTTGCTGCGCACCGCATCCACCTCGAACTCCGGCGCGTCGCCGGCGAACACCGTGACGACCTTGCCCGAGCGCTGCCGGAACTCACCGAGCAGCACGTAGTCAGCGGTCGGGGCGGGCACCCCGACCTCCTCGGCGAACTCGCGCAGCGCCGCGACGAGCGGCTCCTCGTCGTCGCCGAACTCGCCCTTGGGGATCGACCACGCGTGCTGCTGTTTGCGAGCCCAGAACGGCCCGCCCATGTGCGCGATCCAGACCTCGAGCCCCGCACCCGCTGCCGCGCCGCGATCGCGGTGCAGCAGGAGCCCGGCGCTCTTCATCGGCGCGATCCGGTCCGATCCGACCCGCTGGCGTCAGACGGCGCCGAGCGCCGTCGCCTTCACCAGGATCGGCATGTGGTCGCTCGCGCCCTTCGGGAGCGTCGCGACGCTCGCGATCGTCATCTTGAGCGAGGTGACGAAGTCGAAGTGACCGCGGATGTAGCGGTAGCGCTTGTAGGTGTGCGAGTCGCTGAAGGTGAGCTCGTGACCCGAGCGGTCGATCTGCTTCTGCAGTCCGCCGTGGAACAGCGGGTAGTTGTAGTCGCCGACCATGAGCATCGGGATCTCGGGCGCCCACTCGGCGAGCAGCTGGTGCGACAGCTTGATCTGGCGGCGGCGGGCCGAGTTCATGGTCGTCAGCGGCGCCGCGTGGAACGAGGCGACCACGACCTCCTCGTCGGTCGCGCGGTCGACGAGCTTGATCGCCAGGAGGCGCTCCTCGCCGGGCGACATGAGGTAGTCGTGGAACGACTTCGGCAGGGTGAAGACCGCGGTCTCGAGGGCCGAGAACGCCTCCTCGCGGTGGTAGATCGCGAGGCCGAGACGGTTGCGCTCGGTCGAGGCGGCCCGCTGCAGCGGGCCGATCGTGACCGGCAACTTGGTGCTGTCGCACTCCTGCAGGCAGAGCACGTCGAGCTCGTGCTCGATCGCGAGCTGCTCGAGCTCGTGGGCGGCGGCGTTCTTCCAGAGGTTGTAGCTGCCGATGCGCAGTTCAGACGGCACGGAGAGGCTCTTTCGATCGGTGGCGGTCGCGGGGGAACCGGGGGAGCACCCCAGGGGTTCGGAGTCCCGTGGCCGGAAGCTCGGTTCATTCTGTCGTGTTTCGACGCTAGACCGCGTACCCGCGAGCGAGGGGGAGTCCCATGCGGCGTCCAGGCGGTTGACCGCCCGGGCATAGCGGGATCTCAGGGGCGGCCGTCGTCTCAGCGCAGGGTCGGGCCCGGGCGTGGCGTGGAGCCGGTGCGGCCGCCGGCGAGCCAGAGCAGCAGCGCGACGAGGTACTCGACGGCCGAGGCGGCGGCCGCGGCGATCACGAGCGGCGAGTAGAGCGCAGCGAGGTAGGCGGCGGGCAGCACGAACCGCGCCTGCCGACGCCAGGCGAGCGCGAACGGCGCCGGTGCGAGCAGCAGGAGGAGGGCGAGCGGATGTGCGACCACGCCGAGCACGACGCCGGCCACGACCGCGACGACGCCGAGCACGAGCTGCGCGACCAGCAGCGCGCCGAGACCGCGGCGATGCCGCCAGTAGCCTTCGACCCGCACCGCGCTCCACATGACGGTCGCCCTCGACCGCGGCAGCCCGGCCTCCTCGAGCGCGCGGCGGAAGACGCCGTCGGCGCGGTCGCGACGCCGCATCCGCTCGACAGGACTCGCCGGGCGGCCGGCGGTGTCGACGGCGGTGTCGACGGCATCCACGAGCCGGTCGTGCAGGATCGCGGGGAGCGTCTGCCGGCCGTAGCTCGCGACAAGGCCCCAGAGGAACGGGGGCACGGACGCGAGGTCGGTGCCGTTCTGCGGATCGCTCGCCGGGCGGCTCGTGTCGTGCGGCGCGACCTCGTGGCGTGTGCCGTCCTGCGGATCGATCCAGGCGAAGCCCGCCTCGAGCTGGAAGTCGCGGCCGCCGCGGTAGAGCAGCGGCACGCGGTCGAGCGGTCGGCCGTCGAGATCGACGAAGGGCATGGCACACTCCGTTCGTGCGGGCGTCTCCGTTCTAGCGGATGCCGACGACGCGGAGGCGGGAATGACGTCGCCCGGATCCGGGTTGTGCCGATCAATGCAAACGCATGAAGATGGAGTCATCATGAGCGACAGCACCGCCGACAGCAGCCCCAGCACCCCCGCCTCGACCGACCCGGCCGCGACCGCCGCCGCAACCGCCGCCGACTCGGGCACGGAGGGTCTCGGCCCCGTGCGCTTCGGCCTCGGCACCTTCGGCGACGTCTCGAGCGACGACGACGGCAACCCGGTGCCGCACGCGCAGGTGATCCGCGACGTCGTCGAGCAGGCCGTGCTCGCCGACCGGGTCGGCGTCGACGCGATCGCGATCGGCGAGCACCACCGCGACGACTTCGCGGTCACCGCGCCCGAGGTCGTGCTCGCCGCGATCGCCGCGCGCACCGAGCGCATCACCCTGGCGAGCGGGGTGACCGTGCTGAGCTCCGACGAGCCGGTGCGCGTCTTCGAGCGCTTCGCGACGGTGGATGCGCTGTCGAACGGCCGCGCCGAGGTGCAGCTGGGTCGCGGCTCCTTCACCGAGTCGTTCCCGCTCTTCGGCTTCCCGCTCAGCGACTACAACGTGCTGTTCGAGGAGAAGCTCGACCTCTTCGCCCACCTGCTCGAGGAGGGCCCCGTCACCTGGAGCGGCACCGTGCGCCCGCCGCTCGCCGACCAGGAGGTCTTCCCCAAGACCGAGAGCGGCCGCATCCCCACCTGGATCGGCGTCGGCGGCAGCCCGGAATCGGTCGTGCGCGCGGCCCGCTACAACCTGCCGCTCATGCTCGCGATCATCGGCGGCGAGCCGCTGCGCTTCAAGCCCTACGCCGACCTCTACCGCCGCGCACAGACGCAGCTCGAGGTGCCGGCCCTGCCGATCGGTGTGCACTCGCCCGGCTTCATCGCCGAGACCGACGACCAGGCGCGGGAGATCTTCTGGCCGCACTACCAGGTCATGAACGCGCGCATCGGCGCCGAGCGCGGCTGGCCGCCGATCACCCGCGAGCACTTCGAGGGCGAGATCGAGGGCGGATCGCTCTACGTCGGATCGCCCGAGACCGTCGCGACGAAGATCGCGGCGACCGTGCAGGGCCTCGGCATCCAGCGCTTCGATCTGAAGTACACCTCGGGTCCGATCCCGAACCGCCACCTGCTCGAGGCCGTGCGCCTCTACGGCGAGGAGGTCGTGCCGCGCGTGCGGGCGATCCTCGGCGAGGCGCCCGCCGCGTCCTGACGCCCGGCGCCGTGCGTCACGCGCGCCGGTTCAGCTGAACAGGCGCTCGTCGAGCCAGCGATTGCGCAGCTTGCCGCGCGGGTCGAAGCGGTCGGCGAGCGCGCGCCAGTCGTCGAGGTGCGGATAGAGCGGCTCGAGGTTCCGCTCGGCGGTCAGCTTGCCCCAGTGCGGGCGGCCGCCGAGCGACACCAGGCGCTCCTCCACGCGCGGGATGAGGCGACCGACCTCGGCCGGGTGGTGCTTCCAGGTGAAGCCGATCGTCAGTGTCTCGGCGTCGGAGGCGCCGCTCAGCCACTGCGTCTCGGCGGCGGTCGTGCGCAGCTCGGTCGCGTGCAGGTGGGGCTGGATGTCGTCGGCCAGCTCGCGCAGCAGCTCGAGCGCCTCACGGGCCCGCGCGCGCGGCACGAACCACTCCGACTGCAGCTCGTCGCCGACGCTCGGCACCGCATCCAGCCGGAAGTGCGGCAGCCGCAGGTGCCACGGCCCGGGCACGCCGCCGACCTCGGTCGACTTGCCCGGGTCCTCGCCCGGCTTCGCCGCGACGACGGGCACCCGACGGGCGCCGAGCAGCTCTTCGGGCAGTTCGCGCTCGGTCGACTTCAGCAGCACCTCGCCGAAGTCGTCGCCCGCCCAGGTCGTGAAGCCGCACACGCTGTACGCGGCGCCGAACAGCTCGTCGAGACGGTCGAGCACATCACCCCAGGCGAGCGTGGCGTAGCGGTCCTGCCGCACCTCGAAGGTCGGCACGAGGTCGAGGGTCAGCCGCGTCACGAGGCCGAGGGCGCCGAGTGAGACGACCGCGCCGTCGAAGCCGTCGTCGCCGCGGGCGAGCCGCGCGGTGCCGCCGTCGGCGGTCACGAGCTCGACGGCGCTCACCGATGCCGACAGCGGCGGGTTCGCATCCCCCGAGCCGTGCGTGCCGGTCGCCGTGGCCCCGCCCACCGAGATGTGCGGCAGCGAGCCCAGGTTCTGCAGGGCGAAGCCCTCGTCGTGCAGGCGCGGCGCCAGCTCGCCGTAGCGGATGCCTGCATCCACGGTCACCGTCTGCGCATCGGGGTCGAGCTCGAAGACGCGCGGCAGGTGCGTCATGTCGACCAGGTCTCCGGTCGTGTCGGCGATCGCGCTGAAGCTGTGCCGCGTGCCGAGCGGGCGCAGTCCGCGGCTCGCGGCGACGATGCCGCGCAGCTGCTCGACCGAGGTCGGGCGGTGCAGCTCCCGGGCGGAGTAGACGAGGTTGCGTCCCCAGTTCAGTTCATCTGCCACGGGCCCAGCGTAGGCAACCGGCTTCGAGGCGCGCCGCGGCGCTCGCCGGGGACGCCGTCGCCCGCGCCGCATCCGCCTGCCGCCCTACAGTGAATCCATGACCACGTCGGCGCCCGAGGAGCGGGATCAGCAGCCGCTCCCCGAATCGCAGCTCGCGCCGGAGCAGCACCCCGTGCAGCCCCAGTCGACGCAGCCGGCGCAGAGCCCGTCGCCGACCCGCCGGCCCCGACGGTGGAAGCGCCGCGGACGCCGCGGGGCCGCCGAGGAGTCGCTCTACCGCACCCGCCGCTACCACGGCGCCACCTTCTTCACGAGCCGCATCGCCCACGCCGACCTCACGGTCGTGCTCAAGCGCTTCCCGGTCAAGGAGGGCGTCGACGACGCCACGGCGCCGGTGTTCGTGCTCGTGCACGGCCTCGGCGTCTCGTCGCGCTACTACCAGCCGCTCGCCGCCGAGCTCGCGAAGATCGGCCGCGTCTACCTCGTCGACCTGCCCGGCTACGGCGCCTCGCCGAACCCGCGGCGCGACGTCGGGCTCGCGGACCACGCGGATGCACTGGGCACCGTGATCGCCGAGGTCGCCGAGCGCTGGCCCGCCGCCGGTCCGCCGATCGTGGTCGGGCACTCGATGGGCTCGAACGTGGTCGCGCTGCTGGCGCAGCGGCATCCCGACGTCGCCGAGCGCATCGTGCTCATGGCGCCCACCCTCGAGCCGACGCGCCGCCGCTTCCTGCGCGCCGCCGGCAGCCTGATGGCCGACGCCCCGCTCGAGGGTCCGGTCGTGTTCGGCATCGCCTTCACCGACTACCTGCTGCGCTGCGGCCTGCGCTACATGCTCGCCCAGGCGCCGCACCTGCTCTCCGACGAGCCCGAGATCCGCATGCCCGAGCTGCAGGCGAGGGTGCTCGTGATCTGCGGCGACAAGGATGTGATCGTCAGCGAGGAGTGGGGCCAGAAGTTCGCCGAGGGGCTGCGCGACGGCGAGTTCCGCAGCGTGCGCGGGCCGCACGTCATCATGCACTCCGATCCGAAGCGGATCGCGGTGCACATCGCGGAGTGGGCCGAGTGACCGAGCAGGCGGAGCCGAGCATCCCGGCCCCGCTGCACCCCGTCGACGCGTCGACCGGCCGCCGCGTGCGCTTCCTGCTGCGCGACTACCCCTGGGCACTGCGCCTGCTCGTGACCGGCCGCCGCGCCGTCATCCCGGAGTCGTGGAGCGCCGGCGACAGGGCGCCGGTCGTGCTCATCCCGGGCGTCTACGAGACCTGGGCGTACATGAAGCCGATCGCCGAACGGCTGTCGCGCGCCGGGCACCCGATCGTCGCGCTCGCCGCGCTGCGCGACAACGCGGGGCCGATCCCGGCGACGGCCGCGCAGGTCTGGCACGAGATCGTCGAGCGCGACCTGCGCGACGTCATCCTCGTCGCCCACTCGAAGGGCGGCATCATCGGCAAGCACCTGCTCGCGATCGACGACACCGAGCAGCGCATCGACCGGCTGGTGACCGTGGCGAGTCCCTTCGGGGGATCGCGGATGGCGCGCCTGCTGCCCAACCGGGCGCTGCGCGAGTTCCGCATCGGGCATCCGCTGCTGACCGCGCTCGCCGCGGAATCCCGCGTGAACGCCCGCATCACCTCGATCTACCCGATCGTCGACCCGCATGTGCCCGACGGCAGCTACCTCGAGGGCGCCGTCAACGTTCCGCTGCGGCTGGCGGGGCACTTCCAGCCGCTCTACGACGAGCGCGGCATCCGCGCCGTGGTGGAGGCGGTGGACGCGCCGGCGGCCGACGCGACGACGCCGGAAGGCGCGACACCATGACCCGCGAGCAGCGGCTGATCCTCGCCATCGCGGCTCTCGCCTCGTTCGTGTCGTTCCTCGACGCGACCGTCGTCAATGTCGCGCTGCCCGCGATCCAGCGCGAGCTCGGCGGCGGTCTCGCGACCCAGCAGTGGATGGTCGACGCGTACCTGATCACGCTCGGCGCGCTCATCCTCGTCGCCGGCTCGGTCAGCGACGTCTACGGCCGCATCCGCGTGCTCGTGGTCGGTCTCATCGTCTTCGGCGCCTCCTCGGTCGGCATCGCGGCGGCGCCGAGCCCCGAGTTCCTCATCGTCGCGCGTGCCGTGCAGGGCGTCGGCGGGGCGCTGCTGGTGCCGAGCTCGCTGGCGCTCATCACCTCGAACTTCAGCGGCGCGCTGCAGGCGCGCGCGATCGGCATCTGGACCGGCCTCACGACCGTCGCCTCCATCGCCGGCCCGGTCGTCGGCGGTGTCTTCGTCGACCTGCTCAGCTGGCGCTTCGCCTTCCTCATCAACGTGCTGCCGATCACGGTGGTGCTCGTGCTCATCGCCCGGCTGCATCACCGCGACGAGCGCCGACCCGACGCCCACATCGACATCGCGGGCGCCGTGCTGGGCACGGTCGGCCTCGCCGGGCTCGTCTACGCCCTGATCGAGCAGCCGAATCTGGGATGGGGCAGCCCGGTCATCTGGATCACCGGCGGCGTCGGCGTGGTCGCCTCGGTCGTGTTCCTCGTGCACCAGCTGCGCGCCCGCGAGCCGATGCTGCCGCCGGCGCTGTTCCGGGTGCGCGACTTCGCCTGGGGCAACATCGCCACGGTCTTCATCTACGCGGCGCTGTCGCTGAGCGGCTTCGTGCTGGGCGTCTACCTGCAGCAGGGCGCCGGCGTCGCGGCGACGCTCGCCGGTCTCGCCTCGCTGCCCGCGACCTTCGTGATGATCGGGCTGAGCTCGCGCGTCGGAGCGCTCGCCGGCAGATGGGGCTCCCGGCTGTTCATGACGATCGGCCCGATCGTCATGGGCATCGGCGTGCTGCTCTATCTCATGCTCGGCCGCGACTTCGAGTTCGGCCGCGACTACTGGCTGCAGCTGCTGCCCGGCGTGCTCGTCTTCGGCATCGGACTCACCCTGACCGTCTCGCCGCTCACCTCCGCCGTGCTCGGCGCGATCGAGCCGGCGCGCTCGGGCATCGCCTCCGCCGTCAACAACGCGATCTCGCGCGTCGCCGGGCTGGTGGTGATCGCGATGCTCGCGGCCATCATCGGCGGCGAGCTCGACTACGACGGCTTCCGGCGCGGGGTGATCGTCTCGGCGGTGCTGCTCGTGATCGGCGGCATCGTGTCGTTCATCGGCATCCGCGACCACCGGCCGGTCGCGGTCGACATCGCGGCGCCGCCCGAGAAGGGCTGAGTCGCCGATCAGCCGGCCGAGCCGGCCGGGCGGCGCCGCGGGCTGGTCAGAGCAGCGCGCCGCCGGCGAGCACGAGGGCGAGCACCAGCACGAGCGCGACGCTCATCACGATCCGGAAGGCCCCGCGCCCGCTGCGCCGTCCCACGAGCACGACCGCGGGCGCCGCGAGCGCCGCGACGGCCGCCGCCACGAGAGCGAGCGGATGCCCGCCCGCCCCGAGCGCGAGGGCGACGCCGGTCGCCGGCAGCAGCACGGCGCATCCCACCAGGCAGCCCGCGCGTCCGAGCCGCTGGGGGAGCCCGCGCACGCCGGCCGCCCGGTCGTCGTCGAGGTCGGGCAGCACGTTCGCCAGATGAGCGGCCAGCCCGAGCAGCGCCGCCGCGACCGTCGCGCCGAGACCCGCGATCCTCGGCTCGGCGAGGGCGCCGGTCGCGATGCTCGGCAGCGCCGCGAAGCCCACGAGGTAGCAGAGGGCGGATGCCGGGGTCGCCTTGAGCGCCAGGTCGTAGAGCCAGCCGCCGACGAGCAGCAGGGCGTCGGCGATCAGTGCGACGGGGGAGAGCGCCGCGGCGATCGCGAGCGACGCGACGGCGAGCGCGAGGGCGGCGATCAGCGCGGTGCGACGAGCCACGAGGCCGGCGGCGATCGGCTTGTCACGGCGACCGGCGGCGAGGTCGCGCGGCGCATCCACCATGTCGTTCGCGATGCCGATCGACAGCTGGTTCGTCAGCACCGCAGCAGCGACGAGCAGCACTGCCGCCGGGGTCGCTCCGGCGGCGACGGCGAGCCCGGTGCCGAGCGCTGTCACCACGAGGGTCGGGCCCGGATGGCTCGAGCGCAGCAGCGCGACGACGGGGTTCACCTCGCCAGGGTAGGCGGGCGCCGTGACCGGACACGGGCCGAGGCGGTCGCCGATCGGTCGGCTCGGAGGCCGTCGCCGGATTCAGCCGGCGGTCGGCGCGCCCGGAGCGCGACTTCACCTGTCGCACAGGCAGCCCCCACTACGCTGAACCCGATGACGACCGACGCGCCCACCGCCGCCGAGCTGGCGGACGCCCTGCCCGGGCGCTGGACGCTCCGCGCCACCAACTTCCCGATGTGGCTCAAGGCCGAGAATCAGGATCCGGTCTTCGAGTACGAGCTGCTGTCGAGCGAACCGCTGCGCTTCCGCGACACCGTGCACTACCGCGACGCGGGAAAGGATGTCGCGCGCACGATCAACGGCACCGACCGCGCCCGCGGCGAGGGATTCGTGTGGCGCGGCAAGGGGCTGCTCGGCCTGCTCAGCAGCCGCTGGTCCGTCACCGGAATCGACGGCGACATCCTCGCCCTGCGCTTCGAGCGCTCGGCGGTCACGCCCGCCGGCGTCGACCTTCTCGTGCGCGAGGGGGTCGAGATCGCCGAGCTGCGTCGCGAGGTGGCGGCCGACCTCGACAAGCTCGGCATCACGATCGAGGAGTTCGCGAGCCTGAGCTGGCTCGACCACATCCCCGCCTGATCCGGGCGGCGCCCGCAGCGCCGGGGCGGTCCCTCGCGGCCGTGACGATCAGGCGTCGGCGATCGTCAGCTCCAGCTGATCGACCGGACGCCCGAGGTGCGCGACGTACTCCCGCGCGGCCCGCCGCAGCGCGGGCTGCCTGGCGACGGGGATGCGGGCGAACGGTGTGACCGCGATGCTCACGCGCTTCGCGCCGACCGTGCGCTTCCAGGTCGCGACGATGCGGCCGTCGACGACGACGGTCGGCAGGAACATCCCGTTCTTCCCGGGCACCACTGCCTCCAGCGGCAGCTCATGCAGCGTCGCGGTGCGATCGGTGTAGCCGAGCAGCAGCTCGTCGAATCCGGGCAGCAGGCGCACGGCGGGCGCGGCCGCCTCGAGTCCGGGCCGGGAGAAGAGGATGCGCCCGCCGATCTCGTGCTCCTCCAGTCGCTCGCGCACCGCCGCGATCCCGGCGCGCGCGTCGCCGAGCGTCACGCCCGCCCACCAGGCGAGGTCGCGCTCGTCGGCGGGGCCGTGCCCGTCGAAGTAGCGCTCGGCCAGCCGCGCGAGCGCCGCCGGCTTCTCGAGGGGCTCCTCGGCCGGCGCCACATCGTCGACGAGCGCGAACTCCGTCGGTCCGGTCAGCACCACGACGAGCCGCCGCGCGAGCGCGCCGATCAGATGCCGCCGCGCTGCCCGTCGGTCGGCACCCCGCCCTCCACCAGCGCGGTCAGCAGCTCGGCGCGGTCGAGACGAGCGCCGCCGCCCGTCCGGTCGCGCACGATGGCGGCGGCGCGGGCGAACTGCGGCTCGTCGAGGTCCAGCTCGCGGTGCCGCGCCGCGGCCGAGGCGTGCTGCCGCTCACCCGTGAGGTGCAGCGTCCAGCGCAGGTCGTCACGGTGCAGCAGATGCAGCGTGCCGCGCATCGGCCAGCTGCGCACGAGTGCGCCCGAGCGCTGGGCGTCGAGCACCTGCTCGGCGGTCAGTCCGCCGCGCTGGCCGAGCGACCAGAGCGCGCCCGGCAGATCCTGCGCCTGCAGCGCGAGCAGGTCGCGGGCGACCTCGGCGGCGGCGATGCCGTCACGAGGATGCGCCAAGCCGAGCGCGGTCTCGCGCAGCTGGGCGACGCGGCGGCGATCGGCGGTGACGGACGCGGCGGGCATGCGGTCAGCATCCCATCCGCCACCGACGCGCCGGGAGGCGACCGGCGCCGGGGGTGCCGCCCCTGCCTCCTGTCCCGGGGCCGTTGGGGGGATTGGCGCCCGGGACAGGAGTCCTACCCTTCGCGGAGCTGAGCTCCATCGAGGAATTCCACGTCTCCGCGCGCTCGCGGCACGTCGGCTCGAGGCCGGCGTGCGGGCGTCACGGAGTGAATCACGGCTGATCCTCTCGGGGGAAGGAGCAGCGACCGGACTCGCGCCCGGCGCCTGTTCCGCCGACGGGGGGATCCGCGGAACCGGATCATCTCAACCCGTGCGAGACGGTGGCGTCAAGGAGGACAAGGGCGTCTACCTGGAGCCGATCAGGGTTCTCGCATGGAGCCGGACCGCGTCGTCCGGCCCGCCCGAACCGAGTTCCGCTCAGCGGGCCACGACGAGGCGCAGCCCTACGTCGAAGGCCGGGAAGGAGCGGAAGGCGCCCCACTCCCGGTCCCACGCGCCGCTCTCCAGATCGCGGGCGAGCTCGGTCTCGTAGCGCTCGACGACCTCGGGCGGCAGGAAGCTCCAAGCCGACATCGCGCGCCGCACCTCGCGGTCGAGCGTGCGCTCCGGGCGGGCGAAGAACGCCTGGCCGAAGCCGTCGATGCAGTCGGCGGGCACCGGCACGACCTCCGCGCGGCTGCCCGGCCCGAGCGCGGTGACGATGCGCTCGATCGGCGGCATGCGGCCCGCCTCGACGGCGAACAGCTCGGGCACGTACTGCGGCATCCACCATCGCTCGGGCACCTCGGGGGTGAAGGTCAGCAGCACGACCGGCCCGCGCGCGACCCGGCGCAGCTCGGCGAGGCCGGCCTCGAGGTCGGGCCACTGGTGGATCGTGACGGTCGCCATGGCCGCGTCGAAGGCGTCGTCGTCGAAGGGGAGCGCGTCGGCGGTGCCGTCGATCGCGGGCACCCGGCTCGCGGGGCGCTCGGCGCGCATGGATGCGGAGGGCTCGACCGCGGCCACGTAGCGGTCGTGCGGTTCGTAGCTGCCGGCGCCGGCTCCGACGTTGATGACCGTGCGGGCGTCGCCCAGCGCATCCCAGATGAGCGCCTCGATGCGCGGGTCGGGTCGGCGCTGGGTGGCGTAGCCGGATCCGATCACGCCGTAGTCGGCGTCGCCGGCGGAGCCGTCGGAGTAACGGGGCACGCGCTCACGCTATCCGCGAGCGCGTCGCCCGGGGCTGGGATGTCGCCGGGTATGCGGATCGCGCGCCGCACGGGGATGCGCGCGCCGCTGTCAGCGCAGCAGCCCGAGCTCGCCGAGCTGCTCGCTGAGCCCGGCGCCATCGGGGGCGTAGCGCCACTGCGCGGCGGTGCCGCGCTCCTCGGCCGTGCTGCGACCTCCCGCGAGCACCGCCTCGCCGGGCGTCAGCTGACGGATCGCGATCGCCGCCACCGACTCCGGGTGCTCGCGCGCGAACTCCGCGTAGAGCTCTTCGTCGTGCTGGCCGTCGTCGCCGACGAGCAGCCAGCGCACGTTCGGCAGCTCCTCCGCGAGGCGGCGCAGCGAGCCGCGCTTGTGCGCCTGCCCGCTGCGGAACCAGCGGTCGTGCGTCGGACCCCAGTCGGTCAGCAGCAGCGCGCCGCGGGGATAGAGGTTGCGGCCGAGGAAGCGGGTCAGGGTGGGCGCCACGTTCCAGGCGCCGGTGGAGAGGTAGATGACGGGAGTGCCCGGATGCTGCCGGGTCAGCCGCTCGTAGAGCACCGGCATGCCGGGCACCGGGCGTCGTGCGTGCTCGTTGAGCACGAAGGTGTTCCACGCCGCGAGGAAGGGGCGGGGGAGTGCGGTGACCATGACGGTGTCGTCGACGTCCGACACGATGCCGAACCGGGCGGCCGGATCGATCACGAAGACCTCGGCTTCGATGGGCTCCTCGCCCTCGGCGGAGATCTGGATGCTGTTCCAGCCGGGCGGCAGGTCGAGGGTGAGGCGCGCATCCACCACCCCGCCGCGGTCGGCGGTGAGCCGGTGATCGACGCCGCCGACGGTGACCGTGACGGTTCCGTGGGTCAGCGGGATCGCGGTGAAACTGCGCCAGCCGCGCGCGCCCTGCACCCGGTCGCCGCGCGGGCGACCCGGCTTGGCGAGCACGACCCGGGCGAGCACCCGCACCCAGCCGGCGCTGCCGTAGCCGGAGAAGGGGATGACGCGGGGAACGAGGCCCCGACGGCGACCCCAGCGCTCACGGAAGGCGTGGAACGCGTCTTCTGCCCGCGCCGCGAGGTGTGGAACGCTGCGGGCACCCCCGGACTGGTGCGTCGGTTCGGGCATATTCCCAGTGTGTCACTCTCTACAAGTCGAGCTTTCTCCGCACATCAGTGGATACACTGACCTCGATTCAGCTTAGGAGCATGACTCCGATTCAGTTTAGGAGTTCCGTCATGTCACAGACGAGCGTCACCTCCGCGCGGTCGACCGCAGCGCTCATCCGCAACGAGCCCGTTCAGGCTCGCAGCACGGCCCGTCTGGCCGCCCTGCTCGACGCCGCCGCCGCCGTCATCGACGAGATCGGCTACGAGCGCCTCACGACCGCCATGGTCGCCGAGCGCGCCGGCGCTTCGATCGGCACCGTCTACCGCTACTTCCCTGACCGCATCGCCGTGCTGCAGAGCCTCTCGGCCCGCAACTTCGAGCGCGTCGTCGAGCGCATCGACAGCGCCGTGGAGTCGTCGAGCGACTCGATCGCGGCCGTCGGAGCCATCTTCGACACCCTCGTTGACGCGGTGCGCACCGAGCCCGGTTTCGCCTCGCTGCGCGTGGGCGACGTGATCGACCTGCGCCCGGCCGAGGGCGAGCCCTTCAACGCCGTCGTCGCCGACCACCTGGTCGATGCGCTGGTCGCGAAGTTCGAGATCGACGGCGGCGACGAGACCCGCCTGCGTGTGCAGATCGGCTACGAGGTCGCCGACGCGCTGGTCGCCCGCGCCTTCGCGGTCGACCCGGCCGGCGACGCCGAGCTGCTGTCGCGCGCGCGTCAGCTGCTGCATGACATCGTCGTGCCCGGTCGCCACTGAGCTCTGCGCTCCTGTGACGGGCCGTCGAGGCCCGCAGAACCTGCGAACGCGCAGGCGCTCCGGCGCCTGCGCGTTCGCTGTGTTTCGCCATGCGTCGCCGCCTCCGGGCCATGACGGTGGTCGTCAATAGTGTTTGACTGAAATCGGACTCGCCTTCTGACGAGGTGCGTTCGACACGCCACCACAAGCCGGACGCACGGCGCGAGGAGAGACCCGATGATCGAGTTCCGCGACGTCGTGAAGCAGTTCCCCGACGGCACGGTCGCCGTCGACGGCTTCTCGCTGCAGATCCCTGCCCGCGAGGTCACGGTGCTGGTCGGCTCGAGCGGCTCCGGCAAGACGACGCTCATGCGCATGATCAACCGCATGGTCGACCCGACCTCCGGCGTGATCGAGATCGACGGTCAGGACGTGTCGACGATCGAGCCGGTCAAGCTGCGTCGCAGCATCGGCTACGTCATGCAGAACTCGGGTCTGCTGCCGCACCGCAGGGTCGTCGACAACATCGCCACCGTCCCGCTGCTCAACGGGGTCTCGAAGAAGGACGCGCGTCAGCGCGCGCTCGAGCTGATGGACACGGTGGGCCTCGACCGCGCGATGGCCGAGCGCTATCCCTCGCAGCTCTCCGGCGGACAGCAGCAGCGCGTCGGCGTCGCCCGCGGCCTCGCGGTCGACCCCAACATCCTGCTCATGGACGAGCCCTTCGGCGCGGTCGACCCGATCGTGCGCGACGAGCTGCAGCAGGAGGTGCTGCGTCTGCAGCGCGAGCTCGGCAAGACCATCGTGTTCGTCACCCACGACATCGACGAGGCCTTCCTGCTCGGCGACCGCGTCGTCATCCTCGAACCCGGCGGCAAGATCGTGCAGGTCGGCGAGCCGGAGCAGATCCTCGCGCACCCCGCCAACGACTTCGTGCGCACCTTCGTCGGCGCCGACCGCGGCAAGCGCAAGCTCAGCGTGCGCGACGTCGACGGCAAGCGCATCGTGGTGGATGCCGACGGCCACCCCGCCGGCGTGCTCGACGAGAGCGGCGGCGCGGGAGCGGCGGCGAGCACGGGAGCGGCGGCCGGGTCGTGAACTGGGTCGTCGACAACCTCGATCTGATCGGGAGACTCACGCTCGAGCATCTGCGGCTCAGCGTGCTGCCGATCGTCGTCGGCTTCGTGGTGGCGATCCCGCTCGGCTGGCTCGCCTGGCGCTTCAAGCTGACGCGCGGCATCATCCTGACCGTCACCGGCCTGCTCTACACGATCCCCTCGCTCGCCCTGTTCGCGCTGCTGCCTCCGCTGATCGGCACCAGCTTCCTCAGCGAGGCGAACGTCACGATCGCGCTCACGATCTACGCCGTCGCCGTCATGGCGCGCTCGGCGGCGGACGCCTTCGGCTCGGTCGATCCGGGCGTACGGCAGTCGGCCACCGCGATGGGCTACTCCACCTGGCGCCGGTTCTGGGGCGTCGAGTTCCCGCTCGCGGGCCCCGTGCTGCTCGCGGGTCTGCGAGTTGTCGCGGTCAGCACGATCGCGCTGGTCACGGTCGGTGCGCTGCTCGGCATCAGCAGCCTCGGCTATCTCTTCACCGACGGCTACCAGCGCAAGATCGTCGAAGAGATCCTGTCGGGCGTCGTGATGACGATGCTCGTCGCGCTCGTGATCGACGGCCTGCTCGTGCTCGTCGGCCGGGCCGTCATGCCGTGGTCGCGGCAGAAGCCGGCGAAGCAGTCGCGGCAGGTGGCGGTCGCCGCCGTCGGAGGTGCCGCATGAACCTCTTCGGCGACGCCTTCGGCTGGATCTTCGACCCCGCGAACTGGAGCGGCGGCTTCCCGATCGGACAGGCGATCGGGCTACACCTCTACTACACCTTCGTCTCGGTTCTCGTGGCGGCCGTCATCGCGATCCCGCTCGGCTACCTGATCGGGCACACCGGCAAGGGTCGCGAGATCGCGGTCGCGATCTCGGGTGCCGCGCGGGCGCTGCCGTCGTTCGGCCTGATCCTGCTGCTGGTGCTCGTGCTCGGCGTGACCCGCACCGCGGTCGGCGCCTTCATCGCCTTCGTGATCCTCGGCATCCCCTCGATCCTCGCCGGCGCCTACTCGGGTCTGCAGGCGATCGACCGCCGCACGATCGACGCCGCGCGCTCGGTCGGCATGAGCGAGTGGCAGATCCTGACCAAGGTCGAGATCCCGCTCGGTCTGCCGCTGCTCGTCGGCGGCCTGCGCAGCGCGGTGCTGCAGATCGTCGCGACCGTGGCTCTCGCCGGCTACGTGAATCTCGGCGGGCTCGGCTTCTACGTCGTGCAGGGCATCCCGCTACGCGACTACTCGCAGATCCTCGGCGGCGCGATCCTCATCGTCGTGCTCGCCTTCCTCCTCGATGCCGTGTTCGGCCTGCTCGCCGCGGCGGTGCGGCCGAAGGGCATCGACTCCCGCAGGACCCGCGCCCGGACGCCTCGTCCCGGCGCGGCGGTGGAATCCCCCACCACCTGAATCACCAGAAGGAATCGACATGTTCACAGCACGGAAGAAGGGCCGGCTCACCGCGATCGCGGCAGTCGCGGTCGGGGCGGCATTGGCCCTGGCAGGGTGCGCATCGAGCGACCCGCTCTCCTCGGGATCGGGCTCGGACGACACCCAATCGGTGACGATCGGGTCGCAGGCCTACTACTCGAACGAGATCATCGCCGAGATCTACGCCCAGGCTCTCGAGAAGGCCGGCTTCAAGGTCACTCGCAAGTTCCAGATCGGTCAGCGCGACGCGTATCTGCCCTCGCTCGAGAGCGGCGAGCTCGACCTGTTCCCGGAGTACAGCGGCAACCTGCTGCAGTACTACGACAAGGACGCGACCGTCACCAAGCCCGACGAGGTGTTCGCGGCGCTGCAGAAGGCGCTGCCCAAGAACCTCGAGGCGCTGCAGTACTCGCCCGCGACCGACCAGGACTCCTACAACGTGACCGAGGAGTTCGCGAAGGCGAACAACCTGAAGTCGATCGCCGACCTCAAGGGCGTCAGCGACCTCAAACTCGGCGGTGCGCCGGAGCTCGAGAAGCGCCCGTACGGTCCCGAGGGGCTGAAGTCGGTCTACGGCGTGGACGTCGCGTTCCAGCCGACCGGTGACACCACCGTCGACTCGCTCGTGGCCGGCACGGTCAACGTGGCCGACATCTACAGCGCCGACCCCTCGATCAAGTCGAAGAAGCTCGTCACCCTCGAGGACCCGGAGGGCCTGTTCCTCTCCTCGAATGTCGTACCGATCGTCAACGCCAAGAAGGCGGACAAGATCAAGAAGGTCATCGACCCGATCAGCGCCAAGCTGACGCCGGAGGGCCTCGTCGCGCTCAACGTGCAGAGCGTCGACGACAAGGACCGCGCCGACAAGATCGCCACCAAGTGGCTGACCGACAACGGGTTCCTCAAGTAGGAGATCCCGCCGACAGAACGGCCGCATCCTCTCGGGGGTGCGGCCGTTTCGCGTCGATGGCTCGCGCGCCCACAGAGGCGGCGCCGCGCGCCGGCGTCGCGTTCGCGGTCAGTCGTCGAGGTGGCGGCGCTCGGCCCGCTCGATGAGCTTCTTCACCACTGCGACGACGATCACGAAGACCACGATCACGGCGACGAAGAGGTAACCCGCCCAGTGCAGCTGGGTCGAGAGCTCACGGTAGCTGCCGGCGGCGAGCCAGCCGACCGTCACGTAGGCGCCCGCCCAGAGCACGCACGCCGGGGTCGTCCAGGCGAGGAAGCGGCGGTAGCTCATCTCGCTCGTGCCGACCGTGACGGGCACGAGCGAGTGCAGCACCGGCAGGAAGCGCGACAGGAACACCGCGGGGCCGCCGCGGCGCTCGAGGTAGCGCTCGGCGCGCATCCAGTTCTTCTCGCCGATGCGGCGGCCGAGTCGCGAGTGCCGCAGCTTCGGCCCGAACAGCCGGCCGAGCAGGAACCCGACGCTCTCGCCGCCGAGCGAGCCGACGATGACGGCGACGAGCAGGCCGATGTACTCGGCGACGTTCGCGGTCGCGGTGCTCGAGACGAGCACGATCGTGTCGCCGGGCACGACGAGCCCGATCAGGATCGACGTCTCGCAGAAGATCGCGACCGCCGAGAGCAGGATGCGCAGCACCGGGTCGACCGACTGCACCACGTCGAGCAGCCAGCCGAGCGGGTCGAATCCGCCGGTGCCGGCCGTCGCGACCACTGTGGCCGTGGTCTCGACGAGGTGCGGGAGCATCAGTCGGCCCCGCCGGTCTCGGGCGTCGCCGGCGAAGCGGGGGAGGCGACAGCGCTCGGCACCGCGTGCAGCGGCAGCGGGCGGCGCAGGGCGTCGAGGCGCGTCTGCCAGGCGGCGCGGCGTCCGGGCAGCTCCGCCGGAGCCGGGCCGCCGACCCACTCGGTCACGATGCGCACGCCGTGCAGCGCGTTGACCGCCCAGATCTCCAGCCCGTCGAGGTCATCGGGCGTGGCGCGCTCGTGCAGCACGTCGATGCCGAGTGCGGTCGCGAGGGCGAGGATGCTGCGCAGGGTCACGCTGTCGATCCGCTCGATCGCCTCCTCGGGAACACAGAGCATGTCGCCCCGCCACCAGAGCAGGCAGGTCGTCGAGCCCTCGGCGACGGAGCCGTCGGCGTCGAGCACGACGGCCTCGTCGGCGCCGAGCCCCTGCGCGGCGGTGCGCAGCGCGGTCATCGCGGCGAGATCAGGGCCCTTCGCGCGCGGAGCGGTGCGCGGGTCGCGCTCGGCCGTGACGAGGCGGATCGACGCGCGACGCTCGGGAGCCGGCCGCAGCCGGAAGATCAGCTCGGGCGCACGGGCTGTGCGCGCATCCACCCGGGGGAACCAGTCGCCCTCGCGGGGCAGCAGCGCGAGCGCGGCGTCCCAGAAGCCCTCCGGGTCGAGCGCCCAGAACTCCTCGGGCAGGGCGTCGAGGAAGCGCTGGCGGTGCAGGCCGAGTCCGCGCGCGCGGCCGTCAGCCACCAGCCAGGAGTCGGCCGCATCCACCCGAGCCGGCACGACCTCGCAGTCGTCGGCCGCGACCAGCTCGCGGTTCTGCCAGCGGAAGGTCGTCGTCATGCGGTTCACCGTAGGGGAGGAAGCGGGGAGGAGGCGGAGGGCGGCCGTGCATGCGGAGCGGATCCGCGGGCGCGGCGCGACCCTAGGATCACGGTATGCGCGACCGACTCCTGCGGCATCCGCTCGGAGACGGATTCTCGGCGGAGCGGGTGGCGTCGCTCGTGCTCGGCGAGGCGCTGCCGGTCGACGCCCGCCCCGACGGGTTCTGGCTCGACAGCGGCGTCGACGGCCCGGCCTACATCGGCACGGGGGAGCGGGTCGTGCTGCGCGAGGGCGAGGATGTGCTGCCGCAGCTCGCGGCCGGGCTCGACAGGCTTCGGGCTGAGGCGGACGCGGACGCCAATGCTGGTGTCGGCGTCGGTCGAGAGGATGACGCGACCGACACCGTCCCGCCGCTCGCCTTCCGTCTCGGGCTGGTCGGCTGGTTCGGGTACGAGCTGCGCGGTGAGACGACCGGAGCCGTTGTGCCGCACGCGCACGACGCGGATGCGGGCGATCCGGCCGCCTTCCTCGCGGTCGATCGCGCCGCGGTCGTGCACCCCGACGGCTCCGCTGAGCTGATCGCGCTCGGCGCCGACGATCGCGACGACATGGGCGTCGACGCGGCATCCGCGTCCTGGTCCGCCGACCAGACCGACTGGCCCTCGGACCTCGCCGACTGGCGCGACGACCTCGCGGCGCGTCTCCGAGCCGACCGCGACACCGCATCCGCCCATCCGCTGCCCGGCCCGATCACCCCGGGCCCTGCGACCGCCGTGCGCGTCACGAGCGACGCCGACTACCTCGCCCAGGTGCGCGCCTGCCAGGCCGCGATCCGCGACGGCGAGGCCTACCAGCTGTGCCTGACGACCGAGGTGCGGGTGGATGCGCACCCCGACCCGCTCGAACTCCACCGCCGGGTGCGCGCCGCGAGCCCGACCCACCACGGCGCGCTGCTGAGCATCGGCGGCACCGCGCTCGTCAGCGCCTCGCCCGAGCGCTTCCTCACGGTCACGCCCGACGGCACGGTCGAGACCAGCCCGATCAAGGGCACGCGCCCGCGCTCCGCCGACCCGGGCGACGACGCACGCCTCGCCGCCGAGCTGCTCGCGAGCGACAAGGAGCGCGCCGAGAACCTCATGATCGTCGACCTCATGCGCAACGACCTCACGCGCATCGGCGACCCCGGCAGCGTCGAGGTGACGCAGCTGCTCGAGGTCGAGAGCTACGCCCAGGTGCACCAGCTGGTCAGCACCGTGCGCGCGCGGCTGCGCCCGGGACTGGATGCGGTGGATGCGATCGCGAGCTGCTTCCCCGCCGGCTCGATGACGGGGGCGCCCAAGCGGCGCGCGACCGAGATCCTCGACGCGCTCGAGAACCGCGCCCGCGGTCCCTACGCCGGCTGCTTCGGGTACCTCGGCGTCGACGGCGCCGCCGACCTCGCGATGACGATCCGCACGATCGTGCTCGACGCATCCACCGGGGGCCGCGGCGGCGCCCGCATCGGCACGGGCGGCGGCATCACGGCGCTCTCGGTTCCCGACGAGGAGCTCGAGGAGACGCGGGTGAAGGCCGCGCCGCTGATCGCCGCGCTCGGCGTGCGCTGACCGGACGGGAACAGAAACGGCCGGTCGGTGGTTGACGGCTACTCTGTAGCGGGGGATGCCGGTGCCCGGCGCGCCGTTCTCGCATCCTCGTCTTCCCCACCGAATGAGAGTTCCGTGACCCAGCACGACCGCGCGACCGAGCCCGACGAGAACGACTACGACTTCGCCCGCATCGAGGCCACCTGGCTTCCGGTGTGGGAGGAGAAGCGGCCGTTCCGCACGGACGACCCCGACGACAAGCGTCCGCGCAAGTACGTGCTCGACATGTTCCCCTACCCCTCGGGCGACCTGCACATGGGTCACGCCGAGGCGTACACCTTCGGCGACGTGATCGCGCGCTACTGGCGTCAGCAGGGCTTCCGCGTGCTGCACCCGATCGGCTGGGACAGTTTCGGCCTGCCCGCCGAGGGCGCCGCGATCAAGCGCGGCATCGACCCGCGCGAGTGGACCTACGCCAACATCGAGCAGCAGAAGCAGTCGATGAAGCGCCTCGGCGCGAGCTTCGACTGGGATCGCGTGCTGCACACGAGCGACCCCGAGTACTACAAGTGGAACCAGTGGCTGTTCCTGAAGATGTTCGAGAAGGGCCTGGCCTACCGCAAGGCGAGCTGGGTCAACTGGTGCCCCTTCGACCAGACCGTGCTGGCGAACGAGCAGGTCGTCGACGGCCGCTGCGAGCGCTGCGACAACGTCGTCGTCAAGAAGCAGCTGACGCAGTGGTACCTGAAGATCACCGACTACGCCGACCGTCTGCTCGATGACCTGAACCAGCTCGAGGGTTCGTGGCCGTCGAAGGTGCTGGCGATGCAGCGCAACTGGATCGGCCGCTCGAAGGGCGCCGAGGTCGACTTCACTGTCGAGGGCCGCGACGCCAAGGTGACCGTCTTCACGACCCGTCCCGACACCCTGTTCGGCGCGACCTTCATGGTCATCGCGCCCGACACCGACCTGGCCGCCGAGCTGGCCGCCGGCGCGGACGCCGAGACGCGGATGCGCTTCCAGGACTACCTGGAGCAGACCCAGCGCACGAGCGAGATCGACCGTCAGGACGCGACGCGCGAGAAGACCGGCGTGCCGCTGAACCGGTACGCGATCAACCCCGTCAACGGCGAGCGCATCCCGATCTGGGCCGCCGACTACGTGCTGGCCGACTACGGCCACGGAGCCGTCATGGCCGTGCCCGCGCACGACCAGCGCGACCTCGACTTCGCGATCAAGTTCGGCCTGCCGGTGCGCGTCGTCGTCGACACGAACGCCCCGGTCACGGGCGCGATCCCCGTCATCACCGAGGAGATGCTCGAGTCGGGCGACATCCCCGCGCTCGATCCCGCGTCGACCGGCGTCGCGCTGGCCGGCGAGGGCCGCCTGATGAACTCGGGGCCGCTCGACGGGCTGAGCAAGTCGAACGCGATCGGGCGCATGATCCAGCTGCTCGAGAGCGCCGGCACCGGCCGCGCCGCGAAGACCTACCGTCTGCGCGACTGGCTGATCTCGCGTCAGCGCTACTGGGGCACGCCCATCCCGATCATCCACGGCGAGGACGGCGAGCTGATCCCTGTGCCGTTCGAGCAGCTGCCCGTGCGTCTGCCGTCGACCGAGGGCCTCGACCTGCAGCCGAAGGGCACCTCGCCGCTCGGCGCCGCCGAGGACTGGGTGAACGTGCCCGACCCGCGCGACGGCTCGCCCGCGCGCCGCGACCCCGACACGATGGACACCTTCGTCGACTCGTCGTGGTATCCGTTGCGCTTCCTGTCGCCGAACGACGACACGCAGGCCTTCGACCCGGCCGAGGCCGAGAAGTGGGCTCCCGTCGACCAGTACGTCGGCGGCGTGACGCACGCGATCCTGCACCTGCTCTACGCGCGCTTCATCACCAAGGTGCTCTTCGACCTGGGCTACGTGAGCTTCACCGAGCCGTTCAGCGCGCTGCTGAACCAGGGCATGGTGATCATGGAGGGCTCGGCGATGTCGAAGAGCCGCGGCAACATCGTGCGCCTCTCGGAGCAGCTCGACCAGTACGGCAGCGACGCGATCCGCCTCACCATGGCCTTCGCCGGACCGCCGGAGGACGACATCGACTGGGCGGATGTCTCGCCCACCGGCTCGGCGAAGTTCCTGGCCCGCGCCTGGCGTCTCGCCGGCGAGGTCACGACCGCGCCCGACGTCGACTGGAAGGGCGGGGATGCGGCGCTGCGCCGCGCTACGCACCGTCTGCTGAACGACGTGCCGGGTCTGGTCGAGGCGTTCAAGTTCAACGTCGTGGTCGCGCGCCTGATGGAGCTGGTGAACCAGATCCGCAAGACGATCGACCAGGGTCCCGGCGGCGGCGACCCGGCCGTGCGCGAGGCGACCGAGGCGGTCGCGGTCGTGCTGAGCCTGTTCGCGCCGTACACGGCCGAGGACATGTGGCACCGCCTGGGCTACACCGACACGGTCGCCTTCGCCGGCTTCCGCAAGGCCGACCCCGACCTGCTGATCGAGGAGTCGGTGACCTCGATCATCCAGGTCGACGGCAAGGTGCGCGACCGCATCGAGGTCGCCCCGACGATCGCCTCGGACGAGCTCGAGAAGCTCGCCCGCGCCTCCGCCGGCGTGCAGCGCGCGGTCGGCGATCGCGAGATCGTCAACGTGATCGTGCGCGCCCCGCGCGTGGTCAACATCGCGACGAAGGGCTGAGCGTGGGGGCGCGGGCCCGCCCGCGCCTCTCCTCCCCAGCGTCGACGGCCGTCGCCTGATCCACAGATCGGGCGGCGGCCGTCTGCCGTATCCGGGCGATGCCTAGCGTCGGAGCATGAGCTCGGCCCTGACCCCGCGCCCGCGCAGCGCCCGCGTGCGGCTCGGGATCGGGGCCGGGCTCGTGCTGCTCCTCATCGCGGGTGGTGTCGCCGCCGCGGCCGCCGCGCTGACGCCGGGTGGGGCGACGACCGTGCTCGCGCCCGCGTCGGCGTCGGCGTCGCCGTCGACGGGGTCGTCGACGGGATCGGGCTCCCGGGCGGGAGCATCCGGGTCCGGACGAGCCGACGACGACGGCGCAGCAGCATCAAGCTCCGACGGCGGCTCGTCGCGCATCTACATCCACGTCACCGGGCAGGTCGCGCATCCGGGTCTCTTCCGCCTCGCGCCCGGGTCGCGGGTCGTGGATGCGGTCGGCGCCGCCGGGGGACTGACCGCGCAGGCCGATGCGGCCGCGATCAATCTCGCGCGGGCACTCGACGACGGCGAGCAGCTGCACGTGCCCGCGGTGGGAGAGGCGCCCGCGGCGGGTACAGCGGGGTCGGGAGCGGGCGGCGGCTCGTCCAGCGGGGGAGGAGGCGGCGCGTCGGGAGCGGGGACGGGCGGGGCGGGTGGGGTCAAGGTCAACATCAACACTGCCGATCAGACCGCGCTCGAGACGCTGCCTCGGGTCGGCCCGGCGCTCGCCCAGCGCATCCTCGCCTGGCGTCAGCAGAACGGGCGCTTCGCCTCGATCGAAGACCTGCGCGACGTGAGCGGCATCGGAGAGAAGACCTTCGAGCAGCTGCAGCCGCTGGTGACCGTGTGAGCGCCGCGGATGACGGCGGCGCGGCGCGGCGTGACGTCCATCGACCGGGGTTCTCCGCGAGCTCGATGCTCGCCGACGCCGGGCGTGTGCGCGCCGCCGACCTTCGGCTGCCGATCATCGGCGGTGCGGCCTGGGGCGCGGCGATCATCGCGACCGGATTCGGAGCCGGTGGCGCCGTCGTGATCGCGGCGGTGCTCGGGTTCGCCGCGTCGGCGCTGCTGGCAGCGTCGGCGCTGCTCGGGCGGCGCGAGCTCTCGCCCGAGCCGCGGACGGTCGCGGATCGGCGCACGCGCGTTCTCGCGTCGGCATCCTCGACGCTTCATGCGCTCGTCGCCTCCGGCGTCATCGTCGTGATCGCCGTCGCGCTGGGCGCCGGCGCGCTCGCGGCGACGACATCCGCGCTCGCCGATCAGCACCGTCGACCCGCCGAGCTGCAGCGCGTCGCCGCCGCGGAGTCGACCGCGCGTTGGCGTCTCGTCACCACGAGCGCCGTGCGCGAGGGGCGGGCGAGCGTCCATGTCGTCACCGTCGAGCAGCGCGGCGCGACGACGGCACTCGACACCGACGGCGTGCTGTTCGCGCAGGGCCTCGATCCGGTGCCTCTCGGCACGACGCTGCAGGCGACCGCCCGCGCCGCCGCGACCGAGCCCGGCGACGACAGCGCAGTGCTGCTGTTCGCCCGCGGCGATCCGGTCGTCGTGGCGGGGCCGAGCGGCGGCGACGGGGTGCTCGACGCGCTGCGTTCGCGCTTCCGCGAGGCGGCCGCGCGCCTGCCGGGCGACGGCGGACAGCTGCTGCCGGGGCTCGCGATCGGCGACACCGCCGAGCTGGATACGGGGCTCGAGGATGCGATGAAGGTCGCCTCGCTCACCCATCTCACGGCCGTGTCGGGCGCCAACTGCGCCGTCGTGGTCGCGCTCGTCTTCGGCCTGCTCGCATTGCTCGGCGCCCCGCGGCTCGTGCGCGTGATCGGCTCCGGCATCGCCCTGCTCGGATTCGTCGCGCTCGTCACACCCGAGCCGAGTGTCGTGCGCGCGGCCGTGATGGCGGGCATCGTCCTGCTGACACTCGCCCTGGGGCGTCCGGTGCGCGGCCTCCCCGTGCTCGGCGCCGCGGTGCTCGTGCTCGTGATCGCCGACCCCGGTCTCGCGCGCAGCTACGGCTTCGTGCTCTCGGTGCTCGCGACAGCGGGGCTGCTCGTGCTCGCGCCGCCGCTCGCTCGACGGCTGGAGCGCTGGATGCCGCGCTTCCTCGCGCTCGCCGTCGCGGTGCCGCTCGCGGCGCAGCTGCTCTGCCAGCCCGTGCTGATCCTGCTCCAGCCCGTCCTGCCGCTCTACGGTGTGCCCGCGAACCTCCTGACCGAACCGGCGGCGCCGATCGCGACCGTGCTCGGTCTCGTTGCATGTCTCCTGCTCCCGATCGTGCCGCCGCTCGGTGACCTGCTCTGCGCCCTCGCCTGGGTTCCCTCGGCGTGGATCGCGGCGATCGCCCGCTTCTCCGCCGGGCTGCCCGCCGCCAGCGTGCCCTGGCTCGACGGCGCGCTGGGAGCGGTGCTGGTGACGGTCGTCCTCGTGGTCGCGCTGATCGCGGTGCTCGCTCGCCCGGGCGGACGGATGCGCCGCGCCGCCGCGGGGGTGCTCGTCATCGCCTGCGCCGCGACCGTGGCCGGCATCGGCGGCGCCGCGGTCGCGGGGCGAGTCGGCCGCCCGGCCGACTGGAGTGTCGCGCTCTGCGACGTCGGGCAGGGCGATGCCACCCTGCTGCGCAGCGACGACGAGATCGCGCTCGTCGACACCGGCCCGGACCCCGAGCTGCTCGCCGACTGCCTGGCCGATCTCGGCGTCGACCGGCTCGCCCTCGTCGTGCTCACGCACTACGACCTCGATCACGTCGGCGGCGGCGACGCGGTGGTCGGCCGCGCCGACCGGGTTCTGGTCGGCCCCTCCGACGGCGCCGACGCCGACCGGCTGGATGCGCGGCTCGCAGACGCGGGAGCGCGCGTCGACCAGGTCTCGCGCGGCGAGCACGGACGCCTCGGCGATCTCGCGTGGGAGGTGCTCTGGCCTCCGCTTCGAGGAGTCGAGCCCGGCAACTCCGCGAGCGTGACGCTCTCGGTGCGACCCGCCGACGGCGCGGCGGGGCTGAGCGTGCTGCTGCTCGGCGACCTCGGGCAGACGGCGCAGGCGCGGATGCGCGGGCTGGCGCATCCGGGCCGCTACGACGTCGTCAAGGTCGCGCACCACGGCTCCGCCGATCAGGACCCCGAGCTGTACCGTCGCATCCGCGCGCGGGCAGGACTCATCGGCGTCGGCGAGAACGACTACGGTCACCCCACGGCGAAGCTGCTCGGCGTCCTCGCCGAGGTCGGAACAGCTGCGCTCCGCAGCGACCGCAACGGGCTCGTGCTGCTCGCCGGCACGGGCGACGAGCTCCGCGTCTGGACCGAGCGCGATGACCCGGGTCCCTCGGCCTCGCCGTTGACCGCGACCCCGACGTCACTGGCTCCGGCGATTCCATCCGCCCCGCCGAGCGCCGTCAGGCGCGGGGCGGACGGGCGACGAGCACGCGGCCCGAACCCGACAGCCGGGCGCGCCCGAAAGCGGCCGGCACGAGAGTCGTGGAGCCCGCCGGAAGAGGAACGGGATCGGCAGCGCCGCCCGTGGCTGCGGCGACCACGTCATCGTCGCTCGGCGAGGGCACGAGGCGCAGCTCGCCCTCCGCCGCGATCACGATCGCGAAGCCGGCATCCAGCTCGTCGCCGTCGCCGAGGCGGTGCAGCCGGAAGTACTCGTCGGCGGCCGGTGCGAGGCTCGACGCGGCGGCGTGATCACGGCGCACCAGTCGCGCCAGCTGCTCGGGACCGTCGGCCTCGGTGCGCACCACGGCGAGGGCGAGATCGAAGCCGAGGTCGAGGTGGCCGTCGGCGACGCCGTCGAGCTCGAAGCCGCTCCACTCGAGCAGGATCGACAGGTCTTCGGGCTCCTGCACCTCGGCGAGCAGCACGCCCTCGCCGATCGCGTGCAGCGTGCCCGGCGGCACGTACACCGTGTCGTGCGGCTGCACCTCGATCGCATTGAGCAGCGCCAGCAGCTCCTCCGTGCGCTGCGCGTCGACCAGTTCACGCAGGCGGGCGGGCTCGACCGCCTCGCGAAGCCCGAGATACACGACCCCGGGAGAGAGGATGTACCAGGCCTCGGCCTTGCCGTGCGCCGCGCCGAGGTGCGCGGCCGCGAAGGCGCCCGAGGGGTGCGCGTGCACCGGCAGGCGCTGTCCCGCGTCGAGCAGCTTGACCAGCAGCTTCGGGTCGGCGCCCCAGCGCCGCACGTGCTCGGCGCCGAGCCAGCCGAGCGGGTCGGCGGTGATCGCGTCGGCGAGCAGCGTTCCGTCGTACAGGCGCGTCTGCCCGACGGGTGCGGCACCTCGCACCGGGGTGACGGATCCGATCCAGTCCTCCGGCGTGTACCGCTCGGCGCTCGCCGCGCCGCGGAAGGCCGCGATGCGATCGCCGCCGCGGTAGAAACGGGCCCGAGGCTGGTTCGCGGGCAGTCGGATCGGATCGGCGGAGTGCGGGAGCGTCATCGTCGTCGCTTTCCTCGGCGCGGGTGGCCCGCGCGGCTCGGTTCGGTGGATTCGCGGATCGGTGGATGCGCAGATCAGTGGACGCGCGGCTCAGTGGATGCGCGGCAGCGTGCCGATCTCGTCGCCGGGGACGAGTACACGCACGCCGGCCTTCTCCAGGGCGGCCGCGAGATCCGCCGGGGGAGCGGCGTCGGTCACCAGGAAGTCGGCCCGACGCAGCTCGGCGACCTGCGCGAACAGCGTGCGGTCGAACTTCGAGGAGTCGGCGAGGATGACGACGCGCGTCGCTCGCGAGATCATCTCGCCCATCATCGCCGCCTCGGCGAGGTTGCTGGTCGAGAAGCCGGCGTCGGCCGAGACCGCGCCGACGGAGACGACGGCGACGTCGCAGCGCAGGTCCAGCTCGGCGCTTCCGGCGCCGAGCTGGAACGACACCGGACCGACCGTCGCCTGGCCGCGCAGTCGCACGGCCCCGCCGAAGAGGTACAGGTCGCGGCAGGCCCGGTCGCTGATCTCGGCCGGGATGCGCAGATTGTTGGTGGCGATCGTCAGCTCACGGTGATCGCCGAGGTGCCGCGCGAGGGCGAGCGTGGTCGTGCCGGCGTTGATCATCACGACCGAGCCGTTCTCGATGAGGGTCGCGGCGAGTGCGCCGATCTTCTCCTTCGCCGAGGTCTGCAGCTGCAGCCGGATGTCGAGCTTCTGCTCGACCGCGCGCATCGCGGTGGGGCTGACGGCGCCGCCGTGCGTGCGCACGACCAGGCCGTCGGCATCCAGCTGGTCGAGGTCGCGGCGGATCGTGTCGGCCGAGACGTTGAATCGCGCCGAGAGCGCGGCGACGGTGACCTGCTCGACCTCGGCGACGTAGGCGGCGAGCTGAGCCTTGCGACCGGCGGGCAGCCGCGGCTGGTCGTCACCCGCGGCGTCGGGAGTGGTGGATGTCACGGGGCCTGTCTAGCAGACATCTGCGGTTTTGCCACGGATATCTGCGGTCGGATGCGGCTTTGTTCGCGAATTCGTGCCATTGACGCGCCGACTTCCTCGAGCTACTGTTCCCAAACGCGCAGAAAAGCGCAGACACCAGCACCAAAACGCAAGGCTTCATCCGCTTCACCTGCATCACCCGCACATCCCACATCGCAGTGTTGATTTCCGAACGGAGAATCATGAGCAACGTCGCTCGCTTCCGTCGAGTCGTGGCCACCGGCATCGCCGCCGTCGCCGCCGTCTCGATGATCGCCGGGTGCTCGTCGGGCGCCCCCGCCGACAGCAACGGCAAGGTCACGATCGAACTGGCCCAGTGGTGGGAGCCCGAGCTCCCCAAGGGCGAGTTCCAGGCCCTGATCGACGAGTTCGAGAAGGAGAACCCGAACATCACGGTCAAGCTGCTCTCCGGCCCCTACGCCAGCACCAAAGAGCAGCTCTTCGCCGGATCCGCCGCCGGCACGATGTCCGACGTGGTCGGCCTCGACGGCGCCTGGGTCAGCGATTTCGCCAAGCAGGGCTCGCTCGCCGACCTCACCCAGCTCTTCACAGACAACAAGTACGACGACAGCAAGCTCGCCAGCCAGGTGAAGCTCGACGGCTCGACCTACATGATCCCGGTCGTCAACTTCGTCTACCCGATGTTCAGCAACGACGACCTGCTCGCCCAGGCCGGCGTCACCGCCCCGCCGACGAACCGCACCGAGTTCGCCGAGGCCGCGAAGAAGGTCTCCGCCCTCGGCGGCGACACCTCCGGCTGGGTGCTGCCGCTCTCGAGCGAGGCGCCCAACGGCATCCAGAACGACGTCATGTCGTGGGTCTGGGCCTCGGGCGGCAGCATGCTCAAGAAGGGCAAGCCCGACCTGACGAACAAGGACGTCACGAGCGCCGTCGAGTACATCAAGGGCATGTGGGACGACGGCTCGATCGCCCCGGGCTCCTTCACGCAGAAGGAGCAGGACAAGGTCGAGGAGTTCACCAACGGCCGCGTCGGCCTGATGATCGACTCGCTCGCGCACATCAACCTGATCCGCGAGAACAACCCGAACCTCAAGTTCAGCATCTCGGCCCTGCCGTCGGTCGACGGCTACGAGGGCGAGCGGGGCATCCCCTACGCCTCGTGGGGCATCGGCGTGAGCGAGAGCTCGAAGCACAAGACCGAGGCCTTCAAGCTCGTCGAGTTCCTCATGAGCAAGAAGATCAACTCGCAGCTCTCGACCATGGCCAAGGCCTTCCCCGGCAACACGGAGTCGGAGCCCGACTTCTCGGATGCCGACCCGCTGTTCAAGGAGGCCTTCGACATCTACAAGGCCGGCAAGCCCGCGAACGAGTTCGTCGGACTCCCCGTGTCGGAGGACCTGATGCGCCAGTTCGACGAGCAGTTCCAGAAGACGCTGTCGGGTGATCAGAGCGTCAAGGCCGGTCTCGAGGCCGCGCAGAAGAGCTGGTCGGCCGAGTTCTAGCCGCTCGTCCCCTCCTCTCACCCGGTCGCGCCGTGGCGGCGCCTGCCTCTGCGGCACCCCGCCACGGCGCGACCCCACCCTCGTCCGAAAGGTCGCACCACCCATGACCTCCGCACCTCCGGTCGCCGCCGCGGCCTCCGAGCGCCCGACGCCCGCCGAGGTCGGCGGCAGCCGCGCCCGTCGCGCCGGCTCCGGCCTCGGCCCGCGCTCGCCGCGCCGCCGCGGCCGCAGCTCGAACGGCCTCCGCCGCCTCGAGCCCTACGCCTTCATCTCGCCCACGGCGATCCTCATGATCGTGCTCATGCTCGTCCCCATCGGGATGGTCATCGGCTACTCGTTCATGAACAACGTCATCACGAACCACAACCCGAAGTTCGTCGGCCTCGACAACTACGTGGACGTCCTGACCGACGAGCGCTTCCACACCGCGCTCGGCAACACGCTGATCTTCACGCTCACGAGCGTCGCCGCCCACCTCGTGCTCGGCCTCGTCTTCGCGATGCTGCTCAACACCCCGCTGCTCGGCAACGCGTCGAAGGCCGTCTTCCGGGTCATCTACTTCCTGCCGTGGCTGTTCACGGTCGCGATCGTCGCCGTGCTGTGGCGTCTGCTGCTCAACCCCAACGGCGTCATCAACTACGTGCTCGTCTCGCTCGGCCTGACCGATAAGGGCGTCGAGTTCCTCGCCGACCCGTCGCTCGCGCTCGCCGCGGTCACCTTCATCAACATCTGGGCCGGCTACCCCTTCTTCATGGTGAGCCTGCTCGCCGGTCTGCAGGGCATCCCGCGCGACCTCTACGAGGCCGCGACGGTCGACGGCGCCAGCCGCTGGCAGCAGTTCTGGAACGTCACGATCCCGCAGCTGCGCCCGATCATCATCAGCATGTGCCTGCTCGACCTCATCTGGACGTCGCAGCAGTTCGCCCTGATCTGGATGACGACGGGCGGCGGGCCGATCAACGTCACCGAGATGCTGAGCACCTTCACCTACAAGCTCGCGTTCAGCCGCTACGAGTTCTCGATGGCCTCGACGAGCGCCGTGATCGTGCTCGTGCTGTCGATGATCCTGGCCGTCTTCTACGTGCGTCACCAGCGAGCGAGGGACTGACACATGACCACGACCGCGCCCCGCGCCTCCACCGCATCCGCGACCGCCGCCGCGACCGCCAAGGCGAAGCCTCGCCGTCGCAAGGCCGACAGCTACGCCACGACCGAACTCGCCGGCTCGCCCGTGCGCCGCCGCATCGAGAAGGTCGGCGTCATCATCGCCCTCTGCCTCGGCGCCGTCTTCGCCGGCTTCCCCGTGCTGTGGATGCTGTCGAGCTCGTTCAAGTCGAACCCGGAGATCTTCGCCTCGCCGCCGTCGTTCATCACGAAGGGCTTCAGCCTCGACGCCTACGTGACGATCCTCACCGACCCCGAGAAGGTGCGCTTCTTCATCAACAGCTACGCGGTGTCGCTGGCGGTGACGATCGCGACGCTCATCGTGGCGATCCTCGCGGCCTACGCCTTCAGCCGCTACGAGTTCCCGTTCAAGAAGCCGCTCAACGTGGTGATCGTCAGCGTGCAGGCGGTGCCGCCGATCACGCTGCTCATCCCGTACTTCGGGCTCATGGTCACGCTCGGGCTCTACAACACCTACGCGGGCCTCATCCTCACCTACATGGTGTTCACGCTGCCCTACGCGATCATCATGATGACGGGCTACTTCAACACCCTGCCCAAGGAGCTCGACGAGGCCGCGAAGGTCGACGGCTCCTCCAGCTTCGGCGCCCTCTGGCGCATCCTCGTGCCGATCTCGATCCCGGGCATCGTCTCGGTCGGCATCTACACCTTCATGATCGCGTGGAACGAGTACCTCTTCGCGCTCACCCTCACTCGCACCAACGACATGCGCACGGTGCCGATCGGCATCCAGCTGCTCATGGGCCAGCACTCCTACGAGTGGAACGAGATGATGGCGATGAGCATCCTGGGGTCGATCCCCGTGCTCCTGCTGTTCCTCTTCTTCCAGCGCTTCTTCATCGGCGGGCTCACCGCCGGATCCGTCAAGAGCTGACCCCGCGCCCGACCCTCCGTGCGCGCGGCCCTCGCGCGTGCGGTCCACCCACCTGCACCCAGGAACCCAAGGAACACAAGGAGAATCGTGCCTCTCATCACCGGCAAGGAACTGCTCGCGGTCGCCAACGACAACGACTTCGCCGTCCCCGCCTTCAACATCAGCGACTGGGCCATGTTCACCGGGATCATGGACGTGAGCGAGGAGAAGAACGCTCCCGTCATCATCGCCATCCACCCCGACGAGGTCGCCCACGTCACGACCGACCTCATCGCCGCCATCCGTCAGCGCGCGCACCGCTCGAGTGTGCCGGTCGTCATCCACTGGGATCACGGCGGCACCTACGACCAGATGCTCACCGCGATCCAGGCCGGCTTCACCTCGGTCATGATCGACGCGTCGATGCTGCCCTTCGACGAGAACGTCGCCATCACGAAGAAGGTCGTCGAGGCGGCGCACGCGGTCGGCGTCTCGGTCGAGGGCGAGCTCGGCACGATCGGCGCGAACGACAGCTACGGCGAGGCCGGCGCGGCCGAGATCATCTACACGGATCCGGCGGACGCGGTGCGCTTCGTGCAGGAGACCGGCGTCGACAGCCTCGCCGTCGCCATCGGCACCTCGCACGGCCTCTACCCGGCCGAGAAGAGCCCCGAGCTCAAGCTCGACCTGCTCAAGGAGCTCAAGGCGGCGGTCGGCATCCCGCTCGTGCTGCACGGCGGATCGGCGAACCCGGATGACGAGATCGGCAAGTCGGTCAAGCTCGGCGTCAACAAGATCAACATCTCGAGCGACATCAAGGTCTCGTACCACAACGCGATCCGCGGCATCCTCGGCACCGACGAGAAGCTGCGCGAGCCGAACACGATCCAGCCGCCGGCGATCGAGGCCATGAAGGCCACGGCCGCGCACAAGATCGACCTGTTCGACGCGGCCGGCAAGGCTGCGCTGTACTGATCGCGTGCTGATCCGGTGGGCGCCCCCGTCGCCACCGCGGCGACGCCCACCTCATCCACTCGGGCGGGGTCGGTGCTCTCGAAGCACCGGTCCCGCCTGACCCTTCCCGCCCCGTCCCGCTGTCTCCGAGGATCCCCATGACCCACCCGCTCGTGCTCGGCCTCGGCGGCACCGTCGACTACGAGATCGTCTGGGATGCCGGGGTGCTCGAGCGGCTCGCCCGCGAGCACGCGGTCACCGGCGAGGAGATCGCGGCCGAGCTGCGCGCGCGCCGCCCGATCCGCACCGAGCGCGACCTGCTCGTGTCGGTGCTGGCCTTCCTCGGCAGCGGCGCCGGCGGGGAGCGCTTCGTCGAGAGCTCGGCCGCGGTGCTCGACTTCGCCGCGCACTTCGAGACGGTCGTCACGCTGGGCGGCACCGGGGTGCGTGCCGGGCTCGCGATGGCGGGCCTCGGCATCCCGTCGACCCAGCACCTCGTGAGCATCGACGACAACGTGCGTCGCCTGCTGCCGCCCGAGATCGACTGGATCTGCAGTGCCGAGCACGACAGCCTCGACCCGCACCTGATCGTGCAGTTCCCGGCCGGAGCGCGCGTGCGCGTCGGCGACGCCGATGGCGACGCCGAGATCGTGGCACAGCATCCGAACCGGCTCATCTACTCGAACGACCCGCCGAATCGCGAGCTGCGGCTGAGCCGCGACCTCGGCGACGCGCTGCGCGGCGCCTCCCTGTTCCTCGTCTCGGGCTTCAACTCGATGCAGGACGAGGGTGAGCTGGATGCGCGGCTCGACGAGCTCGTCGTCGCCCTCGATCGGCTGCCCGCGGAGGCGCTCGTGCTCTACGAGGACGCCGGCTTCCACGTGCCGGCCATGAGCTCCCGCGTGCGCTCGAGGCTCGCGGGGCGCGCCGCCGTGCACGGCATGAACGAAGACGAGCTGCAGGACTACCTCGGCCGCCCGATCGACCTGCTCGACGCGGCGAAGGTCGCGCTGGCACTCGACGATGTGCGCTCGGCGGTCGTCGCACCGGTCGTGCTGGTGCACACGAAGTACTGGGCCGCCGCGGTCGGCCCCGAGGCGTCCCGCTTCGCGGACGCGCTCGACGGCGGCGTCACGATGGCCGCGACCCGCTTCCGCCTCGGTGACGGCATCACGCCCGAGCGGTACGCGGCGACGCAGCAGCTCGAGCGGCACGCGCGAGGAGCCGAGTTCGCGCGCGCCTTCGCCGCCCTCCCGCCGTCGCGTGCGGGGGAGGAGCGGGTCGCCGTGCCCGCCTTCCATCTCGCGGTCGAGAACCCGACCACGATCGGCCTCGGCGACACCTTCGTCGGCGGCGTGATCGCGGCGCTCGCGCGCTGAGCGTCGCCGTTCGCGCGCATCCCGCATCGGTCGTCGCACCTAGACTCGGGACGAACGAACGGAGGTGCGGATGCCGGCCAGGCCCGCCGCGCGCAGCGCGAAGACCGCCATCCCGCAGCTGAGCTGGGATGCGGTGCGCCCCGCCCCCGTCGTGCTCATCTCGGGGCCCGAGAACGTGCTCGCCGACCGCGCCCTGCGCCTGCTGCGCGATGTGCTGCGCGCCGAGGATCCGAGCCTCGAGGTCAGCGACATCGACGCCGGCACCTACGCGCCGGGGGAGCTGCTCACCCTCGCGAGCCCCTCGCTCTTCGGAGAGCCGCGCCTCATCCGCGTCGCCAACGTCGAGAAGTGCAGCGACGCCTTCCTCGACGAGGCGCTGGCCTACCTCACCGCGCCCGCCGACGAGACCTACCTCGTGCTGCGGCATGCGAGCGGAACCCGCGGCAAGAAGCTGCTCGACACGATCCGCGGCGGGGCCTCCGGCGGCATCGAGGTCGTCTGCGCCGCGCTCAAGCGCGACTCCGATCGCGTCGACTTCGTCACGGCCGAGTTCCGGTCGGCGAAGCGCAAGATCTCCTCGGGGGCCATCCGCGCGCTCGTCGGCGCCTTCACCGACGACCTCGGCGAACTCGCTGCCGCGTGCCAGCAGCTCATCTCCGACACGAGCGACGACATCGACGAGAAGACCGTCGCCAAGTACTACGGCGGGCGCGTCGAGACCACGGCCTTCGCCGTCGCGGACGCGGCGATCGATGGCCGCCATGGCGAGGCGCTGCGCCTGCTGCGCCACGCGCTCGCCTCCGGCGCCGACCCGGTGCCCATGGTCGCGGCCTTCGCGATGAAGCTGCGCTCGATGGCGCGCGTCTCCGGCGTGCGCGGCTCGTCGGGCGAGCTGGCCGGAAAGCTCGGCATGGCGCCCTGGCAGGTCGACCGCGCCCGCCGCGACGTCTCCGCCTGGAGCGACGAGGGTCTCGGCCGCGCGATCCGGATGCTCGCCGAGACCGACGCGATGGTCAAGGGCGGCGGGCGCGACCCCGTCTACTCGCTCGAGCGGATGATCGCGGTCGTCGCGGCGCGCGGGGAATCGCGAGTCTGAAGTGCAGCGGGTCGGAGGATCGCGCCCCTCCGTCCCGAGAACGACGAAGGCCCCGTCCGATCGGACGGGGCCTTCGTGCAGATCTGAATCAGATCAGGCGCTGAGAACTCAGGCGGTGCCGATTCAGAGCGCGGCGACCTGCGACGCGATGGCCGACTTGCGGTTCGCGGCCTGGTTCTTGTGGATGACGCCCTTGGAGACGGCCTTGTCGAGACGCTTGGTCGCGACGAGCAGAGCGGCGGTGGCCTTCTCCTTGTCGCCGGCCGCGATGGCCTCACGGGTGCTGCGGACGGCGGTCTTGAGCTGGCTCTTGACGGCCTTGTTGCGCTCCTGCGCCTTCTTGTTGGTGCCGATGCGCTTGATCTGCGACTTGATGTTCGCCATGCGTGTGTTCTTTCCTTGACGGGATCGTGTGTTCGGTCACGGCGTCCGAGAACGCCTCGCCGCCGGGGCGGCTGCCGGCGCCGCGGTAGAGGGACGCGCACCGGCGAGTCGCGTGGTGGGAACCACACGCAAAACCAAGGGTCTACGTTACCAGGCGCACGGCCCGTGTTCCACCCGCGTTCCGGTCGCGTCGCGCTCGCCCGCGACACCCGGCCGTGAAGGCCGTGCGTCGCCGCCGACGCCCGCCCCTCGCATCCGGCACCGCTGGGCTAGCGTGGTCGGGTGCCCTCGCTCGCGCCCCACATCCCCGCGGTTCCGGGCTCGGGCATCCGCCGCATCTACGAGATCGCGGCCGAGCTGGATGACGTCGTCTCGCTCGGCGTCGGCGAGCCGGACGTGCCGATCGCCCCGCACATCCGCGAGGCCGCGATCGCCGCGTGGGAGCGCGACGAGACCGACTACAACCCGAATGGCGGCCTGCTCGAGCTGCGCCGCGCGATCGTCGGCAAGCTCGCCGAGCGCAACGGGATGCCGGTCGACACCGAGCAGGTGTGGGTCACGATCGGCGCCACGCAGGCCCTCTACCTGGCGATGCAGCTGACGCTCGCGCCGGGCGACGAGGTGCTCGTGCCCGACCCCGGCTACACGACCTTCACGATGGGCGCGCGGATGCTCGGCGCCGTTCCGGTGCCTTACTCCCTCACGCCCGAGCGCGGCTTCCTGCCGTCGATCGAGGAGATCGAGGCGGGGATCACGCCGCAGACGCGCGTGCTCATCGTCAACTCGCCGTCGAATCCGCTCGGCCGCGTCTTCCCCGCCGAGACGCTGCGCGAGCTGCTCGACCTGGCCCGTCGCCACGACCTCTGGATCCTCAGCGACGAGGTCTACGAGGCCTTCACGTGGAGCGGCCCGCACGTCAGCATCGCGGCACTGGCAGCCGAGACCGGCGACGCGCATCGCGTGCTCAGCGCCTTCAGCTTCTCGAAGACCTACGCCATGACCGGCATCCGCGTCGGCTATCTCGTGACGCCGCCGGGGCTGTCGGCCACGTTGCGCACGCTGCAGGAGGCGACGATCAGCTGCGTCGCCCCGCCGGCGCAGCGCGCCGCGATCGCCGCGATCCGGGGCGATCAGCAGCACGTCGCCGATGCGGCCGCGCACTACCGCCGCAACCTCGATGCGGCGACGGCCGCGCTCGACGCCCGCGGCATCCGCTACCTCGCGCCGGGCGGAGCCTTCTACCTGTGGGTGGATGTCAGCTACGCCAGCGACGGCGATGTCGCCGGCTGGGCCGAGCGCTTCCTGCTGCGCGACCGGGTCGCCGTGGCCCCGGGCAGCGCCTTCGGACGCAGCGGCGAGGGCTGGATCCGGCTCTGTCTGGCCGCGACCGAGGCCGACCTGCTGACCGGGATCGAGCGCCTGCCGGCGCCGGGCGAGAGCCCGCGAGAGGAGACCACGTGAGCGACGCCGAGCGTCCTGAGCAGAACCCCGACGGCGTGCCGGACGACCGGGATCTGCCGGCCGAGCACGCACCGTCGAGTGAGCACGAGCTGCTCGGCGGCCACGAGCTGCCGAGCGAGTACGCGTCGTCGGTCGAGCACGCCGAGGAGACGGCGATCGAGACGACGCAGGTGCCCCGCCTCGCCGAGCCGCAGTTCACGGCCCCGCTGCCTCCGCTGGCGCCTGCGACGCCGTCGCCCGGTGCCGCGGCGTCCGCGCAGCCCACCGAGGTGCTGCCGGGCGGATCGCAGCCCGCCCCGCTGCCCAGCGCATCCACCGCGCCGTCGAGCGGGCGCACCGTGGTCATCGCGGGCGCGAGCGGGTTCATGGGCCGGCGCTTCGCCGAGCTGCTGCGCGCCGAGGGCGACCGCGTCATCACGATCGGCCGCTCGGGCTCCGACGTGACCTGGGGCGACACCGAGAACATCGTGCGCGCCGTCGATGGCAGCGCCCTGGTGCTCAACCTCGCCGGCAAGAGCGTCAACTGCCGCTACAACGAGCAGAACAAGGCCGAGATCTTCCGTTCGCGGCTCGCGACCACCGAGGAGATCGGCGTCGCGATCGGCCGTGCCTCCACGCCGCCGCCGGTGTGGATGAACGCCTCGACCGCGACGATCTACCGGCACGCCGACGATCGCCCGATGACCGAGGCGGAGGGCGAGATCGGCACCGGCTTCTCGGTGGATGTCGCGACCAGCTGGGAGCAGACCTTCTTCGCCGCCGCCCGCCCCGGCGTGCGCCAGATCGCCCTGCGCACGGCGATCACCCTCGGCGACGGCTCGGCCCTGCAGCCGCTCGTGCGACTCGCGCGCCTCGGGCTCGGCGGCCCGAACATCGGCGGAAAGACCCCCGGCGGCGATCAGCGCTTCAGCTGGGTTCACCTCGACGACGCGTACCGTGCGATCCGCTTCCTCGAGCACAGCCACCTCGACGGGCCGGTGAACGTGAGCTCGCCGTTCCCGTCGACGAACCGCGAGTTCATGGCGGTGCTGCGGCGCGTGCTGGGCGTGCCCTTCGGCATGCCTCTCTACGGGTGGATGCTCGAGCTGGGCTCGCGGGTGATCCGCACCGAGACGGAGCTGGTGCTCAAGAGCCGCTGGGTGCTGCCGGAGCGGCTGCTCGAGGCCGGTTTCACCTTCGAATACCCGCACCTCGGGCCGGCGCTGCGGCAGATCCTGGGCAAGCCGGCCGCCTGAGCCGGGCCGGCGCGGTCCGGTTCGCCGGACCGCCTCGCTCCGGTCAGTCCCGCGCGGTCGGGGCGGCCGTCGTGACGCCGAGCTCGCGGCCGACCGCGGCGACCCCGGCGTCGAGGCGGGCGAGCAGCTCGAGCCGCGAGCGCGTCCACGCGCTGTCGGCCTCGAGCGGGTTCTCGCGCACGACGAGGCGCAGCAGCCCGGTCACCGTCTCGGGTTCGTCGACGGCCGGGGAGCCCATCCCGGACGTCGAGTCACCGACGGCTCCGCCATCGCCCTCGCGCTGTCCGGGGGAGCGGCGGCCGCCACGGGAGGCATCGAGTCCTGCCGTCAGTTCGGTGAGCCGCTCGGTCAGCTCGTCGAGCGCCTCTCCCGTTCGCCGACGATCCGCGCCGGTCGGGGGATCGGCGGGGGCCGTCTGCGCGGCGAGGCGTCCGACCGTGATGGCCACCGCATCCACCAGCAGCCGCAGGCGTCCGTCGCGGCGATCGCCGCGCCCCGAGGCGAAGCGGGGAACCGGCCCGAGCACGGCTTCGACGCGGAACAGCTTCTGGTCGACGGCGCGCGCCGCCGCGCGCAGGTCGCCGCCGCCCGAGCGCAGGGCTGTGGCGAACTCGCCGACCTCGGCGAAGAGCTCGCGCACCGCACGCCGCACGAGCGACGTCGTGCCGAGCGGCAGCACCACCGCGCTCACCCCGACCGCGATGAGCGCGCCGAGACCGTTCTCGGCGAGCCGCAGCGGGATCGTCTCGGGCGTCAGCTGCTGCGTCGCCGCGTAGAGCTGGCAGAGCAGCACGACGAGCGTGATGACCCAGCCCGGGTAGGCGCTCGAGATGAAGTAGACGCCGAGGCCCAGACAGACGAGCACGATCGCGACGGTCCACGCCGGGTGCGCGGCGGCCGTCAGAGCGGCGAGGGGGATGCCGATCAGACCGCCGACGGCGGTTCCCCAGATGCGGCTCCAGGTCTTGCGCAGCCGTTCGCGGGTGGTCGTCGTGCCGGCGAGCACCACCGCGACGCCGATCACGGCCCAGTAGAAGCGGGTGCCGCCGATGAGCAGCCCGAGGGGCTCGGCGATCGCGACCGCGATGAGTCCCTGCACGGCGGTGCGGCCGGCCGACGTCAGCCGCAGTCGCCGCCAGAAGCCGCGCGAGGTGGCATCGGCGATGACCGTGTCGGTCAGCTCGCCGGGGCCGGAGATGCGGCCGTTGATGACGCTGACGGCCGACTCGAAGGGGATGGAGGTGCCGTCGGGATCGAGGTCGCGCCGGGTCGCCGCCCACTCGTCGACGGCACGGGCGAGGTTGCGCAGCGCGAGCTCGAGGCGGCGCAGCTCGCGGCGGGCGCTGTCGCCGGCGGCCAGCGCGACGCCGCTCTCACGCAGTGCCGCCACGCGCTCCGCGGCGCGGCCTGCCGCCGGCCCGCTGCCGGCGCCCTCGAGTGCCGCCGCGACCCGGCCGCGCAGCACCCGGTCGTCGGGCAGGCGGCCCGCCGCATCCGCGATCGTCTCCGCCGCGAGCTCGACGTCGAACAGCGCGCGGTGCAACGCATGAGCGAGGGCGCCGCGCACGCCGGGCCCGCCTTCCGAGATGAGCCCGTCGGCGAGCAGCGAGGCGACCTGCAGCCGGTCGATACGGCGTCGCAGCACGACCGCGCGGCGGTCGCGGCTGGCCTCGCCCGCGAGCAGCAGATCGATCGTGCCGGCGACGACCTGGTCGATCAGGATGCCGACCGCGCGTCGTGTGCGCTGAAGCGATCGCGGCGCATCCGGCCGGAAGAAGACGAGCCGCAGCACGATCGTCACCGCGAGCGAGGCGGCGAAGATCGCGACGAGTTCGAGGAAGTCGGTCTGCGGCAGAGGCAGCAGCAGCCCGCTGATGAAGGCGGCGAAGGCCCCGACGCCCGCGTCACCGAGCCAGCCGCCGCGGCCCTGCGCGAGCAGCTGAACCGCGAGCAGCACGACCACCAGGATCAGCTCGACCACGCGGTAGGGGTGCAGTTCGAGGCTGAGGAACAGCGCCACCGAGAAGGGCACGATCATCAGCGCGGTGCGGCCGGCCTCCCGCCGTGCACTCGAGTCGGAGACGACGAGGCAGCTGAGGAACGCGGGCAGCGCCCCGAGCATGACGCCGATGACGGGCGGCAGCCCGAGGGCCATGCCGAGCAGCCAGCCGACGAGCATCCCGGCTCCCGAGCAGACGAGCGCGCGGATGCCGCCGAGGGTGCGCGTGAGCCCGATGTCGCGGGTGACGAGCGCGTCGGCCGCGCGGACGAGCGGGGAGCGGGTGCGGATGCGCGAGGTCTCGCTCGGCGGCATCTGCGAAGCCATGCGGCGCGCGCCCGTCCTCTCGTCGTGGTGGATGCCCAGCCTAGCGAGGCGGAGCGGCGCTCCGGTTCGTCGCCGGTCGAGGGGGAGCGGAAAAGCAGAACGGGCCGACCGCGCGAGGCGGCCGACCTGTTCGGGGCTGACTCAGCTCAGTCGTTGGCGATCGCGGCGACGCGGCGACGCACCAGCACCATCGTCAGACCGGCGAGCACGAGCACGCCCGCGGTCAGCAGGCCCATGTTCGCCTCGACGCCGGTCTCGGCCAGGGCGGCCGGACGCGCGGTCGCGGCGACCTGCACGGCCGCGGTCGCGATCTGCTGGCCGTTGACCAGCGCGACGAGCGTGTGCGAGCCGGCGGGAGCCGCGGCCGGGATGGTCGTGACGAAGCTCAGCACGCCGTTCTGGTCGGCGGTGGCGCTGCCGAGGGCGATCGGGTCGGAGTGCAGCTCGAAGGCGACGACGGTGCCGGGGCGGAAGCCCGAGCCCTCGACGGTCAGCTTGCTGCCCGAGGTGAGGGTGCCGGTGGTCTTGAGCACGAGCTTCTCGGTGCCGGTCGGCACGTAAGCCGGGGTCTCCGGGTCGGTCGGCGTTCCGGGGTTCGTGCCGGCGTCGGCGACGATCTCGAATTCGGCCGACTTCACGACACCCGAGGTGGCGCCGGTCGCGGTGACGGTGTGCTTGGCCGGCTGCTGCAGCGGGCCCTCGCCCCAGACGCGCGGGAAGACCGCGCCGTCCTCGTCAGCCGTGTAGGTGGGAGCCGCGACATCGTCGCCGTCGACGGCCAGGATGACCGTCTCGCCGGGGATGTAGCCGCTGAATGCGAACGAGACGCCGCCCTGGGTCTCGTCGCCCTGGAAGTCGGTCTGCGAGATCGGCGTGGGCTCGGCGATCGCGACGCCCTCCGGGGTGAAGCGCGTGGTGAGGCCGTTCCAGGTGATCGAGGCGACCGTGTTCGGGCCGGTCGAGCGGTTGAGGAACACGCCGGTCGCGAGGATCTCGGCGTCGGGGCCGATCGCCTCGAGCAGCTCGTTCAGCGAGTACGCGCCGTCCTTGACGTGCGTGGCGTCGATGTTCTGGCTGGTCGTCCAGCCGCCAGCAGCGTCGGGCGCAGGCAGCGAGGCGGTGGTCTGGTCGGCGAAGGCGGTCGGACGCAGGGTGGTGAAGCCCTTGTCGTTCTCGCTCTGCGGGCGCGCGAACAGCGAGATCTGGAAGGCCGCGGCGCCCTGCGGGACCACGACACGGGCGTTCGTCACGAGGTTGGCGATGTCGGAGCCGGACCCGGTGTTCGCGCCGTTGAGCAGCTGGTAGTCGCCCGTGACGGTCAGTCCCGAGGCGGTGTCCTCGACGCTGTCGGTGGTCTTGCCCGAGCCGAGCTTGCCGGCGAACCAGGCCTTCGCGTAGGGCGAGGTCTCGACGCCGATGTCGGCCTTGTGCTTGTAGACCTCGGACGAGGGGGCGGCGGCGGTGGCCGGCAGCGCGGCGGCGACGAGAGCGCCGGCGATGGCGATCCCGGTCGAGGCCGCGAGGATGCGGGTGAGCTTCACGTGGGTTCCGTTCGGTCGGGTCTGAGTGAGCAGTCCTCGTCAAGGACACTCGTTGCACAAGCTAATGAGCCGACGGGTGTCGCGCAGCCCTTTCTGAGGATTTGACACCCGAAAGGGGGCCGACTCGAGCGGAGGAGCCGTCGCCGGCTCAGGGGCACCCCTGACGGAAGGTCTCGGCGGCGTCGAAGCGCGGTGGAGAAGGCCGACGGCGGGCGGCGCCGGGCCGCGCAGCCGCGGTGTCCGCGCTCACGCCCGCGGGATGCGAGAATCGTGCGGATATGTCCCCGCGCGCCCTCACCCCACTCGAGCCCGCCTCGACCGATCCGGCGCGCATCCGCAACTTCTGCATCATCGCGCACATCGATCACGGCAAGTCGACCCTCGCCGACCGCATGCTCGGCATCACCGGCATCGTCGCCGACCGCGACATGCGGGCCCAGTACCTCGACCGCATGGACATCGAGCGCGAGCGCGGCATCACGATCAAGAGCCAGGCCGTGCGCATGCCGTGGCAGGTCGACGGCGAGACCTTCGCCCTCAACATGATCGACACCCCCGGCCACGTCGACTTCAGCTATGAGGTCTCGCGCTCGCTCGCCGCGTGCGAGGGCGCGATCCTGCTGGTGGATGCGGCGCAGGGCATCGAGGCGCAGACCCTCGCGAACCTCTACCTGGCCCTCGAGAACGACCTCGAGATCATCCCGGTGCTCAACAAGATCGACCTGCCGGCGGCCGACCCGGAGAAGTACGCCCGCGAGATCGCCCAGCTGATCGGCGGCGACCCCGACGACGTGCTGCGCGTCTCGGGCAAGACCGGCATGGGCGTCGAAGATCTCCTCGACCGCGTCGTGCAGCGCGTTCCCGCCCCGGTCGGCGACGCATCCGCTCCCGCCCGCGCGATGATCTTCGACTCCGTCTACGACAGCTACCGCGGCGTCGTCACCTACGTGCGCATGGTCGACGGCAAGCTCGACCCGCGCGAGCGCATCCAGATGATGTCGACCAAGGCGACCCACGAGATCCTCGAGATCGGCGTCAGCTCGCCCGAGCCGAAGCCCACCAAGGGCCTCGGCGTCGGCGAGGTGGGCTACCTCATCACCGGCGTGAAGGACGTGCGCCAGTCGAAGGTCGGCGACACCGTCACCAACTCGGCGAAGCCGGCGAGCGACGCGCTGCCGGGCTACACCGATCCGCTGCCGATGGTGTTCTCGGGCATCTACCCGATCGACGGCTCCGACTACCCGGTCCTGCGCGAGGCGCTCGACAAGCTGAAGCTGTCGGATGCGGCCCTGCAGTACGAGCCCGAGACCTCGGTCGCGCTCGGATTCGGCTTCCGCTGCGGCTTCCTGGGCCTGCTGCACCTCGAGATCATCACCGAGCGCCTGCGTCGCGAGTTCGACCTCGACCTCATCACGACGGCGCCCAGCGTGCCGTACGAGGTCACCACCGAGGATCGCAAGACGGTCACGGTCACGAACCCGAGCGAGTACCCGACGGGCGCGAAGATCCACGAGGTGCTCGAGCCCATCGTGTCGGCCTCGATCCTCGCGCCGAAGGACTACGTCGGCGCGATCATGGAGCTCTGCCAGAGCCGCCGCGGCACGATGAAGTCGATGGACTACCTCGGCGAAGACCGCGTCGAGCTGAAGTACACGCTGCCGCTCGGCGAGATCGTCTTCGACTTCTTCGACCAGCTCAAGTCGAAGACGCAGGGCTACGCCTCGCTCGACTACGAGCCCGCCGGCGAGGCGCCCGGCGACCTGGTCAAGGTCGACATCCTGTTGCAGGGCGAGGCCGTGGACGCGTTCAGCGCCATCGTGCACAAGGACAAGGCCTACGCCTACGGCACGATGATGGCGCAGCGCCTGCGCGAGCTCATCCCGCGCCAGCAGTTCGAGGTGCCCATCCAGGCCGCGATCGGCGCCCGCATCATCGCCCGCGAGTCGATCCGCGCGATGCGCAAAGACGTTCTCGCCAAGTGCTACGGCGGCGACATCACCCGCAAGCGCAAGCTGCTCGAGAAGCAGAAGGAGGGCAAGAAGCGCATGAAGATGGTCGGTCGCGTCGAGGTCCCCCAGGAGGCGTTCATCGCCGCGCTCTCGGGTGACGTCGAGTCGAAGGACAAGAAGAAGTAGCTCTCTTCCCGCCGCGCCGCCGCGCGGAGTAGCGTGCCTCGCATGAGCGGCGGCGAGGGGGTCGGGGCGACGGATGCGGCACCCGCCGCGCGGCTGCGGGCGCTCGCGCTCGCGATGCCCGGCGCCGAGGAGAGTGTGCGCTTCGGCCATCTGGTCTGGAAGCCGCGCTCGGGCGGGAGCGGCTTCGTCTGGATCCGGCCGTTCACGAAGGCCGATGTGAAGCGCGAGGGGCCGCCGCCGCCCGGAACGATCGTGGCGTTCCGCGTCGCCGACGAGGACGCCAAGCGCGAGCTGCTCGCCGCCGACGACGCCGTGTTCACCATCCAGCATTTCGAGGGCTTCCCCGCCGTGCTGGCGGTGCTCGAGACGCTCGACGACGACCGGCTCGGCGAGCTCGTGATCGAGGCGTGGCTCGCGACCGCGCCGCAGGCCGAGGTGCGGGCGTGGCTCGACGCACACCCGGAGCTCGACGGCGATGCGCACTGACGCCCGGCGCTGAGCGCAGCGCAGCTCGCCGTCGAGACCCGATCGGTCCACCCATCCGACACCTGATGATTCGACCCTCGACCGCGGGGCAGGCGCGGCGCTACAGTTCGAGCAACCGCTGACCCCGGTGCTGGGCGGATGATACGGGCAGCGGGTCTGGGGAGGGGCCCGATGACGGACGCGAACGACCGAGCAGACCCGACCGCGCCGCAGGGCGCCACGAGCGCGGGCTCGGCGGCCGATCCGCTCGCCGGAGTCGCAGCCGGAGCCGCGAGGTCCGCGCCCGGCGAGGCTCGACTGCCGCTCGGCACCCGCCGCGGGCGCACCCGCCGCGGCGTCAGCATCCAGTCGAAGCTGCTCATCATGCTGCTGCTCACGAGTCTGCTCTCGACGATCGTCGTCGGAGCAATCGGCTACGCCAGCGCGACCGGCGCGCTGAAGAAGGCCGCGCTCGACCAGCTCGTCGGCATCCGCGGGGCGCGGGCCGCCGAGATCACCCGCACGATGGAGAACATCCGCACGACAGCGGTCCTCGCCTCGGGCAACGACAGCGCGGTCGCCGCGTCGGAGGCCTTCAACGCGGGCTTCGCCGAGCTGCAGCAGCAGACGGCGAGCGACGCCGAGACGTCAGCGGTCAGCGACTTCTACGCCGACACCTTCGTGCCGGCTTTGGAGAAGAGCGCGGGCGAGCAGTTCAGCGACACCGCCTTCGCGCCCACCGATCCGGCCGGCGTCTACCTGCAGTCGAAGTACACGGCCCCGCTCGCCCTCGACTACGACAAGGCGCTCGCGACGTCGGATGCGGGTGACGGCAGCGCCTGGTCCGCGGCCAACGCCGAGTACAACTCCTTCTTCGCGAGCCTCGTCGACCGCATCGGCTTCGAGGATGCGCTGCTGCTCGACACCGACGGCGACGTCGTCTACTCGGCCTACCTGGGTGCCGATCTCGGAACGAATGTGCGCACCGGGCCCTACCGCGACTCCGCCCTCGCGAAGGCCTACGACGCGGTGCTCGCGACCAACAGCGTCGATGCGACCCGCTTCACCGACTTCGAGCGCTACGTTCCGTCGCTGAACAGCCCGACCGCCTGGGCGCTCTCGCCGATCGGCGACCGCGACGGCCGGGTGACGGGCGTGCTCGCCCTGCAGATCCCGGTCGAGACGATCAACGACGTCATGACCGGCGACGAGGGATGGGCGAAGCAGGGACTCGGTGAGACCGGCGAGGTGTACCTGGCCGGTGACGACCGCACGATGCGCTCCAACTCGCGCGAGCTGATCCAGCGCCCGAAGGACTACGCGAAGGACGCGATCGCGGGCGGCACGCCGTCCGCGACCGCGAAGCAGGTCGTGGCGGCGAAGAGCACGATCCTGCTGCAGCCGCTGCGCAACGCCTCCGTCACGAGCGCGCTGCAGGGGAGGACCGGCACGAACGAGGCGCCGAGCTACGTGGGCGGGCAGTCGCTCGCGGCCTATGCGCCGCTGCAGATCGAGGGGCTCAACTGGGTCATCGTGGCGCGCATCACGACCGCCGAGGCCTACTCCTCGGCGGCGGAGTTCACCCGCAACCTCGTGCTCTCGACGGCGGCGATCGCGCTGCTGGTGAGCCTGCTCTCGCTGCTGCTGGCGCAGATCTTCCTGCGCCCGCTGCGGCGACTGCAGACGGCGGTGCAGCGGGTGAGCGCCGGCGAGCTGGGCGTGCAGGTCGACACCGGATCCCGCGACGAGGTCGCGGATCTCGGGGTCGCCTTCAACGACATGAGCCGCAGCCTCGAGATCAAGGCCGAGCTGCTGGATGCCGAGCGGGCCGAATACGACCGCCTGCTGCACACGGTCATGCCCGAGACGGTGGCGAAGCGCTACCGGCAGGGCGACGAGACCATCGCCGAAGACCACCAGGACGTGTCGGTGATCTTCGCCGACATCGTCGGCTTCGACGACTTCAGTCGCGGAATGCAGTCGGCCGAGAGCCTGGCGCTGCTCAACGACATCGTGCGCGGTTTCGACGAGGCGGCCGCCCGGCTCGGGGTCGAGCGGGTGCGCACGACGCGACTCGAGGGCTACCTCGCGAGCTGCGGGCTCATCGTGCCGCGCGTCGACAACGCGCGCCGCGTGGTCGAGTTCGCGATCGAGATGCAGAACGTGCTCGACCGGCTCGGCGCGCAGCACGGCGCGACGCTGACCCTGCGGGCCGGCGTCGACTCCGGCACGGTCACGAGCGGCCTGATCGGCCGCTCCAGCGTCGTCTACGACATGTGGGGCGATGCGGTCAGCCTCGCCCACCGGGTGCAGGATGCGGCCGAGGGGCCGGGTATCTTCGTCACCCAGCGCGTCGCCGACCAGCTGCCTGACACCATCCCGCTCACCGAGTCGGCGGGCTTCGGCGACGAGCGGGTGTTCAAGGTGGATCGCGCCGCGGCCGACCGGGAGGCCCGCCGTGGTTGACCTCATCGGGCAGCCCTGGTTCTGGCCGTCGCTCGCGGTCGTCGTCGGGCTGCCGATCCTGCTGCTCGTGCTGACCGAGCTGCACTCGGTCATCGCGCGGCGTCACCCGCAGGCGGCGAAGGTGGTGCGCCTGGTGCGCAACTTCCTCGTGCCGCTGGCGGCCCTGCTCATCCTCATCAGCCAGGTGCAGCTCGGCGAGAAGGACCTGACCTGGACGCGCGTCGCCGCCACCTTCTTCGGCTTCGCGCTGCTGCTGGTCGTGCTCAACGGCGTCAACGTCGCGCTGTTCACGCGGGCGCGCCCGGAGAGCTGGCGGGCGCGGATGCCGTCGATCTTCATCGACATCTTCCGTCTCGTGCTCATCCTCGTCGGCCTCGGCGTGCTCTTCGCCTGGGTCTGGGGCGCGGATGTCGGCGGCCTGTTCACGGCGCTCGGCGTCAGCACGGTCGTCATCGGCCTCGCCCTGCAGAACGCCGTCGGCCCGGTCGTCTCCGGTCTGTTCCTGCTGTTCGAGCAGCCGTTCCGGCTGGGGGACTGGCTCGACACGGGCGGCGTGCGCGGCCGCGTCGTCGAGGTCAACTGGCGGGCCGTGCACATCGACACCGGCAACGGCATCCACATCGTGCCCAACGGCACGCTCGCCGGGGCCTCGTTCGACAACCTCAGCAAGGCGCCGGGCGCCTTCGTCGTCTCGATCACGCTGCCGTTCTCGACCGACGACCCGCCGCACGAGGTCCTCGATCTGCTGCGTCGCGTCGCCGACGACCTGCCGGTGCTCGCCGCCGACCACAGGCCGAGCGCGTACCCGCTCGGCGGGGCGAAGTACGGGGTCGACATCCCCGTCGCCTCGCCCGCGATCGAGGCCGAGGCGACCGCGCAGTTCCACACCGTGCTCTGGTACGCCGCGCGCCGGGCGAACCTGCACCTCGACAACGACCTGACCGACGACTACAACACCCCCGAGCGCCGACTCGCCCTCTTCAAGTCGGTGGCCTCGAGCCTGCGCCTCACCCAGGACGAGGCCGAGGCCTTCGCCGACCGGGTGCTGCTGCAGCGCTTCGGCGCGGGCGAGAAGCTGCAGCACGCCGGCGACCCCTCGCCGGCGCTGCGGGTCATCGCGGTCGGCACGGTCGCGCTGACCTCGCCGGTCGACGGAGGCGGGGACATCCCGCTCGGGCGCCTCACACGGGGCGAGATGATCGGCATCGGCGCCCTGACGAACGAGATCAACCCCTCCGACGCGACCGCGGTCGACGACGTCACCGTGCTGTCGCTTCCGATCGCCGAGCTCGAGCAGCTCGTGCGCCGACGCCCGCAGCTCGCCCGCGATCTCGGCACGATCTTCGACCAGCGCAAGGCGAGCGCCCGCGTCGCGATCGACGACTCCGCCGCGCGACAGGGCCGGGCGCTCACGCAGCTCGGCGACGTCACGCGCTGACCGGTCCGCTCGGTTCGGGCGGATGCGCACCGAGGGTTAGCATGGCGATCATGTCGAGACGCGCGCCGATCTGGGAGCGCGCCGTCAGCTACGCGGCCGTCGGCGCCACGCGCGCGGCCGATCTGATGGAATATCCGCCGACCGGATACCGTCCGCTCGAGCGCCGCGCCCTCATCGGCCACGGCCCGGCGCGCTGGGAGCACGCCTGGACCGAGACGCTGACCTGGGGCATCCAGCAGCGCTCCGGATTCCGTGTCGAGGTCGTCGAGACGCCCGCCGAGCTGGACCGCATGGGCTACACCCCGGTGGGCTTCGACGACGACGGCGCCCCGATCGCACCCGCCGTGGTCGACAGCTCCGGTGAGCGGATCTACGCCGCCGATGGCCGCCCGCTGCTGCGCCCCGGCGACACCGCCTGGCTCGGCATCCCCTTCGGCCCGCTTCGACTGCGCTTCCCGGCGCGCGTCGTCTACGTCGTCGACGAGCCGAACCGCCGCGGCTTCGCCTACGGCACCCTGCCCGGGCACGCCGAGCGCGGCGAGGAGGCCTTCATCGTCGAGCGCAGCGACGACGGCTCGGTGTGGGTGTCGATCCGCGCGTTCTCGCGGCCCGGCGGCTTCTTCTGGTGGCTCGTGAACCCGGTGCTGCGCCTGACCCAGGGTTTCTACACCGCCCGCTACCTGCGTGCGCTCGCGACGCCGCTCGCCGCCGACACCGCGCCGGATGCGGTCGTGCCGCAGCCGGCCGAGGCCGCCGGAGCCGCCGCCGAGGCGTCCGGCGACTCCGCGCCCGCCGCGACGCGAGATCCCGCCTGATGCCGAGCATCCTCCCGGAGGGCGACCCGGCTCCGGCCGACGGAACGCTCCCGGCGTCCGCCGCCGTGGGCTCCGCCGAGCGCGACCTGGGCGTCTACGTGCACGTGCCGTTCTGCACGGTGCGCTGCGGCTACTGCGACTTCAACACCTACACGGCGAGCGAGATCCGCGGCGTCAAGCAGTCGGACTACGCCGGTCAGGCGCTCGACGAGATCCGCTTCGCCGGTGGCGTGCTCGACCGCGCCGGCGTCGGCGCTCGGCCGGTGTCGACCGTGTTCTTCGGCGGCGGCACCCCGACCCTGCTGCCGGTCGGCGACCTCGCGGCGATGCTGCACGGCATCCGCGACACCTGGGGCTTCGCCCCGGGCGCCGAGATCACGACCGAGGCGAACCCCGACTCGGTGGATGCGGCCGACCTGGCGGCGCTCGCCGAGGCCGGCTTCACCCGGGTGAGCTTCGGCATGCAGTCGGCCGTGCCCGAGGTGCTCGCGACGCTCGAGCGCACGCACGACCCCGCGCGGGTGCCCCAGGTCGTGCGCTGGGCGCGGGAGGCCGGTCTCGAGGTCAGCCTCGACGTCATCTACGGCTCACCCGGCGAGACCGCGGACCAGTGGACGCGCACGCTCGACGCCGTGCTCGCCGAGGAGCCCGGTCACATCTCCGCCTACGCGCTCATCGTCGAGCAGGGCACGAAGCTCGCCCGCCAGATCAAGCGCGGCGAGGTGCCCGAGCCCTCCGACGACGCCCAGGCCGACTTCTACGACATGGCGGACGCGGCCTTCACCGGAGCGGGCTACGACTGGTACGAGGTCAGCAACTTCTCGCGCGGCGCCGAGCGGCGCTCACGCCACAACCTCGCGTACTGGACGAGCCAGGACTGGTGGGGCATCGGGCCCGGCGCGCACAGCCATGTCGGCGGGGTGCGCTGGTGGAACGTCAAGCACCCGGCGGCCTACGCGGGCCGCATCGCCGAGGGCATCTCGCCGGCGCACGCCCGCGAGACGCTGGATGACGAGACGCGTCGCGTCGAGCGGGTGCTGCTCGAGACGCGGGTCGTCGACGGGCTGCCGACCGGGGTGCTCGACGCCGACGGCCGCCGCGCGGTCGCGGGGCTCATCGCCGAGGGCCTGGTCGATGGTCGGGCCGCCGTCACCGGCCGGATCGTGCTGACCCGGCCGGGACGACTGCTCGCGGATGCGGTGGTGCGTCGCCTGCTCGCCGACTGACCGCATCCCGCCGGACGGCGGTCTTACTTCACGAACTTGATGGAGAACGGGTACGTGTAGTACTCGCCCTTGTTGGTCTTCACCGCGGCGATGATCGCGAAGACGATGCTGAGCACCCACACGATCGGCAGCGTGATGAAGCCGATGAGCACGAGCATCAGCAGATACGACGCCACGTAGCCGATCAGCATCGTCAGCGTGAAGTTCAGGGCCTGCACGGCGTTGTGGCGGATGAACGGGCCGCGGTCCTTGAGCACGAGGTAGCCGATGAGCGGCACCAGGAAGCTCACGATGATCGGGCCGAGGTGCAGCAGGATCGACCAGGTCTTCTCGTCGGTCGGGTTCATCGGCTGCACTCCGGGTGCGGCGGGGTAGCCCTGCTGCGGGTAGGCGCCAGGTGCGCCGGGCGGCGGCGGGGGAGTCGCGCCGTAGTTCGGCGGCGGGGGCGGGGTCGCGCCCGGCGGGGGCGGCGGAGTCGCGCCGGCGGGCGGAGGCGGGGTGACGCCCGGCGTGCCTTCGGGCTGCGGGGTGTCGGCGGGAGGGGTGGGCTGACCGTCGCTCATGACTGACAGTGAACCATCCGCGCCGTCCCAGGTCGAGGGACAGCGCTCCCCATCGCGCCCGGCCGTCGCGCGCGGAGACGACGACGGCGCCGGACCCCCGTAGGGATCTGGCGCCGTCGGACGCGGTTCGCGCTTACTTGATGATGCGGATCGCGAAGGGGTAGCGGTAGGCCCCGCCGCCGTTGACGCGGGTGAAGCCGATGATCGAGAAGATCAGGCTGCAGACCCACACCGCGAGCGAGAGCAGGCTTCCGACGAAGCCGATCGGCACACCCGTGGTGGCGCCGACGACGCCGAAGATGATGTTCAAGATCCCGGCGGCGATCGCGGCGAAGACGATCGTGATCTGGAAGTTCAGCGCCTCCTTGCCCTCCTGGGCGACGAGCGGGCCGCGCTCCTTGAGGATGAGCCAGATGAGCAGCGACGGCAGGAAGCCGAGGATGCCGCCGAGGTGGGCGAACGACGCCCACTGCTTGTCTTCGGCGGGGCTGAGCGGCTGCGCCGGCGCCGGCTGCGGGGCGCCGTACTGCGGCTGCGCGCCGGGCTGGCCGTAGCCGCCCTGCGGGGCGCCGTACTGGGGCTGCTGGGGCTGCTGCGGCGCGCCGTAGGCGGGCTGCTGCTGCGGGGCGCCGTACTGGGGCTGCTGCGGCTGCTGGGGTGCGCCGTACTGCGGCTGACCGGGCTGCTGGGGGTTGTTGGGGTCCGTCATGGCGGCGTAGGCCTTTCAGAGGGGGAACGCGGGGGGCGGCTCCCGGGATGAGGTCGTGCGGTCGCCGTCTCGGTCGCAGAAGACCAGCCGGGACGCGGCACTCACGGTAGTGGGTGGCTCGACGGCGGTGCAACGACATTCCCGGTGTTGCGGCGGTTAGACTTGGCAGTCGTCGTACCGGAGTGCCAGCACCTCCCTCGCCCTGGCGGGCGGAACGGGCAGCACGCGCCCCCGGTCGACGCGATCAGGACGTGACAGGGAAGGAGCAGCCGTGGTCTCGGAACGCTCCCTCGCGGTGCTGCGCGCGATCGTGCAGGACTACGTCGAATCACGCGAGCCGGTCGGCTCGAAGTCGATCGTCGAGCGGCATGCCTTCGGCGTCTCGGCGGCGACGATCCGCAACGACATGGCGCAGCTCGAAGACGAGGAGCTGATCGCGGCCCCGCACACCTCCTCGGGCCGCGTGCCCACCGACAAGGGCTACCGCGTCTTCGTCGACCAGCTCACCGACCTGCGCCCGCTCAGCCCGGCGCAGCGGCACGCGATCGAGGCCTTCCTCGGCCAGGCCGACGACCTCGACGACGTGCTCGCGCGCACCGTGCGGATGCTGTCTCAGCTCACGAACCAGGTCGCGCTCGCGCAGTATCCCCTCTTTGGCTCGTCACGCGTGCGGCACGTCGAGATCGTGGCGCTCGCGCCGAGCCGTCTGATGTCGGTGCTCATCACCGACTCCGGCCGCGTCGACCAGAGCCTGATCGAGCTCGCGGATGCCGCTGAGCAGTCCGCCGCCGAGGAGCCCTACCTCGCCGAGCTGCGGGCGCGACTCAACGCCGAGCTGATCGGCGTGACCCTGAGCGAGGCGCCCGGCGTGCTCGCGCGACTGCTGGAGGGCATCCCCGCCCCGCGTCGCGCACTGGCCGACCGGATCGCGGCGCGGCTCGCCCGTCAGCTGGCCGACAGCCGCCAGGACCGCCTGGTCATGGCCGGCACCGCCAACCTCGCCCGCACCGAGGGCGACTTCACCGGCAGCATCTTCCCGGTGCTCGAGGCGATCGAGGAGCAGGTCACGCTGCTCAAGCTGTTCGGTGAGATGGAGATCGACGAGGCGGGGGTCGCGGTGCGCATCGGGCGCGAGAACGCGGGAACCGGCCTCGAGGAGACGAGCGTCGTCTCGAGCGGCTACAGCGCCGGCGGAAGCCTCGCGCACGTGGGCCTGCTCGGACCGACGCGCATGGATTACTCGAACAACATGGCGGCGGTGCGCGCGGTGGCGCGCTACCTGTCGCGACTGCTCGGAGAGGACTGACCTTCGTGGCCACGACCGACCACTACGACGTGCTGGGTGTCGCACGCGACGCCTCGCCCGAGGACATCAAGAAGGCGTACCGCCGGCTCGCGCGCGAGCTGCACCCGGACGTCAACCCCAGCGAGGACGCGGCCGAGCGCTTCAAGTCGGTGACGCACGCCTACGACGTGCTCAGCGACCCGCAGCAGCGCCAGCGCTACGACCTGGGCGACTCGGCGGGCTTCGGCTCGGGGTCGTTCAACGGCGGCTTCGGCGACATCTTCGAGACCTTCTTCAACGCCGCCCAGCGCCAGAGCGGCCCCCGCTCGCGCACGGAGCGCGGGCAGGATGCGCTGCTGCGCATCGAGGTCGACCTCGACGAGGTCGTCTTCGGCACCGCCCGCGACCTCGAGATCGACACCGCGGTGCGCTGCCCCACCTGCGACGGCGCGTGCGCCGCCCCGGGCACGCACATCCAGACCTGCGACATCTGCCGCGGCTCCGGCCAGATCCAGCGCTCGGTGCGCTCGCTGCTCGGCAACGTCATGACCTCGAGCCCCTGCGGCACCTGCCGCGGCTACGGCACCGTCATCCCCTCGCCCTGCGTCACCTGCGCGGGCCAGGGGCGCGTCCGGGCCAAGCGCACGGTCGGCGTCGACGTGCCGGCCGGCGTCGACACGGGCATGCGCATCCACCTGCCCGGCGAGGGCGAGGCCGGCCAGGCCGGCGGCCCGAACGGCGACCTGTACCTCGAGGTCAAGGTCGGCCACCACGACGTCTTCAGCCGCACGAACGACGACCTGCTCGCGACGGTCGAGGTGCAGATGACGGATGCGGTGCTCGGCACCAAGGTCACGCTCGCCTCGCTCGACGGCGACGTCGACCTCGAGATCAAGCCGGGCACGCAGAGCGCCGAGGTTCTGACGGTCAAGGACCGCGGCATCACCCACCTGCGTGGCGGCGGTCGCGGCGACCTCAAGGTCGGCGTGCAGGTCATCACCCCGGTGCGCCTCAACTCGAAGGAGAAGGCGATCTTCGAGCAGTTCGCGCAGAGCCGCCCGCCGATCAAGCCCGAGTTCGCCACCTTCCAGCAGGGGCTGTTCGCGAAGCTGCGCGACCGCTTCCTCAACTTCTGATCCGCGCGGGCCGCGCTCGGCGCGGTCTGCTGACCCCGAAGGGCGGATGGCATGGCGTGGCTCTACCTCAACCCGGAGCTGACGGCGGCGCAGGCGGTCGTGGGTGCGCGCGTCGCGATCCGTGGCGAGGAAGCGGCGCACGCCGTCAAGGTCGCCCGCACCCGGGTGGGCGAGCGCGTGTCGATCGGCAACGGCGACGGCGTGATCGTGACTGGCGCGGTCGTGAGCGCCGAGCCGGGCGAGCTGGTGCTCGAGGTCGACGAGGTGCGCGACGAGCCCGATCCGCAGCCGCAACTCTGGCTCGCGCAGGCGCTCGCGAAGGGCGGCCGCGACGAGATGGCCGTGCAGGCGGCGACCGAGCTCGGCGTCGCCGGGATCGTGCCCTGGTCGGCCGAGCGCTCGGTGACCCGGTGGGATGCGACGAAGGCCGCGAAAGGCCGCGCCCGCTGGGAGTCGATCGCCCGCGAGGCGGCCAAGCAGAGCATCCGCACCCGCGTGCCCGAGGTGACGGCGCCGCAGTCGACCGCCGAGCTGGCGCGGGGCGACGGCCTGCTGCTCGTGCTCGACCCGGGCGGGGCGGTGCCGATCTCGCAGGTCGAACTGCCCTCCGCGGGGCGCGTGACCTTCGTGGTCGGACCCGAGGGCGGCATCTCGCCGCGCGAGCTGGCGCTGCTGGCCGACGCCGGCGCCGTCGGCGTGCGGCTGGGGCCGGAGGTGCTGCGCACCTCGACGGCGGGGCCGGCGGCCATCGCGGTGCTCGCCGCACGACTGGGGCGCTGGTGAGATGACCACGGAGGCGGATCCGCACGACGAGCGCGGGCGCGACCTGACGGCGGCGCCCGACCTGAGCTACCAGCTCGACCCGAGCGGCTTCGAGCTGCCGGCCGTGATCGCGCGCCTCGCCGCCGAGGCCGGCGCGGAACCGCGGGCACTCTGGCAGAACTCGCTCGGCGGGCTGACGTTCCGGCTCGGCGATCGCGTCGTGAAGTGGTCACCGCCGGTGCTGGCGGAATCGCTGCGGCGCGAAGAGGAGCGGATGCGCTGGCTCGACGGTCGGCATCCCGCGCCTCGCGTGCTCGACGCCGGCGCCGACGACGACGGCGCCTGGCTCGTGACCGCGGCGCTCGACGGCGACACCGCCGTGAGCGACGCCAACCGCGCGAGACCCGAGGTCGCGATCGCGGCGATCGTCGAGGGGCTGCGGCGCATCCACACGCTCCCGCTCGACGACGTGCCCGGGCACTGGGCCGATGAGACCTGGGTGGGGCGTCAGCCGCAGAAGCTCGCACCGCGTCCGCCGATCGACGACCCGGTGCTCGTGCACGGCGACGCCTGCGCGCCCAACACCCTGCTCGACGCGGCCGGCGCCTTCGCCGCCCACGTCGACCTCGGCGACCTCGCCCCCGGCGACCGCTGGGCCGACCTCGCCGTCGCGAGCATGAGCCTGGAGTGGAACTACGGCCCCGGGCACGACGACGCCTTCTATGCCGCTTACGGAATCGAACCGGATGCGGAGCGCATCCGCTGGTATCGACAGCTCTGGGAGGCCGAGTCCTGAGCTCGCCGCCGTGCGGGGTGCGACGACCGCCCGCGGACCGCGTTCGCCCGGCGCGAGCGCACTGCGGCGGCATCCGCCCGCCGATTACGATGGAGCCATGAGCGACAGCGCCCCCTCGATCTTCAGCCGCATCATCGCGCGCGAGATCCCGGCCGACATCGTGCTCGAAGACGACCGGGTGATCGCGATCCGCGACATCGCCCCGAAGGCGCCGGTTCACCTCCTGGTGATCCCCAAGACCGACGCCTACCGCGACGTGACCCAGCTGGCCGTCGGCGACCCGGCGCTGCTCGCGCACGTCGTGGCCACCGCCCAGAAGCTCGCCGACGAGCACAGCGGCGGCCAGTACCGCCTGATGTTCAACACCGGTGAAGAGGCCGGCCAGACCGTCTTCCACGTGCACGCGCACGTGCTGGGCGGCGGCGGCCTCGAGGAAGGAAACATTGCCTGACGGCATCAGCTCAGCGGGGATCGACCCCCGCAGCACCCCGATCGGCGGCGCCGACCGCGCGGAGATCGAGGTCGACGGCGTCGCCATGGTGCGGCTGCTCGGCCCGCAGGACCGCCTGCTGACCACGATCGAGAAGCAGTACCCCGAAGTGACCGTGCACGTGCGCGGCAACCACGTGACCCTCGAGGGCGACGCCCGCGAGGTGCGGGCCGCCCGCACCCTCGTCGAGGAGCTCGTCACGATGGTGCGCGAGGGCGCCGACCTCGGCGCCAGCGACGTGACCAGCTCGGCGCGCATCCTCGACCGCGGCGAGGGCAAGCCGGCCGAGCTGCTCGGCCAGGTGATCCTCAACAGCCGCGGCAAGGTCATCCGCCCCAAGACCGCCGGTCAGCGCGCCTACGTCGACGCGATCGACGAGAACACGATCACCTTCGGCATCGGCCCGGCCGGAACCGGCAAGACCTACCTCGCCATGGCGAAGGCCGTGCAGGCGCTGCAGCGCAAGGAGGTCGAGCGCATCATCCTGTCGCGTCCGGCCATCGAGGCGGGGGAGCGGCTCGGCTTCCTGCCCGGCACGCTGACCGACAAGATCGACCCCTATCTGCGACCGCTCTACGACGCGCTCAACGAGATGATGGATCCCGAGCTCGTGCCGAAGCTGCTCGCGACCGGCACCGTCGAGGTCGCCCCGCTCGCCTACATGCGCGGCCGCACGCTCAACAACGCCTTCGTCGTGCTCGACGAGGCGCAGAACACGACGCCCGAGCAGATGAAGATGTTCCTCACGCGTCTGGGCTTCGACTCGCGCATGGTCATCACCGGCGACATCACCCAGGTCGATTTGCCCGCCGCAGCGAGCGGACTCCGTCTGGTGACGAAGGTGCTCGACGGCATCGACGACATCCACTTCGCCCGGCTGACGAGCGACGACGTCGTGCGGCACAGCCTCGTGGGCCGCATCGTCGACGCCTACACCGAGTACGACGAGCAGCAGCAGGCGCGTCGCTTCGAGCGCGAGCAGCGCGACCACGACGGCGCCCGCGAGGGCGCGAACCGCGCCGAACGCCGCGGCCACACCCCGCAAGACCGCCGCCCGCCGTGGCAGAGAGGCCGCTGATGTCGATCGAGATCAACAACGAGTCGGGCATGGAGGCGGATGTCGCCGCCATCCAGCGACTCGCGGCCTTCGCGCTCGACCACATGCGCGTGCACCCCGACGCCGAGCTCGCGATCCAGCTCGTCGACGAGGCCGCCATGGAGCAGCTGCACGTGCAGTGGATGGACGAGCCCGGCCCGACCGATGTGCTCAGCTTCCCGATGGACGAGCTGCGCCCCGGCAACGACGAGGAGCTCACCCCTCCCGGGCTGCTGGGCGACATCGTGCTCTGCCCGCAGGTCGCCGCCTCGCAGGCGGTGACCGCGGGCCACTCGACCCTCGACGAGCTGCTGCTGCTGACCGCCCACGGAGTGCTGCACCTGCTCGGCTTCGACCACGCGGAGCCCGAGGAGCACAAGGAGATGTTCGGCATCCAGGCCGAGATCCTGCTCGGCTTCGCCGTCGCCGAGCGACGACGGTAGGCGCCATGATCGGCGTCTTCCTCGGCATCGCCGTCGTGCTGGTCGCCTTCGGCGGGCTGCTCGCGGCGACGGATGCGGCGCTCGCCGCTTTGAGCCGCGTCGACCTCGCCGACCTCGCCTCGCGCAGTCGCTCGCGGCGCTCGCTGCTCGCGATCGCCGACGACGTCGGCGCGCACGTCAACGCGGTCAACTTCCTCCGCGTCGTGTCGGAGACGGGCGCCGCGGTGCTCGTGACCCTCGCGCTGACGATCGTGATCGAGGAGTGGTGGTGGGTGCTGCTGCTCAGCGTGCTCATCATGACCGCCACCTCGTTCGTGCTGGTCGGATCGAGTCCGCGCAGCGTCGGCCGCGCGCACGCCCGCGGCGTGATCGGCTTCGCAGCGCCGCTCGTGCGCGGCATCCGCGTCATCCTCGGGCCGGTCGCCGACCTGCTCGTCGCGATCGGCAACCGGGTCACGCCCGGCCGGCCCTCGACGGCGACGTTCTCGAGCGAGGAGCAGCTGCTCTCGATGGTCGACGAGGCCACCGAGGCCGATGTGCTCGAAGAGGACGACCGCGAGCTCATCCACTCGATCTTCGAATGGGGTGACACGGTCGTGCGCGAGGTGATGATCCCGCGCACCGACATGGTCACCGTCGACGACGACGTGACGGCGGGCCAGGCGATGGGCCAGTTCCTGCGCACCGGCGTCTCGCGCATGCCCGTGACCGGACGCGACGTGGATGAGGTGCTCGGCATCCTCTATCTGCGCGACGTCGCCCGACTGCTGCACGAGGGCCGACGGGACTCGGATGCGGTGCTCGTCACCGAGCTCGCCCGGCCGGCTCAGTTCGTGCCCGAGTCGAAGAAGGCCGACGACACCCTGCGCGAGATGCAGCGCGAGGCGAACCACCTCGCGATGGTCGTCGACGAATACGGCGGCATCGCCGGGCTCGTCACGCTCGAAGACCTCATCGAGGAGCTCGTCGGCGACATCAGCGACGAGTACGACCGCGACGTCGCCGACGTCACCGAGCTGGGGGAGGGACGCTGGCGCGTGCGCGCCGCCCTCGCGACCGACGAGCTCGGCGACCTGTTCGGCATCGAGCTCGACGACGACGACGTCGACTCGGTCGGCGGGCTGCTCACCAAGGTGCTCGGCCGCCTGCCCGACGTGGGCTCGACCGTCACCGTCTCCGGTCTCGTGCTCACCGCCGAGCGCACCGACGGCCGGCGCGGCCGCCTGCGCACGGTCGTGGTCGAGCGCGACCCCGACCTCGCCGACGCCGAAGAGGCGTTCGGCACCGACACCCCCGCCGCCGGTGTGCGCACCCCCGCCCGCGGCATCCGTACCGGCGCGAGGGCGCCCGAGAAGGAGCAGCGCTGATGGGTCACCACCTCTTCCGTGCCGGATTCGCCACGTTCGTCGGCCGCCCCAATGTGGGCAAGTCGACGCTGACCAACGCACTCGTCGGCGAGAAGGTCGCGATCACCTCGTCGAAGCCGCAGACCACGCGGCGCGCGATCCGCGGCGTCGTGCACCACGCCGACGGCCAGCTGATCCTCGTCGACACCCCCGGTGTGCACCGCCCGCGCACCTTGCTCGGCCAGCGCCTCAACGACGTGGTGCAGTCGACTCTCGGCGACGTGGATGTGATCGGCTTCTGCCTGCCCGCCGACGAGAAGCTCGGGCCCGGCGACCGCTTCATCAACGAGCAGCTCGACCAGCACCCCAAGGCCAAGAAGGTCGCGATCGTCACCAAGATCGACGCCGCGCCGCGCCCGCTCGTCGCCGAGCGGCTGCTGCAGATCAGCGAGCTGCGCGAGTGGGAGACGATCATCCCGGTGTCGGCGCAGAGTCGCATCCAGCTCGACCTGCTGACGAGTGAGCTCATCAAGCTGCTGCCCGAGTCGGAGCGCCTCTACCCCGCCGACTCGGTGACCGACGAGGGGCTGGACCACCGCATCGCCGAGCTCGTGCGCGAGGCCGCGCTCGAGGGCGTGCAGGACGAGCTGCCGCACTCGCTCGCGGTCACGATCGACGACCTGGTCGAGCGCGACGACAAGGAGCTCGTCGAGGTCTACGCCAACCTCTGGGTCGAGCGCGACAGCCAGAAGGGCATCATCATCGGCAAGGGCGGCGAGCGCCTGCAGGAGATCGGCGCCCGCGCCCGCGCCGAGATCGAGCCGCTCGTCGGCAAGCAGGTGTTCCTGTCGATCCGCGTCAAGGTCGCCAAGGAGTGGCAGCGCGACCCGAAGCAGCTGGGGCGCCTCGGCTTCTGACGGGCGGCGCACTCGCGCGCCGCGCGGCTGCCGCGTGCGGGCGCGAGAGCCTGCCGGTGCCTGTCGCCGCGTTTCAGGCGGATGCCGGGGCGGACGTCGGCGAGAGCTGATCGGCTGCCGTGGGGTCACCGGCGGCAGTCAGCTCGTCGAACGTCCGCAGAGCCAGTCGCGGCCGCCGCAACCAGCTCTGCGCCTGACGCGAGGGCTGCACCCACGCAGTGGCGCGGGCGCCGGAGCCGTGTGCCTCGATCGCGACCTGGATCGACCAGTCGGGCTTCTCGTCCTGACTCGGCCAGATCATCAACCCGGGTGGATCGGTCGCGGCGACGAGCAGTCCGGTGCGCCGATGGGTGCGGGCGACGCGCTCGAGCAGCTCGGCCATGAGCCGATCGGGCGCGAGATCGCTGTCGAGGTGGATGCGGCGGTCGAGCGCGCGCGCCGAGACCCGCGAGTGCCGCGTGATCAGCACGCCGACGAGTGCGGCGACGATGAGGCCGATCACGTTCGCCGCGACGATACAGACCAGGATTGTGAGAGCCAGGTCGATGGCGATCGCCGTGCCGGGGCTCATGACCGCTCCGTCCGTCCGATGTGCTCTGCGGGCCCGATGCTGGTCACAGTAGCGGCCGCTCGGGCAGACGCGGCGGCTCGAGAGCTCGGGGCTCTGGCAGGGACCGTCGAGATCAACGCTGGGCGTCGCGCGCCGGGTCGGTCGGCGCGGGTCGCCCGGCGTGCGCCCGTGCGCGGGAGGGTGTCTGCCTCGCCACGCACATGTCGGTGGAATGTGCATCTGATCTGCGGTTCTGATTCGCGGGCATGTTCCGGCGGATGTCGGTGGTGGCTGTCACAGTGCAGGTATGGAGAAGGCCACGACGACACCCGGGAACGACGGCGCTGCGCCGGTCGCTGAGGGTGGCGTCGGCGGTGCCGTCGGGGTTCTGCCGACGCTGACTGACCTGGTGGGTGAGGCGGAGTCGGCCCTGGCTCTGTTGACGGCAGGGCAGGTGGCTGAGGTGCGAATGCTCGCCCGCGCCGGCCAGCTCGCGGAAGCCCAAGCCGCCGGGGCTTCGGCGAACGTGCGCGCGCACGACATGGCCCTCCGGTCGATCTCGGCGGAGATCGGCGGGGTGCTGCGCTCCCCGGACAGGACTGTGCAGCGCCGCATCGGCGAAGCGCGGGAGATCGTCGAGTTCTACCCCGCGGCCCTGTCGGCGTGGGAGCACGCCTACATCACCCGAGGCCACGTCACGGTGATCGTCGACGCCGGCCGTGTCGTCCCGCTCGATCGGCGTGCGGAGTTCGAGCGGGAGGCGATCGAACGCAGCCTTCTCGATACCCCGAACCGGGTGCGTGCCGGCCTGGAGATCTACGCCGAGAAGCTCAACGAGCGCACCCTCACGGAACGCCACGACGAGGCCGCGCGGCAGCGGGCGGTGCGTCTGATCCCGGGCCGGGATGGGATGTGCGACGTGATCGCGACCGTTCCGACGGTGATCGGCGACGGCATCCTGGATCGGCTGACGCGGATGGCTCACGCCGTGCGGGACGCGAACGATCCCGCGACGACCGCGGAGGAGGCTGACCGTCGCACGGCCGATCAGATCCGCGCGGACGTGTTCGCCGATCTGCTCCTCGCCGGTGCCCCGGCGCTCGACGCGACCGCGCACAGCGACAGGCCGGGCGCCTTGGGCGCGATCCGCGCTCAGGTGCAGGTGACCGTCTCCGCGTTGAGCCTGCTCGGCGATGACGAGAACCCGGCCGACCTGGTCGGACGCTCGCCGATCGACGCCGGTACCGCCCGCTATCTCGCCGGCGACACCTCGTCGTGGACGCGCCTGCTCACCGATCCCGTCGACGGCACCACGGTCGCGGTCGACAGATACCGGCCGAGCCTCGAGCAGAGACGTCACCTGCGCGCCCGCGACCTGCACTGTCGCTTCCCCGGATGTCGGCAAGCGGCGATCCGCTGCGAACTCGACCACACGATCGACGCCGCCCTCGGCGGCGCGACGGCGCTCGGCAACCTCGCCCATCTGTGCCAGCGCCACCACTCGATGAAGCAGTTCACTCCCTGGCGAGTGGAACAGCACCCAGGCGGGGTCCTGGAATGGACCTCCCCGATGGGCCGCACCTACCGCGAAGACGCACCCGCCCCACCCGTCGCCTTCGTGCCAGTCGGAGCCCCGATTCGCCATTTTGCTCGGGTCCGCCCACCTGGCCTGGACGAACCACCCGAACCACCCGAGCCGTCCGCTTCACAGGATCCGCCGGACCCGTGTGCCACGTCGCCGCGTCGGCTGGTGGCGTCTGTGGTGTCTGACGAGGCGATCGAGCAGCTCGACTCCGACCTCGCGCCCTTCTGAGTGGGTGCTCGGCGATCGCGAGATCAGCGGCTTCACATCGTTGCTCGACGGCGCCGCGGTGTGGCGATCGCGCATCGGGCCGGCGTCAGCCGAGCGAGCCCCAGACGGCACGCGCGCCCGAGTCGCCGATGAGGATGACCGTCGCGACGGCTCCGACCGAGATCGCGATCGCCACGACGGCGAGCCCGACACCGACGATCCGTACACCAGCCGGAACACCGGCCGGAACACCGGCCGGAACACCGGCCTGAACACTGGCCGGAACGCGGGTCTGAACCACGCCGGGAGCTCGCGCACCCACGCCGTCCGACACGAACCGCGGCCGCGCGAAGCGGAACCACAGCCACTGCACGAGCGCGACCACGAACAGGCCGATCGCCCACGGCAGCAGCGTCATGCCGAGCGCCGCGTGCTTCTCGACCGCATCGCCGCCGCCGACCGCGGCCTCGAGCGCTTCGCCGGCCTGCACCGTGATCGGCACCAGCACGAGCACCACGAGCGCGGCGAGCGGCGTCACGATGCCGAGTCGTCGCCGGGCCGCGGGCCAGACCGCGCCGAGGATCAGGGCGAGCGCCGTGAGCGGCAGCAGCACGACGACGCCGTGAACGAGCAGGGGATGCAGCGGGAGGCCGCCGATCTGGAATCCGTCCATGTGGGAGAAACGAGAGAGGGCGCGACGCGGTTCAACCCGCCCGAACCCGCCCGAGCTCGCCACAGCCCGATACAGCTCGCCGGAGCTCGTGTGCCCCGAACGGGGGCGACTCGGATTCATCAGCGCGGTGAACCGCCCGGCGTGCTATCCCGTTGACCAGGATGGAGGTGCCATGACCGTCGACGACGCCACGAGGCTGCGCGAGCTGCACGACGCCCACGCGGCCGTCGTGTGGCGCTACGTCGTGCACCTCACGGGCGACCGCGCCGGCGCCGACGACATCGTGCAGGAGACGCTGCTGCGCGCCTGGCGCAGCAAGCGCATCCTCGAGCAGGAGGTCGACAGCACCCGCAGCTGGATGATGACGGTCGCCCGCAACCTCGTCATCGACAACGCGCGCAGCGCCCGTCAGCGGCACGAGCTCGCCGTCGACGAGCCGCCCGAGCGCGGGGAACCCGACCGCACCGACCAGCTGTTCGAGTCGCTGCTCGTCGCCGAGGCGCTCGCGACGCTGAGCACCGAGCACCGCAGCGTCGTCGTGCACGCCTACTTCGGCGGTCGCGGCATCGCCGAGGTCGCTCGCGAGCTCGACATCCCCGAGGGCACGGTCAAGTCGCGGCTGCACTATGGACTGCGAGCGTTGAGGCTCGCACTGCAGGAGAGGGGAGTGACCCGATGACCGACCCGAGCGATCACGAGCGCTTCGCCCAGTGGGATGCGAGCTACGTGCTCGGTGCTCTGTCGCCGAGCGAGCGCCGCGAGTACGAGGCGCACGTCGAGACCTGCGAACGCTGCCGTGCCGCGGTCGCCGAGCTCGCGCCCATGCCGGGGCTGCTGTCGCGGCTGACCGCCGAGCAGGCGGAGTCGATCGGGCGCGAGGCCGATGACGCGCCCGTGCCGGCGCGCGCGCCCGCGTCATCCCGAGTTCCCGCCGCATCCACGACCGACGGCCCGCCCGCCGACCTGCTCTCGCTCGTCGTCGCCCGCGACCGGCGTCGACGTCGCCGCCGCGTCGGACTCGTGCTGGCCGCGGCCGCCGCCGTCGCCCTGCTCGTCACCGTGCCGCTCGCCGTCACCCAGATGGGAGCTCCGCCGGCATCCGCCCCGATCGCGCTCGAACGGACTCTGCCGACCACCGCGCTCAGCGCGGACGTGCGGCTCACGAGCGTCGGCTGGGGCACCCGCATCGACATGGACTGCGCCTACGGTCCGAACGCCGCGGCCCCGCCGAAGGACGGCTGGGTCTACGGCCTCTATGTCGTCGACCGGGACGGCGAGGAGAGCCAGGTCTCGACCTGGAAGGTCACGAGCCGCAGCGACGTGAAGCTGACCGCCGCCACCGCCCTCGCCCGCGATGAGATCGCGCGCGTCGAGGTGCGCGCGCTGCCCTCCGGCGAGGAGCTGCTCGGCGCCGACCCGAGCTGACCTGAACCTTTCGGGCGTCCATCTCGTCTACCTCATGAGACCGCATCCGCGGCTCACCGGTTCACGAAAGGCGTCGACGATGCGCACCCGGATCCACCGTTCCCGACTCACCCTCGTCCCGCTCGCAGCGGCGGCGATCACCCTGTTCGCGCTCGCGGGCTGCACCTCCGCACCGGCCGGCTCGGGCGACACCAGCTCGGGCGACAGCAGCTCGGCGCCCGCCGACGACAGCTCAGGGGATTCCGGTTCCGGCGACGCGAGCGCCGCGGCCCTCACCACGGCCGACAGCGACCTCGGCACGATCGTCGTCGACGGCAAGAAGATGACCGTCTACATGTTCGACAAGGACACGCAGAACGCCACGAGCTCCGCCTGCTCGGGCCAGTGCGCGACCGCGTGGCCCGCCGTGCACGCCGACTCCGACAGCCCGAAGGTGGATGGCGTGACCGGCAAGATCGGCACCATCACCGGAACCGACGGCGAGAAGCAGCTCACCCTCGACGGCTGGCCGCTCTACTACTACGCGGCCGACAAGGCCGCCGGCGACACGACCGGCCAGGGCGTCGGCGGAGTCTGGTGGGTTCTCGGCCCGGACGGCTCGAAGATCAGCAGCTGAGTCCGCTCGCGACCGATCGACGGACCGATCGACCCGGCGCCGTCGCCGCACCCCGCATCAGCCACGGGGCACGGCGGCGGCGCCGCTCCACGCGTAGGCCACCTCCGGGCGCCCCGGGGTGCCGTAGCGCTGCGAGCGCCGGGCGAGCCCGAGCTCGGCCAGGTGCTCGAGGTAGCGTCGCGCGGTGACTCGGGAGAGCTCGAGCTCGGCGGCCGTCTCGCTCGCCGACCTCGGCTCGGTCGCGTGGCGCAGCGACTGGCTGACGGCGTCGAGCGTCGTCGCGGTGAGCCCCTTCGGCAGCGGCGCGGCGTGGGCTGGGCGCAGGTGCGCGAGCAGCGCATCCACCTCGCCCTGCGACGTCGCCGCATCGCCGCCCGCCAGGCCGTCGCGGAACGCCCGGTACTGCTCGAGCCGTTCGCGCAGCGCCGGGAAGCCGAAGGGCTTGATCAGATACTGCGTCACGCCGACCGACACGGCCGTCTGCACGGCCTCGAGATCACGTACCGCCGTGATGGCCATGATGTCGACGCCGACGCGCTCGGCGCGCAGTCGTCGAGCCAGTTCGAGGCCGTGCCCGTCGGGCAGGGTCAGGTCGAGCAGCACCAGATCGATCGCGCCGGGATGCACGGTCGTGAGCGCGGCGTGCGCCTCGCCGGCGCTGTGCGCCACGGCGACGACCTCGAAGCCGTCGACCCGGCCGACGTAGGCGGCGTGCGCCTCGGCGGCGAGCAGGTCGTCATCGACCACGAGCACGCGGATCATGCGGTCGATCCTGCCGTGGATTCCGGGTGCGCTGTGCCGGATGCACCGCCGGCGGCTGGGCTGGATGCGCCGCGCGCCGCGTCGGGGAACCTCGCGATCGCCGTCGTGGGGGCGATCGTCGCGCCGCCGGCATCCGTCTCGAAGCGCAGCTCGCCCCCGGCCGCCTGGGTCGCGGCCCGCGCGACCGCGAGCCCGTTGCCATGCGCTCCACCCGGGTCGGACTTGCTCGTCACCCCGAGGTCGAAGACCGCGGCGACGCGATCGGCCGGGATGCCGCGGCCGCTGTCGATGACGCGCAGCTCGACGGCGTCGCCCACGCCGACAGCTGATCGGCCAGCCGCGTCCGACCCCGCCTCGGCCCGCCGCAGCACGACCGCGACCGTGCGCGGAGCCTCCGCGGTGAGCGCCGCGTCGATCGCGTTGTCGACGAGGTTGCCGACGACGGACACGAGCGCCGACGCGCCAAGCGGGGGAACCGCGCCCGGTTCGGCCGTCACGGTCAGCTCGACGCCGCGCTCGTTCGCCTGCGCGGTCTTGCCGAGCAGCAGCGCGCCGAGCACCGGATGATCGACGGTCGCGAGCATCCGGTCAGCCAGCTCCTGGCTCGTGCGCGTCGACTCCGATGCCAGCTCGATCGCCTGCTCGATTCGCCCGAGCTCGAGCAGCGCGACGAGCGTGTGCACCGTGTTCGCGTGCTCGTGCGCCTGCGCCCGCAACGCGTCGCGCATGCCGCGGGTCGAGTCGAGCTCGCCGATCAGCTGCTGCAGTCGGCTCTGATCGCGCAGCGTCATGACCGAGCCGCCGGCGTCGGCGGGGGAGTCGGGCGCCGGCTCGGCGGGCTCCTGATTCACCAGCAGCAGGGTCGCACCGTCGAGGTGCGTCTCCTCGACCGCGCGGCGCCCCTCGTCGATGAGCGTCGCGACCGCGGGGCCGACGCCGAGCGCGGCGGCGCTCGCCGGCAGCGTCACCGTGCCCGCCGGCGGCAGCCCGAGCAGCTCGGCGGCCTCGTCGTTGTAGAGCACGACCCGGTGCTCGCGGTCGCTCAGCACGAGGCCCTCGCGCACGGAGTGCAGCACCGACTCGTAGTAGCCGACCATGCGCCGCAGCTCGGCCGGTCCCATCCGCCCGGTCACCCGCCGCAGCGAGCGCTGCACGACGAGCGCCGTGATCGCCCCGACGAGCACGACCGCCGCCGCGACGCCGAGCACGAAGGGGAGGCGGCCGGCGACGATCGCGCCGACGTTGGTGGTCGTCACGCCCGCCGACACGAGACCGACCACGGCGCCGTCGCGCTCGATCGGCACGACGGCGCGCACCGACGGTCCGAGCGTTCCGGTGAAGGTCTCGGTCAGCTCGCGGCCCTGCAGTGCGGGACCGATGGTGCCCTGGAAGGGCTTGCCGATCTGGCTCTGATCCGGGTGCGTCACGCGGATGCCGTCGGGCGTCATGATCGTCACGAAGTCGACGCCCGCCTCGCTGACGAGCTCGAGCGCGTAGGGCTCGAGCTGGGCGGTCGCGTCGGGCGCATCCACCTCGGAGCGCACTCGCGGGTCGACCGCGACCGCGCGGGCGACCGACAGCGAGGTCTCGGCAGCGTCGCGCTCGGCGGAGCGCTGGGCGTCGACGGCCAGCACCGCGAGCAGGGCTCCGGCGATGAGCACCGCGGCCGCCAGCTGCACCCAGAACACGCGCGCGGCGATGCTGATCGCCCGCGGCGGGCGGGCGTCGCTCGTGCGCGCTGCGGGCATCGTCGCTCCTGAAACCGTTATGAACACAAGTTCCGCGGCATCCCCGGCGTCGCCACTCTGGGGCGATCACCTTGTCACTCCAGGGCCGCGACGACGCCGTCGCAGCCGGATGGGAATCACCGGAACATGGCAACGACGCTATCGTCCCCCAGCGGAGCACCCCGCCGCGGCCTCCGCCGCATCGAGAAGAACCACTGGCTCTACATCGCCGTCATCGTGGCGGTCGTCGCCGGAGCCCTCGTCGGCATCCTCGCTCCCGATTTCGCGAAGGGCCTCGAGCCGATCGGCAAGGCCTTCGTCAACCTCATCAAGATGATGATCGCGCCGGTCATCTTCTGCACGATCGTGCTCGGCGTCGGCAGCATCGCCAAGGCCGCGACGGTCGGCAAGGTCGGCGGCCTCGCGGTCGTCTACTTCCTCGTGATGTCGACCTTCGCGCTCGGCATCGGCCTCGTCGTCGGCAACATCATCCACCCGGGTGAGGGCCTCGACCTCTCCACCGCTGAGTACAAGGTCGACGACTCGGCGAAGGAGGCGACGACGACGAGCGACTTCATCCTCGGAATCATCCCGACGACGCTCGTGTCGTCGCTCGTGTCGGGCAGCATCCTGCAGACGCTGCTCGTGGCGCTGCTGGTCGGCTTCGCGCTGCAGAAGATGGGCGACAAGGGCACCGGCATCCTGGATGCGATCCGCTCGATCCAGACGCTCGTCTTCCGCATCCTCAACATGATCCTGTGGCTCGCCCCGGTCGGCGCCTTCGGCGCGATCGCGGCCGTCGTCGGCAACACGGGGGCGGGCGCGCTGCTCGGGCTAGCGACGCTGATGATCGCGTTCTACGTGACCTGCATCCTGTTCATCGTCGTGATCCTCGGCGGGCTGCTGTTCCTCGTCACCCGGGTCAACATCTTCCTGCTCATGAAGTACCTGGCGCGCGAGTACCTGCTGATCGTCGCGACCTCGTCGTCGGAGGCGGCCCTGCCGCGCCTCATCGCGAAGATGGAGCACGTCGGGGTGAGCAAATCGGTGGTCGGCATCACCGTGCCCACCGGGTACTCCTTCAACCTGGATGGCACGGCCATCTACCTGACGATGGCGTCGCTGTTCATCGCGACCGCCATGGGCACTCCGCTCGCGATCCCCGAGCAGATCGGCCTGCTGGTGTTCATGATCATCGCGTCGAAGGGCGCCGCCGGCGTGACCGGCGCGGGGCTGGCGACGCTCGCGGCCGGCCTGCAGACGTACCGCCCCGATCTCGTCAACGGCGTCGGCGTGATCGTGGGCGTCGACCGGTTCATGTCGGAGGCGCGCGCGCTGACCAACTTCACCGGCAACGCGGTCGCGACCCTGCTCATCGGCACCTGGACGAAGCAGATCGACCCGGCGCGCGTGCGCGAGGTGCTGCACGGGGCGAAGCCCTTCGACGAGGCGCGCTTCGCTCGGGCCGATCCGCACACGGCGGTGAACGACTTCACCGATGAGGACGAGGTCGCGGCCGTGGCGGCGGGATCGGGCGGGGCTTCGGGCTCGGGTTCGAGCCGCAAGGAATAGCGGCGCGGGAGTGACGGTTGAGGAGGTCGATGCAAACGCATCGACCTCCTTCCGTCGTCGTGGCGGGGAGTGCCCGAAAGGAAGCCAGCCATGTCCCGCTCGATCGCCGTCGTCTCCGCCGGACTCTCGCAGCCCTCGTCGACCCGCCTGCTCGCCGACCGCCTCGCCGAGGCGACCGCGCGCGAACTCGCCCTCGACGGCGAGAGCGTCGACATCCACGTGATCGAGCTGCGCGACCTGGCGACCGACGTGACCAACAACCTCGTGACCGGCTTCGCCAGCGCGAAACTGCAGGCCGAGATCGACCGGCTCACGGCGGCCGACGGCGTCATCGCCATCACGCCGATCTTCACGACCAGTTACAGCGGCCTGTTCAAGTCGTTCATCGACGTGCTCGACCCCGAGTCGCTGCGCCGCATGCCGGTGCTGCTCGGCGCGACCGGCGGCACCGAGCGCCACTCGCTCGCGATCGACTACGCCCTGCGCCCGCTGTTCGCCTACCTGCGAGCGGATGCGGTGCCCACCGCCGTCTACGCGGCCTCGGGCGACTGGGGCGGTGACGACGTGCTCGGCGAGCGCATCGACCGCGCCGGCGCCGATCTGGCCGAGGCCGTGCGCCGCTCGCGCCGCGTCGCGCCCGTCGACCCGCTGGCGGTGCCGCTCGGCTTCGACCCGAGCGGCGCGAGCACGGCGACGCGTCGCGCCTGAGCGCGGACGCCGGAGATCGCCGACGAGGCTCGGACAGCCGCGAGCCCGCACCCTGGATGCGACACCGACAGGGGAACGCGGTGTCGCATCCAGGATCTGCGCCCCTCCGCGCAGGAGCCGATGGCCATCGGGTTGCCGTCGGATCACCAGTGATTCGACGCCGCCCTCGCGGCGGATGAGCCCGTCTTCGGGGGTCAGCGGGGCGCAGTCCCCGTCGCATCCCGTCGCCGACTCCAGCGCGACACGATCGCGTCGATCGTGACCCCGACGATGATCGCGACGACGACCGAGCACCCGACCGCGAGCAGCGGCTGATCGCGCAGCAGCGCCCCGAAGGCCGCGCCGATGCCGACGTTGTAGAAGGCCCAGCCGACGCCGGCCGCGATCGAGAGCGGCAGGAAGCGTCGGTAGGCGAGGCCCGACGCCCCGGCCGTGAGGTTGACGGCGATGCGGGCGAAGGGGATGTAGCGGGCCGTGAATACGAGTACCGCCGGCCGCCTCGTCACGGTCGCGCGCGTGCGGTCGAGGGCCGAGCGGATGCGGCCGCGCCGCATCCAGCTCCAGCGGTCGAGCCCGACGCGGCGCCCCAGCCAGAACAGCGCGCTGTCGCCGATCACCGCGCCGAGCGCGGCGACGGGGATGACGGCCCACAACGAGGGCGACCCGGTGGACGCTGCGAGCGAGCCGAGCGCCACGACGAGCGTCTCGCTCGGCAGCACGACCACGAAGGCGTCGGCGATCACGAGCGCGAACAGCGCCGGCAGCAGCCAGGGCGACGCGGCCAGCTCGGTCATCCACGCCTCGCTCACGCGCTCAGCGTCGCCTGACCGGGTGAACGGCGGATGACGCGCGGGCGCCGCCGCGCGCCCCCGACTCGCCCGTCGTTCCGGGGCGGAGCGCCCGGTTGGCCCGCATCCGGCGACCGCGCGGGGTCGCGCCGGGGTCACGACGGCATCCATCAGGCGAAGCCTGGGTGATCGCGCCCCGATCGGTCATGGGCATCGCGTGTCGTCCGCGACTCTGGGAGCCGTGAGGGTCGCGCTGGTCGCCGAATCGTTCCTGCCCCAGATGAACGGGGTCACCAATTCGATGCTGCGGGTGCTGAAGCACCTCGAGGCACGAGGCCATGAGGCGCTCGTGCTCGCCCCGGGTCCGGGGCGCACGCCGCTCGAGACCGGTCGCCTGCACGGCGCCGGCTTCACCGGCTACCGCTCGCTGCCGTGGCCGGGCTACCCGGAGGTGCGGGTCGCCCTGGCCGCGACGCGCACGCTGACGGCGGCGCTCGCCGACTTCAAGCCCGACGTGCTGCATCTCGCGGCGCCCTTCGTGCTCGGCTGGCAGGGGCTGCGCGCCGCCGAGGCCCTCGGCGTGCCGAGCGTCGCGATCTACCAGACCGACATCCCCGGCTACGCCGCCAAGTACGGCTTGCCGGCGACCGAGGGTCTGCTCGAACGGCACCTCGCGAAACTGCACAACGCCGCCGACCTGACGCTCGCCCCCTCATCGGCGGCGATCGCCGGACTCGAGGCGCTCGGCGTCGAGCGCGTGAAGCTGTGGGCGCGCGGCGTCGACGGCGAGCTCTTCGCCCCGCATCGGCGTGACGAGCGACTGCGGCGCGAGCTCGCACCGGACGGCGAGCTGCTCGTCGGCTACGTCGGCCGACTCGCGCCCGAGAAACAGGTCGAGGATCTGGCGGCTCTGCAGGGGATGCCGGGCATCCGCCTCGTGATCGTCGGCGACGGCCCGAGCCGCGCGCTGCTGGAGAGGGCCCTGCCCGAGGCGGTGTTCCTGGGATTCCGCTCGGGTGACGACCTCGCGCGCACGGTCGCCTCCTTCGACGTCTTCGTGCACCCGGGCGAGCACGAGACCTTCTGCCAGACGGTGCAGGAGGCGCTCGCCAGCGGGGTGCCGGTCGTCGCGACCGGACGCGGCGGGCCGCTCGACCTGGTGCAGTCCAGTCGCACCGGCTGGCTCTACAAGCCGGGCGACCTCGGCGACCTGCGCGTGCGCGTCGCCGACCTGACCGGCGACGCCGCCAAGCGGCGGGCCTTCGCGGATGCGGCGCGCGCCTCGGTCGCGGCCCGCACCTGGGAGCGCCTCGGCGACGAGCTGCTCGAGCACTACGACGACGTGCGCGAGCAGCGCGGCGCGGTCGTGCCGAGCCGGGTGCCGAACCGGCGGTGGGCTCGCTACGTCGCCCTCGGCGACTCGCTCACCGAGGGACTCTGCGACGCGTCGCGCCAGGCTGCCGGGCAGTGGCGCGGCTGGGCCGACCGCCTCGCCTCGCTGCTCGCGAGCGGCGATCACGCGACGTCGTCGACCGCACCCGGCGTGCGCACGCTCGACTACGCCAACCTCGCCGTGCGCAGCAAGCGCATCCAGGAGGTCATCGACGAGCAGATCCCGCGCGCGATCGCCCTCGAGCCCGACCTGGTGAGCGTGCTCGTCGGGGCGAACGACCTGGTGCGGCTCGGCGCCGACCCGATCGCCTTGGCCCGGCGACTCGGGGCCGGCATCCGCGACCTGCGCGACACCGGCGCCGACGTGCTCGTCGTCGGTGTCTTCGCCCCGCCGTACCGCGGGCTCGGGCCGCTGCGCACCCGGTTCCGCCGCTTCAACCGTGAGCTCGCGCTGCAGTGCGAGGCGGCCGGCGCGCGGTTCCTCGACGTGGCGAGCACGGGCGCCTTCGCCGATGCGGGTGATTGGGCCGCCGACCGCGTGCACCTCAGCTCCATCGGGCACCGCACCCTCTGCTACCGCGCTGCGGCCGCCCTCGGCATCCCCGGAGCCGAGCAGTTCGAGGCCCTGGACGCGGCGGTGCACGTCGGCGCCGACGCCGACGCGCCGGGGGAGCGCCTGCCGACCGCGCGCTGGCTGCTGCAGCACGCGGCGCCGTGGGCGGGGCGTCGTGTGCGCGGCCGCCGCGCCGGCGACGGCCTCGTCGCCAAGCACGCCGAGGCGGTGCAGCTCACCGCGAGCGGTGCCTCAGAGATCCCCGACTGACGCTCGACCGACCAGCGATCCGCCGACCAGCGACTCGACACCCCACCGACACGCTCTCGAAAGGCACCCCATGCGCATCTCCGTCATCGGCTGCGGCTACCTCGGCGCGGTGCACGCCGCCGCCATGGCCTCGCAGGGCCACGACGTGATCGGCATCGACGTCGACCCGGTGCGCCTCGGCGCGCTGCGCGAGGGGCGCGTGCCCTTCCACGAGCCCGGCCTCGAGCAGCTGCTGAGCGAGGGGATGAGCGCGGGCCGCCTGCGCTTCAGCACCGAGATCGCCGACGCCGCCACGGCGCAGGTGCACTTCGTCGCCGTCAACACCCCGCAGCGGCTCGGCGGCGACGAGGCGGACCTCGGCTACGTCGAGGCGGCGCTGCGCTCGCTCGCCCCGCACCTCGCTCCCGGTGCGCTCGTCGTCGGCAAGTCGACGGTGCCCGTCGGCACCGCACGCCGTCTCGCTCCGCTGCTCGCGGGCCGCGCCGAGCTCGTCTGGAACCCCGAGTTCCTGCGCGAGGGGCACGCGATCGACGACACCCTGCGCCCCGATCGCCTCGTCTACGGCGTCGGCGACGAGCCGGAGTCGGCCGAGCGCGCCCGTGTGCTGCTCGATGAGGTCTACGCCCCGCAGCTCGCCACCGGAGTACCGCGCATCGTCGCCGACCGCGAGACCGCCGAGCTGGTCAAGGTCAGCGCGAACGCCTTCCTCGCCCTCAAGATCTCGTTCATCAACGCCGTCGCAGACGTGTGCGCGGCGACGGGCGCCGACGTGAACCTGCTCGCGGATGCGATCGGTCACGACGCCCGCATCGGCCGCCGCTTCCTCGGCGCCGGTCTGGGCTTCGGCGGAGGCTGCCTGCCGAAGGACATCCGCGCCTTCGGGGCCCGCGCGGCGGAGCTCGGCGAGGATGCGATCGGCTCGCTGCTGCGCGAAGCCGACCGCATCAACCTCGGGCGGCGGCACCGCGCGGTCGAACTGCTGCGTACCGCGTTGAGCTCACAGCCCGGCGCGGCGACGTCGGTCGATGGGGGCGGCGATCTGCGCGGCCGCCGCATCGCGGTGCTCGGGCTCGCCTTCAAGCCCGACTCCGACGACATCCGCGACTCTCCCGCGCTCTCGGTCGCGACCGAGCTCGCGCTGCTCGGCGCCGAGGTCGTCGCCCACGATCCGCACGCGGTGCCGAAGGTGCGCATCGCCCGCCCCGAGCTCACGTGCGTCGACACGGCGGACGAGGCCGTCGTCGGCGCGGATGCGGTGCTGGTGCTCACCGAGTGGCGCGAGTACCGCGAGCTCGACCCGGCGGCGCTCGCCGCGACCACCCCGGCACGGCTGGTGCTGGATGCGCGCAACTGCCTCGACCCGGCCGCCTGGCGGGCCGCCGGTTGGGACTACCGCGGCCTCGGCCGCCACGAGCAGCCGGTGGGCGCGCTCGTCGCCTGACGGCGCACGACACCGCCGAACCCGATCGAGCGGGACGAGATCGCTCGATCGGGCGCGGCCGTGTCGGGCGAGCCGCCGACGACCCGCCTGTTCTCGACGACCTACTTGTTCTCGACGACCTACTTGTTCTCGACGACCTTGACGTCGAGCTTGTAGTTCGAGCCCGTGATCTCGGTGATGGTGACCGTGCCGATGCCGGTCTTGCCCGACAAGGTGAGCTGCACCAGGTACTTGATGGTCGTGCCGACCGAGATCGAGATCGGGGCCTGGTCGTCGCCGTTGCCGCCGGTGTAGACCATCTTCGGGGTCTCGCCGTACTGCTTCGCCAGCGAACCCGCTGCCGCCACGCCGACCTCGGCGGGGGTCACCTGCAGGGTCGAGCCGTCGCCCGGCGCACCCGAGTCGTCGTCGGAGGCTGAGGCGTCGTCGCCGCTGCTGTCATCGTCGCCGCTGCCGCCCTGGGCGCCCGCCGACTTCACGTTCACGCTGTACTTGGTGCCGTTCACGTCGCTGATCGTGACGACCGCATCCACCGTCTTCTTCGTCGCCGGGTCGACGTAGGTGCAGTCGACCTCCGTGCCGTCGACGAGCTTGACCTGGTCGTCGCCGCAGTCGACCTCCGGGCGGGAGGGCAGCTTCGTCTCCAGGGCGTCGGCGGCGGCTTTCGCCACCTGCTCGCCGCTCACGGTGAGGCTCGCGCTCGCGCTGAACGAGCATCCCGCCAGCGTCGTGACGACGAGAGCGGCGGAGGCGAGAGCCGAGACGGCCATGGGCAGCGGGCGCAGGCGCATGGGCGGATCCATTCGTGAGGGGCTGTCAGCAATAACCCTAGGGCCTGTCGCCGAGCCCCGGAAACCCGCGCCTGCTAGTCTTCCCTCGGTCACCGTCCGGTGATCACACAATCGGAGCAGACCGGCGCGAAGCTGGTCACCGGTGGTGGTCTTCCGAGCATCTGAGGCTCGGAGCGCTTCTACTGTTGGCCAGAGCCACGCCCGGCCCTGACGCGCTGTCGCGCGTGCCGGCGTTCTTCCCGCCTCACGCTCCTGGAGGTATTCCGCGCGCATCGCGGAAAGCAAAGGAGAGACCCATGGAGGGTCCCGAGATCAAGTTCGCCGAGGCGGTGCTCGACAACGGCCGCTTCGGAAAGCGCACCGTCCGCTTCGAGACCGGCCGTCTGGCCCAGCAGTCGCAGGGCGCGGTCGCCGCGTACCTCGACGAGGACACCATGCTGCTCAGCGCCACCAGCGCCGGCAAGCACCCCCGCGAGGGCTTCGACTTCTTCCCGCTGACGGTGGATGTCGAAGAGCGCTCGTACGCCGCCGGCAAGATCCCCGGCTCGTTCTTCCGCCGCGAGGGCCGCCCCTCGACCGAGGCGATCCTCGTCTGCCGTCTGATCGACCGGCCGCTGCGCCCGTCGTTCGTCGACGGCCTGCGCAACGAGGTGCAGATCGTCATCACCGTGCTCAGCATCGCGCCGGACGAGTTCTACGACGCCCTCGCCATCAACGCCGCCTCGGCCTCGACCCAGATCTCGGGTCTGCCGTTCAGCGGGCCGATCGCCGGCATCCGCCTGGCCCTCATCCCCGGCTCGAACGGCGGAGCGGACCAGTGGGTCGCCTTCCCGAAGCACTCGCAGCTGGCCGAGGCCGTCTTCGACCTGACCGTCGCAGGCCGCCTGGTCACCAACGCCGACGGCACCGAGGACATCGCCATCATGATGGTCGAGGCCGAGGCGACCGAGGGCAGCTGGGAGCTCATCCGCGCCGGCGCCACGAAGCCCGACGAGGCCATCGTGGCCCAGGGCCTCGAGGCCTCGAAGCCCTTCCTCAAGCAGCTCGTCAAGGCTCAGGCCGAGCTCGCCGCCCAGTCGGCGAAGGAGATCCAGGACTACCCGGTCTTCCTCGCCTACGACCAGGCCACCTACGACGTCGTCGCGGGCGAGGCCTACGACGAGCTCGTCGGCATCTACCAGATCGCCGACAAGCTCGAGCGTCAGAACGCCGACGACGCCCTCAAGGACCGCGTCAAGGCGACCGTCGCCGCCAAGGTCGAGGCGGGCGAGCTGCCGGCCGACGCCAATGGCCAGGTCAGCGCCGCCTACAAGTCGGTCACCAAGAAGATCGTGCGCGGCCGCATCCTCAAGGACGGCGTGCGCATCGACGGCCGCGGCCTGAGCGACATCCGCGCGCTCGACGCCGAGGTGCAGGTCATCCCGCGCGTGCACGGCTCGGCGATCTTCCAGCGCGGCGAGACCCAGATCCTGGGCGTCACCACGCTGAACATGCTCAAGATGGAGCAGCAGATCGACTCGCTGTCGCCCGTCACCAAGAAGCGCTACCTGCACCACTACAACTTCCCGCCCTACTCGACCGGTGAGACCGGCCGCGTGGGTTCGCCGAAGCGTCGCGAGATCGGGCACGGCTTCCTCGCCGAGCGCGCCCTCGTGCCGGTGCTGCCGAGCCGCGAGGAGTTCCCCTACGCGATCCGCCAGGTGTCCGAGGCTCTCGGCTCCAACGGCTCGACGTCGATGGGCTCCGTCTGCGCCTCGACCCTGTCGCTGCTCAACGCGGGTGTGCCGCTGCGCGCCCCCGTCGCCGGCATCGCGATGGGCCTCGTCTCCGACGAGGTCGACGGCGAGACCCGCTACGCGGCGCTGACCGACATCCTGGGCGCCGAGGATGCCCTCGGCGACATGGACTTCAAGGTCGCCGGAACGAGCGAGTTCGTCACCGCGATCCAGCTCGACACCAAGCTCGACGGCATCCCGTCGTCGGTGCTGGATGGCGCGCTGAAGCAGGCCAAGGAGGCCCGCACGGCGATCCTCGCGGTCATCAACCAGGCGATCGACGCCCCCGACGAGATGGCTCCGACCGCGCCCCGCGTGATCAGCGTCAACATCCCGGTGGACAAGATCGGCGAGCTGATCGGCCCCAAGGGCAAGACGATCAACGCGATCCAGGACGAGACCGGCGCCGACATCTCCATCGAGGAGGACGGCACCGTCTACATCGGCGCGGTCGACGGCCCCTCGGCCGAGGCGGCCCGCGCGCAGGTCCTCGCGATCGGCAACCCGCTGCAGCCCGAGATCGGCGAGCGCTACCTGGGCACGGTCGTCAAGATCGCCGCCTTCGGCGCCTTCGTCTCGCTGCTCCCGGGCAAGGACGGCCTGCTGCACATCAGCGAGGTGCGCAAGCTCGCCGGCGGCAAGCGCGTCGAGAACGTCGAGGACGTCCTCGGCGTCGGCCAGAAGATCCAGGTCGAGATCACCAAGATCGACGACCGCGGCAAGCTCTCGCTCGCCCCGGTGGTCGAGGAGACTGAGGGCGGCGACACCGAGGGCGGCGCCGCCGCCTCGGACGGCCCCGAGGCTCCGGCCGAGGGCTGATCCTCCGGATCGCCCCGGATCTGCTGATCCACTGACGAAGGGCCCGGCTCCGCTTCAGCGGGGTCGGGCCCTTCGGCGTCCGCGGCCGGCGTTCGCGGCCGGCCGTGACCGGCGGCTACTCGGTGATCGTGGTGCCGATCAGCTGCGCCCGGCCGAGCACGTGCCCGAGCATCGTGAAGCCGATGATCGCCGGCGTCGCCGCGGCATCCACCTCGAGGGTCGGCACGTCGAGCGCCGTGAGCGTGAAGAAATAGCGGTGCTCGCCATGCCCCGAGGGCGGCGCGGCGCCGAGGAAGCGCTGCAGGCCGGCCTCGTTCGGCCCGGTGACGACGCCGGCGGGCAGCAGCGCCGCATCCGGGTTGCCGGCGTCGCCCGGAAGGGACGCCGCGTCGCCGGGGATGTCGCGCACCGACCAGTGCCAGAAGCCGCTGCCCGTCGGGGCGTCGGGGTCGTAGACGGTGAGCACGAAGCTCCGGGTGCCCTCGGGCGCGCCGCTCCAGGCGAGAGCGGGGGAGCGGTCGTCGCCGCCCGCGCCGAAGATCGCCGATCGAGCGCTGGTCGGCAGCGCCCCGCCGGGCTCGAAGTCGGTGCTGGTGAGCTCGAAGCTCGGAACCTCGGGCAGTCGCCAGTTCGGGTCGTTCGCCATGGGCGGTCCTCTCTCGTCTCGATCGCGGCGGCCGTCGAGCCGCGCGTCGTCAGGCTAGGGCGGAGGGCGAGCGGCGTGCCGGATGATGACGACGGATGTCGGCGAACAGTCGGATTCGCGGCGTCGAGCGGCGTCGAACCGGCTCGAAGGTCGAGGATCGGTAACGATTCAGCGCGCCGGTCGGCGGCGTGTCGGAGGCCGGCGATAGCCTGCATCGCAATCGGGTCGTGCGCACCGGCACGTTCCCGGCTCGCGAGCCAGGGGAGAGGCGCATGAGCGACGAGTCGGACCGCGGAGTCCCCGCGCCGGCTCGACCTGCGCCGACAGCGCTGTCGGGTGCCGCGGCATCCGCGAGCGGTGCGACTGCGCCGCCCGCCGCATCCCGCGCCTCCGGCACCACCCTCGACGAGCTCACCGGCGAACTGGCGATCGCTCCGCGTCTCGCGCCTACCACCGCCCAGACCGCGACCGTCTACGGCGATCTCGCCCCGCGCCGTCGCCGGGTCGGCATCTCCGACCTCCGCGTCTTCCCGGTCGCGCTCAGCGGCAACGTCTTCGGCTGGACCGCCGACGGCCCTATCGTCGACGGCATCCTCGACGTCTACCGCGCTCAGGGCGGCAACTTCCTCGACACGGCCGACTCCTACGCCGCGGGGCGCAGCGAGACGATGATCGGCCGGTGGATGCGCGACCGCGGCGCGCGCGACGACATGGTGCTCGCGACGAAGGTCGGCAAGAGCGACGAGCACCCCGGGCTCTCCGGTCGTTCCGTCACGGCCGCCGTCGAGGCCTCGCTGCGGCGCCTGCAGACCGACCGCATCGACCTGCTCTACCTGCACATCGACGACCCCGAGGTGGAGTTCGACGAGACCCTGCTCGCGGTCGACGACCTGATCCGCGCCGGCAAGGTGCGCTGGTTCGGCGGCTCCGACCACACGGGCGAGCGGCTGTTCCTGGCGCGCGTCGCCTGCGCTCACCTCGGCGTCGCGCCGATGATCGCGGTGCAGAACCAGTACAGCCTGCTGTTCCGGCGTGAGTTCGAGCGCGACATCGCCCCCGTGGCGGCCCAGCAGGGGCTCGCGATGATGCCGCGCTTCCCGCTCGCCGGCGGCGCGCTCAGCGGCAAGTACCGCGGTCGTCGCGACCTGCCTGCCGGATCCCGCGGCCGCAGTCTCGCTCAGTTCTTCTCGCGCAGCGCCGCCCGCGTGGTCAACACGCTGCGCGACATCGGGCGCGAACGGGATGCGGCCCCCGCGACGGTCGCGCTCGCCTGGCTGCTCTCGAAGCCGCTCGTGACGGCCCCGGTGGTCTCGGCGAGCTCACCCGAGCAGGTGTTCGACCTGACCCAGGCGGCGACCCTGGCGCTGACCCGTCAGCAGGTCGAGCGTCTCGACCGCGCCAGCGAGGGCTTCTGAGCCGTCGGCGTCATCCGCCCGCACGTGCGAGACCCCGAGCGGCTCCAGCTCCGCTCGGGGTCTCGTGTGCGATCGCGCGGGTGAGCGCGCTGCATCGAAGAAGGTCACCGCACCGGCGGGCTGTGCGTTCGCCTCTCCGCCGGCGCGGGAGTCGTCAGCTCGCGGCGGCGAGGGTGCGGTCGAGGCTGCGCTGCAGTGCGCTCTTCGCCGCGATCGCGTCACCCGAGAACGCGCCGCTGAGGGCGCCGTCGCGAGCGAGCACGAGGTCGTCGGCCGCTTCGCCGGCCATCGGGTGGCCGAGCTCGCGCAGCGCGTCGTCGAGACGCTCGGCGAGCAGCTCGCGGTGCTCGCGCACGATCGCGCGGGCCGGGTGGCCGGGCTCGGGGAACTCGGCGGCGGCGTTCGTGAAGGGGTCGCCGCGGAAGCCGTCGCCCTCGATGTCGCTGATCGCCAGCTCGACGACGGCGCGCACGACGCCCTCGGCGCTGCCGGCGGCGCGCTCGTCGATGCGGCCGTTCTCGAGCTCGTGGCGGTAGCCGAGGTAGTCGAGGATCAGGCGGTCCTTCGAGCCGTAGTGCTTGTAGAAGGTCGCCTTGGTCACCTTCGACTCGCCGATGAGGCGGTCGATGCCGACGTTGCGGATGCCCTCCGACGTGAACAGGGTGTCGGCGGTCTGCAGGATGCGCAGCTTGGCCGGGGCGATGGGCCGGGTGCTCGCGGTGAGCGGGGAGGTGATCGGCACGGGCGTTCCTTCTGACGGGCCGCGGTTGCCGGCCACTCCTGATCCTGACGGGTGTGTCGCGCTCGACCTCGGGTGAGCCGGTCGCGACCAGTTCGCGGACGTCGGCGGAGCGCTCCCGTCCGGCCGATCGGGACTGGCGTACTGCTCCGGGTCGAGGGGACGACCCCGGCTCGCCTCGGCCGGTGTGACGGGACCCGCTCCGCCGGTCCGTGCGCTCGAGTGTACGTGATGCGGACAGACAGACGTGTCTGTCTGTCCGCTATGATCCGACCCCAGTTCGGGGGTCGCGCTCGACCGCGATCGGAGCACGCCTCCGCTCCCGGGCGCCCGGAATCCACGGCGTCGGGTCGCCGATCCGGGCCCCTCCGGCTTCCCGGGCTCGCCCCGAGGCTCGTGACGGAGGCGTGACGTAGGCTCGTCGGGCCATGAACAGAGCTGTCCGCCTCCCGCTCGATCTGCCCGAACTCGACGTGACCGCCGCCGGCGGCTCGCGGGTGCGGCGCTCCGTGCTCCCGAGCGGAGTGCGCATCCTCAGCGAGAGCGTGCCCGGTGCGCAGAGCGCCACCGTCGGCTACTGGGTCGCCGTCGGATCGCGCGACGAGACCACGGGTGGATTCGGCTCCACGCACTTCCTCGAGCACCTGCTCTTCAAGGGCACGGCCGAGCGCAGCGCGCTCGACATCGCGGTCGCCTTCGACGCGGTCGGCGGCGAGAACAACGCCCTCACCGCGAAGGAGCACACCTGCTACTACGCGAAGGTGCGCGACCTCGACCTCGAGATGGCCGTGACCGTGCTCGCCGACATGGTGACCTCGAGCGTGCTGGATGCCGAGGAGTTCGAGAGCGAGCGCGGCGTCATCCTCGAAGAGCTGGCGATGGCCGACGACGACCCGGGCGATGTCGCGGGCGAGCGCTTCGTCGAGGCGGTGCTCGGCGCGCACCCGCTGGGGCGCCCGATCGGCGGCAGCCCCGAGTCGATCCGCGCGGTCGGTCGCGACGCCGTCTGGCAGCACTACCGCCGCCACTACTCGCCGAGCGAGCTCGTCATCACGGTGGCCGGCGCCGTCGATCACGACGCCCTCGTGGGCTGGGTCGAGCGCGGGCTCCGCGCGGCCGGCTGGGATCTCGACGCCGCCGCGGCGCCCGCTGCGCGCCGCCCCTTCGCATCCGCCCTCATCGAGCGCGGCAGCTCGCTCGTGGTCGTCGACCGTCCGCTCGAGCAGGTCAATCTCTACGTCGGCACGACCGGCATCAACGGCTCCGACGATCGCCGCAGCGAGCTCGGCGTGCTCAATGCGGTGCTGGGCGGCGGGATGTCGTCGCGTCTCTTCCAGGAGATCCGCGAGAAGCGCGGACTCGCCTATTCGGTCTACTCCTACGCCTCGGCCTACTCGGACGCCGGCGTCTTCGGCCTCTACGCCGGCTGCGCCCCGCGCAATGCCCCGGAGGTCGTCGACCTCATGCTCGGTCAGCTGCGCGCGATCGCGAGCGACGGCATCACCGCCGAGGAGCTGACGCGCGCCCGCGGCCAGATGGCCGGCGGCGCGGCGCTCGCCCTCGAAGACAGCGACACCCGCATGAGCCGGCTCGGCCGCAGCGAGCTCGGCACCGGTGAGTTCCTCGACCTCGACGAGAGCCTGCGCCGCCTCGACGCGGTCGAGCTCGCCGACGTGGAGCGCCTCGCCGCCGACCTGGCCGAGCGTCCGCTCAGCCTCGCGGCCGTCGGCGCCGTCACCGAGAACGACTTCACCGGCATCGCCGGGCTCAGCGACGAGCCCTCCGCCGCGTGACCCCCACGAACCCAGGAGCTCCCGTGTCCCGTTTCCTCTACCTCGTGCGCCATGGCGAGCAGCGTGACGCCGAGTTCGGCCTGCCCGACGGCCCGCTGAGCCCGCGCGGCGTGCGCCAGGCGCGCGCGATCGCCGAGCGCCTCGGCGGCGTCCCCTTCGACGCGGCCTTCACCTCCCCGCTGCAGCGCGCGCAGGAGACCGCGAAGATCATGACCGAGCGGCTGCCCTCGCTCGAGGCGGAGCCCTCGGCGCTGCTCATGGACTGCATCCCCGCCGGCCCGTCGCCCGACATGCCGCACAGCTTCGAGTCGTTCTTCGGCGGCGTCACCCCCGAGGAGATCGACGCGGGCGAGGCGCAGATGTCGGATGCCTTCTCGGAGTGGATGACCCCCTCGCGCGACGACCGCCACGAGCTGCTCATCACCCACAACTTCGTCATCGCGGCCTTCGTGGCGCACGCCTTCGGCGCGGCGCCGTGGCGCTGGATGGGTGTGAACCAGGCGAACTGCGGCCTCACGATCATCCGCGTCCGCTCGGCGAAGCCCCCGGTGCTGCTCACGCACAACGACCTCGGGCACCTGCCGGCCGAGCTGCGCACGGGCCTCCCCGTCGACCAGCCCTACTGATCCGGAGCAACTGAGCTGGAGCTGCCGGACCGGGGCTCAGGCGACCGGCGCGACCGGCTTCGCGTACCAGGTCGTCGCGTTGGGGTTGTCGTTGTAGGGCTCGACGGTGACGTAGCCCGAGCTGCGGTACAGGCCGCCGGCCGCTTCGAGGCTGTCGTTCGTGTCGAGCACGAGCTCGGCGGCGCCGTGCTCCGCCGCCCTGCGCTCGAGCTCCTCGAGGATGCCGCGACCGAGCCGGCGACCGCGCGCGGCCTCGCGCACATAGAGGTGCTTGATCTCCCAGCGCGCCCCGAGCGGGCCGTCGTCGATGCGACGGATGCCGCCGCATCCCAGCAGCTCGTCGCCGTCGGCCACGACGAGGAACAGGCCGCGATCGCCGCGGAACACCGCCGGGTCGGGCAGGTTGACCTGGTACGTGCCCTGGGCTGAGGGGAAGCTCTTCTCGCGTCCGGTGAAGTACTCGGTGAGCAGCGTCTGGGCGTCGGGGGAGTCGACGGCGGTCTCGCGGAAGTCGGTCACGATCCCAGGCTAGAACGCGCGGGGCACCCCGCGCGCCGCGTCAGATCGCGACGGGATGCGCGGCGACTCGGGCCCCGGCGGTGCGGTGCTCGCCGGCCGTGACCTCGGCCCACACCGCGTCGAGCGAGAGGCCGAGCACCTCCGCGAGGGCGGCGATCGTGGGGAAGGCGGGGGTCGCGATGCGGCCGGTCTCGATCTTGCGCAGCGTCTCGGGCGAGATGCCGGCGTCGAGAGCCACGGCGAGGGGCGAGCGATCGCCGCGGGCCGAGCGCAGCAGCGACCCGAGTCGCTCCCCGCGCTCGAGTTCGGCGGGGGTGAGCGGCAGTCGGACCATGGCCCGATGATAGTCCCGGTATTGTCTGGCCGGTACTTTATGACCGGTATAGTTATCCCGTGATCGAGATCCTGACCCCGGCCGAGGTCGACAAGGCGCGCGCGACGGGCGCCCTCGTCGGCGATATCCTGCAGACCCTCAAAACGAAGAGCCTCGTCGGCACGAACCTGCTCGAGCTCGACGAGATCACGCGGCAACTCATCATCGACGCGGGTGCCGAGTCCTGCTACGTCGACTACGCGCCCTCCTTCGGCAACGGCCCCTTCGGTCACTACGTCTGCACCGCCGTCAACGATGCCGTGCTGCACGGCATGCCGCACGACTACGCCCTCGTCGACGGCGACCTGCTCACCCTCGACCTCGCGGTGCTGCTCGACGGCATCGCCGCCGACGCCGCGATCAGCTTCGTCGTGGGGGAGTCGGCCCGCGCCGAGGACCTCGCGCTCATCGACGTCACCCAGCGCGCGCTCGCCGCCGCGATCGCGATCGCCGGCCCCGACGTGCGCACGGGCGACCTCTCGCACGCGATCGGCCAGGTGCTCGGCGCCGAGGGCTACCCGATCAACCTCGAGTTCGGCGGGCACGGCATCGGCTCGACCATGCACGGCGACCCGCACGTCGCCAACGACGGCCGACCCGGCCGCGGCTACCGCCTGCGCCCCGGACTCCTGCTCGCGCTCGAGCCCTGGGTCATGGCCGACACGGACGTGCTGGTGACAGATGCCGACGGCTGGACCCTGCGCAGCTCGACCGGGTGCCGCACGGCCCACACCGAGCACACGATCGCGATCACCGAATCGGGCGCCGAGATCCTCACGCTGCCGTCGCGCTGAGCGCGGTCGTCCCGCTCCGATCCGGCTCGAACACGGATGCCGTCGCCGCATCGGGCTCGCCGGTCGCGCACTGCGTGCTCGCCTAGGCTGGATGCCATGACCTCACGAGTCGCCGTCGTCGGCGCCACCGGAAAGCTGGGTGGCCTCGCCGCCGATCTGATCGACCGCACCGAGGGCTTCGAGGTCGCGGCCCGACTGTCGTCGAAAGACGGGCTGGAGGCGCTCGCCGACGTCGACCTCGTCGTCGACATGACCATCCCGGTCGTATCGCCCACGGTCGTCGAGGCGGCGCTCGCCGCCGGCAAGCCGGTGCTCGTCGGCACCTCCGGCTGGAACGCCGAGCGTCTCGCGAAGCTCGGCCACCGACTCGCCGAGCTGCCCGACCTGGGCGTCATCGTCGTGCCGAACTTCTCGATCGGATCGGTGCTGGCCACCCGCTTCGCGACGATCGCGGGCCGCTACTTCGACTCGGTCGAGATCATCGAGGCGCACGCCGCGACGAAGATCGACTCGCCGTCGGGAACCGCGACGCGAACCGCCGAGCTCATCACCGCCGCCCGCGCCGAGCTCGGCCCCGTCGAGGCGCCGCACGTCGACCAGCGCGCCCGCGGGCAGCAGGTGGCGAGCATCCCCGTGCACTCGATGCGCCTGGCCGGCATCGTGGCCCAGCAGGACGTCGTCTTCGGCGGCGAGGGCGAGGTGCTGCGCCTCACCCACCAGACGATCTCGGGGCGCTCCTACGAGGCCGGCATCCTCGCGGCGCTGCGGGCACTGCCCGAGGCGCGCGGGCTCACCGTCGGACTCGACGCGATCCTGGGCCTGGATGCCTGAGTCGGCCGAGCAGGACCAGCCGGCTGCGCAGGATCGATCGGCTCAGCCCGCATCCACCGCCGGCGCCGGGGCGCTGCCGCGCCGCCGCGGCGCGCTGCTGCGCGCCCGCGCCGCGGTCATCGTCATGGCGGCGCTGCTGCTGCTCTACCTGGTCTTCGCGCTGGGCTACGCGATCCTGCTGCTGTCGACCGGCGTGCCCATCGCGATCGCCCTGGGCGTCGCGCTGATCGTGCTGCCGCTGCTCGGCATCTGGGCGCTCGGAGCCGAGCTGCTCTTCGCCGTGCGCGCCGACCGGCTCGCGGCCCGGCTCGAGGCCGAGAACGGCATGCCCGCCGAGCCGCTGCCGGTGCACGCCAGCGGCCGCGTCGACCGCGACGCCGCCGAGGCCGTGTTCCCGCGCTACCGCGAGGCGGTCGAGGCCGCGCCCGAGGACTGGCGCGCCTGGTTCCGTCTCGGACTCGTCTACGACGCGAGCGGCGACCGCCGCCGCGCGCGCTGGGCGACGCGTCAGGCGATCCGCTTCTCCCGCGCCTGACGACCGGTCGGGCCGGTCGGGCGCTGCATCCGCGGTGTCCTACGCCTCCCCGTGCACGACCGCGACCACCGCGTCGTCGATCTCGCTGTGCTTCCAGTGGAAGCCGTCCGAGCGCAGTCGCGTCGGCAGCACCTCGGCGCTGTCGAGCAGCAGCCGCTGCCCGGCTTCGCCGAGCATCCTCACCGCGAACTCCGGCGCCGGCAGCAGCCGGGGCCGGTGCAGCTCGCGCGCGTAGACCCTCGTCACCCGATCGCTCGTCGCCGGAGTCGGACCGACCAGGTTGACCGGACCCGCCAGCTCCGAGTCGAGCAGGTGCCGGATCGCCGCGACCTCGTCGAACAGCGAGATCCACGGCCAGAACTGCCCGCCCGAGCCGAAGCGCGTGCCGAGGCCGAACTGCGTCAGCTGCCGCACCGGACCGAATCCTCCGCCGTGCGCGACGACGACACCCGAGCGGATGCTCACGACGCGGGTGCGGTCTGACGCCGTCTGGGCCGCAGCCTCCCAGTCGACGACGAGCTCGGGCAGGAAGCCGCTGCCCGGCGCCGAGTCCTCGGTGAGCCGCTCGCCGGGCCGGTCGCCGTAGATCCCGACCGCCGAGGCGTTGATCAGCGTCTTCGGCGCCGCCTTCGCTCGACCGATCGCGGTGGCGATCGTGCGGGTCGTGTCGAGGCGCGAATCGCGCAGCTCGGCGCGGTAGCCGGCGGTCCAGGGGATGCGGCCGACGCTGGCGCCGGAGAGGTTGACCACCGCATCCACCCCCTCCAGCTCGGCGGGGTCGAGCCGCCCGGCGCCCGGATCCCAGCGCACCTCCTCGGAGCTGCGCGGATCGCGGCGCACGAGGTGGCGCACCTCGTCGCCGGCGGAGCGGAGGGATTTCGTGAGGGCGGTGCCGACGAGTCCGGAGGCTCCGGAGATCAGCACCCGACGTGTGCGGGCCATGCGGGGTCTTTCGCTTCGGGGGAGGGACGGGATGCGATGTCGCCGACGATCGGGACGTCGACGGCGATGAGGGCGCGATGCGCTCCGGAGGTCGCGCAACTAGGCGAGGCTCGCCTCGAGCGTGATCGGGATGCCGGCGAGCGCCTGCGAGACCGGACAGCCCCGCTTCGCCTCCTCAGCGACGGCGGCGAAGCCGGCCTCGCTGAGCCCCGGCACCTTCGCGCTGACGAGCAGATGGCTGCCCGTGATGCCCTGGCCGGGCACGAAGGTGACCGCGGCAGTGACCTGCAGGCTCTCCGGCGGCGTGCCCGCCTGGCCGAGGGCGTTCGACAGCGCCATCGAGAAGCAGGCGGAGTGCGCGGCGCCGAGCAGCTCCTCGGGGTTGGTGCGACCGGCCACGCCCTCGGCGCGCGCCGCCCACGTCACCGGGAACTCGCCGGCGTCGGAGGAGTCGAGACTCGTCGTGCCCGAGCCGCTCGCCAGATCGCCGAACCAGAGCGTCGTCGCCTCGCTGGTCACTGCCATGGGGTGCTCCTCGCTGAAGCCGTCGGGGGAGTGCGGGGTGCCGATCACACTACGCGCGGGCGCCGACCCGAGGACGGTCATCCACGCGACTCCCTGATTCGGGCGGCGCGAGGCGACTCGATGGGCTGACGCCGCCCGGGTGCGAGGACGACGTCGGTCGTCCTCGCTAGGGTGAAGGCCGTGTCCGACGCTCCTGCCCCCGCCGCCTCGTCCGCCCCCGATCCGGCTGCCGCAGCCGCCCCGGAGCCGGTGTTCCGCTCCGATGTGAAGGTCGAGCTGGTGCGCTCGAGCGCGAGCGACTCCGACGTGCTGTTCGCCGCGCGGGTGTCGACGCAGGGCGAGAAGACGCTGGATGCGGCCGCCGCCGGAACCGAGGCCACCGACCGCGATCGCGGCCTCATCAACTACCTCATGCGCGACCGCCACGGCTCGCCCTTCGAGCACAACTCGCTCACCTTCTACGTGCAGGCGCCGATCTTCGTGTTCCGCGAGTTCATGCGCCACCGCATCGCCTCGTACAACGAGGAGTCGGGCCGCTACCGCCAGCTGCGCCCCGTCTTCTACGTGCCCGGCCCCGAGCGTCGGCTCGTGCAGGTCGGCAAGCCCGGCGCCTACGTCTTCGAGGAGGGCACGGCCGAGCAGCACGAGCTGGTCGTCGCCGAGAGCCGTCGCGTCGCCACGGAGGCCTACGAGAGCTACCTGCGCATGCTCGACGCCGGGGTCGCCCGCGAGGTCGCCCGCGCCGTGCTGCCGGTCTCGATCTACTCGTCGATGTACGTGACCGTCAACGCGCGCTCGCTCATGAACTTCCTCTCGCTGCGCACCAAGCACGAGGACTCGCACTTCCCCTCGTTCCCGCAGCGCGAGATCGAGATGGCGGCCGAGCAGATGGAGGAGCTGTGGAAGCCGCTCATGCCGCTCACCCACGCCGCCTTCCAGGCGAACGGCCGCGTCGCCCCCTGACCGACCCGCCCGCGGTCCGCCGCAGATCCCGATCCATCGGCTGACCGAGCCGCCCGGCCCGAACCATCTCAAGGAGTTGCTGCAACTCGAGAGACTGCTGAGCACCACGCGCCTCACCAGTCACAGCAACTCCTTGAGATGGTCTGTCCGCGCCCCGCCGAGCCGCTCTCCTCCACACCTGCCGTGCGAGTCGGGTTTTCTCCGTCGGCTCGATCGACGCCCCGTGACGAGGGAAAGCGCGCCAGCCTCGATGGGTGGACCGGATCCGGCGTGAGATCGCACAGCGAGGCGGCCTGATCTCCACGGCGGAGCTGCTGGGACTCGGAGTGACTCGCGTGCGCATCCGTCAGCTCGTGCTCGATCGCGGCCTGACCCATGTGCGAAAAGGCTGGTACGCCGATCCGGCCATGCCGGGACCGCTGATGGCGGCCGCGCGCGTCGGTGGCCGCCTGACCTGCCTTTCGGCGGCCGCGCACCGGCGGCTCTGGATTCCCGAGGCGCCGTCCGTCGTGCACGTCGGAGTCTCGAACAGCGCGGCGCAGCTTCGATCTCCGCACGACGCCATGCGACGCCTCGCATCGGGTGAGGCGGTCGTCCACTGGTCCGCTGACGCCACATTGCGGCAGGGAACCGGAAGCCGCCTCCTGGCGGGGCGAGTCCAGATGCTCGTCGACATCGCGCGGTGTCAGACGCCGGAGGTCGCGCTGGTCGTCGTCGAGTCGGCCCTCGCGAACAGGGTGCTGCGTCAGCACGAGCTGAGTGCGGTCACCCGACAGCTGCCTGACCATCTTCGAGCTCTGCTCTCGACAGCGACGCCGCTGGCCGGCAGCGGCACCGAGACGCTCTTCGTCCGCAGGGCGTCGCGGCTCGGGATCCGCATCCGTCAGCAGGTCTGGATCGGTCCCGATCGAGTGGATGCCGTGCTCGGCGATCGGCTCGTCGTCGAGATCGACAGCCGCGAGTTCCACGATCGGGAGCGCGACGCCGATCGAGACGCTCGACTCATCGCGGCGGGCTATCGCATCCTGCGCTTCACCTACCGGCAGGTCATGCATGACTGGCCTTCGGTCGAGGCCGCACTCCGAGCTGCACTCGCCCGCGGAGATCACCGCATCTGACGCCGGGATGCCGAAGCTCGCTTCCGCTTCACGACGTCGGAACCATCTCAAGGAGTCGCTGTGACTCATGATGCTGGTGAGCAACAGCAGCCACACTAGTGACAGCAACTCCTTGAGATCGTCACCGCGAGAACGCGACCCCCGCGCTCCGCTAGCCTGTGAGGCGTGTCGACTTCTGAGAACCCGTTCGGTCAGGTCCTCGTCGCGCTGGTGACCCCGTTCACCGCCGACGGCGAAGTGGACTGGAACGACGTCGAGAAGCACATCGACCGCTGCATCCAGGACGGCGCCGACGGCATCGTCGTCACCGGCACGACCGGCGAGACCAGCACGCTCACCGACCCCGAGAAGCTGAAGCTCGTCGAGGTCGCGAAGAGCGTCAGCGCCGGCCGCGCCAAGATCATCACCGGCGGCGGCTCGAACGAGACGGCCCACGCGATCGAGCTCTACAAGGCCAGCGAGAAGGCCGGCGCCGACGGCATCATGATCGTCACGCCGTACTACAACAAGCCGACCCAGGCCGGCATCCTCACGCATTTCCGCATGGTCGCCGACTCGACCGACCTGCCGGTCATCCTCTACGACATCCCCGGCCGCACCGGCGTGCCGATCGCCTACGAGACAATCCTGCGCATCGCCAAGCACCCCAACGTGCGGGCGATCAAGGATGCGAAGGGCGACTTCAGCCAGGTCAGCCGCGTGCTGAACCAGACCGACCTGCTCTACTTCTCGGGCGACGACGCCAACGTGCTGCCGCACCTGTCGATCGGCGCGACCGGCCTCATCGGCGTCACCGCGAACGTGGCCTCGGCGCCGTACCGCACGATCATCGACGCGGTGAACGCGAGCGACCTCGCCACCGCGACCGCCGCGCACCAGGCTCTCGAGCCGCTCGTGCGCGCGATCATGACCCACGTGCCCGGCACCGTCGCGGCGAAGTACGTGCTGCACGGCCTCGGCCGCATCTCCAGCCCCCGCGTGCGCCTGCCGCTGGTCGGGCCGGAGGAGTGGGAGGCCGCTCAGATCGAGGACGAGCTCGCCCTCGTCGGCGCCATCGACGGCGTCGACTTCAAGAACTTCCGGCCCGACCGCAACGCCGCCGCCGGCGGCGCGCTGCCCAAGGTCGCCGGCACGACGCGCTAGAACACCGGCCGGGCGCCCCGGCCACGACCACAAGGACAGAATGCCCGCCATCGACATCTATCAGCCCGCTCCGCTCGAACCGGGCACCCTGCGCGTCATCCCGATCGGCGGTCTCGGCGAGATCGGCCGCAACATGACGGCCTACGAGTTCGACGGCAAGATCCTCATCGTCGACTGCGGCGTGCTCTTCCCCGAAGAGCACCAGCCCGGGGTCGACCTGATCCTGCCCGACTTCGCGCCGATCCGTGACCGCCTCGACGACATCGTCGCGGTCGTGCTGACGCACGGCCACGAAGACCACATCGGCGCGGTGCCGTACCTGCTGCGTCTGCGCGCCGACATCCCCCTGATCGGCTCGAACCTGACTCTCGCGCTCGTCGAGGCGAAGCTCAAAGAGCACCGCATCAAGCCCTACACGCACATCGTGCACGAGGGCCAGATCGAGAAGCTCGGGCCCTTCGAGACCGAGTTCGTCGCCGTCAACCACTCGATCCCCGACGCGCTCGCGGTCGCGATCCGCACCCCCGCCGGCCTCGTGCTGCACACGGGCGACTTCAAGATGGATCAGCTGCCGCTCGACGAGCGCATCACCGATCTGCGCGCCTTCGCGCGGCTCGGCGAGGAGGGCGTCGACCTCTTCCTGCCCGACTCGACGAACGCCGACGTGCCCGGCTTCACGCCGCTCGAGCGCGACATCGGCCCGGTGCTCGAGAACGTCATCGCGAAGGCCAGGCGCCGCGTGATCGTCGCGAGCTTCTCGAGCCACGTGCACCGCGTGCAGCAGGTTCTGGATGCGGCGGTGAACAACGGCCGCAAGGTCGCGCTGATCGGCCGCTCGATGATCCGCAACATGGGGATCGCCTCGGACCTCGGCTACCTGCGCGTGCCGGATGGCGTGCTCATCGACGCCAAGAAGGCGATGAAGCTGCCCGACGACCAGGTCGTCTACATGAGCACGGGTTCGCAGGGCGAGCCGATGGCCGTGCTCGCGCGCATGGCGAACCTCGACCACCAGATCGAGGTCGGCGAGGGCGACACGGTGATCCTGGCCTCGAGTCTGATCCCCGGCAACGAGAACGCCGTCTACCGCGTGATCAACGGGCTCACGAAGCTCGGCGCGAAGGTCGTGCACAAGGGCAACGCCAAGGTGCACGTCTCGGGTCACGCCGCCGCGGGTGAGCTGCTCTACTGCTACAACATCCTGCAGCCGCGCAACGTGCTGCCGGTGCACGGCGAGGCCCGCCACCTGACGGCGTCGGCCGCGCTCGCGGTCGAGACCGGCGTGCCCGAGCTGAACACCTTCGTCGGCGAGAACGGCATCGTGCTCGACCTCAAGGACGGCCTGGCGAACATCGTCGGCCAGCTCGATCTCGGCTACGTCTACGTCGACGGCTCGACCGTCGGCGAGATCACCGACGCTGACCTCAAGGACCGCCGCATCCTCGCCGAGGAGGGCTTCATCTCGATCTTCGTCGCGGTCGACAAGCAGACCGGTCGCGTCATCGTCGGGCCGGAGATCCAGTCGCGCGGCTTCGCCGAGGACGAGGCCGTGTTCGACGACGTCAAGCCGAAGATCGTGGCCGCGCTGAGCGAGGCCGCCCAGAACGGCACCCGCGACCAGCACGGCTTCGCGCAGGTCGTGCGCCGCACGGTCGGCCGCTGGGTCAACACCCAGCACCGTCGCCGGCCGATGATCGTGCCGGTCGTCATCGAGGCCTGAGCGCCGACCGCCCGGCCTGCCGCGCATCGAACGCGGGTCCGTCCTCCGGGGCGGGCCCGCGTTCGCATCTCCGCGCGGCAGCGCCAGTCGGTGCTCGATCCCGCCGCTGCGCATTTCTCGCTCTCAGGGCGGAGCGACACGCGCGTCATCTCGTCCTCCTGGATGATCTTCTGCGCACAGCGCGCACCTAGGGTGAACAGAGCATTCGTCACACCCGGAGGTCCCCATGGGCATCGCACGGAAATGGGTCTTCCCGATCCTCCGTCTCGTCGTCATCGCCGCGATCGCGGTCGCACTCGTCAAGCTCGCCTTCATCGACGGACTCTCCGACGACGGCAAGGACTCCGCGCGTCCGACGGGCCAGATCGTCGACCCCACCGTGTCGGTCACGAAGGGCACGATCACGAACGAGGTGAAGCTGGATGCGACGGTCTCCGCCGATCCGGCCGCCCCGGTCAAGGCGACGCTGGCCGGCGAGGTGACGAAGATCACGGCGGCGCTGGGCGCCCCGGTGGCGGCCGACACCCCGGTGGCCGTCATCCGCTCGGAGACCATCTCGCCCGAGGGTCAGCCGATCGTGAAGACGGTCACGGTCAAGGCCGGCTCCGGCGGCGTGCTGTCCGCGCTGCCGATCATCGTCGGCCAGCAGGTCGCCGTCGGCGACGCCATCGGGCAGGTCGCGCCGCCCACCTTCTCGGTCACCGGCAGCCTCGCCGCCGCCGACCAGTACCGCCTGCTGAACCGGCCCACCGAGGCGACCGTGACGATCACGGGCGGTCCCGCTCCCTTCACCTGCACCGGGCTGTCGATCACGACGCCGCTCAACGGGGCCGGCGCCGCGGCGAGCGCGCCGGGTGATGGAGACGGGGCGGCGTCCGCGACGCCCACCACCACGGTGCGCTGCGCCGTCCCGGCCGAGGTGACCGTCTTCACCGGGCTCGCCGCGAAGATGTCGATCGCTGGCGGGGTCGCGACCGACGTGCTGACCGTGCCGGCGACGGCCGTGCAGGGCTCGGCGGGCACCGGCGTCGTCTACGTGCCCGACGCCAAGGGCGGCAAGCCCGTGAAGAAGGACGTGAAGCTCGGCCTCAGCGACGGCAAGGACGTCGAGATCACCGAGGGCCTCGCCGAGGGCGACGAGATCCTGCAGTTCGTGCCGGGCGCCCCGGCCAAGGTCGCCGTCGACGGCGCCGTGCAGGGCTGAGCCGTGGCTCTTCTGCGACTGGAGCAGGTGACCCGCATGGTCGAGCTGCCGGATGCCGAGCCGCTGCACATCCTGCGCGGCATCGACCTCGAGGTCGAGGTGGGCGACCACGTCAGCATCGTCGGCCGCTCAGGAAGCGGCAAGTCGACGCTGCTCAACCTGCTCGGCCTGCTCGACGAGCCGAGCTCGGGCCGCCTCGTGTTCGACGAGATCCCGCTCGAGCGGATGCGCTCCGGCCAGCGCGACCGCCGCCGCGGCCGGGATGTCGGATTCATCTTCCAGCAGTTCAACCTGCTGGCCGGCCGCACGGCGATCGAGAACGTGATGACCCCGCTGCTCTACGCGCCGCCGCAGCAGTTCTGGCGCCGACGTCGGCTCGCAGCCGACATGCTCGACCGCGTCGGACTCGGCTCGCGGCTGGACGCGCTGCCGACGCAGCTGTCGGGCGGCGAGCAGCAGCGCGTCGCGATCGCCCGCGCCCTGGTGCGCGGACCGCGGCTGATCCTCGCCGACGAGCCGACCGGCGCCCTCGACGTCGAGACCGGCGAGCGCGTCATGGCGCTGCTCGACCAGGTCGCCGAGGACTCGGGGGCCGCGCTGATCACGATCACCCACGATCGCAACGTCGCCTCACTCGCCCGTCGTCACTACCGCCTCGACCAGGGCGTGCTGACGCCCTCGACCGCGGAGCCGCGGGAGCCGGTGCTCGCGGGCGCCGCGGCTCCGGTCGCCGCGCGCCCCGCAGCCGCGCCACTGGGCGCCGCGCCCACAGCTGCGACGCCGGCGGCGCCGATCCCGAACCCGACCACGGCGGAGACCCTCTGATGCGCTTCCTCACCGCCATCGCCGCCGCACTCGTCGAGGCCTGGGGCGAGCTGCGCGTCAGCCGTCTGCGCGTGATGCTCAGCCTGATCGGCGTCGCCGTCGCGGTCGCCGCGCTCACCGCCGTCACCGCCCTCGGCGCCGTCGCCGAGCAGTCACAGCGCGAGCAGCAGGAGCGCTACAGCGGCCGCCCTGCGCTGCTGTCGTTCCAGCCGACCGACACGACGGGGATGAAGAAGCCCGATCCCGCGCTCGTGACCTCGGCCTTCGATGCCGCCGCGCAGCGCTACGACATCGAGTGGACGAGCCGGGTGATCTCCGACTACGTGCCCGTCTCGCTGCCGACCGGCGCCGTCGACATCAACCTGATGGGCATCGACCCCGACTACGTCACCATGCACCGGCTGTCGGTGCGCGAAGGACGGTGGTTCACCGAGGCCGACTCCGAGCGCTTCGCCCCGGCTGTCGTCATCAGCCGCGACCTCTGGACCGTGCTCGGGCAGCCCGACCTGCGCACGCATCCGAACTTCCCGCTCGACGGGCTCTCGCCGACGACGGCGGTCGTGGTCGGCGTCACGGGCGAGACCTGTCAGGGCAACTGCCTGTCGATGACCATGCTCTACGACGACTACGCGCGCGTCGGCCTCACTCACCCCGAGCAGGGCAACGAGGGATGGATCGTGACGCCGAGCTACGAGGCCTGGGTGCCGCCGTCGGTCGCCGACGAACTGCAGACGCGCATCGCCGCGACCATGTCGTCCGCGCTCGGCGAGGGCTGGCAGGTCAACCCGTCGCGCAACGACTACGCCGCGCAGCTCGGCGGCGAGGACCCCTTCCTCGTCGTGAAGCTCGTCGTCGGCGGCATCGCCGGACTCGTCCTGCTGCTCGGCGCGCTCGGGCTCGTCAACATCTCCCTCGTCACGGTGAAGTACCGCGTGCGAGAGATCGGCATCCGCCGCAGCTTCGGCGCGACCGCCGGACGGGTGTTCTTCGGGGTGATGATGGAGAGTGTCGTGGCGACCATGGTCGCCGGCCTCATCGGGGTCGCGCTCGCCGTCGCGCTGCTGAAGAACCCGTGGGTCGCGGGCTTCATCAGCTCCGACGTGCAGGACGTGCCGCCGTTCCCGATCTCGGCCGCGATCATCGGACTGGTGTCGGCCACGGTGGTCGGCGCGCTCGCCGGACTCGTGCCCGCGCTCGTCGCGGTGCGGGTCAAGCCGATCGACGCGATCCGCCTGTGAGCGGGAGTGCGCCGGCCGGCGCGGCCGAACGGCGAATCCTCGCCGCGACGGTGATGGTCGAACGGCGCGTCCCCGCCGCGCCTCCGTTGCCGCGTCGGTGCTCGCGGCTACCGTGACCCCATGGCCACCAGCACCCGGTCGGGTTCCCGCGCGCGCTCCGGCGCGAAGAGCGGTTCCGGCGCGCGCGGAGGCTCGCGCACCCAGGCGGTGACGAAGAAGCTCCCGGTCCCGAAGCCCGAGAAGCAGTCGGCAGAGCAGGGTCTGCTCGCCCGCGCCTGGCTGGGGCTCGCGCACGTCGCCGGCGGCGCCGCGCGCCTGTTCGGCAAAGAGAGCCTCGCCAAGGAGGAGCGTCGCGACGGCGTGCCGTTCCTGCTCTTGCTGCTCGCGATCGCGGGCGCCGCGGTGGAGTGGTTCCTGCAGCGCAACGAGATCGCCCAGGCGATCGAGATGTACACCTTCGGCGGGCTCTTCGGCCGTGTCGCCTTCGCGCTCCCGGTGATCATGCTGCTGTTCGCCGTCTGGCTGTTCCGGCATCCCTCGAGCGTGCACGACAACACCCGCATCGGCATCGGGCTCGTGCTCTTCCTGGTCAGCATCAGCGGCATCTGCCACCTCGTCGGCGGGCTGCCGCAGCCGGCCGAGGGGATGCCGGGCCTCGCGATCGGCGGCGGCGTCATCGGCTGGGTCGTCGCCCAGCCGCTCGCCTCGCTCGGCTCGCCCTGGTATTCGGCGCCGCTCGTCGGCTTCCTGCTCGTGATCTCGCTGTTCATCATGACCAAGACGCCGCCGAACCGCATCGGCCGACGCTTCCGCGAGCTCTACGCCTGGCTCTTCGGCGAGCAGCTGGCCGAGAAGCCCGCGAAGGAGGCCGCGAAGGACGACGACGCGAGCGGCACCGGCGAGATGGACGCCTTCAGCGACCTCGGCCTCGACATGGACGACGAGACGTCGATGCCCTGGTGGCGTCGCGGCAAGAAGAAGGACCCCGACGCCTTCGACACCCCGGTCGTCGACGAGCTCGAGCAGACCGCGGCGACCGACGTCATCGAGCCCACTCCGACCGCCGATGACGGCGGCATCGATCTCGACCTGCTCGACGAGCTGGCGAAGGCCGAGGATGCGGTGCACCGCTTCACCGGCGATGTCACCCCTGCCGCGGTCGGCATCCGCGACGACGGCGACACGGGCGAGCAGCCCGAGGTCGCCCCGGCTGTCGCCGCGCCCGCGCGCCCCGGAGCGCCCGCGCCGAAGCGCCCCTACCGGCTGCCCCCGGCGTCCTCGCTCTCCGCGGGCACGCCGCCGAAGGCGCGCACCGCCGCGAACGACGAGATCATCGCGGCGATCACGAGCGTGCTGACGCAGTTCCAGGTCGACGCGAAGGTCACCGGCTTCACGCGCGGCCCGAGCGTCACCCGCTACGAGGTCGAGGTCGGCCACGGTGTCAAGGTGGAGCGGGTCACCGCCCTGTCGAAGAACATCGCCTACGCGGTCGCCTCGAACGAGGTCAACATCCTCTCGCCGATCCCCGGCAAGAGCGCGATCGGCGTCGAGATCCCCAACCGCGACCGCGAGATCGTGTCGCTCGGCGACGTGCTGCGCTCGGGCGCGGCGAGCAAGAGCTCGCACCCGATGTCGATCGGCCTCGGAAAAGACGTCGAGGGCGGCTTCGTCGTCGCGAACCTCGCGAAGATGCCGCACCTGCTCGTCGCCGGCTCCACCGGCTCGGGAAAGTCGAGTTTCATCAACTCGATGATCACCTCGCTGCTCATGCGGGCGAAGCCGGCCGAGGTGCGCCTCGTGCTCGTCGACCCGAAGCGCGTCGAGCTCTCGATCTACCAGGGTGTGCCGCACCTCATCACGCCCATCATCACGAACCCCAAGAAGGCCGCCGAGGCGCTGCAGTGGGTCGTGAAGGAGATGGACATGCGCTACGACGACCTCGCGTCGTTCGGCTTCCGTCACATCGACGACTTCAACCGCGCCGTGCTCGCCAACGAGATCCAGCTGCCGCCGGGCAGCGAGCGCGTGCTGCAGCCCTACCCCTACCTCCTCGTCGTGGTCGACGAGCTCGCCGACCTGATGATGGTCGCGCCGCGCGACGTCGAGGAGTCGATCGTGCGCATCACCCAGCTGGCGCGCGCCTCGGGCATCCACCTCGTGCTCGCGACGCAGCGGCCGTCGGTGGATGTCGTCACCGGTCTGATCAAGGCCAACGTGCCGTCGCGCCTCGCCTTCGCGGTGTCGAGCATGACCGACTCGCGGGTCATCCTCGACCAGCCCGGCGCCGACAAGCTCATCGGCCAGGGCGACGGGCTCTTCCTGCCGATGGGCGCGGGCAAGCCCGTGCGCGTTCAGGGCGCCTGGGTGCAGGAGTCGGAGATCGCCGAGGTCGTCGAGTTCGTCAAGAAGCAGGCCCAGCCCGACTACCGCGAGGATGTCGCGGCCGTGGTCGAGAAGCGCGAGATCGACGCCGACATCGGCGACGACCTCGAGCTGCTGCTCGCGGCGGCGGAGCAGATCATCAGCACCCAGTTCGGCTCGACGTCGATGCTGCAGCGCAAGCTGCGCGTCGGCTTCGCCAAGGCGGGGCGCCTGATGGACCTGCTCGAATCGCGTGAGATCGTCGGACCTTCGGAGGGCTCGAAGGCCCGCGACGTGCTCGTCACGCCCGACCAGCTGCCCGAAGTGCTCGCGCGCCTGCGCGGCGAGCCTGGCCCCGGCGGCTCGGGAGCCGGCGGCGGAGGCGGTTCGGATGCGCCGATGACCCCGCGTCCGGGCGGCGGCGCGACCGGTGGCAGCGCCGCCGGGGATCCTCTGGACGATCCCGTCGCCGCGATGACCAGCGGCTATCCTGAGGTCGACGGCGACTCGGATGACGAGGACGCCTGGAATCTGACTGGCAGGGGGTAATCGATGGCCCTCTCCTCGACTCCGTCGGGCAAGCCCGGATCGGGCGACTCACGCCGGTCCGAATCGCCCGCGACCGGCCCCCGCACGAATCCGATGCGCGGCCGCGTCGCCTCGCACGGCGACACCCAGGCCAGCCTCGGCAACGTGGCGAACATCATCACGGTCGTGCGCATCCTGCTCGCGCCGGTGTTCATCTGGCTCCTGCTGAGCGACGGCGGTCACGACGGCGTGCTGCGCTGGGTCGCCGCGGCGCTCTTCCTGGTCGCGATCCTCACTGACTCGGTCGACGGCTTCCTCGCGCGCCGCCAGAACCTCGTGACCGACTTCGGCAAGCTGGTCGATCCGATCGCCGACAAGATCCTCGTCGGCGGCGCGCTCGTCGCCCTCTCGATCCTCGGCGAGCTGCCGGTCTGGGTGACCGTCGTCATCCTCGTGCGCGAGTTCGGCATCACCGTCTTCCGCTTCATCGCGCTGCGCGACCGGGTGATCGCCGCCTCCATCTGGGGCAAGATCAAGACCGTCGTGCAGGCCGTGGCGGTCACCGTCGCGCTGGTGCCGTTCTGGACGCTGCTGGGCGACTGGGTGCACTGGGTCAACACGGGCCTCATGACGCTGGCTGTGCTGCTCACGGTCGGCAGCGGCATCGAGTACCTCGTCGCGGCGGCGCGTTCCGGTCGGTCGAAGCCGGCGGATGGCGCGGTTTCCGCCGACCCCGCCTCGCGCGCCTGACCGACCTCCGCGCCGTGTCCGCATCCCCTCGCAGCGTCGCCGAGCTGGGCGCCGAGCTCCTCGAGCGCTCGCTCACGACGGCTGTCGCCGAATCGCTGACCGGCGGTCTCGTCGTCGCCGAACTGGTCTCGGTGCCCGGCATCTCGGCCGTGCTGCACGGGGGAGTGGTCGCGTACGCGACTCCGCTCAAGCGCGACGTGGTGGGGGTGGATGGCGACCTCCTCGACCGGGAGAGCGCCGTGCATCCCGAGGTCGCCGCGCAGCTCGCGCAGCGCGTGCGCGCCGCGTTGGCCGTCGACGGGCGCGCCGCTCGCGTCGGCCTCGGCACGACCGGGGTGGCCGGGCCCGACCCGCAGGACGGGCACGGCGTCGGCACGGTCTTCGTGGCGGTCGCGCTCGACGAGCGCATCGAGGTGCGCCGGCTGGCGCTCTCCGGCGACCGTGCCGCGATCCGTCGGGGTGCGGTGGATGCGGTGCTCGCGCTGCTCGACGAGGTGCTCGTCACCTCGCGCTGAGGGCTCGCCGCGCGGCCCTCGAGCCCCCGATCGGCGCCCCTGACCCGCGCACTGGGGTCTGGGGAATGGCGGCGGTTTCGATCACGTTACAAGCGAAGACCTCACACGGCTTTGACAGGCCGGGCTGGTTAGAGTTCTCGCATCGGGAGCGCTATCTTGGCCTCTCCGGTGAGGCGAGACAGTGAAGGAGGATCACCATGGTTCTGGTTCGACAGGAAATCGGCGATGTCCTCCGTGACGTGCGACTGCAGAAGGCCATGACCCTTCGCCAGGTCGCCAGCAAGGCCAGCGTCGCACTCGGCTACCTCAGCGAGGTGGAGCGCGGGCAGAAGGAAGCCAGCTCCGAGATCCTCGCCTCCGTGGCCGAGGCTCTCGACACCCCGATCTCGAGCATCATGCGCGAGGTCGGCGATCGACTGGCGGTTCTCGAGGGCGTGGCGCCGATCGTGCCCGACACCCTCCCCGACGAGCTGGTCGCGGAGTTCGACGCCGGATTCGCGGTGCGCTGAGCAGCCGTCCACGACAGACATCACGAAGCCCCGGTCCTCTCGAAGACCGGGGCTTCGTCGTGTCCTGGGGCGCATGGTCGGCGGCGGTCGGTCGTGGCGTCTAGCGTGGTGCGGGTGAAGGTCAGCGAGTTCCAGCGTGCCGTCGCCGACGAGTTCGGTGAGGCCTTCGGCCGGGTGCTGATCGAGGACTCGCAGCTGGGCGAGCTCGGCGACCGCACCCCGAAGGCGGCGCTCGCCGCCGGCATTCCCGCCCGTGACGTCTGGCTCGCGCTGTGCCGCTCGCGGGACGTACCGCGCGAGCGCTGGCACGGCGTCGGGCTGCCGGACCCGCGCGACTGACCGCGGCGGCTTCTCCGGGCCCCTCTCGGCACTCCGCGGTGCTGTCCGCGGCGTCCGTTCTGCTTCGAACGCGTTCGATCCGCGACACGCCGACGTTCGAATCACTCGAACATCTGTTCGCTTCTCGCTACGATTCCTCCACAGCCTCTTTCGAAGACGAGTTGTGCTGGTTCCGCCCGTCGATCCCTCGGGATGTCGGTGGGCGGGCCTAGCGTCGACCACGTCGAAGACAGATGGCTCGACAGCCCTGTCGGAAGCAGACGGCCTTGCTACATCGGCCCGACGGAGACGACAGAAGACGGGCGCACCGACCGCGAGCACCGCTCGCCCAGCAGAAGGAGAACCGGCACATGCCCACAGCAGCAGACCGCGAGAAGGCCCTCGAGACCGCCCTCGCACAGATCGACCGTCAGTTCGGCAAGGGCACGGTCATGCGTCTCGGCAGCGACGAGCGCGCCCCCGTGGCGATCATCCCCACCGGCTCCATCGCGCTGGACGTCGCGCTCGGCATCGGCGGGCTTCCCCGCGGCCGCATCATCGAGATCTACGGCCCGGAGTCGTCGGGTAAGACGACCCTGACCCTGCACGCGATCGCCAACGCACAGCGCAACGGTGGCATCGCCGCGTTCATCGACGCGGAGCACGCCCTCGACCCGGAGTACGCCAAGAAGCTCGGCGTCGACATCGACGCCCTGCTCGTCTCGCAGCCCGACACGGGTGAGCAGGCGCTCGAGATCGCCGACATGCTCGTGCGCTCCGGCTCGATCGACCTCATCGTCGTCGACTCCGTCGCGGCGCTCGTGCCCCGCGCCGAGATCGAGGGCGAGATGGGCGACTCGCACGTCGGCCTCCAGGCGCGACTCATGTCGCAGGCGCTGCGCAAGCTCACGGGTGGTCTCAACCAGACGCAGACCACGATGATCTTCATCAACCAGCTGCGCGAGAAGATCGGCGTGTTCTTCGGCAGCCCCGAGACGACCGCGGGTGGAAAGGCGCTGAAGTTCTACGCCTCGGTTCGCCTCGACATCCGCCGCATCGAGACCCTGAAAGACGGCACCGACGCGGTCGGAAACCGCACTCGCGTCAAGGTCGTCAAGAACAAGATGGCGCCGCCCTTCAAGCAGGCGGAGTTCGACATCCTCTACGGCGTCGGCATCTCCCGCGAGGGCAGCCTGATCGACTACGGCGTCGAGCACGCCATCGTCAAGAAGTCGGGCGCCTGGTACACCTACGACGGCGATCAGCTCGGCCAGGGCAAGGAGAACGCCCGCAACTTCCTGCTGCAGCACCCCGACATCGCGCAGGAGATCGAGACGAAGATCCTCGGCAAGCTCGGTGTCGGCGAGGCCGGCAAGGCGGCGCAGGCCGCGGAGCTGGCTGCCGCCGCGGCCGTCGCCGAGACGGAGAACGTCGCGTCGCTGCAGGAGGGCCTCAAGGCCCGCAAGGCCGCGAGCGCCTGATCGTGATCGAGGCGGTGGTCGAGACGGAGTTCGAGACCATCCGCGAGTGAACAGCCTGCCCGGGCGCGCGAGCGCGCTCCCGGGCCGGAGCCACATCTGAGCCGCGTCACGGCGGCACGACGGAAGGACGCAGGGCATGAGCGACTCCGGCAACGGCAACGGCAACGGCAACGGCAACGGCAACAGCAAAAGCAACGGTCTCGACGACGAGGGCTGGTTCCGGGAGAGCGAGACCGTCCAGCCCGGTGCGGACGGGTCAGTTCACGACAGCGGCGAGGCCCGCGTCGGCGGCGAGAGCCGTGTCGACGGATCCGGCGCACGACTTGCTCCGGTGACCTGGCTGCCGGGCGCCCGCGGTGCCGAGCCGGTCGCTCCGACTGCGTCCCGGAGCGGCGATGATCTCCCGACGCTCGCGACCGTGCTCGGCGAGGTGGACGAGCTGCTCGAGCGTCGCCGCGCGCGCATGGGCGCCTCCCGGCACCCCGCGCGCGGCGCCGCGGGTGCGGGCATCGGCGCCGACGATGACGGCGCCGGCACCAGCGGCCTCGGCGGCGGTGCATCCGATCGCACGGGAGTGGCGGGATCACGTGGCTCGTCCGGTGCGATGGCGCGGATCTCGGATGCGGGCGACGGCGACCCCGAGTGGGCGACCCCCGGCATCGATCGCGCCGGCGCTCGCTCGCGCTGGGCAGGCGGCGCGGTCGATGACGACCGCGGCGACGAGGACTCGGACGCCGACGACCTCGGTCCTCTCGCCCGCGAGGAGCAGGCTGCCGAGCGAGCCGCGGCCAAGGCCGCGCGCAAGGCGGAGAACGTCGCCATGCACGCCCTGACGCGCCGTGGGATGTCGCGCCGCGAGATGGAGCGAGTGCTGCGTCAGCGCGAGTTCGACGAGAGCGAGATCGACGCCGAGCTGGCCCGGCTCGAGTCGGCGGGGCTGCTCGACGACATGGCGCTCGCTCAGAACCTCGTGGGCACCCTGCAGGAGCGCAAGGGCCTGGGCCGTACGGCGATCGCCGCCGAGCTGACGCGCCGTCTGCTGGCCCCGGCGGCGATCGAGTACGCGCTCGAGCTCGTCGACACCGGCGATGAGCTCGCGCGCGCACGCGAGATCGCCGTCAAACGGGCGGCGCAGCTGCGCTCGCTCGATCGGGAGACGGCGGTGCGCCGGCTCTCGTCGTATCTCGCGCGACGGGGGTATTCGGGCAGCACCGTCCGCACCGCCGTCGACGCTGCGCTCGCGGGGAACGATCGCGGCTCCGGGGTGCGGTTCCGCTGAGCGGCGGCGCCCGTCACGCGGCTTAGACTCGTCGCACCATGACGCTGCTCGACACCACCACCGAGCCCACGGCCGACCGTCGGCGCACCTACGAGGTGCGCACCTTCGGCTGCCAGATGAACGTGCACGACTCCGAGCGACTCAGCGGCTCCCTCGAGGCCGCCGGCTATCAGCGCGCCGAGGACGGCGTCGAAGCGGATGTCGTGGTCATCAACACCTGCGCCGTGCGCGAGAACGCCGACAACAAGCTCTATGGAACGCTCGGCCACCTCGCCGCGGCGAAGCGCGACCACGAGGGCATGCAGATCGCCGTCGGCGGCTGCCTCGCCCAGAAGGACAAGTCCGTCATCCTCGACAAGGCCCCGTGGGTCGACGTCGTCTTCGGAACGCACAACATGGGGTCGCTGCCGACCCTGCTGGAGCGCGCCCGGCACAACGGCGACGCCCAGCTCGAGATCCTCGAAGCGCTCGAGGTCTTCCCCTCGACGCTGCCGACGCGTCGCGAGTCCGCCGCGAGCGGCTGGGTCTCCATCTCGGTCGGCTGCAACAACACCTGCACCTTCTGCATCGTGCCGAGCCTGCGCGGCAAGGAACGCGACCGTCGGCCTGGCGACATCCTCAGCGAGATCGGACTGCTCGTCGACGACGGCGCCATCGAGGTCACCCTCCTCGGGCAGAACGTCAACAGCTACGGCGTCGAGTTCGGCGACCGCCTCGCCTTCGGCAAGCTGCTGCGCGCCGCGGGTGCGATCAAGGGACTCGAGCGCATTCGCTTCACGAGCCCGCACCCGGCGGCGTTCACCGACGACGTGATCGACGCGATGGCCGAGACCCCGGCGGTCATGCCGCAGCTGCACATGCCGCTGCAGTCCGGCTCCGACCGCATCCTCAAGGCCATGCGCCGCTCCTACCGCTCCGAGCGCTTCCTCGGCATCCTCGATCGCGTGCGCGCCAAGATGCCGCAGGCCGCGATCAGCACCGACATCATCGTCGGCTTCCCGGGCGAGACCGACGAGGACTTCGAGGAGACGATGCGCGTCGTCGAGCAGGCCCGCTTCGGGTCGGCGTTCACCTTCCAGTACTCGATCCGCCCGGGCACCCCCGCGGCGACGATGCCCGATCAGCTGCCGAAGGCGGTCGTGCAGGAGCGCTACGAGCGCCTGATCGAGCTGCAGGAGCGCATCTCGCACGAGGAGAACCAGAAGCTCATCGGCACGCCCGTCGAGGTGCTGGTCGCGCCCTCCGAGGGGCGCCGCGACGCGGAGACGAGCCGTCTGTCGGGTCGCGCCGAAGACGGTCGCCTGGTGCACTTCGAGCTGACGCCGGGCAGCGTGGAGCCGCGTCCGGGCGACATCGCCTCGGTCGTGGTCAGCCGGGCGGCGCCGTTCTACCTCATCGCCGACTCCGTCGACGGCGCACCGATCCCCGTGCGTCGCACCCGTGCCGGCGACGCCTGGGATCGCGACCAGGCTGAGAGCTGCGCTGTGCCCGCGCACGCGCCGGCCGTCGGCGGCGGTGTCAGCCTCGGGCTCCCGTCGCTGCGCGACGGCATCCCGCTGCGCCCCGGCCTCTGACCGTGACCGATCCCGCGGACGAGAGCCGCGCGGTCGAGTCGGCATCACCGCGCGACGGGCTGCCGATCGTCGCCGTCATCGGCGCGACCGGGACCGGCAAGTCCGAGCTGTCACTCGATCTCGCCGAGGCACTCGCCCGCGACGGGGTCGCGGCTGAGATCGTCAACGCCGACGCCATGCAGCTCTACCGCGGCATGGACATCGGCACGGCGAAGCTGGCGCCCGCCGAGCGACGCGGAGTGTCCCATCACCTGCTCGACGTACTCGACCCCACCGAGGAGGCGAGCGTCGCCGCGTACCAGCGCGAGGCGCGCGCCGTGGTCGAGGGCATCCGCGCCCGCGACGCGGTGCCGATCCTCGTCGGCGGAAGCGGGCTCTACGTCTCGAGCGTGCTCTACGAGTACGACTTCCCGGGCACCGACCCCGGCATCCGCGACCGGCTCGAACGCGATCTCGACGAGCAGGGCCCCGGGCTGCTGCACCGACGCCTGCTCGAGGTCGACCCCGCCTCGGCGCAGGAGATCGGCGCGAGCAACGGCCGCCGACTGGTGCGCGCCCTCGAGGTGATCGAGCTGACCGGAAAGCCCTTCCGCACCGGGCAGCCCGGGTCGGAGTCGCTCTGGCGTCCCGCGATCACGATCGGCCTCGAGCTCGAGCGCGCGCAGCTCACTGAGCGTCTCGACCGACGGGTCGAGCGGATGTGGTCAGCGGGCCTCGTCGACGAGGTCGCCGCACTGCGCCCGGCCGGCTTCGGCACGACCGCCGCCCGTGCGATCGGCTACGCCCAGGCGCTCGCCCAGCTCGACGGCACCGCGACGGAGGCGGAGGCGATCGCCGAGGCGGCGGCGCTGACCCGACGCTACGCGCGCCGCCAGGTCAGCTGGTTCCGCCGCTACCCCGACACGCGCTGGCTCGACGCGCTCGCTCCCGACCGCGTCGCCGCGGCGGCGGCGCTGCTGCGCCGCTGACCCGTCTGCCCTCGCCGACTGCCGCCCGCCCGCAACGGCGCAGCCGACGCCGCTCCGAGCACCAGCGTCCCGGAGATCCGGGCCCGCACCGCACGTCGGAAACTCAGGCGGACATCCCGACACCGCCCGTCACCGACGACCGCCTCCGTAGGGATCGCGCGCTCAGCCTGAGTTTCCGACACGGCGCGGGGCGGCCGGCATCAGAGCGCGCCGGTAGCCTGGGCGGGTGAGCAGCGCGCCCCTCGGAACCACCGCATCCACCGCTTCGTCGGCGGCCGACGAGCGAGCGACGGGTCTCGTGTTCACCAAGGGCCACGGCACCGGCAACGACTTCGTGCTGCTGAGCGACCCCGACGGCGAGCTGACCTTCGACGCGGCCGCTCTGGCCGATCGGCGCTTCGGCATCGGCGGCGACGGCGTCATCCGCGCGATCCGCTCCGAGCGTCTCGAGGAGGGCCGGGCCCTGCTCGCCGACGACGCGACCGCGACCTGGTTCATGGACTACCGCAACGCCGACGGCAGCATCGCCGAGATGTGCGGCAACGGCATCCGCGTCTTCGGCGAGTACCTCGTGACCGCGGGTCTCGCCGACATCGCGGTCGGCGAGACGGTCCCGATCGGCACCCGCAGCGGCGTGCGCCGGCTGCGTCGCGAGATGGACGGCTGGGCCGTCGACCTGGGCGTGTTCCGGGTCGAGGAGGGCGAGCCGACGGTCGCCGCCGACGGCCTCGACGTCGACCGCCCCGGACTCGGCATCGACGTCGGCAACCCGCACGTCGTCGTCGTGCTCGCCGAGGAGTCCGAGCTGGAGGCCCTCGACCTGCACCGGGCCCCGCAGGTGAGTCCGATCCCGCCGCACGGCGCGAACGTGGAGTTCGTCGTGCCCGCCGAGCCGCTCGTGCAGGACGGCACCGGCCGCATCCGGATGCGCGTGCACGAGCGCGGCAGCGGCGAGACCCTGTCGTGCGGCACCGGCGCCGCGGCGGCCGCGCTCGCGGTGCGCCACTTCGCTGGCGACACGATCGACCGTTGGCTCGTGGATGTTCCGGGCGGCACGGTCGGCGTGCGCGTCGGAGCCGACGGGGATGCGACCCGCGTCGAGCTGAGCGGCCCGGCCGAGCTCGTCTACACCGGCAGCTTCACCCGCGGCTGACCGCACGCGACGCCGGCGGCGACAGCGGCGACGAAGAATCGGGAGGGTCGGCGCTCAGCGCGTCAGCTCACTCCGGCGCGAGCACATCCGTCGTGCCGGCCCGCCGGCGCACGCGCAGCACGCGATACCCCTTGCTGGTGGCGGTGCGCACGACGGTCGTGTCCGATCCGAGCTCGCCCTGCAGCCAGCGCTGCAGCGAGTCGGCGCCGAGCTGCTTCGCGACGACGAGCCACGCGTCCGACGCGACGTCGAGGCGCGGCATCCAGCGTCGCAGCAGCTCGTGCAGCTCGTTCTTGCCGACGCGGATGGGCGGGTTCGACCAGATGGCGCGGAAGACGATGTCGTCGGGAACAGAATCCGGGGTGACGGCGTTCACATTGTCGAGTCCGAGCGCCTCCGCATTGCGTCGCACCAGGTCGAGCGCTCGCTGGTTCACGTCGACCGCCCACACGGTCGCACGGGGCGATTCGAGGGCGAGGCTCAGTGCGACCGGGCCCCAGCCGCAGCCCAGGTCGAGCAGGTTGCCGCCGGGAGGGGGAGCGGGCACAGCACCCAGCAGCACCGCCGTGCCGGAGTCGATCCGGTCGGGGCTGAAGACGCCGCCGGCGGTGGTCACCTCGACGCGACGACCGGCCAGCGTCACGGGGATGGTGCGGGGCACGAAATCGCTTCCCGGCTGGGGGGAGAAGTAGTGCTCGCCGGACATGCTGGAAACCTACCGGAGCCGAGGAACTAGGGTTGACCGAATCATGACTGAGAACGACGAACAGGATCGGGGCGACGGCGCCATCGAGCGCCCGTCGGACTCCGCGATCAAGAACTCCGCCACCACCGACGCCGCCATCGACCGCGTGCTCGCCAATGAAGAGAGCCGCGCCACCGTGTCGCGCTTCGGCGCCCGCTCGGTGAGCCTGCAGGTCGACGACCACTACGACGACGATCGCGACGGCGATCAGCTCGACCGCGAGGAACGCGCCTCGCTGCGCCGCGTCGCCGGGCTCTCCACCGAGCTCGAAGACGTCACCGAGGTCGAGTACCGCCAGCTGCGCCTCGAGAATGTGGTGCTGATCGGGGTCTACTCCGGCAGCAACCTCGAGACCGCCGAGGTCTCGCTGCGCGAGCTCGCCTCGCTCGCCGAGACCGCCGGCGCCGTCGTGCTCGACGGCCTGCTGCAGCGCCGCCCGCACCCCGACCCCGCGACCTACATCGGCCGAGGCAAGGCCGAGGAGCTGGCCGCGATCGTGCAGTCGCTCGGCGCCGACACGGTCGTGGCGGATGCGGAGCTCGCCCCGAGCCAGCGCCGCGCTCTCGAGGACGCGGTGAAGGTGAAGGTCATCGACCGCACCGCCGTCATCCTCGACATCTTCAGCCAGCACGCCAAGAGCCGCGAGGGCAAGGCGCAGGTCGAGCTCGCGCAGCTGCAGTACCTGCTTCCCCGTCTGCGCGGTTGGGGTGACTCGATGTCCCGCCAGGCCGGTGGCCAGGTGGGCGCGGGAAACGGCATGGGAAGCCGCGGACCGGGTGAGACGAAGATCGAGCTCGACCGCCGCCGCATCCACACCCGCATGGCCCGGCTGCGTCGGCAGATCGCCGGCTTCGCGCCCGCTCGCGAGGCGAAGCGCGCGAACCGCGACCGCTTCGCGGTGCCGAGCGTCGCGATCGCCGGGTACACGAACGCGGGCAAGTCGAGTCTGCTGAACCGCATCACCCGCGCCGGCGTGCTCGTCGAGAACGCGCTGTTCGCGACCCTCGACCCGACCGTGCGCAAGACCCGCACCCCCGACGGCCGTCTCTACACGCTCGCCGACACGGTCGGCTTCGTGCGCGACCTGCCGCACCAGCTGGTCGAGGCGTTCCGCTCGACGCTCGAGGAGGTGCGCGACTCGGATGTGATCGTGCACGTCGTCGACGGCGCGCATCCCGATCCGGCCTCGCAGCTGACGACGGTGCGCGACGTGATCGGCGAGGTGGATGCACGCGACCTTCCCGAGATCGTCGTCTTCAACAAGGCAGACCTGATCGACGAGGATGCGCGGATCGTGCTGCGTGGGCTGGAGCCGAAGTCGATCTTCGTCTCGGCCCGCACCGGCGAGGGCGTCGCGGAGCTGCAGGAGCGCATCGCGCAGCTGCTTCCGCAGCCCGACGTCGAGCTCGAGCTGCTCGTGCCCTACGACCGCGGCGAGGTGGTGTCGTTCGCGCACGCGAACGCGCGCATCCTCGACACCGAGTACGTCGAGGAGGGCACGCGCGTGAAGCTGCTCGCGATGGAGCCCGTCGCGCGTCAGCTGGAGTCGATGCTCGCGGAGCCGCTCGCGCAGGTCTGAGCGCCGCGCGGCGCGCGCCGATCCGCGCGCGTCTCGGCCCGATCACACCGGGCCGAGACGCGCGCGCTCGGTCAGACGCTCTCGACCGCGGGGGCGAGCTCCCGACGGAGGATGTCCGCGCCGGCGCTGAGCGCGGCGAGCTTCCCCTGAGCGACCTCCCGACTCAGCGGAGCCATGCCGCAGTTCGTGCTGGGGATCAGCAGCTCGGGGTCGACGAACTCGAGCGCCTTCCGGAGCACATCGGCGACCTCGTCAGCCGACTCGACGGCCGTGCTCGCCACGTCGATGGCCCCGAGCATGACCTTCTTGCCGCGGATGAGCTCGATGAGATCCATCGGCACGTGCGAGTGCTGGCATTCGAGCGAGACGATGTCGATCGACGACTCCCGGATCATCGGGAAGGTCTTCTCGTACTGGCGCCATTCCGCGCCGAGCGTCGCCTTCCAGTCGGTGTTCGCCGCGATGCCGTAGCCGTAGCAGATGTGCACGGCGGTCTCGGCCTGCAGCCCTTCTGCGGCGCGCTCCAGTGCGGCGACACCCCAGTCCTGCACCTCGTCGAAGAACACGTTGAACGAGGGCTCGTCGAACTGGATGATGTCGACGCCGGCCGCCTCGAGCTCCTTCGCCTCCTCGTTGAGGATCCCGGCGAACTCCCACGCCAGCTTCTCGCGGCTGCCGTAGTGCCGGTCCGCGAGCGTGTCGATCATGGTCATCGGCCCGGGAAGCGCCCACTTGATCGGACGGTCGGTCTGCGCCCGCAGGAACCGCGCATCGTCGACGAAGACCGGCTTCTCGCGGCCGACCGCGCCGACGACCGTCGGCACGCTCGCGTCGTAGCGGTCGCGGATGCGCACGGTCTCGCGGTTCTCGAAGTCCACGCCGCTGAGATGCTCGATGAACGTCGTGACGAAGTGCTGTCGGGTCTGCTCGCCATCGCTGAGGATGTCGATTCCGGCTGACTCCTGCTCGTGGGCGGAGATGCGCAGCGCATCCTGCTTGCCCTCGATCAGTGCGTCGCCGTCCAGCTTCCACGGCGACCACAGCTTCTCGGGCTCGGCGAGCCAGGTGGGCTTGGGGAGACTGCCCGCGGTCGATGTCGGAAGCAGGCGGCGGGAGCTGTCGCTCGGCTGACGGCTGGTCATGCGATCGGGGCCGGGTAGGCGGCCGCCCACTGCTCGAGGGCGTCTCGGTGCGGTGTCATGAAGTGCTCCTCGGTGTACTTGCCCTGGGTCGAGGCGAGCCGGTTCCGCTCCTCCCGGTCGTAGGAGACCTGGGTTCGCGAGTAGTCCTGCAGCTCGAGGCTCGGGCGGTAGATCGCGGTGGCGGCGGAGTTCGCGTTGTAGATCTCCGGCCGGTAGATCCGCTGGAAGGTCTCCATCGTGCTGATCGTGCCGATCAGCTGCAGATCCGAGTAGTCGTTCAGCAGATCACCGCGGTGATAGAACGCGAGCGGCGCCACGCTCCCCGGCGGCATGAAGAACCGCGCCCGCAGGCCCATCTTGTCGAAGTACCGGTCGGTCACCGAGACGTCGTCGTTGAGGTACTCGACGCCGAGCACGGGGTGGATGTTGTCGGTGCGGCGGTAGGTCTTGCTGGTGGAGACGCTGATGCAGATCACCGGGGGAGCGGCGAAGCGCTCGCGGAAGGCGGGCGAGGCGAGGAAGTGGTCGAACAGCTTGCCGTGAAGCACCCCGAAGTCGTCCGGCAGGGGCGCATCCGGCCCGGATGCCGTGAGCGAGGGGAGGAGCACGCTGAAGTCGTAGTCGCGCACGTACGACGAGAAGTTGTTGCCGACGATGCCGTGGCGTCGCTCACCGGTCGCGCTGTCGAGGATCTGCACGTCGAGGATCTCGATCAGTGGGAACGCGTCCTCCGCGCTCGTGTCGGCGAATCGCAGGCCGACCGAGACGATCTCGAGCTCGACCGTGTAGCGATCGCCGGCCGGGTTGTCCCAGTCGGCGAGGGCGTTGAAGCGGCGGTCGATCATGCCGAGGGCGTTGCGGAGGTTCTGCTGGCGGTGCTCCCCGCGAGCGAGGTTCGCGAAGTTCGTGGTGACGCGGGACGTCTCCGCGGGCTCGTAGTGCTCGTCGAAGCGCGTCGTCGTGATCGCGTAGTCGAACTCGTCAGTCACAGGAGAAACATCCCTCGGTCGGTCGGTCTTCTGACAGCGCAGGAGATCCACCTGAATCGTGCCCGTGATCCGGGGATATCGGGTAATTCGTCGTGACTATGCCGAAATATAGAATGACGCTATGGCACGCGACTCCAGCCGCATCTCCCTCCAGCAGCTCCAGTACTTCGTCGAGGTCGCCGCGGAAGGATCGATCAGCGCCGCCGCCGACCAGCTGTTCGTGGCGCAGCCCACCATGTCGGCGGCGATGAAGGATCTCGAAGCGCGCGTCGGGCGCACCCTGCTCACCCGCTCGGCCCGCGGCGTCTCGCTCACCGCCGACGGAACCGAGTTCCTGGGCTACGCCCGGCAGGTCGTCGAGCAGGTGGTCCTCCTCGAGCACCGCTACCTCGGCCGTCCGCCGTCGCGGCGTCTGCTCGGGGTCTCGACGCAGCACTACTCGTTCGCGGTCGACGCCTTCGTGCGCATGGTGCGCGCGAGCGACGCCGACGAGTACGAGTTCTCACTGCGCGAGACCCGCACCTGGGACATCATCGAAGACGTCCGTGCGCTGCGCAGCGAGGTCGGGATCCTCTACCGGAACGACTTCAACCGCAAGGTGATCGACAAGCTGCTCCGTGATTCGGGCCTGGTGTTCCGACCGCTCTTCATCGCCGAACCGCACATCTTCGTCGCGAGGACGAATCCGCTCGTCCCCCGCGAGCGGGTCGTCCTGGCCGACCTGGCCGACCTGCCACGGCTGACCTTCGATCAGGGTGCGAACAACTCCTTCTACCTCGCCGAGGAGATCCTCTCGACCCTCTCGAGCCGGCAGGAGATCCGCGTCTCCGATCGGGCGACCATCTTCAATCTCATGATCGGACTCGACGGCTACACGATCTCGACGGGCATCATCAGCGACGACCTGAACCCCGAGATCGTCGCGATCCCGCTCGACATCGACGATCGCATCGAGATCGGATGGATCGAGCATTCGGCGATCCCGCTCACCGAGCAGGCCCAGCGCTACCTGGGGGAGCTGCGCTCCGTCGTCGCGGAGTTCGGCATCTCGCTGCTCGACGGCGAGCAGAGCTCGGACGCCGAGCAGGGCTTCGACGCCGACCTCGAGCGCGACTAGGGCTTCACCGCGCCGATCTCGTAGGCGAGGATGACCACCTGCACCCGGTCGCGCAGGCCCAGCCCGCGCAGCACCCGCCCGACGTGCGTCTTCACCGTCGACTCCGAGAGGTAGAGGCGGCCGGCGATCTCGCCGTTCGTCGCGCCTTCGGCCATGAGCTGGAACACCTCGCGCTCGCGGTCGGTGAGCACCGCGAGCACGGTGTCGTCGCGTCCGGTCGGCTCCAGCGCCGGGGCCGCCAGGTCGATCAGGCGCGCGGTCACACGCGGCGCGACCACGGCATCCCCGCGGTGCACGGCGCGGATCGCGTCGGCCAGCTCGGCCGGCCGCGCGTCCTTGAGCAGGAAGCCGCTCGCGCCCGCGCGCAGCGCGCCGAAGGCGTACTCGTCGCGGTCGAAGGTCGTGAGCACGAGCACGCGGGTGTCGGGGCGCAGCGCGACGACGAGCTCGGTCGCGCGGATGCCGTCCATCTCGGGCATGCGCACATCCATCAGCACCAGATCGGGCTCGAGCCGGCGCACCTCCGCGACCGCGGCGGCGCCATCGCCGGCCTCGCCGACGACCTCGATGTCGGCCTCGGCGTCGAGCACCATGCGGAAGCCGAGCCGCACGAGCTCCTGATCGTCGACGATGAGCACGCGGATGCGATCGGTCACGGGGTCTCCTTGTCGGCAGCGGTGGATGGATGAGGTGCTCGGCGCGGCGCATCGTCGCGCCCGCCGTCGCGGGGCAGCACGGCGCGCACCCGCCAGCCGCCGCCCTCGGCCGGCCCGGTCTCGACCGAGCCGCCGAACAGCGCGACGCGCTCCCGCATCCCGAGCAGGCCGCGGCCGGCGCCCTGCTGGGCGGTGCGGCGTCCCGTCCCGCGATCGAGCACGGTGATCTCGACGCGCTCGACGCCCCAGTCGATGTCGGCCGACGCGGGAGCGCCGTCGGCGTAGCGGAGGGCGTTCGTGAGGGACTCCTGCATGATCCGGTAGACCGTGAGCCCGAGTGCGGCATCCGCGCCCGGCTCGCCGCGGGAGCTCAGCTCGACCCGCAGCCCAGCCGTGCGGAAGCCGGCGACCAGTTCGCCGAGCTGCGCGGCGCCGGGCTGCGGGCGGCGCTCCGCCTGGCCGGGCTCGCCGAGCACCCCGAGCAGCCGGCGCAGCTCGGCGAGGCTGCGGCGTCCCGTCTCGGCGACCGTGCTCATCGTCGCCGCGGCATCGGCGGGCCGCGTTGCGGCGGTCGCGGCGGCGCCCTCCGAGAGCGCGATCATGACCGACATGCTGTGCGCGAGCACGTCGTGCATCTCGCCGGCGATGCGGCCCCGCTCCTCGGCCGCGGCGATCTCCGCACGCTGGTCGCGTTCGCGCGCGAGCTGACCGGCGCGGTCGATGAGGGCGTCGAGGTAGCGGCGGCGGTTGCCGATGCTCATGCCGAGCAGCAGAGCGGAGAGCAGGAAGATCGTCGAGACGACGAGCGTCGAGCTCAGCGCGGCGACGCCGTGACCGGTCTCGCCCTCGATCACCGACCACACGCCGGGCACGGCCGCCCCGAGGGCGGTGCTCAGCGCCGAGCAGCCGGCGATGAGGGTGAAGGAGAGCCAGGCGGTGCGGCCTCCGCGGTAGGCGCCGACCGCGTACAGCGCGAAGATGCTCAACGTCGGCTCGGCGAGGCTCGGAACCGGCAGCGGAACCAGCACGAGCGCGGCCGCGAGCACGACGCCCCAGAGAGGGCGGCTGCGCCGGAACAGCAGCGCGACCGTCGACGCGGCGATGCAGATCAGTGTCGGGATCGTCCACCATCCGGGGTTCGGCAGATCCCAGAGCGGGGTGCGCTCGTTGAATACCGCCGACGCGACGACGGTCAGTACGGCGAACCCCGCGAACAGGCCCGCGATCGTGCCGTCGACGGCACGCGCGTGCCGTTGCAGCCAGCTGCGGATCCGGCCCGGGGGATGCGGAAGGCCGAGGCCCTCCGCATCCGCAGAGGACCTCGGCCGCTTCGCCGCGCGGTTCAGGCGTCCCGCCGCTTCAGGGCGATCGCGCCGAGCACGAGCGCGGCGACCGCCCAGACGAGCACCACGATCGCGGCGACGGCCGGCGTCAGAGCATCGTCGGCCGCACCACCGAGGGCCATCGCCGACGGCCCCGGAACCGAGGCGAGGGTCGAGCCGGCCTGCGAGATGAGGAACTTCATCACGTCGCCGATCCAGTCGAGCCACGAGCTGAGCACCATGAGCAGGGTCGGCAGCACGAGCAGCACGCCCAGCGCGATCGCGATCCCACCCGCCGACGATCGCACGGCCGTGCCGATGCCGAGGCCGAACACGGCGACGAGGCCCAGATAGAGAGCGGCGCCGGCGAAGGCGGTCAGCACGTCGCCGTCGATGACGAGCGGGATGTCGCGGGCGGTGAACAGCGCGGCCGCCACGCCGAGCGAGCCGAGAACGCCCACGGCGCCGAGCAGGAACATCCAGACGAAGGCGACGATCGCCTTGCCGAAGAGCACCGGCAGACGGCGCGGCACGGCCGCGAGGCTCGAGCGGATCATGCCCGTCGAGTACTCGCCCGAGATGATCAGCACGCCCTGGATCGCCGCGACCAGCACGCCGATCGAGGCGCCGGTGGTGACGACGGTGCCGAGCAGGAACCGTCCGTTCTCGTCGGGGTCGGCGCCGGGGGCGAGCTCGGTCGGCGCGGTCGCCGCGAGCATCGCCGCGAGGCCGATCCAGAGCACGAGGATGATGGCGCTGGTCCAGAAGGTCGAGCGCAGGCTCGTGAACTTGATCCACTCCGAGCGCAGCACGCGGCCGAAGGTCACGCCCGGGCGGGTCGTGTTCGTCGCACCGGCGGACGGAGCGAGCGTCGCGGCGGTCATCGCAGCACCGCCTCGGGCTGGGCGCTGCGGTACTCGACCTCGTCGGCCGTCAGCGCCAGGTACGCCTCCTCCAGCGAGCTCGCGATCGGCGTGAGCTCGTGCAGCACGACGCCGCGGGCGGCGGCGGCCTCGCCGACGGTCTCGGCTGTCGCGCCGTGCACGCTCACCGCGCCGTCCGGCAGCGGGGTCACGGTCGCGCCGCGCAGCGCCTCGGCGAGCAGCTGCGGCTGCGGGGTGCGCACGCGCACGGTCGCTCCGCCGGCGCCGGCGATGATCTCGGCGACCGGCGCATCCGCCAGCACCTGCCCGCGCCCGAGCACGATGATGTGGTCGGCGGTCTGCGCCATCTCGCTCATCAGATGCGAGGAGAGCAGCACCGTGCGTCCTTCGGCGGCCAGGCCGCGCACGAGCTGGCGCACCCAGGTGACGCCCTCCGGGTCGAGCCCGTTGACCGGCTCGTCGAGGATCAGCGTCGCCGGGTCGCCGAGCAGCGCGGCGGCGATGCCGAGGCGCTGGCCCATGCCGAGCGAGAAGCCGCCGACGCGCTTGCGGGCGACGCTGTCGAGGCCGGTGAGGGCGATGACCTCGTGCACGCGGGCGGTGGGGATGCCGTGGGTCGCCGCGAGCGACTGCAGGTGCTTGAACGCGCTGCGGCCGGTGTGCACGGCCTTCGCGTCGAGCAGCACGCCGACCTCGCGCAGGGGAGCGCGGTGCTCGGCGTAGGGCCGTCCGTTGACGGTGACGCCGCCGGAGGTCGGACGGTCGAGTCCGACGATCATGCGCATGGTGGTCGACTTGCCGGCGCCGTTGGGGCCGAGGAAGCCGGTCACCTGACCGGGACGCACGGTGAAGTCGATGCCGTCGACCGCGACCTTCGCCCCGTAGCGCTTGGTGAGCGCGCGAGCCTGGATCATGTCTGCCCTTCGTCGTGAGCGGGGCCGTGTGCCCTGCGTCATCAACGCTAGGAAGAGAGATGAGTCGCGGTCATCCGCCGTGGGGCGGGTTCGTGCGCGATCCGGCTGGCACCGTGGTACCAGCGGGGGAGGCGCGTCTCCGCCTCGAGACGGTGGCGGTGCGTGACCGCGTCGGTGCTGACGCCGTACCTCGCTCGCGGGCTCAGACCGCGCGCAGCACGGCGACGACCTTGCCGAGCACCTCGGCCTGGTCGCCGAGGATCGGCTCGAAGGCGGAGTTGCGCGGCAGCAGCCAGGTGTGGCCGTCGCGCTGGCGGAACACCTTGACGGTCGCCTCGCCGTCGAGCATCGCCGCGACGATCTCGCCGTTCTCGGCAGTGTTCTGCGTGCGCACGACGACCCAGTCGCCGTCGCAGATGGCCGCGTCGATCATCGACTCGCCGACGACCTTGAGCATGAAGAGCTCGCCCTTGCCGACGAGCTGGCGGGGGAGCGGGAAGACCTCGTCGACCTGCTGGTCGGCCGTGATCGGGATGCCGGCGGCGATGCGGCCGACGAGCGGCACCATCGCGGCGTCGCCGACGGAGGGAGCGGACTCGACGGCCGACGACGTCGACGGCAGGTCGATGAGCACCTCGAGCGCGCGCGGGCGGTTGGGGTCACGGCGCAGGTAGCCGCTCAGCTCGAGCTGGTTGAGCTGGTGGGTCACGCTCGAGAGCGAGGCGAGCCCGACGGCGTCGCCGATCTCGCGCATGCTCGGCGGGTAGCCGCGCGTGGCGACCTGCTGGGAGATGAACTCGAGGATCGCCAGCTGCTTCTCGCTCAGGCTCTTGCGCCGGCGGGTGCCGCCGGTGGCGCCTCGGTCGGTGGCGTCGCTCATGGGCGGTCCTCTCTGGCTGGTCACGTTCTGAAAACCCGACTTCTGAGGGCCCTCGACGACGTGTACCGGCGGATGTCGGTGGTCGTCGGGAAGCTGTTCCCAGACATTCGGAACTGTATCCGGTTCGAAAGGTCTGCTCAAACATCTGTTCGAGCGTGTCGTCGCATCCGCGCCTGTTATCAGACCGAAACCGACGATCCACTTGAACATACGTTCGATAGAAGATATGTTCGGAACACAGCTTCGCAGCCGGCTCTCCCGGCCGAGCGTCGGCCGCGAAGCTGTCCAGACTCAGGAGGTCACCATGAGCACCATCTCCCTCGCCCCGACGGCTGCGGCCCCGCGCCTGCGCATCACGCGCCGCGGTCAGGTCGTGCTCTCGGTCCTCATCGCGATCCCGCTCGTCCTGGGCGTCGGAGCCTTCGTCGTCGGCAGCGGCGACGCGGTCGCGACCTCGTCCAGCTCGTCGACGACCTTCGAGCACGTCCGCGTGCAGGCGGGCGACACCCTCTGGAGCATCGCCGAGCGCGTCGCCCCGCAGAGCGACCCGCGCGACGTCGTCTCCGAGATCATCAAGCTCAACCAGCTCGGCTCGGCCAGCATCACGCCGAACCAGCAGCTCGCGATCCCCACGCAGTACAGCCGCTGATCGTTCGCACTTCCACGTCCGCCGGGTTCGCCCGGCGCTCGCGGTCGCCGCATCCCCCTCGCGGTCGACCGAATCGGGCCCGCCTCCGTTCCCCCGACGGTCGGCGGGCCCGCCCCTTTAATCTCGGAACATGACCGACGACCTGGATGCGCGCGAGCTCGCCGCGATCGACGCGCTTCCCCTCGGCTGGTCGCGTCGGGAGATCGCCGGGGAACCCTGGGGAGTCACGCGGGCCGACCACGCCGACGGTCGCGCGACCACGCTCACCGCCGAGCGCCTCGGCGGTCACGGCTACCTCAGCGCGAACATCTGGCGCACCGCCGCCGGCGTGCTTCTCAAGCCGTGCGAGATCCCGGCCGAGCAGGTGCACGACTTCCTCCGGCTGCTTGCGGCGTCGCCGATCGACGGGTCAGCCCCGGAGTCGCCCACCTCGTCGTCACGCCCCGTCACCGCGCCGGAGGGCGCCGCGCCGTCGCCCTAGACTCGTGCGGTGACATCGCTCTCCGAGCTCCCGATCCGAGACGACCTGCGTGGCAAGGCGCCCTACGGCGCGCCGCAGGCCCCCGTGCGCTACCAGCTCAACGTCAACGAGAACACGCATCCGGTGCCCGAAGAGGTCGCCCAGCACGTCGTCGAGGCCGTCGCCCGCGCCGTGCTCGGCGTCAACCGCTACCCCGACCGCGAGTTCACCGAGCTGCGCGAGCACCTCGCGGCCTACCTCGGGCACGGACTCGCGCCCGAGAACATCTGGGCCGCGAACGGCTCGAACGAGGTGCTGCAGCACGTACTGCAGGCCTTCGGCGGCCCCGGGCGCAGCCTGCTCGGCTTCCCGCCCACCTACTCGATGCACTCGATCATCGCCTCCGGTACCGGCACGACCTGGATCGCCGGGCAGCGCGACCACGACTTCGAGCTCACGCCCGAGACGGCGGCGGCGCAGGTCGCCGAGCACCGTCCCGACGTCGTCTTCCTCTGCGCGCCGAACAACCCGACGGGCACGCCGCTCGGGGTGGATGTCGTCGAGGCCGTCTACGACGCGACCCCGGGGATCGTGCTCGTCGACGAGGCCTACGCCGAGTTCATGCCGAAGGATCAGCCGAGCGCGCTGAGCCTGCTGCCGGGTCGCGAGCGACTGCTCGTCTCGCGCACGATGAGCAAGGCCTTCGCCTTCGCCGGTGCGCGGGTCGGCTACCTCGCCGCCGACCCGGCCGCGATCGATGCGCTGCGTCTCGTGCGCCTGCCGTATCACCTCTCGGCGCTGACGCAGGCGGCCGCCGTCGCGGCGCTCCAGCACGCCCCGACGATGCTCGCGATGGTCGACGACATCGCCGAGCAGCGCGACCGTCTCGTGGCCGAACTGCCGCGGCTCGGCTTCCGTCCTTATCCGTCGAGCGCGAACTTCGTCTTCTTCGGCGGCGTCGACGAGCCGCAGGCGACGTTCGAGGCGCTGTTCGCCAAGGACATCCTGATCCGCGATGTCGGCATCCCGAACACCCTCCGCGTGACGGCGGGCACCGAGCAGGAGACGACGTACTTCCTCGAGCAGCTCGCGGCCCTCGGGCCGGGCGGGGCGCACGCGGCCGCGTCGGTAGGATCGCAGGCATGACCGCAGGCCGCACCGCGCAGCTGACCCGCTCGACCAGCGAGTCGAGCATCGAGCTCTCACTCGACCTCGACGGAACCGGCAAGTCGGAGATCTCGACGAGCGTGCCGTTCTTCGATCACCTGCTGACCGCCTTCGCGAAGCACTCGCTCGTCGACCTCACGGTCAAGGCCACCGGCGACACCGACATCGACGTGCACCACACGGTCGAGGACACGGGCATCACGCTCGGCACCGCGATCCGTCAGGCGCTCGGCGACAAGCACGGCATCGGCCGCTTCGGCGACGCCCACGTGCCGCTCGACGAGGCGCTCGCGCGAGCCGTCGTCGATGTCTCGGGTCGCCCCTACCTCGTGCACTCGGGCGAACCCGAGGGTTTCGCCCTGCACCTCATCGGCGGGCACTTCACCGGCTCGATGGTGCGTCACGTCTTCGAGGCGATCACCTTCCACGCCGGCATCAGCGTGCACCTGACCGTGCTCGCCGGTCGCGACCCGCACCACATCGCCGAGGCCGAGTTCAAGGCCTTCGCCCGCGCCTTCCGCAAGGCCGTCGAGCCCGACGCGCGCGTCGACGGCATCCCCTCGACCAAGGGCGCCCTGTGACCCGACCGTCGGTCGTCGTGCTCGACTACGGCTCGGGCAACGTGCACTCCGCCGTCAAGGCGCTCGAGGCCGCCGGCGCCGAGGTCGAGCTGACCGCCGACCGCACGAAGGTGCTCGACGCCGACGGCCTGCTCGTGCCGGGCGTCGGCGCCTTCTCGGCCGTCATGGATGCGCTGCAGAAGGTGCGCGGCGGTGAGCTGATCGGTCGTCGCCTCGCCGGAGGCCGCCCGGTGCTGGGCATCTGCGTCGGCATGCAGGTGCTGTTCGACCGGGGTGTCGAGCGCGGGGTCGAGGCCGAGGGGCTGGGGGAGTGGCCGGGAACGGTCGACGAGCTCGAGGCCCCGGTGCTGCCGCACATGGGCTGGAACACCGTGACGCCGGACGCCGGTTCGCAGCTGTTCGACGGCCTCGCCGATGAGCGCTTCTATTTCGTGCACTCGTACGCCGCGCGCAGCTGGGATCTGCCCGAGTCGCCGCAGCACACGAGCCCGAAGCTGACCTGGTCCGACCACGGCGGCCGCTTCCTCGCGGCCGTCGAGAACGGCCCGCTGTCGGCGACGCAGTTCCACCCCGAGAAATCGGGCGAGGCCGGCATCCGACTGCTGCGCAACTGGATCGACCGACTCTGACTTCGAGGGTCGCGTCCGTCCGTCCGGGGCGTCGCGGCTCTCGCCTCCGCACCATCGCCTGACCGACCGCACGACCGACATCCCGAGGATCCACCCGCAATGACCGAGTTCAACTCCGCCCCGCGTCTCACCCTCCTGCCGGCGGTCGACGTCGCCGACGGCAAGGCCGTGCGCCTCACCCAGGGCGAGGCCGGCAGCGAGACCGACTACGGCGACCCGGTCGAGGCCGCCGGCGTGTGGGTCGAACAGGGCGCCGAGTGGATCCACCTGGTCGACCTGGACGCCGCCTTCGGCCGCGGCGACAACCGCGCCGTCATCAAGCGGGTCATCAAGAGCGTGCCGCGCGAGCTGAACGTCGAGCTGTCGGGCGGCATCCGCGACGACGCGAGTCTCGAGGCCGCGCTCGCGACCGGGGCCAAGCGCATCAACCTCGGCACCGCCGCGCTCGAGAACCCCGAGTGGGCCGCCCACGTGATCGCCGAGTACGGCGAGGCGATCGCCGTCGGCCTCGACGTGCGCGGCACGACCCTCGCCGCTCGCGGCTGGACCCGCGACGGCGGCGACCTGTGGACCGTGCTCGACCGCCTCGAAGACGCCGGCTGCGCCCGCTACGTCGTCACCGACGTCACGAAGGACGGCACGCTGCGCGGCCCGAACCTCGAGCTGCTGCAGCAGGTCGCCGAGCGCACCGACAAGCCGGTGGTCGCCTCCGGCGGCATCTCGAACCTCGACGACATCGCGGCGCTGCGCGAGCTCGTGCCCTCGGGCATCGAGGGCGCGATCGTCGGCAAGGCGCTCTACGCGGGCGCCTTCACGCTGGCCGAGGCGCTCGACGTCGCCGGGATCTGATCGGATGACGCCGCACGCGGATTCGGCGGGCGTCCCCTTCGAGGGGAGGTCGTTCGAGCCGAACCCGGCGGCGGGCGATGACGGCAGTGCCGACCCGCGGCTGATCGAGTCGATCCAGCGCTTCCGTGCGCGGGAGGTCGGCGTGCCCGAGGTCATCGAGGCGCTGCGACCGGTGCGCCTGCTCGTGCCCCTGCTGGTGGAGCGCGGCGACGAGGGGATCGGCGCGCACGGCCAGCTCGTCGACAAGACGCAGGAGCTCTCCCTCGTGACCGTCGCCGGCCCCGACGGCGCACCCGTGCTGCCCGCGTTCACGGGCGTCGCGGCGATGCAAGCCTGGAACCCGGTCGCGCGGCCTGTTCCCGTCGAGGCGCGTCGGGTCGCGATCGCCGCAGCGGGGGAGGGCACCGACCGTGTCGTGCTCGACCCGACGACGCCCACCGAGTTCGGGCTGCGCCGCAGTCACCTCGCGGCGCTCGCGCTCGACGCTCGCTTCGTCCCCGCTGACGAGGATGCCGCGGTCTCGGCCGCACTCGAGGCGGCGACCGCGGGCGAGCTGGCGGTGCTCGGCATCCGCGCGCTGCCGGGTGACGCGGATGCACGACTCACCGGGCCGGAGCTGCTGGTCGCCGTCGCACTCTCCGACGAGCTCGACGACGCGGCGCGCGCCGCGGTGCTGCAGCGGCTCGGAGCGCGCTGGAGCGCGGACGCACTGCTCGCCGAGCGGGTGGATTCGCTCGCCGTGCGCGTGGTCGGCTAGGCGATCCGCGCCGGGCTCAGGTGACCGGGCCGGTCCACTTCTCGCCCGGCCCCTTGCCGATCGGGTCGGGGATCGGCGACGCCTCACGGAAGGCGAGCTGCAGCGAGCGGAGGCCGTCGCGCAGCGGGCGCGCGTGCGAGTCGGAGACCTCGGGGGCGGCGGCCGTGATCAGCCCGGCGAGCGAGGTGATGAGCTTGCGGGCCTCGTCGAGATCGAGCTCGCGCGTCGCATCCGGCCCATCGCCGAGGCCGAGCTTGACGGCGGCGGCGCTCATGAGGTGCACGGCGACCGTGTTGATCAGCTCGACGGCCGGCACCTCGGAGATGTCGCGGATCTCGTCGTCGGCCGAATAGGAGAAGCTGGTCTCCGCGGGGCCGTGGTCGACGGAGTGGTCATCGTGGGCGTGGGGCGCGTCGGTCACCCGCCGAGCCTATTCGCTCGCGCGGCGCCGCACCGGACGCCGACGCCCGTGCGGAGCAGAACCCTGCTATCATCGACGAGGCTCCGGGGTCTCCCCGGTTCGAAAGAGGAGTTCCACTCCCACCCGCACCGCGCTTCTGCAGAGGTGCCGGGTCGTTTTCACTCCGTCGGATCCGTCCGGCAGCGCAAGGGTGATGCGGTCGCCCGCGACCGATGAAGAGATCAGTCTCCTCCTTTCGATGAGCCCCGTCCGCCTGGACGGAGCGAAGCACGCAGCATCACGTCGAAGGAGTTCCGCATCAGCGATCCCAGAACGAACGAGCGCATCCGGGTTCCCGAGGTGCGCCTCGTCGGACCCGGTGGCGAGCAGGTCGGTGTCGTGCGCATCGAGCAGGCACTGAAGCTCGCCCAGGAGGCTGAACTCGACCTGGTCGAGGTCGCCCCCAACTCGCGCCCGCCCGTGGTCAAGATCATGGACTACGGCAAGTTCAAGTACGAGGCGGCGCAGAAGGCCAAGGAGGCCCGGCGCAACCAGGCGAACACGGTCCTCAAGGAGGTCCGCTTCCGCCTCAAGATCGACAAGCACGACTACGAGACCAAGCGCAAGCGCGCCGAGGGCTTCCTGAAGGAAGGCGACAAGGTCAAGGCCATGATCCTCTTCCGCGGACGCGAGCAGTCGCGCCCGGACCAGGGTGTGCGCCTCCTCCAGCGCTTCGCCGAGGATGTGGCCGAGTTCGGCACCATCGAGTCGACCCCGACCATCGACGGTCGCAACATGGTCATGATCATCGGCCCGCTGAAGAGCAAGGTCGATGCGAAGGCCGAGGCCAACGCCCGCCGCGCCGAGCGCCGTCGCGGGCCCCAGACCGAAGCCGCTGAGGCGGCCGAGACGTCGGCGGAGGTTTCCGCCGAGGAGAACACGAAGGAAGAGAATGCCTAAGCAGAAGACGCACTCGGGTGCGAAGAAGCGGTTCCGCCTCACCGGCACCGGCAAGGTCGTGAAGCAGGGCGCGGGCATGCGCCACAACCTCGAGCGCAAGTCGAGCAAGCTCACCCGTCGCCTCAACCGCGACGTCGTCCTCGCTCCGCAGGACGCCAAGGGCATCAAGAAGCTTCTGGGCAAGTAAGCCCGGCTACGGATTAAGGACGAACTGAAATGGCACGTGTCAAGCGCGCAGTAAACGCCCACAAGAAGCGCCGGGTCATCCTCGAGCGCGCGGAAGGCTACCGCGGTCAGCGGTCGCGCCTCTACCGCAAGGCCAAGGAGCAGGTCACCCACTCGCTCGTCTACGCCTACCGCGACCGTCGCGCCAAGAAGGGCGAGTTCCGTCGCCTCTGGATCCAGCGCATCAACGCCGCGGCGCGTGCGAACGGCCTCACCTACAACCGTCTGATCCAGGGTCTGGGTCTCGCCGGTGTCGAGGTCGACCGTCGCATCCTCGCGGAGCTCGCGGTCAACGACGCGGCGACCTTCGCGGCGCTCGTCGAGACCGCCAAGAAGGCGCTCCCGGCCGACGTCAACGCCAAGGCCGACGCCGCCTGAGCTGATGCTCGGCATCGCGTGACCGTCTGACGGTCGCGCAGCGAACCACACGACCGGCGCGCATTCCTCTCGGGGGGTGCGCGCCGTTCGCGTTCCCGCCGCCGGTGTTCGTTACGATTCCGACCGTGATCGACAATCCGCGTTCGCCGCGGGTGCGCGCCGTGGCGAAGCTCGCCAAGCGCGGAGCCCGGGCCGACACCGGCCTCTTCCTGCTCGAGGGCCCGCAGGCCGTCGACGAGGCGCTCCGCTACCGCCCCGAGCTGCTCGTCGACCTCTACGTGAGCGTCTCGGTGCAGGATCGCCTCGCCGATCTCATCGCGCTCGCGGCCGCCCAGGGCGTCGAAGCGCAGCCCGTGCGCGACAACGTGCTCGAGGCGATGGCCGACACGGTGACTCCGCAGGGCGTCGTCGCGACCGCGCGTCACCTCAGCTCCGACCTGGATGCGGTGCTCGCCGCCGGCCCGCGTCTCGTCGCCGTGCTCGAGGAGATCCGCGATCCCGGCAACGCGGGCACGATCATCCGCGCCGCCGACGCCGCCGGGGCGGATGCGGTGCTGCTGACGGGCCGCAGCGTCGACATGTACAACCCGAAGGTCGTGCGCTCGACGACCGGGTCGCTGTTCCACCTGCCGATCGTGCAGGACCTCGAGCTCGAGCCGACCCTCGACCGTCTGCGCGCCGCCGGCGTGACGATCCTCGCGGCCGACATCGACGGGGGAGAGCTGCCCGAGCTGGGGGAGCGTCTCGCGCAGCCGACCGCCTGGCTCTTCGGCAACGAGGCCCGCGGCCTGCTCGACGAGCACGTCGCCCTCGCCGACGCCTCGGTGCGGGTGCCGATCTACGGTCACGCCGAGTCGATGAACCTGGCGACGGCGGCCTCGGTCTGCCTGTACCAGAGCGCCTTCGCGCAGCGCGCTCGGGCGTAGTCCGACCGCTCCTGCCGGCTGGCGATCCGGTACATGCCGCGCGCGGCATCCGATCTCATCGACACATGTCGCGTTTGCGTTACGTCCTGATTACGTTGTGCGCCGGGGATTGCCCCCGCATACGGGGGTCTGCTTGTCTGTCTAGATGGAACCTCTGGTCGTCCTCGATTCTGTGAACAAGCACTACGGCGATCTGCACGTTCTGAAGAACATCTCGACGACGGTCGCCAAGGGCGAGGTCGTCGTCGTGATCGGCCCCTCCGGATCGGGCAAGTCGACCCTCTGCCGCGCGATCAACCGACTCGAGACGATCGACGACGGCACGATCACCATCGGCGGCACCCCGCTTCCCAGCGAGGGTGCCGCACTCGCGAAGCTGCGAGCCGACGTGGGCATGGTGTTCCAGTCGTTCAACCTCTTCGCGCACAAGACGATCCTCGAGAACGTCACGCTCGGCCCGATCAAGGTGCGCGGCAAGAGCAAGGCCGAGGCGGAGAAGCGCGCCATGGAGCTGCTCGACCGCGTCGGCGTCGCCAACCAGGCGAAGAAGCTGCCCTCGCAGCTCTCCGGCGGCCAGCAGCAGCGTGTCGCGATCGCCCGCGCTCTCGCGATGGACCCGCAGCTCATCCTGTTCGACGAGCCGACCTCGGCCCTCGACCCGGAGATGATCAACGAGGTGCTCGACACCATGGTGCAGCTCGCCAAGGAGGGCATGACGATGATCGTCGTGACCCACGAGATGGGCTTCGCGCGCAAGGCCGCCGACCGGGTCGTGTTCATGGCCGACGGTCAGATCGTCGAAGACCGCAAGCCCGAGGACTTCTTCACGAACCCGGAGTCCGACCGCGCCAAGGACTTCCTCTCGAAGCTCCTCACCCACTGATTCCGGGGCGGACCGCATCCGCCTCGCTGACGTCCCCGGCTCCGACGACGGAGGCCGTGGCAGCACCACCCGCCCCAGCAGGGGCGGCAACCCGACCAGAGACTCCGGACCGTGACCCGGTCCGCACCGAGGAGAGGAACACAGCATGCGCAAGAAGTGGAGCGTCGCGATCGTCGCGACGGCCGCCGCGGCGGCACTGACATTGGCGGGATGCGCCCAGGGCGCCCCGCCCTCGGCCGGCGGGGGCAGCGCCTCCGAGCCGCCGAAGGACCTGTACACGGTCGCGAAGAACGTCGACCTGACCGGCAGCCCGACCTACGACAAGGCGAAGGCCGCCGGCAAGATCACGGTCGGCGTCAAGGAGGACCAGCCGAACCTCGGCTTCCTGGACGCCGCGACCGGCGAGCGCTCGGGCTTCGACATCGAGATCGCCAAGTGGGTCGCCGCGTCGCTCGGCTTCAGCGAGAAGCAGATCGAGTTCAAGGCGATCCCGAGCGCGAACCGCGAGTCGGCGATCGTCAACGGCGACATCGACTACTACGTCGGCACCTACTCGATCACGGATGCGCGCAAGCAGCAGATCGACTTCGCCGGCCCGTACTTCGTGACCGGCCAGGGCCTGCTCGTCGCGAAGGACAACAGCGACATCAAGTCCGACAAGGACCTCGCGGGCAAGACCGTCTGCTCGGCCACGGGCTCGACGCCGATCCAGAACATCAAGGCGAACTACCCCGACACCAAGACGACGGAGTTCGACACGTATTCGCAGTGCGTCTCGGCCCTGGCGGACAAGAGCGTCGACGCGGTGACCACCGACGAGGCGATCCTGATCGGCTACGCCGCGCAGCAGCCCGATGACCTGAAGGTCGTCGGCGAGCCGTTCAGTACCGAGAAGTACGGCGTTGGCCTGCCCAAGGGCGACTCCGCGCTCCGTCACTTCATCAACAAGACCTTCACCGACGGCGGCAAGGTCTGGACGGGCATCTACGACGCGACCCTGGGAGCCTCCGGCACCAAGGTCGACCAGCCCGAGGTCGACGACTACCAGTAGCCGACCCCGCGGGGCGGCGCCATCCGGCGCCGCCCCGTTCCCCGATCCGCTCAGACCGGAAGGAGCGCGCACGTGAACGTGCTGCTCGACAACCTCGACATCTTCGTGACGGGGTTCCGCAACACGCTGATCATGTTCTTCGCATCCGGGCTCATCGCCCTCGTGCTGGGCACGATCGTCGGCACCTTCCGCGTATCGCCCGTGGCCCCGATGCGGGCGCTCGGCACGCTGTACGTGAACATCGTGCGCAACACCCCGCTGACGCTGATCTTCTTTTTCTTCGTCTTCGGCTACCCCAAGCTCGGGCTGCCGCGCGCCGACTACATCGTGCTCGCGATCATCGCCCTCTCTGTCTACACCGCCACCTACGTCGCCGAGGCGCTGCGGTCGGGTATCAACACGGTGCCGCTCGGTCAGGCCGAGGCTTCGCGGGCGATCGGCCTCACCTTCGGCCAGTCGATGACGCTGGTCGTGCTGCCGCAGGCGTTCCGCGCCATCATCCCGCCGCTCATGAACGTGTTCATCGCCCTGCTGAAGAACACGACGATCGCGGCGGGCTTCTCGGTGCTCGACGCGGGCGCCATCCGCGCGTACCTGTCGGAGCGCGGCGAGCCGCAGCTCATCGTGCTGCTCTGGGTGGCCGCGATCTTCGTCGCACTCGTCGCCTTGCTGTCGTGGGCGCAACGCGCGCTCGAGCAGAAGTGGAGGCTCGCCCGATGAGCTCGGTTCTCTTCGACGCCCCGGGGCCCCGCGCCCGTCGTCGCCAGGTCGTCATCGGCGCCATCACGGTCGTGGTCGTCGTCGTGATCGTCGGCTTCATCGCCTACCGCTTCGCGGCGACGGGCCAGTTCTCGGCGCAGAAGTGGTCGATCTTCGCCTACGCGACGGTGTGGGGCGACATCGCCGCTGCGCTCGGCCGCACTCTCGCCGCTTTCGCGGTCGGCGGTGTGCTGGCGATCGTCCTCGGCTTCGTGCTCGCGATGGGGCGGCTGAGCGATCACGCGGTGCTGCGGGTTCCGGTGATGGTCGTCACCGAGCTGTTCCGCGCGATCCCGCTGCTGATCCTGATGATGCTCTTCTACTACGGACTGCCCACGATCGGGATCCGGCTGTCGCCGTTCGTCGCGGTCGTCGCGGGCCTCACGCTGTACAACGGCGCCGTCTTCGCCGAGATCTTCCGCGCCGGCGTCGAGTCGCTGCCGAAGGGCCAGCGCGAGGCGGGCATGGCGATCGGCCTGCGCAAGGGCCAGCTCATGCGCATGATCCTTCTGCCGCAGGGCATCCGCGCGATGCTGCCGATCATCGTCGCTCAGCTCGTCGTCGTGCTGAAGGACACCGCGCTCGGCTTCATCGTCACCTACCAGGAGCTGCTCTACCTCGCGAAGTTCTACGGGACGCAGCTGCAGTACGGCTCGCCCATCATCCCCTCGGCGATGGTCATGGGTGCGATCTACATCGCGTTGTGTCTGGTGCTCGCCGGATTCGCGAAGCTGCTCGAGATCCGACTGCGCGGCGGGTCCCGCAAGGGCGGCGGCCGCCGCCGTGGAGGACCGCCCACCGCAGTGCCCACCGGCACCTCGGTCATGACCCTGCGCGAGCAGGGCGGCGCCTCGGGGATCTGAGGCACGGCCCGCACTCGGCGACGAGAGTCGGAACCGCGGATTGGTCACCGGTCCGCGGTTCCGTCGTTCCTGGCTGACCGTCGTCCCGGGCTGACCCCCGTCTCGGGCTGCCGGGCCGCCGCGCGTCGTTAGACTCGATTCTCGTGTCCGACACCCCCCAGATCACCGAGCAGGCGGTCGCCGAGGCGGTGGATGCCGCGCTCGCGGCCATCTCCGCGGCCGGCGACTCGACCGCCCTCCGCTCCGCCCGCACCGAGCACACCGCCGAGCACTCGCCGCTCGCCCGACTGAACGGCGCGATCCGCGACCTGCCGGGCAGCGAGAAGGCCGCTGCCGGCAAGCTCGTCGGCCAGGCGCGCGCCCGCGTCAACCAGGCGCTCGCCGCGCAGGAGTCGGTCGTGCTGGCCGCCGAGGAGCAGCAGCGTCTCGCCGCCGAGGCCGTCGACGTCACGGCGGTGGCGAGCCGTCGCCGCGCCGGCGCCCGTCATCCCCTCAGCCTGCTGCAGGAGGACATCGCCGACGTCTTCACCGGCATGGGCTGGGAGATCGGCGAGGGCCCAGAGCTCGAGCACGAGTGGTTCAATTTCGACTCGCTGAACTTCGACGAGGACCACCCGGCCCGCGCCATGCAGGACACCTTCTTCGTCGAGCCGGTCGAGCGCCACCTGGTGCTGCGCACGCACACCAGCCCCGTGCAGATCCGCTCGCTGCTGAGCCGCGAGCTGCCGCTCTACGTCGTCGCCCCGGGCCGCGTCTACCGCACCGACGAGCTCGACGCGACGCACACCCCCGTCTTCCAGCAGGTCGAGGGCATCGCGATCGACAAGGGCCTCACGATGGCGCACCTGCGCGGCACACTCGAGCACCTTGCGCACGCGATGTTCGGCGAGGGCGCGCAGATCCGTCTGCGCCCGAACTTCTTCCCCTTCACCGAGCCGAGCGCCGAGATGGACGTCTGGCAGCCGAACGCCAAGGGCGGCGCGCGCTGGGTCGAGTGGGGCGGCTGCGGAATGGTGAACCGCAACGTGCTGCGTGCGGCGGGCATCGATCCCGAGGAGTACCAGGGCTTCGCCTTCGGCATGGGCATCGAGCGCACCCTGCAGTTCCGCAACGACATGAACGACATGCGCGACATGGTCGAGGGCGATGTGCGCTTCTCGCAGCAGTTCGGGATGGTGGTCTGATGCGTATTCCGCTGAGCTGGCTGCGCGACTGGGTCGCGCTCCCCGAGGACGCGACGCTCGAGCACGTGCACGCGGCGCTTGTCAGTGTCGGCTTCGAGGAGGAGGACGTGCACGCCGCCGAGGTGACCGGTCCGGTCGTCGTCGGCCAGGTGCTCTCGCTTGAGCCAGAGCCGCAGAAGAACGGCAAGACGATCAACTGGTGCCAGGTGGATGTCGGCGAGGCCGAGCCGCGCGGCATCGTCTGCGGCGCCCACAACTTCGGCGTCGGTGACAAGGTCGTCGTGACCCTGCCGGGCGCCGTGCTGCCGGGACCCTTCCCCATCGCCGCCCGCAAGACCTACGGCCACGTCTCCGACGGCATGATCGCCTCGACCCGCGAGCTGGGACTCGGCGACGAGCACGACGGCATCCTGCGTCTGGTCGAGCTGGGTCTCGACCCGGAGCCGGGCACGGATGCGCTCGCGCTGCTGGGCCTGGACGACGCGGCCGTCGAGATTAACGTGACGCCCGACCGCGGCTACGCCTTCTCGATCCGCGGCGTCGCCCGCGAGTACTCGCACGCGACCGGCGCGAGCTTCCGCGACCCGGCCGACGCGGTCGAGCCGGTGGCGGCGCACGGCTTCCCGGTGACGCTCGACGACGGCGCGCCGATCCGCGGCCGTCAGGGCGCCTCGGTCATCGCGTTCCGCGTCGTGCGGGGCATCGACGCGACCCGTCCGACGCCGTCGTGGATGCGCTCCCGCCTGCGCCTCGCCGGCATCCGCTCGATCTCGCTCGCGGTCGACGTGACGAACTACGTGATGCTCGAGCTGGGCCAGCCGATCCACGGCTTCGACCTCGGCAAGATCTCGGGCGGCATCACGCTGCGTCGCGCACAGCCGGGGGAGACCCTCGAGACGCTCGACGCCGTGACCCGCAAGCTCGACCCGCAGGATCTCGTCGTGGCCGACGAGTCGGGCGCCGTCGCGCTCGCCGGCGTCATGGGCGGCGCTGCGACCGAGATCTCGGATGCGACGACCGACGTGCTCATCGAGGCGATCAATTGGGATCCGATCTCGATCGCCCGCACCGCCCGCCGCCACAAGCTGCCGAGCGAGGCCGCGAAGCGCCTCGAGCGCGGCGTCGACCCGCGCGTGACCCCGCTCGCCGCGGCGCGCGTGGCGCAGCTGCTGGTCGAGCTGACCGGCGGAACGATCGACGAGCTCGGCGTGGACGCGGGCGAGGCGATCGTCCCGGGTCCGATCGAGTTCGCGCTCGACCTGCCGGCGCGCATCGTCGGCGTCGACTACACGGCTGAGCAGGTCGTCTCGACGCTCGAGCTGATCGGCGCGACCGTCGTGGTGCAGGGCCAGCTCGCGCTCTCGAGCACGGCGACCGTGACCCCGCCGACCTGGCGCCCCGACCTCACTGACGGGCCGACGCTCGTCGAGGAGGTCGCGCGCATCGTCGGCTACGGCGAGATCCCGTCGGTGCTGCCCGTCGCCCCGCCCGGGCGCGGGCTCACCCGCGCGCAGCGTCTGCGCCGCGGCATCGCGCAGGGCCTCGCCGACGCGGGAGCGACCGAGGTGCAGGCCTACCCCTTCCACTCGCGCGCGCAGATCGACGCCTTCACGCCCGCCGCCGCCGCCGTGAAGCTCGCGAACGCGCTCGACGGCGAGGCGGCGCTGCTGCGCCGCAGCCTGCTGCCGGGTCTCGTCGACGTCGCACGCCGCAACCTCGGCCGTGGTCTCACCGATCTCGCGATCTACGAGGTCGGCACGGTCTTCCTGCCCGAGAGCGGGCGCGCCTACGGCACCGAGGGCATCCCCGCCGGGGCCGCGCGCCCGAGCGACGCGGTGCTCGCCGAGCTGAACGACGCCATCCCCGCGCAGGGCTGGCGCGTCGGCTACCTCGCCCTCGGCGACACGGTCGACAAGCAGCCCGGCCAGGCCGCCGTCGCGTCGGGCCTCAGCGACGCCCTGGATGCGGCACGCCAGGTCGCGCTGTCGGCCGGCGCCGCGCTCGAGGTCGTGCAGGGCTCGCATCCCGCGCTGCACCCGGGACGCACGGCCGAGCTGCGCGTCGCGGGCACGGTCGTCGGCCACGCCGGCGAGCTGCTGCCGGCGCTCGCCGCCGAGCTCGACCTGCCGCGCGTCGTCGCGGTCACCGAGATCGACGTGGATGCGCTCATCGAGCTGTCGGACGTGCACCGTTCGGCGACCCCGATCCGCACGCAGCCGGCGGCGACGCAGGACCTCTCGCTCGTCGTCGACGCGGGCGTGCCCGCCGCCGACGTGGTGGCCGCGGTCACCGAGGGCGCGGGCGAGCTGCTCGAGCACGTGCGCCTCGTCGACGACTACCGCGGCCAGGGCGTGCCCGAGGGCAGCAAGTCGATCACGCTCGCGCTGCGATTCCGCGCCGCCGACCGTACGCTGACCGCCGCCGAGGCGACCGAGGCGAAGCTCGCCGGCGTCGCGCTGGCGACCGAGCGGCTCGGGGCGACGCTGCGCGACTGAGCGCGCCGATCACGCACAGAACGAAGGCCCCGGCGCATCCGCGCACGGGGCCTTCGTCGTCAGCGCCGCCGTCAGCGCTTGCCGCCGCCGAGCAGCCCGCCGAGCCCGCCGAGGATGTCGCCGATGCCGCCGCCCGAGCTCGACCCGCCGGAGGAACCCGATCCGCCGCCGAGCAGTCCGCCGAGGATGTCGCCCAGGCCGCCGCCCGTCGACGCCGGCGCCGCGCTCGCCGAGCCGCCCGCATCCTTCTGCCCGAAGAAGCGGTTCGCGAGCCAGGCCAGCACGAGCGGCGCGACGATCGGCAGGATCTTCTCGATCAGCCCCTGCGTGACCGACGACTTCGCGCTCGAGTCGGCGAGCTTCGATGCCACCGGGGCGGCGTTGTCGCCGAAGACGTTCTTGACGATCTTCTGGCCGTCCGCCTCGTCGACATCGGCGAGCGAGAGCGAGCGACCCTGGTGGAAGCCGAGGGCCTTCTCGAGCGAGGCCTCGCCGCCGTCGGCGACGTTCGCCTGCAACCCGCCGACGAGTCCCGGCAGGATCTGCTGCAGCGCATCCTGGGCGGTGTCCTCGTCGACGCCGACCTGGCGCGCGATGTCGCCGACGGGCAGGGTCTTCAGCAGCTGATCGATGTCCGACATGGGAACCTCCGCATCCGCCGGGCGCCGGCCGCCACGGCCTCGTGCCGCCAGGCTAGACCGGGCGTTCCGCCGAGCGACAGGGGCGGATGCGCCGGGCTCGATTGTGTCGGCCGTCGCGCGGCGCGCTAGGGTCGACGCGTGGACCTGACGACCGGAGCTCAGCAGCGTGCTGCTCGACGTCTTCGTCGTACGCGCCGAACCGGGGCGTCGTCCCGCCGCTGAGCCTGGCCACGAGCCGAGCCTCACCAGCGCTGACGTCGCCGCCCCGCATCCACGTCCGTCGCTGACATCCTGAGGTATCCGCCATGTCCTACTCCGTCGCCGTCGCCGGCGCGAGCGGCTACGCCGGGGGCGAGCTCCTTCGCCTCCTCGCCGCGCATCCCGAATTCCAGGTCACCACGGTGACCGCGCACAGCAACGCGGGCGAGAAGCTCGCCGCCGTGCACCCGCACCTGCTCACCTACGCCGAGCTGGTGCTGAAGCCCACCGAGGCCGCGTCGCTCGTCGGCCACGACGTGGTCTTCCTCGCGCTGCCGCACGGCGCCTCGGGCGCGATCACGGCCGAGCTGCCGGATGACGTGCTCGTCGTCGACTGCGGCGCCGACCACCGCCTGACCGACCCGGAGGCCTGGGCCACCTGGTACGGCGGCGAGTACTACGGCGCCTGGACCTACGGGATGCCGGAGCTGCCGCGCGCCGACGCCGACACCCCGGCGACCGCGACCGCCGCCGCCCAGCGCGCCGAGCTGGCGCAGACGAAGCGCATCGCCGTGCCCGGCTGCAACGTCAGCGCCGTCACCTTCGGGCTCGCGCCCGGGATCGCGGCCGGCGTCATCCAGGCCGACGACCTGGTCAGCGTGCTCAGCGTCGGCACCTCGGGCGCCGGCAAGAGCCTGAAGACGAACCTGCTCGCGAGCGAGATCGCCGGCTCGGCCTCGGCCTACGGCGTCGGCGGCGTGCACCGCCACGTGCCCGAGATCATCCAGAACCTCACGGCCGCGGGCGGCACCGGGGTGAGCATCTCGTTCACGCCGGTGCTCGTGCCGATGTCGCGCGGCATCCTCGCCACCTCGACCGCGAAGCTCGCGCCCGGCGTGACCGCCGCCGAGGTGCGCGCCGCGTGGCAGGCCGCCTACGCCGACGAGCCCTTCGCCCACCTGCTGCCCGAGGGCGTGTTCCCGCGCTCCGGCGACACGACCGGCGCGAACACCGTGCTCGTCGGCCTCGCCGTCGACGAGCGGGCCGGCCGCGTCGTCGTCGTCAGCGCCCTCGACAATCTCGTCAAGGGCACGGCCGGTGCCGCCATCCAGTCGGCCAACCTCGCCCTGGGGCTCGATGAGACCCTCGGCCTTCCCGTGAACGGAGTCGCCCCGTGACCGTCACCACCCCCGCCGGATTCGCGGCCGCCGGCGTGCGCGCCGGGCTCAAGTCGAACGGCAACCAGGACCTCGCGCTCGTCGTGAACCGCGGCCCGCTCAACGCCGCCGCGGCCGTCTTCACCTCGAACCGCGCGCAGGCGAACCCCATCATCTGGTCGCGCCAGGTCATCGCCGACGGCCAGGTCTCGGCGATCGTGCTCAACTCCGGCGGGGCGAACTGCTTCACCGGCGCCGAGGGCTTCCAGACCACCCACGCGACGGCCGAGGGCGTCGCCGCGGCAGTCGGCGTGGATGCGGGCGATGTGCTCGTCTGCTCGACCGGCCTGATCGGCGACCAGCTCGACCGCGCCAAGCTGCTCGCAGGCGTGTCCGCCGCGGCCGAGGCGCTCGACACGAGCGACGAGGCGGGAGCGGACGCCGCCGCCGCGATCATCACGACCGACACCCACGCCAAGACCGCCGCCTACCGCTCGGCCGCCGGCTGGAGCCTCGGCGGCATGGCGAAGGGCGCGGGCATGCTCGCCCCGGGTCTGGCGACGATGCTCGTCGTGATCACGACCGACGCCGTACTCGATTCCGCCCAGCTGGATGCGGCGCTCCGCTCCGCCACGGGCGTCACCTTCGACCGCCTCGACAGCGACGGCTGCATGTCGACGAACGACCAGGTGACGCTGCTCGCGAGCGGCGCCTCGGGCGTCACGCCCGACCTGGCGGAGTTCGCCGAGGCGCTGCGCGAGCTCAGCCTCGACCTCGCGCTGCAGCTGCAGGGCGACGCGGAGGGCGCGAGCCACGACATCGCCATCGAGGTCGTCGGCGCCGAGACCGAGACCGACGCGGTCGAGGTCGGCCGCTCGGTCGCCCGCAACAACCTGTTCAAGGCGGCCGTGTTCGGCAACGACCCCAACTGGGGTCGCGTGCTCGCCGCGATCGGCACGACGCAGGCGCCCTTCGACCCCTACGCGGTCGACGTGAGCATGAACGGCGTGCGCGTCTGCTCTGCCGGCGGGCCCGACCGCCCGCGCGACGAGGTCGACCTGAGCTCGCGCGCCGTGCACGTGCTGATCGACCTGCACTACGGCGCGGCCGAGGCGACGATCTACACGAACGACCTCACGCACGACTACGTGCACGAGAACTCGGCCTACAGCTCATGAGCGACGACACGAGTCCCGCGGCCGACGCCCCGGTGCCGACGGTCAGCCCCGCCGCCCGCCTCGAGACGGCCGCGGCCAAGGCATCCGTGCTGATCGAGGCGCTGCCCTGGCTGCAGCGCTTCGCCGGCGAGATCGTCGTGATCAAGTTCGGCGGCAACGCGATGGTCGACCGCGCCCTGCAGCAGGCCTTCGCGCAGGACATGGTGTTCCTGCGCTCGGCCGGCATCCGCCCCGTCGTCGTGCACGGCGGCGGACCGCAGATCTCGTCGATGCTCGACCGGCTCGGCATCCCGAGCGAGTTCAAGGGCGGCTACCGCGTCACGACACCCGAGGCGATGGATGTCGTGCGCATGGTGCTCACGGGCCAGGTCAGCCGCGAGCTGGTCAGCCTGATCAACGAGCACGGTCCGCTCGCGAGCGCGATCGCGGGGGAGGACGCCGGCCTGTTCGGCGGCCGTCGTCGCGGCGTGGAGATCGACGGCGAGCTCGTCGACATCGGCCTCGTCGGCGACGTCGTCTCGGTCGATCCGGCCGCCGTGATCGCCGAGCTCAACGCCGGCCGCATCCCCGTCGTGTCGTCGATCGCGCCCGACCTCGACGAGCCCGGCTCGTCGCTCAACGTCAACGCCGACTCGGCCGCCGCCAGCCTCGCCGTCGCCCTCGGCGCGGCGAAGCTCGTCGTGCTGACCGACGTCGCCGGCCTCTACGGCGACTGGCCCGACCCGGAGTCGCTCATCTCGCAGATCGACACCGCCGAGCTCACCGCGCTGCTGCCCTCGCTGCAGAGCGGCATGATCCCCAAGATGACCGCCTGCCTGGATGCCGTGCTCGGCGGCGTGCCCAAGGCCGCGGTCATCGACGGCCGACGCGAGCACTCGATCCTGCTCGAGATCTTCACCAGCGAGGGAATCGGAACGGAGGTGGTGCCGGCATGAGCACCGAGAACGACCTGGACCACTACCAGCAGACGATGATGCCCTCGTGGGGCCGGCCGCTGGCCGCCTTCGAGCGCGGCGCGGGCTCGTACGTGTGGGACGTCGACGGGGTCGAGTACCTCGACTTCCTCGGCGGCATCGCCGTCAACGTGCTCGGCCACGCGCACCCGGTGTTCGTGGATGCGGTGAGCCGTCAGGCGGCGACCCTCGCGCACATCTCGAACTACTTCGTCACGCCGCCGCAGCTCGAACTCGTCGACCGCCTGCTGCGGCTGAGCGGGGGAGACCGCGTCTTCCTCGCGAACTCGGGCACCGAGGCGAACGAGGCCGCGCTCAAGCTCGCGAAGCTGACCGGCAGGCCGCGCATCCTCGCCCTCGAGAAGGCCTTCCACGGGCGTTCGACGGGAGCGCTCGCCCTCACCGGCAAGCCGGCGCTGCGCGCGCCCTTCGAGCCGCTCATCGGCGGCATCGAGCACATCGCGCCGACCGTCGAGGCGCTCGAGGCCGCGATCGGCGACGATGTCGCCGCGCTGATCGTCGAGCCCATCCAGGGCGAGGCGGGCGTCGTGCCGCTGCCCTTCGGGTACCTCGAGGCCGCGCGCGAGCTCACGCGGAAGCACGGCGCGCTGCTCATCGTCGACGAGATCCAGACGGGGGCCGGCCGCACCGGAGCCTGGTTCGGATTCCAGCACGCGGGCATCGAGCCCGACGCGATCACGCTCGCCAAGGGCATCGGCGGCGGCTTCCCGATCGGCGCGCTCGTGACCTTCCACGGCGCCGGCGACCTATTCAAGCCGGGCCAGCACGGCTCGACCTTCGGCGGCAACGCGCTCGCGAGCGCCGTCGCGGATGCCGTGCTCGCCGAGGTCGAGAACGCCGGCCTGATCGAGAACGCGGCCGCCCGCGGGGTCGAGCTGAGCGAGAGGATCCTCGCGCTCGGCAGCCCGCTCGTGGTCGGCGTGCGCGGTCGCGGACTGCTGCTCGGCATCGAGCTCGCGGCGCCTGTCGCGAACGAGGTTCGCGCCGCCGCCCACCGCCACGGACTCATCGTCAACGCCCCGGCCGACGACGTCATCCGCCTCGCTCCGGCGCTGAACATCGGCGACGACGAGATCGACGTGTTCCTCGAGCGCTTCGGCGCGGCGCTCGCCGAGGTCGCCGCCGCGACGGCGCCCACCACCGCATCCACTCCGACCCTCCAGCCCTCGACCCCGACGGGAGCCCCCGCATGACCCGCCACCTCCTCCGCGACGACGACCTGTCGAGCGCCGAGCAGCTCGAGATCCTCGAGCTCGCCCGCGAGCTGAAGGCCGACCGCTGGGCGCAGAAGCCGCTCGCCGGTCCGCAGAGCGTCGCCGTCATCTTCGACAAGACCTCGACGCGCACCCGGGTCTCGTTCTCGGTCGGCATCGCCGACCTCGGCGGCTCGCCGCTGATCATGGACACCGGCAACAGCCAGCTCGGCGGCAAGGAGAGCCCCTCCGACACCGCCCGCGTGCTCGAGCGCATGGTCTCGGCGATCGTGTGGCGCACCTACGCGCAGACCGGGCTCGAGCAGATGGCGCACGGCGCGACGGTGCCGGTCGTCAACGCGCTGAGCGACGACTTCCACCCCTGCCAGCTGCTCGCCGACCTGCTCACGATCCAGGAGCACAAGGGCACGCTCGCCGGGCTCACGGTCGTCTACGTCGGCGACGGCGCGAACAACATGGCCAACAGCTACCTGCTCGCCGGCGCGACCGCGGGCATGCACGTGCGCATCGGCGCCCCCGAGGGCTTCCAGCCCGAGGAGCGCTTCGTGGATGACGCGCGCACCCGCGCGGCGCAGACCGGCGGCTCGGTGCTCGTCACCGCATCCGCCTCGGAGGCCGTCGCCGGCGCCGACGTCGTCGTGACCGACACCTGGGTGTCGATGGGCCAGGAAGACGAGAAGGCCGACCGCGTCGCGAAGCTCGGCGCCTACCAGGTGACGAGCGAGCTCATGGCCGAGGCCGAGGGCGACGCGATCTTCCTGCACTGCCTGCCCGCCTACCGCGGCTACGAGGTCGCCGCCGACGTGATCGACGGCGCGCAGAGCGTGATCTGGGATGAGGCCGAGAACCGACTGCACGCCCAGAAGGCGCTGCTGGCGTGGCTGCTCGCGAAGAACGAGGCCGCGCTGTGAGCGGCGTGGATGGCGCTGCCGGCGTGACCGGCGACGGCTCGAGCGGCGGATCGACCGCGGGCGGCTCCTCGCTCTGGGGCGGGCGCTTCGCCGACGGACCCTCGCCCGAGCTTGAGGCGCTGAGCCGCTCGACGCACTTCGACTGGGCCCTCGCGCCCTACGACCTCGCCGGGTCGCGGGCGCACGCCCGGGCGCTCGCCGCGGCCGGCTATCTCGTCGCCGACGACCTCGAGCGGATGCTGGCCGGGCTGGATCAGATCGAGGCCGGCTGGCGCGATGGCAGCATCCAGCCGAAGCCCTCCGACGAAGACGTGCACTTCGCGCTCGAGCGCGAGCTCGTCGCCGCGGTCGGCCCGGAGCTCGGCGGGCGCCTGCGCGCCGGCCGCAGCCGCAACGACCAGATCGCGACGCTGGTGCGGCTCTACCTGCTCGACCACGCGACCACGATCCAGCACCTGCTCGTGCAGACGGTCGACGCGATCGCGGGGCAGGCCTCCGCGCATCCGAACGCCCCGATGCCCGGACGCACGCACCTGCAGCACGCCCAGCCGGTGCTGCTCTCGCACCAGCTGCTCGCGCACGCCTGGCCGCTCGTGCGCGACCTCGAGCGTCTGCGCGACTGGCGCGTGCGCGCCGCCGAGTCGCCCTACGGCGCTGGCGCCGTGGCGGGCGGCGCGCTGGGCCTCGACCCGGTGCCGATCGCCGCGGAGCTCGGGCTCGGCGCCCCGATGCTCAACTCGATCGACGCGACCGCCTCGCGCGACGTCGTGGCCGAGTTCGCGTTCATCGCCGCGCAGATCGGCATCGACCTGTCGCGCTTCGCCGAGGAGATCATCCTCTGGGCGACGCGGGAGTTCCGCTTCATCCGCCTGCACGACGGCTTCTCGACCGGGTCGTCGATCATGCCGCAGAAGAAGAACCCCGACATCGCCGAGCTCGCGCGCGGCAAGAGCGGTCGCCTGATCGGCAATCTGACCGGACTGCTCGCGACGCTCAAGGCGCTGCCGCTCGGCTACAACCGCGACCTGCAGGAGGACAAGGAGCCCGTCTTCGACTCCGTGCAGACGCTCGAGGTGCTGCTGCCCGCCTTCGCCGGCATGGTCGCGACCCTCGAATTCGACACGGCTCGCCTCGCCGAGCTCGCCCCGCAGGGCTTCTCGCTCGCGACCGACGTGGCCGACCACCTCGTGCGCGAGGGCGTGCCCTTCCGCGAGGCGCACGAGATCTCGGGTGCGCTCGTGCGCTTCTGCGAGGCCGAGGGACTCGAGCTGGATGAGCCGAGCGACGCCCAGTACGCCGCGATCGACCCGCGTCTCACCGGATCGGTGCGCGCGGTGCTCACGGTCGAGGGCTCGCTCGCGAGCCGCGCCGGCATCGGCGGTACCGCGCCGGAGCGCGTGGCCGAGCAGCTCGCAGCGCTCACCGAGCGCGTGCGCGGATTGGCCGGGCGATGAGCGGCGGCGCGCAGGGATCTGGCTCGGGCTCCGGCTCCGGCTCGTCGCGCGCGCCGCGCGACCCGAAGGCGCCGCGCCCGCCGCGGCGCTGGGTGCTGCCGCTCGTGGTCGGCCTCGCCGCCGCGGTCATCGTCTTCGTGCTGATCGTCGTGGTCGTCTCGGGCCAGCGGTTCTTCTGAGGATGCTCCGCTGAGCTCCGCGCCGGACGCCGATCTGCTTCAGCTGCTGCGGCGCCCCTCGGTCGAGGTGGCGCCGCGCCTGCTCGGGGCCGTGCTGCACGGGCGCGGCGCGAGCGTGCGCCTGACCGAGGTCGAGGCCTACCTCGGTGTCGGCGAGGATCCCGGCTCGCACGCCCACCGCGGCCCCACGCCGCGCACGCGCCCCATGTTCGGCGAGCCCGGGCACCTCTACGTCTACTTCTCCTACGGCATGCACGCCTGCGCGAACATCGTCTGCTCGCCGCCTGGCGCAGCATCGGCCGTGCTGCTGCGCGCCGGCGAGGTCGTCGACGGACTCGACACCGCGCGCGAGCGCCGCACCACGAGCCGAGTGGATGCGGACCTCGCCCGCGGCCCCGCCCGCCTCACGATCGCCCTCGGCATCGTCCTCGCCGACGACGGCGTGCTCCTCGACGGCGAGCCGTTCGCGCTCGAGCTGCCGTCTGCGCCCGTGCCCGCGTCGCGCATCCACACCGGACCCCGCACCGGGGTCTCGGGCGAGGGCGGCACCGACGCCTACCCCTGGCGCTTCACGATCGCCGGCGACCCGACGGTCTCGCCCTACCGCCGCTCGGTTCCGAGGAAGCGCGGCTGACTAACGCGGCGCCCCGATGAACGGCGCGATCCGGTCCGCGCGCCGTCGTTCCTCACGAGCCCACTCGATGACCTGCTCGCTCATGATCGCGTGCTCGTCGCGAAGTGCGCGTCGAGCGTGGTCGCGGTTGTCGGCGTCGGTGTCTTCTGCGATGAGCTCGAGCGCCGCCCTGGGACGATCCGGTCGGAACACGACCGCCCACCGCACACCCGCCGAGCGATCGGATGCCAGTCGGAGAAGCTGGCCGTCATCGGGATAGCGGCACCCGGATCCGGCCGCTGAGGCGCGAACGATCCACGACCGGTCGTTGACCAGGCGCTCCATCTGCTCGAGAGTGATCCGCGGATTCGCTGCACAGCGCCCCCGTACGCGCGCATCGGCGTCGAGTAGCAGCTGCTCGAAGATCTCCGCGTAGGCGGTCGTCTCGGCGATGCGCTGTCGGGTCTCCCAGAAGTCGTCTTCCGACAGAAGGATCTGAACGTCATAGGGCAGTCCGCGGTCGTCGTCGCGGGCGAAGGTGTGCGCAAGGATCGCGCGCATCCATTTCTCGTCCGAGTGCGCCACGACGGCCTGCAGCGCGGGTCTGCCTGCCAGGTTGGTGGCACCGGCGAGACGCACCAGCTCGACTGGGTCCCGGAGCAGGAGCTCGACGGTGACGTCATCGGTCGCCGCGTTCTCGGCGACGGCGACGCGCACGGACTTCGACCGGTGGTCGGCGAGAACCCGAAGTCTCTCGGAGTCGGTGGACTCGGTCGCTTCCGCGGCGATCTCAGCGACGGTGGGCATATCGGCAGTGTGACACGCTCGCAAGACACCCCAGCGCGGATCGCGCGGACGGCCTGCGCGAGTCGTCGGAATCCGCGCGGATGTCGGCGGGGCACGTCAGGGTGGAGGCATGGACGCCGCGCTGCCCCGACTCGGAATGACTTTCGACCCGACCATGCCGCCCGAACGGCTGCTGCCGCTCGCGCGCGCGGTCGAGGAGGCGGGGCTCGATGAACTGTGGGTGTGGGAGGACTGCTTCGCCGAGAGCGGGATCGCGCCGGCGGTGGCGGCGCTCGCCGCGACGTCGCGCATCCGCGTCGGCATCGGCCTGCTTCCGCTGCCGCTGCGCAGCACGGCGATCACGGCGATGGAGCTGGCGACGATCGAGCGGATGTTCCCCGGGCGCTTCATCGCCGGCATCGGCCACGGCGTGCAGGAGTGGATGGGGCAGGCCGGTGTGCGCGTCGCCTCGCCGCTCACGCTGCTGCGCGAGTCGGCGGACGCGATGCGTCGGCTCTTCGCGGGCGAGGAGGTCACGGTCGAGGGCCGCTACGTGAAGCTCGACCGCATCAAGCTCACCTGGCCGCTCGACGCCCCGCTCGAGCTGCACGTGGGCGGCGGCGGTCCGAAGTCGCTCGCGCTCGCCGCCGAGGTCGGCGACGGCGTGCTGCTCGGTGCGCCGCAGACCGTCGAGGAGGTGCGCGCGATGTCGGAGCTGGCGGTGCGCACGGCGGGGAAGCCGCGCCCGATCGGCGTCGGCGTCATCACGGCGGTCGGTGACGACGGCATCGCGCGGGCGGCGGCCGATGCCGCGGCATGGCGCCCCGAGGGGTTCGACCCCGTCGAGGGCTACGCGGCAGGCACGCCCGAGCAGATCGCCGAACGGTTCCGCGCCTACGCCGACGCGGGGGCGACGCGCATCATCGCGCAGGCTCCGCGGAACGACGGCGACGACAACGTCGGCGAGCTCGTGCGCGTGCTCGGCCAGGAGGTGCTGCCGCTGCTGCGCGGCTGAGGACCGGCCCTGTCTCCAGGATCTCGGTCGCGTGGATTATGGAACCCAACTTTTAGATACGCTCCAGTCATGACCGCTGAGCTGTCCTCACGTGAGTTCCTGATCGATTGGCGCGCGGCCGAGGCCGCTGCGGCTCGCCACATGCAGAGCATCGGTTTCATCGATGCGCAGGTAACTGAATCAGGTGCAGATGGAGGTCTAGACGTCCGGGCAACGGATGCAGTCGCCCAAGTTAAGTTCTACGCGAACCCAGTCGGGCGACCCGATATTCAGAAGTTGCGCGGAGCCGCCCACGAACACAGAATCGCGATCTTCTACTCGACGGGCGGATACACCCAGGAAGCCCTGGACTACGCGGTCGGCGCCGACGTCGCGCTCTTCTCGATGAATCCCTACGGAGAGTGCTCGGCGGTGACTGGCTCGGCTGAAATCTTGGCCAATCCCGTCAATGGGGATATGCGTCGCGAGAAGATGGCTGAGCTCATTGCGGGTCAGTATCGACTGGCCGGTGAGGCGCTCAGGCGAGATGTGCAGCTCTGTCGGCGCTACAGCGAGTATGCCGACATCCCCAGTGCTCAGGTGTCGCTGTTCGACCATGCGTGGGCCGATCTCGATCGCCTCGTTCGGACATTCGTCGCGCAAGTTGAGGAGCGTCGATTCCTCGACGCAAGAACGACCTTTGGTGACGCGCTGAGGAGAACAGCGTTTCTATCCTGGATCGTGGGCGCGGAGTTAATTACCCAGTACGCCGATCTGGAGAGTGCGATCGCGGAGGGATGGAAGATCAGCGTGCGTCTGTCCACCGTCGATACGCCTGAGCGAGTCAGAGACGGAGCCGCGGAACTCGAGACCTGGATTGACAAGATCTTGAGCGAGTGGGTGGCAAGCTTCCCCGACGACGTCCGGCTCGATCGCAGCGCCATTGATCAGATGAGAGTCTTTGCTGGCCTCTACGGTGTGACTGGCATTGATGCTGAGATTCTTCCGCCCGATCTGCTTGAGAATGTGCGGCAGTCGCTCCGGACGGCTGTTGGAGCCGTCAACGCGGACGCGCGCGGCGCCTTCGATGCGATCGATGCGCTCCATGGCCGTTTAGGCGTGCGCACGCCGTCCACCCTCGCGGCGGGTCGGCTTCGTATCGAGAGCATCGCGAAGCGGCTGGGGCAACAGCTAGGCGGATAGCCCCGCAAAGGCTCTCCCCTGCCCAGGAGCACGGGGTGGGGCGTCGAATCAGCCGAGCGAGGTGCTCAGGTTCTGTGAGTCCAGGAAGCGGTTGGCCGGCTCAGCCGAGCTTCGGGATCAGCCCCGTCACGAGGATGAGCGCCGCGCAGCTGCCCGCCCAGATCATGCTCACGAGCGTGCCGATGATGAAGCGCTCGCGGGCGGCGGAGCTGTCGAGGTCGTTGAAGCGACCGAGGCCCTTGATCGCGATGACCGCGGCGAGCACCTCGATGTGGCCGAGCGCGACCGAGCCGATGATCGCGAAGCGCTCCAGGTAGCCGATCACGCCGCCGCCGCGCAGCACCTCGCGCGGTGCGGTGCTCGCGGCACCGGGGGAACCGGCGCTCGAACGCAGCGCCTCGTCGGGCACCTCCTCGCCGAGCGACCAGCTCGCCGCCGCGGCGGGCCGTGCGCGGTCGGAGTCGGCGCGGATGCCCGCGTTCTCGCTCGACCCGCGCCCGGCATCCGCCGCCGGCGCCGTGCGTCGCAGCACCAGCATGGTCAGCGGCGAGCCCGCGACGACGCCGGCGGCGGCGATCACGAGCGCGAGCAGGGCTTCGAGAACGGGGGAGTGCGAGGGGATGCGCACCCCGAGCAGAGCGAGCAGCAGTCCGATCGCGATCGGCACGACCGGAACCAGTCCGGCGATCGGACGGTCGCGGCGCACGCCGATGGCGGCGACGACGGTCGCGCCGGCGATCACGAGGATCGCCAGGATCCACAGCACGACGTGCAGTGCGGTCATCGGCGCGCTCCCTTCGCTCGGGCGGATCTCGCGGACCTCGAGGTCCCGACGGTTCTCCCGGTCGACTCCACTGTGCTGGCGGCCTCCGACACCGGGGCCCCGGCCGCCGGCGCGTCGGCCAGCTCGAGCAGCCGCACGAGCGCGGGAATCGCGGCGGCCTCGGCGGCGATCTCGGCGGCCCGGGCGCGTTGGCTCGCTGCCTGCGGAGTGATGCCGAGCTGCTGCGCCGCATCCGCCTGGGTCGCCCCGTCGGCGAGCAGATCGGCGAGCTCCCATCCCGGTTCGCTGCGGCGGGCCCGCAGCAGCAGCAGCAGGTCCGCGAGCGGTTCGATCGCGGCCGCGCCGAGTCCGTCGGCGCCGCCGCGCACGCTGAGGCGGGTGCGGCTCTTCTTCGCGGCCTCGACGGCGTCGCGGGCGGCGATGAACGCGGGCCCGGTGCTCGCGCGGGTGCTGTCGGCGAGCTCGTCGACGGCGCCGATGCCGCACCCCACGCTCCAACGGCCCTCGCGACTGAGCCGCAGCACGAGGTCGAGGGCGGCGCGGGCATCGGCGGTGACCACCTGCAGCTCGTCGCCGGCGGTGCGGTCGGCGGGCAGGGCGAGCCGGGGCCCGAGCGCGCCCTGGATGTCGTCGAGCGCCCCGGCCACGAGGTCGGATCCGCGACGGCTGCCGACCTGGTCGGCGGTGATGACGAACATGCTGACCTCCCGTCCATGAAGCCTAGAACCTTGATCTGTTCATGATCAAGGCCGGAGGCTTCACAGGATGCGGGGCTACCGTTCCGAGCTTCCGGCATCCACCGCCGGCGGCCGTCGGCGACAGGAGCACCATGGCACGGGCCGGCAGCGCACCGTTCAGCGGCGCTCGCTTCACCTCGGTCGAGCAGTGGCTCGACGATCGCGCCCGAGCCCTGCTCGACCGTGGCGGGGTCGACCCCGCGAGCCGCCCGGGTCGTGTGCGGGCCGCCCTGCTCGAGTTCCTCGTCTTCGGGGCGAAGCAGGCCTGGGCGTGCCTGTTCGGCGCGCTCATGCTCGCCGTGATCGTGCTGGCCCGCGTCGCCTATCCCGACGGCGTCGCGCTCGCCCGCAGCGACGCGCTCACGATCGCCGCTGTCGGCATCCAGGCGCTCATGCTCACCGCCCGGCTCGAGACGCTGCGCGAGCTGCGCGTGATCGTGCTCTTCCACGTCGTGGGCACCGTCATGGAGCTGTTCAAGACCGGCGTCGGCTCGTGGGAGTACGACCTCGACGGCGTGCTGCACCTCGGCTCGGTGCCGCTCTACACGGGCTTCATGTACGCGGCCGTCGGGTCGTACATGGTGCGCGTCGTGCGCCTGTTCGACCTGCGCTTCACCGCCTATCCGCCGCGCTGGCTCGCCGGCGTGATCGCCGCGCTCATCTACGCGAACTTCTTCACCCAGCACTGGATGGTCGACCTGCGCTGGGTGCTGCTGGCGGCGGTCGTCGTGGTGTTCCTGCGCACGACGATGCACGTGCGCGTCTGGCGGCGCCGGTTCCGGATGCCGGTGCTGCTGGCGTTCGCGCTCGTCGCGCTGTTCATCTGGTTCGCCGAGAACATCGGCACCGGCGCGGGCGCGTGGACCTACCCCGACCAGGTCGACGGCTGGCATCTCGTGTCGCCGGTGAAGATCGTCTCCTGGTTCCTGCTGATGATGATCTCGGTCGCGCTCGTGACCTGGGTGTATCCGCCGCAGCCGCCGGATCCGGCACCCCTCGACGACGTGAACGACCCTGTCGATCCGGCCACTTCACCTTCAACCAGAGGTCGAAGTGACCCTGCCGACGGGGGTGCGGCGGAGCGCGGACCGACCCCGCAGCGCTCGTAGACTCGCGGCCATGGCAGCCAAGCGGAACGACGTCGCTGAGCTCCCCGGCCTGGATGTTCCCGGTACCGCGGAGCCGAAACTCGGCCCCACCGGCCGGCCCCTGCGCGAGTTCCCGGTGCCCGCTCCGCTGAGCGGCCACGGCCCCGCGCGCATCATCGCCCTCTGCAACCAGAAGGGCGGCGTCGGCAAGACGACGACCACCATCAACCTCGGCGCGAGCCTGGCCCAGTACGGCCGCCGCGTGCTCGCGATCGACTTCGACCCGCAGGGCGCCCTCAGTGCCGGGCTCGGCATCAACACCCACGACCTGCCGACGATCTACGACCTGCTGCTCGGCTCGGAGAAGGACACGCTCTCGACGATCGTCGAGACCTCCACGCCCGGGCTCGACATCATCCCGGCGAATATCGACCTCTCCGCCGCCGAGGTGCACCTCGTCAACGAGGTCGCCCGCGAGATGATCCTCGCCCGCGTGCTGCGCCAGGTCAGCGACCGCTACGACGTCATCCTCATCGACTGCCAGCCCTCGCTCGGGCTGCTCACCGTCAACGCGCTCACGGCGGCGCACGGCGTGCTCATCCCGCTCGAGTGCGAGTTCTTCGCCCTGCGCGGCGTGGCCCTGCTGATCGAGACGATCGACAAGGTGCGCGACCGCCTCAACCCGGCGATCACGCTCGACGGCATCCTGCCGACGATGTTCGACCCGCGCACCCTGCACTCGCGCGAGGTGCTCGAGCGCGTCGTCGAGACCTTCGGCGACCGGGTGCTCGAGTCGGTCATCGGCCGCACCGTCAAGTTCCCCGACGCCTCCGTCGCCGGCACCCCGATCACGACCTTCGCGCCCGAGCACGCGGCCGCCGAGTCGTACCGCCGGGTCGCCCGCGAGCTCGTCGCGCGTGGCGCCGTCGCCTGACGCCGAGGCGGATGCCGCCGCCGTCGACGGGGTGACCAGCGTCGCCGAAGCGAGCATCCCCGCCGAGGAGACCACCGGCTTCCGCCTCTCGATCGACAACTTCGACGGCCCCTTCGACCTGCTGCTGTCGCTGATCACGCAGCACCGCCTCGATATCACCGAGGTCTCGCTCAGCGCGGTCACGAACGAGTTCATCGCCTACCTGCGCGGGCTCGACACCGAGACCGAGCTCGACCAGGCGAGCGAGTTCATCGTCGTCGCGGCGACGCTGCTCGACCTCAAGGTCGCCGGGCTCCTGCCGCGCGGCGAGCTCGTCGACGCCGAGGATGTCGCCCTGCTCGAGGCGCGCGACCTGCTGTTCGCGCGGCTGCTGCAGTACCGCGCCTTCAAGGAGGTCGCGAGCTGGTTCGCGTCCGGCCTCGAGGTCGAGGCGGGCCGGCACGTGCGCTCGGTGCGGCTCGAGGAGAAGTTCCGCCGGCAGACACCGGAGCTGCGCTGGACGTTGAGCGTCGACGACTTCGCGGCCCTCGCGACGCTCGCCTTCACGCCGCGCGAGGTGCCCACCGTCGGGCTCGACCATCTGCACGCGCCGCTGATCAGCATCCGCGAGCAGGCCGCGCACGTGGTCGCGCTGCTGCGCAGCACGGGCGAGACGATGAGCTTCCGCGAGCTGTGCGCCGGCGCCGAGCAGAAGGGCGTCGTCGTGGCGCGCTTCCTGGCCGTGCTCGAGCTGTACCGCAACGCCGCGATCTCGTTCGAACAGCTCGAGCCGCTCGGCGAGCTGACGGTGCGGTGGACGGCCGCGCACTGGAGCGACGACAGCCTGGCTAACCTGGGGGCCGACTATGGATGATCCGCAGAGCGCCGACGAGACCCTCGAGAGCGAGGTCGGCGCCGCGGCGACCGGCGAGACCCTCGAGAGTGAGGCCAGCGGCGCGGCGACCGCCGAGGGCGAGACCGCGGTGAAGCGCACTCCGATCGCCGATCTCGACCGCGCGCTCGAGGCCATCCTCATGGTCGTCGACGAGCCGCAGTCGCTCGTCGCCCTCGCCGCGGCGGTGGATGCGCCGGTCAAGACCGTACGCACCGCGATCGACCGCCTCGTGGCCGACTACGACGGCGCGGGCGACGCGGCCGGCGGCACGGTGCGCCGCGGATTCGAGCTGCGCGAGGTCGGCGGCGGCTGGCGCATCTACGTGCGCGCCGAGCACGATGCCGTCGTCGGCGACTTCGTGCTGACCCAGAACCCGACCAAGCTCTCGCAGGCGGCGCTCGAGACCCTCGCGGTGATCGCCTACCGGCAGCCGATCACCCGCGGGGCGGTCGCCAGCATCCGCGCCGTCAACGTCGACTCGGTCGTGCGCACCCTGCTGGGCCGCGGACTCATCGCCGAATCGCACACCGACAGCGAGACCGGAGCCATCAACTACAAGACGACCGACCTGCTTCTCGTGCAGCTCGGCATCAACTCGATCGAGGAGCTGCCGCTCATCTCGCCTCTGCTGGCGGATGGCGTGGACGGCTTCGGAGACGCACGATGAGCGATTTCAGCGAATTCAACGACGGAATCGACCCCCACGACCCCGCCGGCGAGCGCCTGCAGAAGGTGCTCGCGGCCGCCGGCGTCGCCTCGCGGCGCGTGTGCGAGGAGTACATCGCGAGCGGCCGGGTCGAGGTCAACGGCCAGATCGTGACCGAGCTCGGCACCCGCATCGATCCGCTCGTCGACCTGGTGAGCGTCGACGGCACCGCGATCCAGCTCGACCCGGGCAAGCGCTACGTCATGCTCAACAAGCCGACCGGCGTGGTCAGCACGATGAGCGACGAGAAGGGCCGCCCCGATCTGCGCGAGTTCACCGTCGACTACGAGGAGCGGCTGTTCAACGTCGGCCGACTCGACGCCGACACCAGCGGACTGCTGCTGCTTACGAACGACGGCGATCTCGCCCAGGTGCTCGCGCATCCCTCCTTCGGCGTCGAGAAGACCTACATCGCGACCGTGCGCGGCGAGGTGTTCCCGAACGTGCTGCGCACCCTCGAGAAGGGCATCGAGCTCGACGACGGCCCCATCCGCGCCGACCGCGCCCGCCTGATCGGCGAGCCCTCGAGGGGACAGTCGATGGTCGAGATCACGCTGCACTCGGGTCGCAACCGCATCGTGCGCCGGATGCTGGATGCGGTGGGGCACCCCGTCGACGCCCTGGTGCGCCGCCAGTTCGGCCCGCTGCACCTCGGAACCCTGGGGCTGGGGCGCAGCCGCGACCTCAGTACACTGGAGCTCGGCCGGCTGCTGACGATCTCGCGCGCCGGCGGCGTTCCCGGGTCAGGCTCGGAGCAGGACGCCCGTCGCGGCGGCAAGCCCGGCGCGAAGAAGGATGCGGGCCAGGCCCGCTCCCGCCAGACCAGCAGCACGAAGAGCACCGGCACGACCGGCGGCGCCCGCCGTCCGGCAGCCCGCCCCGACACGAGGAACCGCCGCCCATGACCGATCGACGACTCGCCGAGAGCGTGCGCGTCGTCGGCAGCGGACTCCTCGGCACGAGCATCGGCCTGGCGCTGACGAAGCGCGGCGTGGATGTCGTGCTCGACGACGCCTCGCCCTCGGCGCGGCGCCTGGCGATCGACTACGGCGCCGGACGCGCGCCCGCCCCGGGCGACGCCCCCGGCCTGATCGTCGTCGCGGTGCCGCCGGACGTGACGGCCCGCGTGGTCGCCGCCGAGCTCGCCGCCTACCCCGACGCCCTCGTGACCGACGTCGCGAGCGTCAAGCGCGCCCCGCTCGATGAGCTCGTGGCCGCCGGCGCGGACGTCTCGCGCTACATCGGCAGCCACCCGATGGCCGGCCGCGAGCGCGGGGGAGCGGTCAGCGCCCGCGCCGACCTCTTCATCGGGCGCCCCTGGATCATCGCCGGCCACGACGGCATCAGCTACCGCCGTGCGGCCGCGCTCGAAGACCTCATCCTCGACCTCGGAGCCACCCCGATCGAGATGGATGTCGAAGCCCACGACGCCAGCGTCGCGCTCGTCTCTCATGCCCCGCAGCTGATCGCCTCGCTGCTCGCCACCCGTCTGACCGGTGGCAGTGACGAAGCCCTCGCCCTCGCCGGCCAGGGACTGCGCGACACGACCCGCATCGCCGCGAGCGACCCGGTGCTCTGGGGCCAGATCCTCAGCGCCAACGCCGACGCGATCGCCGAGGTGCTGCGCCCGCTGCGCGACGACCTGGATGCCGTCATCGGCGCGCTCGGCGACATCGACGCCCCGGGCTCCCGCCGCACGCTCGTCGAGGCGGTGTCGGAGGGCAACATCGGCGTCGGGCGACTGCCCGGCAAGCACGGCCACAGCGGCCGCTACACGACCCTGACGATCAAGATCGACGACCGCCCCGGCCAGATCGGGCGCCTGCTCACCGAGATCGGCGAGGAGGGCGTGAACATGGAAGACCTGAGGCTCGAGCACTCTCCCGAGGCGGAGGTCGGCTTCGCCGAGATCGCGGTCGTGCCCGAGGCGGCCGGCCGCCTCGCCGACGCGCTGACCGCGCGCGGCTGGACCATCATGGAGGCCGAGAGATGACCACCACCGCATCCCCCGTCGTCGTCGCCGTCGACGGCCCCGCCGGCAGCGGCAAGTCGAGTGTCAGCCGTGCCGCCGCGCGCGAGCTCGGCTACGACTTCCTCGACACCGGCGCCGCCTACCGCGGCCTCGCCTGGCACGCCCTCGACGCCGGGATCGACCTCGACGACGCGGATGCCGTGCGCGGCCTGCTCGCCGCCTTCGACTACCGCGTCGTGCCCGCCCCGGGCGGGGCTCACGTCTCCGTCGGCGGCGCCGACGTGACCGAGGCGATCCGCGAGCCGCGCGTCACCGCCGTCGTCAGCAGCGTCGCCCGCGTGCCCGAGGTGCGCGTCGCGCTCAACGACGTGTTCCGCCGCCTCATCCGCGAGACGCCGAGCCCCGGCATCGTCGTCGAGGGCCGGGACATCACGACGGTCGTCGCCCCCGACGCCCAGGTGCGCATCCTGCTCACCGCCGACGAGGAGGTGCGCATCGCCCGCCGCGCGGCCGAGCTCACCCCCGACCAGGCCGCGACCGCCCGGCAGCTCGCCGAGCGCGACAAGGCCGACGCGAAGGTCGTCGACTTCCTCACCGCCGCCGACGGCGTGACGACCCTCGACTCCACTCATCTGAACTTCGCCGAGACGATCCAGGCCGTGGTCGATCTCGTGCACGACACGGTCGGCGACCCGACCGAGGACGGGGGTGCGCTGTGAGCGCCCGCGACGACAACACATCCACCGGACCGACCGGAGCCGGCGGCTCGGGCGACGAGCCCGAGTTCGACGACAGCCTCGTCGGCGACGACGGCGTCGACTACGCCGAGCGCCTCGACGCGCTCGACGACGTCGAGGCCGAGCAGCGCGCCGCCTCGCTGCGCGCCGGCCTCGATGACTTCGACCTCGACGACGAAGACCTCGAGCTGCTGCAGGCCTCCGCCGAGGGGCCCGAGGGCATCTACTACCTGCCGGCGCTGCCCGTGCTGGCCATCGTCGGCCGCCCGAACGTCGGCAAGTCGGCGCTCGTGAACCGCATCCTCGGCCGCCGCGAGGCCGTCGTCGAGGATGTGCCCGGCGTCACCCGCGACCGCGTCTCCTACAAGGCCGAGTGGCTCGGCCGCCGCTTCACGCTCGTCGACACCGGCGGCTGGGAGCCCGACGCGCAGGGCATCAACGCCTCCGTGGCCGCGCAGGCCGAGGTCGCGGTCGACCTGGCTGACGCCGTGCTCTTCGTCGTCGACGTCAACGTCGGCGCCACCGCGACCGACGAGCACGTCGTGCGGATGCTGCGCGCCGCGAACAAGCCCGTCATCCTCGTCGCCAACAAGGCCGACGACGCCATCCGCGACCCCGAGGCGGCCGTGCTCTGGGGCCTCGGCCTCGGCGAGCCCTGGCCCGTCTCGGCCCTGCACGGCCGTGGCGTCTACGACCTGCTCGACCACGTCATGACCGTGCTGCCCGAGATCTCGGCCGTCGCCAAGGAGGAGATCGGCGGACCCCGCCGCGTCGCCATCCTCGGCCGCCCGAACGTCGGCAAGAGCTCGCTGCTCAACAAGGCCGCGGGCGAGGAGCGCGTCGTCGTGAACGAGCTCGCCGGCACGACCCGCGACCCCGTCGACGAGCAGATCGAGCTCGGCGGCACCATCTGGCGCTTCGTCGACACCGCCGGCATCCGCAAGCGCGTGCACCTGCAGCAGGGCGCCGACTTCTACGCCTCGCTGCGCACCTCCGCCGCGCTCGAGAAGGCCGAGGTCGCGATCGTCGTGCTCGACGTGACCGAGCCGATCTCGGTGCAGGACCTGCGCATCATCGACCTGGTGCTCGAATCGGGCCGCGCGCTCGTGCTCGCCTACAACAAGTGGGACCTGCTCGACGACGACCGCCGCCGTTACCTCGAGCGCGAGATCGAGCAGGACCTCGCCCACGTCGCCTGGGCCCCGCGCGTCAACATCTCGGCCCGCACCGGCCGTCACCTCGAGAAGCTCGTGCCGGCGCTCAACGTCGCGCTCGAGTCGTGGGACACGCGCATCCCGACGGGCAAGTTCAACGCGCTGCTCGCCGAGCTCGCCGCCGAGCACCCGCACCCGGTGCGCAGCGGAAAGCAGCCGCGCATCCTGTTCGGCACGCAGGCCTCGACCCGTCCGCCGACCTTCGTGCTGTTCACGAGCGGCTTCCTCGACCCCGGCTACCGGCGCTTCATCACGCGTCGTCTGCGCGAGGTCTACGGCTTCGAGGGCACGCCGATCCAGGTCAACATGCGCGTGCGCGAGAAGCGCAAGCGCTCGTAGTCGCCCGCACGGAGTCCTGAGCGTGATCCGCGCGATGCTGCGCTTCGTGGATGCGGCGAGCCGGCTGCTGGCGCCGGCTGAGCCGGTCTGGCGGCGACTCGACCGGGTCGGCGGCGGACGGCTGGCGGCCCGGCGCATCCACCCGGACTTCGAGGGGGATGCGCGGCTGCGTCGCGGCTTCGCGGGGATCTTCTGGATCCTCACCGGCGAGGTCGTGATCGGCGCGGCGGCGCTCGTCGTCGCGATCGCGCTGGCCGGGAACGGCGTCGTCGAGCCGCCGGCGGTCTGGTTCCGCTCGATCGCCGTGCTCGCGATCACGGCGACGCTGCTCTACTTCGCCTGGCGCGCGTGGCTGGGCTGGTACTGGGCCTACTCGCGGCTGCGGCTGTTCAGTCGCGTCTTCCCGATCGTCACGCTCGTGATCGCAGCGATCCCGGGGCTCTACCCGCTGTGGATGGTGTTCGAGCAGATCCTGTTCAGCCTGCTGCTGATCGGCGTGGGCGACATCCTCACGAGCGATCGCTTCCGCGAGGCGTTCCCGAAGCCGGTCGCGGCCGCGCACGACTGATCGCCGCCGGACTGATTGCTGCCGGACTGATCGCTGCCGGACTGAACGCCGGCGCGCTCGGCGCACTCGGTACGGGGTCGCGGCGCTGTCCCCGGCGCCGCGACCCCGTTCCCGCTGTCGGATCACACGAGAGCTGTGCGACCCGGCTCGGCTGGGTTCCGATTGCGGGAAGCCGCCGTGAGGGTGGGTCCGGGCGGCGCCTGCCCCGAGACGTGAGCGCTCACGCCTGCTACGACGCCGAGGACCGACACCCCCACGACGACGTGGGAGCGGACGCGGTGGGGCGTGCGTCCGGAGTTCTGTGCAGGGCACCTCATGAGACCGCGCCCTGGGGGGTGAGGTGCTCCGGATCGCCGGCGTCCTGGGGTCGGCTACCGCGGGCGAGGAGGGCGATGTCGTCGAGCGCCCGCCGCAGCGAGGTGCTCGAGGTCGACATCGTGTAGGGGAAGTAGACGACCTCGACGCCGACGGCGCCCATCTCGGCCTCGACCTGGCGCCCCTTCTCGGTGCCGCGCCAGTCGTCGCCCTTGAAGAACAGGTCGAAGCGCAGGTCGTGCCACATGTCGAGCTTGCTGCCGTCTTCGACGACGGCCTCGTCGACGTAGCGCATGCTGCTGACGATCTCGAGCCGCTCGGCGAGGGGGATGACCGGGGTGATGCCCTTGGTCTGCAGAAGCTTCTCGTCGCTGACGACCCCGGCGATGAGCCGGTCGCACTGGCTGCGGGCGTGCTTGAGGATGTTGAGGTGCCCGACGTGGAAGAGGTCGAAGCCCCCGGCTGCGTAGCCGACTCGCATCAGTAAGCCCCCGTTCCGCGCACGACGACCTTGACGGTGCGCCAGAGGATGAGCAGGTCGCCCGTGATCGACCAGTTCTCGACGTAGTACAGGTCGAGGCGCACGCTCTCGTCCCAGTCGAGATCGGAGCGGCCGTTGACCTGCCACATCCCGGTCAGTCCCGGCTTGATGAAGAGGCGGCGCTGCACGTGCGTCTCGTAGCCCTCGACCTCGGCCGGCAGCGGCGGTCGAGGACCGACGAGGCTCATGTGGCCGGCGAGGATGTCGAACAGCTGCGGCAGTTCGTCGAGCGAGCAGCGGCGCAGGATGCGGCCGATGCGCGTCACCCGCGGGTCGGCGCGCATCTTGAACAGCACGCCGTTGCCGTCGGAGGTCTGCTGCAGTGCGGCGAGGCGCGTCTCGGCATCCACGACCATCGACCGGAACTTCAGCATCGGGAAGCGGGTTCCGCCGAGCCCGACGCGCTCCTGCCGGAACAGCACGGGGCCGGGACTGTCGAGGCGCACCGCGAGCGCGATGATGCCGAGCAGCGGCGCGAGCGCGATCACGCCGCCGCCGGCGAGCACGATGTCGAGCGCGCGCTTGAGCACGTGCCGCGCACCGCGGAACTGCGGCAGGTCGACGTGCATGAGGGGGAGTCCCTCGACCGGGCTGACGTGGATGCGCGGGCCGGCGACGTCGGTCAGCGCCGACGCGAGCACGAGCTCGGTGACGGTGCCTTCGAGGTCCCAGCTGAGCTGGCGGATGTACTTCCGATCCCCGGTGGGGATGCCGGCGACGATGACGGCATCCACACCGAGGCGGGCCGCGGCATCGGCTACCGTCTCGAGGTCGGCGACGAGGGTGATGCGCTCGCCCGCCACCTCGAGGTGTCGGCGCTTGGCCCGGGGGATGGCCGCGCCGATCACGCGATAGCCCGCACTGCGGCGGCTCTCGATCTGGGCGATCACGTGCTCGGCCTCGCGTCGCGGGCCGACGACGATCGCCGTCGAGAGGTAGCGCCCGGCGGCGCGCTGCCCGCCGAGCCAGGTGCGCCACGCCCACCGTCCGATGAGCAGCGCGGTCGTGCCGCCGGCGAAGACGCCGACGCCGACCGGGAGGGTGTCGCCGTGGTCGACCAGCGCGAGCAGCGTCGCGTAGGCGGCGAACGATCCGACGCTCGCGGTGACCACGCGGCGGTACTCGGCGGTGCCGACGCCGACCGTGCGGCTGTCGCGGGTGTGCGCCAGGGAGAGCAATCCGAGCCAGCCGACGGCGATCAGCACGAGGAGGCTCCACTCCACGTACTGGGTCGCTGCCGGCCGGCCCGGCTCAGCGATGCGGCTCGCCCAAGAGCCGGTGATCACCGCCGAGGTCACGATGAGCGTGTCCGTGATCGAGATGCGGCGCCGCAGCCGACGCACCCAGTCCGGGTCGCTCGCGAGCGGCGACGTCAGCCGTGACGCGACGCTCGAAAGAAGGGATGAGGAGGGGCCAGCGACGCCGGTGACGCCGACGCCCGAGGCGGTGGGGTCGTGCGCGGTCATGAGCGCACATCCCCGGTGACGGGTCCAGTCCGTCGATCGCCGTGCGTCGCCACGCGGATGCCGGCCGTGCGCCCGACCCGGTCGCCGCGGTGCGCGGCGGCGGCGCGGTCGGCGCAGCGTGTCGCGGATGCGACGGGACGCGCGAGCGCGCCGAGGGGGCGGGGATGCATCGGGATCCGATCCAGAAAGGTGGGGGCGACTTTCCAGAGCAGACGAGTCGGGGCGGGCCGTGTCGTCGTGCTGGCGGATCAGCGGATGCGAGAGGCGTCGGGTTCGGGAGTGCAGACCGTCGGGATTTCTCGACCCTGCCGAGCCGTCGTGGCGGGCAGGCCGCGCGACGGATCGCGCGGTCGTTCGAGCTATCGCGTTCGGGGGGTTCTTGGGCGAGAACCGCGGAGCGTCCGATGCGGGATCTTCGGGGTGGATCGGGTGGTGCAGAACCCGTCATGACGATGTCGGGGGAGATCGTTAGCGGGTGGTAAGTAGAGTGTCCCTCTCTCGGGGGGCGTGTCAATACTTGCGAAGAACTCGACTCCTGCACATGGAGGGTCGTCGGGAGCGTCGTCGCGGCGCGAGGAGCGGGATCGGCCCGGAAAATCACGGATGTCGCGCGGATTGACCGCATACGGATCGGAGATGATCGGCAGGTGAATTCAGGGATGCCCCGGAGTGCGGACGATGCGGCGATCGAGGATGTCGACGGGCGTCCGCTCGACTGCCCGTGCGGCGCCGGGCTCTACGCCGAGTGCTGCGGCCCGATCCACGCCGGCGTCGTGGCGGCGCCGACGGCCGAGAGGCTGATGCGATCGCGCTTCAGCGCCTTCGCTCTCGGGCTGCTCTACTACCTGCGCCGCAGCTGGCATCCCGACACGCGTCCGGCGTCGCTCGACCTCGACGACGGGATCGTCTGGCGGCGTCTGCAGATCGTCGACACGCGGGCCGGGGGCGTCGACGACGTCGAGGGCGAGGTGGAGTTCCGCGCCTCGCTCCGCGGTCCGGACGGTGTCGGGCTGATGCACGAGCGCTCGCGCTTCGCCCGCGTCGACGGCCTCTGGGTCTACGTCGACGGCGACCAGCTCGACTGAGCCGGCGATTCGGGCGCGCGACTCGGAGGTGCAAGGCGACCGCGACCGGCGCACGGAGGTGTACTCCGTCGCCCTCCGCGTCCGGTAGGCTTGTCCATCGTGCCGGAGTGATCCGACACGAAGCCACGGGCTGTGGCGCAGCTTGGTAGCGCACCTGACTGGGGGTCAGGGGGTCGCAGGTTCAAATCCTGTCAGCCCGACCGAAAAGCCCCGGCGGATCGGACGATCTGCCGGGGCTTCGTCGTGTTCGCGTGGCAGTGCACGCATCGGGACGTTTTCGTCTCGGTCCTTCTCCTCCATCTATGCTCGCTGCGGCGGCCCCTGCCCGAGCGACGACGCGCACTCGACTTCCGCATCCTTCAGAGGTGCACGGGCGCCGCGGTCGCCGGTCAGGTGTCAAACGCTCGTCTATCGGATAGTCAGCCTTCGATGTTCGTTATGACCCACCGGGCTACCTGGAGCGTTGACTGGTCAGCTCGTCATGTGGCGAGCCCTATCGGCGAGCTGCGACGCGATGCGCGCGCTAGTGTTCGCCGAGTGAGCAGTCTCGACCTCGAGGCCGCCGAGGGCGCCGAGTCGCCTCGGGCTGGACTTGAACTCCTTCGTTTGCCGTTCGTCTTCTCACAGGTGGGCGTCCTTGGAGTAGATGCGTTCAGGCGAGCGGCTCGAGAGTGGGGTCTGAACGTCAGCGCGTCGCAGTTGCACTCCGTCCGCCGAGCTGGCCTCCTCGTCCCGTTGTTTGCCGTTGTCGAGGATGCCGACTCCAGCAAGACGATCCTCGTGGATGAGGCCGACCAAGACCGGATAGCCCGCTATGCGCGCGCGGGAACTCTCCGTGCGCCTGATGACGCGACAGTGGACGCAGGATCCGAGTATTTCTACAGTCGCTGGCAGTTGCTCGGGCTCAGAGACGCTCTTCGCGTCCTAGAGAACCGTCGTATATGCCCAAACGCACCGACCGGCAGCGATGAAGCCTTTGCCGACCGAGCGCGAGAAGAGCACCTTGCGCTCGCTGCCCTCGCATCGCGCTTTTATCCCCAGATCGTCGGCCAGGTCTCGTTCCCGTCCTTCGCCGATCAGGACTCAGTTCGACGAGCCGCCCGCGACCTAACCGCAGAGCGTCGGCTGGAGGTCGTGGGGCTGCCGACTGGCCGGTTGCGGCCGGCAGGCGAGTTCCTCCTTGATCGGGCTCGAAACCACGACCCGCTCGCCGAATGGTGGGATGTCATTCGCCACTCCAACCATTTGGGATGGTTCAAACTCCGAGGGCGAGCGCTGGAATCCGTCTGGCAGCGCATCGCCGCGGAAGTCCTGCTCAGGGCTGAGGAGGAACTTGCTAGCGAAACCGGCGATCCGATTCCCTCGGCCAACGGGCCACGCCTTCGACAGGCGCTCACCGATCGCATCGGCCACACCTCGCCGAGCGGTCTCCCGGTCGCCTTGACCAGGATGGCCCTGTCTCCGCAGCCCCGAGTCGTGTTGGTTCTCGAAGGCGATGTGGAGATGTTCCACGTCCGAGCAATTCTTGATGCGATTGAACTCGGACATCGCGTCCGGTTGGTGAACCAGGGAACGTCCAGCGACTCTCCCACTGAGCTGGCGTCCTTCGTTGCTCCGCGACTTGCGCAGGCGAACGGCCGGCGCGCGATCATTGAGGGCGCACCGACATCGCTTGTCGTCGCTATGGACAACGAGGGCGAGTTCCGGGAGTCGAACGGTGCGTTCGATCGCACTGTGTCGAATCTCCGGCAAAAAGTCAGGGATCAGGTCTCCGGCCAGGGCGCAGCCGTGTCGGAGGAGGAACTCGACTCGCTAGTGGACGTTCGGACCTGGGGCGAGCAGAAGTACGAGCTCGCCAATTTTTCTGACGAAGAGCTAGCTGTTGGTCTGGCGCGCGTAGGACTCACTCATGGGGACTCCGCCGAGCGAGAAGAGGACCTTCGTGAGTTGCTCATCTCACACCTTGAACACGTGAGAAATCGGGAACTCGACGTAAAGGTCGTCTATCAGCGAATGCAGTGGCCGGTTCGAAAGATGGACCTCGCCCGCGAGCTACTTTCGGCGCTCACATCGCGAATCGGTCAGGCCGCGACCTACGACGAGCTACCCCCGGTTCTGAAACTAGTCGAGGACGTACGTGTACTTGTAAACCACAACTCTCTGGGCGCCTTCGGCCTCAATGTTGCTCAGCACGAGGACATTGCGACAAACGAGGAGCAACCTCGCCCATAGATAGCGGTCGGCTGCTCTCCGCGATTGCGCAAACCTGCCCGAAGCCGGACCATTCGGCGCGCACATTTTGCCACACCTTGGTCCTGGGTTCGGCGTTCGATCCCTTCCGGAATCCGGCGCCCGCTAGTTCTCGATCGCAAGCACGGGCTTCGGCTCTGAATTCCTCAGCGCCCAGACGGGCCAGCTCCGGAGGTTCTTCACTTGGACTTCGGTGAGTTCCTCGATGACAACCTCGAGCTCCGCCTCATCACCCAAAAGGATGAGCATGCACGCTTCCAGTTCTCGCGCCTGAGCGTCGTCGCAGGGCAGGCCACGCCGAGTAGCGCGGATTTCTCGCCTGACGTCGTCGCCTAGCTCGCCTCGTCGGTGCAAGATCTGCCAAGAGTTGACACGGTGAACCAGCGAGTCGGGGTCTTCGGTCATGAGCCACTGGCAAAGGCTCAAGGCCCCGTTCAGCAGATTGGCGCGCTGGACCCCACTAGACGCAATATCAGCGGCGGTCAGAAGCCGAAGCACCGTGTAGTTCGCCCTGGTCAGTGCCGCTTGCCGATCTTCGAGGTTCGCGTACGAATCGACCAGGTTGTTCAGTCTCAAGTTCAGGATCATCGCCATTTCTTCGGCGGTCACCGACTCGTAGACGGTCGCCCAATCGATCAGTTCCGGCGAGCCGTCATCGTCGATCCGGTAGATCTGAAACCGATCGCGCTTGGTGGGGTCGAACGGATCAATGATTCGGCGGAAACCCGGTTCCTCGGCGGGCATGACAATCGCCATGATTTTGTAGTCGCCGACCGAGAAGTCGTATCGTCCGGTGCCGTCGGAGTTTCCCCGCACTGGTTGGTCTTGCACGAGTCCTTCGTGCATGGCGAGAAGCATCCGTCGCAGATCATCGTCGAGCTGAAGCTCCGAACTAAGCCCGTCATCGATTCCCAGTTCGTCGAAGAGATCAGTCAAGCAAGAGATTTCCTGTCGAATGCTTCGGAGCTCGGTTTGCAGGCCCGGATCGCCGGCTTGCGGTTCGTTGGGCCCGTCGCCGATCTGGAGTGGGCTGCCGGACGCAGCGGCGAGCATGAAGTCGAAGTTCTTCGCCTGCGCTCGGAATGAGCCCTCACGGGTGAGATCGAGGTGCGCACTGATTGCACCAGCGTCGGCTCTGAGACGGATTTTCAGGCCCGATGAGAGGCGGATCAGGGTTGTGTCCGCCTGGAGTCGGCGACCTCTTGCATTAGTGAACTCGACCTCGCCGCACTTGATCGAAACGGCGAGGTCACGCTCTAAGTACTCGCGCGGGAGGACCTCAAGATCGATATCCATGGCCACCTCGAGGCCCCCGGGCAAATGGGCGACGACGACATAGTCGGTGTCGGCGAGTGCGAGTCGGGTAGGGCGATTTTCGTCAAAGCCGTCCAGCGAGTGAACCGTCAGGCTTTCGGCCTGATCTAACAAGACGTCGTTGTCGCCCGGGTTGGAAGTTTGAACGCGACCATTCCAAGTAAGGCGGACGATCGCCTCGATCTGCGGGACTTCCTCCGGAAGCCTCCGCATCTTGACGGAGAAAGACCGCTGTGTGTCTGGCTTGCCGTCAACGAGTCGCCCGATCTTGAATGGGAGCAGTATCACGTAGAACACTTCGCGTTGGGCCCCGCCCTTGCGCATCGGCACGTAGAAGTAGATTCCCCCACCGTGATTTCGAAAGAACTGGAGCACCTCGCGCTCGATCGGGAACGACTGGGAGTCACGGGAAGCCTTCACCTTCGTCGCTGTCGCTCGACCCTTGACCTGCACGGGCACCCGCCCAACGTGTGACATATTGCTCTTTCTGGCAGAGCTGTAGAAGTCGATGTGGCCGTCGGTGATCGGGACTTTGTCCCCCGACTTAATCTCGGGCGCAAGCAGGGGACAAGCGGCGATGCGGTCGACCACGGCCGTGACAGCGAAAAGTTCTACTGACATGCGTCGATTCTCTCGCGGGGGTACGACGAAACATGCGAACTCCGAAGACCCCACCAAGACGTATCGGTCGGGTGACCAATCAGCTGGCAGACCGAGCTTCGCAATGTGTGGGATACCAAAGCGGTGCGGTGGCGGATGAAACGGCCGACCCGCGCACCCGCTCGATAGCCTGACGTGATGGAGAGCATCCACCTCATCGTCCTGGTGGTCGTCGGCGTCGTGCTCGTCGTGGGGGTGGTGTCGTTCTTCGCGGGGCGCATCGGGGTGGCGGCGCCGCTCGCGCTCACGGTCGTGGGCGTGGGGCTCGGGGCGATCCCGGCGCTGCCGCACTTCGAGATCGAGCCCGACCTGGTGCTGACGGTGATCCTGCCGCCGCTGCTCTATGCGGCCGCGCGGCAGGTGCCGTTCGTCGACTTCCGGCGCAATCTGCGGGTGATCGCGTTCCTCGCGGTGATCCTCGTGGTGGTGTCGGCGGTGCTCGTCGGCGTCGCGGTGAGTCTGCTCTGGGTGACGGTGCCGCTCGCGCTCGGCGTCGCGCTCGGCGCGGTCGTCGCGCCGCCCGATGCGGTCGCCGCGACGAGCCTCGGCAAGCGGCTCGGACTCCCGCCGCGCATCGTCACGATCCTCGAAGGCGAGGGGCTCGTCAACGACGCGACCGCGCTGGTGCTGCTCGCCACGATGCTCTCGATCGTCGACGTGCACGCGGCCTCGCCGAGCGGGTGGATGGTCGTGCTCACCTTCCTCTGGGCGGTCGTCGGCGCGCTCGTGATCGGCATCCTGCTCGCCGCGCTGACCCTCTTCCTGCGCAAGCGGATCACCGACGGCGTGCTCGACACCGCGGTCTCGCTCGTCGTGCCCTTCGTCGCCTACCTCGCGGGTGAGGCCGTGCACTCCTCGGGCGTCGTCGCGGTCGTCGTGGCGGGCATCATCATCGGCAACCAGGGCGCGTACCGCATCCCGGCGACGTTCCGCGCGGCCGAGACGAACACCTGGCACGTCGTCACGATGCTGCTCGAGAACGGCGTATTCCTCTTCATGGGGTTCCAGCTGTGGCCGGTGATCGGCGCGGTCGCCGGCGACGGGGATCTGCCGGGCGTGCTCGGCGTCGCCGGGCTCGTGATCGCGCTGCTGGTCGGGGTGCGCTTCGCGGCCGTGCCGCTGCTGCTCTGGACGATCCGCCGGCGCTACCGCAAGCGCTCCGCGGACGCCGAACGGCGCAATGCGCGATTCGACGGACTCACCGAGGAGGAGTTCCAGCGCCGCGCGGCGAGCATGCGCGAACTGGGCGTGAAGCTGTCGCCCTGGCGCAGCCTCACCCGCGGCGTGCGCGCCCGCTTCGGTCTCGTCACCAAGAAGGATAAGGCCGAGCGCGACCGCATCATGGCGCAGCTCGACGAGCTCGAGCGCAACCCTCCGGCCGAGCCGCCGCAGCTCGACGAGGGCAGCCGGGCACGGTTCTCGAAGGGCTTCCAGAACCTGCTGCGCCGCATCGAGCAGCAGAACAACGACCTCAGCGCCGAGCGCGACCAGGCGCTGAGCTGGCGCGACGGCATCATCCTCGGCCTGTCGGGCATGCGCGGCGTCGTCACGGTCGCGGCCGTGCAGACGATCCCCGACGATCAGCCGATGCGCGAGGCGCTCGTGCTCGTCGCCTTCGCGGTCGCCATCCTCACCCTCGTCGTGCAGGGCCTGCTGCTGCCGGTCGTCGTGCGCGCCGTGCGTCTGCCGGGGGATGTGGATCTCGGCGAGCGCGCGCAGGTGCTCGAGCTGCGGCGCACCCTGAAGACCGCCGGCGACAGCGCGGTCGCCGCCGAGGTCGCACGGGCCGCCGCGGAGTCGACGCCGGTGCCGAAGGAGGTCGTCGACGAGGTGGCGGCGCAGTCGGACACCTGGATCGGCCGCCTCGAGATCTGGGCCGAGACCGACCTCACCCAGCCCGACAACCACGTCGTGCAGTTCCAGCGGCTGCGACGGGTGCAGCTCGTCGCCGAGAAGGATGCGCTGCGTGACGCCTACGAGCGCGGCGCCTACTCCTCGGAGGCGATCGAGATCATGCGCGCCGCCCTCGACTCGGAGGAGATCTCGATCGACACGATCGATCAGCGCGCCGCGAGCTCCTGAGGTGAACCGCACCGACCGCCTCTACGCCCTCGTCGAGGAGCTGCGCGCGGCAGCCCCGCGCTCGCGCAGCGCCCGCTCGCTCGCCGAGCGCTTCGCGGTGTCGGTGCGCACCGTCGAACGCGACCTCTCGGCGCTGCAGCAGGCGGGACTGCCTATCTGGGCCCAGCCTGGGCGCACCGGCGGGTACACGATCGACCCGGCCGCGACCCTCGGGCCGATGGGCTTCACCGCCGACGAGGCGCTCGCGGTGATGATCGGCCTGGGGTCTCTGACCCGCGGGCCCTTCGGCGCGGCCGCCGGCACGGCCCTGCGCAAGGTGCTCGCGGTCATGCCCGACGAGGATGCGCGCCGGGCCACCGCGCTGGCGGCGCGCATCCACCTGCTCGAACCCGACGAGGTCGACGCCGCGCCCGTGCCTCCGGCCCTCGCCGAGTCGCTGCGCGCCGACCGCGTCATGGTGCTGCAGTACCGCGACAAGAACGGCGCCGTCACCCGCCGCGAGGTCGAGCCGCTCGGCACGATCGGCAAAGACGGCGCGTGGTACCTGATCGCCTGGTGCCGGCTGCGCGACGGCGTTCGGGCGTTCCGCGGCGACCGGATGGTCTCGGCCGAGCTCACGGACGAACGGCCGCCGCGCCGGGCCCTGCGCCGCGAGGATCTCGACATCCCCTTCGGCACGCTGCGGTCGATCGGCGACGAGCTGGGCTGAACGGGGCGCGGGGACGCGCGGTTGCGGACGTGCGATCCGGAACGCGCGATCGGGGCTGTGCGATCCGAGCCGCGCGCGGGCCGATCACACGAGTTCGCGAAACACCGACAGGACGTTGTCGCACCCTGCGCGCACACTCGATCCCGACGGCGGCACCCGGCTCGCCGACCCGATCGGGAGAGACCATGTCCTTCGCCTCCATCCGCATCATCACCGACGACGTCGACGCGCTCACCGCGTTCTACGAGACCGTCACCCGCAGCACCGCCGCGCGCCCCAGCCCGCTGTTCGCCCAGTTCTCGGGCGACGGCGCCACCCTCGCGATCGCGAGCCCGCAGACCGTCGCAATGCTCGGCGACGGTGTCGCGACGGCCGCCAACCGCTCGGTGATCGTCGAGTTCGAGGTGGCGGATGTCGACGGCGAGTTCGCGCGCATCGCGCCCGATCCCTCGACGGTGGCGCTGGCGCCGACCACGATGCCCTGGGGCAACCGCTCGGCGCTGCTGTGCGACCCGGACGGCAACCTCGTCAACCTGTTCAGCCGCCCGGTGAGCTGAGCGCGTCCCGCGCGAGTTGTCGCCCGGGCGCGGGCCCGCGTTCGGCGCGCACCCGCGCAGGCTCTACCCTCGTAATCGTGACCAAGGTTCTGAGCAGCATCCCCGTCGGCGAGCGCGTCGGCATCGCATTCTCCGGAGGGCTCGACACCTCCTGTGCGGTGGCCTGGATGCGCGAGAAGGGCGCGATCCCCTTCACCTACACCGCCGACATCGGCCAGTACGACGAGCCCGATATCGAAGCGGTGCCCGGCCGCGCCGCCGAGTACGGCGCCGAGAAGGGCCGCCTCGTCGACGCGAAGTCCGCACTCGTCGAGGAGGGTCTGGCGGCGCTGCAGTGCGGCGCGTTCCACATCCGCTCGGGCGGCAAGACCTACTTCAACACCACGCCGCTCGGCCGTGTCGTCACCGGCACCCTGCTCGTGCGGGCGATGAAGGAGGATGGCGTCGACATCTGGGGCGACGGCTCCACCTACAAGGGCAACGACATCGAGCGGTTCTACCGCTACGGCCTCATGGCCAACCCGCGCCTGCGCATCTACAAGCCCTGGCTGGACGCGGCGTTCGTGACCGAGCTCGGCGGACGCAAGGAGATGAGCGAGTGGCTCGTCGCCCGCGGCTTCCCCTACCGCGACGCCACCGAGAAGGCCTATTCGACCGACGCCAACATCTGGGGCGCCACCCACGAGGCGAAGAACCTCGAGGAGCTCAGCTCGGGCCTCGACATCGTCGAGCCGATCATGGGTGTCGCCTCCTGGCGCGAGGATGTCGAGATCGCCACCGAGGAGGTCTCGGTGCGCTTCGAGGCCGGTCGCCCGGTCGCGATCAACGGCGTCGAGTACACCGACCCCGTCGCCCTCGTGCTGGAGGCGAACGCGATCGGCGGGCGCCACGGTCTCGGCGCGAGCGATCAGATCGAGAACCGCATCATCGAGGCGAAGTCGCGCGGCATCTACGAGGCGCCCGGCATGGCGCTGCTGCACGTGACCTACGAGCGCCTGCTCAACGCGATCCACAACGAGGACACGGTCGCGAACTACCACGCCGAGGGCCGCCGTCTCGGCCGCCTCATGTACGAGGGCCGCTGGCTCGACCCGCAGTCGCTCATGCTGCGCGAGTCGCTGCAGCGCTGGGTCGGCTCGGCCGTCACCGGCGAGGTCACGCTGCGCCTGCGTCGCGGCGACGACTACACGATCCTCGACACCACCGGCCCGGCGCTGAGCTACCAGCCCGAGAAGCTGTCGATGGAGCGCGTGGGGGATGCCGCCTTCGGCCCCGACGACCGCATCGGCCAGCTCACGATGCGCAACCTCGACATCGCCGACTCGCGCTCGCGCCTCGAGCAGTACGCCGCGGCCGGTCTCATCGGCGGCGCCACCGGCGAGCTCGTCGGCCAGCTCGAGGCCGGCGAATCGGATGCCATCCTCGGCGGCGGCGACGCGGAGGACCCGAACCTCGACTCGCTCAACGACGGCGCCGCGTTCGACCTCGGCACCGACTGATACGAGACCCACCTCTGACGGGGCCGGGCGATGCGCAACCTGCGCGTCACCGGCCCCGTTAGCGTTGCGGCATGACGACCCGCCGCCGCCTGATCTTCCTCGACGTCGACGGAACCCTGCTCGACCACGGCGAGCGGCTCTCGCCGGGCGCCGTCGCGGCGGTGCGCGGGGCGCGCGAGGCCGGGCACCTGGTGTTCGTGTGCACCGGGCGGGCTCGGGCCGAGATCCCGACGATCATCACCGACATCGGCTTCGACGGCGACGTGACCGCGGGCGGCGGCTTCGTCGAGCTCGACGGCGAGCTCGTGGCCGCCCGCACGATGCAGCGCGAGCGGGTCGTCGAGACGATCGACTTCCTGCAGACGCGGGGCATCGAGTTCCTGCTGCAGAGCTTCGACGCCGTGCACCCGAGCGCCGGACTCGCCGATCGGCTGCGCCCGTTCTTCGAGCGCTACGGCGCCTGGACCGGCGCGCCCGAGTTCGAGGATGCGAGCATCCACCTCGTCGAGCGCGACTGGGAGAGCGACCCCGAGCTGCTCGACCGCATCGCCAAGATCACCTTCTTCGGCGACGACCCGACGACCTTCGCGACCGTGCGCGACGGGCTCGGCGAGCACTTCCACGTCATCACCGGATCGATCCCGTTCCTCGGCGAGTCGGGCGGCGAGGTCAGCCCGGTCGGCGTTCACAAGGGCAGCGCGATCCTCGCCGTGCTGGAGCGGCTGGGGGAGTCGATCGACGACGTCGTCGCGATCGGCGACAGCGCCAACGACATCGAGATGATCGCGATCGCCGGTCTGGGCATCGCGATGGGCAACGCCGACGGCGCGGTCAAGGCGGTGGCGGATGAGGTGACCGCCTCGGTCGCCGACGACGGCGTCTGGAAGGCCTTCCAGCGGCACGGACTGCTGGCGCGCTGAGCGTTCCGCGCGCGTTGGCGCCCGCGTCACGCTCGCGGGCTAGGTTCGCGGCATGACCCTCCTGATCATCGATGCTCAGCGCGACTACTTCACCGGCGGCGCCTACCCGCTCGTCGGCGTCGAGGCGGCAGGCCACGTCATCGCCGCCGCCCTCGCGGACGCACGCCGTCGCGGCGAGCGGATCGTGCACGTTCAGCACCTCGAGCAGGATGCCGAGGCGGGCTTCCTGGTCGCCGGAACCGACGGAGCCGAGATCCACCCCGTCGCCGCCCCGCTCGCGGGCGAGACCGTCGTGACCAAAGCGCTGCCGAACGCCTTCGCCGGAACCTCCCTCGCCGCCGAGCTCGGGTCGGCGACCGCCGATCCGCTCACGATCGCGGGCTTCATGACGAGCATGTGCGTGGATGCGTCCACGCGTGCCGCGCTCGATCTCGGCTTCGACGTCTCCGTGGTCGCCGACGGCTGTGCCGCTCCCGATCTCGAGTACGGCGGCACGGCGGTCGACGGGCGCACCGTGCACACGGCGTTCCTCGCCGCCCTGCGTGACGCGGGGGCGCGGGTCGTGCCGCTCGCGGAGGTCGCGGCCGCGGGCTGACCGGCTCGACAGCTCGACCAACTCGACCGGTTCGACAGCTCTACAGCACGCCGCGCTCGGGAAGCACGCCGCGGCGGGCGCCTCCCGTGCTGACCCGGCCGATCAGTCCGCCGCTTGACCCTGCCCTCGGGGCACGCCGTTGACTCGCGATCGCGGCCTCGCCGGATGCGCGGGGCGGAGAGCGAGGCGGAGAGACGATGGCGATCGACACCAGCAGGACTTCAGCGCCGATGCGGGATCGGCCGAGATGGGATCGGCCGGGATGGGCGGAGATCGCCGTGGCCGTTCCCGTCGTCGTGGCGCTCTACCTCGGCACCGCGCTGCTGACCTTGATGCTCCCCTCCGACGGATCTCTCCCGGGCCTCGCGAACTTCGCGATCTCGGCGGCCGTGCCGGCGATCGCGTTCGGGGCGGCGGTCGTGATCCGCATCCGCCGAGTGCAGCCGTTCGGGCTGCGTCGGGTGCGTCCGTGGTGGATCCTGGCCGCGATCGGCATCGGGATCGCGAACGTCGCGCTCAGCTGGCCGGTCGCCGCGCTGATCGATCCTCTCGTCCCGGGCGCCGGAGACGTGCAGCAGAGCTATCGCGACAGCTCGATGGCCGGGCCGGCGGGGCTGATCGCGACGATCGTGCTCGGCGGCATGCTGACCCCGCTCGGCGAGGAGCTGTTCTTCCGCGGGGTCATCACCCGGTTCCTGCTGCGCTGGAACACCGCGATCGCCGTGATCCTGGGCGCCGCGATCTTCGCGGCCGCGCACGGCGTCAACGATGTGACCCCGATGGCGTTCATCATCGGCCTCGGCAACGGACTGCTCCTGCGTTACTCCCGGTCGATCTGGCCGGGAGTGGCGGTGCACGTGACCTACAACACGATCGGGATGGTGATCCACTCCCTCGGCATCTGACCTCGTGTCGGCGGTCGCGCCTAGCGTGCGAGCGTGGTCGAATCCGTCGAGCAGTGGTGGCAGCGCCGCCAGTTCTCGCGCGGCGTCGACGTGCCGTACCCGATCGGCACCTACCGGGAGGCATGGTCGTCGTATCCGGTGCTGATCCGGCAGTACCACCCGGATCTCAATCACGGCTTCACGCTGACGCAGATCCCGCCCGCGGCCGAGGTGCTGCTGCTCTGGGAGTGCGACGCCGGGCACCGCTTCGCTGCGACGCCGGGAGAGCAGCGCGACCGACCGGGACGCGAGCGTCGCCGATCGTCGTGGTGCCCGGAGTGCCGCGAGCTCGCGCTGAAGCGGCCGGTGGCGCGCCCGCGGCTGCCCTCCGAGGTGGATGCGGCGGTCGCCGGCACCGCGTCGGGTCTCGTCATCCGGGGCGCGGCGGGGCCGGTGCGGCCCGCGGTCGGAGCAGCCGCAGCCCGACCGCGCAAGCCGGCGAGGCCGGCCCGTCCGCTGTGCGCGAAGACCCCCGACCTCCCCGTGGGCGAGGCGTTCGTCAGCGTGTGCGCTCCGAAGCCGGCTTCGGTCATCGAGGGCGAGCTGCGCCAGCACCTCGCCGAGCTGCTCGACCTCGACCAGAGCGCGAACGCCATCCGTCTCGGCCGGGCGTTCTTCGATCACGTCGAGGCCTGGCCCGACGTGCTGCTGCCCGAGCTGCGCATCGCGATCGAGTACGACAGCACCGGCCGGCACGGGCTCGAGCACGTCGGGCGGCGTGAGGCGGTCGACCGGCGCAAGGACCGCGCCGTGCGGGCGGCCGGTTGGGAGGTGGTGCGCATCCGCACCGGGAAGCTGCCGGCGCTCGGGCCGCACGATCTGCTCGTCAGCGGGCTGACGAAGGCGTTCTGGCCGCGGCTGCTGGATGAGCTGCGGGCGATCCGCGGGGAGCTGTTCGTCGACGCCTACCTGCGCTGACGATCAGCCCCTCAGCCCGGACGGCCTCAGCCGCGCAGCGCGAGCGCCTCGCTGCGCCAGCGCGCGTGCAGCAGCCAGGGATCGTCGACTCCGGCGCTGAGCGCAGCGAGGTGCGCATCCAGCTCGTCGGAGCGGGCGAACCACTCGGTCGTGCCGTAGCGTGTGGCGGCGAACTGCGCGTGCCGGGCGCGTTCGCGATGGCGGTCGCCGCGCTCGATCGCCACGAGCTCGTCGTGCCAGAGCTGCTGCATCCGCTGGCCGAGGTTGCCCGAGGTTCCGATCTTGAAGCGATCGCCGTCGCCGCTGTGACCGCGGTCGGCGACGCGCAGGTAGTAGACGACGTCGACGCGCAGGGGTCGGCCGCCGCGCTCACCGAGATCGTCGGGGAGCTCGCCGTGGCGCCACTCGCACACCGCGCACAGCCAGCCGCTCGGGTAGCGCACGCCGAGGCGCGAGCCGCAGGCCACGCAGGGGGCAGGCAGCGCATCCTCGATTCCGGAGGTCGCCCCGTCGACCGCGAGTGCGAGATGGTGCGGGCAGAGCGGGACGAGCGCGTCGGGATCCGCGGTGTCCCCGCAGTCGGGAGCGCAGCATCCCGGGCCCGCACCCTGCTCGCGCAGCTGATCCCGCTTCGGCGTCATGGGCGCGAGCGTAGGCGGCGCCGCCGACACGGGAGCGTGGGATGGGGGCGGGAGGGACGGGTGAGCGCCGCGTCACCGACGTGGAGGCTCGGGCGGCGCGGCGCGGCGCGGGGCGGGGCGGGGCGCCGCGGCGCCGTCAGGCGCGCGAGGCGTAGAGCCGGCGCGAGATCTCGGCGGAGACGGCGCCGAGGCGTTCGGCGAGGCTCGCGAGCGCCGCGGGGTCGGCGGCGACGGGCGCGTCGTCGGGGAACGTCAGGGCGATGCCGGCGACGGGCCAGTCCCGGTGGTCGAGCACGGGAACGGCGATCGACGACAGGCCGGGCGTGACGTCGCCGCGCTCTTCCGCCCATCCGCGTCGGCGCACCTCGTCGAGCACCCGGCGCAGCTCGGCGTAGCTGGCGACGCCGGGGCGGTCAGGATGCCGCTGCACGAAGGCCTCGGCGTTCGGGAACAGCGCGCGCAGCTGAGCGGGCGGCAGCGCGGCGAGGATCGCGCGACCGCTCGCCGTGAGGCTCGCGGGCAGGCGCACATCCACGTCGGTCACGAGCCAGGGGGCGTGCTTCGCGCGCTCCTCGATCACGTAGAGCACGTCGCGGCCGTGCAGCACCACGAGGTGCGCGCTGACGCCGATCTGGTCGACGAGGCGGGCGACCTGCACGCGGGCGATGCGGGCGAGCGGCTCCTGCCGGGCGTAGGCGGAGCCGAACTCGGCCGCCGCGACGCCCAGGCCGAAGCGGTTCTCGTCGGCGAGGCGCAGCACGAAGCCGGCCCGCTCGGCGACGTTGAGCAGGTGGTAGACGCTCGAGCGCGGCAGGTCGAGGCGCTGCGCGATGGATGCGGCGGGCAGCGGCCCGGTCGAGGCGAGCAGGCTGAGGATGCGCAGGCCGTTCTCGAGTGCGGGCACCCGCGAGGAGGATTCGGTCACCAGCACCCCTCGACTCTCCCGCTCAGGCCAGCGCGCCGACCGCGCCCTCGACCACTTCTAGCACGCGCCCCGACACGACATGCTGCACGGCCCGCTCGATGTCGGGAGCCGTGACGACGTCGTCACCGGCGGGGGCGATGTCGCCGCGGAACAGCGCATGCACGGCCGAGCCCGCCGATCCGGGTGCCGCATCGACGGCTCCGGCGGCTCCCGCGACCGCGCCGGCGCGGAAGTCGAGGGCGCGGGTGCCTGCCAGCAGCTCGATCGCCAGCACCCGGCCGAGACCGTCGACGCTGCGGCGCAGTTTGCGGGCGGCACCCCATCCCATCGACACGTGGTCTTCCTGCATGGCCGACGAGGGGATCGAGTCGACCGAGGCGGGTACGGCGAGGCGCTTGAGCTCGCTGACGATGCCGGCGGCGGTGTACTGGGCGATCATGAGTCCCGAGTCGACGCCGGGGTCGCCGGCGAGGAACGGCGGCAGGCCGTGGCTGCGGTTGACGTCGAGCAGCCGGTCGGTGCGGCGCTCCGACATGGAGGCGACGTCGGCGGCGGCGATCGCGAGGAAGTCGAGCACGTAGCCCACGGGGGCGCCGTGGAAGTTGCCGTTCGACTCGACGCGGCCGTCGAGCGTGACGACGGGATTGTCGATCGCACTGGTCAGCTCGATCGCGGCGACCCGGGCGGCGTGCGCGATCGTGTCGCGGGCGGCGCCGTGCACCTGCGGGGCGCAGCGCAACGAGTACGCATCCTGCACGCGGGTGAACTGCCCCTCCGTGCGGCGCGAGACGAGCGCGGAGTCGGCGAGAACGCGCGACATGTTCGCGGCCGAGGCGGCCTGGCCGGGATGCGGACGCAGCGCGTGCAGGTCGTCGGCGAACACGCTGTCGGTGCCGAGCAGGGCTTCGACGCTGCCGGCCGCGCTGACATCCGCGACCCGCAGCAGGTGCTCGAGGTCGTGCAGGGCCAGCAGCAGCATGCCGAGCATGCCGTCGGTGCCGTTGATGAGAGCCAGGCCCTCCTTCTCCTCGAGCACGACCGGCGTGATGCCGGACTCAGCGAGCACCTCGGCGGCGGGACGCAGCGCGCCCTCGGCATCACGCACCTCGCCCTCGCCCATGACGGCGAGCGCGCAGTGGGCGAGCGGCGAGAGGTCGCCCGAGCAGCCGAGCGAGCCGTACTCGTGCACGACCGGCGTGATGCCGGCGTTGAGCAGGTCGACGTAGACCTGCGCGACCTCCGGGCGGGCTCCGGTGCGGCCCGAGGCGAGGGTGTCGACGCGCAACAGGAGCAGGGCGCGCACGACCTCGCGCTCGACCTCGGCGCCGGTGCCGGCGGCGTGCGAGCGCACCAGGCTGCGCTGCAGCTGACGGCGCTGCTCGCGGGGGATCGACAGCGAGGCGAGCGCGCCGAAGCCGGTCGAGACGCCGTAGTGGGGGAGCGTGTCGCTCGCGAGCTCGTCGATCACCCGGCGACTCGCGGCCATGTCAGCGAGAGCGCGCTCGCTCAGCGCGACGCGGGCGCCGTGCCGGGCGACGGCGACGACGTCGGCCGGGGCGAGGGAGCGACCGCCGAGACGGATGACGACGCCGTCGCCCGTCTCGACGGCGGTCGGGGCCGCGGTCGGGGTGCCGGGGCTGGTGGTGCCGCGGTTCGGGGTGCCGGAGTGCGGACCGGTCGCGGGGGCGCTGCTCGACGTCATGCGCCCATTCGACTGCGTCGCGCGACGACTGGGATGCCGTTGAGTCGCATCCGCGTCTGTGATTTCAGACAGCCGCGCGGCCGGGCCCGATGCCGATGCGCGGGGCCCGCGGATAGCATCCCGGCCATGACGTCGGAGTCTGATCACCCCAGCGCACCCGCGGATGACGCCGGAGCCACAGCCACAGCCGCGGCCGTCGCCGGCGGTGCCGCACTGCTCGCGCACGACCCGCTCTGGCCGCGCACCGGTTCGTGGCCGGTGCCCGAGGGCGACACCGACCTCACGCTCGTCGGCGTCGGAACCCACCGCACCTCGCTGTCGCGGAGCCGTGCCGACACGACCCCGGCGGCGATCCGCGCGGCGCTGCGGAGGTACTCGGCGTTCGCGACCGTGCCCGGTCGCGGAGCGGTCGATCTCGAGCACGAGCTGCAGCTCGCCGACGCCGGCGATCTCGCCGCTCCCGATCACGGCGTGGATCCGGATGCGGAGGGCGTCGACGGCGAGCAGCGCGCGATCGCCGCGCTGGCGGCCCTCGCGCGGCGCACGCGTCTGCTGCTCGCGCTCGGGGGCGACAACGCCGCGACGGTTCCGGTCGCGCTCGGGGCGTTGGGTGACGGGATCGTCGGGGCCGGACTCATCACCTTCGATGCGCACCACGACCTGCGCGAGGGCATCAGCAACGGCTCGCCCGTTCGGCGCCTGATCGAGGCCGGGCTCGACCCCCGGCGGGTCGTGCAGATCGGCATCGCCGACTTCGCGAACTCGCTCGAGTACTCCCGCCGCGCGCGCGACCTCGGCATCACGGTCATCACGCGCGACGAGCTGCTCGACCGGCCGATCGCCGACGCGGTCGCCGAGGCGCTCGAGATCGCGGGCGGCGCCGGGCCGACGGCCCGCATCCACGTCGACGTCGATGTGGATGTGTGCGACCGCTCCGTCGCGCCGGGCTGCCCCGCCTCGGTGCCCGGCGGCCTGTCGGCGGCCGAGCTGCGGCGCGCGGTGCGCACGGTCGCCGCCGATGCGCGCGTGACCTCGCTCGATCTGACCGAGATCGATGCGACCGCTGACACTCCCGACGGCCGCACCGTCCGGCTCGCCGCGCAGCTCGTGCTCGAGTCGGCCGCCGGCCTCGCCGCCCGCCCCTGAGAGCGGAGCCGCCCCCGTCGGTCGTCTGGCCCGCCAGACAGGCGCTCTGCGCAGCTCGTTGTCGCACTGGCGGACGCGAGCTTGGATCGACTCGACAGCCGCGCGCACCGTCGCCCGCGGCGAGGAAGGTGACGACATGGCCCTCCCCGGATCCCGCCCCGTGCGCGCCGCCCGCGGCACCGAGCTGACCGCGCGCAGCTGGCAGACCGAGGCGCCCCTGCGCATGTTCCACAACAACCTCGATCCCGAGGTCGCCGAGCGGCCCGACGACCTCGTCGTCTACGGCGGCACCGGTCGTGCCGCGCGCAGCTGGGAGGCCTTCGACGCGATCACCGCCGAGCTCACCGGCCTCGCCGATGACGAGACCCTGCTCGTGCAGTCGGGCAAGCCGGTCGGCGTGCTGCGCACGAATCCGTGGGCGCCGCGCGTGCTGCTCGCCAACTCGAACCTCGTCGGCGACTGGGCGAACTGGCCCGAGTTCCGCCGGCTCGAGGCCGAGGGGCTCACGATGTACGGCCAGATGACGGCCGGCTCGTGGATCTACATCGGCACCCAGGGCATCCTGCAGGGCACCTTCGAGACCTTCGCCGCGGTCGCCGCGAAGCGCTTCGGCGGTACCCTCGCCGGCACGCTGACCCTGACGGGCGGCTGCGGCGGCATGGGCGGCGCGCAGCCGCTCGCCGTCACGCTCAACGGCGGCGTCTGCCTGATCGTGGATGTCGACGAGACCCGGCTGCGTCGTCGTGCCGGCAAGCGCTACCTCGATCGGGTCGAGACGGACCTGGATGCGGCGCTCGCCGCGGTGCTCACCGCGAAGGAGGAGCGCCGCGCACTCAGCGTCGGCGTCGTCGGCAACGCGGCCGAGGTGTTCCCCGAGCTGCTGCGCCGCGGCGTCGCGATCGACATCGTGACCGACCAGACCTCGGCGCACGATCCGCTCTCGTACCTGCCGGTCGGCATCGGCGTCGAGGAGTGGCACGACTGCGCGGCGGCCGACGCCGAGGAGTTCACCCGCCGCGCCCGCGAGTCGATGGCGGCGCACGTCGCCGCGATGGTCGGCTTCCAGGACGCCGGCGCCGAGGTCTTCGACTACGGCAATTCGATCCGCGACGAGGCGCGCCAGGGCGGTTTCGAGCGGGCGTTCGCGTTCCCCGGTTTCGTGCCCGCCTACATCCGCCCGCTGTTCTGCGAGGGCCTCGGGCCGTTCCGCTGGGTCGCGCTCTCCGGTGACCCGAAGGACATCGAGGTCACCGACCGCGCGATGCTCGAGTTGTTCCCCGAGAACGAGCACCTGCGCCGCTGGATCACGGCGGCCCAGGAGCACGTCGAGTTCGAGGGGCTGCCGGCCCGCATCTGCTGGCTCGGCTACGGCGACCGCGCGAAGGCGGGCGTGCGCTTCAACGAGCTCGTCGCCTCGGGCGAGATCTCGGCGCCGATCGTGATCGGCCGCGACCACCTCGACTCCGGCTCGGTCGCCTCGCCGTACCGCGAGACCGAGGCGATGATCGACGGCTCCGACGCGATCGCCGACTGGCCGCTGCTCAACGCGCTCACGGCCGCGTCGTCGGGCGCGACCTGGGTGTCGATCCATCACGGCGGCGGCGTCGGCATCGGGCGCAGCATCCACGCCGGCCAGGTCGGCGTGGCCGACGGCACCGCGCTCGCCGCCGAGAAGCTGCAGCGGCTGCTGACGAACGACCCGGCTCTCGGAGTCATGCGGCACGTGGATGCGGGCTACGCCCGAGCCGCCGAGGTCGCGGCGGAGCGCGGAGTGCGCGTGCCGATCGCGGCGACGATCCGCGATGGCGACGACTCCGCCGCCGGCATCGCGCCCGCCGGCGAGGGCGCCGAATGACCTCCCCGGGCACGCTGCTCGTCACGAACATCGGCGAGCTGACGACGAACGACGACGAGCATCGCGATGGCGCGCGGATCGCGGATGCGGCTGTCGTGATCGAGGGCGACCGCTTCGTCTGGGTGGGGGAGGCGTCGGCGGCCCCGTCGGTCGATCAGCGTCTGGATGCGGGTGGCCGCGCCGCGCTGCCCGGCTGGGTCGATGCGCATACCCACCTCGTCTACGCCGGTGACCGCTCCGCCGAGTTCGAGGCGCGGATGGCCGGTCAGGCCTATGCCGCGGGCGGCATCAACGTGACCGTCGCGGCAACCCGCGCCGCCGACGAGGCCGAGCTCGAGCGTCTGCTGGTGCAGCGGGTGAGCGAGGCGCAGGCCTCGGGCACGACCGCGCTCGAGACGAAGACGGGCTACGGGCTCACGGTCGCCGACGAGGAGCGTGCGGCGCGGCTGGCGGCGCGCTACGCCGACGAGGTGACGTTCCTCGGCGCGCACGTCGTTCCGCCGGAGGCCGAGGCCGAGGGCGCCGCGGGGCGCGCCGCCTATCTCGACCTGGTGACGGGGCCGATGCTCGACGCCGTCGCACCGCACGTGAGCGCGGTCGACGTGTTCTGCGAGAAGGGCGCCTTCAGCGAGCAGGAGAGCGCTCGGGTGCTGCGCGCCGCCGCTGAGCGCGGGCTGGCGACCCACGTGCACGGCAACCAGCTGGGCTACGGCCCGGGCGTCCGGCTCGCGGTCGAGCACGGCTCGCTCAGCGTCGATCACGTCGGCTTCCTCGATGACGGCGACGTGGATGCGCTGGCCGGCACCTGGCACGACCCCGCGCGGGAGCGGGGAACGGTCGCGACGGTGCTGCCGGCCTGCGACCTGTCGACGCGGATGCCGCTCGCGCCCGCGCGCCGTCTGCTCGACGCGGGGGTGCCGATCGCGATCGCGAGCAACGCGAACCCGGGCACCTCGAACACCTCGTCGATGGCGTTCTGCGTCGCGACAGCGGTGCTGCAGATGCGGCTCACGGTGGCCGAGGCGGTGCGCGCGGCGACGCTGGGCGGCGCGATCGCGCTCGACCGTCACCGCGCGCATCCCGCCGTCGGGGATCGACCTGAACGTCCGCGGCTCGGCGTGGTCGCGGTCGGGGCACGAGCAGACCTGCACCTGCTCGACGCCCCGAGCGCGAGCCACCTCGCCTACCGGCCGGGCATGCCGCTGACGCACGCGGTCTGGCGTGCAGGTCGGCGCGTGGTCTGACTGTCGTGAGGGTGCATCCCTGCCACGAACCTTGGCAGGATCTCGACGGCGACGCGGATGCCGCCATCACTAGCCTGACGCCATGACCCGACGCGGCGTGATCCTGTTCGCGGCGCTCGGGCTCGCCTGGGGTGTGCCGTATCTGCTGATCAAGGTCGCCGTCGGCGAGCTCGAGCCGGCCGCCGTCGTGCTCGGCCGCACGGCCATCGGCGCGATCGTGCTGCTGCCGATCGCCCTCTTCCGGCGTCAGGTGCTCGTCGTGCTGAAGCGCTGGAAGCCGCTCGTGGCGTACACGATCGTCGAGATCCTGCTGCCGTGGTTCTTCCTGTCGAGCGCCGAGACGCGGCTGCCGAGCTCGACCTCCGGTCTGCTGCTCGCGGCCGTGCCGATCGTCGGCGTGATCGTCGCCATCCTCATGGGCCGCCCCGAGCGGCTCGGCGTCGGAGGTGTCGCCGGCATGGTGCTCGGCACCCTCGGCGTGGCCGCGCTCGTCGGTCTCGATGTCTCCGGTTCCGACCTGGTCGGCGTCGCCGAGCTCGCGATCGTCGTCGTCGGCTACGCGTTCGGACCGGCGATCCTGGCGCGGTGGATGTCCGACCTGCCCGGTCTCGGCGTCGTCGCCGTCTCGCTCGCTCTCGCCGCCGTCGTCTACGCGCCGGTGACCGCCCTCACCGGCTCGTTCCCGACCTCGGTGCCCTCGCTGCCGGTCATCGGATCGGTCGTCGGCCTCGGCCTGATCTGCAGCGCCCTCGCCTTCCTGCTGATGTTCGCGCTCATCCGTGAGATCGGGCCGGTGCGCATGACGATGATCACCTACGTGAACCCGGCGGTCGCGATCGGGGCGGGTGCCCTCGTGCTCGGCGAGCGGGTGACGGTGTGGACGATCGTCGGCTTCGTGCTGGTGCTCGTCGGCTCGTTCCTGGTGACGCGGCGTCGGGGCGCGCCCGAGGCGGCCACGCTGCCCGAGCCGGAGGCGGCGGTCGTCGTCGAGCGCGCCGGTCCGGCGGGGAACGCCCGGCCGGATCCGCGATGATCGGGGCATGAGCGACGACGACGCGAACGGCACCGGCGGCACGAGCGGAACCGAGGATCAGCCCCTGGTCGAGATCAGCGTCACGCTGGCCGAGCCGATGACGCCGTCGACACGGCTGCTGAAGGCCCTCAATCGCACGACGGGACGCTCGCTCGGCGAGCTGCAGCGCGCGGCCGAGGCGGGGGAGCCCGTCGTGACCGTCAATCTCTTCGGCTCCGACCATCTCGCCGCCGCGCCGCGCGTGCTCGGCACCGCCGAGCTGCTCGTCGGGAACGGCCTGGCGATCGAGGTGCACGACCGTACCGACGGCGTGCCGGAGCGGATCGATCTGCCGACCCTGCGCGAGATCCTCGGCGCGACGGGCTGACGGCTCCGCCGCGATTCGAGGTGAGGCAAGCCTTACCTATACTGGGCGCGTGACCACGCCGCCGCATCCGACCGACTCGGTCGACGCGTCGGCGGATGCATCGGCGACGGATCCATTCCCGGCGGAGGTCGCCACGACGGGCGCGCCCCCGCCGCTCGAGGTGCGCGGGCTGCGCATCCGCCACGAGGAGCGCCCGCGCTGGACGCCGGACGGCGTCGACCTCGAGGTGCGCCTCGGCGAGGTCGTGCTGCTGCTCGGCCCCTCCGGCTCGGGCAAGTCGACGCTCGCCTCGGCGCTCAACGGCCTCACGCCGCAGTCGATCCCCGCCGACATGGAGGGCACGGTGCGCGTCGCCGGCATCAGCACCGAGCACGAGCCGGTCGGCCGGCTCAGCGCCCACGTCGCGATGGTGTTCCAGGATCCGGACGCGCAGATCGTGACGGGAACCGTGCTCGACGAGGTCTGCTTCGGGCCCGAGAACCTGCTCGTGCCGGTCGACGAGGTGCTCGCGCGCGCCGAGGAGGCGTTGCGTCACGTCGGGCTGTGGGACCGCCGCGACGAGAACCCCGACCGGCTCTCGGGCGGCGGACGCCAGCGCCTCGCGATCGCCTGCGCACTCGCCCTGCGCGCGCCGCTGATCGTGCTCGACGAGCCGACGGCGAACCTCGATCCCGCCGGCATCGAGGAGGTCTACGCCGCCCTCGCCGCTCTCGTCGCGACCGGCGATCACGCGATCGTGCTGATCGAGCACAACCTCGACGCCGCGATGCAGCTCGTCGACCGGGTGCTCGTGCTGGATGCGCGGGGTCGCGTCGCCGCGTCGGGTCCCGTGCGCGAGGTGCTCGCCGACCGCGCCGCCGAGCTGCACGACCTCGGGGTCTGGCTGCCGGAGTCGACGCTCGCGGCGCTCCGGCTGCGGGCTGCCGGCATCACGCTCGATCCGCTGCCGCTCACGCCGGCGGAGCTGACGGTCGCGCTCGACGCCGTCGAGCTGCCGGAGCCGCGCCCGCTCGCCGGCGACCGCTCGGTCGTTCCGCGCGCGCTGGGCGCCGGCGCACCCGCGCCCCGGGCGGCGTCCGCGCTCGCGCTGGAGGTGCATGACCTGACCCTGACGCGCGGCGGCGTCGAGGTGCTGCGCGGGGTCGACCTCGAGCTCGAGCGCGGCCGCTTCCTCGCGCTCGTCGGCGAGAACGGCGCCGGCAAGACGAGCCTGCTGCAGGCGATCGCGGGCGTCCTCCGCGCGCCGCGGGGGCGCATCCGCGTCGCGGGTCTCGACCCGGCCGCCGCGGATGCGCGGAGTCTGGCCGATCGGGTCGGCTTCGTGTTCCAGAACCCCGAGCACCAGTTCATCCGCGGCACCGTCGCCGAGGAGCTCGCGCACGGACTCGAGCTGCGCCGGGTCGGCGCCGACGAGATCCGAGCGCGGGTGGATGTGATGCTCGCCCGCTTCGACCTGAGCGAGCTGCGAGAGGTGCATCCCTTCCTTCTGTCGGGTGGGCAGAAGCGTCGGCTGTCGGTCGGCACCGCGCTCATCACCGGCGCCGAGATGCTCGCCCTCGACGAGCCGACCTTCGGGCAGGATCGGGCGCGCGCCGCCGAGCTGCTCGGCATCCTCGACGATCTCGTCGCCGACGGCACGACCGTGATCGCGGTGACGCACGACCTGCAGCTCGTTGCGGATCACGCCACGCACACGGCGGTGCTCGCCGGCGGCCGCGTGCTCGCGGCGGGGGAGACCGGGCGCATCCTCGCCGGCGACGACCTGGAGCGGGCGGGTCTGCGGCGTCCTCCGCTCGCGAGCGCGCTGAGCGGGCTGACCCGGCATCCCGCCTGGCGCGGGCTGACGCGGATGGCGGAGCTGCCGTGAGCGCGGGATCGGCGGTCGAGGCGGGCGCGGCGAGCGACGCGACACCGACGACCGCGGCGCGGTTCGACCCCTACGCCTCGGCGCGCGCCGTGTCCCCGCGGCGCTTCCTGCACCACCTCAACCCGCTCGCGACCGTGCTGGGGCCGCTGCCGGCGATGGTGCTGCTGCTCTTCACGCGCTCGATCCCGCAGCCGCTCGCCTTCCTCGCGATCGCGGTGCTGCTGCTCGTCGTCGGCGCGGCCGTCGCGCCGCGCCGCGCGCTGGGCCTGGTCGTCGCGGGGCTCGCGATGGTGGTGCTGCTGACGGTGAGCTTCGGCTTCTGGGCCGACCCACGGCACGCCGCCGGCACGACCGTGCTGCTGCGGATCGGCGACTACCGCCTGCTCGAGGGCTCGCTGCTGACCGGACTCGCGACGGCGCTGCGGCTGACGGCGGTCGTCGCGCTGACGCTGATCGGCGGGCTCACCTCCAGCGGGGTCGATCTCGTGCGGGCGCTCATCCAGCATCTTCGGATGCCGTACCGCATCGGCTACACGGCGCTGGCGGCGTTCCGCTTCGTGCCGCGCTTCCGCTACGAGCTCGACGTGATCCGGGCTGCGCACCGGGTGCGAGGGATGACGGGCGGGCGCGGTCCCGTTGCCGCCGTCCGGCGGCAGCTCGGCTACGTCATCCCGCTGCTCGCCGGAGCGATCCGGCACGCGGAGCGCGTCGCCCACGCCATGGACTCGCGCGCCTTCGGGGCGTTCCGCACCCGCACCGAGCGTCACCGCATCCCGTTCCGGGCGCGCGACGTCGTGTTCATCGTCCTGTTCTGGGTCGCGACCGCCGCGATCCTGCTGCTGCTCTGACCGTGCCGCGCGGGCCGCGTCTGCGCGCCCGCCGGCTTCTCCCGACCGCTCTCGACCCTGGAGTCCCCGTGACCTCGACCACTCCGCCGCCCGCCGCATCCACGCTCGCCGCCCGCCGCAGCCGAGGACGCGTGACGACCGTCTACCTGCTGACCTGCGCCGTGATCGGCGTCGCGGGCGGCATCCTGCTGATCCCGGCGAACTGGGTCTCGACCGTGATGTTCGCGACGGTGCCGTTCGCGAACGCGGCGCTCGGCGGGCTCTGGATCCTGCCGGCCGTCGTCGCGCTGCGGCTGCTGCAGCGACCGGGGGCGGGGCTGCTGGTGGGTCTCATCTCGGGGCTCGTGATCGTGCCGTTCTCGGGCTACGGCTTCACCTCGGTGCTGACGAACCTGTTCTGGGCGTTCTTCCCCGAGGTCGTGTTCCTGGTGGTGGGCTACCGCTTCTGGACGCTCGCGCAGCACTACGCCGGCGCCGTGCTCGTCGGCGTCGCCTACCCGCTGTTCGCGTGGGCTTCGTTCGACCTCGGCTCGTTCCCGATCGGGCTGCAGATCGCCTTCGTCGCCCTGAACATCGCCAGCGGCGTCGCCGCGACGGCGATCGGGCTCGGGATCGCGGCCGGGCTGCGCAAGGCCGGGGTCGCCCGGGCCGCGGCGCGCCGGCCGCGTCCCCGCGTCGACGCGGCCCCGGACGATGCCGCCGCGGTCTGACTTCTCGGCCCACGTGAGCTCGACCGCGCGGCTGATCGCAGCGGAGCTCGGGGCTCACCCGCGCGACTGATCGCGGCGCAGTTCCGGGCTCGATCGCGCGGCTGATCGCAGCGGAGCTCGGGGCTCACCCGCGTTTCGGATGTCGATGGAGCTCGGCGTCGGCGATGTCTGCCGGATCCTGAGCGCCGGCCGGCGGACGACGATTCGTCTGTCTGCACCCGCCCGGTCAGAACGGCGCGGGCTCGTGTTCGAAGTACTCGGCCCGATACACGGGCGCGGATGACGCACTCGGCTGCGTGCCCCACGGTTCGGCGAGCCGGCCGGGTGGATCTGCGGATGCGGACGGATCGGGTGGGTCGGGCGGATCGTCCAGGTCCGGCGACTGGAGCCGGGCGAGGTGGCGGATGGGGTGCCCGAGTGGCACGAAGGCGACCGTTGGTGCTGGTGCGTCTTCGCGGTAGGTGCGGCCGGTCGGGGAGGTCCATTCGAGGATCCCACCGGGGTGTTGTCTCACTCGCCAGGCGGTGAACTGCTTCATCGAGTGGTGGCGCTGGCACAGGTGAGCGAGGTTGGTCAGGGCGGTGGGTCCGCCGAGGGCGGCGTCGATGGTGTGGTCGAGTTCGCAGCGGACCGCCGCGGTGCGGCATCCCGGCCAGTGGCAGTGCTGATCCCGGGCCCGCAGGTGCCGGCGCTGCTCGACGGTGGGGCGGTAGCGGTCGACGGCGACGGTGGTGCCATCAACCGGGTCCGTGAGGACCCGCGTCCACGACGGGGCGTCGCCGGCGAGGTAGCGGGCCGTTCCCGCATCGATGGGCGAGCGCCCGACGAGATCGGCGGGGTTCTCGTCGTCGCCGAGGAGCGTCAGCGCCGAGACGGTCACCTGCACCTGCGCGCGGATCGCCCCCAGCGCGCCAGGCGCATCCCCATTCGCGGTCGGATCAAGCGCGGGCGTCCCGGCGAGCAGCAGGTCGGAGAACACATCCGCGCGGATCTGATCGACCATTCGCCGATCCGATTCACCTGCTGAACCCGCCGCGGCGTCAGCCGTCCCGCGCGGGTCAGCGGCGTCCTGCACGGCGTGCGCCATGCGGGTGAGGCGGTCGAAGATTCCGTCGCCGATCACCGTCGGAACCGTCGCGATCACGTCGCACATCCCATCCCGACCCGGAATCAGTCGAACCGCGCGTTGACGGGCGGCGTCCTCGTGGCGTTCCGTGAAGGTGTGCTCGGTGAGCTTCTCGGCGAAGAGCTCCAATCCCGCCCGCACCCGGTTCGGGGTGTCGAGCAGGCTGCGCTCGATCGCTTCGCGTTCGAACTCCGCCCGACGATCGATCGGAACCACACGCCCCGCGTCGACGATCACAGCGACGTGGCCGCGGGTGATGAAGCCGTGTTCCCATGCCGACAGGGCGGCGGGGTAGAACTCGACGATCTCGCGGGCCTCGCCGATGCGACGCTGGATGGTGCGGTCCGGGGAGCGGAGTACTCCGCCGATCTCGGCCGCGATCGACCGGAGCGCCATGTCGTGGGCGCGCACGTTCGCGGGTGCGCCGGCTGCTTCGGCTTCGGCGAGCTGGCCGGCGCGGGCGAGCATCCGCACCTCCGCGACCTGACCCGCGGTCAGAGTCGCGAGTGCGACCTCCGCCTCACTGACCAGCCGGGCCAGCGTCACTGCGCCGCCGCCGTCGACGGCACCGTCAGCGTTCGGCGTCGCGCCGTCGCTGAGAGGTGTCGTCGTGGGCTTCTCCATACCTGCACAGTGACATCCACCACCGACATCCGACGGAACATCCCCGCGACACAGAACCGCAGATCAGATGCACATTCCACCGACATCTGAGACGGACGTCGAACTCGACCGGTGTCGGCGTCGAGCATCGTCTGACGCGAACGGCCCGGATCGTGCCGCCCACCACCAGGGCGCACGATCCGGGCCGGGTCTCAGTACGCCGCGACGGCCTCGCGCTGCGGCAGCATCAGTCGCGCGAAGAACGCGGCCAGCTCGGCGGTGCCGTCGAGCGGAAGCACCTGCGCGACGTAGTGATCGGGGCGCACGACGACGATCGCGCCGGCCGGGTCGATGCCGCGCTCCGCGAAGATGTCGACCCCGGGCTCGCTGAGTCCGTCGCCGCCCGCGACGCCGGCGTCGCTGCGCAGGGCATGCACCTTCTCGTAGTCGATCAGACCGAAGGGGCCCGAGCGCGGGAGGAAGACCGGCGGCACCGTGGCCAGGTCGACCTCCGTGTGCGGCCGGCGGTAGATCACCTTGACGTCGAAGCGGCTGTCGAGGTCGGCATCCGCGGGGGTGAAGGCGACCACGGGGGAGTCGGGGGATTCCGTGAGCCAGGCGCCGAGAGCGTCGACAGCGGCGGTGTCGCCCGTCGAACCGCCGCCCGCCGCATCCGCGAACACGTAGATGCGCCAGCGTCCGTCGGCGGTGGCGTGGTGGCCGAGGTGCTGCGGCGTGCCGTCGGCGACCCGCTGCACCGGCGCCGAGCGGAAGCGCTTGCCGACCGGGAACCCGGTCGCGAGCGACTGATGATCGGCGGAGCCGGTGATGAGCGACGGCGCGTAGTGCGTCATGAACCCGGCCGGGAACTCCGCGGTCTTGACGTAGAAGTCCTCGAGCTCGGTCGGGTCCTTGAGGTCTTCCGGCTTCGCGGCCATGAGCGTCGACCACTCGCGGTCGAAGTCGATGAGGTTCTGCGCGATCACCTGACGCTCGGCCGAGTAGGTGTCCAGCAGGGCCTCCGACGCGCGGCCCTCGAGCACGTGCCCGAGCTTCCAGGCGATGTTCCAGCCGTCCTGCATCGACACGTTCATGCCCTGCCCGGCCTTCGCGCTGTGCGTGTGGCAGGCATCGCCGGTGATGAACACCCGCGGGGTGCGGGTGCCGACGTGCTCGTGCGCGACGTCGTCGAACTTGTCGGTCAGGCGGTGGCCGACCTCGTAGACGCTGTGCCAGGCGACATCCTTCACGTCGAGCGTGTACGGCGTCAGGATCTCGTTCGCCTTCGCGATGATCTGCTCGATCGTCGTCGCTCGCACGGCCGCGCTGCCGCCCTCGGGCACCTCGCCGAGGTCGACGTACATGCGGAACAGGTGCCCGCCTTCGCGCGGGATGAGCAGGATGCTGCCGCCGGTGTGCGACTGGATGGCGCACTTGAGCCGGATGTCGGGGAAGTCGGTGACGGCCAGCACGTCCATGACGCCCCAGGCGTGGTTGGCGCTCGCTCCCGTGAGCTTGCGGCCGATCGACTCCCGCACGCCGCTGCGGGCGCCGTCGGCGCCGATCACGTACTTGGCGCGCACGGTGCGCTCGGAGCCTTCGCGCGGGCCGGCGGGGTCGGGGGAGTCGGTGGTGTGCCGCAGCGTCACCGTCACCGGGAACTCGGGCAGAGCCTCGCCCGCGCCCGTCACCTCCGCCACCTCGAGCCCGAGGAACTCGAGCCCGTAGTCGGGGGTGATGCGCGCCGGCGCGTTCGCGGCGTACTCGGCGAAGTAGTCGAGCACGCGCGCCTGGTTGACGATGAGGTGCGGGAACTCGCTCACGCCCGCCGGGTCGTCGAGCGGCCGCGCGGTGCGCACGATGTTCTCGGGGTGCTCGACGTCGGGCTTCCAGAAGCACATCTCGCTGATCTGGTAGGCCTCGGCCGTGATGCGCCCGGCGAAGCCGAACGCCTGGAAGGTCTCGACACTGCGGGCCTGGATGCCGTCGGCCTGCCCGATCGCGAGACGGCCGGGGCGGCGCTCGATGATGCGGGTCGTGACGCCGGGGAAGCGCGCGAGCTGGGCGGCGGCGATCATGCCGGCCGGTCCGCTGCCGACGATGAGCACATCCACCTCGTCGGGCAGCTCCGTCGGGCGGTCGACCCCGACGCCCTCGGCGGGCAGCACCCGCGGGTCGCCGGACACGTAGCCGTGGTGGTGGAACTGCATCGGGATGCTCCGCTCTGACGTCGCTGTCGGGTCCGCGACGACGAGAGCGGCGCTGCGGCTAGTTCGATAATCGAACTGGACGTTCGGATATCGAGACGACGGTAACTCGAGGCGTCGACGACGCGCAAGCGGACACGCGCTCTCGCCCGTGTCCGCTGCGCTGTGCGACATGCCCGCCGCGACCGGCCGGCGTGAGCGCTCAGAAGTCGATGCGTCCGAAGCGGTTGTGGAACTCGCCGGTCGGCCCGTCGGCGCCGAGCAGTGCGAGCTTCACCGTCGCATCCGTGCCCTCGGTCACCGTCTGGTGTCCGCCGTGCCGGTTGAAGTCGGTCGCCGTGTAGCCGGGGTCACTGACGTTGACCCGGAACGACGGCAGGTTCTTCGCGTACTGCACGGTCAGCGCGATCGCCGCCGCCTTCGACGCCGCGTAGGGGATCGCGGGAACCGGGAACTCATCGGTGCCCGGCGTGGTCAGGAACTTCGGCCAACCCACGCCCGAGGCGACGTTGACGATGACCGGGTTCGCCGAGCGGCGCAGCAGCGGCAGCGCGGCCTGCGTGACGCGCACGAGGCCGGTCACGTTGGTGTCGAGCACCGCGGCGATCGCGGCGGCATCCAGGTCGTCGACGCCGAAGGAGGTGCCGAGGATGCCGGCGTTGTTGACGAGCACGTCGAGCTCAGGCAGAGAGGCGAGGGCGGCGTCGACGCTCGCCTGATCGGTCACGTCGAGCTGCACGGGGATCGCGCCGAGCTCGCGCACGGCGTTGCCGGAGGCGGTGTCGCGCATACCGGCGTAGACGATGTGGCCGGCCTCGATCAGGCGGCGGGCGGTCTCGAGTCCGAGGGAGCGGTTGGCTCCGGTGATGAGTGTCGTGGTCATGGCTTGAGCCTGCGCCCGCCGGCGGAGTCGATCCAGGCACCCGCTGACGGTGGGAACGGCAGTACCAGGCAGCCGGCCGCCGAGCGGGGCACCATGGACTCATGGACGAGTTCGCGCAGGTGCTGCGCGCCTGGCGCGACCGGGTGCGGCCCGAGGATGCCGGGCTGCCGGCCGGCGCCGGTCGCCGCACGCCGGGCCTGCGGCGCGAGGAGCTCGCTCTGCTCGCCGGGGTGAGCGTCGACTACATCGTGCGCCTCGAACAGGGCCGCGCCACGCATCCCTCGAGCCAGCTGCTCGGCGCCCTCGCCCGAGCCCTGCGTCTCGACGAACGCGAGCGCGACCACCTCTACCGCGCCGCGGGCGCCGCCCCACCCTCCGCGGGCACCGTCCCCGTGCACATCACCCCCGGCGTGCAGCGCATGCTCGACCGCTGCACCGACACCCCGGTCGCCGTGTACTCCGCCACCTGGGATCTGCTGCGCTGGAACGAGCTCTGGGCCGCGCTGCACGGCGACCCGTCGACCCGCGTCGGCATCGAGCGCAACGTCGCCTGGCGCACCTTCGTCGAGCAGGACGACCACGTCACGCACACCCCCGGCGACCAGGAGGCCTTCGCCGCCGACATCGTGGGCGATCTGCGCACCGCCGTCGGGCGCTATCCCGAGGATGCGGGGCTGCGCCGTCTGATCACGCGTCTCAGCGAGGCCTCGCCCGACTTCGCGCGCCGCTGGAGCACCGCGCACGTCGCCGAGCACCGGGTGAGCCGCAAGATCGTGCACGGCTCGGCCGTCGGCGACGTCACGGTCGACTGCGACGTGCTGACCGCGCCCGGCAGCGACCTGCGGCTCGTGCTCTACACGGCGGTGCCGGGCAGCGAGGATGCCGAGAAGCTGCGCCTGCTGCGCGTCGCCGGCACCCAGCGTCTCACCGGCGCCGGCACCGTGTCGACGGCGCACTGAGTCCGCCGCGGCCGGGCGCGGTGCGCACCGGCTTCCCGCAGGTCGGGCGGGCATGATCCGGCCATGCCTGACCCGCACATCCACGTCGCCCAGTTCGTCGCCGCCGACCCCGCCCGCGTCTGGGCGGCCCTGACGACGAGCGACGGTGTCGGATCGTGGTGGTGGTCGCACTGGTCGGGGGTGCGGGTGCGCTTCGACGCGGTCGCCGGTCAGGACTACTCGATCGTCGCGCCGCAGCAGGGCATCCACCTGGTCGGCCGCTTCGAGGAGGTCGAGCCCGAGTCCCGTCTGGTCGTCACCTGGAGCTGGCGGGATGCCGACCGCAGCGATCCCGAGGAACGGGTCGAGATCGCGCTCGCGCCGAGCGGCGACGGGCGCGGCACCGAAGTGATCGTGCAGCACAGCGGTCCCTGGACCAGCGACGCCCCGGGCGAATTGAATCTGCAGGGCTGGACCTTCACGCTCGGTCAGCTCGCCCGCACGCTCGCCTGAGCCGGCCTCCAGCCTCCGGGCGCCGCGGCCCTGCCCGCTCGCCCTGCACTGCTCCGCCCCGCCCCGCCCCGCCCCGCCCCGCCCCGCTCTCGGGGGTCGACCGCACGGCCGGATGACGCCGTGTGACAGGTGTCGCCGACGGTGCGGGTGCGAGCACGTAGTTTGCTCTGAACGGCTCCCACGACGACGCGCGAGCCGACACCACCGGGCCCGCACCGCGCCGACGGCGCGACGGGCATCCCGCACCCGCAAGGAGCACCGTGACGACCGATCGACCGCTGCACGCCGCCGGATCGGGGCTGGGCTTCAGCACGCGGCAGCTGCACGCGGGCGATCACTCCGACGCGCAGCACGGCTCCCGCACGACGCCGATCTTCCTCACCGCGGGCTTCGAGCTCGACGACTTCGACGCCGGCGGCGCGCTCTTCTCGGGCGAGCGCGACGGCTACGTCTACTCCCGCCACGGCAATCCGACCGCCGCCGCCGTCGAGCGCCGCATCGCCGCTCTGGAGGGCGGCGATGACGCGATCCTCGTCGCCAGCGGCCAGGGTGCCGTGGCCGGGGCGCTGCTCGGCCTGCTCAACGCGGGCGACCACCTCGTCGCCTCGGCGAGCATCTACGAGGGCACCCGCGGCCTGCTGGGCGAACACCTCGAGCGCTTCGGCGTCACCATCAGCTACGTCACCGCGCCGCACGATCCGGCGGCGTGGGAGGCCGCGATCACGCCGCACACGCGCGTGCTGTTCGGCGAGAGCATCCCGAACCCCAAGAACGACGTGCTCGACATCGCCGCGATCGCCGAGGTCGGCCACCGGCACGGCGTGCCGCTCGTCGTCGACAACACCCTCGCCACGCCCTACCTGGTGCGCCCGCTCGAGCACGGCGCGGATGTGGTGGTGCACTCGGCGAGCAAGTTCCTGGCCGGGCACGGCTCGGTGCTCGGCGGCTTCATCGTCACCGGCCACGGCTTCGACTGGGGAACGGGTTCCTACCCGCAGCTGAGCGAGCAGCGCGGACCCGACGGCCGCACCGCCGTCGAGCGGCACGGCGACCAGGCCTACGTGCGCTACCTGCGCGAGCTCGTCGTGCCGCGCTTCGGCGCGGTGCCCTCGCCGCTGCACGCCTTCCTCATCCAGCAGGGCATCGAGACCCTCTCGCTGCGGGTGCAGCGGCAGTCGGCGTCGGCGCTGGCGGTCGCGCGCTTCCTCGCGGCGCAGCCCGAGGTCGCGAGCGTCGACTACGCGGGGCTCGACTCGAGCCCGCACCACGCCGTCGCCGAGCGCTACTTCTCGGCCGGCTACGGCTCGGTGTTCGCGATCACGCTCGCCGGCGGACGCCCCGCCGCCCGCGCGCTCTACGACGCGCTCGAGATCTTCACCCGCATGACGCACCTCGGCGACGTACGCTCGCTCATCCTGCATCCCTCGACCACGACGCACGTGCTGCGCACCGACGCCGAGAAGCGCCAGGCCGGCATCGGCGAGGGGCTGCTGCGGCTGTCGATCGGCCTCGAGGACGTCGACGACCTCGTCGCCGACCTGGAGCGCGGGCTCGCCGCGATCCGGGCGCTCGGCGCGATCCTCCCGGCGGATGACGCCGACGGCGCCGGGTTCCCGCCCGACGCCGCCGACCCGACCTCCTCGGCGCGCCGCGCCGCCGAACCCGACCCGCGCATCGCCGCGCTCGACCGGATCGCGGAGGCCGTCTGATGGCCAAGCAGCAGCACTTCGGCTGGTTCCTCTCGCGCGGCTTCGGCCCGCACGGCTGGGGCAAGCCCTACTGGGACTGGGACTACGACTGGCGTCGCCCCGATCTCTACCAGCAGTCCGTGCGCACCCTCGAGCAGGCCGGGCTCGACCTGGTGATCATCGAGGACGCGCTCTCGGCGGGCTTCCCCGAGACGCTCGACCTGCGCATCCGCGGGGCCTACGGCGCGCCGAAGCACGACCCGGTCGCGCTCACCCCGTACCTGCTGAACGCGACGCAGCACCTCGGCATCGTGCCGACCGTCAACGTCGCCAGCTGGCTGCCCTACGTCGCCGCACGCCAGTTCGCGAGCCTGCACCACCTCAGCGATCACCGCGTCGGCATCAACGTCGTGACCGACACGGGCAGCGCCCGGCACCTCGGGCTCGAGCCGGTGCCGCACGATCGCGCCTACGACCGCGCCGACGAGTGGATCAGCGGCATCCGCGAGCTCTGGCACAGCTGGGGCGAGGGGGCCGTCGTCGCGGACGCCTCGACGGGCCGGTACGCGGATGCGAGCCGCATCACCGCGACGCAGCACGAGGGCGAGTTCTTCCGCTTCGAGGGCCCGCTCAACGCGGTGCCCTTCGAGCTCAGCGACCCGGCCATCGTCTCGCCCGGCGGCTCGCCCCGCGGCATCGACTTCGCGGGCAAGCACTCCGACGTGCAGCTCGCGCTCGCCTCGCTCGACGTGAACAGCATCCGCGCCTATGCCGAGAAGGTGCGTGCGGCCGCCGCCGTCTACGGGCGCGAGCGCGACATCCGCACCCTGTTCGTGTTCAAACCGCAGATCGTCGGCAGCCGCGAGGAGGCCGATCGGATCGTCGCCGCCTCGGCCGATCCGGACGAGGGGCAGCTGCGCGACATCGCGCTCGGCTGGTCGTCCGACTCGGAGACCGACCTGACGGCGCTCGACCTCGACCGTCCGCTCGACGAGGGCGTCTTCGGCCAGCACGTCTCGCGCGGCACGATCAAGGGACTGCTCGGCCGCTTCGACGACTTCGCCGAGCAGCCGCTGCGCCAGGTGCTCGCCCAGCATGCCCGTCTCGGTCGGGTCTCGAGCCGCGAGGGCTACGTCGGCACCGCCGACGAGATCGCCGACTTCATCGAGGAGCTCGGCGACGACGGCACCGCCGACGGCTTCATCTTCTCGGGCGACCTGCATCCGGTCACGATCCACCGCACCCTGGATGAGCTGGTGCCGATCCTGCGTCGGCGCGGCGTGCTGCGCCGCGACTACGGCCAGGGCGGCGTCGTCGGCAACCTGCGCGACTTCTGACCCGCGGGCCGAGATCAGAACCGGCGAGGCCCGGCCAGGAGACCGAGCCCCGTCGGAGGGATCGCCCGGGTCAGGCCCGGCGGTACTGGGCGAGCATGGGGCACTCGAAGGGGTCGCGCGCGGCGAGGCCGACGCGGTTGAGGTAGGCGATCACGATCGCGTATGACTGGCCGAGGCTCGTCTCCGTGTAGGGCACGGCGAGTTCGGCGCACTTCTCCTGCACCAGCTGGCGCGCGCTCGACAGGTGCGGGCGGGCCATGCTCGGGAAGAGGTGGTGCTCGATCTGGTAGTTGAGGCCGCCCATGAGCGCCGTCGCCCACCAGCCGCCGCGGATGTTGCGCGAGGTGCGCACCTGCTTGGTGAAGAAGTCGAGACGCGCATCCTTCGCGATCACGGCCATGCCCTTGTGGTTCGGGGCGAAGGAGGCGCCCATGTAGACGCCGAAGACGGCGAGCTGCACGCCGACGAAGGCGAAGGCCATGCCGAGCGGCAGCAGCAGGAAGACCGGCACGAGCACGATCGCGAAGCGCGCGGCGATCATGCCGAGCTCGAACCAGCGCGACTTGACGCTGCCGCGCGAGAAGAGGTGGCGCAAGCTCATCCAGTGCAGGTTGACGCCCTCGAGCGTCAGCAGCGGGAAGAACAGCCAGCCCTGGAAGCGCGTGATGACGGCGATCAGACCCCGGGCCTGCACCGCGTCTTCTTCGAGGAACGAGATCGTGTCCTTCGCGACATCCGGGTCCTTGTCGACGCGGTTCGGGTTCGCGTGGTGTCGGGTGTGCTTCGCCTCCCACCAGGAGTAGCTCATGCCGACGGTCGCCGCGAGGATGCGCGCCAGCAGGTCGTTCGCCGGGCCGCGCGTGAGCACCTGCTTGTGCCCGGCCTCGTGCGCGACGAAGGCGATCTGCGTGAAGACGATGCCGAGCGCGCCCGCGATGAGCAGTTGCAGCCAGCTCTCACCGAGCAGGATGAAGCCGGTCACGCAGCCGCCGAGCGCGAGCAGCAGCACGACGCCGAGGATCGAGTAGAAGCCGACGGCACGGCGCAGCAGGTCGAGTCGACGCACCTCGGCCGACAGCTCGGTGTAGGCCTTCGCGACCGGCGGGAACGTCTCGCTCGTCGCGCGGGTGAACCGCACCGGACCCAGCGAATCGGCGCGACCGCCGTCGGACCCGGGTACGAGAGTAGAGAGAAGCGACATGGCGACCCCGATGTTCGGTCCGCCTTCCGGCGGCTGAAGCCAAGGGCAGCTGCCGTTCGCTGACTTCACAGTAGGTCACGCGCCTGTGTTCTTCCGGTCAACGACGCAGAAGATCACCCGGGTCACCCCGAACTGGGGATCGGGGCCCGGGCAACGCAGAAGCCGGGATGCGCGACCGCCGAAGCGGCCGGCATCCCGGCTTCTGGAGCGATCAGAGAGTGATCAGAGGGCGCGGATGTTCGCGGCCTGCAGACCCTTCTGGCCCTGTTCGACGTCGAACTCGACCTTCTGACCCTCATCGAGGTTGCGGTAGCCGTTGCCCGAGATCGCGCTGAAGTGCGCGAAGACGTCGGCGGAGCCGTCGTCGGGAGCGATGAAGCCGAAGCCCTTCTCGGAGTTGAACCATTTGACGGTGCCGGTGGCCATGTCTTTCCTTGCGTTGTGAGTTGTGCTGCGACGTGGACGACGCGGCGGTATTCGCTGAAGTCTAAGGGGTTCCGGCGTCCAGGAGAACGTCGAATCGGTCTCAATTCGTCTTCTCTTCATCGAGAACGAGGCGATAGCCCATCCCGGACTCGGTCAGGAGGTGTCGCGGAGTGGACGGATCGGTCTCCAGCTTCTTGCGCAGCTGGGCGATGTAGAGCCGCAGATAGCCGGTATCGGCGACGTGCTGCGAGCCCCAGATCTCCGTCAGCAGGGTCTGCCGGGTGACGAGGCGTCCGGGGTTGCGGATGAGCAGCTCGAGCATCTGCCACTCGGTCGGCGTGAGGCGCACGGGCGCGCCAGGCGCGCCGCCACCGGCGCCGGAGCCGGCCTCGCCGCCGCGCGTCACGGTGTGCGCCGCGAGATCGACGGTCACGTCGCCGAAGCGCACGACCGGCGCCGAGCCGGCCGCGGCGAAACGCCGGGTCAGGGCCCGGATCCGCGCCATCAGCTCCTCGATCGAGAAGGGTTTCGTGACGTAGTCGTCGGCGCCGGCGTCGAGCGCATCCACCTTGTCGGCCGCGCCCGTGCGGCCGGAGACGACCAGGATCGGCGCGGTCGACCAGCCGCGCAGCGCCGCGATCACGTCGAGGCCGTCGAGCTGCGGCATGCCGAGGTCGAGCATCACGAGGTCGGGGTGGTGCTCGATCGCGGCGGCGATCGCGGCCCTGCCGTCGCCGGCCGTCACGACGTCGTAGCCCTGCGCGCCGAGCGTGATGCGCAGCGCGCGCAGGATCTGCGGGTCGTCATCGGCGATGAGGATCCTCACGCGGCGCTCCCGCCCTCGGAGACCGTCGAGATCGGCAAGGCGACCACCATCGTCAGTCCGCCCCCGGGCGTGTCCTCGGGCGTGAGCGTGCCGCGCATCCCCTCGACGAAGCCGCGCGACAGGGCGAGGCCGAGGCCGAGGCCGACGGAGTTGTCGGTGTCGCCGAGACGCTGGAAGGGCACGAAGACATCATCGCGCCGCTCGGGCGGGATGCCGGGCCCGCGGTCGATCACGCGCAGCTCGACGCGGTCGCCGAAGCTGCTCGTCGTGATCGTGACGGGTGCGCCCGCGGGGCTGTGGCGCAGCGCGTTCGCGACGAGGTTGACGACGACGCGCTGCAGCAGCACCGGGTCGGCGGCCGCGGTCGGCAGGTCGGGGGCGAGGTCGAGCGTGACGCGGTCGGGCCCGGCGGCCGCCTCGGCGCGGTCGCGGGGCCCGGGCCCGGGCCAGCGCCCGCGCCCGCCGCCGAGCTCGACCGCGAGCTCTTCGAGGGCCGGCAGGATGACGTCGGCCGGATCGACCGGCTGGGTCGCCACCGCGAGCACGCCGGCCTGCAGTCGGCTGACGTCGAGCAGGTCGGTCACGAGCTGGGCGAGCGCGCCGAGGCTCTCGTCGGCGGTCGCCAGCAACTCGCGGCGATCGTCGTCGCTGAGCGCGTCGCCGGCCGTGCGGAGTCCGCCGATCGCGGCCGTCGCCGCCGCGAGCGGGCGCCGCAGGTCGTGGCTCAGCGCCGAGAGCAGGGCGCTGCGCACCTTGTCGTTCGCGGCGAGCGGGGCGATCTCGCTCGCCACCTCGGCGAGGTCGCGGTGCTCGAGAGCGGCGTCGAGCTGCGCGGCGATCGCGGCCAGCAGCCGCTGCTCGTCGGCGGCGAGATCGGCGCCCTCGAGCTCGAGCGTGGCCCGCGCGCCGACCGCGACCCGGGTGAGCGGAGCGCCGGCCGCGGCGGCGCCCGCATCCGCCGTTCCTTCTTCTGCCAGCACTGACTCCCCGTCGACGAGCCGCACCCGGCTCAGCCCGAAGGCCTCGCGCGTGCGGGCGACGAGCGCGACCACGGCATCCGCCCCGCGCAGCACGCTGCCCGACACGGTCGCGAGCAACTCGGCCTCGCTCGCGGCACGCAGCGCGGCGCGGGTCTGCCGGGCGGCGCGGTCGACGATGACGCTCACCAGGATCGCGATGACGACGTAGAGCAGGATCGCCAGGAGGTGCAGCGGCTTGTCGATCGTGACCGTGTAGAAGGGCTGCACGAAGAAGAAGTCGAGCGTCACACCCGACAGCACGGCGGCGAACAGCGCCGGCCAGACGCCGCCGACGAGCGCGACGATCACGACGAGCAGCTGGAAGGCGAGCACGTCGCTCGTGATCGAGTCGTCGGAGCGCAGCGCCACGAGCAGCCAGGTCAGCAGCGGTCCGCCGACGAGCGCGAGCGCGAAGCCGGCCACGCGCCGGCGCAGGCTGAGCGCCCCGCCGAGCCGGGGGAGCCGGGCGCGGCCGCCGGCGGAGGCGTGATTGACGATGTGCACGTCGATGTCGCCCGACTCGCGGATGACGGTCGCGCCGATGCCGGGACCGGTCAGCGCCGCCTGCAGCCGCGAGCGCCGGCTCACGCCGATCACGAGCTGCGTCGCGTTGCGGCCCTTCGCGAAGTCGACCAGCGCCCGCGGCACGTCGTCGCCGACGACCTGGTGGTAGCTGCCGCCGAGCTTCTCGACGAGCGCGCGCTGCCGGGCGAGGTCTTCGGGGTCGCCCTGGCGCAGGCCGTCCTGCGTGGTCACGTGCACCGCCAGCAGCTCGCCGCCCGAGGAGCGCGCGGCGATCCGCGCGCCGCGGCGCAGCAGCGTCTCGCCCTCGGGTCCGCCCGTCAGCGTGACGACGACGCGCTCGCGGGCCTCCCAGGTGGAGTCGATGCCGTGCGCCTCGCGGTACGACTTCAGCGCCGTGTCGACCTCGTCGGCGAGCCAGAGCAGCGCCAGCTCGCGCAGGGCCGTCAGGTTGCCGAGCCGGAAGTAGTTGGCGAGCGCCGCATCCACCCGCTCGGCGGGGTAGATGCGTCCGCCGGCGAGCCGGTCGCGCAGCGCCTGTGGATCGAGGTCGATGACCTCGATCTGGTCGGCCGAGCGCAGCACCCGGTCGGGGATCGTCTCGCGCTGCGGCACGCCGGTGATCTGCTGCACGACGTCGCCGAGCGACTCGATGTGCTGGATGTTGACGGTCGTGATCACGTCGATGCCGGCATCCAGCAGGGTCGCGACGTCCTGCCAGCGCTTCTCGTTCGTCGAGCCGGGCGCGTTCGTGTGCGCGAGCTCGTCGACGAGGGCGATGCCGGGGCGGCGCGCGAGCACGGCGTCGAGATCCATCTCGTCGAGGTCGACGCCGCGGTGCTCGACCCGGCGGCGCGGCACGGTCTCGAGGCCCTCGGCGAGCGCGGCGGTCGCGGCCCGGCCGTGCGTCTCGACGATCGCGACGACGACGTCGCGGCCCTCTCCGCCGAGCCGCCGGCCCTCCTCCAGCATCGTGAAGGTCTTGCCGACGCCGGGCGCCGCGCCGAGCAGCACTCGCAGCCGACCCCTGCCCACGCTCAGTCCTCCCGCCGCATCAGCGCGTCAGCTCCGCCAGCGCGCTGTTGAGTTCTAGCACGTTGACAGTCGACTGCCCGAGGAACCCGAGGTCGGGGCCCTGGATGTGCTTCTCGACGAGCGCGCGCACGGTCGCCGCGGGCAGGTCGCGGGCCGCAGCGACGCGCTCGACCTGCAGCAGCGCATAGGCCGGGCTGATGTGCGGGTCGAGCCCCGAGCCGGAGGCGGTGACCGCATCCACCGGCACGTCAGCCGTGTCGACGTGGTTGAACGCGGCGACCTGCGCCCGGCGCTCGCGCACGGCCTTCTCCAGATCGGCGCTGTTCGGGCCGAGGTTCGATCCTGACGAGGCGCCCGCGTCGTATCCGGTCTCACCGGCGGCGGAGGGGCGGGACTGGAACCACTGCGCGAGCGGCTCGCCCTTCTTCGTCGTGAACGACTGCCCGATCAGCGACGAGCCGGTGAGGCTGCCGTCGGCCGACCGCAGGAGCGAGCCGTTCGCCGGAGCCGGCAGCAGCAGCTGTGCGATGCCGGTCACGACGGCCGTGTAGGCGACGCCGAGCAGCAGGGTGAAGACCACCATGGCGCGCACGGCGACGCCGAGCGTGCGGGCGGTGGTGCGGGAGGACGTGTTCATGACTCTCTTCTTCTCGTGTCTCGTGAGCGGCGGGGCTTGAGCGACGGACTCAGAACCCGGGGATCAGGCGCACGAGCTGGTCGATCAGCCAGATGCCGATGAACGGGGCGATCACCCCGCCGAGGCCGTAGATCAGCAGGTTGCGTCCAAGGATCTGCGACGCCGATCCGGCCCGGTACCGCACGCCGCGCAGCGCCAGCGGGATGAGCGCCACGATCACGAGCGCGTTGAACACGATCGCCGACAGCACCGCCGAGGCGGGGGAGTGCAGCCCCATGATGTTGAGCGCCGCGAGCTGCGGGAACACGCCCATGAACATCGCCGGGATGATCGCGAAGTACTTCGCCACGTCGTTCGCGATCGAGAACGTCGTCAGCGCGCCGCGGGTGATGAGCAGCTGCTTGCCGATGCGCACCACGTCGATGAGCTTCGTCGGGTCGCTGTCGAGGTCGACCATGTTGCCGGCCTCCTTCGCGGCCGAGGTGCCCGTGTTCATGGCCACCCCGACATCCGCCTGGGCGAGCGCGGGCGCATCGTTCGTGCCGTCGCCGGTCATCGCGACCATCGCGCCGCCGGCCTGCTCGCGGCGGATCAGCGCCAGCTTGTCCTCGGGCGTCGCCTCGGCAAGGAAGTCGTCGACACCGGCCTCGTCGGCGATCGCCTTCGCGGTCAGCGGATTGTCGCCCGTGATCATGACGGTGCGGATGCCCATGCTGCGCAGCTCGGCGAAGCGCTCACGCAGTCCGTCTTTCACGACGTCTTTGAGGTGCACGACGCCGAGGGGGCGGATGCGGCTGCCCGACTCGTCGACCGCCCGCTCGTCCACGGCGACGACCAGAGGCGTGCCGCCCGACTGCGAGATGTCGTGCACGATCCGGTCGAGCTCGGCCTCGGTCTCCCGCCTCAGCGGCCGGTCCTCGGCGCCGATCCAGGTCACGACGGCGCTCGCGGCGCCCTTGCGGATGCGGCTGCCGTCGGGCAGGTCGAGTCCGCTCATCCGGGTCTGAGCCGTGAAGGGCACCGCCTCGCCGCCGAGCTGCTCCGAGCTGCCCGGGTCGATGCCGGCCGCGCGGGCGAGCTCGACGATCGAGCTGCCCTCGGGCGTCGGGTCGGCGAGCGAGGAGCGGGCCGCGGCGAGCAGAAGCTGCTGCTCGGTCACACCCTCGAGCGGCACGACCGCGGTCGCGCGCCGGTTGCCGTAGGTGATGGTCCCTGTCTTGTCGAGCAGCAGCGTCGTCACGTCGCCCGCGGCCTCGACGGCGCGGCCCGACATGGCGAGCACGTTGCGCTGCACGAGGCGGTCCATCCCGGCGATGCCGATCGCCGAGAGCAGGGCGCCGATCGTCGTGGGGATGAGGCACACCAGCAGCGCGATCAGCACGGCGATGCTCGCCGGCGCCGCCGCGTACGACGCCATCGGGTTGAGCACGAGCACGACCAGCACGAACACGATCGACAGCGAGGCGAGCAGGATGTCGAGGGCGATCTCGTTCGGAGTCTTCTGCCGACTGGCGCCCTCGACGAGCGCGATCATCCGGTCGACGAAGGTCTCGCCGGGCTTCGAGGTCACGCGCACGACGATGCGGTCGCTGAGCACACGGGTGCCGCCGGTGACGGCGCTGCGGTCGCCGCCGGACTCGCGGATGACCGGAGCCGACTCTCCGGTGATCGCCGACTCGTCGACGCTCGCGATGCCCCAGACGATGTCGCCGTCGCCGGGCACGAGCTCGCCGGCCGTGACGACGACGTGGTCGCCGAGCCTGAGATCCGCCGACGACACCTCCTCGAGCGGGGCGCCCTCGGCGGACGGATGCGCCGCATCCCAGCTGCCCAGTCGGTGCGCGACGGTGCTCGTGCGGGTCTGGCGCAGCGAGTCGGCCTGAGCCTTGCCGCGGCCCTCGGCGACCGATTCGGCGAGGTTCGCGAACAGCACGGTCAGCCAGAGCCAGACCGCGATCGCGACCGTGAAGCCGCCGGGCACGACCGTGCCGCCGGACGTGCCGGGCCCGCCGAGGAAGGGCTCGGCGATCGCGATCACCGTGGTGAGCGCGGCGCCGACCCCGACGACGAACATGACGGGGCTGCGCCACATGCGGCGCGGGTCGAGCTTGCGCAGGGCGCCGGGGACGGCGGCCGCGAGCTGGCGGGGCGTGATGCCGGCGCGGCGCTGCGGGGCGCGGGGCGCGCCGGTCGCGTCGGATGCGCCCGTCGAGCGGGCCGGTTCGGGGGCGGCGTCGGCCGCCGGCGTGGGAGTGGAGATGGACATGGTCAGCTCAGCCCTTCCGCCAGGGGACCCAGCGCGAGAACGGGGAAGTAGGTCAGCGCGGTGACGATCACGATCACGCCGATGAGGAGGCCGATGAACTGCGGCCGGTGGGTGGGCAGGGTTCCCGCGGTGACGGGCACCCGATCCTGCGCGGCGAGCGAGCCGGCGAGGGCCAGCACGAGCACGATCGGCACGAAGCGGCCGAGCAGCATCGCCACGCCCAGGGCGGTGTTGAACCAGGGGGTGTTCGCGGTGAGACCCGCGAACGCCGAGCCGTTGTTGTTCGCCGCCGAGGTGAAGGCGTAGAGCACCTCGCTGAAGCCGTGGATGCCGGGATTCCAGATCGAGGTCGTCACGACATCCGCCCGGATCGCCGGGATCGCGAAGCTCAGCGCCGTGCCGATGAGCACGAGCGCGGGCGTCACGAGGATGTAGAGGCTCGCGAGCTTGATCTCGCGGGCGCCGATCTTCTTGCCCAGGTACTCGGGGGTGCGCCCGACCAGCAGGCCGGCGATGAAGACGGCGATGACCGCGATCACGAGGATGCCGTAGAGGCCCGAACCGACGCCGCCGGGCGCGAGCTCGCCGATCATCATGTTGAGCAGCGCCATCATGCCGCCGAACGGCGTGAAGGAGTCGTGCATCGCGTTGACGGCGCCGGTCGATGTGGCCGTGCTCGTGGTCGAGAACAGCGTCGACCCGACGATGCCGAAGCGCTGCTCCTTGCCCTCCATCGCGCCGCCGGCCGCGTGTGTGGCGGATCCGCCGCCGGCGAGCTCGGCCCAGGTCATGAGCGCGAACGAGGCGACGAAGATCACGCCCATCGCGGCGAGGACGGCGTAGCCCTGGCGCAGGTCGCCGACCATCCGACCGAAGAGACGCGGCAGAGCGACCGGGATCGCCAGCATGAGCACGATCTCGAACAGGTTCGTCCAGCCGGTGGGGTTCTCGAAGGGGTGCGCCGAGTTGGTGTTGAAGAAGCCGCCGCCGTTCGTGCCGAGCAGCTTGATCACCTCCTGCGAGGCGACCGGCCCGCCGGGGATGCTCTGCGTGCCGCCCACGAGCGTCGTCGCGGTCTGGAAGCCGGAGAGGTTCTGGATGACGCCGCCGGCGATGAGCACGACCGCGCCGACCACCGAGATCGGCAGCAGCACGCGCAGGCAGCCGCGCAGCAGGTCGACCCAGAAGTTGCCGATCGTGCCGGTGCGGCGGTACGCGAAGCCGCGCACCAGAGCGACGGCGACGGCGATGCCGACGGCGGCCGAGACGAAGTTCTGCACGGCGAGGCCGGCGAGCTGCACGGTGTAGCCGAGGGAGACCTCGGGGGAGTACGACTGCCAGTTCGTGTTGGCCACGAACGACGCCGCCGTGTTGAACGACAGCGGTTCCGACGGCGCGGGCAGCCCCAGGGAGTAGGGCAGCCAGGGCTGGATGCGCTGCAGCAGGTAGACGAGCAGCAGCCCGACGAGCGAGAAGGCGAGCACGCCGCGCAGGTAGGCGGGCCAGCTCTGCTCGGCGCGGGGATCCACGCCGATCACGCGGTAGAGGCCGCGCTCGACGCGCCAGTCCTTCTCGGTCGTGTAGACGCGGGTGAGGTAGTCGCCGAGGATGCGGTGGGCCAGGCCCAGCACCACGACGAGCACGAGGAGCGCGAGCCCGGCGGCGAGCCAGGAGGCGCCGTTCAGGAATGTCGTCGCATCCATCAGAATCGCTCGGGTTCGAGCAGGGCCACGACGAGGTAGCCCAGGGCGGCGACGCCGAGCACGGCGGCGATGACGGTGATGACGATCACAGCTTCTCGACCGCCTTGCCGAGCAGCGCGATCAGCGCGAAGACGGCGAGGGCGCCGATCACGTAGACGAGGTCCAGCACGGGTGTCTCTCTGGTCTCGAGGGTGGCGGCGCGACCGTGATCCTGCGGGGCGCCGGCCGTCACATCCGGTGACGACGGTGTCGAGAGAACACCCGCCGGAGCCTGTCTGAACGGGCCCTGACGGAATCCATACGGCCGAGCGCGCGATCCTCACGCTTCGCTAGCGTCGGCGGCATGAGTGATGACGCCAGCGACTCCGCCAGCACCGATGTGAACAGCAAGGCCGCCGCACTGCGCGGCCTCTATGAGAGCGACACGATCCTCCGCGTCGTGAACGTGTGGGATGCGGTCTCGACGAAGGTCGTCGCCGAAGTGCCCGGCACGACCGCGATCGCCACCGCCGGCCACTCGATCGCCGCGAGCCTCGGCTACGCCGACGGCGGCATGCCGCTCGACGTGGCGCTGAAGGCGATCGAGCCGATCGTCGCCGCCACCGAGCTGCCCGTCACCGCCGACCTCGACGACGGCTACAGCGACCCGGGTGAGACGACCCGCCGCGCGATCGGCATCGGCGTCGTCGGCGCGAACGTCGAAGACCGGCTCAAGGCCTTCGACGAGTCGGTCGCCCGCGTGCGCGCGATCATCGCCGCCGCGCAGGCCGAGGGCGTCGACTTCCAGCTCAACGCCCGCACCGACGCGATCGCCCGTGGCGGCGACCGCGCGAAGGCTGACAGCATCGCCGACGCGATCGCCCGCGGCAAGGCCTTCCTCGACGAGGGCGCGACGGCCGTGTTCGTGCCCGGCGCGGTCGCCCGCGAGGATGTCGAGCAGCTCGTCGCCGGCCTCGGCCGCGGCAAGCTCAGCGTCATCGGACTGCCCGGCGCGCTGCCCGCGGCCGAGTACGAGGCGCTCGGCGTCGCCCGCATCTCCTACGGACCGCTCGTGCAGCGCGTGGCGCTCCGCGCCGTGCGCGATCTGGCCGCCGACCTCTACGGCTCGGGCGTCATCCCGACCGACACCCCGGCGCTCAACTAGGGCTCGCGTCGCGCCCGAGCTGCGCTGCGACCGCCTGGCGCAGCTCGGGCACCAGCTCGTCGACGAACCACGGGTTGCGCGCCTGCCAACGGAAGTTCAGGGGCGACGGGTGCACGAGCGGCACCACGCCCGGTAGGTGCGACCGCCAGTCGCGCACGATCGCGGTCAGGGTCGAGCGCCGCAGCTCGGGCAGGTAGTGCTGATGCGCGTAGCGTCCGATCAGCAGGGTCAGGCGGATGCGCGGCATCAGCGCGAGGAGCGGCGGATGCCAGCGTGCGGCGAAGCCCGGCCGCGGCGGCAGATCACCGCCGGTCCCGCGGCCCGGGTAGTAGAAGTCCATGGGCAGCATCGCGAAGCGCTCCGGATCGCGGAACTCGGCCTCGCTCACGCCGAGCCAATCGAAGAGCCGCGCGCCGCTCGCGTCGTCCCACGGGATCGCGCTCTCCTGCGCTCGCCGGCCGGGCGCCTGGCCGACTACGAGGATGCGCGCCGCAGCGCTCGCCGTGAAGATCGGCTCCCAGCCCGCCGCGGTGAAGGCCGCGTTGCCGGGATGCGCGCGGATCTCCTCGCGCAGCCGGCCGAACGCATCCACGGCTCCATCCTCTCCGCTCGCTTCGGCGCCGACGCGCCGCGCTCGCTCAGCGCGGCACCGCCCCGTAGCCGGCCCGCGGCATCGGCTGCCCGGCCCAGGCCAGCCGGTTCAGGTCGTAGAACTCCTGCGGGCGGGCGAGCAGGAACATCCATACGAACGGCAGGAAGATGCCGAGCACCAGGAAGCCCGAGTCTTTGCCGAAGGAGATCCCGATGCGGTGCATGCCGATGATCTGGAACACGAGCACGACGTACGAGCCGACCGGCACCAGGGAGAGCAGCGCGAGCGCGCCGTGGTGCCCGCCGACCTCGAGGAACTTCCACTGGTTGTAGATCGGGATCCACGCGATCCATCCCTCGACCCCCACCTTGCGGAAGAACCGCATCATCGCGATCGCGGTGACCACCCACACCGCCAGGCCGAACAGCAGAGCGAAGCCGTAGATCACACCGAAGGTGAGCGCGAAGTACTGCCAGAACTCGTCCGAGTAGGGGGAATAGGTCACGCGGCCACCCTACGAGATCCGCTCAGCATTACCGCGCCGGCCCCGCCGCCGAGCCTGTGCGCTGGGGGAGAGCCCCTCACTCGCGTCCGTCCTCGCGCCTAGCGTCGCCTCATGCGCATCGGAACCCTCGTCCTCCGTCTCGTCGTCGGCGGCGTCTTCGTCGGCCACGGACTTCAGAAGCTCACCGGGGCCTTCGGCGGCCCGGGGCTCGAGGGCACCGAGCAGATGATGGAGAAGACGGGGATGACGCCCGCCGCCCGCAACGCCCGTGCGGTGGCGCTGACCGAGACCGCCGGCGGCGCCGCCATCGCGCTCGGCGCCGCGACCCCGCTCGCCGCGGGCGGGCTGATCGCGACCATGCTCGTCGCGACGCAGAAGGTGCACTGGCGCAACGGGTTCTGGAACACGAAGGGCGGCTGGGAGTTCAACGCCGTGCTCATCACGGCGCTGACGGCGATCGCCGCCGACGGGCCGGGGAAGCTGTCGGTGGATGCCATCCGCGGCCGGAAGCGCGGCGGCCTGCGCGGGGCGCTGACCGCGCTCGCCGTGGGCGCCGCCGGTGCGGTCGGCGTCGTGCAGCTGGCCAAGGGCGCGCAGGAGCTTGCGGCGGAGGAGCACTCGGCCGCGGAGGCGCGCTCGGCCGACGGATCCGCGCGCGATGCGGCCCTCTGAGCCGCGACGACCGGGGCCTAGGCTGACCGCATGAGCCCGACGCTGACCATCACCGGAGACGCCGTCGCCGACGAGCTGCTCTCCTCCGACCCGCTCGCGCTGCTGATCGGGATGCTGCTCGACCAGCAGATCGCCATGGAGACGGCCTTCACCGGTCCGGCGAAGATCCGCGACCGCGTCGGCGGTCTCGATGCCGCGCAGCTCGCGCACTACGACCCCGAGGAGCTCGTCGCCGTCTTCAAGCAGACGCCCTCGGTGCACCGCTTCCCGGGCTCGATGGCCGGGCGCGTGCAGGCGCTCGCCGCGGCGCTTGAAGAGGACTGGGGCGGAGACGCGGCCGCGCTCTGGACGCGCGGGGAGCCCGACGGCCCCGAGATCCTGAAGCGGCTCAAGGCCCTGCCCGGCTTCGGCGAGCAGAAGGCGAAGATCTTCCTCGCGCTGCTCGGCAAGCAGTACGGCGTGGATGCGGCCGGCTGGCGCGAGGCCTCGGCCCCCTACGGCGAGGAGGGCTCGACGCGATCGGTCGCCGACATCCACGACAAGGAGTCACTGCTCGAGGTGCGCGAGTTCAAGAAGGCCGCGAAGGCGGCGGCGAAGGCGAAGAGCTGACTCCGATACCTGCGGTCGCGCCGCGCGGGCCCGGCGACCCGCGGCCGGTTCCGCGGTTCACACGCGCCGAGCTCGACGCCCTGCGCGGCACGACGGTCGAGCCGCTGCTCGGCCCGGGACTGAAGCTGCTGTTCGTCGGCATCAACCCCGGACTCTGGACCGCCGCGACGCGCACCCACTTCGCGCATCCCGGCAACCGCTTCTACCCGGCGCTCGTCGCCGCCGGCATCCTGCCCTGGCTGCCGCAGTTCGCCGCGGGCCTCGACGACGCGGAGCGGGCCACGATCGTCGAGGCCGGCGTCGGCATCGCCAACCTCGTCGACCGCGCCACGGCACGGGCCGACGAGCTCGATCGCGCCGAGCTGCGCGCGGGCGCCGAGCGGCTCGCCGACCTCGTCGCCGAGCACCGGCCCGCGGTCGTCGCGGTCGCCGGCATCACCGCCTACCGTCAGGGCTTCGGCCGGGCGAAGGCCGTCTCCGGCGAGCAGCCCGAGGGGATCGCCGGGGCCCGTCTGTGGGTCGTGCCGAACCCGAGCGGGCTCAATGCGCACGACACCGTCGCCTCACTCTCCCGTGCCTACGCCGAACCGGCCCGCGCGGCGGGCATCCCTGGAGCGGGTGGCGACGCGCCGCTAGCGTGAGGTCATGCCGCAGCTGCTCCGTCTCGATTCCTCCGCCGACCTGACCGGTTCGGTGTCACGTGCGCTCAGCGACGCCTTCGTCGCCGCCTGGACCTCGCGCGGCGACGACCACACCGTCGTCGTGCGCGACCTGCACCGCGACCCGCTGCCGCACTTCGGCGACCCGGATCTGCACTGGGCGCCCGAGCTGCGCCCCGCCGACGCGGCGCCGGATCCCGCCGCCGTCGCGCTGCAGGAGGAGCTCATCGCCGAGCTCATTGCCGCCGACGTGCTGCTCGTCGGCGCGCCCATGTACAACTACTCGCTTCCGTCGACGCTCAAGGTGTGGATCGACAACATCCACGTGCCCGGCACGACGACGACCTTCGGCGAGGAGCCGACGCAGCCGGTCGCCGGGCGCCCGGCCGTGATCGTCTCGAGCCGCGGCGCGGTCTACGACGCCGGCACGCCGACCGCCGAGTGGGACCACACGGTGCCGCCGCTGCGGCTCGTGCTCGGCGATGCGCTCGGCATGAAGGTCGATGTCGTGACCTGCGCGCTCACGCTCGCCGACACGGTGCCCGCCCTCGAGCCGCTGCGCGAGCGGGCGCACGCCGAGCGCGCCGCCGCCGAGGAGCAGCTGCGGGAGCTCGCGCTCACGCTCTGAGCGCTGGGTCCTCCGACGAGCGGGAGCTCCGAGCTGTGCGGCCGCCGCGTCGTCGTCGACGCCCGGCGAGGGGACTGGGATGATCGACCCAGGCGATCGAGGGAGAGCGCACATGGCCGAGCAGCAGTCCGCCGAGTCCGTCGCGGCCGAGGTCATCGACGCCGCCATCGCCGACCTCGAGCGCGGCGAGCGCGCCTGGGCCGAGCGGTCGCTGCCCTCGCGGGCGGCGCTGCTGCGCGAGGTGCGCGCCGCGGTCGCCGGGTGCGCCGAGGAGTGGGCGCTCACGGCCTCGCGCATGAAGGGCATCCCCGTCGGCTCGCCGCTGGAGGGCGAGGAGTGGCTCTCGGGCCCCTACGGCCTGCTCACGGCGACCGCGCTGCTCGCCGACTCGCTCGACCGGCTCGCCGCCGGCGGCAGCCCGCTCGAGGGCGAGACCCTGGGCATGGCCGTCGGCGGCCGCACGACCGTGCGCGCGCTGCCGCGCACCCGCGACGAGGAGCTGCTGCTCAACGGCTTCCGGGCGGAGGTCTGGCTTCAGCCGGGCATCGGCGAGGGGCAGGCGCGGGCGCGCGCCGGGCTCGGTCAGCGTCATCCCGCCGACACCGGCGGCATCGGGCTCGTGCTCGGCGCCGGCAACATCACCGCGATCCCCGCGCTCGATGTGCTCAGCGAGCTCGTCGCCGGCAACCGCGTCGTCATCCTCAAGCCGAACCCGGTCATGGCGGCGATGACGCCCGTGTTCGAGAAGGCGCTCGGGCCGCTCATCCGCGCCGACGTGCTGCGCATCGTCGAGGGCGGGGCGGAGGTCGGCGCGCAGCTCACCGCGCATGCTCGCGTCGCGCACGTGCACATCACCGGCAGCGCCGCGAGCCACGACGCGATCGTCTTCGGCACGGGCGAGGAGGGGCGCACGCGCAAGGCCGCGAACGACCCGAGACTGCGGATCCCGATCTCGAGCGAGCTCGGCGGCGTCTCGCCGATCATCGTCGTGCCGGGGCGCTGGAGCCCCGCCGACCTGCGCTACCAGGCCGAGCACGTCGCCACGATGCGGCTGCACAACGCGGGCGCGAACTGCATCGCCGGGCAGCTCGTGATCGTGTCGGGCGACTGGCCGCAGCGCGAGCGCTTCCTCGCCGAGCTGCGCCGCGCGATCGACCGGGCTCCGGCCCGACCCGACTGGTATCCCGGCGCCGCGGATCGAGCCCAGGCCGCGGTCGGCGCGCATACGACCGCGCTGCGCTGCGGGCCCGACGGCACCCGGGTGCTGCTCGAGCTCGGCGCGGCCGGCGTCGGCGCGCCCGTCGAGACGACCGAGTACTTCGCGCCCGTCCTCGGCGTGATCGACCTGCCCGGCGATGCCGCATCCTTCCTCGATGCGGCAGTCGACCACGTCACGCGGCGCGTCGCCGGAACCCTCGGCATCAACGTGCTCGTCGACCCGGCGACCGAGCGGATGCTGGGGCGCGGCTTCGACGAGGCGGTCGCCCGACTGCACTACGGCACGGTCGCGATCAACGCCTGGACGGGCGTCGCCTTCCAGACCGCGGCGGCGCCCTGGGGCGCCTATCCCGGCAACCATCTCGCCGACGTCGGCAGCGGGATCGGCCAGGTGCACAACGCGCTGCTCATCGACGGCGCCGAGAAGACCGTGCTGCGCGGACCCTTCCGGCCGTTCCCGCGCTCGGTCGCCGGCGGCGAGACGTCGCTCTTCCCGACCCCGCCGTGGTTCGTCAGCGCGCGCAGCGCCGCCGTCACCGGGCGCCGTCTCGTGGAGTACTGGATCGCGCCCTCGGCCCGCCGGATGGCGGCCGTGTTCGCGGCGGCGTTCCGGGCCTAGCGTCCCGCTCGCGCCGCCCGCGCCGCGGCGACCGCGCCGGCCGCGCGCACCAGGCTCAGGTGCGAGAACGCCTGCGGTGTGTTGCCGCGGTGCGCGCCGGTCGTCGCGTCGACCTCCTCCGACAGCATCCCGACGTCGTTCGCGAGCCCGACCAGCCGGTCGAGCAGAGCCTCCGCCTCGTCGAGGCGACCCTGCCCGGCGTAGACCTGCACGAGCCAGAACGAGCACGCCAGGAACGGGCTCTCGTCACCCGCGAGACCGTCGACGCCCGAGGTCGTGCGGTAGCGCAGCACGAGACCGTCGGGCATGAGCTGCTTCTCGATCAGCTCGACCGTCGCGCGCATGCGCGGATCGTCGGCTGCGACGAAGCCGACCTGGGGCAGGACGAGCAGCGCCGCATCCACCTCGCTCGTCGCGTAGTGCTGACGGAAGGCGCCGGTCGCCGGGTCGACGCCCTTCTGCTCGATCTCGGCGCGCAGCGCATCGCGGTGCTCCTCCCAGCGCTCGACCGGGCCCTCGAGTCCGCCCTCGTTCACCGCCCGCACGGCCGCGTCGAAGGCCGCCCAGAGCAGCACGCGCGAGTGCACGAAGAACTGCGGCTCGCCGCGGATCTCCCAGACGCCGTTGTCGGGCTCGTCGAGGTGCTGCTCGACCCAGCCGAGCAGCGCCTGCTGCAGCGACCACGAGAAGCGGTCCTCTGTGACCCCGGCCCGCCGCGTCTGCTCGAGCGCGAGGATGACCTCGCCCACCACATCCGCCTGGAACTGCTCGCTGGCCGCGTTGCCGACGCGCACCGGGGATGCGCCGTCGTAGCCGGGCAGGGTCGGCACCTCCCACTCGGGCAGCCGCCGCTCGCCCGCCAGCCCGTACATGATCTGCAGGTCGCCCGGGTCTCCGGCGACGGCGCGCAGCAGCCAGTCACGCCAGTGGTGCGCCTCGGCGCGGAAGCCGCGGGCGACGAGCGCCTGCAGCGTCAGCGCCGCGTCGCGCAGCCAGACGAAGCGGTAGTCCCAGTTGCGCGCACCGCCGGGCTGCTCGGGCAGGCTCGTGGTCGAGGCCGCGACGATGCCGCCGGTGTCGCGGTGCGTGAGGGCGCGCAGCAGCAGCAGCGAGCGGCGCACGGCGTCGTCGTGCACCCCGCCCGTCTCGGCGTCGGCGATCCAGTCGCGCCACTCGGCGAGCGTGCCCGCGAGCGCCGCATCGACGTCGAGCGGCGGCGGAGGAGTGCGATGCGCCGGGTGCCAGCTCAGCACCGTGTCGACCGTCTCGCCGGCGCTCACGTCGAACTCCGCGGCGTGCCGGTGGTCTTCGGGCTCGAAACGCGGTCCGCGGATGACGAGCGCATCCGGCCCGGCCGTCGCACTCAGCGCGGGCTCGGCGTCGGTGCCGAGCTGGCGCATCCAGGGCAGGGCGGCCGCGTAGTCGAATCGGATCCGCAGCTCCTGGCGCACCCGCACCGTGCCGCGGATGCCGCGCACCCGCCGCACCACGTCGATGCGGGTGTGGTGCTCGGCCGTGTCGGCTCCCGTGCCCGCACCCGTGTCGGCCCGCACCTCCGTGCTCGGCAGGAAGTCGAGCACCTCGATCTCGCCCTCGTCGGTCACCCAGCGGGTCGCGAGCACGACCGTGTCGTCGACGTAGGCGCGCGCGTCGGCGCGGCGGCCGCGCGCGTCGGCGCGGCGGCCGCGCGCGTCGGCCGGCGCGAGCATCCACCGCCCGTGGTCGTCGTCGCCGAGCAGGGCGCCGAACACCGACGCCGAGTCGAACCGGGGCAGGCAGAGCCAGTCGATACCGCCGTCGGAGCCCACCAGGGCGGCCGTGCGACCGTCGCCGATGAGCGCGTACTCCTCGATGGGCAGGGGCATTCCGCCATCCTGGCGCGAGTGCCGTCGGCGGTGCGGGATGCGCGCCCGGGCGCTCAGCAGACATCCGGCCGGCGCACGCCCAGCGCACCGGGCGCGCGCGGGGTTAGTCTGCGGACATGAGCGAGCTGCGCGACATCCCCCTCCAGACGATCGACGGCGAGACCGCCACCCTCGCCGACTACGCCGGCAAGACCGTGCTGGTCGTCAACGTCGCCTCGCGCTGCGGCCTCACCCCGCAGTACGAGAAGCTCGAAGAGCTGCAGAAGAAGTACGAAGACCGCGGTTTCACCGTGCTCGGCTTCCCCTGCAACCAGTTCCTCGGACAGGAGCCCGGCTCGACCGAGGAGATCAAGGAGTTCTGCTCCACGACGTACGGCGTCACCTTCCCGCTCTTCGACAAGGTCAAGGTCAACGGCCGCTCGGCCCACCCGCTCTACGCCGAGCTGAAGAAGACCGAAGACGAGGCGGGCAAGGCCGGCAAGGTCAAGTGGAACTTCGAGAAGTTCGTCATCACGCCCGACGACACCGTGCACCGCTTCCGCCCGACCACGCAGCCGGACGCCCCCGAGGTCATCGCGGTCATCGAGGAGTCGCTGGGCGCCTGAGCGTCCGCGCGCTCGACCGACCCGCTCTCGCGCTGTCGCCGAGACGGGCGTGCGTCGTCAGCGCGCCCGCACGAGCGGGTCGCCGCTCAGGTGCGGGCTGAGCCCGAGGTCGACCAGGCGCACGCTCCCGGCCAGGGCAGCGGCGGGCGACCGCAGCAGTCCGGCCTTCATCGCGCCGAAGGTGACCGTCACGGTCGCCGGCAGCAGCACGCCGTCGTCCGGCGCCGTGCCGTCGTCGACGCCGATCCCGCTCGGCACGTCGACGGCCACGACGCGCAGGCGCTGCGCATCGCGCTCCGTCACGCGCGGCAGCAGCGCCGTCGCGAGGGCGTGCGCGGCCCCGCGCAGGCCGGGCTCCGAGGCGCCGATGCCGACCATCGCATCCACGATCAGGGCAGCCGGCCCGAGAGAGTCGACGAAGCGGGCCGGATGCGCGGCCGCCGCCCGGTCGAGCTCGGCGCCGGCCTCGACCGCGGCGGTGAGGCCGGCCTCGTGCAGCCGCGAGCCGGTGGGCACGATCGTCACGGGGACGCCGTCGCGACACAGCTCGGCCGCCGCGAAGAGACCGTCACCGCCGTTGTTCCCCGACCCCGCGAGCAGCACGACGCGTCCGCCCGGCTCCGACAGCTCGTCGCGCACGACCGCCGCGAGCGCCGACGCCGCCTGACGCATGAGCGGCACGCCGGCATCGAGCAGCGGGCGCTCCGCCGCCCGGATCTGCTCGGCCGACCAGCCATCCCGGATGCTCGGCACGGCCGCGTCGGCTGCCGATGCCCCGGAGCTCGACGCGCCGGAGCTCGACGCGCCGGAACTCGTCACTCGCGCCGTCCCTGCAGGCGGTCGAGCTCGCGGCGGTCGCGCTTCGTCGGGCGACCGGCGCCGCGCTCGCGGATCCCGATCACGGCGCGCTCCTCCTTCGGCGGTGGGGGCGGCGTCTGATCCGTGTAGCACTCGGCGGCCTGCGGCGCGCCGACCCGCTTGACGATGAGCTTCTCGACCGTGACGAGCTTCTCGCCGCCGGGCGTCAGCACCCGCACGTGGTCGCCGACGATCACGCTCTGCGACGGCTTCGCCCGCTCGCCGTTCACGCGCACATGGCCCGCCTTGCACGCGGTGCTCGCCGCCGAGCGCGTCTTCACGAGCCGCACGGCGCAGATCCACGCGTCGATGCGCACGCCCGCGCTCACGCGCCGTCCCGCGGCTCGACGGGGCGGTGCTTGATCGGGCGATCCTCGCCGGGCAGCGCGCGCACGCGCGCCGACACCGGCTGCCCGTCCCGCTGCACGCGGTCGACGAGCTCGCGCCAGGGGCCGGTCAGCTCGGGTTCGGGCAGCTCGGCTCGCCGCGGCTGCTCGGGGCCGTCGGCGGCGATCGTCCACGTCATCCGGTCGGCTCCGCGCGGCGCGGACGCACCGGCGGCAGTCGACCCCGCACCCGGCGCCGCATCCGGAGCCCCGCCGACGTCGGCGCTCGACCACGGGCAGGCGTCGAGCAGCAGGATCCAGTCGGCCCGACCGTCGCCGTCGACGTCGATGCGCCACTCCCGCCGGATGCCGGCCACCCCGCCGCTGCGGGTCACGCTCACCGTGAGAGCGTCGTCGCCGGGCGACGTGCCGCGGTCGACACCGGCGCCCGTGCTCACGTCGGCGCCGGGCTCAGAGCCCCGCGGGCTTCCCGCCTGCGTCATCGGTCGTCACTCCCACTCCCGCCCAGCCGGCGCGCACCGCGTCGACCTCGGGCGATGACTCACCGTACCTCGCCGTCGCCGCGCTCACCGTGGCCGCGGCGAAGCGGGCGAAGTCGGCATCCTTCGGCACCCGGTCGCGGGCGCCCTTCGCGGCGAGCGTGTCGAACCAGATCTGGCCCGCGCGCTCCCAGGCGTGCCCGCCGAGCTTCTCGGCCACGAGATAGAACGCGCGGTTCGGGATGCCGGAGTTGATGTGCACCCCGCCGTTGTCCTCCTGCGTGTCGACGTAGTCGTCCATGTGGCCGGGCTGCGGATCCGTGCCGAGCACGTCGTCGTCGTAGGCGGTTCCGGGGGCCTTCATCGACCGCAGCGCCGCTCCCTCCACCTCGGGCGTGAACAGGCCCTCGCCGATCAGCCAGCTCGCCTCGGCGGCGGTCTGGCCCTTGCCGTGCTGCTCGACGAGCGCGCCGAAGACGTCGGAGATCGACTCATTGAGCGCGCCCGCCTGCCCCTGGTACTCCAGACCCAGCGTCGCCTCGGTCACGCCGTGCGTCAGCTCGTGGCCGATCACCGAGACCGAGGCGGTGAAGCGCCCGAAGACCTCGCCGTCGCCGTCGCCGAACACCATCCGCTCGCCGTTCCAGAAGGCGTTGTCGTAGTTCTCGCCGTAGTGCACGCTCGCGTCGAGCGGCAGGCCCGCGCCGTCGATCGAGTTGCGGCGGAACACCTGCGAGAACAGGTCGAAGGTCGCGCCGAGACCGTCGTAGGCCTCGTCGACGGCGGTGTCGCCGCTCGCCTCGTCACCCTCCTTGCGCACGACCGTGCCCGGCAGCTCTTCCGAGCCCTTCGCATCCGCGATCGTGCGATTCGGCTGATCGGTCAGCTCGGCGACGAGGTCGTCGCCGTCGACGCTGAAGGTGATGGCCGCGCGGCGGCGGCCCGAGGTGTCGGTGAGCGCGAGGGTGCGACGGGCGGCGCGCGGGGCGACCGCGAGGCGCTCGCTCTCGGCTTCGGCGATGCGGCTGAGCAGGAACGGGGGGACGATTCCGGTGACCATGCCCTCACGGTAGGTGCACCCTCCGACGTCGTCACGGGTGCGCGGCGTGTCGATCCGCCGGTATGACGCGTGCCGTCACACGACCCGGCGGCTCTCGCCCGCGACCCCTAGGCTGACGCCATGACGCGCGCGACCCACGATTCCTCGGCGCGGCGACCGCGCGGCCCCGAGGACGTCTGGGTCGAGGGACCGCAGGGACGCTTCTGGGGCTCCTTCGGCGCGGCCGGTCTGCTCGTGCGCAGCGCGGATGCCGTGCTGCTGCAGCTGCGGGCGGAGTGGAGTCACTTCGGCGGCACCTGGGGCATCCCGGGCGGCGCCCGCAAGGCCGGCGAGACCGCCGAGCAGGCGGCGCTGCGTGAGGCCGACGAAGAGGCGGGTGTGCCGCCCGAGCGGGTCGTCGTCTCTGGCGAGCTCGTCTTCGACCTCGGCTACTGGTCGTACACGACCGTGCTCGGCGAGGTCACCGAGCGCTTCGAGCCGATCCTCGGCGACGCCGAGAGCACGCGCCTGGACTGGGTCGCGATCGGCGAGGTGGATGCGCTGCCGCTGCACCCCTCCTTCGCCGCGAGCTGGCCGGAGCTGCGGTCGCGACTGAGTTGATCGCGACCCGGCGGATCAGGCGGGCTGACCCTCGAGCTGCGCGGCCTCCTCGGCCAGCGAGGCCTTCCACGCGACGAGTCGCCGCACGGTGTCGTCCTCGTCGTCGGCGAGCTTCTGCATGACGTCGTCGGGCACGAAGTAGTTCACGGCGACCCAGCCGCGCACGGTGGCCGACTCGTCGTCGGCGAGGTCGCGCAGCACGTCGCACGGAGTGGTCTCGTTGCGGGCGAGCACAGCGCGCACGCTCGCGTCGGGGTCCTGCTTGAGCTTCTCGATCACGTCGGCGGGGGTGTGATAGCTCGAGGCGACGCTCTCGCGGATCTTGCCGACCGGGCTCTCGGCGAGCACGCGCAGTCGACGGATCTTGCTCTCGGTGACCGGGGGAGCGGGGTGCTCGTTCGCGATCTCCTCGGCGGTCTTCATGCTCGGCGCCATCCGGGCGAGCTGGGCGCGCTGGGCCGGGGTGTTGAAGCGGATGCACGACATGCCCGTCACCCTACGCGCGCTGTGGCGCGAGCCGCCGGAGCGCGCCGCGGATGACACACGATGTCGGCGCGTCGCCCGCGATCCGCGTCGACCGGCTCCGGGCCCCGGCGTGTCGCGGCACCGCGCCCGCGCGACCCGCCGCCCCGCGACGCCGTCAGCTCGACAGGGCCCGCAGGCGCCGGTGCTTGCGGGCCATCGAGGCGACCGCATGCACCAGGTTCACGGCGAAGAGCAGCCCGTATCCGATCAGGAACGCGGGCGTCCACGCCCAGAGCGCGAAGACCCAGCAGAGCGCGCCCATGTCGGTGGGCAGCAGCGCGAGCGAGCGCAGCGCGCCGCCGCCGCGCGGGATGCCGGCATCCGAACCGAGTCCGCGGGCGAGCTGCTCGGCGAGGATCTGGCTCATGAACTGGCCGACGGCGAGCACCGTGTAGGCGATCGGCAGCCAGAGCCAGCCGGCGCCGACGTCGCCGTGCCGCCAGAGCGCGACGAGCACGGCCAGGTGGATCGCGGGGGTGCGGATCGCATCCACGACGTGGTCGAGCCATTCGCCGGCCGGCCCGCCGGTGCGGGAGAGCCGCGCGAGCTGACCGTCGGCCGAGTCGAACACGTAGCCCAGGGCGAGCAGCAGCGCGGCGACGAGTCCGCTCCAGAGGGTGATGGGCGCGAGGATCAGCACGGCGAGCCCGGCGGCGGAGAGCACCGCCGAGGCGACCGTCACCGCATCCGCGCTCGCCCCGATCACGTAGCCGAGGGCGGCGACGAGCCGAGCCGCCCGGCGGTTGACCCATCGGGTGTAGGCGGGCACGCCGCCTCCGGGTTTCTGCGCCGAGTCGAGGGCGGCGAGCGCCTCGCCGAGGCTGCGTGCCGGGACCGGCGTCGGGCCCGGCACGATCGTGATGGGCGCCGTCACTTCACGACCACTCCCAGGTCGAAGCTCACGCTCGGCGACGAGCGGTAGTTCGACACCACCTGCACGGCGATCGTGTTGCGTCCGCTCACCACCAGGTTCGCCGGCACGTCGAACACGACCGGGCTCGCGACGGCCGCGGCGGTCGACGGAGCGCTGTTCGCGTAGGTGTTGTGGCCGATCGTGCCGGGGATGAGGTTCGAGCGCCCGATCTCGGTGCCGTTGAGGAACACGATGATGCCGTCGTCGGCGCGGGTGGTCACCGTGAGCCCGTTCGGCACGGATGCTCCCGCCGCGAGGTCGAAGCCTCCCCGGAAGTACAGCGAGCTCGGCTTCGGCGTCGCGGTCGCCGTCACGGTCGTGGCGATGGATGCGCTGCCCCAGCCGACCGGGGCGGCTCCGGTCGCCCAGCTCCCTGCGTCGAAGGCCGCGGTGCGCCAGTCGGCGGCCGGGGCGTCCACGGGGTAGCTGTACGACCAGCTCGATCCGGGGGCGAGCAGCGTCGTGCCGGCCGGGAGCGCTCCGCCGGCGCCCGGGTCGGTCGGGGCGCCCGGGTCGACCGGATCCTCGGGGTCGGGCACGTCGACCGGCGTCGTGCCGCCGGTGCTCGCCGTGGCGGTGAGCTCGAAGCTCGTGTTCGGCGTCGAGCGGTAGTTCGCGTGCACCTCCGCGGAGATCACGTTGCGGCCGTTGACGAAGGCGCTCGCCGGCACGGTCACCGTCACCGGTGCGGCGACCGCGGCCGCCGTCGACGGCGCGGCGTTCGCGTAGGTGCCGACCGTCACCGCGCCCGCGTCGATGTTCTTGCGAGCCACCTCGGTGCCGTTGACGTAGACCACGATCCCGTCATCCGCGCGGGTCGTCAGCGTCACCGACCCGAGACCGGCGGTGCTGATGTCGACCGCCTTGCGGTAGTAGGCCGTGAGCGGCTTCGGGGTGACCGTCGAGGTCACGGTCGTCGCGATCGCCGAGGTGCCCCAGCCGAGCGGCGCGGCGCCGCTCGACCAGCCGGCCGCGTCGAAGCCCGCGGTGTTCCAGCCGGCGGGAGCCGCTTCGCCGTCGTACTTGTACGACCAGGTGGATCCGGCGGTGATCAGGTTGGGATTGCCCACCGGGTCGACCGGTGGCGGCGTCGACCCGATCCTCGCGGCCGGTGTGCTGGCCGAGATGTTGCCGGCAGCGTCGGCGGCGCGCACGAAGTACTTCGTCGCGGCGGGGGCGTCGGGCAGCGTGATCGTGTTCGTCGTGGTGGTGGCCACGACGCGGTCGTTGCGCAGCACCTGGTAGGTCACCGCGCCCGAGGCGTCGGCCGATCCGCCCCAGCTCAGCGCGACCTGACTGCCGGCCGAGGTCACCGAGAGGCTCGTCGGCGTCGTCGGGGCCGTGCTGTCGCGCAGCGGGAAGCGCACGAAGCCGCCCGACCACTGCCGCTTCGTCGGCGCCGTCTCCGAGTAGGTGTAGTCGCCGCCCGCCCACAGCGTGCCGGTCGAGTCGACGAACAGCGCCCAGCCGCCGGCGCCCTCCGCCTGGTTGACGCTCGGGTTGAAGGCGTCGAGGTAGCGGCCCGTGGCCGCATCCCAGGCGCCGACCGAGTTGATCTTCTCGGCCTTGTACCAGCTCTGGCCGATGTTCGGCCAGGTCTTGCTGCCCATGTACTGCGTCTGGAAGCAGTGGCAGCTGCCGTAGATGACCTTGCCGTCCGTGGCGGCCGCCTGGAAGTCGCCGCCGGCATTGCCGACGGTGGAGGAGATCAGCTTCAGGTCGGCTCGGCCGTAGCTGAAGAAGGAGTGCTCGGAGCCGCCGAGCCAGACGGTGTCGCCGACCTCCTTCACGGCCTGCTGGTAGTGCTTGGTGTCGGAGAAGACCGTCGACCACGGCACGACCGCGGCGCCGCTCGTGGTGAGCGCGGCGGCGGAGTCGGTGGCGGTGCCCTTCGACGCGGTGAAGAAGCCGGCCAGGTAGACCCGGTCACCGCGCGCCGAGGCGTCGAGCGACATGACCCGCCCGTTCAGCTCGGGGTTCCAGCTGCCGTCCGGAGTGCCGTTCGCGACGGAGAGTCGCGCGGCGCCCTTCGTGTACCACTCGGTCGAGGTGCTGCCGCCGGTCGAGTGCGTGAAGATGCCGCCGACGTAGAGCCAGCCGTCCTGGACGTCGAGCGAACGCACGAAGGCGTTGTTGTTGGTGCGGTCGATGATGCGGCCGGTCCAGTCGTTCGAGGTCGCGCCGGTCGTCGGGTCGAGCACGACCAGTCCGGCCTTCGGCTGGCCGTTGACCTGGGTGAAGTAGCCGCCGACGGCGATACGGCCGTCCGGCAGGGCCGCGAGCGCCTTCACCTGGTTGTTGAACACCGGGCGGAACGCGGTCTTGAGCTCGCCGGTCGCCCGGTCGAAGGCGGCGAGGTACGGCTGCGCGACAGCGCTGCCGCCCGCGGCGGTCTTCTGCACCGTCGTGAAGTTGCCGCCGACGTAGACGACGCCGTTGGCCTCGGTGAAGGCGCCGCCCTGCACGCTGCCCTCGATCGACGACGGGCCGGCGCCCTTGCCCGCGATGCCCCAGTTGGTCGGCAGCGCGAAGCTCGAGGCCACGGCCGTGACGGTGGAGGCGGGCGAGCCGGCGTCGGGGATCGCGGTGAACAGGGTCGAGCTGGTCGTCTTCGGCCGCAGGAACACCTGGGTGAAGCCGCGGGCGTAGCCGCTGTTCGCGTCCTTCGACCACATCCAGCTCGACGCGGCGTTGCTGCCCTTCGTGTCGGCGCCATAGCCGAAGCCGTCGCTCCAGCCCTGCGTCGAGCCGGTCGAGGTGTCGACCCGGTTCTGACCGCCGCCCGAGCCGAAACCGCTCGTGTTGCCGCCCGTGCCGCTCGCGTTGCCGACCTTCCAGGTCTTCACCCGCTGCTGGTTGTTGAACATCCACGACCAGTCGTCGCGCGGCGAGCTGAAGGTGAACCGCACCTCCTGGAAGTTCGACCCGGCGACGTCCAGCGCTCGCCGCAGTCGCACGCCGTCCGTGAGCTCGCTGACCTTCTGCCCGCCGAGCAGCGCCTCGACCGTGCGCGACGGCAGCTGGCGCGCGTCGAACGCGGCCTGCCCGGTGATCGGATCGCGCACCTGATCGGCGGTGCCGCGGCCCTCGTCGGTGGTGGAGAAGTTCTCGCGTCCGCGAGCGATGAGCACCCATCCGCCGCCGTCGGTCGTCTGATCGCAGTAGAAGCGATCCGCCGCTCCGAGCTGGGGAGTCCAGAGCCAGTAGACGCCGCTCGCGGACGAGGGATCGCGCTGCTTGATCTCCCAGCAGGAGGCGGCGGCGGTCAGCTCGCTCTTGCCGTCCGGGTTCGGCAGCGGCGCCTCGGCCAGGGCGGGCAGCGGTGCGAGAGCGCCGGCAGCCAGGGCGCCGCCCATCAGGGCGATGAGCGCGCGGCGCAGGTGACGGCGAGCGGGGGTGGGGGTGTGCGACATGTCGGGTCCGCCTAGCACTGGGGGTCGTCGGGGTAGGAGCGGTCGGCGACCAGCCAGCGGCCGCTCGCGTCGATCAGGGTGAAGTCGCTCAGCGAGCGGGGCACGACCGTGGGGTCGCTGGGCAGCGGGGCGCCCTCGGAGTCGTAGGTCGTCACGCCGCTGCTGTCGATGCAGGCGCGCACGACCATCTGCGCCGGGGTCGCGGCCGGGTCGGTGCTGAGCACCGAGGCGGACACGATCTTCGGCGTGCCGGTGCGCGTCCAGCCGAAGGCGGCGAGCTCCTGCTGGTCGTTGGCGATCTCGGCCAGCAGCGCTCCGGTCGCGACGTCGTCGACGCGGGCGGTGCCGGTGCTCGGGTCGCTCGAGGCCTCGGCGCCCGCCGCGAGCAGCCCGCCGAGCACGGCGGCCGGATCGGGGGAGGTGGCCGCGCCGGCGCTCGCCCCGGGGGAGGGCGATGCCGAGGGGGAGGCGGGGCCGGACGGGCCCGCGCCGGCGCGGCTGGTCGACGAGCTGGTGGGGCCGCCGGCGGGAGCCAGGGCGGCGATGCCGGCCACGGCGAGCGCGAGAGCGGCGGCTCCGGTCACGATCGAGAGCACGATCGTGCGGACGCGGCGGCGCGGTGCTCGCGGCACGGCGGGCGCGGGAGCCGGTTCGGGGTCGACCGGCGGCGTCGGGTCTTCGGACATGGTGCTCCATGCCTCGACGACAGGCGCCGTCGCCAGGGCGGGGCGACGGAAGAGCGGGATGTCGGGGGAGGCTTCCTGCGGTTCGGGGAGATGCAGTGTGCGACGGGGCGACGTGGAGCTCGTCGGCACCCGTGGTTGTGGGGGTGGCCGGATGCTAGCACGCGAGATCCGCTCGGCAACAGACCGCATCGAGCCGGTCAGGGGGAGCCCGGAGAGGGCGCGTCAGCGGGCTTCGCCGAGGCCGCTGCCGCGCGATCCCGGTGCGCGGTCAGCTCCGACGTCGGAACGCCGCCGTCAGCTCGTCGAGGTGGTGCCGGCGGCCGTCGAGCCGGGCCCACACGAGCAGCGCGGCACCGCCGACGCCGATGCTCAGCAGCAGCGCCGGCAGCGTGGCTCCGAGCGCCCAGCGCAGCAGCAGCGCGGGTGCGCCGACGAGCACCAGCGGCACCAGCAGCGCGCCGAGCACGTGGCCGAGCGCGGGGCGGATGCCGAGCAGCAGCCGCACCTGCACGCCGGCGAGCACCGCATCGAGCAGCATCGCGCCGGCCCACGCGGCGGCGGCCCCGGTGATGCCGAAGACGGGCACGAGCAGCAGGTTCGCGGTCACGTTGAGCGCGAGCACGATCGCCTTGTTCGCGGCGGCCCACCCGCTGCGGCCGCTCATGAGCAGCAGCGAGTGCACGTTGCCGGCGAGGAACGTCACGATCGCCCCGGCGCAGAGGATCATCAGCGCCGTCGCGCCGTCGCCGAAGCCCTCGCCGAACCAGGTCAGCACGAGCGGCGCGAAGACGGCGAGCAGCAGGTAGATCGGGGCGCTGAAGAGCACGAGCCAGGAGGCGGCGGTGCGGTAGAGCGCCTCGGTCTCACTGCGGCGTCCGGCGTGCAGCAGCGCGCTGAAGCGGGGCGCGACGACGACACGCAGCGCGGTGTCGATGATGAGCCCGGCGGCGATCAGCCGGCTGGCGGCGCCGTAGTCGCCCGCGGCCGCCGACCCGGCGAGGGCGCCCACGATGATCACGTCGAGCCAGAGCAGGCCCTGCTCGAGCACGGCCGAGAGGGTGCGCGGCAGCGCATAGCCGAGGCTCTGGCGGGTGAGCCCGCGATCGGGGATCCAGGATGCGCGACGCGGGCGACCGGCCCCGGAACCGGGCGGCGGCGCCGACGCGCGCACGCGGCGCAGCAGAACCACGACCGCGATGACGGCGAGCGGGATGAGCGGCAGGGCCCAGGCCAGCCCGAGGGCGAGCGGGGTCGCGACCAGCAGCGCGGCGGCCAGCAGCGCGAGCACGCGCGTGGACGGCAGCACGACGCTGCCGATGAGCACGTATCCGCGCAGGCCGCCGAGCCCGCGCAGCGCCGCGAGCGCGACGAGCATCACGCAGCCGGCGGGCAGCACCGCGGCGGCCGACCTCAGCAGGTCCGGGTCGATCCCCGTCGCGAGCTGCGGCAGTGCGAGCGCGACGACGAGCGCGGCCGCGCCCCCGCCGAGCAGCGCGACGCCGAGCTGCAGCGTCACGGCGGGGCGGATGCGCTGCGGCGCCTCGCCGAGCCGCGGCAGCAGCCAGACGCCGACCGAGTCCATGCCGAGCCGGCCGAAGCTCAGCGCGATCGTGATCACGGCGATGAGCTGCAGCACCTGCCCGGCGCCGGCGTCGCCGAGCGAGCGCGTGATCACGACCGTCGCGGCGAAGCCGAGCAGGGCGCTGAGCGCCGAGCCGAGGAAGCTCAGTCCGCCGCCTCGCGCCAGCCGCCGCCGATCGGCGGCGCTGTCGTCGGCCGCGGCGGTCGCCGGCGCGGTCACGGGGCGCCTCGCCCCCGACCGCGTTCTCGCAGCAGCTGCCGAGCGAGTCGCAGCACGAACGCGGGGTTGCCGAGAACGTAGCGCCGGGCGAGTCGGCGCGGCTCGATGAGCAGGCGCCAGAGCCATTCGAGGCCGGCCCGGATCATCCACGCCGGGGCGCGCCGGTGCGAGCCCGCGAGCCAGTCGAACAGGCCGCCGCAGCTGAGCACGGCCGGCGCGGTCAGCGCGTGACGGTTCGCGGCGATCCAGTCCTGCTGGGCGGGATCGCCGAGGCCGACGAGCAGGATGCCGGGGCGGAACGCCGCGATCCGCTCGAGCAGCTCCGAGGTGTGCTCGGGCGGCAGATAGCCGTGCTGCTCGGCCACCTCGAGACCGGGGTTCTCGCGACGCAGCCGCCCGGCGGCCTGCGCCGCGACGCCGGGACGCCCGCCGAACAGGAACACGCGCACCCCGGCGGCCGCGGCGCGCGCGGCGAGCGGATGCACCACGTCGGTCGTGGCGAGACGCTCCGGCACGGGATGCCCCAGCAGTCGCGCGGCCGCGACGACCGACTGCCCGTCGGCATAGCAGAGGTCAGCCGCCTCGAGTCGTGCGCGCAGAGCGCCATCCCGAGCCGCGAGGTTGCACACGTGCGCGTTCACGCCGACGGCGACATGCACACCGCCGTCGCGCAGCCAGTCGTCGATCCGGTCGAGCAGCTGCTGCTCGGTCACGGCGTCGACGGGGACGCCGACGATCCGGCGCCGGCGCGGGACGGTCGACGCGCTCACGCGGGGAGGACGGCGTCGCGGACGCGGTTCGACCCTGTCGACGTCGATGAGTCCGGCGTCTCGGAATCGTCGTCGACGTCCGGTGCGGAGCGGCCGACCGCGCCGCCGCGGCTCGCGCGCGTCGCGCTGTCCGGCAGCTCGGCGGCGGGATCCGCCGTGGTCGAAGCCGGTCCGTCCGCGGCGACGTCACTCGCCGCGGCGCTGTCCGCCGCTGCGCCGCGTCGCCGCGACGCCGGCCGCGAGGGCGACTTGGCGCGCGGCGGCTCGGTACGACGCACGATGCGCGGCTCCTCGGGCGCCGGCGGCTCGTCGGCCGACGCGGGCTCGAGTCGGCGCCGGCCCGAGATCAGCACCGAGCCGAGCAGCTCGGTGCCCAGGCTCTCGAAGCCCTCCGCGTCGCGGGCGAGAACGGCGCGGGAGGTGCTGCCGAGCGCGGCGACGCCGAGCACGGCTCCGGTGAGCCGCGCCGCGGCGAGTCGACTGGCCTGCGGCGCGGCGGACGGCAGGGCGAGCAGCACGAGCTCGGCGTCGCGGTGACGGGCGATGTCGGCGACGACCGCCCGGGTCAGCAGCGCATCCGGATCGGCGAGCCCGCCGCGGTGCTCGACGACGATCAGCCGCAGCTCGCCGAGCTCCTGCGGCGACCAGACGCTGATCTCGTCGCCTCGGCTCAGCAGCCGCAGGCCGAGCGCGGAGCGCAGCCGTTCGAGCGTGGTCTCGTCGATCCCGGGCAGCAGCAGCCGCACGGGCGCTCCGCTCTGCCCGATCGCGACGGCGAGGTGGATGGCGACCTCGCCCGCGAGCTCGGCGGGGCCGTCGTCGACGATGGCGATCGCCCCGGTCGTGCCGCCGAGACGCGCGAGCAGCCGTTCGCGCACGGTGCGCAGCAGTTCGGCGTCGCCGGGACCGGCGGGCAGGCTGCCGATCCGGCCGGGCAGCTGGGTCAGCACCGGGGCGCCGGTGAAGCGCTCGACATCGTCGGCGCTGCGCACCCGTCGATCGAGCAGGTTGGCGACCACGGCGGCGGTCAACCCGATCACGAGACCGGCGAGCAGTCCGCTCGCGAGCACGAGCGGGCGGTTCGGGGCGGAGGCGATCGGGTTGCTCGAGGCGGAGCTCAGCACCGATCCGCCGGAGGCGTCGATCAGCTGCAGCGAGTTGCGCTGACTGAGCAGGCTGTCGACCTCGATCGTGATGAGCTGCCGGTCGCTCTGCGCCTGGTTCGCGGCGCTGCTTCCTGGCTCGGCCGCGGCGGCGCGCGCATCCACATCGGTGAGCGAGTCGCGCAGCTCGTCGAGGCGTGCATCGACCTGGTCGACGACCGCGCGACGACGCTCGACCGCCTGGTCGCCGCGGTAGTCCAGGTAGGCGGCGGCGATCGCGTCGGCGCGTTCGCGGGCCGTGGTCTCGTCGGATGCCGTGTAGCTGATGCGCATGACGGTGGCCTGCGCGACCAGCTCGGCGGTCAGGCCGTCGCGCAGCTCCTCCGGCGGAACGCCCCCGAGCCGCTTCGAGGCGGCGTCGGCGACGGCGTAGGAGCGCGCGATCTGCACCTCGGTCGGCCCGTCGAGCAGACCCGCGGCCGAGCGCTGCGCGTTGAACGGATCGGTCGAGATGACGTTGAGGTTGAGGTCGGTGCGCGCGGTCTCCTGCGAGCCGAGCACGAGCAGCCCGGCGCCGGAGAGCAGCAGCCCGGCGAGGGCCACCGCGACGACGAGGCGCCAGCGGCGCAAGGCCGCGCGCAGGTAGTCGCCGAGCAGGGGCGGCGGTGGTTCGACCGGCTCGACGCGCGCTGAGGCGGTCGGGTGCGGGGTCGGCGCGAGGCCGGGTCGGGCGGGGGCAGGGGAGACGGGCACGGGGTCCTCCATCACGGCCGGGGCGGGTGCCGACGGGGGAATCGGGGTGGAGCCGGATCGCGTCCCGCTGGGCGACGGGAGCACGTGAGGTGGCGACAGCATAGACCCGCCGAGGCTTGCGGCAGAAGCAGATGCGAGGGATTCTTAGCCGCATGGCGTCCCCCCGAGCGCTGCAGCACGACCGCGTCTCCGCACCCCGACGGAGTGCGCGCGAAGCCGTGCGCGCACTCATGCCGGATTCGGCATATGCCCGCGCGCTGCGCCGGGGGATGCGTCCGGATCTGCCGCGCTGGCCCTTCGCCGCGATCTTCGTCGGCTACCCGCTGTGGTGGGTTCTGGGCATCGGCGACCTGGTGTTCCCGCTCGCCGCCGTCGTCATGGCGGCGCTGCTGCTGCGTCGCGGGCGCGTAGAGGTGCCGCGCGGCTTCGGGCTGTGGCTGGTCTTCCTGGTGTGGATGGCGGCCTCGGTGATCGGCATCGACTCCGGCGGCCGGCTGATCGGCTTCGTCTACCGCGCGCTCCTCTATCTGGCCGTCACGGTCGTCTTCCTCTACGTCTACAACGCCCGGGCGAGCTTCGGCCGCCGCTACGTCGCCGGCGTGCTGACGGCGTTCTGGGGCATCACGGTGATCGGGGGCTGGCTCGGTGTGCTCGTTCCCCTGCTCTCGATCACGACCCCGCTCGCGGCGATCATCCCCGACTCCCTGCAGTCGAACGAGCTGGTGCGCGAGATGGTCATCCGCCGGGTGACGCAGTGGGATCCGACGTCGGCGCTGCAGCTCGATCCGCGCCCGAGCGCGCCCTTCCTCTATACGAACGGCTGGGGCAACGTCTACTCGATGCTGACGCCGGTCGCGATCGCCTACCTCGTGTCGGTGCGGGGCACCCGGCGCTTCTGGCTGGTGCTCGTGCTGATCCCGCTCTCGCTCGTGCCGGCGTTCCTCACCCTCAACCGCGGCATGTTCCTCGGTCTCGGCGTGGCGGCGCTCTACATCGCGGTGCGCGCGGCGCTGCGGCGCGACGGCCGGCTGCTCGCGGGTCTCGCCGGTCTGGCCGTGCTGGTCGGCGCCGCCGTTCTGGTGCTGCCCGTGCAGGAGCGTCTGACCGAGCGGCTGGACACGAGCAGCACGACCGTCGACCGCGCGAACCTCTACCTCGAGACGGTCGAGCGCACCCTCGAGTCCCCGGTGTTCGGCTACGGCGCCCCGCGCCCCTCGGAGACCGACGGGGCGCCCTCGGTCGGCACCCAGGGTCAGATCTGGAATGTCATGTTCTCGCACGGTCTGCCCGCCGCCGCGCTCTTCCTGGCGTGGCTGGTCTTCCTCGTCTGGCGCACCCGGCACGCGCGCGGCGCGATCGGCATCGCCGGCCACGCGATCCTGCTGGTGCTGCTGGTCGAGGTCTTCTACTACGGCGTGCTCGTGCCGGGTCTCGCCATCGGGATGATCGTGGGCGCGCTGCTGATCAGACGGGAGTCGACATGACGGATTCCGAGACGGGCGCCGCCGTGACGGCGCCGGGAGCCCGGTCGGGAGTGAGCGTCGTGATCGCCACGCGAGGTCGACCCGAGCTGCTGCGCTCCGCGGTGCGCGCCGCGCTCGCGCAGCAGCACGACGGCGCGGTGGAGGTGATCGTCGTCTTCGACCAGACCGAGATCGACGAGCTCGGCGACGTCGAGGTGCCGGTGGGCCGCACTGTCTGCACGATCGCGAACGCGCGCACCCCGGGGCTCGCCGGCGGACGCAACACGGGCGTCGCCGCGGCCCGCCACGAGCTGATCGCCTTCTGCGACGACGACGACGAGTGGATGCCGACGCGGCTCGCCCGGCAGCTGGCCGCCTGGGGCGACGACCCGAGCGCGGTCGTGCTGGCGACGGGCATCCGCATCCGCACCGCCGAGAGCGAGATCGACCGGGTGCCGCCGCAGCGCGCCGACTTCGACGACTTCCTGCGCTCGCGCATCACCGAGATCCATCCCTCGAGCTTCCTGCTGCGGCGCGAGGATCTGGTCGGTCGCGACGATGTGGCCGGCCGCGTCGGCCCGGTCGACGAGCAGCTGCCGGCGGCCTACGGCGAGGACTACGACCTGCTGCTGCGTGCCGCCCGCGTGGGTCACGTGCGCAGCGTGCCGGAGCCGCTCGTGCTCGTGCGCTGGAACCGGGCGTCCTTCTTCTCCGAGAAGTGGGAGGGCATCGCCGCCGGACTCACCTACCTGCTGCGCAAGCATCCGGAGTTCGCCCGCGATCCGCGCGGCTCGGCTCGGGTGGAGGGGCAGATCGCCTTCGCGCACGCGGCGCTGGGGGAGCGGCCGGAGGCGCGGGCCTGGGCTCGGCGCGCGATCCGGCACGATCGACGTCAGCTGCGCGCCTGGGCGGCGATGCTCATCGCGCTGCGGCTGCTGCCGGCCGGCGCGCTCGTGCGCGCGGTGAACCGGCGCGGGCGCGGGCTGTGAGCGTCGTCGCGCGACTCGGGGGAGGGATCCCGCCGTGCCGCGGCTGAGCGTGCTCCTTCCGGTGCGCGACGGCGCCCGCACGGTCGGTGCGGCGGTGCGCTCGACGCTGCGGGCGATGCCTCGTGACTCCGAGCTGCTCGTGCTCGACGATGCGAGCGCCGATGGCACGGCGTCGATCGTCGACGGCATCGCGGATGCGCGCATCCGGCTCGTGCGCGCCGAGACCTCCTTCGGCGTCGCGCGGGGTCTGAACCATCTGCTCGAACTGGCGGACAGCGACTACGTGGCTCGCATGGACGCCGACGACCTGGTGCTGCCGGGCCGCTTCGCCCGGCAGCTGCGCGCCCTGCGCCGGCACCGTGCCGAACTGCTGTTCTCGACCGTCGTCGAGTTCTCCGAGCGGCCGCGCCGCGTGCGTCCCCCCGCTCCGCTCACGATCACCCCCGAGGCCTTCGGGCTGCACCTGCTGCTGACCAACCCGGTGTCGCATCCGACCCTGCTCGCGACGCGGGCCGTGCTCGACGACCTGGGCGGCTACGCCGCGGTGCCGGCCGAGGACTACGAGCTCTGGCTGCGTGCCGCGGCCGCCGGGCGTCGGCTCGCCCGAGACGCCGCCCCCGTGCTCGCCTATCGGATGCACCCGAGCCAGATCACCGCGTCGACCGACTGGCGGCGATCGTCGTGGCGCGATGCCGCGACGGCGGCCGCGTTTGCCGCGGTGGCGCAGCGCGAGCTCGGCCGGCCGGCGCGCCGGCTCACGGCCCTCGCGATCGACCCGGCCGTCGACGACGCCGCCTTCGACGCCGAGGTGGGCGGCTTCTCGACCGACATCGTGCGCGCCGCGACACGACTCGACCGGATGCGGTCGGCGTGGCTGCGCCGGCTGCTCGCCCAGCGTGTGCGGGCTGCCCGAGCCGCCCGCCGCAGCGCTCGCGCGGAGGCCGGACGCGGCGGGACGGATGACTAGACTCAGTGCGACAGGGGGCCAGGTGACGAGCGTGAGCACGCGGATCGTGACGATCCCGAACATCCTGAGCTTCCTCCGCCTGCTCCTGATCCCGGTCTTCCTGGTGCTGGTCATCGCAGGCGAGTACGCCTGGGCGGTCGTGACCATCGCGGTGTCGAGCCTCACCGACTTCGCCGACGGCTACATCGCGCGCCGCTTCGGCCAGGTCACGCGCCTCGGTCAGCTGCTCGATCCGCTCGCCGATCGCCTGTTCATCCTGTCGACTCTCGTGGGCATCGCGATCGCCGGCATCGTGCCGCTGTGGTTCCTCGCGATCGTCGTCGGGCGCGATGTGCTGCTGATCGGCATCGGCATCGCCCTGGCGAACGTCGGCCACGGCCCGCTGCCGGTGCATCACCTCGGCAAGATGGGCACCTTCTGCCTGCTGTTCGCCTTCCCGGTGCTCATGCTCGGCGCGGCCTTCCCCGAGGCGGCCGGCGTCACCTCGGCGGTGGGCTGGGCCGCGGCGATCTGGGGCGCGTTCCTGTACTGGTGGGCAGGTCTGCTCTACCTGCGCCAGGCCCTCGTTCTGGTGCGGGGATCGCGGGTGGCGTCACCGGCGTCGTCGGATAGGCTGGATCGCTAGAAGAGGGAGGTCGCGATGGTCGACGGACAGCAGGGAGCTCAGCCCCAGGAGAACGCGGGCGAGAGCTCTTCGGCAGCCCGCGCGGACACCACCGCCCACTTCGCCGAGGACTTCAGGGCCCAGCTGGCCGCTCTCGAGAAGGGCATCTCGCTCGACGAGCAGGAGGCCATCCAGGCGCTCCCCTCGGGCTCCGCCCTCCTCGTGGTGCGTCGCGGCCCGAACGTCGGCGCCCGGTTCCTGCTCGACGGCGACGTGACCACGGTCGGCCGCCACCCCGAGTCGGACATCTTCCTCGATGACGTGACCGTCTCGCGTCGTCACGCCGAGTTCCTGCGGGTCGGCACCTCCTTCCAGGTGCGCGACCTCGGGTCGATGAACGGCACCTACTTCGACAGCGTGCGCATCGAGCAGGCTCTGCTCACCGACGGCGCCGAGGTGCAGGTGGGCAAGTTCCGCCTCACCTTCTACGCGTCGCGTCTCGACCTCGCGGCGGCGTCGCGCTAGTGCCCGCGTCCTCCGCGTCCCCGGCTCGTCAGCCGGGGAGCTCGCCTCAACTCAGCATCGGCCAGGTGCTCGCGCGGCTCAGCCCCGAGTTCCCCGATCTCAGCCCGTCGAAGCTGCGCTTCCTCGAAGAGCGCCAGCTCGTCTCGCCGGCGCGCACGGCCTCGGGCTACCGCAAGTTCTCGCAGGCCGACGTCGATCGGCTGCGTTTCGTGCTGTCGATGCAGCGCGACCACTACCTGCCGCTCAAGGTCATCCGGGGCTACCTGGAGGAGATGGATGCGGGCCGCGAGCCCGTGCTGCCGAGCGGCGTGCCGGTGTCGGCGCCGTCGATGCTGGCGGCCGAGCGCCGGCTGAGCCGCGAGGAGCTGATCCGCGAGGCGGGCGCGACCACGCTGCTGCTGCAGGATGCGGTGAGCGCCTCGCTCATCGTCGCCGCCGACACTTACGGCGAGGATGCGCTCACCGTGCTGAAGTCGCTCGTCGAGCTGCAGCGTTCGGGCATCGAGCCCCGTCACCTGCGCGGTTTCCGCGCCGCGGCGGAGCGCGAGCTGGGGCTGATCGAGAGTGCTCTGATCCCGGTCGCGCGTCGCAAGGACGCGTCGAGCCGGGCCAAAGCGGCGGAGCTCGCGCGCGAGATCGCGGGGCAGCTCGAGGTGGTGCGCTCGAGCCTGATCCGCTCGGCGCTGTCGCGGCTGCAGTAGCGCGCAGCGGGTGTCGGGGAGAACTTTCCGCGACACGCCGCCCGCTCGAGCGGAATGTCGTTGCCCGAGCGTTCCTGGGTGGGTACCGTGAGAGCACGACGAACCTGAACGTTCAGGTTCAACTTGAGGGTTAGGAACGGGCGATGAGCGAAGCCAGTCGGAACGAGGGTCCGCGCTACGACCTCGGCCTCCTCTTCACCGACGGGCTCCCCGAGCTCGATGACGCCGCCGGCTACCGCGGCGCCGTCGCCGCCCGCGCCGCCGGCATCTCCTACCGCCAGCTCGACTACTGGGCTCGCACGCAGCTCGTCGAGCCCACCGTGCGCGGCGCCGCCGGATCCGGTTCGCAGCGCCTCTACGGCTTCCGCGACATCCTCGTGCTCAAGCTCGTCAAGCGCCTGCTCGACACCGGCATCTCGCTGCAGCAGATCCGCGTGGCGGTCAACCAGCTCCGCGAGGCCGGTGTCAACGACCTCGCCCAGACCACGCTCATGAGCGACGGGGCCAGCGTCTACCTCTGCACCTCCGACGACGAGGTCATCGACCTCGTCAGCCAGGGCCAGGGCGTCTTCGGCATCGCGGTCGGCAAGGTGCTGCGCGAGGTCGAGACCAGCCTGGTCGAGCTCGATTCGGTCTCCGCCGAGGACCCGCAGGACGAGCTCGCGGCCCGCCGTGGCCGCAAGGCCCAGGCCTCCTGAGGCCACCCTCCCCGCCCTGGATGACCAGGGCACGCTCGAACGAGCACGACCGCGGCGACCAGCTCACGGGCCGGGGACGAAGAAAGAGGCGGATGCCGAGCATCCGCCTCTTCGTCTGTCTGAGCTGCCCGGCTACGCCGGAGCCTGCGTCAGCTTCGCGGTGCGCATGACGCGGTCGAGCAGCACGTCGAAGTGGTGCGCCATCTCCTGAGCGCTCTCACCGGGCCACACGTGCAGCGGCTTCGCGGCGCCCTGCGCCTGCTGCAGCGAGGTGCGCTCGGGCAGCTGCGGGTTCAGCACGAGCGGGCCGAACATGTCGCGCAGCTCCTTGATGCGGAACTGGTGCTCGAGCGACTGCACGCGAGCGCGGTTCACGACGATGCCGAGCGGCTGGAGGCGGGGGGAGAGTCCGCGACGGATCTCCTCGATCGCGCGGAGGGCGCGGTCGGCGGCGGCGACCGAGAACAGGCCGGGCTCGGTGACGACCGCGACGCGGTCGGAGGCGGCCCAGGCAGTGCGCGTCAGCGCGTTGAGCGACGGCGCGCAGTCGATGAGCACGAGGTCGTATTCGCTCTCGACGTGCGCGAGCGCCTCCTCGAGCTTCCAGATGTCGCGGATCGACGGGTGCGGGCCGTCGAAGTTGATCGCCGAGGGCGATCCGATCAGCACGTCGATCGTGCCCTGGCGACCGCGCGTCCAGCCCGAGGGCGAGATGGCGGAGCGGACGATCTTCTCTTTCGGCGAGGCGAGGACGTCGGCCACGTTGAGATGCCCGGCGACCGCCACATCCATGCCCGTCGAGACGTCCGACTGCGGGTCGAGGTCGACCACCAGCGTCGAGACGCCCTTCGCGAAGGCGGCGGAGGCGAGACCGAGCGTCACCGTGGTCTTTCCGACGCCCCCCTTCAGGGAGCTGACGCTGAGTACGTGCACGAGAACCAACTTATCGGTCTGGATCTGAAAGAACACAAAACCATAACGTCCGCGCGTGGTCTTCTGCGGTGCGCGCACTGAATAAGGTGGACCCAGGCATCGGAGAGGATCGAATGTTCAACAAAATCCTGGTCGCCAACCGCGGCGAGATCGCGATCCGCGCATTCCGCGCGGCATACGAGCTCGGAGCGAAGACCGTCGCCGTGTATCCGTGGGAGGACCGCAACTCCGCCCACCGCCTGAAGGCCGACGAGTCGTACCTCATCGGCGAGAAGGGCCACCCGGTTCGCGCCTACCTCGATGTGAGCGAGATCATCCGCGTCGCGAAGCTCTCCGGCGCCGACGCGATCTACCCGGGCTACGGCTTCCTCTCCGAGAACCCCGACCTCGCCCAGGCGGCGGCGGATGCGGGAATCACCTTCATCGGCCCGCCGAGCCGCGTGCTCGAGATGGCCGGCAACAAGGTCACCGCCAAGCAGCACGCGATCGAGGCCGGCGTGCCGGTGCTCGACTCGAGCCCGGCGACGACCGACATCGAGCTGCTGCTCAGCGAGGCCGACCGCATCGGCTTCCCGGTGTTCGCGAAGGCGGTCGCCGGCGGCGGCGGGCGCGGGATGCGCCGCGTCGAGCGTCGCGAGGATCTGCGCGAGGCCCTCGAGGCCGCCATGCGCGAGGCCGACAGCGCCTTCGGCGACCCGACGATGTTCCTCGAGCAGGCCGTGCTGCGCCCGCGCCACATCGAGGTGCAGATCCTGGCCGACGGCCACGGCAATACGATGCACCTCTTCGAGCGCGACTGCTCGATCCAGCGCCGCAATCAGAAGGTCGTCGAGATCGCGCCCGCGCCGAACCTCGACCAGTCGATCCGCGACGCGCTCTACCGTGACGCCGTCGCCTTCGCCGAGTCGATCGGCTACGTCAACGCCGGAACCGTCGAGTTCCTGCTCGACACGGTCGGCGAGCGCGCCGGCCAGCACGTCTTCATCGAGATGAACCCGCGCATCCAGGTCGAGCACACGGTGACCGAGGAGGTCACCGACGTCGACCTCGTGCAGTCGCAGATGCGCATCGCGGCGGGGGAGTCCCTCGCCGAGCTCGGCCTGTCGCAGGAGACCGTGCAGCTGCACGGCGCCGCGATCCAGACCCGCATCACCACCGAGGACCCGGCTGCGGGCTTCCGCCCCGACACCGGCAAGATCACGAACTACCGCTCGCCCGGCGGCGCCGGCATCCGCCTCGACGGCGGCACCGTGCAGACGGGTGCGCAGATCAGCCCGCACTTCGACTCGATGCTGGCGAAGATGACGGCCCGCGGCCGCGACTTCTCCGCTGCCGTCGCCCGCTCGAAGCGCGGACTCGCCGAGTTCCGCATCCGCGGCGTCTCCACCAACATCCCCTTCGTGCAGGGCGTGCTCGACGACCCGGCGTTCGCGAAGGGCGACCTCAGCACGCTGTTCATCGAGGAGCGCCCCGAGCTGCTCGCCGGCCGCCCCTCGCGCGACCGCGGCACCAAGGTGCTCAACTGGCTCGCCGACGTGACCGTCAACCAGCCCAACGGCGAGGGCGCGCACCTCATCGCCCCTGCCGAGAAGCTGCCGAAGCTCGACCTCACGACCGCGCCGCCGGCCGGATCCCGTCAGCGTCTGCTCGAGCTCGGACCGCAGGGCTTCGCGAAGGCCCTGCGCGAGCAGAAGGCGCTCGCGGTGACCGACACGACCTTCCGTGACGCGCACCAGTCGCTTCTCGCGACCCGCGTGCGCACGCAGGACCTCGTGCAGGTGCTGCCCTACGTCGCCCGCACGACGCCGCAGCTGCTGTCGGTCGAGGCCTGGGGCGGGGCGACCTACGACGTCGCGCTGCGCTTCCTCGGCGAAGACCCGTGGGAGCGACTGGATGCGCTGCGCTCGGCCCTGCCGAACGTCGCCATCCAGATGCTGCTGCGCGGCCGCAACACGGTCGGCTACACGCCGTACCCGACCGAGGTGACCGACGCCTTCGTGCAGGAGGCCGCCGCGAGCGGCATCGACATCTTCCGCATCTTCGACGCCCTCAACGACGTCGACCAGATGCGTCCGGCGATCGATGCGGTGCTCGCGACGGGCACCACGGTCGCCGAGGTCGCACTCTGCTACACGGGCGATCTGCTCGATCCTGCCGAGGACCTCTACACGCTCGACTACTACCTGAAGCTCGCCGAGCGGATCGTGGACGCCGGCGCCCACATCCTCGCGATCAAGGACATGGCGGGCCTGCTGCGTGCCGGCGCCGCCGAGAAGCTCGTCAGCGCGCTGCGCAGCGAGTTCGACCTGCCCGTGCACCTGCACACGCACGACACGGCCGGCGGGCAGCTCGCGACGCTGCTCGCGGCGAGCAACGCCGGCGCCGACGCGGTCGACGCGGCCAGCGCGCCGATGTCGGGCACGACGAGCCAGCCCTCGCTCTCGGCGCTGGTCGCCGCGACCGCGCACACCGACCGCGACACCGGCATCTCGCTCCAGGCCGTCAGCGACCTCGAGCCGTACTGGGAGGCCGTGCGCAGCGCCTACAAGCCCTTCGAGTCGGGTCTGCCCGGCCCGACCGGCCGCGTGTACAAGCACGAGATCCCCGGCGGCCAGCTCTCGAACCTGCGCCAGCAGGCGATCGCGCTGGGTCTGGCCGAGCACTTCGAGAAGATCGAGGACTACTACGCGGCGGCGAGCGAGATGCTCGGCCGTCCGCCGAAGGTCACGCCCTCGTCGAAGGTCGTCGGCGACCTCGCGCTCGCGCTCGTCGCGGCCGACGCCGACCCGAAGGACTTCGCCGAGAACCCGTCGAAGTACGACATCCCCGACTCGGTCATCGGCTTCATGGCCGGCGAGCTCGGCGACCTGCCGGGCGGATGGCCCGAGCCGCTGCGCTCGAAGGTGCTGGCGGGCCGCGAGGTCAAGATCGGCGTCACCCCGCTCGAGGGCGACGACCTCGAGGTGCTGAACGGCGCGTCGGCCGGGCGCCGCGCGCGCCTCAATCACCTGCTCTTCCCGGCCCCGACGCGGCAGTTCGACCAGCTGCGCGAGCTCTTCGACGACCTCTCGGTCATCGACACGATCGACTACCTCTACGGCCTCAAGCCGGGTGTCGAGCACGTCGTCGAGATCGAGCAGGGCGTGCGGCTGCTGATCGGTCTCGAGGCCATCGGCGAGGCCGACGACAAGGGCATGCGCACGGTCATGACCACGCTCAACGGCCAGCTGCGTCCCGTCTACGTGCGCGACCGCGGCATCAAGGTCGAGACGGTCACGGCCGAGAAGGCCGACAGCTCGAAGCCCGGTCAGGTGCCGGCGCCGTTCTCGGGCGTCGTGACGCTCAAGGTCGCCGAGGGCGACTCGGTCGAGCCCGGCCAGGCCGTGGCGACGATCGAGGCCATGAAGATGGAGGCCGCGATCACCACGCCCGTGGGCGGCACGGTGCGTCGTCTGGCCATCCCGAAGACCCAGCAGGTCGACGCCGGCGATCTGCTCGTCGTCGTCGAGGGCTGATCCCGCGCCCTACACTGGGGTCCGCGCAGGGAGAGGAGGCGTTCCATGAGCGCAGATCGTTCCCCGCGCGACCCCGGTGCCGGGGCCGCGCCCGGCGGCGACGCCGCGGATGACGCGGCGCGCGCCGCGTCGGCGGGCGCACGTCCGTCGACGGCATCCGGGTCGTCCGACGAGATCGAGTACGTCGGCGACCTCATCGAGGATCGCGACCTCACCCTGCACCTGCCGGCGAGTCTGACCGTTCCGGTCGATCCGATCGCCGAGTCGTCGGCCGACGCAGCGAGCCCGCTCGCGACCGGCGCGACGCCGTCGTCGACAGCCCCCGCTCCGCGTTCCGCCGTGACGTCGTCGCTCGCGGCGGACCCCGCGCCCACGGTGGTCGAGACCGCCGACGGTGCGATCGTGTCCGCGTCGCGCGCGAGCGCCGCTCCGGTGCAGCTCGGCACGACCTCGGTCGAGATCGTCACCCCGCGCGTCGTCGAGGAGCCCGAGGTGCAGCCGGACGTCGTGCCGCTGCCCGAGGCGAGCTACTCCGGAACCCGACGCGAGCGCTTGCGCGGCGAGCCCTCGCGGGCGCCCGAGCCGGCCTCCATGCTCACGGCCGAGCGGCTGCTCGACCCGAAGGGCTCGCGTCGCATCCGTCCCGAGGGCTTCTGGCAGCGTCTGCTCTTCGAGGTGACCTTCCATCTGGTCAACGTCGGCGACTCGGCGAAGGTGCGCGAGCGCAAGGCGCTCGAGGCCCGCATCGCCCGCGCCTTCGAGGGCGGCACCCGCTTCGTGCCGGTCATGACCCGCAAGGGCGGCGTCGGCAAGACGACCGTGACGACCCTGCTCGGCATGGCCCTCGCCGATGTGCGCGACGACCGCGTGATCGCGATCGACGCGAACCCCGACCGCGGCACGCTCTCCGAGCGCGTGCCGAAGCGCACCCGCTCGACCGTGCGTGACCTCGTCAACCACGCTCCCTCGATCACCGACTACGGCCAGCTCTCAAGCCACGTCTCGCGCGACGAGACCCGCCTCGATGTGCTCGCCAGCGACACCGATCCCATGCTCTCCGAGGCCTTCGACGAAGACGACTACAACGTCGTCGCCGACCTCGTGGCGCGCTACTACTCGATCGCGCTGACCGACTGCGGCACCGGCATCGTGCACTCCGTCATGCGGGCTACCCTGCAGCGCGCCGACTCGGTCGTGATCGTCTCCGGCGGCAGCGTGGATGAGGCGCGCCTCGCCAGCGAGACCCTCACCTGGCTCGAGGCGAACGGCTACGGCGCCCTCGTGCGCAACGCGATCGTCGCGCTCAACACGGGCACCCAGGCGACGAACCTGGTCAAGCTCGAGGAGATCGAGGCGCACTTCCGCTCGCGCGTGCGCGAGATCGTGCGCATCCCCTACGACCCCGAGCTCGCGGCCGGCTCGGTCGTGCGCTTCCGTGACCTCAAGCCCTTCACCCGCGAATCGGCCCGCCACCTGGCGGCGCTGGTCGTGGACGGCCTCCCGACCCAGCGAGAGAGATGACCGAACGACAGATCCGCCTCTTCGGCGACCCCGTGCTCCGCTCCGTCTCCGACCCGGTGCGCGTCGGCGCACCCGGCAACGAGCAGCTCGTCGACGACCTGATCGAGACGGTGCAGATCCCCGGCCGTGCCGGCCTCGCCGCGCCGCAGATCGGCGTCGGCCTGCGCGCCTTCAGCTGGAACGTCGACGGTGACATCGGCTACGTGCTGAACCCCGTGCTCGAGGTCTGGGGCGAGCCCGAGATCGTCGATGAGGGCTGCCTGTCGGTGCCCGGCTTCTACTTCCCGCGGCGTCGCTACCCGCACGCGCGGGTGACCGGCATCGACCTGGCCGGCGACGAGGTCGTGATCGAGGGCGACGGCGTCATGGCGCAGGCCCTGCAGCACGAGACCGACCACCTCGACGGCAAGCTCTACATCGAGGGGCTCGACCCCGAGGTGAAGCGCGAGGCGATGCGCGAGGTGCGTCAGGCCGACTGGTTCCGGGCGGCCTGATCCGATCCCGCACGCACGACGCGGAAGGGCGCCCCGGCTGATCGGCCGGGGCGCCCTTCGCGTTCGTCGACGGAGCGACGGATGCGCCGCGCTCAGTGCGCGAGCGACACCCCGCGCGTCTCCGTCGTCGTGGAGTACAGGTCGGCGATCTCGCGCTGGAAGTCCTTGAGGATGACCTGGCGCTTGATGCTCAGCTTCGGCGTCAGATGCCCGCTCGCCTCGGTGAACTCGGTCGGCAGGATCACGAACTTGCGGATCGACTCGGCGCGCGAGACGCGGGTGTTCGCCGCATCCACCGCCTTCTGGATCTCGGCGATCACCTTCGGGTTGGTCGCCGCCTCGGTGAGCGGCATGTCGGCCGCCTCGCCCGCGTTGTTGAGCCAGACCGGCAGCATCTCCGAGTCGAGCGTGACGAGGGCGGAGATGAAGGGGCGCTGGTCGCCGACGACGACGACCTGGCCCACGAGCGGGTTGGCGCGGATCGGGTCCTCGAGGGCGGCCGGGGCGACGTTCTTGCCGCCGGCGGTGACGATGATCTCCTTGGTGCGACCGGTGATCGTGAGGTAGCCGTCGTCGTCGAGCGTGCCGATGTCGCCGGTCTTGAACCAGCCATCGTCGAAGGCCGCGGCCGTCGCCTCCGGGTTGTTCCAGTACTCCTTGAAGACGTCGACGCCCTTGATCTGGATCTCGCCGTCGGCCGCGATGCGGATGCCGACGCCCGGCAGCGCGGGGCCGACGGTGCCGATCTTGAACTTGTCGGGCAGGTTGACGCTCGCCGGGGCGGTGGTCTCGGTGAGTCCGTAGCCCTCGAGGATGCGCACGTCGAGGCTGCGGAAGAAGTGGCCGAGGCGCACGCCGAGCGGCGCCGATCCCGAGATCGCAAACCGCACGTTGCCGCCCATGGCGGCCTTGAGCTTGCCGTAGACGAGCTTGTCGTAGAGGGCGAACTTGATCTTGAGCCCGAGCGGCACGCGGCCGGCGTCGAGGGCCCGCGAGTGCTGAACTGCCGTCTCCGCCGCCGCCCGGAAGATCTTGCCCTTGCCGCCGGCCTCGGCCTTCTGCTCGGCCGAGTTGTAGACCTTCTCGAACACGCGCGGCACGGCGAGCAGGAAGCTCGGCTTGAAGCTGCCGAGCGAGGGCAGCAGCTGCTTGGTGTCGGCCTGGTGGCCGACCTTCACACCCGCGTAGACGCTGAGCACCGAGATGAAGCGGGCGAAGACGTGCGCGGTCGTGATGAACAGCAGGGTGGACGCGCCCACCTTGGCGACGTCGGCGAGTCCGAGCGCCGAGTTGCGGCTGAGCTCGACGAAGTTCGAATGCGTGAGCACGCAGCCCTTCGGGGTGCCCGTCGAGCCCGAGGTGTAGATGAGCGTCGCGAGGTCGTCGCCGCGGGCGGCCGAGCGGCGCTCCTCCAGCTGCTCGTCGGTCACGGCGGTGCCGCCGGCGCGCAGCTTGTCGAGGGCGCCGAGCCCGAGCTGCCAGACGCGGGTGATGTCGGGCAGCTCGGCCTGCACCTCGTCGAAGCGGGTGAAGTGCTCGGCCGTCTCGACGATGATCGCCGTCGCGCCGGAGTCGGCGAGGGCGAAGCGGATCTGCGCGGGCGAGCTGGTCTCGTAGATCGGCACGAGCACCGCGCCGGCGAACCAGGTCGCGAAGTCGATCAGCGTCCACTCGTACTTCGTCGTGCAGATGAAGCCGATCTTCTCGCCGGGCTGGATGCCGGCCCCGATGAGGCCCTTCGCGAGGGCGACGACCTGGGCGTGGAACTCGCGCGTCGTGATATCGCTCCAGCCGCCGTCGGCGGTCGGCACGGCGAACAGCACGCTGTCCGGCGTCTCGCGCAGGCGGTGCAGCAGCAGATCCGTGGTGTTGAGCTCGGGGTCTGCTTCGACCAGAGGGGGCACGATCGTCTCGTTCACGACATCTCCTTCGACACCGTTCGGGAAAAGTGACCTCATGCTACCTGCGGGGCTGGGGAGCATCCTGGAGCCTCACCGGTCCTAGACTCGGTGCTCGTGCACGCGATCGGGATCGACATCGGCGGAACCAAGATCGCCGGGGCGGTGGTGACCGAACTCGGCGAGATCGTCGAGGAGCTGCGGCGCCCCAGCCCCGCCGACGACCCGGACGCGATGGTGGATGTGGTGGTCGAGATGATCGCCGATCTGGCCTCCCGTCACGAGGTCTCGGGCGCCGGCGTCGCCGCGGCCGGCTTCATCGACGCGGCGCAGTCGACCGTCTACTACGCCCCGAACATCGCCTGGCGCAACGAGCCGCTGCGTGCGCGGATCGAGGAGCGCCTGCCGGGTCTCGACATCACGGTCGACAACGACGCGAACGCGGCCGGCTGGGCGGAGTTCCGCTTCGGCGCCGGCCGCATCTACAGCGACATGACGATGCTGACGATCGGCACCGGCGTCGGCGGTGCGGTCGTCGTCGGCGACCGCCTGCTGCGCGGCGGCTTCGGCACCGGCGGCGAGATCGGCCACCTGCGCGTGGTGCCCGGCGGTCTGCCCTGCGGCTGCGGCGCCCGCGGCTGCATCGAGCAGTACGGCTCGGGCCGCGCCCTGCTGCGCATGGCGAACGAGATCGCCGACGCCGGCGGCATCGGTCGACCGCTGGCGGATGCGCGGGCGGAGGCCGAGGCGGCGGGCGGCAAGCTCGACGGCGGCCTCGTCGGCGGGCTCATCGCCGCGCACGATCCCGGCGCCCTGGCGGCGCTGCGCGAGCTCGGCGGCTGGCTCGGCCAGGCCTGCGCCTCGCTCGGCGCCGTGCTCGACCCGCAGATCTTCGTCTTCGGCGGGGGAGTGGCGGTCGCCGGCGACCTGCTGCTCGACCCGGTGCGCGAGGCGTACCTGGCGCACCTGCCGGCCCGCGGCTACCACCCCGAGCCGCAGTTCCTCGTGGCCGAGCTCGTGAACGACGCGGGCGTCGTCGGCGCCGCCGACCTGGCCCGCCTGCACGCCGACGCTCAGTAGCCGGCCCGCCCGGCGGCGCTGACCGGGAGATCCTCGACTGCCCGGTAGACTCCCTCCGGCGCATCGACCCGGGAGGACGCCTCTTGTTCTACTGGTTTCTGAAGAACCTCGTCGTCGGTCCCTTCATGTACACGGTGTTCCGCCCGTGGACGCGCGGACTCGACAACGTGCCCAAGACCGGCGCCGTGATCTTCGCGAGCAACCACCTCTCGTTCGCCGACTCGATCTTCCTGCCGATCGTCGTCGACCGGCAGATCCGCTTCCTCGCGAAGAGCGACTACTTCACCGGCCGCGGCATCAAGGGCTGGTTCATCAAGCAGTTCTTCCTCGGCATCGGCCAGCTGCCGATCGACCGCTCCGGCGGCAAGGCCTCGGAGGCGTCGCTCAACACCGGCCTCGAGGTGCTCGCGAACGGCGGCCAGCTCGGCATCTACCCCGAGGGCACCCGCAGCCCCGACGGCAAGCTCTACCGCGGCCGCACGGGCGTGGCGCGCATGATCCTCGAGGGGCACGTGCCGGTCATCCCGGTCGCCATGATCGACACCGAGAAGGCCATGCCCTCGGGCCGCATCATCCCCAAGGTGCGCCGCATCGGCGTCGTGTTCGGCGAGCCGCTCGACTTCTCGCGCTTCGAGGGGCTCGAGGGCGACCGCTTCGTGCTGCGCTCGATCACCGACGAGATCATGTACGAGCTGTCGCGCATCAGCGGCCAGGAGTACGTGGATGTGTACGCCTCCTCGGTCAAGGAGGAGCGCTCGAAGCGCCCGTCGAAGAAGAAGGGCGCGAGCGCCTCGGGCGTCTCCGCCGCGCGCAAGGCCGCCGAGGCGCGTGCCGCCGCGAAGAAGGCCGCAGCGAGCTGAGCTGAGGGGCTTCGCCGGGGTGTGCCGGATCGGCGCCGCGGCGTCGACGAGCGCTCCCTCCCGGCGTCAGCGTGGGGGAGTGCGAGCGGATAGGCTCGGAGGCCGGTGCATCCGCCCGAATCCCACCCGCTCTGCAAGGAAACTCCCTTGGTCGAAACGTCCGAACCCGTCGTGCTCGCTGATCCGCAGGTGATCGAGGGTCTGGACTATTGGCGTCAGCTGCCGATCAAGCAGCAGCCGGCGTGGCCGGATGCCGAGGCCGTCGCCGCCGCCTCCGCCGAGATCGCGAGCCTGCCGCCGCTGGTGTTCGCCGGCGAGATCGACCAGCTGCGCGACCGCCTGGCGCGCGCGGCGCGCGGTGAGGCCTTCGTGCTGCAGGGCGGCGACTGCGCCGAGACCTTCGCCGGCGCCACCGCCGACCAGATCCGCAACCGCGTGAAGACGCTGCTGCAGATGGCCGTCGTGCTCACCTACGGCGCCTCGGTGCCGGTCGTGAAGATGGGCCGCATGGCGGGACAGTTCGCGAAGCCGCGCTCGAGCGACAACGAGACCCGCGGCGACGTCACGCTGCCGGCCTACCGCGGCGATATCGTCAACGGCTACCCCTTCGACCTCGCCTCGCGCACGGCCGACCCCTCGCGTCTCGTGCAGGGATACCACATGGCCGCCTCGACGCTGAACCTCATCCGCGCCTTCACGCAGGGCGGCTTCGCCGACCTGCGCGAGGTGCACAGCTGGAACCGCGGCTTCGCCCAGAACCCCGCCAACCAGCGCTACGAGGGCCTCGCCAAGGAGATCGACCGCGCCATCCGCTTCATGGAGGCCGCGGGCGCCGACTTCGACGAGCTGAAGCGCGTCGAGTTCTACACGGGCCACGAGGGCCTGCTCATGGACTACGAGCGCCCGATGACGCGCATCGACTCGCGCAACGGCACGCCCGTCAACACGAGCGCGCACTTCCTCTGGATCGGCGAGCGCACCCGCGAGCTCGACGGCGCGCACGTCGACTACTTCTCGCGCATCCGCAACCCCATCGGCGTGAAGCTCGGGCCGTCGACGACGCCCGAGGTGATGGAGCAGCTGGCCGACAAGCTCGACCCCAACCGCGAGCCCGGCCGCTTGACCTTCATCACGCGCATGGGCGCCGGCAAGATCCGCGACGCGCTGCCCGGCCTGCTCGAGGCCTCGAAGTCGCTCGAGCTGCAGCCGCTGTGGATCACCGACCCGATGCACGGCAACGGCATCACGACGCCGAACGGCTACAAGACCCGCCGTTTCGACGACGTGGTCGACGAGGTGCGCGGCTTCTTCGAGGCGCACCGCGCCGCGAAGACGGTTCCCGGCGGCATCCACGTCGAGCTCACCGGCGATGACGTGACCGAGTGCCTCGGCGGCTCGGAGCACATCGACGAGGCCACGCTGGCGACCCGCTACGAGTCGCTGTGCGACCCGCGCCTGAACCACATGCAGTCGCTCGAGCTGTCGTTCCTGGTGGCCGAGGAGCTGGCGGCGTTCCCGTCGCCGCCCCAGGCCTGACGCACGACTCGCGCCGCACCCGAGAAGGGGCTCGGATCCGCCGTGGATCCGAGCCCCTTCTGCTGTCTGCGGGCTGCGCGTCAGGCCGCGCGGCCCGACTCAGCCGCTGAAGTCGAGACTGACCTTGATCGTGGAGCCCTTCGGCTGAGAGGTGCCGGCCGTCGGGTCGATCTTGGTGACGGTGAAGACGTTCGGGATGACGTCGGCGGCGCCCTTGTGGTTGTAGTCCACCTTGAAGCCGGCCGCCTCGAGCGTCTTGCGCGCCTTGTCCCAGGTCTGGCCGACGACGTCGGGCACGGTCACCGGGGGAGGTCCGTTCGAGACGAGCAGGCCCACGGTGTCGCCGACGCGCACGGCCTTGTCGCTGCCGTCGTCGTTCTTGGGGGCGACGATCGAGACCACGTCGCCCTTGTCGACGTCTTCGCTGTAGTCGCTCGTGGAGTCGCCGACGGTGAGCCCGGCATCCGTCAGCAGCTTCGACGCCTCGTCGACCGACTTGCCGGCGACGTCGGGCAGCGGGCCGGCCGAGATCACGAGCGAGATCGGCTGCTTCTCGCCGTACTGCGTCGCGCCGGCGAGGTCGACGGTGCCGCCGTTCGCGTCGATGCCGAGTGCCTGGATGACGCTGCCCTTCGCGGCGTCGGGCGTGAACTGGCGCACCGAGTCGCCGCCCTGCCTCCAGTGCGAGGCGATGACGGCATCCGCCGCCTTCTCGTCGAGGCCGACGAGGCCGGGCAGATCGATCAGCTTGGGGCCGGTGGAGACGAGCAGGGTGACCGTGCTGTCACGGGGCACCCGCGTGCCGTCGGCGGGATCGGTGCCGGTCACCTGGCCGGCCGGCACATCGAGCGAGGCGACCTGGCGCTGCTCGCCGGCGACCTTCAGACCGGCGGCGGTCAGCGTCGAGGTCGCGTCGGCGACCGAGCTCTTCGCGACGGAGGGGACGGGGATGTTCGCGCCCGGTCCGAACCCGAACCACCAGCCGGTGCCGCCGGCGATGGCGGCGAGCAGCACCACGACGAGAGCGATGATCCAGCCGCGCCGCCGGCGCTTCTTCGTGACGGTGGTGAGCGCGGCCGTGCTGTCGCTGACCTCGGCGGTGGGCTCCGGCGTCGGCGGCTGCAGACGGGTCGTCGCGGCCGTCACGGCGGCGGCGCCGAGCACCTGCGTCTCCGCATCGCGCGCGACACCGAGCGGGCCCGGCAGCACCATGGTCTTCTGCGCCGCGGTCGCTCCGGCCGGGGGCAGAGCGGTCTGCAGCATCGCCTCGGTGTCCTGCACCTGCTCGAGCAGCGCGCGGGCGTCGCGCGGGCGCTCCTCGGGATCGCGGGCGGTGGCCCAGAGCACGAGCTCGTCGAGCTCGGCCGGCACCTTCGGGTTCGCGCTCGACGGCGTCGGCACCGAGTCGTTGGCGTGCTGGTAGGCGATCTGCATCGGCTGCTCGCCCTTGAAGGGCTGCTCGCCGGTGAGCATCTCGTACATCATGATGCCGACCGCATAGACGTCGCTGCGGGTGTCGGCCACGCCGCGGGTCACGAGCTCGGGGGAGAGGTAGGCGATCGTGCCGAGCAGCGCCGCCCCGGTGGCGGTGTTGGCGCTCGCGGCGCGGGCGAGCCCGAAGTCGCCGATCTTGATGCGGCCGTCGTCGGCCAGCAGCACGTTCTCGGGCTTGAGATCGCGGTGCACGATCCCGGCCTTGTGCGCGGCCGACAGCCCCGACAGCACGGCCTCGGTGATGTCGATCGTCTGCTCGGAGGTCAGCGCGCCGTAGTCGTGCAGCAGGTCGCGCAGGGTGATGCCGGGCAGGTACTCCATGACCAGGTAGGCGGACTCGTCATCCTGGCCCTGATCGAAGACGTTCACCACGTTCGGGTGCGCCAGCCGGGCGGCCGAGCGGGCCTCCTGGATGAAGCGCTGCTTGAACTGGTTGTCGTCGGCCAGATGGCCGTGCATGATCTTGATCGCCACGCGGCGCTCGAGGCGCAGGTCGGTGGCGAGGTAGACGGTGGCCATGCCGCCGCGCGCGATGCGCGAGCGAACCTGGTACCGGCCGTCGATCAGCCGGCCGATCGTCGGATCGGAGGTGCTCACACTCACACCCCGAGTGTAGGCGGGGGCATCCTGAACGCTCTCGTGCAACGCGGGGCGCCCATCCGGTTCAGCCGAGCTGCTTGAGCCAGGCCGTCGCGCTCTTCTCCCAGCGCGCGTAGGCGTTCGGGTAGGCCGAGATCTGCACCGCCTGGGCGGCCTGCGTGAGGGTCATGCTCTGCCAGCCCGCGATCTCGAGCAGGCCGCGCGTGATGCCGGCGTTCGGGTTCTTCGGGCCGCCGTAGAACAGACGGGCGGCGTAGGTCGTGTCGAGCAGCTTCTCCTTGGCGCCCCAGTTCTGGCTCGGGCGCTGCTGGAAGAGGCCGACCGAGTCCCGGTCGCCGTAGGCGATGTTGCGCAGGCTCGACTCCTGCATGGCGGCGGCGAGGGCGATGATGATGCCGCGGTCGGAGACGCCGAGCTCACGGCCGACGCGGATGATCACGCGGGCGTTCGCGGCCATCTCGGCGCTGAGCGGGGTGACGGTCGTGCCGTCCTGCGCGACCGCGGGCGAGGTGACCGCGGGGATGGTCAGGGTGCGTCCGGCGAAGATGACCGCGGACCCGGTGAGGCCGTTGGCGTCCATGAGCGCCTGCACCGAGATCCCGTTGGCCGCGGCGATCGACGAGACCGTGTCGCCGGTCCTGATCGTGTAGCTCTTGGTCGCGGGAGCGGGCACGGCGGGCGTGCTCGAGCCGGTCGACGGCGCGGGCGTGACGTTCGAGGCCGGCACGGCGCTGATGCCGCCCGGGATCGCGAGGGTCTGGCCGGGGTAGATGATGCTCGTCCAGCTGAGGCCGTTGGCGCTGAGCACCGACTGCGTCGTGGTGCCGAAGCGGGCGGCGATCGCCCCGACCGTGTCGCCGGCCTTGATCGTGTAGCGGCCCGCGGCGGGCGCCGCCGCGGCGGGTGCCGTGGTCGCCGTGCTCGGGGTCGCCCCGCCGATCTTGAGCACCTGCCCGGGGAAGATGAGCGACTTCCAGCCGAGACCGTTCGCGGCGAGCAGTCCCGCCGTGCTGACGCCGAAGCGCTGGGCGATCGACGAGACCGTGTCGCCCGCGGCGACCTTGTAGCTGGCGGGGGCCGAGGCGGGAGCCACCGAGGGGAGCGCCGGGGCCTTGACGGCGGCGGGCGCGGGGGTGATCGCGTTCTTCGGCGGCTTGACGGCCTTCTTCGGCGCTGCGTGCGCGGCCGGGATCGGCGCGGTCAGGTTCATCGACACGGTGAGGGCGCCGGCCACGACGAGGGGCACGGTGACGCGGCTCGCGCGGGTCCAGGCGCCGGTGTCGGTCGACGCGGCGCGACGGGCGGCGGTCGCCTTCAGCGCGGCGAGCAGCGATCCGGTCGCTGTGCGCGCTTCGTTGTCTCCGGTCATCAGTCACCCCGTTCCCACCCCCGAGGGCGGTGGCTCTGCCTTCATCCGCGCTGAGAGCGCATCGGTTCACGCTGACACAGATGTCACACAGAGTCAATCAGAGTGGCGGGTGTGATGGATGTGACTCATGTGACTCGAGCGTCGTGCCGCGCGGATTCCTCGACGCGCGCGCGAGGTGCGAGAGTGGTGCGGTGAGCGACACCTCTGCGACCGCCTGGCTGACCGTTCCCGATCTCGTCGAGATCCTCGGCATCCCGCAGGGGCGGGTGCGCCGCCTGATCGAGGAGCGCGTGCTGCTCGGCACGCGTCGCGACGGCGTGCTGCGGGTGCCCGCCGTGTTCGTGCGCGACGGCGAGCCGCTGAGCGAGCTGCGCGGCACCGCGACGCTGCTGGCCGACATCGGCTTCGATGACGACGAGGCGATCGACTGGCTGCTCGCGACGGAGGACAGCCTCGGCGTCGCACCGATCGACGCGCTGCTCGCGGGCCGCAAGGCCGAGGTGCGCCGGGTCGCTCAGGCGCTCGCCTGAATCGAGTCGCTCAGGCCTCGCGGCGCGTCACCGCGTCGGCGAGGCGCAGCAGCTCGGCCCGTGCCGAGCGCGTCAGCGGGGCGGCATCGAGCGCCGAGGTCGCCCGCTCGACCTCGCGGCGGATGACGCCCTCGAGCTGATCGACCGCGCCGCTCGCCCGGATCGTCGACTGCAGCATCCGGATCTGCTCGTCATCGAGCTCCGGATCGCCCAGCAGCTCGTCGAGCAGGTTGCGCGCCGAGCCGGAGAGCGATTCGCGCGCGAGCGCGATCAGCACGGTGCGCTTGCCCTCGCGCAGGTCGTCGCCCGAGGGCTTGCCGGTGACCTCCGGGTCGCCGAAGACGCCGAGCAGGTCGTCACGCAGCTGGAACGCGATGCCGAGCGGCACGCCGAAGCCGCGCAGCGCGCCGATCTGATCGGCGTCGGCGCCGGCGATCGAGGCGCCGATCACGAGCGGGGCCTCGACGCTGTACTTCGCCGACTTGTAGAGCACGACGCGCTGCGCGCGGCGCAGCTGCTCGTCGTCGCCGTGCAGATGCCACGACGACTCCTCGAGGATGTCGAGGTACTGCCCGGCCGTGACCTCCGTGCGCATGACAGCGAACTCGTCGCGCGTCGCCCTGGCGTGCTCGAGGGGCACGTCACGCAGTCCGTCGTCGAGCAGCTCATCGCTCCAGCCGAGCAGCAGATCGCCGAGCAGCAGCGCGCCCGACATCCCGTAGCGCTCGGCGTCGCCGCGCAGCCCGCGCTCGCGGTGCACGGCCTCGAGTCGCCGGTGGGTGGAGGGGCGGCCGCGACGGAGGTCGGAGTTGTCCATGATGTCGTCGTGCACGAGCGCGGCGGCGTGGAAGATCTCGAGGGCGGAGGCCGCGGCGGTGATCGGGGCGAGATCGAGCGAGTCGTCCGCGTCGGGCAGCAGGTCGGCCTCCCGCTCGCGGCCGGCGACGGCCTGCCATCCCCAGTAGCAGAACAGCGCGCGGAAGCGCTTCCCGCCGCCGAGCAGGTCGCGGGCGACCCTCGTCAGATCGTCGAGATCGGGGGAGATGCGCGTGAGCGCCGAGCCCCGATCGGCGAGCAGATCGTCGAGCCGGTTCTGCACCAGATCGACAAAGCGCAAACTCCCAGCCACTCGCCTAGCCTACCGGGGGCGGCGAGCTTAGAATGAGGCTCCGACACGCACGCCGGCGAGCCGGTTGTGGGCCCGACGAAAGGCGACCGAGATGCCACTGTCCGAGCAGGAGCAGCGACTCCTCGACGAGATGGAGCGCAACCTCTACCAGAACGACGCCGACTTCGTGGCGACGGTCGGCACGGGGCGCTCGCGACCGGGCGTCGCCATCATCGCCCTCGGCGTGATCGCGGCCGTCGTCGGCATCGGGCTCCTCATCGTCGGCGTCGCGACGCGTCAGCCGATCATCGGCGCGGCCGGCTTCGTCTTCATGTTCGGCGGGGCGCTGTTCGCCATCTCTCCGCCGAAGCGCTTCCTGCGCCAGTCGGCGCCCAAGCCGGTCCGCGACAGCGGACTGCTGCACGATCTCGGCGAGCGCTTCGAGCACCGCCGCGACGGCGACCGGGACGCGTAGCCCGGCTCCTCCACTTCACTCCCACCTCACGAGGCCGACCTTCGGGTCGGCCTCTTTTTTGTGCGCCCGGCCCGGGATTCCGGGGACGACGGGCATCGCCGCGAGCGGAGTCGGCGCTCTCGGGCGCCCTGCGCGCCGCCGGCGCGGCTCGGAATCGGCTGTGACCGCGAAAACTCCTCCACATCCCACCACTGCGTGCTAACCCTGAAAAGACGGGCTTGAACCGCGAATAGGGGAGTGTCGAAGCGCGATTCTCGCTTGTTCGTGGAGGTTCGTGGAGTAAAGTGGAGGAACTAGGAGCAGGCCGGCGCGAGAGGGGGACGACATGCTGCTCGGCACGTTCGCACCCAAGCTCGACGACAAAGGGCGCATCATCCTGCCCGCCAAGTTCTGGGATGAGTTCTCCGGCGGCGTCGTGCTGACGCGCGGCCAGGAGCGCGCGGTCTTCATGTACAGCCAGCGCGAGTTCGAGAACGTGCACGAGCAGATGCGTCAGGCCTCCACCGGCAGCAAGCGCACCCGCGACTTCCTGCGCCTCTTCCTCTCCGGCGCGAGCCAGGAGATCCCCGACAAGCAGCGCCGCATCACGATCCCGCCACTGCTGCGCGAGTACGCCGGCCTCGACCGCGACCTCACCGTCATCGGTGCAGGAAGCCGCGCCGAGATCTGGAGCACCAGCGCCTGGAACGACTACACCGCCGCCACCGAGGCCGCGTTCGCCGACGCCGACGAGGAGGTGATCCCCGGGCTCTTCTGATGCTCCTCGGGCCCGACCCTCAGCCGCGCTCCCTGCCCCAACTTCCCCGGGGGCAGGCGGCAGCGGATGGGGATCAGGCCCGAGGATCACAGCCCGAGATCTCATGGCACACGACCAGATCCACATCCCCGTCCTGCTCGAGCGCTGCATCGAGCTGCTCGCCCCCGCCCTCGACCACGACGGCGCGGTGCTCGTCGACGCGACCCTCGGCCTCGGCGGTCACGCCGAGGCCTTCCTCGAGCGCTTCCCGAAGCTGCACCTCGTCGGCCTCGACCGCGACACCGAGGCGCAGCGTCTCGCCGGCGAGCGCCTCGCGCGCTTCTCCGACCGCCTCGACCTCGTGCACACCGAGTACCACCACCTGCGCGATGCCCTCGACTCGCTCGGCATCGAGAAGGTCTCCGGCTTCCTCTTCGACCTCGGCGTCTCGTCCATGCAGCTCGACCGCGCCGAGCGCGGCTTCGCCTACTCGCAGGATGCGCCGCTCGACATGCGCATGGACTCCACCGCCGAGCTCACGGCCGCGAAGGTGCTCGCCGAGTACGACGAGGGCGCACTGCGCCGCATCTTCCAGCAGTACGGCGAGGAGAAGCTCGCGTCACGCTATGCGCGCCGCATCGTCGAGCGACGCCAGGAATCGCCGCTGACGACCTCGGCCGAGCTCGTGCAGCTGCTGATCGACGCCACCCCCGCGGCGGTGCAGCGCGAGCGCAGCGGTCACCCGGCCAAGCGGGTCTTCCAGGCGCTGCGCATCGAGGTCAACGGCGAGCTCGACGGCGTCGAGCAGGCCATCCCCGCGGGACTCGACGCCCTCGAGCCGGGTGGGCGCATGGTCGTGCTCGCCTACCACTCGCTCGAGGACCGCATCGTCAAGCGCGAGTTCACCGCCCGCACCACCTCGACCGCCCCGCGCGGCCTGCCGGTGGAGCTGCCCGAGCACCGCCCGCAGTTCCGACTGCTGGTGCGCGGCGCCGAGCTGGCGAGCGACGACGAGAAGGACATCAACCCGCGAGCCGCGTCCGTGCGGCTGCGCGCAGCAGAGCGGATCACGGAGTCGGCATGAGCAACCTGGCAGCAGCGGTCGCTCGACCGCGCGAGCGCTCCCGCGAGGAGCAGCGCGAGCAGCGTCCGCACCTCGAGATCGCCGCGTCGCGGGCGCAGAAGCGCGCCCGCCCGCGGGTCGTCTACGCCCTCGCGGTCATCGCCGGCATCGGCGTCATCCTCATCGCGCAGCTGCTGATGAGCATCGTGACGGCCGACGGCGCCTACGAGATCTCGTCGCTGCAGACGAAGCAGAAGCAGCTCGGGCAGGAGCGCAAGGCGCTGAACGAGAAGCTCGAGGTGCTCGGCTCCACGCAGAACCTGACGCAGAACGCCGAGGCGCTCGGCATGGTCGCGAGCGGCAACCCGGTGTTCCTCGACGTCGCGAACGGCCGGGTCAGCGGAACCGCGACGCCCGACGGCGGCAGCATCACCGGCGGCGGGAACCTCATCGGCAACTCGCTGCTCACCGGCTCGAAGGCGGTCGACCCCGCCGCGATCGCCGCCGCCCGCGCCGCGGCCGACGCCGCGGCCGCCGGACAGCACACCGAAGACCCGACGCAGGGCTTCGACGGCGGCACCACGACCGGGGCAGATCCCACCTCCGGCGCGTCGGGCGCCGGCACCGGATCGGGCGACGTAGCGTCCGGAGCGGAGAACGTCATCCCCGCTCCGACCACCCGCTGACCACCAGACCGACTCGCAACCAGGGAGCAGCGTGCGCAGCCACCACAGCCGCAGTCAGCACAGCCGCAGCACGCGTCGCCGTCATGCCGTCGCGATGATCGTCGTCTTCGCGATCGTCGCGGTCTTCGGAGTGCGGCTGTTCGACTTCCAGGTCGTGCGCGCCGCCGAGCTGAACAAGGCCTCCGCGAGCAAGCAGACCGCCGTCACGAAGGTCTGGGGCACGCGCGGCTCGATCGTCGACGCGAACGGCGTCGTGCTGGCCGACAGCGTCGAGCGCTGGGACATCACCGCCTCGCCGAAGGACGTCGTCGTCGACGGCTTCGTGCGCAGCAAGAAGGCCAAGGACGGCACGGTCACCAAGGAGCACGTGTCGGTCATGGATGCGCTCGGCGAGATCGCCGAGATCACCGGCTCCGACACGAACAAGCTGTACGAGGACCTGAGCAAGGATCCGACCTCGAACTTCGCCTACCTCGTCAAGGGCGTGAAGCTCGACGTGTTCAACAAGGTCAAGGCGCTCGGCATCCCGTGGGTGTGGGACCAGCCGCATCCCGCCCGCACCTACCCGAACGGCGCCGTCGCGGGCAACCTCGTCGGCTTCCTCGGAACCGACGGCGCCCTCGCCGGCCTGGAGAAGTCGTACGACACCTGCCTCACCGGCACCGACGGCACCCAGACTTACGAGGTGAGCCGCGACGGCGTGCGGATGCCGGGCAGCACCGTGACCACGAAGCAGGCCGTCGACGGCGGCACGCTGAAGCTGACGATCGACTCCGACCTGCAGTACTTCGCCCAGCAGACCATCGCCGCGCAGGCGCAGGCGATGGGCGCCCAGTGGGCGACCGCGGCGGTCGTCGACGTGCGCACCGGCAAGCTCGTGGTCGCGGCCGACTACCCGAGCATCGACCCGAACGATCTCAACTCGGTTCCGGCCGAGTCGAGCGGCTCGCGCTTCTTCACCGCGCCCTACGAGCCGGGCTCGATCATGAAGCCGGCCACGGTCGCCTCGCTCATCGACGCGGGCGTGCTGCAGATCACCGACAAGTACACGGTGCCCGGCTGGTACACGAACGGGCTCCCCGCCGGATCGAAGATCGGCGACGTCTTCGCCCACGGCGACATGCACTGGACGGTCGCCGGCATCATCGAGCAGTCGTCGAACGTCGGCGTCTCGATGATCAGCGAGAAGCTCTCGCTGCCCAAGCGCACCGAGTACCTCAAGAAGTTCGGCTTCGGCACGAAGACCGGCGTCGGATTCCTCGGCGAGGAGTCGGGCACGGTGCAGAATCCGGTCGGCCTCGACCCGATCTCGAACAAGGCGCAGCAGTTCGGTCAGGCCATCAGCGTCACCTCGGCGCAGATGGCGAGCCTCTACCAGACCCTCGGCAACAACGGCGTGACCGTGCCGCTCAGCCTGGTCGAGGGATGCCAGCACAGCGACGGCACCGTGACCGAGGTCCCGACCCCGACCTCCACGCGCGTCGTGAGCGACTACGCCGCCCAGCAGACGCTGCTCGCGATGGAGACCGTCGCATCCAAGGGGCCGCTGAAGAGCACGATCTCGATCCCCGGCTACCGCATCGCGGCGAAGACGGGAACCGCCCAGGTCGGCGGCGCCGACGGCAAGTACGGCAGCGACCGCATCGTCTCGGTCGCGGGTCTGCTCAAGGTCGACGACCCGAACTACGCGGTTATCGTGACCCTCGGCCTGCCGACTAAGATCAAGACTTCGGCCGCAGCGGCCCCCGCTTTCGCTGCGATCATGAAGCAGGTCATCAAGACCTACCGGGTCCAGCCGTCCACCACGGCGACGCCCGACACTCCGACCGAGTGGTGAGCGGGCACCCCGGCGGCGCCCCATCGGAAGGAAGTCAGCCAGCGTGAGTTCTCGGATCCCTCCGGTTCTCCGTCCTGAGCACCCCGCCTCGCGGCCGCTCTCGCGGCTCGTCGACGAGTTCGACCTCGACCTGCGCGGCTCGGCCGACGGCGTCGAGGTCACCGGGATCACGCTCAACTCGACGGAAGTCCGCCCCGGCGACCTCTACGTGGGTCTGCGCGGTGCGAAGGCCCACGGGGCGAGCTACGCGGCGGACGCGGCCGCGGCCGGCGCTGTCGCGATCGTGACCGACGCCGCGGGCGCCGAGCTCTCGGCCGACGCCGGCCTGCCGACGATCGTCGTCGAGAACCCGCGCGAGGCCCTCGGCGAGCTGTCGAACTGGGTGTACCGCACCCGCGAGGACTCGCCGCTGATCTTCGGCACGACCGGCACGAACGGCAAGACCTCGACCTCGTACATCCTCGAGGGCATCCTCAAGCAGCTCGGCCTCATGACCGGGCTCAGCTCGACCTCCGAGCGGCACATCGGCGACCTCACGGTCGTCAGCCGCCTGACCACGCCCGAGGCGAGCGAGATGCACGCCCTGCTGGCGCGGATGCGCGAGGCCGGCGTGCGTGCCGTCGCCCTCGAGGTGAGCGCGCAGGCCCTCACCTGGAACCGCGTCGACGGCATCGTCTTCGACGTCGTCGCGTTCACGAACCTCAGCCACGACCACCTCGACGACTACGCCGACATGGAGGAGTACTTCCGCGCGAAGCTCCCGCTGTTCGACCCCGACCGCGCCAAGCGCGGCGTCGTGTCGCTCGACACCGCCTGGGGCGCCCGCGTCGTCGAGGAGTCGCGCATCCCGGTGACGACGATCTCGGCCCTGCCTGAGGTCGAGGCCGAGTGGCGCGTCGAGATCACCGAGGAGAGCGCCGAGCGCACCGGCTTCCGGCTGACCGGCCCCGAGGGCCGCACGCTCGAGACCTCGGTTCCGCTGATCGGCTGGCACATGGCCGCCAACGCCGGGCTCGCGATCGTCATGCTCGTCGAGGCGGGCTTCGAGCTGGAGGCGATCGGCCAGGCGCTCGACGCCGACGGCGGCATCCGCGCCTACCTGCCCGGTCGCACCGAGCGCGTCTCGGGCGACCGCGGCCCGAGCGTGTACGTCGACTTCGGCCACAGCCCCGACGCCTTCGAGAACACCCTCGCCGCCGTGCGCAAGTTCACGACCGGCCGCACGATCATGGTCTTCGGCGCCGACGGCGACCGGGATGCCACGAAGCGTCACGAGATGGGGCGCGTCGCGGCCGAGGGCAGCGACATCCTCGTCATCACCGACCACCACCCGCGCTTCGAGGACCCGACCTCGATCCGGGCCACCCTGCTCGAGGGCGCGGCCCTGGCCGAGCACCAGCCGGAGCAGACGCTCGAGGTGAGCCCGCCGGAGGCGGCCATCCGCGCGGCCGTGAACCTGGCCAAGGAGGGCGACTCGATCCTCTGGGCCGGCCCCGGCCACCAGGACTACCGCGACATCCGCGGCGTGCGCACCGAGTACTCGGCGCGCGACGAGGCCCGCGCGGCCCTGCGTGAGGCGGGCTGGGAGTGATCCGGCTGACGCTGGCCGAGATCGAGCGGATCCTCGGCGGACGCCTCGTGCTGCCGGCCGACGCCGCCGCGCGCGGTCTGGATGCCGACACGACCGTCGGGGGCCAGGTCGAGACGGATTCGCGTCTCGTCGGCGCCGGGTCGATCTTCTTCGCCCTGCCCGGCGAGGTCACCGACGGCCACCGCTTCGCGGCGGGCGCCGTGGATGCCGGAGCCGCGCTGATCGTGACCGAGCGCGAGCTCGAGCTCGGCACGCCGCAGATCGTCGTCGCGAACGGCGTGCTCGCCCTCGCCGACCTCGCCCGCGAGGTCGTGGCCCGGGTGCGCGCGCACGGCCGGCTCAAGGTCGTCGGCATCACCGGCTCGAACGGCAAGACCACCACCAAGAACCTGCTGCGCGCCGTGCTGAGCGCGCAGGGACCGACCGTGGCCCCGCCCGGCTCGTTCAACAACCACGTCGGCGCCCCGGTGTCGATGCTGCGCGTCGACGACGACAGCGAGTTCCTCATCGTCGAGATGGGCGCGGCCGGCGTCGGCGAGATCGCCCGGCTGGTGGGCATCGTCACGCCCGACGTGTCGGTCGTGCTCAAGGTGGGCCTCGCGCACGCGGGCGAGTTCGGCGGCATCGAGCAGACCCAGCGCGCTAAGTCGGAGATCGTCACCGAGCTGCCCGCCACCGCGGCCGCCGTGCTCAACGCCGACGACCCCCGCGTGATCGCGATGCGCGAGGTGACCGCCGCGCGCGTCATCACCTTCGGCCTCGGCGGCGCCGAGGTGCGCGCCGAGGACGTCGAGCTGCGTCCGAGCGGCACCGCCTTCACCTACGTCGCCGACGACGAGCGCACCCCGGTGATCCTGCGCATCCTCGGCGAGCACCACGTCTACAACGCCCTCGCCGCGCTGACGGTCGCGCGCGAGCTCGGCGTGCCCCGGGCCGCGGCCATCGCCGCGATCGAGCAGGTGCCGCGCGCCGAGCGCTGGCGCATGGAGCTGCTCGAGCCGGGCGACGGCGTGACCGTCATCAACGACGCCTACAACGCGAGCCCCGACTCCACGGCCGCCGCGCTCAAGACCCTCGCGCAGCTCGCCGCCGCCGAGGGGCGCCGCTCGATCGCCGTGCTCGGCGAGATGGCGGAGCTGGGGGAGTACGCCGACGAGGAGCACGACCGCATCGGGCGTCTCGCCGTGAGGCTCGACATCCGCCAGCTGGTGGTCGTCGGCCAGAGCGCCCGCCACATCCACAACGCCGCCGGGCTCGAGGGCTCGTGGGACGGGGAGTCGATCCTCGTCGACGATGCCGACGCCGCCTACGATGTGCTTCGTGGACTGCTCCGGTCGGGTGATGTCGTGCTCGTGAAGTCGTCGAAGTCGGCAGGACTGCGCTTCCTGGGCGATCGTCTCGGCGGCGTCGAGGAGGTCTCCGCATGATCGCGCTGCTCGTCGCCGGCGGGTTCGGCATGCTGTTCACGCTGTTCGGCACCCCGCTCTTCATCCGCCTCTTCCGCAAGGTCGGCTGGGGCCAGTTCATCCGCGACGACGGACCTCAGAGCCACCACACGAAGAAGGGCACGCCCACGATGGGCGGCATCGTCTTCATCCTCGGCTCCGGACTCGGCTACCTCGTCGGGCACCTGGTGGCGCGCGAGCCGATGACCTTCGTCGGGCTCATGGTGCTGCTGCTCATGTTCGGCCTCGGACTCGTCGGCTTCGTCGACGACTTCCTCAAGACGCGCAAGCAGCGCAGCCTCGGCCTCGGCGGCTGGGCGAAGATCGCCGGTCAGGTGATCGTCGGCATCATCTTCGCGGTGCTCGCCCTCGTCGTCGTCAAGGACGAGCACGGCCTGACCGCCGCCTCGACCCAGCTGTCGTTCATCCGCGACATCGACTGGCTCGACCTCGCGATCTTCGGCACCGTCGGCGCGGTCATCGCCTTCGTCATCTGGACGAACGTGATCGTCGTCAGCGCCTCGAACGGCGTCAACGTCGCCGACGGCCTCGACGGCCTCGCGACCGGCGCCGCGATCCTCACCATCTCGGGCTACCTGCTGATCGGCTTCTGGCAGTTCAACCAGTGGTGCTTCAACCCGAACGTCGACGACACCGTGCTCTACAAGTGCTACGAGGTGCGCGATCCGCTCGACCTCGCGGTCGTGGCGGCGGCGATCGTCGGCAGCCTCATCGGCTTCCTCTGGTGGAACACCTCGCCCGCGCAGATCTTCATGGGCGACACCGGCTCGCTCGGCCTCGGCGGCGCGATCGCCGGTCTCGCGATCCTGACCCGCACCGAGATGCTGCTCGTGCTGCTCGGCGGTCTGTTCGTCATCGTGACCGGCTCGGTCGTCGTGCAACGCGCCTACTTCAAGATCACCAAGGGCAAACGCATCTTCCTGATGTCGCCGCTGCACCATCACTTCGAGCTGAAGGGATGGGCGGAGGTCACGGTCGTCGTGCGCTTCTGGATCATCGCCGGACTCTTCGTGGCGGCCGGCGTCGGCCTGTTCTACCTGGAGTGGGTCAGTCGATGACCCGCGACCTCGCGGAGCTCACCAGCTGGAACTCCGACTGGACGGGGCTCCGCGTCGCGGTGCTCGGGCTCGGCGTCACCGGCTTCTCGGTCGCCGACACGCTCGCCGAGCTCGGCTCGGAGGTCGTCGTCGCGGCCGCGCACGGCTCGGATGAGCACCTGCAGCTGCTCGATGTGATCGGCGTGCGCTTCATCCCCGCACCGGATGACCGCGCCGTGCCGACCGCCCTCGAGGACTTCGACCCCGAGCTGATCGTCGTGTCGCCCGGGTACCCGCCCGTGCATCCGCTGCTCGCCTGGGCTGAGCGCCACGGCATCCCGATCTGGGGCGACATCGAGCTCGCCTGGCGGGTGCGCGACAAGGTGCGCGCGGCCGAGTGGATCGCGATCACCGGCACCAACGGCAAGACGACGACGACCGAGCTGACGGCGACGATGCTGGTCGCCGCGGGTCTCAAGGCCGCGCCGGCGGGCAACATCGGCATCCCGGTGCTGGATGCGGTGCGCGACCCCGAGGGCTTCGATGTGCTCGTCGTCGAGCTCTCCAGTCACCAGCTGCACTGGTTCGACCGCAACGAGGGCGGCGAGATCGCCCCCCTCGCGAGCGTCTGCCTGAACCTCGCCGACGACCACCTGATCTGGCACGGCTCGGCTCAGGCCTACCGCGACGCGAAGGCGAAGGTCTACACGCGCACGAAGCTCGCCTGCGTGTACAACGTCACCGACCTCGCGACCCGCGAGATGGTCGAGGACGCGGAGGTGCAGGACGGCGCGCGCGCGATCGGATTCGGCCTCGGCATCCCCGGCCCCTCCGACCTCGGCATCGTCGAGGGCGTGCTGGTCGACCGCGCGTTCCTCGAGGAGCGCCGCACGAGCGCACTCGAGATCGCGACCCTCGACGACCTGCGCGAATCGGGTCTCGCGTCGCCGCACATGGCGCAGAACGTGCTCGCCGCCGCGGCGCTCGCCCGCGCCGCCGGCGCGACGCCCGCGCAGGTGCGCGAGGGCATCCGCGCCTTCCGTCTCTCGCCGCACCGCACCGAGCGCGTGCACGAGGCCGGCGGCGTGATCTGGATCGACGACTCGAAGGCCACCAACGCGCACGCCGCGAACTCGTCGCTGAGCTCCTTCGGCTCGGTCGTCTGGGTCGTCGGCGGGCTGCTCAAGGGCATCGACATCGCCCCGCTGGTCGAGAAGCACGCCGCGCGGCTGCGCGGCGCGGTCGTGATCGGCGTCGACCGCGCGGCGGTCGTGGACGCGTTCGCGCGACACGCGCCCGGCGTGCGGCTGGTCGAGGTCGACGAGCCGCAGACTGACTCCGTGATGCCCGCCGCGGTCCGCGCGGCGGCGGCTCTGGCACAGGACGGCGACGTCGTGCTGCTGGCGCCGTCGGCGGCATCGATGGACCAGTTCACCGACTACGCCGACCGCGGGCGACGCTTCGCGGAGGCGGCGCGCAGTCAGCTCGAGGGAGGCGACCGTGACCACGATGCGGGAGCCGACCCGACCGGGGGGCCGAACGCCTGACGGGCGGGCCGGACGCACGCGTCCGGCATCCAGTCGATCCTCGGCGCCGAGCGAGGCGGGGACGACGAACGCCGGAGTCGGCGCTGTCGCCGGTGGCCCGACGCACTCGGGTCGTCGCGCCCGTGTCGTCGTGCGGCGGATCTTCGCCGCCGAGACGCCCGAGTACTTCGTGCTGCTCGGCACGACGCTGTTCCTGGTCATCTTCGGCCTCGTGATGGTGCTGTCGTCGTCGTCGGTGGAGTCGTTCTCGAACACCGACGACTTCTTCGCCCGCTTCGCCCGCCAGGCGCTCTTCGCCGCGATCGGCGTGCCGCTCATGCTGATGCTCTCGCGCCTGTCGCCCGCCGTGTACCGGCGCTGGGCCTGGTGGGCGGTCGGCGCCGGCGTCGTGATGCAGCTGCTCGTGTTCGCGCCCGGCATCGGCACCGAGGGCGAGTTCAACAACAACTGGATCAAGATCGGCGGCTTCACCTTCCAGCCGTCGGAGTTCGTGAAGCTCGCGCTCGTCGTCTGGCTCGCGGTCGTGCTCGCGCGCAAGGCAGACCAGGGCCTGCTGGGGCAGTGGAAGCACGTCGCCCTGCCGGTCGCGCCGGTCGCCGCGATCTCGATCGGCCTGGTGCTGCTCGGCAAAGACCTCGGCACCGTGATGATCATGGTCGGCATCGTGCTCGGCGCCCTGTTCTTCGCCGGCGTCAAGCTGCGCTACCTGCTGCTGTCGTCCGCGGCGCTGGCGATCATGGCGGTCCTCGTCGCGAAGGGCAACACCTCGCGCTCCGACCGCATCACCGCGTGGCTCAACGGCTGCTCGAACCCGGCCGACTACGAGCTGAGCTGCTGGCAGTCGATCCACGGCTGGTGGGCGCTCGCGGGCGGCGGTCTCTTCGGCAAGGGGCTCGGCAACTCGACCGCGAAGTGGTCGTGGCTGCCGGCGGCCGACAACGACTTCATCTTCGCCGTGATCGGCGAGGAGCTCGGGCTCGTCGGCGCCGTGCTGCTGCTGCTCGTCTTCGCGGGTCTGGCGATCTGCTTCATCCGCGTCATGCGCATGCAGACCGAGCTGTTCCCGCGTGTCGCCGTCGGCGCCGCGATGGTGTGGATCGTCGGCCAGGCGCTCGTCAACATCGCCGTGGTGCTCGGTCTGCTGCCGGTGCTGGGCGTGCCGCTGCCCTTCGTCTCCTCGGGCGGTTCCGCGCTCGTGACGAACCTCGCGGCCGTCGGCGTGGTGCTGTCCTTCGCGCGCACGAGGCCGGTGCGGCGCGAGCCGGGTCTCGTGGATGCGGCAGACTCGCTGCGGTGAGCGTCTACCTCTTCGCCGGCGGCGGCACCGCCGGCCACGTCAACCCCCTGCTCGCGACCGCCGACCGGCTGCGCGAGCGCGAGCCCGACGCCGAGATCCTCGTGCTGGGCACGGCGGAGGGTCTGGAGGCGCGCCTCGTGCCCGAGCGCGGCTACGAGCTCGTGACGATCCCGAAGCTGCCGTTCCCGCGCCGCCCGAACGCGGCGGCGCTGCGCTTCCCCGGCGCGCTGAAGGCCACGATCGATCAGGTGCGCGGCATCATCCGCGATCGCCACGTGGATGTCGTCTTCGGCGTCGGCGGCTACGCGGCCGCCCCGGCGTATCTCGCCGCGCGCGCCGAGAAGGCCCCGCTGGTCATCCACGAGGCCAACGCCAAGCCCGGGATGGCGAACCGTCTCGGCGCTCGCCTGACGCGATTCGTCGGCGTGCTGTTCCCGTCGACCCGTCTCGCTCACGCCCGCGTCGTCGGGCTGCCGCTGCGCCGCGAGGTCGAGCAGGTCGACGTGCCGGCCGCCCGCGCCGAGGCGCAGGCGCTCTGGGGACTCGACCCGCGCCGTCCCACGCTGCTCGTCACCGGCGGCTCGCTCGGCGCCCGCCGCATCAACGAGACGGTGTCCACCTCGATCGCGGCGATCCTCGGCACCGGCTGGCAGGTGCTGCACATCACCGGCACGACCGCGACGGTCGCCGACCCGGGCCTCGCCGGCTACCGCATCCTCGAGTACTGCGACCGCATGGAGCTCGCGCTGGCGAGCGCCGACTTCGCCGTGTCGCGCGCCGGCGGCAGCACCCTCGCCGAGCTCGGCGCCCTCGGCATCCCGAGCGTGCTCGTGCCCTACGCGGTCGGCAACGGCGAGCAGGCGCTCAACGCGCGCGACCTGGTCGGCGCCGGGGGAGCGGTGCTGGTCGCCGACGCGGAGTTCACCCCGCAGTGGGTCGACCGCGCGCTGCTGCCGCTGCTCGACGACCGCGCGCGCGTCGCCGAGATGGCGGCCCGGGCCGCGGCGCAGGGCGTGCGCGACGGCGCCGACCGCATGGTCGACCTGTTGATCGAGGCGCGGGAGTCGCGCTCGACCGCCACGGCCGCGCCCGGCTCGGCCGCGCCCGGCTCGGCCGCGCCCGGCTCGCCCGCGCAGCCCGCGCCGAAGCCGGAAGCCGACGCCTCCGCCGAGTAGCCTGGGCGAATGCCCGTCAAGCCCGATCTGACCATCGACGTCCCCGAGAACCTGGGCCGCGTGCACTTCATCGGCATCGGCGGATCGGGCATGAGCGGCATCGCGCACATGATGCTCGACGCCGGCGTCGAGGTCAGCGGCTCCGACCGCGACGAGACGCCGTATCTCGAGCGGCTGCGCGAGCGCGGCGCCCGCATCCACGTCGGGCACGACGCCGCGAACCTCGGCGACGCCGACACGATCGTGTTCACGAGCGCCATCTGGCCCGAGAACCCCGAGTACGTGCTGGCGCAGCAGAAGGGCCTCGTGCAGCTGCACCGCTCGCAGGCGCTGCACTGGCTCTCGCGCTCCCGCCGCGTCGTCTCGGTCGCGGGTGCGCACGGCAAGAGCACCACGACGGGCATGATCGTGACCCTGCTCGATCAGCTGGAGCAGCGCCCGAGCTTCGTCAACGGCGCCATCATCCAGTCGCTGAAGACCAGCTCGGCCAGCGGCGACGGCGAGCTGTTCGTGCTCGAGGCCGACGAGTCCGACGGCTCCTTCCTGCTCTACGACACCGCCGCGGCGGTCATCACGAACGTCGACCCGGTGCACCTCGACCACTACGGCTCGCGCGAGGGCTACCTCGACGCCTTCCGCACCTTCGCCGCCCAGGCGCGCGAGTTCATCGTCGCGGGCGACGGCGACGACCTGGATGCGGTGCTCGACAGCGTCGTCGACGGCCCGCGCATCGTGCGGGTCGGCGAGAGAGCCGACGCCGACTACCGCGTCGTCGACATCGTCGCGGGGGAGCAGGTCACCTTCTCGATCGTCGCGGGCGGAAGCTCCTACCCCGCGCGCCTCGAGATCGCCGGCCGTCACAACGCCCTCAACGCCGCCGTCGCCGTGGCCACGGTCGTCGAACTCGGCCAGCCGATCGAGGCCGCGATCGCCGCGCTCACGGCCTTCGGCGGCACCAAGCGCCGCTTCGAGTTCAAGGGCGAGGTGCGCGGAGTGTCGGTGTTCGACGACTACGCGCACGAGCCGGCCGAGGCCGCGGCCGCGGTGGCGAGCGCGCGCTCGGTCGTCGGCGAGGGCCGGGTCATCGCGATCCACCAGCCGCACCTCTTCTCGCGCACGCAGATGTTCTCGGGCGAGTTCGCGAAGGCCTACGAGGCCGGCGCCGACTACACGATCGTGCTCGCGGTCGACGGCGCGCGCGAGAACCCGATCCCCGGGGTGAGCGGCCAGCTCGTGGTCGACGGCTTCGAGGACAAGAGCAAGGTCGTGCTGATCGAGGACTGGGCGCAGGCCGCTGAGCACCTCGCGTCGGTCGCGCGCGACGGCGACCTCGTCATGACGCTCTCCTGCGGCACCGTCTACCAGCTCGTGCCGCAGCTGCTCGAGGCGCTCGAGTCGCGTCGCTGACGGGGCGGGACCTCGCCGACGCGTCCGTCGGCCGTGCATCCCGGGAGACGACCCGCGACTCGCCGGGGCCGCCGTGTCGCTGACACGGGCGGGCGGATGATCGTGGCTACCCTGAGCAGGTGAAGCGGCCCGAGGGCTTCGATCGCCCGACCGGCGCGGAGCAGAGCGAGCGCGTGGCCCGTGAACCGCGGCCGCCGCGCTTCCGGCTCTCGCCGTCGCGCCGCGATGGCGCAGCGGAGAAGCCGGCACCGGACGCTCGCTCGGCGTCGTCGCGCCCGCCCGCCTCGCCGGCCTCCTCGCCTGACGGTCCGGCGTCGACACGGGGATCGTCGTCCGCCGCATCGGCACCCCGTGCCGCATCGGCATCCCGTGCCGCATCGGCACCCCGTGCCGCATCCGACTCCGCCGCCGCGCGACGACCGGCGGCTCCGGCGTCGCCATCCGGCGCCGCGGCGTCGACCGGCGCCGCACCGCGCCGCCCCGATCGCGGCGGCGATGCGACCGCGCGCGCGGCCGCGTCGGAGCCCGCCGCGAAGCCGACGCGGGCCGCCCGCGCGCCCCGTCCGCCGCGCCCGGAACCCGATCGCGAGGCCGCACGCGTCGCCGAGCGCGAGCGCGACGCCAAGGCCGAGGTGCGTGCCGCGGCCCGTGCCCGCCGTCGCGAGGAGAAGCGCGAGATCCGCCGCTTCACCCGGCGCGCCCGCCATCGTCGCATCGTGCTCATCTCGGCGAGCTCGGTCGTGCTCGCCATGATCGCGATCGTCGTGGCCGCCGTCTTCTCGCCTCTGCTCGCGCTCAAGACGATCACCGTCGACGGCACCTCGCGCCTCGACGCCGCCCAGCTGAGGGATGCGGTCGACGGTCAGATGGACACGCCGCTCGCCCTGCTCGACACCGCGCGCATCGAGAAGCAGCTGAGCGGGTTCTCGCTCATCCGCAGCTACTCGACCACGATCGTGCCGCCGCACACGCTGCAGATCCACATCGTCGAGCGCGTGCCGGTCGGGGTGCTGCAGACCGCCGACGGCTTCGAGCTCGTCGACCCGGCGGGTGTCACGGTGGAGAAGAGCGACGCACGCCCGCAGGGGGTTCCGCTCATCCAGCTCGCCGCCTCCGACGACGCGAAGAGCTCGGCGTTCCGGTCGATGGCGGATGTGCTGCTCGCGATGCCCGAGGCGCAGCGCGCACAGGTCGACTCGATCACGGCGCGCACCCGCGACGACGTCACGCTGACGCTGATCGGCGGCACGCAGAAGGTCGTCTGGGGCGGCTCCGACGATTCGGCACGCAAGGCCCAGGTGCTGCAGGCGCTGCTCGGCGTCAACGGGGGAGCGCCCGGCATCTACGATGTCTCGGCTCCGGGCAGCGCCGTCTTCCGCGCCGGCTGACCGACCCCGCCGACGAGCCCTCGATCCGTGTCGGTGCCGTCGTCCCAGCTGTCCGTTCGCCGGTCCGCGATGTGCGGTCGGGGCCGCCGCATCAGTGTGCTCTCGAACGCCCGAGAAGCGAGGGGATCTCGCGGTCTCGACCATCTGAGCGGCTCGCCGGCACGACTTCGCGCGACACGCCCCGCGGGTCGAGGTCGTGCTCGGGATCGCGCCCTACCGTGATCACTGAGATTCGACAGATGAGGAAATCTTAAGCTTCAAGTAGAGGTTTAAGGTTGATCCTCGAAGGGGCCGGCCGTGACTTCAAACCAGAACTACCTCGCCGTGATCAAGGTCGTCGGCATCGGCGGTGGCGGCGTCAACGCCGTCAACCGCATGATCGAGCTCGGACTCCGCGGAGTCGAGTTCATCGCGATCAACACCGACGCGCAGGCGCTGCTCATGAGCGACGCCGACGTCAAACTCGACGTCGGCCGCGAGCTGACCCGCGGACTCGGCGCCGGCGCCGACCCCGAGGTCGGCCGCCGCGCGGCGGAGGACCACGCCGAGGAGATCGAGGAGGCGCTGGCCGGCGCCGACATGGTCTTCGTGACCGCGGGTGAGGGCGGCGGCACCGGCACCGGCGGCGCGCCCGTCGTGGCCCGCATCGCCAAGTCGATCGGCGCCCTGACGATCGGCGTCGTGACCAAGCCCTTCGGCTTCGAGGGCAAGCGTCGCCAGGCCCAGGCGGAGCAGGGCGTCGCGACCCTGAAGGACGAGGTCGACACCCTCATCGTCGTGCCCAACGACCGCCTGCTCGAGATCAGCGACCGCGGCATCTCGATGCTCGAGGCCTTCAGCACCGCCGACCAGGTGCTGCTCGCCGGTGTGCAGGGCATCACGGATCTCATCACCACCCCGGGTCTCATCAACCTCGACTTCGCCGACGTCAAGAGCGTCATGCAGGGGGCCGGCTCCGCCCTCATGGGCATCGGTGCGAGCCGCGGCGCCGACCGCGCCATCAAGGCCGCCGAGCTCGCCGTCGCGAGCCCGCTGCTCGAGGCCTCGATCGACGGCGCCCACGGCGTGCTGCTGTCGATCCAGGGCGGATCGAACCTCGGCATCTTCGAGATCAACGACGCGGCCCGTCTCGTGCAGGAGGCCGTGCACCCCGAGGCGAACATCATCTTCGGCGCCGTCATCGACGACACCCTCGGCGACGAGGTGCGCGTCACCGTCATCGCCGCCGGCTTCGACGGCGGCGAGCCGGCGCCCCGCGCCTTCGACCGCGACGAGGCCGCTGCCGCGCTGCCCGGCGCGACGCCGCCGGCTGCCGCGAGCACCGCCGAGCGTCTGGCCGCCGCCCCGGCGCCGTCGCCCGACTCGGCCTCGACGAACAACTGGGCCGCCCGCGAGAGCGAGCAGCCCGCCGTCGCCCCGGCCGCCGACCGCGACTTCGATGACGACGACGAGATCGACGTCCCCGACTTCCTCAAGTAAGCCGTGAGCGAGCTCGCCGACCGCCTGGCCGCGACCGACGCCCGCATCGCCGAGGCGGCGCGCGCGGCCGGGCGCGACCCCGGCGAGCTCACCCGCATCGTCGTCACGAAGTTCCACCCGGCGTCGCTCGTGCGCGAGCTCGCCGAGCTGGGCGTGCGCGACGTGGGCGAGAGCCGGCACCAGGAGGCCGGGCCCAAGGCCGACGAGCTGGCCGATCTCGACCTGCGCTGGCACTTCATCGGCCAGCTGCAGAGCAAGAAGGCCCGGCAGGTGCGCGAGTACGCGCAGGTGCTGCACTCGCTCGACCGCGACTCGGTGGTGGATGCGCTGGGTCGCTCCGCCGCCGACGCCCCGCCGGTCGAGGTGTTCCTGCAGGTCGACCTCGACCCGGAGACCGACGCCGCCGCCGAGGCCGGGGAGGCCGGACGCGGGGGAGCCGCGCCGAGCCGGGTCGCGTCGCTGGCCGAGCGCATCCTCGGCACTCCCGGACTGGACCTCGTCGGCGTCATGGCGGTCGCCCCGCTCGGCGCCGAGCCGCGGCCCGCCTTCGCCCGACTGCGGGCGGTGTCGGAGGGGCTGCGCGAGCTCGCGCCGAGCGCGACCGCGATCTCGGCCGGCATGTCGGGCGACTACGCCGAGGCGATCCTCGAGGGCGCGACACACCTTCGCATCGGGACCGCAATCACGGGGAATCGCCCTCCCCGCGGTTAATCTCGACACGAACCACGATCCCCGGAGGACGAAATGGCGAACCCGCTGCGCAAGACCATGGTCTATCTCGGTCTGGCCGACGAGGAGTACGACGAGCCTGAGGCCCCCCAGCAGCCTGTCGCGCCGGCCCCCGCCGCTGCCGCGCCGACCCGTGCCCCCGTGACGCCGCTGCGTCGCCCGACCCCCGCGCGTGCGGCAGCGCCGAGCGACATGAACGAGATCCTCACGGTTCACCCCCGCCAGTACAAGGACGCCCGCGTCATCGCCGAGAGCTTCCGCGAGGGCATCCCGGTCATCATCAACCTGAGCCAGATGAGCGACGGCGACGCCCGCCGCCTCATCGACTTCGCGAGCGGCCTCTCCCAGGGCCTGCAGGGCACGATCGAGCGCGTCACGAGCAAGGTCTTCCTGCTCTCGCCGCAGCACGTCGCGGTCAGTGGCGAGCAGAGCGAGTCGGAGACCGACGTCGAGGCCGGCTTCTTCGCGCACTGAGCCTCCGGCTCCCCGAACCCCCGGCGCCGCGAGGCGCGCGATGCCCCCGCATCCCTGACGGATGCGGGGGCATCGTCATGCGTGCCTCGCCCGGGGCGTGACCGCGTGCGTCGCGACAGGCCCGGCACGGAGGTCGTCGTCAGGATCGCGCGCGGTAGGGTTGTCGTCAGCGCGCGATACCCGACCGGCATGCCTGGCTCAGATCGCGCCGTTCCGCAGGCCTTGAGAGAGTGTGAGGTATCGCCATGGCGCTGTCACCGGAAGACGTTGTCAACAAGCGATTCAACCCGACCAAGTTCCGCGAGGGCTATGACCAGGACGAGGTCGACGACTTCCTCGACGAGGTCGTCGTCGAGCTGCGTCGCCTGAACCAGGAGAACGAGGAGCTGCGTCAGCGCCTCGTCGCCGGCGAGGCGCGCATCAACGAGCTGCAGCGCAGCGGCGGCAGCGCCGCTCCGGTCGCCGCGGCTCCCGCCGAGCCCGAGCCGGTCGCCGCTCCCGAGCCGGAGCCGACGCCCGAGCCGGTCGCCGCCGCTCCCGCCGCGGCCGAGGCGACGACCTTCGCGCCCACGCCGGTCGCCGTGCCCGAGCCCGACCACGTCTCCGACACCACGTCGACGAACAACCTGCTGCAGCTCGCCCGCCGCCTGCACGACGACCACGTGCGCGAGGGCGTCGAGAAGCGCGACGCGCTCATCGCCGAGGGCCACGCCACGGCCGCCCGCGTCGTCTCCGACGCGCAGGAGCAGCAGCGCCAGCTCGTGGCCGAGGGCGAGGAGACCAAGCGTCAGACGCTCGCCGACGCCGACGAGAAGAAGCGCCAGACCCTCGGCCAGCTCGAGACGCAGAAGGCCGAGCTCGAAACCGAGCGCGCCGGCATCCAGAGCGAGATCGACCAGCTGCGCGGCTTCGAGTCGGAGTACCGCGCCCAGCTGAAGAGCTACATCCAGGGCCAGCTGAGCGAGCTCGAGAACGCGGGCTCGCTCGCGCCCGAGTCGAGCGACGCCGCCGGCGCCACGCCGGCCGCGGTGCCCTCGTTCGTCGCCGCCCCGGTGACCGAGAGCGCCGAGCGCAGCGGCTTTGCCCGCGGAGAGTGACGATCGCGCGACGCCGCGTCCCCCACGGGGGCGCGGCGTCGCGGCGATCGCGCTCATCGTCGTCGTCGCCGGCATCGTCTACGGCGTCGACCAGCTGACCAAGGCCCTCATCGTCCAGAACCTGGTCGAGGGCTCGATCCAGCCCCTGCTGGGCGACCTCGTCCAGCTGCACTTCGTGCGCAACCCGGGCGCCGCCTTCTCGCTGGCGACCGGGATGACGTGGATCTTCTCGATCGCGGCCGTCGCCGTCGTGGGGTTCGTCGTCTGGTACTCGCGCCGCATCCGTTCCCTGCTCTGGGCGGTCGTCTTCGGACTCGTGCTCGCCGGCGCGCTCGGCAACCTGACGGATCGGCTGTTCCGCGAGCCCGGGTTCGCCCGCGGCCACGTGGTCGATTTCATCCAGGTCTGGGGCTTCCCGGCGATCTTCAACGTGGCCGATGTCGGCATCACGGTCGGCATGGCGCTGTTCGTGATCCTCGTGCTGCGCGGCGTCGGGCTCGACGGCTCGCGGCGGGCGCCTGAGCCGCGGGCGGACTCCGCTGCCGCCTCCGAGGCCTCGGCCGCCTCCGACGACGAGACGACCCGCTCGTGAGCGAGACCCGCAGCCTGCCCGTGCCCGACGGCCTGGCGGGGGAGCGCGCCGACGCCGCCCTCGCGCGTCTGCTCGGCTTCTCGCGCAGCTTCGCCGTCGAGGTGCTCGAAGCCGGAGGCGCGACCCTCGACGGCCGCGAGCTCGGCAAGAGCGACCGCCTGCACGCCGACGGCTGGCTCGAGGTGAGCTGGACGCCGAAGTCGGGTCCGACGATCGTGCCGCAGCTCGTGCCGGGCTTCGAGATCGTCCACGACGACGACGACCTGGTCGTGATCGACAAGCCGGTCGGCGTCGCCGCGCATCCGGCCAGCGGCTGGGATGGCCCGACCGTGCTCGGCGCCCTCGCCGGCGCGGGCTTCCGCATCGCGACCTCCGGCGCCGCCGAGCGCGCCGGCATCGTGCACCGGCTCGACGTCGGCACGAGCGGGCTGATGGTCGTCGCCAAGAGCGAGCACGCCTACTCCGGTCTCAAGCGCGCCTTCCACGACCGCACGGTCGACAAGATCTACCACGCGGTCGTGCAGGGCCATCCCGACCCCTTCACCGGCACGATCGACGCGCCCATCGGCCGTCACCCCGGCTCCTCGTGGAAGTTCGCGGTGACCGCCGAGGGCAAGCCGAGCGTCACGCACTACGCGACGCTCGAGGCCATGCGCCGGGCGACCCTGCTCGAGATCCACCTCGAGACCGGGCGCACGCACCAGATCCGCGTGCACATGGCCGCCCAGCGGCACCCCTGCGTCGGCGACACGCTCTACGGGGCCGACCCGACGCTCTCGGCGCGACTCGGGCTCGAGCGCCAGTGGCTGCACGCCATGAAGCTCGGCTTCGTGCACCCCGCGACCGGCGAGTACGTGCTCTTCGAGAGCGCCTACCCGGCCGATCTGGAACACGCGCTGGAGACCCTGCGCGCTGACTGAGGTCGCGCCTATCCTCTGACTACGCAGAGCCCGCTGACGACGCGGCGGGCCCGCGCATCACCACCATCTCTGACGGAAGCGAGCCCGTGGCCTCGAGCGATTCCTTCGTCCACCTGCACGTGCACAGCGAGTACTCGATGCTCGACGGCGCGGCCCGCATCGGCGACCTGGTGAGCGCGGTCGCCGAGCAGGGGATGCCCGCGGTCGCGGTCACCGACCACGGCAACACCTTCGGCGCCTTCGACTTCTGGAAGCAGGCGACCGCCGCGGGGGTCAACCCGATCATCGGCACCGAGGCCTACCTCACCCCGCGCACCCACCGCAGCGACAAGACCCGCGTGCGCTGGGGCGACGGCGGCGGGGACGATGTCTCCGGCTCGGGCGCGTACACGCACATGACGCTGCTGGCCGAGAACACGACCGGCATGCACAACCTCTTCCGCCTCTCGTCGAAGGCGTCACTCGAGGGCTACTACTTCAAGCCGCGCATGGACCGCGAGCTGCTCGAGACCTACCACGAGGGCATCATCGCCACGACGGGATGCCCGTCGGGCGAGGTGCAGACCCGCCTGCGGCTCGGCCAGTACGACGAGGCGGTCAAGGCCGCTGCCGAGTTCCGCGACATCTTCGGCAAGGAGAACTTCTACGCCGAGATCATGGACCACGGTCTCGGCATCGAGAAGCGGATCATGAACGACCTGATCCGTCTCGCCAAGGATCTCGGCATCCCGATGGTCGCGACCAACGATCTGCACTACACGCACGCGCACGACGCGACCTCGCACGCGGCGCTGCTCTGCGTGCAGTCGGGCTCGACCCTCGACGACCCGAACCGCTTCAAGTTCGACGCCGACGAGTTCTACCTCAAGACGCCCGAGCAGATGCGCCAGCTCTTCCGCGACCTGCCCGAGGCCTGCGACAACACGCTCGCGATCGCCGAGCGCTGCAAGGTCGAATTCAACACCTCGGCCAACTACATGCCGCGCTACCCCGTGCCGGAGGGCGAGAGCGAGGAGAGCTGGTTCGTCAAGGAGGTCGAGAAGGGCCTCGACTACCGCTACCCGGGTGGCATCCCCGACGAGGTTCGCAAGCAGGCCGACTACGAGGTCGGCGTCATCACGCAGATGGGCTTCCCCGGCTACTTCCTCGTCGTCGCCGACTTCATCAACTGGTCGAAGGACAACGGCATCCGCGTCGGACCGGGCCGTGGCTCCGGTGCCGGCTCGATGGCCGCCTACGCCATGAAGATCACCGATCTCGACCCGCTGCGGCACGGTCTGATCTTCGAGCGCTTCCTCAACCCCGACCGCGTCTCGATGCCCGACTTCGACGTCGACTTCGACGAGCGTCGGCGTGGTGAGGTCATCCGCTACGTCACCGAGAAGTACGGCTCGGAGCGCGTCGCCCAGATCGTCACCTACGGCACGATCAAGAGCAAGCAGGCGCTCAAGGACTCGAGCCGCGTGCTCGGCTTCCCCTTCGGCATGGGCGAGAAGCTCACCAAGGCGATGCCGGCGCCGATCATGGCGAAGGACATCCCGCTCGCCGGCATCATCGACCCTAAGCACGAGCGCTACAAGGAGGCGGCCGACTTCCGCGCCGTCATCGACAGCGACCCGGATGCGAAGAAGGTCTTCGAGACGGCGCTCGGCCTCGAGGGGCTGAAGCGCCAGTGGGGCGTGCACGCGGCCGGCGTGATCATGTCGTCCGATCCGCTGATCGACATCATCCCGATCATGAAGCGGGAGCAGGACGGCCAGATCGTCACCCAGTTCGACTATCCCGCCGCGGAGTCGCTCGGTCTGATCAAGATGGACTTCCTGGGGCTGCGCAACCTCACGATCATCGACGACGCCCTCGACAACATCGAGACCAACCGCGGCTTCCGCCCGGTGCTCGAAGACCTCGACTTCGACGACCGCGACGCCTACGACCTGCTGGCCCGCGGCGATTCGCTCGGCGTGTTCCAGCTCGACGGCGGCCCCATGCGCTCGCTCATGCGCATGATGAAGCCCGACAACTTCGAAGACATCTCGGCCCTCATCGCGCTGTACCGCCCGGGCCCGATGGGTGCGAACTCGCACATCAACTACGCCCTGCGCAAGAACGGCCAGCAGGAGATCACGCCGATCCACCCCGAGCTGGCCGAGCCGCTCAAGGAGACCCTCGAGACCAGCTACGGCCTGATCATCTACCAGGAGCAGGTCATGGCGATCGCGCAGAAGGTCGCCGGGTTCTCGCTCGGTCAGGCCGACATCCTGCGTCGCGCGATGGGCAAGAAGAAGAAGTCCGAGCTCGACAAGCAGTACGAGGGCTTCCGCAAGGGCATGAACGACAACGGCTTCTCGGATGCCGCGGTCGCGACGTTGTGGGAGATCCTGCTGCCGTTCTCCGACTACGCCTTCAACAAGGCGCACTCGGCCGCCTACGGCGTGCTCAGCTACTGGACCGCCTACCTCAAGGCGCACTATCCGGCCGAGTACATGGCGGCGCTGCTGACGAGCGTCGGCGATGCCCGCGACAAGCTCGCGCTCTACCTCAACGAATGCCGGCGCATGGGCATCACGGTGCTCGCGCCCGACGTCAACGAGTCGATCAACTTCTTCTCGGCCGTCGGCGAGGACATCCGCTTCGGCCTCGGCGCGGTGCGCAACGTAGGTTCGAACGTGGTCGAGCACGTGCGCCAGGCGCGCGAGGAGAAGGGGCGCTTCACCTCCTTCCACGACTACCTGCGCAAGGTGCCGCTGCAGGCCACCAACAAGCGCACGGTCGAGTCGCTCATCAAGGCGGGCGCCTTCGACTCGCTTGGTGCGACGCGGCGCTCGCTGGTCGAGATCCACGAGGAGGCCGTCGAGGCCTCGGTCGCGGTGAAGCGCAACGAGGCGAACGGCCAGGTCGGATTCGACTTCGACAGCCTGTGGGACGAGCCGGATGCGGTCGACCACGTTCCCGAGCGCCCGGAGTGGTCGAAGCGCGACAAGCTCGCCTTCGAGCGCGACATGCTCGGCCTGTACGTCAGCGATCACCCCCTCGCCGGCCTCGAGATCCCGCTCGCCAAGCACGCGCAGATGGGCATCGCCGATCTGCTCGCGAGCGAGTCGATCGGCGACGGCGAGATCGTCACCGTCGCAGGTCTGCTCACGGGCGTGCAGCATCGCATCGCACGCAACTCGGGCAACCCCTACGGCATCGTCGAGCTCGAGGACTTCGGCGGCGAGATCAGCATCATGTTCCTGGGCAAGACGTACCAGGAGTTCTCGCCGGCGCTCACGAGCGACTCGGTCGTCGTGATCCGCGGTCGCGTGAGCATGCGCGACGACGGCAAGAGCCTGCACGCGCAGAGCATGTTCACGCCCGATCTCGGCGCCTCGCTCGGCTCGGGTCCGCTCGTGATCTCGATGCAGGAGCACCGCGCGACGACCGAGGTCGTCACCCGGCTCAACGACGTGCTGATCCGGCACGCCGGCGACAACGAGGTGCGGCTGCGTCTGGTGCGCGGCGATCTTGCGCGGATGTTCGAGGTGCCGTTCCCGGTGTCGGTGACCGCCGACCTCTACGGCGAGCTGAAGAGCCTGCTCGGGCCGAACTGCGTCGTCTGAGCGGCTCCTGTCCTCACCGTTCGATGCCGATGCCGATGCCGATGCCGATCCGCCCGTGACCGTGCTTCTGCGGCCGTACAGCCCGGCGGATGCCGAGGCGACGCTCGCGGTCTTCCTGGCCGCGGTCATCTCGACGGCGTCCGCCGACTATTCGCCCGAGCAGATCGCCGCCTGGGCGGCGCCCGAGCAGCGCTCCGTCATCGACTGGGATGCGGCTCGGCGCCGCTCGGAGACGATCGTCGCGGTGGTCGACGGCAGGATCGCCGGGTTCAGCGACGTCGACGACAGCGGCTGCATCGACATGATGTTCGTGCATCCCGACCACGGCGGCCGCGGCGTGGCCTCGGCTCTGCTCGCCGAGGTGGCCGACCGGGCGCGCGCCGGGGGAGCGGAGGAGCTCAGCAGCAGCGTCAGCGTGACCGCGCGCCCGTTCTTCGCGGCGCGCGGCTTCGAGGTGCTCGCCGAGCAGCGCCCGGTGCGGCACGGCGTCGAGCTCGTGAACTACCGGATGCGCAGATCGCTCGACGGATGACGCGTGCCGAGCCCCGGCGGGCTCAGATCAGGGTGCCCTGGTGGAATTCGGCGACCCAGCGGCCGTCAGTGCGGCGCCAGATGGTCGTGCGACGCGAGGTGCGGCCGGCATCCTGGACGAGCTGGTAGGTCACGAGCCACAGCTCGGGCGCGAGCTCGCGGGCGGCGAAGTCGCTGACCTCCCAGTTCGCGTCGTTCGGGGTCGCACCGCGCTCGGCGAGCGCGTCGATCACGGCGTCGCGCGAATAGATCGCGCCGGAGGCGCCGATCTCCCAGAAGTCGTCGGCGATCAGCTCGCTGACGTGCTCCCGCGGCGAGGCCGCCGGCACGACGTGGAACAGCGGCTCGAGGGCGCGCAGCTCGGCGGTGATCTGATCGGTCATCGTGACCTCCTCGAGGGGATGGTGCGGTGCGGGTCGGTGCGGCGGCGCCGTCAGGCCGGGATCGACGGCGTGAAGTAGGTGCGCTCGTGGTAGACGATCGCGTCGTCCGGTCCGCCGAGCCCGCCGTCTTCGATCTGGACGACGACCACGGCGCCGCCGGCGACGTGGTGACGCTCGACGACGCGCGCCAGCATCCAGGCCGGCACGTGCTTCAGCAGCGGCAGTCCGTGCGGGCCGGGCGCCCAGTGATCGCCCTCGAAGCGCTTCTCCTGCGGCCCCGAGAGGATTCCGGCGACCTCGCGGTTCGCCGCGCCCAGCAGATGGATGATGACGTGCTCGGCCGCGTCGACCGCGGGCCAGGTGCTCGCGGTGCGCGCCATGTTGAAGGTCGCCAGCGGCGGCACCGCGGCGAGCGAGGCGAGCGAGGTCGCGGTGAAGCCGCGCGGCGCGCCCTCCGGGTCGAGCGTCGTGATCACCGAGACGCCGGCCGCGAGGCGACGGAACGCGATCTTGAACGCCGAGACGTCGTCGACGATGCGCTCGGCGGGGGAGGGAGCGGGGACTGCTTCGGGCACGTGCCCCATCCTGGCGCACGCGCGGGGTGCCGCGCCGGATACCCTGGTGCCGCCATGTACTGCCCTTTCTGCCGCCACCCCGACAGCCGCGTGATCGACTCGCGCACGAGCGATGACGGCACGAGCATCCGCCGCCGCCGTCAGTGCCCGGAATGCGGTCGCCGCTTCTCGACGACCGAGACCGCGAGCCTCAGCGTGATCAAGCGCTCGGGCGTCGTCGAGCCCTTCAGCCGCGAGAAGGTCGTGCTGGGCGTGCGCAAGGCCTGCCAGGGTCGCCCGGTGACCGACGCGGACCTGTCTCTGCTGGCGCAGAAGGTCGAGGAGACGATCCGCTCGAGCGGCGCCTCGCAGATCGAGGCGAACGACATCGGCCTGGCGATCCTGCCGCCGCTGCGCGAGCTGGATGAGGTGGCCTACCTGCGCTTCGCGAGCGTCTACCAGGCCTTCGACTCGCTCGACGACTTCGAGTCGGCGATCACGACCCTGCGCGAGGAGCACACCGGCGACGGTTCGGCCCCCGCCGCGGCGAAGCTCGACTGACCGCGCGCCGATGTATCCCACGCTCTTCCGCCTCGTCCTCTCGCGTCTCGACCCGGAGGACGCGCACCACCTCGCCTTCGTCGTCATCCGCGCGCTCGGCGCCCCCGTGCTCCGCTCGATCGCCCGCGCCGTGACCAAGCCGCCGGCCGGCCAGCAGGTGGAGGCGCTCGGTCTGCGCTTCGACTCGCCCTTCGGGATCGCAGCCGGCTTCGACAAGGAGGCGCGCGGCGTCCTCGGCCTCGGTGCTCTCGGCTTCGGCCACGTCGAGATCGGCACGGTCACCGCGATCGCGCAGCCCGGCAACCCGCGGCCGCGGCTGTTCCGCCTCATCCCCGACCGTGCCGTCGTCAACCGCATGGGCTTCAACAACGCCGGCGCCGAGGCGATCCGCCCGCGCCTCGAGAAGCTGCGTCGCGTGACCGGGCGCCCGGTCATCGGCGTCAACATCGGCAAGAGCCGCGTCGTCGACGTGGATGCCGCCACCGACGACTACCTGACGAGCACCCGCCTGCTCGCCCCGCTCGCCGACTACCTCGTGGTCAACGTCAGCTCGCCGAATACTCCCGGGCTGCGCGGACTGCAGGAGGTCGAGGTGCTCGAGCCGCTGCTCGCGGCGGTGCGCGACGCGGCGGGCGCGACGCCGGTGCTGGTGAAGATCGCCCCCGACGTCGACGATGAGCAGGCCCGCGGCATCGCGGCGCTCGTGCTGCGCCTCGGCCTGCCCGGCATCATCGCCACGAACACGACGCTGTCGCGGGCGGATCTGCGCACCGCGCCCGCGGTCGTCGAGGCCGCGGGCGCCGGCGGGCTCTCGGGAGCGCCGCTGCGCGCCCGATCGCTCGAGCTGCTGAAGCTGCTGCGCGCCGAGCTGCCGCGCGAGATCTGCATCATCTCGGTCGGCGGCGTCGAGACGGCCGCCGAGGTGCAGGAGCGACTGGATGCCGGCGCCGACCTCGTGCAGGGCTACACCGGCTTCCTCTACCGCGGCCCGCTCTGGGCGCGGCAGATCAGCCGCGGTCTGGCCCGGCTGCGCTCGCGCGCCGTCTGACGCGCGCGGTCCGATCTGACCAACCGCGCTCCCCGCCCTGCTCGGCGGGGCCCGGAACAGCAGAGAGCCCCGGTCCGCACGCAGCGGACCGGGGCTCTCGTCGTTCGCTCGAGCGAACGGAGGTCAGTCGATCGCCTGGCCGATCTTCACCTGCGGCTTCGGCATGCGCAGCATGCGGAACTGCAGTGCGCGGATCGAGGCGTAGAGGCCGACGCGCTCGGTCTTGTCGCCGAAGCGCTCGCGCAGGCGGCGCTTGAGCAGCTGAGTCATGATCACGCAGTCGATGATCGCCAGCACCAGGAAGCCCCACACGGCGTAGAGCGACCAGGCCGAGAACTCCTGCGGGATCGCCGGGATGAACTGCGGCAGGAAGCTCACGATGATCACCAGGAACATGAGCGGCAGCACGAGCTCGCCGATGCTGAAGCGCGAGTCGACGTAGTCGCGGATGTACTTCTTCTGCGGTCCGCGCTCGCGCACCGGCAGGTATCGCTCGTCGCCGGCGGCGAGGCCCACACGTGCCTTCTCGCGCTCGGCCGCCTGCTTGTCGCGGTTCGCGCGCGCCGCCTCCTTGCGGTCGTTCGGAACCAGCGGGCGCAGACGCTCGGCCTCGCGCTGAGCGCGCGTCGGGGTCGCCTTGCCCTTCTTGGAGTCGAGCTTCGGGTCGAGCTCGAGCGGCGTCTCAGCCGCCGGCTGCTCGGTGTTGCGGGGAGTCCTGGCCACGGTGCGGTCCTCGGTCGAAGGGGTGGATGCGCCGGAGCGGATGCTCGACGGCGGCGCTTAAGATTACCCGCATGTCCTCCAGCGATCCCGTGAGCCCGTCGTCCACCAGCCCGAACGCCGAGCGGATCGCCGAATCGGTGCACGCCGCGCTGCCGGCGTCGATCGCCGAGCTGTCGCGTCTGGCCCGCATCCCCTCGATCGCGTGGGAGGGCTTCGACCACGCCGAGGTGCGCCGCAGCGCCGAGGCCATCGCCGAGCTCGTGCGCGAGCTCGGGGTGTTCGAGTCGGTGTCGATCGAGCAGTCCGCCATCCCCGGAACCGACCAGCTCGGCCAGCCCGCCGTGCTCGCCACACGCGCCGCCCGCAACGGCCGGCCGACCATCCTGCTCTACGCCCACCACGACGTGCAGCCCGTCGGCGACGAATCGCTGTGGGAGTCGGCGCCCTTCGAGCCGACCACCCGCGACGGCCGCCTCTACGGCCGCGGCACCGCCGACGACAAGGCCGGCATCGCCTCGCACCTCGCCGCGATCCGCGCGCTCGTCGACGCCCGCGGCGACGACTTCGACCTCGGCATCGTGCTCTTCTTCGAGGGGGAGGAGGAGTTCGGCTCCCGCTCCTTCGAGCAGTTCCTCGTCGACCACCAGGAGCAGCTCGCCGCCGACGTGATCGTCGTCGCCGACTCGGGCAACTGGTCGACCGAGATCCCCGCGCTCACCGTCGGCCTGCGCGGCAATGTACGCGTGCAGGTGAAGGTCACGACGCTCGAGCACGCCTCGCACTCCGGGATGTTCGGGGGAGCGGTGCCGGATGCGATGCTCGCCGCGGTGCGCCTGCTGAACACGCTGTGGGCCGAGGACGGCTCGGTCGCGGTCGCCGGCATGACCACGCGCGAGGCCGAGACCCCCGCCTATGACGAGGCGCAGCTGCGCAGCGAGACCGGCCTGCTGCCCGAGGCTCGGCCGATCGGCGACGGCACGATCGTCAGCCGCCTGTGGGACAAGCCGACCGTCACGATCACCGGCGTCGACGCGCCCAGCCTCAAGAACGCCTCGAACACGCTCATCCCCACCGTCACCTTCCAGCTCTCCGCGCGCGTCGCGCCCGGTCAAACGGGCCAGGAGGCGTGGGAGGCGCTGCGCGAGCACCTGCTCGCGAACGCGCCCTTCGGCGCCCGCGTCGAGTTCGCCGACGTCGATCTCGGCGATCCCTTCCTCGTCGACACCTCCGGCTGGGCCGCCGCCGAGGCGCTCGACACCATGCGCGAGGGGTGGGGAGCCGAGCCGGTCGAGATGGGCGCCGGGGGGTCCATCCCCTTCGTCGCCTCGCTCGTCGAGCGCTTCCCCGGCGCGCAGATCCTCATCACCGGCGTCGAGGACCCCGACTCGCGCGCGCACAGCCCGAACGAGTCGCTCGACCTGGGCTCGTTCCACCGCGCGATCCTCTCCGAGGCGCTGCTGCTCTCGCGGCTCGACGCCCGCGGCTGAGTCGCCGCAGGTGCCGCCGGCGGTGCGCTGATCACGCGCTCGAGCCGGCGGCGTCGACCGAACGCCCCCGTCCCCGTGACGGGGGCGTTCCGCATCCTGCGCCCCGCGGACGCGCGACGTACACTGTCGTCATGTCTGACACGACCCTCACCGCCCCGCAGACCGACGAGGTCGTGCCCGCCGGCGTCAAGCTGACCGACACCGCCGCCACCAAGGTGCGCAGCCTGCTCGAGCAGGAAGGGCGCGACGACCTGCGCCTGCGCATCGCCGTGCAGCCGGGCGGATGCTCGGGCCTCATCTACCAGCTCTACTTCGACGAGCGCGTGCTCGACGGCGACCTCGTGAAGGAGTTCGGCGACGTCGAGCTCGTCGTCGACAAGATGAGCGAGCCCTACCTCGACGGCGCCTCGATCGACTTCGAGGACACGATCCAGAAGCAGGGATTCACGATCGACAACCCCAACGCGCAGGGCTCGTGCGCGTGTGGAGATTCCTTCCACTGAACCGCGACCGGGCATTTCCCGGCACGACACGTCCTCGAAGGGCGCCGACGCGAAGTCGGCGCCCTTTCGCGGTTATAGACTCGCTCTGTAACACCCGCTATTCCACCGAGAGGTTCGCCGTGCGCTCACAACGCCGCAGTCGTCTGGCCCGCTGGGCCATTCTCCCCATCGGCGTCGCGGTCACCGCGATCCTGGCCGGCTGCACCGACGCACAGCTGCGCGGATTCCTTCCCCCGGCCGAGGGTGTGACGAACCACACCGATCGCGTCATCGGACTCTGGACGACCTCGTGGATCGTGCTGCTGATCGTCGGCATCATCACCTGGGGCCTCATCATCTGGGCCGCCGTGGCGTACCGACGCCGCAAGGGCCAGACGGGCCTGCCGGTGCAGCTGCGCTACAACATGCCGATCGAGATCTTCTACACGATCGTGCCGCTGATCCTGGTGCTCGGCTTCTTCGCCTTCACCGCCCGCGACCAGGCCGCGATCGAGGCCAAGGTCGACCCCGACTACAAGATCACGGTCTACGGCAAGCGCTGGGCCTGGGACTTCCAGTACGACACGTCGAACACCTACAAGCAGTCGATCCAGACGCAGGTGGATGACAAGGGCGAGATCATCGAGGACTCGATCCCGACGCTCTACCTGCCGGTCAACAAGAAGATCGAGATCGACATCAAGTCGCGCGATGTCATCCACTCGTTCTGGGTGATCGAGTTCCTCTACAAGAAGGACATGATCCCGGCGAAGACGAACCACATGTACTTCACGCCTCTCAAGGAGGGGACGTACCAGGGCAAGTGCGCCGAGCTCTGCGGCGAGTACCACTCGCTCATGCTGTTCAACGTGAAGGTCGTCTCGGAAGACGAGTACAAGGCGCAGATGCAGAAGCTCGAGGACGCCGGCAACACCGGTCCGATCGGCGAGGATCTGAACGCGAACACGAACCTGCCGGGCAACGGCACGAGCACCACCAACGTGGAGGGCTGAGACCATGACCACGACTGCGACTCCTCCGGCCGCGAAGACCGCCCCCACGGGCGGCGCCGCGCAGATCGGCAACCGCCGCGAGATCCTGCGTGAGCGCAAGGGCAACGTCATCGTCAAGTGGCTCACCACCACCGACCACAAGACGATCGGGTACCTCTACCTGATCACGTCGTTCCTGTTCTTCCTCATCGGCGGCGTGATGGCCCTGGTCATCCGCGCCGAGCTGTTCACGCCCGGGCTCGACCTGCTGTCGACGCGCGAGCAGTACAACCAGCTCTTCACGATGCACGGCACGATCATGCTGCTGATGTTCGCGACCCCGCTGTTCTCGGGCTTCGCGAACGTCGCGATGCCGCTGCAGATCGGCGCCCCGGACGTGGCGTTCCCGCGTCTGAACGCCTTCGCCTACTGGCTGTACCTCTTCGGCTCGATCATCGCCGTCGGCGGGTTCTTCACCCCGCAGGGCGCCGCGAGCTTCGGCTGGTTCGCCTACACGCCGCTCTCATCGACGACGTTCTCGCCGGGCTACGGCGGAAACCTCTGGGTCTTCGGCCTCGCCATGACCGGTTTCGGCACGATCCTCGGCGCGGTGAACTTCATCACGACGATCATCACGATGCGCGCGCCCGGCATGACCATGTTCCGCATGCCGATCTTCACCTGGAACGTGCTCGTCACGTCGATCCTCGTGCTGCTCGCCTTCCCGGTGCTGGCCGCCGGCCTCTTCGCGCTCGGAGCCGATCGAGTATTCGAAGCGCATCTGCTCGATCCAGCCAACGGCGGCGCCATCTTGTGGCAGCACCTGTTCTGGTTCTTCGGGCATCCTGAGGTCTACATCATCGCGCTGCCGTTCTTCGGCATCGTCTCCGAGGTCTTCCCGGTCTTCAGCCGCAAGCCGATCTTCGGCTACAAGACGCTGATCTACGCCACGATCGCGATCGCGGCCCTCTCGGTCACCGTGTGGGCGCACCACATGTACGTCACCGGCTCGGTGCTGCTGCCGTTCTTCGCCCTGCTGACGATGCTGATCGCGGTGCCCACGGGCATCAAGATCTTCAACTGGATCGGCACCATGTGGCGCGGCTCGGTCACCTTCGAGACCCCGATGCTGTGGGCGATCGGCTTCCTGATCACCTTCACCTTCGGTGGTCTGACGGGTGTCATCCTCGCGTCGCCGCCGCTCGACTTCGCCCTCTCCGACAGCTACTTCGTCGTCGCGCACTTCCACTACGTCGTCTTCGGCACCGTCGTGTTCGCCATGTTCAGCGGCTTCTACTTCTGGTGGCCGAAGTGGACCGGCAAGATGCTCAACGAGACGCTGGGCAAGATCCACTTCTGGCTGCTGTTCATCGGCTTCCACACGACGTTCCTCATCCAGCACTGGCTCGGCGTGATGAACATGCCCCGCCGCTACGCGCAGTACCGCGTCGAGGACAACATCACCTGGATGAACCAGCTGTCGACGATCGGCGCGATCATCCTCGGCATCTCGCTGCTGCCGTTCCTCTACAACGTGTACATCACGGCCCGCAAGGCGCCGAAGGTCACCGTCGACGACCCGTGGGGCTACTCGCGCTCGCTCGAGTGGGCGACCTCCTGCCCGCCGCCGCGCCACAACTTCACGTCGATCCCGCGCATCCGCTCGGAGTCCCCGGCGTTCGACCTGCACCACCCCGAGGCCGGCATCCCGATCGGAATCGGACCCGCCAAGGACGCCCCGGAGGCGCCCGTGCTCGACGTCGCGAAAGGAGAGGTGAAGTAAGCCATGAAGGTCAACGCGAACCTGTTCCTGCTTCTCTTCTTCTTCTTCCTGGCGGCTGACGCGGCCTACATCATCTGGCACATGATCGACTCGGCCACGATCCCGGCCGGCACCGACGTGGGCGGCTTCATCTCCGCCGTCGCCGGCACCGGCACGGTGGAGTGGGTCGGCTCGGTCGGCATCGGCCTCGGCGCGATCCTGTCGTTCTTCCTGCAGTTCTACCTCCGCCTCGCCATCAGGGCGCAGGGCGGCGAACTGCCCGAGGACCGCTCGGACGCGACGATCGACGACGGCGACGCCGAGCAGGGTCACTTCAGCCCCTGGAGCTGGTGGCCGCTCGTGCTCACCTTCGGACTCGGCCTGATGTTCCTCGGCCTCGCGGTCGGCGTCTGGATCGCCATCATCGGCGCCCCGATCGTGCTGATCGGCGTCGTCGGCTGGCAGTTCGAGTACGTGCGCGGGAACTTCGCCCGCTGATGATCCGCGCCGCACGCCCCGCCGACGCCGATGCGCTGTTCGCTCTCGTGCAGCAGCTCGGTCATGCGATCGAACCCCAGCGCGCCGCCTTCGACGCGACCTTCGCCTCGTACCTCGCGGGGGAGGAGCCGAGCGTGCTCCTGCTTCTCGCCGAGGATGACGCGGGAGCCGTGCGCGGCTATGCGCTGACCACGATCGTCCCGCTGCTGGCGACGAACGGTCTCTCGGCGCAGCTGCAGGAGATCGTCGTCGATCAGGAGGCCCGCGGTCTCGACTTCGGCACGCAGCTCGTGCGCGCGGTCGAGCAGGAGTGCGTGGAGCGCAAGGTGCACCAGCTGACCGTCGCGAGCCGTCGTGCCGGCGGCTTCTACGACCGCCTCGGTTACCAGCAGAACGCCGAGTACATGCGGCGCATCTTCGACTGACGGCGGCGCTCAGAACGTCACGGGCGGCGGCTTCCTGCGGGAGCCGCCGCCTTCGTCGTCGGCGCCGAGCCGAGACCGGTGCCGAGGCCGCTGACGCGCACGCTGGACGCCGGTCAGAGCGTCGATCGCGGCGGCGGCTCGCTCCATGCTGTTCGGGCCGCCGTGACCCTCGTGCTCGACGATCTGCACCTGCGCGCCTGGCCAGCGCCGAGCGAGCTCCCACGCGGTCTCCGCGGGGCCGCTGATGTCGCGGCGACCGTGGATCAGCACGCCGGGAAGATCTCCCAGCTCGGCGATCCGTTCGAGTACCGCTCGGTCACCGGGGAGGAAGCAGTCCTGAGACCAGAAGTGCGTGACGAGCGTCGCGAAGTTGCGGCGGTCCCGCACCTCAGCGCGGTACGGACCGGGCTGCCAGTACGGGTCGAGTGAGATGTGTGTCGACTCCCACGCATCCCAGCCCTCGGCCGCGAGCTCGCGCACCGCGGCATCCGGGTGTCGGAGTGCGGCGGCGTAGCGTTCGACCTGTCGCGGGCCGGCGTCGGGCGCGAGGCGTCGTCCGAGCCAGTCGAACTCGTCCCACCGCTCCGGGAAGATCCGTTCGACGCCGTCGGTGATCCAGTCGATCTCCCGGCGGCTTCCGCTCGTCACGGCGACAAGAACCAGCGCGAGCACACGATCGGGGTGGTCGAGGGCGTACGCGAGCGCGAGAGTCGAGCCCCACGAGACGCCGTGCACGAGCCACCGGTCGATGCCCAGGTGCATCCGCAGCGCTTCGATGTCGTCGATGAGCGCGCTTGTCGTGTTCAGATCGAGGGCGGCGAGGTCGTCGATCGCCCAGGGGGTCGACCGCCCGCACCCGCGCTGGTCGAGGCCGACGATGAGGTGCCGCGACGGATCCGCTCGGCGACGGTATCCGCCGAGTCCGAGTCCGCCGCCCGGGCCGCCGTGCAGGTAGAACACGGGCACGCCGTCGGGTGCGCCGCTGGTCTCCCAGTACAGCGAGCTGCCGTCGGGCCGGTCCAGGAATCCGGTGGAGAAGGGCTCGAGCGGGGGATGCATCCCTCGAGCCTAGGGCGGGCGTCGCGGTCGCGAGTCGGCGCGGGGGGAGCGGAAGACCGGGCCGAGATCGAGCGCCGGGGGAGACAGCGAAGGGGCCCGTCGTCACGTGGACGACGGGCCCCTTCGAGGCGGTTCAACTCAGTGGTGACCGTGCGAGCCCGACTCGAGCTCCTTCTGCGTCACCGGAGCGATGCGGTCCTCGAAGAACCAGCTCGAGAGCGACGCGCGCAGTTTCGCTCGCTGCGTGATGCGACCCCGCGCATCCGGTCGCACCATCACCGGGTGGTACTCCTCGAAGCTCACCAGGCGCCAGCGCTCGTACTCGGAGAGCTGCTCGTGCACCTCGATGTACTCGCCGCCGGGCAGACGCACGATGCGGCCCGACTCGAAGCCGTGCAGCGCGATCTCGCGGTCCTTCTTCTGCAGCGCGAGGCAGATGCGCTTCGTGACGTAGAACGCCACGATCGGCCCGAGGATCGTGACCGCCTGGATCACGTGGGTCACGCTCTCGATCGACAGCTTGAAGTGCGTCGCGATGAGGTCCGAGCTCGCCGCCGACCAGAGGCCCGCGTAGAACGTGACGCCGGCGGCGCCGATCGCGGTGCGGGTCGGAGCGTTGCGCGGACGGTCGGCGATGTGGTGCTCGCGCTTGTCGTTGGTGATCCAGGCCTCGACGAAGGGGTAGACCGCGACAGCCGCGAGGAACACCAGCAGCACCAGGATCGGCACGAGGATGTTGAGCGACAGCGTGTACGGCCCGAGCATGAGCTCCCAGCCCGGCGGCACGAGACGCAGGGCGCCATCCGCGAAGCCGATGTACCAGTCCGGCTGGGTGCCGGCCGAGACGGGGGAGGGGTCGTAGGGTCCGTACGCCCAGATCGGGTTGATCGTGACGGTCGCCGCGACGAGCGCGATGACACCGAAGACGATGAAGAAGAATCCACCGGCCTTGGCGGCGAACACCGGCATGATCGGCGAGCCGACCACGTTGTCGTTCGTGCGGCCGGGGCCGGCGAACTGGGTGTGCTTGTTGACGATCAGCAGCAGCATGTGCACGCCGAGCAGGGCGACGAGGATCGCGGGCAGCAGCAGGATGTGCAGCGTGTAGAGGCGGCCCACGATCTGGGTGCCCGGGAACTCCCCGCCGAAGAGCAGGTACGAGATCCAGGTGCCGAAGAAGGGGACGCCCTTCACCATGCCGTCGATGATGCGGAGGCCGTTGCCCGAGAGCAGGTCATCCGGCAGCGAGTAGCCGGTGAAGCCCTCGGCCATCGCGAGCACGAAGAGCAGGAAGCCGACGAGCCAGTTGACCTCGCGCGGCTTGCGGAACGCGCCCGTGAAGAACACGCGCAGCATGTGCAGACCGATCGAGGCCACGAACAGCAGCGCCGCCCAGTGGTGGATCTGACGGATCAGGAGTCCGCCGCGCAGATCGAAGCTGATGTTCAGCGTCGACTGCATGGCGGCCGACATCTCGAGCCCCTTGAGCGGCACGTACGAGCCGTCGTACTCGACCTCGGCCATCGAGGCCTGGAAGAAGAACGTCAGGAACGAGCCCGAGAGCAGGATGACGACGAAGCTGTAGAGCGCGACCTCGCCGAGCATGAACGACCAGTGGTCGGGGAAGATCTTGCGGCCGAGCTCCTTGACGAGGCCCGACATGCTCGTGCGCTCGTCGACGTAGTTCGCGGCCCAGCTGGTGAAGCGGGTTCCGCGGGTCGCCTGTTCGTTCGGCGCCGGTGCGGTGGTGGTGGACATCAGTGCTCACGCTCCCAGAAGCTGGGTCCGACGGGCTCGGTGAAGTCGCTCCGCGCGCGGAGGTAGCCCTCGTCGTCGACGTAGATGGGAAGCTGCGGCAGCGGGCGCTTGGCCGGTCCGAAGATCACCTCAGCCTCGTGGGTGATGTCGAACTGCGACTGGTGGCACGGGCACAGCAGGTGGTGGGTCTGCTGCTCGTACAGCGCCACGGGGCAGCCGACGTGCGTGCAGATCTTGGAGTAGGCGACGATGCCGTCGTAGGCCCAGTCCTCGCGTCCCTTGCGGGGGTTGAGGTCCTCGGGCTTGAGGCGCATCAGCAGAACCGCGGCCTTGGCCTTCTCCTCGAGCTTGTGCTCGGAGTCGTTGAGGCCTTCGGGGATGACGTGGAACGCCGATCCCAGGGTGACCTCGGACGCCTTGATGGGCGTGCCGGAGGGGTCGCGGGTCAGGCGCGTGCCCTTCTTCCACATGGTGTGGCGGAGCACGTCGTTCGCGTCTTCCTTCGGCGCGAGGCCGCGGAAGAGCACGATGCCGGGAAGCGGGAACGCGGCCAGGGCGCCGATCAGCGTGCCCACGATCGCCTTGCGGCGGGAGAAGCCCGACTCCTCGTTGCCGGCGGTGAAGACGGCGACCGCCTTGGCGCGGGTCTCCTCGCTGCCACGAGTGGGGTGGCGCATCTCGACCAGGTCGTGGCCGTGCATGAGCGACTTGGCCCAGTGCACCGCGCCGAAGCCGATGCCGAAGAGGCCGATCGCGATGCCGAGACCGATCAGCAGCGTGACGATGCGGGTCTCGGACGGGTCGATGGATCCGCGGGTGTCGAGCGGGAAGGCCACGTAGGCGGCCACCGCGCCGACGGCGCCGATGATGCCGACGACGAACCAGGCGACGACGCGGCGCTCCTGCTGCTTCTCCTTGGCGGGGTCGAGGTCGGCGACGCGCTTCCGCTCCGGCGGGAAGCCGGGGTTCTGCGGACGGTCGGTCGGCACGACGGCAGCACTGCGCGGACCCGGGTCCGTCGCGATGATCTCGACGGCGTTGCCGGTGTCGGCGCTGCCATGGTCTGCCATGAGGTTCCTCTCGCTGTGTTTCTCGCGCCGAGGCGACTTAGTTGGACTTCGCCGTCAGCCAGACGGTGATCGCGACGATCGAGCCGAGCGCGAAGATCCAGACGAACAGACCCTCCGAGACCGGGCCCAGGTCGCCGAGGTCGAGACCGCCGGGCGAGGCGTGCTCGTCGAGGTAGGTCAGGTAGGCGATGACGTTCGCCTTGTCCTCGGGGGTGATGTTCTGGTCGTTGAAGACCGGCATGTTCTGCGGGCCGGTGAGCATGGCCTCGTAGATGTGCGCGGCGCTGACGCCCTTGAGGCTCGGCGCGAACTTGCCCTCGGTGAGGGCGCCGCCGGCGCCGGAGACGTTGTGGCACATGGCGCAGTTGATGCGGAAGAGCTCGGCGCCCTCGGTCACGTCGCCCTTGCCGGTGAGGTACTCGTCGGCGGGGATCTCGGGCCCGGGGGCGAGCGAGTCGACGTAGGCCGCGAGGTCCTTGGTCTGGGCGTCGGTGAACTGCGGGGGCTTGCGCTCGGCCTGCGGTCCCTGAACGGCCATCGGCATGCGGCCGGTGCCGACCTGGAAGTCGACCGAGGCGGCGCCGACGCCGAGCAGCGTCGGGGCCTGGTTGGTGCCCTCGCCGTTGGTGCCGTGGCAGGTGGCGCAGTTGGCCTGGAAGAGCTTCTCGCCGTTGGCCTTGTCGGCATCCGCGATGTTGGCGGTTCCGTTGTCTTCAGCGCTGGCGGCGCTCGTGAAGGCGGCGTAGGCGCCACCCGTGGCCATGAGGCCGATGACGAGCAGCGCGACCGAGGCGAGCGGCGAACGGCGCCCGGTGCGGGTGCGTCGGGCCGAGCGTCCGGCGCGGGCCGGGCGGCTGGTGCGGGGGCTGGATGCTGACTTCGCCATGCGCTGCGAGGTGTCCGATCTGTCTCGTGGGTTCGTCGTCGGGGCGGGGTCGGTCATCTCAGCACGTAGATGACGAGGAACAGGCCGATCCAGACCACGTCGACGAAGTGCCAGTAGTACGACACGGTGATCGCGGTCGTCGCCTCCTTGTGGGTGAAGCGGCGGACGGCGAAGGTGCGGCCGATCACGAAGAGGAAGGCGAAGAGTCCGCCCGTCACGTGCAGACCGTGGAAGCCGGTGGTGAGGTAGAAGGCCGAGCCGTAGGAGTCGGACTGGAAGCCGACGCCCTCGGTGACGAGCATCGCGTACTCGTAGATCTGGCCGACGACGAAGACGGCGCCCATCGCGAAGGTCACGAAGAACCACTCGACGAGGCCCCAGTTCCAGGGCTTCCAGTCGGTGCGACGGGCCTGGAGGCGCTCGGCCGCGAAGACGCCGAACTGGCAGGCGAACGACGACAGCACGAGGATGATCGTGTTCGTCAGCGAGTACGGGAAGTTGAGCTTCTCCGACTGCTCGGCCCACAGCTCGGGCGACACCGAGCGCAGCGTGAAGTAGATGGCGAAGAGGCCGGCGAAGAACATGACCTCGCTGCCGAGCCACACGATGACTCCCACCGACGTGACGTTCGGCCGGTTGACGACCACAGGTGTCCTGGGGAGTGATGTCGCAGTGCTCACGACTCCATTATGGCCCCATGTGAGAGTGCCCAGAACGCACTGCGGGGCGGGTGTCGCCGTCGTCGATACGATTTCGGCATGGCGACCTCCCCGACCTGGCCGGAACTCCTGACGCGACTCCTCGAGGGCGAGCACCTCACGATCTCCGAGTCGGCGTGGGCCATGGGCGAGATCGTGGCCGGTCAGGCCACTCCCGCCCAGCTCTCGGCCTTCCTCATCGCCCTGCGCGCGAAGGGCGAGACGGTGGATGAGGTGGTCGGCTTCCGCGACGCGATCCTCGAGAACGCGCTGCCGTTGACGGTCGATCCGATGGCTCTGGACATCGTCGGCACCGGTGGCGACCGCTTCCGCACGGTCAACGTCTCGACGATGTCGTCGATCGTCTGCGCCGCCGCGGGCGCCCGGGTCATCAAGCACGGAAACCGCGCCGCCTCGTCGGCATCCGGTTCCTCGGACGTGCTCACGGCGCTGGGTCTCGACCTCACGATCCCGCCGGAGAAGGTCGCCGCGGTGCTCGAGACGAGCGGCATCACCTTCGCCTTCGCCTCGCTGTTCCATCCCGGCTTCCGCCACGCGGCGCCGGTGCGCGCCGACCTCGGCATCCCGACCGTGTTCAACTTCCTCGGACCGCTCGTGAACCCGGCCCGCCCGGAGGCGTCGGCCGTCGGCGTGTCGAGCCTCGAGAAGGTGCCGCTGTTCGTCGGCGTCTTCCAGACGCGCGGCGCGACCGCGCTCGTGTTCCGCGGTGACGACGGTCTCGACGAGCTCACGACGACCGGCCACAGCCACCTCTGGGAGGTCAGCCGCGGCTCGGTCACCGAGCACGACCTCGACCCGGCCGATCTCGGCATCCGCCGCGCCAAGATCGACGACCTGCGCGGCGGCTCGCCGCAGCACAACGCCGACGTCGTGCGGGCGACTCTCGCGGGCGAGGAGGGCGCGGTGCGCGACATCGTGCTGCTCAACGCGGCCGCCGGTCTCGTCGCCTGGGATCTGGCGCGCGACCACACCCAGGCCGAGCTCGACATCCGTGCCCGCTTCCGCGCCCGCATCGCCGACGCGGCCGCCGTGATCGACGACGGCAGCGCCACGGCGAAGCTGGATGCGTGGGTCGCGGCGACGAACGCCGACTGATCCGCCCCCTCCGCGGGCGACGCCGGCCGCACGAGAACGCCCGGTGAACGGATTCCCAGAGTGCGCGCGGGCGTCTTCCCCGCGCGTGTCGGCCCCGCGTAGATTCGGCCTCGGACCGATGGGGATCGCCCCCGATCCCGGCCAGCGTCGGCGTCGGTCGCGAGAGGACCCGAGTTCATGAAGAAGCTCATCAACGACCCGAAGAACGTCGTCGCCGAGGCCCTCGAGGGCGTCGCGCTCGCTCATCCCGGTCTGCTGACCGTGGTCGCCGATCCGGCCCACATCGTGCGCGCCGATGCGCCCGTGCAGGGCAAGGTCGGGCTCGTCTCCGGCGGCGGCAGCGGCCACGAACCGCTGCACGGCGGATTCGTCGGCTACGGCATGCTCGACGCCGCCGTGCCCGGTCCGGTCTTCACCTCGCCGACGCCCGACCCGATCGTCGCCGCGACGAAGGCCGTCGACGGCGGCAAGGGCGTGCTGCACATCGTGAAGAACTACACGGGCGACGTGCTCAACTTCGAGACCGCCGCCGACCTCGCCCTCGCGGAGGGCATCGAGGTGCGCGCGGTCGTCGTCGACGACGACGTCGCCGTGAAGGACTCGCTGTACACCGCCGGACGCCGTGGCGTCGCCGGCACGGTGCTGATCGAGAAGATCGCCGGCGCGGCCGCCCAGCGCGGCGACGACCTGGACGCGGTGACCGCGATCGCCGAGAAGGTCAACGGCCAGGTGCGCTCGATGGGCGTCGCGCTCACCGCGCCGACCGTTCCGCACGCGGGCGAGCCGAGCTTCGACATCGGCGACGACGAGATCGAGATCGGAATCGGCATCCACGGCGAGCCCGGCCGCCAGCGCGTCGGCCTCGAGCCGGCCGACCAGATCGTCGACCGCATCCTGCACCCCATCCTCGAAGACCTGCCCTTCGCCTCGGGCGACAAGGTGCTGCTCTTCGTCAACGGCATGGGCGGCACCCCGCTGATCGAGCTCTACATCGCCTTCCGCCGCGCGGCGCAGGTGCTGGCCGAGCAGGGCATCGAGGTCAGCCGCACGCTCGTCGGCAACTACGTGACCTCGCTCGAGATGCAGGGCTTCTCGGTCACCGTGCTCAAGCTCGACGACGAGCTGACCGAGCTGTGGGACGCGCCGGTGCAGACCGCGGCGCTGCGCTGGGGTCGCTGAGGCAGACCCCGGCCGTCGCGTTCGCGTTCGTCACGAGGCCGTCATCCCGGTGATCGGGGTGGCGGCCTCGTCGCGTTCCGCGGGAGGTCTCCGCGGCTCAGCCGACGTCGGAGCGCTGCCGCGCCTCGAGCGATTCGACGCGCTCGAGGGTGGCTTCGACGACGATCGGCGGCACGATGTCGGCCGGGTCGATGCCGGTGAGCAGCTCGTGCTCCTCGGTCAGGATCGTCTCGATGTGACCAAGCGTGACCGTCGGGTGCTCGCCGGCGAGCCGAGACGCGAGCTGCTCATAGCTCTCGGCGGAGCGCGTCTCGGTCTCGGGCGGGGGAGCGAGGCGCGGCGCGCGGATGACGGCTTCGCGAGCAGCGGCCTCGCAGTCGAACAGGCCGAGGGCGAGATTCGGCTCGGCGATCGCGAACCAGCCGTTCGCGAGGTGCTCGACGCGGCCGAGCACCTCGCCGTCCTGGGTGACGGTCCAGATCGCCGTCCGCAGCAGGTGCCACACCGCCGGCGCCTCCGCGTGGGGCGAAGCTGACGCGACGAGACCGTCGGCGGGTGCGGCCGAGACCGCGACGCTCGGAACGGAGCTCAGCCCAGCGGCGGCCGGCGATGCGGGGGTCGGCCGGTCGGGGGCTCTGGAGCTGTCAGTGGCCATGCGGCCCTCTTCTCTGCTCACGACGGGGGATGCCGGAGGGACAGCGGGACGTGAGCGCTCAGCGTCCAGGTTAGGTCGCGCTGAGAGTTCAGAGAAGGGGTTGACTCGACTGTGACGCCGTGATCTGGTGCACCGCGCGTGGCCGAGGCGCGGCACCCGACCGCGTGCCCGGCCGCACGTCGGCTGCGCACGATAGAACGGGTGCATGCAGCGTCGCATCGCCCCGTCAGCCCCGATCCAGTCCGAGCGCGACGGCATCGTGCACCTGCGCGGCGGCGGAACCTCGGTCGTCGTCGACCTCGACACGGCCCCGGTTCCCGTGATCGTGCACTGGGGCGCCGATCTCGGCGAGCTCGGCGCCGACGCGCTGGGGATGGCGCGCGCGATCCGGCCGCCGCGCGGTTCCGGCGGGCTCGATGACGCGGCTCTGCTGTCGCTGCTGCCCCAGCCCGGCCACGGCTGGCTCGGCACTTCGGGGATCAGCGGACGACGCGCGGGCGGCGGGTTCGCGACGCGGCTGGCCCTGGGCGACGCGCGCCCGTCGACGCCGGCGGGACGGCTCATCCGTCTCGTCGACGAGCACCTCGCGCTCACGGCGACGATCGAGCTCGAGGTCACGGCGACGGGGCTGCTGCGGCAGCGGATCGCCGTCACCAACACCGGCGACGACGACTACCTGCTCGACGGTGTGCTCGCCGCCTTCCCGCTGCCGCACGACGCCGACGAGCTGCTCGACGCGACCGGCCACCACCTGCGCGAACGCGCGCCGCAGCGTCACGCCTTCACGAACGGCACGCATCTGCGCGAGAGCCGGCGCGGACGCCCGGGCGCGGATGCGACACTGCTGCTGACGGCGGGCGCGACCGGCTTCGGGTTCGAGCGCGGCGTCGCGCACGGCATCCACCTCGCCTGGAGCGGCAACCATCGCCTGCTGGCCGAGCGCACGCCCGGCCACGACCCCGTGCTCTTCGCGGGCGAGCTGCTGCTGCCCGGCGAGGTCGTGCTCGCGCCGGGGGAGACCTACGTCGCGCCGTGGGCGATCGGCGCCTGGGGCGACGGGCTGACCGAGCTCTCGGGCCGTATCCACGACGAGCTGCGCTCGCGTGACGTGCATCCCCGTCGTCCGCGCCCGGTCACGCTCAACACCTGGGAGGCCGTCTACTTCGACCACGATCTCGAGCGGCTCACCGCGCTGGCCGAGGCGGCCGCCGAGGTCGGGGTCGAGCGCTTCGTGCTCGACGACGGCTGGTTCCGCCACCGTCGCGACGACTCGGCCGGCCTCGGCGACTGGTACGTGGATGCGGACGTCTGGCCCGAGGGCCTGCATCCGCTCGTCGACCGCGTGCGTGCCCTCGGCATGGAGTTCGGGCTCTGGTTCGAGCCCGAGATGGTCAACCCCGACAGCGATCTCGCCCGCGCGCATCCCGACTGGATCCTGCGCGGCCGCGACGAGCTGCCGCCCGAGGCACGTCAGCAGCAGGTGCTCGATCTCGCGAATCCCGACGTCGTCGCCTACCTGGAGGAGCGCATCGACGCGATCCTCGGCGAGTACGAGATCGCCTACATCAAGTGGGATCACAACCGCGACCTGGTCGAGCCGGGCGCCGGGCCGGGCACCGCCCCGCGCGTGCGCCGCGGCGTCGAGGCGCTCTACGGGCTGCTCGACCGGCTGCGGCGGCGGCATCCCGACCTCGAGATCGAGTCGTGCGCCTCGGGTGGCGCGCGAGTCGATCTGGGCATCCTCGAGCGCACCGACCGGGTGTGGACGAGCGACTGCATCGACCCGCTCGAGCGTCTGCAGATCCAGAAGCACACCGGGCTGCTCGTGCCGCCAGAGCTGCTCGGGGCGCACGTGTCGACGCCGCACATCCACTCGACCCGGCGTCACACCACCCTCGACTTCAGCGCCGGCACCGCCCTGCTCGGACACCTCGGCATCGAATGGGATGTGACGACGCTCGATGCCGAGGAGCGCGAGCGGCTGGCGGCCTGGGTCGCGACCTGGAAGCAGCATCGCGACCTCGTCGCGACCGGGCGCGTGGTGCACGCCGATCTCGCGGACCCGGCGCTGGATGTGCGGGGCGTCGTCGCGCGGGACGGCAGCGAGGCGCTGTTCACGATCGCGGCGGTCGCGACGAGCGCGGCGCATCCTCTCGGTCGCGTGCGCCTGCCCGGCCTCGACCCGGAGCGGCGGTACCGGATCGCCCCGCTCGAGCCCTTCGCCCGCGCGACCGAGCCGGGCCCGGCGTCGCTCGACTGGCTGACCGTTCCCACGGTGGTCTCCGGTCGCGCTCTCGGGGCGTCGGGCCTGCGGGCGCCGGGCCTCGTTCCGTCGTCGTTGATCGGCCTCCACCTCACCGCGGTCGGCTGAGCCGCCTCCCGCCGCAGCCAGCTGTCGAAGCGTCGACCGCCGGCGTCGACCGCCGGCGTCGGCCGCGCCGTCCGCTCCGCACTAATCTGAGAAGCGTGACTGAGCAGACCGGATTCGACCTCTTCCCCGACCGCTCCGTCGTCGCCCTGCGCGTCGACGGCGAGCTGAAGGACCTGGCGACGACGGTCACCGAGACTCAGACCGTCGAGCCGGTCACGATCGACTCCCCGGACGGGCTCAACATCCTCCGTCACTCGGCCGCGCACGTGCTCGCGCAGGCCGTGCAGCGCATCAACCCCGAGGCCAAGCTCGGCATCGGCCCGCCCGTCACCGACGGCTTCTACTACGACTTCGACGTCGCCACCCCCTTCACGCCCGAGGACCTCAAGGCGATCGAGAAGGAGATGGACCGCATCATCCGCCAGGGCCAGCGCTTCGTGCGCCGCGTCGTGAGCGATGACGAGGCGCGCCGCGAGCTCGCCGCCGAGCCCTACAAGCTCGAGCTCATAGGCCTCAAGGGCGGCTCGGCCGAGAGCGGCGACAACGAGTCGGTCGAGGTCGGCGCCGGCGAGCTGACGATCTACGAGAACGTCGACGGCAAGACCGGCGAGCGCTACTGGCAGGACCTCTGCCGCGGACCGCACCTGCCGAGCACTCGCCTGATCGGCAACGGTGCGAAGCTCATGCGCGTGGCCGCCGCCTACTGGCGCGGCAGCGAGAAGAACCCGCAGCTGCAGCGCATCTACGGCACCGCCTGGCCGACGAAAGACGAGCTGCGCGCCTACCTGACCCGTCTCGAGGAGGCGGCGAAGCGCGACCACCGCAAGCTCGGCAAGGAACTCGACCTCTTCTCCTTCCCCGACGAGATCGGCTCGGGCCTCGCGGTCTTCCACCCCAAGGGCGGCGTCGTGCGCGCCGAGATCGAGAACTACATGCGCGAGCGCCTCATCGCGCACGGCTACGAGCAGGTCTACTCGCCGCACATCACCAAGGCGAACCTGTTCGAGACCAGCGGCCACCTGCAGTGGTACAAGGACGGGATGTTCCCGGCGATGCACCTCGACGAGGAGACGGATGCCGAAGGGCACGTCACCCGCCAGGGCCAGGACTACTACCTGAAGCCCATGAACTGCCCCATGCACAACCTGATCTTCCGGGCGCGCGGACGCAGCTACCGCGAGCTGCCGCTGCGCCTCGCGGAGTTCGGCACCGTCTACCGCTACGAGAAGAGCGGCCAGCTCTCGGGGCTGACCCGTGTGCGCGGCCTCACGCAGGACGACGCGCACGTCTACGTCACGCCCGACCAGGTCAAGGCCGAGGTCGCCAGCCAGCTCGAGTTCGTGCTCGAGACCCTGCGCGGCTACGGACTCACCGACTTCTACCTCGAGCTCTCGACGAAGGACCCGGAGAAGTACGTCGGCAGCGACGAGGCCTGGGATGAGGCGACCGACACCCTGCGTCAGGTCGCCGAGGAGTCGGGCCTCGAGCTCGTCGCCGACCCCGGTGGCGCGGCCTTCTACGGCCCGAAGATCTCGGTGCAGGCGCGCGACGCGATCGGCCGCACCTGGCAGCTCTCGACCGTGCAGCTCGACTTCAACCAGCCGGAGCGCTTCGAGCTGGAGTACACCGCATCCGACGGCACGAAGCAGCAGCCGGTCATGATCCACCGCGCGCTGCTCGGCTCGATCGAGCGCTTCTTCGCGATCCTGCTCGAGCACTACGCCGGCGCCTTCCCCGCCTGGCTCGCGCCCGTTCAGGTGGTCGGCATCCCGATCGCCGAGGAGTTCAACGACTACCTCGGCGAGATCATCGCCCGTCTGCGGAAGGCCGGCGTGCGCGCCGAGCTCGATGCCAGCGACGACCGGATGCAGAAGAAGATCCGCACGCACACGCAGCAGAAGGTGCCGTTCCAGCTGATCGCGGGCGAGCAGGATCGCGCCGGCGGATCGGTCAGCTTCCGCTTCCGCGACGGCACGCAGGACAACGGCGTGCCGGTCGACGAGGCGGTGCGACGCATCCTCGAGGCCATCGAGACGAAGGCCCAGGTCTGAGCGTGACCGACGGGCCGGACGACGGCGCGGCTGAGCGGGAGGGCGCGGTGCCGACTGACTACGACGGCACCGCCTACCCGCAGGCCGAGTCCGCATCCGACCTCGCCGGCGTTCCCGACGGGCTGTCGCGCTTGTGGACGCCGCACCGCATCGCCTACATCGAGGCCGGCGGTGTGCCGTCGAGCCACGAGTGCCCGTTCTGCGTGGCGCCGACGCTGAGCGACGAGCAGGGACTCATCGTGCACCGCGGCGAGCACGCCTTCGTGCTGATGAACCTGTTCCCCTACAACAGCGGCCACCTGCTCATCTGCCCCTACCGCCACGTCGCGGGCTACGACGAGACGACGGAGGCGGAGTCGGCGGAGATGACCCATCTCACCCAGACGGCGATGCGCGTGCTGCGGGCGACGAGCGGCCCGGCCGGCTTCAACATCGGCATGAACCAGGGCGCCGTGGCCGGAGCCGGCGTCGCCGCGCACCTGCACCAGCACGTCGTGCCGCGCTGGGCGTCGGATGCGAACTTCTTCCCGATCATCGCCCAGACGAAGGCGATCCCGAAGCTGCTCGGCGACGCCCGCCGCGAGCTCGCCGAGGCCTGGCCGGTCTGATCGCGATCAGCGGATGCCGCGCATCCGCCGACCGCCGCCGGGGGAGAGAGCTCAGCGCACCTGCGTCACGGTGAACTGGCGGCGCGGGTTCGCGTAGAACTCCTGCGACTCGACGAGCAGCAGCTCGCGGGCGCCCGCCTCGTGGGTCGTGCGGAGCAGGTCGAAGACGCTCGACACGGCCGTCTCCAGCGCCTCGGCGGCCGAGCCGGTGCGGCGGTGGTGCGCCGTGAACAGGGCTGCCGTGACATCCCCCGAGCCGTTCGCCTTGAACGGCAGGTGCGGGGTCTGCACCAGCCAGGCGCCTTGGTCGTCGACGGCGAGCATCTCGATCGTGCCCTCGGGCCGGTCGGGGCGCTCGACGCTCGTGACGAGCACCGTCGTCGGTCCCATCGCGCGCGCGAGGTCGGCGGAGGCGAGGGTCGACTCGAGCGTGTCGGGCTCGGTCTCGGTGAGGAAGCCGAGCTCGAACTGGTTCGGCGTGATCACGTCGGCGACCGGCACGACGCGCTCACGCAGCAGCACCGGGATCGCGGGGGCGACGAAGCATCCCGACTTGGCGTTGCCCATGACCGGGTCGCAGGCGTAGATCGCGTTCGGGTTCGCCGCCTTGACGCGAGTGACGGCGTCGATGATGACCTCGCCGATGCCCTCGCCGCCCTGGTAGCCCGACAGCACGACGTCGATCTCGCCGAAGACGCCGCGCTCCTCGATGCCGGTGATGACCTCGCGCACGTCGTCGGGCGAGATCAGCGGGCCGCGCCAGGCGCCGTATCCCGTGTGGTTGGAGAAGTTGACCGTGTAGACCGGCAGCACCTCGACGCCGATGCGCTGCAGCGGGAACACGGCCGCCGAGTTGCCGACATGGCCGTAGGCGACCGCGGACTGGATGGACAGCACCTTCATGCCGCCGATCCTGCCACCGCACGCGACGCGGTGCGGCGCGAAGCCCGTGCTGGGCGGCCGTCGAGGGCACAGCCGGTCCACTCGATCGCGATCGGCCTGATCGGCGGTCCGCTTCGCGGACCGTGGCCCGAACGCCGGTCCAGTCGATCGTCGTCGGCCCGCGCGCACCGCGCAACACCGGATCTACGGTCCCCTCGTGACTGATGACACCACACCCCAGACCGGCGGCCTCCGCGTCAAGCGCGGCCTGGCCGAGATGCTGAAGGGCGGCGTCATCATGGACGTCGTCACCGCCGAGCAGGCCCGCATCGCAGAAGACGCCGGCGCCGTCGCCGTGATGGCGCTCGAGCGCGTGCCCGCCGACATCCGCGCCCAGGGCGGCGTCGCCCGCATGAGCGACCCCGACCTGATCGACCAGATCATCGCGACCGTGAGCATCCCGGTCATGGCGAAGGCCCGCATCGGCCACCAGGTCGAGGCGCAGGTGCTGCAGGCGCTCGGCGTCGATTACATCGACGAGTCGGAGGTGCTGAGCCCCGCCGACTACGTCAACCACATCGACAAGCAGCTCTTCACGACCCCGTTCGTGTGCGGCGCGACCAACCTGGGCGAGGCGCTGCGCCGCATCACCGAGGGCGCTGCGATGATCCGCTCGAAGGGCGAGGCGGGCACGGGGGATGTATCGGAGGCGACCAAGCACATCCGCACGATCACGAGCGAGATCCGCGCGCTGGGGTCGAAGAGCCGCGACGAGCTGTACGTCGCCGCGAAGGAGCTGCAGGCGCCCTACGACCTCGTCGTCGAGATCGCCGAGACCGGCAAGCTGCCCGTCGTGCTGTTCACGGCCGGCGGCGTCGCGACGCCCGCGGACGCGGCGTTCATGATGCAGCTCGGCGCCGACGGCGTCTTCGTCGGCTCGGGCATCTTCAAGTCGGGCGACCCGGCGGCGCGCGCGGCCGCGATCGTCAAGGCGACCGCGTTCTCCGACGACCCGGCTGTGATCGCCGAGGCCTCGCGCGGACTCGGCGAGGCGATGGTCGGCATCAACGTCGCCGATCTGCCCGCACCGCACCGCCTGGCCGAGCGCGGCTGGTGAGCGCTCACGACCTCGGCGCCGCGCCGGTCGACGCGCCGGCGGGCGGAGTGCCGGTCGGCGCCGGTCTGCGCGTCGGCGTGCTCGCCCTGCAGGGCGACGTGCGCGAGCACGCGGCCGTGCTGACCGCGCTCGGCGCCGAGGTCGTGCTCGTGCGCCGAGCGAGCGAGCTGGATGCGGTGAGCGGGCTCGTGCTGCCCGGCGGCGAATCGAGCGTGATGGACAAGCTCACGCGACGCTTCGGCCTGCGTGAGCCGCTGCGTGAGCGCATCGCCGCCGGGATGCCCGTCTACGGCACCTGCGCCGGACTCATCCTGCTCGCCGACCGCCTGCTCGACGGCATCGCCGGCCAGCAGACGCTCGGCGGACTCGACGCGACCGTGCGGCGCAACGCCTTCGGCGCGCAGAACGAGTCCTTCGAGACGCGGCTCGCGGTGCCGGTGCTCGGCGCCGAGCCGGTCGCCGCGACGTTCATCCGGGCGCCCGAGGTCGTCGAGGTCGGCGCCGGGGTCGAAGTGCTGGCGCGCCTCGCCGACGGACGCATCGTCGCCGTCGAGCAGGGCCCGCTGCTCGGCACCGCGTTCCACCCCGAGGTCGACGGCGAGACCCGCTTCCACGCGCGCTTCCTCGAGCGGGTGCGCGCGGCGGCGTGACCCGAGCGTGCCCTGCCCGAGCCGAGTGGATGCGCGCCCTCCGACTTTCGGAGGATTTCCGCGCCACGCGGCTCCCACCTCGTCGCGAGCCCGCCTAGCGTGAGCGGCATGTACATCAGCGTTTCCCGCTTGAAGGCCTGGGCGGTGCCCATCGCCGCCGCCGCGATCTTCCTGGGTGGCGCGTTCACCCTGTCGACCTACGGGAACTTCGGATTCGCTGTCTTCCTGCTGCTCATACTGTGCGTGGCCGCAGGGCTGAGCTGGTCGCGTCCGATCGCATCTCTCGTGGCGATCGTGCCGTCAGTCACGATCGGGACGGTTGCCGAATCGGTGATCGTCGCGTGGCGGATCAACATCGGCTGGTTCTCGGCGGTTCTCGCAGTCGCCCTGTGTGTCGGGGTGGTGGCGGCGCGACACCGCTCCCTGCGCTGGATCGCACTGGCGATCACGCCCGGTGCCGGTATCGCATCGGCGGCATGGTGGAACGGGCGCACGCTCTTCGACAACCTGGCGATCTTCGTGTTCTGCACGGCGATCGCGGCTGCGGCCTGGGGAGTCGGGGTAGCGATCCGCGAGAACTCGGCCCGGATCGCCGCCTTCACGCAGGCAGCGCGCCTCGAGACCCGACTCGAGACGACCGAGTCGAGCCTCAGCCTCGCCGACGAGCGCAACCGCCTCGCGCAGGAGATGCACGACGTGGTCGCGCACTCGCTCGCCGTGATCGTGGCGCAGGCCGACGGCGCCCGCTATCTCAAGGACGCCCGGCCGCAGGCGATGGCCGACGCCCTCGAGGCGATCTCCGGCTCTGCGCGGTCGGCGCTGCTCGACGTGCAGGGCATGATCGACGGGATGCTCGACGGCACCGAGGCGCCGCAGCCGACGCTCGAGCAGCTCCCCGACCTGGTCGAGGGCTCGCGCGGAGCCGGCCTCGACGTGACGCAGGTCACGGCTGGCGAGCCCGCCGCGCTCGGCCTCGCCCAGCAGGCCGCGGCCTACCGCATCGTGCAGGAGGGGCTGACGAACGCCCTGCGGCATCGCGGGCGCGGCAGCGCCGTGTCGCTGGTCTTCGACTGGCGCGGGCCGGGGCTCTCGATCCAGCTGGTCTCGAGCGGAGAGGGCGAGCAGTCGGCGCTCGAGACGCGGGGGAGCGGACGCGGTGTCACCGGCATGCAGGAGCGCGCGCGCCTCGCCGGCGGCTGGCTCGCCGACGGCGCCGACGAGAGCGGCGACCACCGCCTGACCGCCTTCATCCCGTACCGCGAGCTGGACGCCGAGGAGCACCTGGCGGCGGCGACCGGCCCGCTCCCTGCCGCGGCCGCATCGTCGGCGGCTCCGTCGTCGCCCGCGCCCGCTGGCGCCGCCCCGCGTCCGGCCGCACCCGGAGCGCTCGCGTGAGCGCACGCATCCGTGTGCTCGTCGCCGACGACCAGCGGCTGTTCCGCGACGGCATCGCGATGCTGCTCGAGTCGCAGGCCGACCTCGAGCTCGTGGGCAGCGCGGCGACGGGCGTCGAGGCGGTCGACCTCGCGGCCGCGACCCGCCCCGATGTCATGCTCATGGACATCCGCATGCCCGTGCTCGACGGACTCAGCGCGACCGAGCGGCTGCTGACCGCGCCGGTCCCGCTCGGCGGGGCTGCTCCCCGCGTGCTCGTCGTCACCACCTTCCGCCGCGACGAGGCCGTGGCGCGGGCGATCCGCGCGGGCGCGAGCGGCTTCGTCACAAAGGATGCGCAGCCGGAGTTCCTGCTCGCCGCGATCCGCACCGTGCACGCCGGGCAGGCCGTGATCGCCCCGGCGGCGACCTTCGACCTTCTCGCGCGTTTCTCGCAGCCCGTGCGCGAGGCGCGGCCGGATCTGATCGAGGTGCTCTCGCCGCGCGAGAAGGAGATCTTCCTGCTGGCCGCGAAGGGGCTCAGCAACGCCGAGATCGCCGCGGACGCCTTCGTCGAGGAGACCACGGTGAAGACGCACGTCGGCAGCATCCTCGCCAAGCTCGGCCTGCGCTCGCGCGTGCAGGTCGTCGCCTTCGCCTGGGAGAACGGGCTCGTCGGCTGAGCCGAGCGGTCGACGGGCTCGTCGGCTGAGCCGCGCCGCTCAGCCCTTCTTCGCGGGCGGGGTCCAGCGCCAGTGCTCGAGCAGGGTCAGTTCGCGCACCCCGCCCTTCTCGCCGAGCAGGATCTGGCAGGCGGCGACCTCGTCGCCCTTCGCGAGCGCCGTCGCCTCGTCGGCGCCGAACGCCGGGCACGAGCGCAGCGAGCCGAAGACGCTCAGCGGCGCGAGGGTCGCGCCCGTCGCATCCGATCCCGACCACGCGTCGTAGAACGGAGTCTGGAAGTCGTCGCTGTAGTCGCCGTCGGCGAGCTTCGCGCGGTACTGCACGAAGTAGGGCGTGAGCGTGCGCTCCTCGTCGTCGAGGTCGACGCCGTCGAGGGCGCCGGCGGGAGCGGCATCCACTCCCGTCACCGTCACGGTGACCGTCGCGTCGGTCTTCGTGCGCGCGTCGGCGACGTGCACCGGCTGCGCACGACCGAAGGCGACCGCGGCGGGATCGCTCGAGCAGCCCGACAGCACAGCGGCGATGCCGGCGATCACGACGGCGGCGACCGCGCGACGGATGCCGGGAGCCGCGTGCGGACGACGGACTCGAGAGGCGCTCACCCGGCCAGCCTAGGTCGCCCCGACGGCCGCACCACCGCACGGTCGCTAGGATGACGGGGTTCAGACCATCGACGAAGGAGCACCGTGAGCGGGCATTCCAAGTGGGCGACGACCAAGCACAAGAAGGCGGTCATCGACCAGCGCCGCGCGAAGTCGTTCGCCAAGCTCATCAAGAACATCGAGGTGGCCGCCAAGATCGGCGGCGCCGACCTCTCCGGCAATCCGACGCTCGTCGACGCCGTGCAGAAGGCCAAGAAGACCTCGGTTCCCAATGACAACATCGACCGCGCCATCAAGCGCGGTGCGGGTCTCACCGGCGAGACGATCGACTACACGACGATCATGTACGAGGGCTACGGAGCCAACGGCGTCGCGTTCTACGTCGAGTGCCTCACCGACAACAAGAACCGCGCCGCCGCCGAGGTGCGCACCGCGTTCTCGCGCAACGGCGGCACTCTCGCCGACCCGGGCAGCGTCGCCTACAACTTCAGCCGCAAGGGCGTCATCTCGGTCACGAAGACCGACGGCGTGACCGAGGATGCGATCCTCGAGGCCGTGCTCGAGGCCGGGGCCGAGGAGGTCGTCGACCAGGGCGGCGGCTTCGAGATCCTGACCGACCCCTCCGACCTCGTCGCCGCGCGCACAGCGCTGCAGGGCGCGGGCATCGACTACGACTCGGCCGACGCCGAGTTCGTGCCGAACCTGCAGGTCGAGGCCGACGCCGACACGGCGCGCAAGGTCTTCCGCCTGATCGACGCGCTCGAGGACAGCGACGACGTGCAGAACGTGTACACCAACATCCAGGTGAACGCCGACGTGCAGGCCGAGCTCGACGCCGACTCGGACGACTGACGACCGACGCGGGTCACACGCGAGGGGCGCTGCCGGCCGGCAGCGCCCCTCGCGTCGTCTCCGGGGTTCGTGGCGGGCATCGTCGCGTGCGCGCCGCGCGGTGAGTCTCGAACATCTGTACGACCGGATGCCGTAGCGTCGCCGTCATGCGCGTGCTCGGAATCGACCCCGGTCTGACCCGCTGCGGCGTCGGCATCGTCGACGTCGCGCCCGACCGTCGCGCGACCCTCGTGCACGTCGGCGTCATCCGCACGAGCCCCGACACCCGGCTCGAGCAGCGCATCCATGCGATCATGCTCGGAGTCCGGGCCGCGCTCGACGAGCACCGGCCGGATGCGGTCGCGCTCGAGCGGGTCTTCGCGCAGCACAACCTCAGCACCGTGATGGGCGTCGCGCAGGCCAGCGGCGTCGTGCTCGCCCTCGCCGCCGAGCGCGAGCTGCGCGTCGGCCTGCACACGCCGAGCGAGGTGAAGGCCGCCGTCACCGGCTACGGCGCCGCCGAGAAGGCCCAGGTCGGCACGATGGTCGCGCGGGTGCTGCGCCTCGACGAGATCCCCAAACCCGCGGATGCCGCCGACGCACTGGCGCTCGCGCTCTGCCACGCGTGGAGCGGGCAGGCCGGGATGCCGGCCGCCGGCTCCGCATCCGCCCTCGGCTCCGCATCCGGCTCGTCCGACGGGCTCACCCCGGCCCAGCGCGCCTGGCGCGATGCCGAGAAGCGCACCGCGCGCACCGAACCCCGATTCGCCGCCCCGACCCGAAAGGCCACCCGATGATCGCCTCCGTGCGCGGACCCGTGCTCAGCGCCGCCGGAACCCTCGTCGTCGTCGAGGTCGGCGGTGTCGGCATGGCCGTCCAGGTCACGCCCCAGCACGCGCTGAGCCTGCGCCTCGGCCAGGAGGCGCTGCTGCACACGGCGCTGATCGTGCGTGACGACGACCTCAGCCTGTTCGGCTTCGCCACGCGCGAGGAGCTCACGGTCTTCGACCTGCTGCGCGGCGTCACCGGCGTCGGCCCGAAGTCGGCGCTCGGCGTGCTCGCCGCGCTCAGCCCCGACGAGATCGCCCGCGCGATCGGCGCCGAGGACGACGCCGCGTTCCGCAAGGTCTCGGGCATCGGGCCGAAGACGGCCAAGCTCATCACGGTCAGCCTCGCCGGCAAGCTCGTGCCGGTCGCCCCGGCCGCCGCCGGGGGAGCGACCACGGCCGCTCCGCGCGGCACCGCCGACAGCGTGCTCGCCGCACTCGTCGGCCTGGGCTGGGCCGAGAAGAACGCGGCCCAGGCGGTCGACGAGGTGCTCGCCGAGGTGGATGACGCCACCCGCGGCTCCGTTCCGACCGTGCTGCGCCTCGCCCTCTCGCGCCTGGGGCCGCAGCGATGAGCGGCGGCGACCTGGAGCGCGACCTCGACCTCGGCGACGACCCGGTCGTGCGTCCCCAGCCGGAGTCCGAGGCCGAGCTCGCCTTCGAGGGCGCACTGCGTCCGCGCTCGCTCGCCGAGTTCGTCGGCCAGTCGAAGGTGCGCGGCCAGCTCGAGCTGCTGCTGCGCGCGGCGACGATGCAGCAGCGCACGCCCGACCACATCCTGTTGGCCGGTCCGCCCGGGCTCGGCAAGACGACGCTCGCGATGATCGTCGCCCACGAGGGCGACCGGCCGCTGCGCATGTCGAGCGGACCCGCGATCCAGCACGCCGGCGACCTGGCCGCGCTGCTGTCGAGCCTCACGCCCGGCGAGGTGCTCTTCATCGACGAGATCCACCGCATGGCGCGCAGCGCCGAGGAGATGCTCTACCTCGCGATGGAGGACTTCCGCATCGACATCATGGTCGGCAAGGGCGCCGGCGCGACGAGCATCCCGCTCGACCTCGCGCCGTTCACCCTCGTCGGCGCGACGACGCGCTCCGGTCTGCTGCCGAACCCGCTGCGCGATCGCTTCGGCTTCACCGCCCACCTCGAGTTCTACGACGACGGCGAGCTCGAGGAGGTGCTGCGTCGTGCCGCCGGCAAGCTCGGCCTCGACATCCCCGCGCCCGCCCTGGCCGAGATCGCGAGTCGCAGCCGCGGCACCCCGCGCATCGCCAACCGGCTGCTGCGCCGGGTGCGCGACTACGCGCTCGTGCACCGCACCGAGCCCGACGTCGCCGTCGTCGGCGCCGCCCTCGAGCTCTACGACGTGGATGCGCACGGCCTCGACCGCCTCGACCGCGCCGTGCTCGACGCGATCGTGAGCCGCTTCGACGGCGGCCCGGTCGGGCTCACCACCCTCGCCGCCGCCGTGGGGGAGGAGGCGGACACGATCGAGTCGGTCGTCGAGCCCTTCCTGGTGCGCATCGGCATGGTCACCCGCACGCCGCGCGGTCGCGTCGCGACCCGCACGGCCTGGCAGCACCTCGGCGTCGCGCGTCCCTCCACAGGGGCGCTGTTCGACGATGACGTATGATCTGACCGAATCGCCCGGGCCGCTCGGCTAGGGCGCCGGCCGCCGAACAGCGGCACCTCGTGATCGGCGAGCTCCGCCGAGACCCCCGGAAGGCCCCCTCACCACCATGGACCAGACTCTTCTCTACGTCGCCCTCGGCGCCGTCCTCGTCGTCTTCATCTTCCTCAGCTGGCGCAACAGCAAGAAGCGCCAGAAGGAGCAGACCGAGCTCAAGGAGAAGATGGTGCCCGGCGTCGAGATCATGACCTCGACCGGCATCTACGGCACCCTCCTCTCCGTCGACGACGACAAGAACGAGGCCGTCATCGAGACCGCGCCGGGCCAGACCCTGCGCGTCCACAAGCAGACCCTGCTCAAGGTCGTCGAGCCCGAGACCGCCGACACGGTGGTCGAGGAGAACGCCGGCCCGAGCCTCAACGAGTCCAGCGTCGAGCCGATCAGCGAGAAGGCCGAGTTCGGCGAGCGCACCGCGTCGGACAAGAAGGACTCGGAGTAACCACTAACCTGGTGAACCGTCGCCCGGGATGAGCCGGGCGGCGTGGATGGGGTCGGGGGCTGTCACGCCGTCGGCTCCGGATGGAGAGCGAACCCTTCGTGGCGACCAGAACCACCCCCACGCGCAAGGCGTGGAGAGCCCTGACCTGGCTGATCCTCATCCTCGTCGTCCTCGCCGGTCTTCAGACCGCGGGGATGATCTGGGGCAAGTGGGGCACGACGCCGAAGCTGGCGATCGACCTCGACGGCGGCACGGAGATCATCCTCGCGCCGGTCGTGCCGGGCGGTAAGCAGGCGAGCGCCGAGCAGCTGCAGCAGGCGGTGTCGATCATCCGCCAGCGCGTCGACGCGACGGGATCCTCCGAGGCGGAGATCTCGACGCTGGGCAACCAGAACATCGTCGTCTCGATCCCGGGCACCCCCGACCAGGCGACGCTGCAGCGCATCCAGTCGTCGTCGAAGCTCGAGTTCCGTCCCGTGCTGCTGACCGGCGCGCCGACCGCGGCCGCGTCGACCGACCCCTCGGCCGCGCCGAGCGACGACCCGAGCCTGTCGTCGACGCCGAGCGTCAAGCCCTCCAACGCGAGCGACACCAACTGGGTCACGCCCGCGCTGCAGAAGCAGTACGACGACTTCCAGTGCGCCGACGTCGAGAAGTCGGGCGCGAACGTCGCCGACCCGAAGAAGCCGCTCGTCACCTGCGACGACACCGGAACGAAGAAGTACATCCTCGGCCCGGTCGAGGTCGACGGCGCCGACATCACGGATGCGAGCGCCGGCACGGTCTCCGGTTCGCAGGGCGTCAGCACCAACACCTGGGCCGTGAGCCTGCGCCTCAACAGCGCCGGCGGCGAGGCCATCAAGAAGATGGGCACGCGCCTCATCGCGCTCGACAGCCCGCGCAACCAGTTCGGCGCCGTGCTCGACGGCCTCGTCATCACCGACCCGGCCGTGCAGGGTGTGACCGACCAGCCGCAGATCACCGGCAACTTCACCCAGGAGAGCGCTCAGGCCCTCGCCGACCAGCTCAAGTACGGCGCACTGCCCGTGAGCTTCCAGGTGCAGAGCCGCGACACCGTCTCGGCCACGCTCGGAACGAGCCAGCTGCAGAGCGGCCTCATCGCCGGTCTGATCGGTCTGATCCTGGTCGTCATCTACTCGCTGTTCCAGTACCGCCTGCTCGGCTTCGTGACGATCGCCTCGCTCGTCGTGACGGCGGCGATCACCTACGGGGTCATCCAGGTCGCGTCGTGGCACTCGGGCTACCGACTGTCGCTCGCCGGCGTCGCGGGCTTGATCATCTCGATCGGTCTGACAGCGGACTCGTTCATCGTCTACTTCGAACGCATCCGCGATGAGCTGCGCGACGGCAGGGGCCTCGTCGGGGCCGTCGAAGCCGGCTGGGGTCGAGCTCTGCGCACGATCGTCGCCGCGAAGGGCGTCAACCTGCTCTCGGCCGTCGTGCTCTACATCCTCGCCGTCGGCAACGTGCGCGGCTTCGCGCTCACCCTCGGCATCACGACGATCATCGACGTGCTGGTCGTGCTGCTCTTCACCCACCCGGTGCTGCAGCTGCTCGCCAAGACGCGCTTCTTCTCCAGCGGCCACCCGCTCTCGGGTCTCGACCCGACCGCGCTCGGCGCCGTGTACCGCGGTCGCGCCCAGTTCCGCGTCTCGACGGAGGCCCGCAAGGGCGGCGCGAGCCGTGAGGCGCAACGGCGGCAGACGATCGCCGAACGCAAGGCGGCCGAGCTCGCGGATGCGAAGTCCGGCTCCTCCGACCGTGCCGAGAAGGGCAAGGACTCCTGATGGCCAGCATGCAGAAGTTCGGAAACGACCTCTACACCGGCGCCCGCTCCGTCCCCTTCGTCGGGAGGCGCCGCCTCTGGTTCACGATCGCCATCGCCCTGATGGTCATCGCGATCCTCGTGCCCTTCATCCGCGGCGGCGGCAACTTCGGCGCGGGGTTCAACTTCGGCATCGAGTTCCGCGGCGGATCGCAGTTCCTCGTGAACGACATCCCGAACCCGGGCAGCTCGACCGCGCTGCAGAAGCGCGGCGAGGACACGGTCACCGAGGTCGTGCCGAACGCGGTGCCGCGCTCGTCGACCCTCGGCGACAACGGCCTGCGCGTGCAGACCACGCAGCTGAAGGACGAGCAGACGCAGGAGGTGCGCTCGGCCCTCGCGAAGGAGTTCGACGTCGCCGAGAGCGATGTCACGGCCTCGTTCATCGGCGCCACCTGGGGCGCGGATGTCACGGGCAACGCCCTGCGCGGCCTCGGCGTCTTCCTGCTGCTCGCCGCCGTCGTGATGGCGCTGTACTTCCGCACCTGGAAGATGTCGGCCGCCGCCATGCTGGCGCTGCTGCACGACCTCGTGATCACGATCGGCGTCTACGCGGCGACCGGCTTCGAGATCACGCCGGCCGCGATCATCGGCTTCCTCACGATCCTCGGCTTCTCGCTCTACGACACCGTCGTCGTCTTCGACAAGGTGCGCGAGAACACGACCGAGTGGAGTCCCGACTCGACGCGCACCTTCAGCGAGACGATCAACCTCGCCGCGAACCAGACGCTCGTCCGCTCGATCAACACCGGTGTCGTCGCCGCCCTCCCGGTGGCCGCGATCCTGTTCATCGGCGCGTTCGTGCTCGGCGCCGACACGCTGCGTGACATCTCGCTCGCGCTGCTCGTCGGAACGATCATCGGCACCTACTCGACGCCGTTCATCGCGACGCCGCTGTACGCGCTGTTCCGCCAGGGCGAGCCCGCGCTCGTGAAGGCCGACAAGCGCATCCTGCAGCAGCGCGAGCGCTCGACCGACGTCGTCCCAGCCTGATCGGCGACCATCCAGTGAGGCGGTTCATGCGCGCGTATCATCCTCGGATGGAGGCGCGCGCATGACCGAGACCCAGCCTGCGCCGTCGAGCACGGCGACACTGCGGACGATCCTGCCGCGCCTGTTCTCGCGGGCGCAGCCGGCCGGTGCGGTCGACCGTCTGCTCAAGACGGTGCGTCAGCATCACCCGAAGGCGGATCTCGGCTTCATCGACCGCGCCTACGTCACGGCGCGCAAGGCGCACAACGGCCAGATCCGGCGCTCGGGCGAGCCGTACATCACGCATCCGGTGGCGGTCGCGCAGATCCTCGCCGACCTCGGCATCGGCACGAAGACGATCGCCGCGGCGCTGCTGCACGACACCGTCGAAGACACCGACTACACCCTCGACGAGCTGCGCGCCGACTTCGGCGACGAGGTGGCGATGCTCGTCGACGGCGTCACGAAGCTCGACAAGCTGAAGTACGGCGACAGCGCCCAGGCCGAGACGGTGCGCAAGATGGTCGTGGCGATGTCGAAAGACATCCGCGTGCTGATCATCAAGCTCGCCGACCGCCTGCACAACGCGCGCACCTGGGGCTTCGTGCCCGCGGAGTCGGCGCGGCGCAAGGCGCAGGAGACCATCGAGATCTACGCGCCGCTCGCGCATCGACTCGGCATCCAGACGATCAAGTGGGAGCTCGAGGACCTCAGCTTCGCGGTGCTCTACCCGAAGCTGTATGTCGAGATCGAGAGCCTGGTGCGCGACCGCACGCCCGAGCGCGAGGAGTTCGTGCAGCAGGTCATCGACTCGGTCGCCGACGATCTCAAGTCGCAGAAGATCAAGGGGCAGGTCGTCGGCCGCCCGAAGCAGTACTACTCGATCTACCAGAAGATGGTCGTGCGCGGCCGCGAGTTCGACGAGATCTACGACCTCGTCGGCATCCGCGTGCTCGTCAACAACATCCGCGACTGCTACGCCGTGCTCGGTGCGATCCACGCCCGCTGGAATCCGATCCCGGGGCGCTTCAAGGACTACATCGCGACGCCGAAGTTCAATCTGTACCAGTCGCTGCACACGACCGTGGTCGGGCCGAAGGGCCGCGCGGTCGAGATCCAGATCCGCACGCAGGAGATGCACCAGCGCGCCGAGTTCGGCGTCGCGGCGCACTGGGCCTATAAGGAGCGGATGGCCGGTCGCACCGCCGACGTGAAGCAGGCCGGCACCGAGATGGCCTGGCTCGCGCACATCAGCGACTGGGAGGCCGAGACCGCCGATCCCGGCGAGTTCCTCGACAACCTGCGCTTCGAGATCGGGGCGAAGGAGGTCTACGTCTTCACGCCGCAGGGCAAGGTCATCGGCCTGCCCGCCGGCGCGACGCCGGTCGACTTCGCCTACGCCGTGCACACCGAGGTCGGCCATCGCACGATGGGCGCGAAGGTCAACGGCCGACTGGTGCCGCTGGAGTCGACGCTCAACTCGGGCGACTCGGTCGAGGTGTTCACCTCGAAGAACCCCGACGCGGCGCCGAGCAAGGACTGGCTCAACTTCGTCAAGAGCCCCCGTGCGCGCAACAAGATCCGCGGCTGGTTCACGAAGGAGCGCCGCGAGGAGGCCATCGAGCAGGGTCGCGACGCGATCGCCCGCGCGATGCGCAAGCAGAACCTGCCGCTGCAGAAGCTGATGAGCCAGGACTCGGTCGGCGAGGTGGCGCACAGCCTGCGCTACGAGGGCGTGGATGCGCTCTACGCCGCCGTCGGCGAGGGCCATGTCTCGACGCAGTCGGTGATCGAGAAGGTCGTCGCGCTCGTGCAGGGCGACGGCGAGGTCGAGGAGCACGAGGTCTCGGTGCCGAGCCGGGCCCGCGGCCGTCAGCTGCGCACGAGCGACTCCGGCGTGCTCGTCCGCGGCGCGCCCGACATCCTGGTCAAGCTCGCGAAGTGCTGCACCCCGGTTCCGGGCGACGTGATCGTCGGATTCGTCACCCGCGGCGCCGGCGTCAGCGTGCACCGCGACGACTGCCCGAACGTGAAGACGCTCACGGCGGAGCCCGATCGGATGATCGACGTCGAGTGGGCGCCGACCTCGCGCAGCCTGTTCCTCGTGCACATCCAGGTCGAGGCGCTCGACCGCTCCGGCCTGCTGTCGGATGTCACGCGCGTGCTCTCGGAACACCACGTCAACATCCTCTCGGCTTCGGTGTCGACCTCGAGCGACCGCCTCGCGATCAGCCGCTTCGTCTTCGAGATGGGCGACACGGTGCACCTCGACCGGCTGCTCAACGCGGTGCGCCGCATCGACGCCGTCTACGACGTCTACCGCGTCAACAGCGGCTGAGAGCACGTCGCCGGAACGACGCACGTGTGGCGCCACGGTCACCACGTCTCGCCGTCCGTGAGCGTCGACTCGTGCTCGATCCTGCGCAGCCGCGCGGTCGCGAGGCGACGGCCGGGCAGCCCGCGCCCGTGCGCGAGTCGGGTGAGCGCCGCCTCGATGCCGACATCGGCACGACGCAGCAGCGCGTGGAGCGCCGCGTCTCCGTGCTCGAGGTCGCGAGGATCGCGGGCGATGTCGACCAGGGTGCGCAGCGGTGACGTGACCGCGAGGCCGTCGAGGCGGAGCAGCTCGTCGTCGCGCAGAGTCAGCTCGCGCACCTCGACACCGGCTCCGGACCCCTCGGCTCGGCTGCCGAGCGTGCAGCACAGCCGCAGCACACGGGGTGCGAACGGCAGCGCGCCCCAGACCCACGCGGCCGTCAGTCCCTCGGCGGCGAGGCGACGCGACCGGGGCTGCAGCACCGAGTGCAGCCGCTCGGCCGGTCCGACGAGCACGTCGCTCGGGCAGTAGCCGTCGCCCAGGGCGAAGAGCTCGCCGTCGAGCCCGGCGGCCCGCAGCTCCGCCTCAGGCAGATCGAGGACGTCGGCGATGCCGGCCGACGCGCTGGCGCCGCCGCCGCTCGGACCGCTCGCGACGATCGCCGCTGAGGCTGGGAACAGGACGCGGGGGAGAGGCATGTCCCGATCCTCGTCGCGCGCACCCATACGGACGCAGCACAGCCCCGATCTGTGGACAGACCGGGGCTGTGGAGAGCGGCGGTGCGCACCTCACGGCGGCACGCACCTCACGGCGGCACCGACGCGATCAGTTCTTGACGGCTCCGAGCAGAGCGCGACGCGAGGCGAGCTCCTCCTCGAGGGAGGCCTGCTTCTTCGCGTCACCGCGCTTCTTGGCGTCGGCGATGTCGCTCTCGAGCTTGTCGATCGCGGCGCCGAGCAGAGCGGCGAAGCCCTCCGAGCGCGCCTGCTTCTCGGGGTCGCTGCGGTTCCAGTGGTCCTCGTCGAGCTTGCGCACGTGGGTCTCGACCTTGCGCAGGCGGTCTTCGACGGTGCGGATGCTGTCGCGCGGCACCTTGCCGATGACGTCCCAGCGGCGCTGGACGCCGAGCAGGAGCTCCTTGGCCTTGACGCGGTCGTCGACCTCGAGGATCTTCTCGGCCTCGGTCAGCAGCTCGAGCTTGAGGTCGAGGTTGCCGCGGAACTCCTCGTCCTCGACGGCGTCGATCTCGGCCTTGGCCTGATAGAGCACGTCGCCGGCGGCCTTGAAGCGCGCCCAGAGCGCGTCGTCGGCCTTCTTGCCCGCGCGGCCCGCGCGCTTCCAGTCGTCGAGCAGGTTGCGATAGTCGGGGATGCCGGCGGCGCCGCGCGAGGCGAGCGACTCCGCCTTCTCGACGAGCGACTGCTTGCGCGTGCGGGCGTCCTTGTGGGCGCTGTCCAGCTCGGCGAAGAACGCCTTGCGATGCGTCTCGATCGTGCTGCGGGCGGCGCGGAAGCGCTTCCACAGCTCGTTGCTCTCGCCCTTGGGCAGACGCGGGCCGTCCTGCTGGTGGCGCTGCCACTGCTGGAAGAGACCGTCGAGCTCGGCGCTCGCCTGCTTCCACTGCACCCGCGCCGGGTCCTGCGCGGCGAGCTTCTCGGCGGCGGCGACGATGGCCTCACGCTCGACGAGCCCCTGCTGCACGGCCTCGCGCGCCTCTTCGCTCTGCTTCTCGGTCAGCTCGCCGACGGTGCCGCCGAGCTTCTCGACGCGAGCCCGCAGCGACGCGAGATCGCCGACGGCGTTCGGCTCGGCGACGGACTCGCCGAGGTGCTTGAGGGCCTTGGCGACGTCGCCGGCGGGAGCGCCCTTGAGGATGCGCTGCTCGAGCAGCGTCACCTGGCCCTCGAGCTCGACGAACTTGCGGGTGAAGTAGGCGAGCGCCTCCTCCGGCGTCGCGTCGGGGTACTGGCCGACGGCCCGTTCGGCGTCGCCCTCCCGCACGTACACGGTGCCGTCGTCGTCGACACGTCCCCAGGGCGTGCTCTGGTCGCTCACGTTCGATCCCACTTCGTCGTCATCCCGGGCGGAGGCGCACCGGCGCCGTCCAGCCTAGGGCACCCTCGCCCGCGGCTCACCCCGAGATCGGAGCGCGCTTCATCCGATCGTCACGCGGCCGTGCTGCCGCGCGCGCTCACTTCAGGCTGAAGGCCGTGATCGTGGTGGCGACGCTGGGGGCTCCGTCGGTCGTGCCGCCCGAGATGCCCTTGTCGACGATGTCGGTCTTCAGCTTGTCGAGGCCGCTCGTGATCGTGCCGACGACCGTGTAGCCGCCGCCGTCCGTGGGCAGCTTCGTGTCCTTGTAGACGATGAAGAACTGGTGGTCCATCGAGTACTGCGAGCTCGCCCGGGCCATGGCGATCGTGCCTGCCGGGTAGACGCCGTCCTCGGGCGCGTTCTCGACCGGGCCGTACTGGAAGTCGGGGTCGCCGCTGCCGTCGCCGGTCAGCGAGCCGCACTGCAGCACGCCGAAGTCGGTCGCGTCGGTGAGACGGTGGCAGGTCTTGTCCGGGTAGTAGTTCTTCTGCACGTCCTGGATGATCGAGCTGACCGCCTGCGGGGCCTTCTTGCCGTCGAGGGTCACGCCGAGCGCGATCTCGTTGATCGTGAGCGTGCCGGTCCAGTCGCGGTCCTCGGCGAGGCCGGGGTCGGGCACGTCGCCCTTGTTCTGCTCGGTCGAGTCGCTGGGCGACGCCGACGGCGACGGGCTGGCGCTGCTGTCCTTGCCGCCCGAGCCGCCGGGGCCGGCGGTGAAGTAGAAGATCTGCGTGCCGGCCGCGAGGCCCGCCACGACGACGACGCCCACGATCGCGAGCAGGTTGTCGCGCCAGCGCCGCTTGCGCTGACCCTCGTGCACCTGCTGCCGGGCCGAGTAGCTGCGGAGTCGATCGCGCGCCTCGCGCGCATCGCGCTCGTTCCTGCTCGGTGCCACCGGACCTCCCGTGTCGTCGTGGCCGCGGTCATCGCGGCCACCGAGAACTCTAACCAAGCCGCGCTCGACATCCCTGCACCACGTCGCCGCACGGCGCGGTCGGGCGGCGGATGCGGGCGTCGCCGAACGCTGTCGGCCGTCGCCTGTAGCGTGGAGACATGGCCAGCCAGCAGGGGCTCTTCGCCGGATCGACCCCGCTGGCGGTGCGGATGCGTCCGACTTCCCTCGACGAGGTCGCCGGACAGAAGCATCTGCTGCGCCCGGGCTCGCCGCTGGTGAACCTGGCGAACGACACGAGCGGCACCTCCGGGGCGGTCTCCGTCATCCTCTGGGGGCCTCCCGGCACCGGCAAGACGACGCTCGCTCAGGCGATCGCGCACAGCTCGGGTCGCCGCTTCGTCGAGCTCTCGGCGGTCACGGCCGGCGTCAAGGACGTGCGGCAGGTCATGGTCGACGCGCAGACCAACCGCGATCTCTACGGCGTCTCGACCGTGCTCTTCCTCGACGAGATCCACCGCTTCACCAAGGCCCAGCAAGACGGACTGCTGCCCGGCGTCGAGAACGGCTGGGTCACGCTCGTCGCCGCGACGACCGAGAACCCCTCGTTCTCGGTGATCTCGCCGCTGCTCTCGCGCTCGCTGCTGCTGACCCTGCAGCAGCTCGACGACGACGATCTCGCCCTGCTCATCGAGCGCGCGATCACCGATCAGCGCGGGCTGCGCGGCGTCGTCGAGGTCGACGACGAGGCGCGGGCGGCGCTGGTCCGCCTGGCCTCGGGGGATGCCCGGCGCGCCCTGACCGCGCTCGAGGCCTCGGCGGGCTCCGCGGCGTCGCAGACGCCCGAGGGGGAGAAGCCGGTCGTGACGGCCGACATCGTCGCGGCGAGCGTCGATCGCGCGCTGCTGCGCTACGACCGCAACGGCGACGAGCACTACGACGTGATCAGCGCCTTCATCAAGAGCGTGCGCGGCAGCGACGTGGATGCGGCGCTGCACTACCTGGCGCGCATGATCGAGGCGGGGGAGGACCCGCGCTTCATCGCCCGCCGCGTCATCATCTCCGCCGCCGAGGACATCGGCATGGCCGACCCGCAGGCGCTGCCGATCGCGGTCGCCGCCGCCGAGGCCGTGCAGATGATCGGCATGCCCGAGGGGCGCATCCCGCTCGCCGAGGCGGTCGTCTACCTCGCGACGGCGCCGAAGTCGAATGCCTCGTACAACGGCATCAACGCGGCGATCGCCGATGTGAAGGCGGGCCGCATCGGCCGGGTGCCGAAGCACCTGCGCGACGCGCACTACCCCGGAGCGAAGCGGCTCGGTCACGGGCAGGGCTACCGCTACGCCCACGACGCGCCCTTCGGCGTGGCCGAGCAGCAGTACCTGCCCGACGAGCTCGTCGGCACCCGCTACTACACGCCCACCGGCAACGGGCACGAGCGCGAGGTCGGCCCGCGCCTCGAACGGCTGCGCGCGGTGATCGAGGGCCGGCCGATGCCGGCGCGTGAGAAGCCCGCCGAGCCGGCAGCTGATTCCCCCTCCGTCGACACCGAATCGGATGCCGGAGGCGCGTCGTCGACCGACGAGGGCTCTGCTAAGCTTCCGGAGGCCTGAAACCTGGTCTCCCCGTGCGGCTGCGTGGGAGATCGCCGGTCGAGGTGGATCTGCTCTGTAGCCGGGCGCCCACCGTGGTCCACACCCTCTCTTCGCACGGATCCTCCGTTGCGCGCGTCCGCGGACGCGTGAGCGGCCGTGATTCCCATCGTTCGAGACAACAAGAAGGACACTCTTCGTGACCACCAAGTCCCAGGACCGCCGCAAGGTCCGCCTGTCGCGCGCCCTCGGCGTCGCGCTGACCCCGAAGGCCGCGCGCTACCTCGAGAAGCGCCCCTACGCCCCGGGTCAGCACGGCCGCACCAAGCGCCGCACCGACAGCGACTACGCCGTCCGTCTGCGCGAGAAGCAGCGTCTGCGCGAGCAGTACGGCATCCGCGAGAAGCAGCTGCGCATCGTCTTCAACGAGGCGCGTCGCACCCAGGGCCTGACCGGTGAGAACCTGGTCGAGCTGCTCGAGATGCGCCTCGACGCCCTCGTGCTGCGTGCCGGCTTCGCCCGCACCACCGCGCAGGCTCGCCAGCTCGTCGTGCACCGCCACATCATGGTCGACGGCCAGCTCGTCGACCGCCCGTCGTTCCGCGTGAAGCCGGGCCAGCTCATCCACGTCAAGCCCAAGAGCGAGGGCACCGAGCCCTTCCAGGTGGCGGCCGCCGGCGGTCACGCCGAGGTGCTGCCCCCGGTTCCGGGCTACCTCGAGGTCGAGCTCGACAAGCTGCAGGCGCGCCTCGTGCGTCGCCCGAAGCGCGCGGAGGTCCCCGTGACCGCCGAGGTGCAGCTCGTCGTCGAGTACTACGCCGCCCGCTAAGCAGCTTCGCCCAGCGAACCGCCGCTCAGCACGGCACGAAGGCCCCCGGAGAGATCCGGGGGCCTTCGTCGTCTCGTCGTCGCCCCGTCCGATCAGCCGCCTCGCGCATCCTGGATCCCGTCGTGAGAGGACGCTCAGCCGTCCCGCGTCCGCCGTCGAGAGCCCGCGCAGAGCGCGCGTAATAGGCTGATCCCCGATCGAATCCGCCGTGGTCCCGCGGCGCCCCCGAGAGCTGAGGAGAGTCTCATGAAGAGCGCGTTCTGGCTGATCGTCGGCGTGGCTGCGGGTTTCGCCGCCGCCCACTACGTCTCCCGCACCCCGCAGGGCCGCGCCCTGTTCGACGAGATCGACGAGAAGACGCGCGGCTTCGGCGCCGCCGTGGTCGACGGCTACCGCTCGCGCGAGGCCGAGCTGCGTGACTCGATCCACGATGCCGAGGACGCGATCGCCGACATCACGAAGCGCCTGAAGTGAGACCGCGCTCCATCTGACAACCTGAAACCTCCGCCACCGAGAGCTCCGTCGCCGCCGCGCCGCGCCGCGCGGCCGCCTCGCTCCGACACCGCACCACCGAACCGGGAATCCCTGTGCAGACCGCTGAAATCCAACGCCGCTGGCTCACCTACTTCGGAGAGCGCGGCCACACCGTCGTCCCCTCCGCCTCGCTGGTCAGCGACGACCCGTCGCTGCTGTTCACCGTGGCCGGCATGGTGCCGTTCATCCCGTACCTCACCGGTGTGGTGCCGTCGCCGTACCCGCGCGCGACGAGCGTGCAGAAGGTGATCCGCACGAACGACATCGAGGAGGTCGGCAAGACCCCTCGGCACGGCACGTTCTTCCAGATGAACGGCAACTTCTCCTTCGGCGACTACTTCAAGGAGGGCGCCATCACCTACGCCTGGGACCTGCTCACGAGCAGCCAGGCGGACGGCGGCTTCGGCTTCCAGGAGAAGGACCTCTGGGTCACGGTCTACGAAGACGACGACGAGGCGATCCAGCTCTGGCGCAAGATCGCCGGCCTGCCGGAGGAGCGCATCCAGCGACTCGGGCGCGACAGCAACTACTGGTCGACCGGCCAGCCCGGCCCCGCGGGCCCCTGCTCGGAGATCTTCTTCGACCGCGGCCCGGCGTACGGCGTCGACGGCGGCCCGGCGACGGACGACGACCGCTACGTCGAGATCTGGAATCTCGTCTTCATGCAGTACGCGATCCAGAACGTGCGCTCGAAGATCGACTTCGACATCGTCGGCGAGCTGCCGAAGAAGAACATCGACACCGGCATGGGCATGGAGCGCGTCGCGTTCCTGCTGCAGGGCGTCGACAACATGTACGAGATCGATCAGGTGCGCCCGGTTCTCGACGTGGCCTCGCAGCTGTCGGGCCGCCGCTACGGCGCCGACCACGAAGACGACGTGCGCATGCGCGTGATCGCCGACCACGTGCGCTCGTCGCTCATGCTCATGACGGATGGCGTGAGCCCGTCGAACGAGGGCCGCGGCTACGTGCTGCGCCGCCTCATGCGCCGCACGATCCGCGCGATGCGTCTGCTCGGCTACGACACCGCGAGCTTCCCGGAGCTCTTCGCCGCCTCGCGCGACGCGATGGCGCCGGCGTACCCGGATGTCGCCGAGGAGTGGGCCCGCACCTCCGGCATGGCGTTCGCGGAGGAGGAGACCTTCCTGCGCACCCTCGCCGGCGGCACGACGATCCTCGACGTCGCGGTGCAGGACACCAAGAAGGTCGGATCGGCGGTGCTGCCGGGCGACACGGCGTTCCTGCTGCACGACAGCTTCGGCTTCCCGATCGACCTGACGCTCGAGATGGCCGAGGAGGCCGGGCTGAGCGTCGACCGCACCGCGTTCGACACGCTCATGCAGGAGCAGCGCGACCGCGCGAAGGCCGACGCGAAGAACCGCAAGAAGGCGATCGCCGATCTCACCGTCTACTCCGACTTCCGCGCGCAGGGCGAGACGACCTTCACCGGCTACGACTACCTCGAGACGGAGACGAGCATCCTCGGCCTCCTGGTCGACGGCGTCGCCGTGAACAAGGCCGTCGCGGGCGACATCGCCGAGGTGATCCTCGCCGAGACGTCGCTCTACCCCGAGTCGGGCGGTCAGTCGGCCGACGCCGGCACGATCGTGGGCGCGGGCTTCGAGCTCGAGGTGCTCGACGTGCAGCGCCCGGTCAAGGGCCTCATCAGTCACACCGTGCAGGTGCGCTCGGGCGAGGTCGGCGTCGGCGACGCCGCGACGAGCATCGTGGATGCCGACTACCGTCGCGGGGCGACCCAGGCGCACTCGGCGACCCACCTCATCCACGCGGCCCTGCGTCAGACGCTCGGGCAGCAGGCGCACCAGGCGGGCTCGTTCAACAAGGCCGGCTACATGCGCCTCGACTTCTCGTGGAGTCAGTCGCTGAGCCCCGAGACGCGCACCGAGATCGAGGAGATCGCCAACAACGCGATCCGCCAGGACCTCGAGGTCGTCACGCGCGTGCTGCCGCTCGACGAGGCGCGCGCCGCGGGCGCGATGGCGCTGTTCGGCGAGAAGTACGGCGACACCGTGCGCATGGTCGACATCGGCGGCCCCTGGTCGCGGGAGCTGTGCGCGGGCACGCACGTGTCGAGCTCGGCGCAGGTGGGCCTGATCAACCTGGTCAGCGAGTCGTCGATCGGCTCGACCAACCGCCGCGTCGAGGCGCTCGTCGGGGCCGACGCCTTCCGCGACCTCGCGGTCGAGCGCTCGATCGTCGGCGCGCTGTCGTCGTCGCTGAAGACGCCGCGCGAGCAGCTGCCCGACCGCATCGCCGAGCTGGTGGCGAACCTCAAGGCGGCCGAGAAGAAGATCGCCGCCTTCGAGGCGAGCAAGCTGGCCGACCGCGTGCCAGCGCTCGCGCAGGGTGCGACGCGTCTCGGCGCGCACACCGCGGTGGTCGAGGATCTCGGCGAGCTGGCCTCGGCCGACGAGCTGCGTCAGCTGGCCCAGCAGGTGCGCGAGCGCCTGGGCAGCGACTCGGCGGTCGTGGCGCTGCTCGCCCGCGTCGGAGAGCGCCCCTCGGTCGTCGTGGCGACGAACCCGGCCGCGCGCGACGCCGGCGTCAAGGCCGGCGCCCTCGTCAAGCAGGCCGCGGGCGTGCTCGGCGGCGGCGGCGGCGGCAAGGACGACCTCGCCCAGGGCGGCGGCACCGACGTGACCGCGGTTCCCGCGGCGGTCGAGGCGCTGCGCCGGGCCCTGGAGGGCTGAGCGTGCGTCGTGGCCGTCGGCTCGGCATCGACGTCGGGCGGGCGCGCGTCGGCGTGGCCACCTGCGATCTCGACGGGCTGATCGCGACGCCCGTCGAGACCGTGCCGCGCGACGAGCGCACGGTCGCGGCGCTGCGGGCGATCGTCGACGAGTACACGCCGATCGAGGTCGTCGTCGGGCTGCCGCTCTCGCTCTCGGGAGCCGACACGCCGTCGACCGACGACGCGCGCGCTCTGGCGGCCGAGATCGCGACCGCGCTCGCGTCCGTCACCAGCCCGGACGGCGGCTCCGGCATCCCCGTGGTGCTGGTCGACGAGCGGATGTCGACCGTCACCGCCCAGCGTCAGCTGCGCGAGAGCGGCAAGAAGGCCCGCAAGCAGCGGCCCGTCGTCGACCAGGCGGCCGCTGTTATCATCCTGCAGACCGCGCTCGACGCCGAACGCGCGTCGGGCCGAGTGCCGGGATCCCCGGTGCCCCCGGAAGGAAGCTGACCGTGTCGCACGAGCCCGGACCGCACGACGACGCCCGCCGCCCCGCACCGGGCGAGCCGAGTTGGGATGACATCTTCCAGCCCGGCGACCAGTCCGAGCCCGCCCGACCGGAGCGCGTCGAGCAGCACGCCCCAGCACCGCGTATCGGCGTCGCCGCCGCCGCCGAGGAGGCGCGCACGGGGCAGATCCCGCAGCAGCCGGCCTCCGCACCCGCCGGTCGTCGCGGGCGGCGCGGCAGCGAGCCGCTGACGCCGCGCGAGCAGCAGCGCCGCCGCACCCGTCGTCGTCGCCGCATCGCCCTGCTCGTCGTGCTGCTCGTCTTCATCGCGGGCGTCGGGGTGACCGGCGCCGTGATCTACAACCAGTACGGCGAACGCATCAACGCCGTGCTCGGCATCGGCGAGCCCACCGACTACGAGGGCGAGGGCACCGGCGAGGTGACCATCGCCATCCAGTCGGGTCAGATCGGCTCGGATGTCGCGACGACGCTGACCAAGGCCGGCGTCACCAAGACCTACACGGCGTTCTACCGCCTGCTGCTCAAGAGCCCCGACGTCTCCTTCGAGCCCGGCAACTACAAGCTCAAGAAGCAGATGAGCGCGAAGTCGGCTCTCGCGGCGCTGCAGGATCCGAAGAACCGGGTGCAGAACACCGTGCTGATCCCCGAGGGCTTCAGCGCCGAGGCGGCGTACGAGCAGCTGTCGGCCGGCACCGGCATCCCGGTCGCCGACTTCCAGGCGGCGGCGAAGGACTACGTGGCGCTCGGCGTGCCGGCCGAGGCGCCGAGCATCGAGGGCTTCCTGTTCCCGGCGACGTACACCTTCGACCCGGGCGTGACCGCCCACGACGTGCTGGCGAAGCTCGTCGCCGAGATGAACGCCCGGCTCGACAAGGCCGGGGTCGCACCCGCTGACCGCTTCAAGGTCGTGACGCTCGCGTCGATCGTGCAGCGCGAGTCGGGTCCGAGCGTGGATGACATGCACAAGATCGCGCGGGTGTTCGAGAACCGCCTCGACAAGGGGATGCGTCTGCAGTCCGATGCGACCGTCGCCTACGGCACCGGGCACACCGACCGCGTGACGACCACGGGCGCCGAGCGCGGCGACGCGAGCAACAAGTACAACACCTACGCGAACGACGGCTTGCCGATCGGGCCGATCGGGCTGCCGGGCGCCGACGCGATCGACTCGGCGCTGCATCCGACCGCCGGGCCCTGGCTCTACTTCGTCGCCGTGAACCTCAAGACGGGCGAGACCCGCTTCTCGACGACGATCGCCGAGCACGATGCGGCGGTCAAGGAGTGGCAGGCCTGGTGCCGCCAGAGCGACGAGAACAAGGCCTACTGTGCCTGAACCGGTGCGGCATCTCGCCGTGCTGGGCTCGCCGATCGGGCACTCGCAGTCGCCCGCGATGCATCGGGCCGCGTACGCGGTGCTCGGGCTCGACTGGAACTACGACCGGCACGAGGTCACCGAGGACGGGCTCGAGGGATTCCTCGCCGGGCTCGGCCCGGAGTGGCTCGGCCTCTCGCTGACCATGCCGCTCAAGCGCCGGCTGATCGAGCTGGTCGACGACGTCGACCCGGTCGCCCGCGCGACAGGCCAGGCCAACACCCTGCTGCTCACGCCCGCGGGACCGCGCGTCTTCAACACCGACGTCGCAGGGATCGTGGATGCGGTGCGCGAGGCCGGGGGAGCGGACCCGCGCCGCGTGCTCGTGCTCGGCGGCGGCGCGACCGCCCGCAGCGCCGTCGCGGCCGGTCACGAGTTCGGCGCCGAGGTCGTGCTGGCGGCCCGCGCACCGGAGCGCGTCGCCGACGCCGGCGGCGCCGAGGTCGTCACCCTCGATCGCGCCGACCTCGCCGCCGCCGACCTGGTGGTCAGCACGATCCCCGGCGGCGCCGACATCCCCGTCGCGGTCCCGCCGCTGCGCGGCGAGCAGCTGCTGCTCGACGTCGTCTACCACCCCTGGCCGACGCCGCTCGCGGCGCGCTGGCAGGAGGCCGGGGGCACGCTCGTGCACGGACTCGGCATGCTGCTGCACCAGGCCGTGCGGCAGATCCGCATCTTCCGCACGGGAGACCCGAGCGTGCCGCTGCCCGACGAGCCCGCCGTGCTCGCCACGATGCGGGCCGCCGTCGACCGCTAGCACGGCGCCCGTCGGCCGCCCCGCCCCGGCTGTGGGAGGATCGAGCGCGTGCCCGCGCGTCGATCGCCGGGCCGGTGAAATCGCGTCTGCCGCACTGATGGAGTTCTGATCGCATGCTGCGCTGGTTGACCGCGGGCGAGTCCCACGGCCCCGAACTGCTGGCCATCCTCGAGGGCCTGCCGGCCGGGGTGCCGGTGTCGCTCGACGACATCCGGGCCGACCTGGCCCGACGCAAGCTCGGCTACGGCCGCGGCGCGCGCATGAAGTTCGAGGCGGATGAGCTGAACCTCTCCGGCGGCGTGCGTCACGGGCTGTCGATGGGCAGCCCGGTCGCCCTGCGCATCGGCAACACCGAGTGGCCCAAGTGGACTCAGGTGATGAGCCCCGAGCCGGTCGACCCGAGCGTCTTCGAGACCGGCCGCGGCGCCGCGCTCACCCGCCCGCGCCCGGGTCACGCCGACCTCGTCGGCATGCAGAAGTACGGCTTCGACGAGGCCCGTCCGGTGCTCGAGCGCGCGAGCGCCCGCGAGACCGCCGCCCGCGTCGCCCTCGGCGCCGTCGCTCGCTCCTTCCTGGCCGAGCTCGGCATCCGCCTGGTCAGCCACACCCTCGCGATCGGCCCCGTGCGCGTGCCCGATGGCGCGCCGCTGCCGCGCCCCGACGACGTCGCCGCGCTCGACGCCGACCCGCTGCGCTGCTTCGATCCCGTCACGAGCGAGCGGATGGTCGCCGAGGTGGATGATGCGCACAAGGAGGGCGACACGCTCGGCGGCGTCGTCGAGGTGCTCGCCTACGGCGTTCCGCCGGGACTCGGCAGCTACGTGCACGGCGACCGCCGCCTCGACGCGCGCCTCGCCGGCGCGCTCATGGGCATCCAGGCCATCAAGGGCGTCGAGGTCGGCGACGGCTTCGAGACGACCCGCCGTCGCGGCTCGGCCGCGCACGACGAGCTCGTCGTCGGCGACGACTCGATCGAGCGCGTCAGCGACCGGGCGGGCGGCACCGAGGGCGGCATGTCGACCGGCACCGTGCTGCGCGTGCGCGCCGGCATGAAGCCGATCGCGACCGTGCCGCACTCGCTGCGCACGGTCGACGTCAGCACGGGCGAGGCCGCGGCCGCGCACCACCAGCGCTCCGACGTCTGCGCCGTGCCCGCGGCGGGCGTCGTGGCCGAGGCGATGGTCGCGCTCGTCGTGGCCGACGCCGTGCTCGAGAAGTTCGGCGGCGACTCGGTCGCCGAGACGAAGCGCAACCTCGAGGGCTACCTCGCCGCGATCCCGGAGGCGCTGCGCACGGCGACGATCGAGGGATGACGGCGGAGCCGGCTCCCCGCGCCGAGCTCGTGCTCATCGGACCGATGGGCTCGGGCAAGACCCGCCTCGGCAAGCGCGTCGCCAAGCTGATCGGTGTGCCCTTCGCCGACACCGACAAGATCGTCGTCGCCGAGCACGGCCCGATCGCCGAGCTCTTCGACACGCACGGCGAGCCGCACTTCCGCGCCCTCGAGCGCGATGCGGTGGCCGGCGCGATCGCGGCCGGCGGCGTCGTGTCGCTCGGGGGAGGAGCCGTGCTCGACGAGCAGACCCGCGCCCTGCTCGAGACCGAGCGCGTCGTGCTGCTCTGGACCACGCCCGAGGCCGTCGAGGCCCGCATCGCGAACGGCAAGCGCCCGCTCGTGCGCGGCGGCGTCGACGACTGGATTCGCATCGCCGAATCGCGCCGCCCGATCTACGAGGCGCTCGCGCGGCACCGCATCGACACCTCCTCGCGCCCGATCGACCACCTCGCGGCGGAGCTCGCCGACTGGTGGCGCACTGAGACCGGCGCCGCGCAGACCGGAAGGACCCCGTCATGACCGACGCCACCCGCATCCCCGTCGCCGGCACCCCCGGCTACGACATCGTCGTCGGCCGCGACCTCGACGCGCTCATCCCCGAGGCGCTCGGCGCCGGCGTGCGCAAGGTGCTCGTCGTGCACGCGCCGACCCTCGGAGCGAAGGCCGAGGCCCTGCGCGCCCAGCTCTCCGAGCGCTTCGAGGTCTACCTGGCCGAGGTGCCGGATGCCGAGGCCGCGAAGCGCGTCGAGGTCGCCGCCTTCTGCTGGCAGGTCATGGGTCAGACCGACTTCACCCGCAGCGACGCTGTCATCGGCCTCGGCGGGGGAGCGACGACCGACCTGGCCGGCTTCGTCGCCGCGACCTGGCTGCGCGGCCTGAAAGTCGTGCAGATCCCGACGTCGATCCTCGGCATGGTGGATGCGGCGGTCGGCGGCAAGACCGGCATCAACACGGCCGAGGGCAAGAACCTCGTCGGCGCCTTCCACGCGCCCGCGCAGGTCATCGTCGACCTCGCCTGGCTCGACACGCTGCCGCGCAACGAGCTGCTCGCCGGCTTCGCCGAGATCGTCAAGGCCGGCTTCATCGCCGAGCCCGAGATCCTCGACCTCATCGAGGCCGACGTCGACGCCGCGACCGACCCGACCTCGCCCGTGCTGCGCCGGCTCGTCGAGCTGGCGATCGGCGTGAAGGCGCGCGTCGTCGGCGAGGACTTCACCGAGCAGGGGCTGCGCGAGATCCTCAACTACGGTCACACCCTCGGCCACGCGATCGAGCACGCCGAGCGCTACCAGTGGCGTCACGGCGCCGCGGTCGCGATCGGCATGGTGTTCGCCGCCGAGCTGTCGCGCCTCACTCGCGGACTCGACGACGAGGCGGTCGACCGCACCCGCCGCATCCTCGACCTGCTGTCGCTGCCCTCGACCTACCCGCTGGGCCGCTGGAAGACGCTGCTCGCCACGATGCAGCGCGACAAGAAGGCCCGCGCCGGCATGCTGCGCTTCATCGTGCTCGACGCGATCGGCAAGCCGGCCGTGCTCAACGGGCCCGAGGAGCACCTGCTGTTCGCGGCGTACTCCGAGATCTCGGCCTGAGCCGGCTGTCGCTACGGTTGACCCCATGACCCGCGTGCTCGTGCTCAACGGACCGAACCTGGGCCGGCTCGGCAGCCGCGAACCCGACGTCTACGGCAACCAGGACCTCTCGGCGCTGCGCGTGCTGCTGACCGATCTCGCCGCCGACGGGGTCGAGATCGATCTGCGGCAGACCGACGACGAGGGCGAGCTCATCCACTGGCTGCACGAGGCGGTGGATGCGCAGAACGACGTCATCCTCAACCCCGCCGCGTTCACGCACTACAGCTACGGCCTGCGTGATGCGGCCGCGCTCGTCACGAAGGCGGGCCAGAAGCTGGTCGAGGTGCACATCTCGAACCCGCACGCGCGCGAGGAGTTCCGGCACCGCTCCGTCGTCTCGGGCATCGCGACCGGCGTGATCGCCGGCTTCGGCTTCGACAGCTACACGCTCGCGCTGCGGGCGATCGGCGCCGCGGCCTAGTCCGTCTCGGCCCGATCCGCCTCAGCCGGCGTCTCCGGGTCTCCGCGGCTCAGTGATCCGAGGCCGCGGTTCACGCCCGCCGAGCGAGGTCGTCGCGGATCATCCGCTCGGCCCAGAGGTGGTGCGGCTCGGCGAGGAAGCGCTCGGGCGTCAGCCAGGCGACCTCGGTGAGCTCCTCGCGCTCGATCCGCAGCTGCGCATCCGTCACGCCGTCGGGCAGGGCGCACGACCAGGCCATGGTCGCGTAGCTCACCACGTCGCCGTTCGGGTACTCGAAGACGAGCGACTCGCCGCCGTAGGCGCCGAGCAGCTCGCCGACGACGATCTCGATGCCGAGCTCCTCACGCACCTCGCGGCGCAGGGCGTCGACGGGCTCCTCGACCGGCTCCATGCCGCCGCCGACGATGCCCCAGCGGTCGTCGCCGGGGGTGCGGGCGAGCAGGTAGCTGCCGTCGCGCTCGATCACGGCGGAGACGCCCGGCAGGTAGAGCAGGTCGTGACCGATCCGCTCGCGGATCCCGAGCACGTACGGCGAGAGGGGCATCCTCCGACCCTAGGGGCCCTGCCTGTCGGGGGCCGGCGCGCCGCCAGGTAGGATCATCCGGGCGATTCCCCGGCTGACCGGGACGGGCGCCCACGCGACGGAACCGACTGGAGAACCCACACCATGGCCACCACGAACGACATCAAGAACGGCAGCGTCCTCAGCATCGACGGCGGGCTGTGGAGCGTGATCGAGTTCCAGCACGTCAAGCCGGGCAAGGGCGGCGCCTTCGTGCGCACCAAGCTCAAGAACGCCCTCAGCGGCAAGGTCGTCGACCGCACCTTCAACGCCGGCACCAAGATCGAGTTCTCGACGATCGACCGCCGCGACTTCCAGTACCTGTACAAGGACGGCGCCGACTTCGTCTTCATGGATCTGAGCGACTACGACCAGATCACCATCCCGGCCGCCACCGTCGGCGACGCCGCCAACTACATGCTCGAGAACCAGACCGTCACGGTCGCGAGCAACGACGGCTCGCCGCTCTACATCGAGCTGCCCGCCTCGGTCGTGCTCGAGGTCACCTACACCGAACCCGGCCTGCAGGGCGACCGCTCGAGCGCCGGAACGAAGCCCGCCACCCTCGAGACCGGCCACGAGATCCAGGTGCCGCTGTTCCTCAACACCGGCACCAAGGTCAAGGTCGACACCCGCAACGGCGACTACCTGGGCCGCGTCACCGAGTGAGCGCCCGCAGCAAGGCCCGCAAGCGCGCGGTCGACATCCTCTACGGCGCCGACCTGCGCGAGCTGCCGATCTGGCAGCTGCTCGGCGAGGAGGCGACCCGTGCGCTCGACGAGCCCGACCGTCGCGCCTCGTGGGAGTACGCCCGCCAGATCGTCGAAGGCGTCGCCGACAACCAGACCGCGATCGATCGTCTGATCAGCGAGAACGCCCAGGGCTGGACCCTCGATCGGATGCCGGTGCTCGACCGCGCGATCGCGCGCGTCGGCGCGTGGGAGATCCTCTACAACGCCGAGGTGCCCGACGCGGTCGCCATCTCGGAGGCCGTCGAGTCGGCGACCGTGCACAGCACGGACGACTCGGCCGGGTTCCTCAACGGCCTGCTCGCGGCGATCGCCCGCCTGCCGAAGCCGGAGGCCGCGCCGCACATCGAGCTGCCGGTCGGCGACGATCAGGACTGATCGCGTCGTCCGACGCGATCATCGCCCGCACCGACCCCGCCCGCTCCCCGGATCCGTCCGGCGGTGCGGGCGTCGTCGTTCCCGGGCCGGGCCCGGGGGAGTCGCCCGTTCGCGCCGATCGGTGCCGAGCTCAGATCTCGGCGAGCCGCTGCAGCGCCGGCAGGGCGCCCGTGAGGGCGCGACGCTGATCCGCATCCAGTCGGTCGAGCAGGTCGGCCAGGATGCCCGCGCGCTCGCTGCGCGCCCGCTGCACGGTCGAACTGCCGTGCTCGGTGATCTCGACGATGACCGAGCGGCCGTCGCGGATATCCGGTCGGCGCTGCACGAGCTGGCGCGACTCGAGCTCGGTGACCGTGCGGGTCATCGACGGCGCCGACACCTGCTCGCGGCCGGCGAGCTCGCCGAGGCGCAGCGGCCCGTCGCGCACCAGCGTCGCCATCGCCGAGAGATGGGCGTGGTTGAGGGACCCGCCGGCGCGCTGCATGCGCCGATTGACCCGGCCGACCGCGAGGGCGAGCGCGTGCGCGACCTCGATGTCGTCGCCGACCGGAAATCCCGTTGTGATCGTGCTCATCGCTCTCCCCTGAGCTGTTCCGCCGACGCCCGCGGCCCCCGCTGCGGCGTCCTGGTCCGACCCTAGGCGCTGTGTGGCGAATCCGTGTCAGGTCGAGGCAGCGCCGCGCGACTGCTAGGCTCGTCGCCGGTTTCGACATCCTTTAAATTCCGTCCAGAGAGGCGGGGAAGGAGGTCAGGATGGCTGTGCGCCTCGTGCTGCAGCAGGCTGACATTCAGCGGGCGCTGACCCGCATCTCGCACGAGATCCTCGAGAGCAATCGAGGCTCCGACGATCTCGTCCTCCTCGGCATCCCCACGCGGGGTGTCATGCTCGCCGAGCGCATCGCCGGCATCATCGGCTCGCTCGAGCAGCGAGACATCCCCGTCGGCGCGCTCGACGTGACGATGTACCGCGACGATCTCGACCGGCACCCGACGCGCACGCCGCGGCCGACGCGCATCCCCGAGTCGGGCATCGACGGCCGCACGGTCGTGCTGGTCGACGACGTGCTCTACTCGGGCCGCACGATCCGCGCCGCGCTCGACGCGATCGGCGACCTCGGGCGTCCGCGCGCCGTGCGCCTCGCCGTGCTGGTCGACCGCGGGCACCGCGAGCTGCCGATCCGCGCCGACTTCGTGGGCAAGAACCTGCCGAGCGCCGCCGCCGAGCGCGTCAACGTGCGCCTGACCGAGATCGACGGCGACGACGCGGTCGCGATCGAGGGCGGTGCGGCTGTCGGCGACGAGGCCGCGAACGGGGGAGCGCGATGAGGCACCTGCTCTCCACCCGCGACCTCGACCGCACGACGGCGGTGCGCATCCTCGACCTCGCCGAGGACATGGCGGATGTCGCGCAGCGCGCCGTGCCGAAGCTGCCGGCCCTGCGCGGCAAGACCGTCGCGAACCTGTTCTTCGAGGACTCGACCCGCACCCGGCTCTCCTTCGAGGCCGCGGCGAAGCGGCTCAGCGCCGAGGTCATCACCTTCAGCGCGAAGGGCTCGAGCGTCTCGAAGGGCGAGAGCCTCAAGGACACGGCGCAGACGATCGCGGCGATGGGCATGGATGCGGTGGTGCTGCGGCACTCGGCGTCCGGCGCCGCGGCGACGCTCGCCGGCAGCGGCTGGATCGACGCCGCCGTCGTCAACGCGGGAGACGGCACCCACGAGCACCCGACGCAGGGTCTGCTCGACGCCTACTCGATCCGCAAGCGCCTGCACGGCGCGGCCTCGCGCGGCCGCGACCTCGACGGCGTCGAAGTCACGATCGTCGGCGACATCGTGCACTCGCGCGTCGCCCGCTCGAACGTCTGGCTGCTGACGACGCTCGGCGCCGAGGTCGCGCTCGTCGCCCCGGCGACGCTGCTGCCGGGCGCGATCGACTCCTGGCCGGTGACCGCGAGCCACGACCTGGATGCCGCGATCGCGGCCAAGCCGGACGCGCTGATGATGCTGCGCGTGCAGGCCGAGCGCATGACGAGCGGCTTCTTCCCCAACGAGCGCGAGTACGCGCGCGAGTGGGGTCTCTCGGCGGAGCGCTTCGCCCGTCTCGACGCGGATACGATGGTGCTGCATCCCGGCCCCATGAACCGCGGCCTCGAGATCAGCTCGGCCGCGGCCGACTCGGCCCGCTCGGTCGTGCTCGACCAGGTCACGAACGGGGTGTCGATACGGATGGCGGTGCTCTACCTGGTGCTCTCGGGAAACGACGGGACGGACGCATGACGCATCTCCTCATCACCTCTGCCACGCTGCTCGACGGATCGCGCGCCGATCTGCGCGTGCGCGACGGCGTGATCGTCGAGTCGGGCTCCGGCCTCGCCGCCGACGGCGCCCGCGTGATCGACGCCGACGGGCTGCAGGCGCTGCCGGGTCTCGTCGACCTGCACACCCACCTGCGCGAGCCGGGCTTCGAGCAGAGCGAGACCGTGCTCACCGGAACCCGCGCGGCCGCCGCCGGCGGCTTCACGGTCGTGCACGCCATGGCCAACACGCTGCCCGTGCAGGACACGGCCGGCGTCGTCGAGCAGGTCGCCTCGCTCGGCGCCCAGCACGGCTACGCCACGGTGCGCCCGGTCGGCGCCGTCACGGTCGGCCTCGCGGGGGAGCGCCTCAGCGAGATCGGCGCGATGGCCGGCTCGCGAGCCGCCGTGCGCGTGTTCAGCGACGACGGCAAGTGCGTCTCCGACGCGTTGCTGCTGCGCCGCGCGCTCGAGTACGTGAAGACCTTCGACGGCGTCGTCGCGCAGCACGCGCAGGAGCCCCGGCTCACCGAGGGCGCCCAGATGAACGAGGGCGCGCTGAGCAGCGAGCTCGGCCTGGCCGGCTGGCCCGCCGTCGCCGAGGAGTCGATCATCGCCCGCGACGTGCTGCTCGCCCAGCACGTGGGCGCGCGCCTGCACATCTGCCACGTCTCCACGGCCGGCAGCGTCGACATCGTGCGCTGGGCGAAGGCCCGCGGCATCGACGTGACCGCCGAGGTCACGCCGCACCACCTGCTGCTCACCGAGCAGCTGGCATCCACCTACGACCCGCGCTACAAGGTCAATCCGCCGCTGCGCCGCGAAGAGGATGTGCTCGCCCTGCGCGCCGCCCTCGCCGACGGCACGATCGACATCGTCGCGACCGACCACGCGCCGCATCCGGCCGAAGCCAAGGAGTGCGCCTGGCCGGAGGCCGCGGTCGGCATGGTCGGCCTCGAGTCGGCTCTCGCCGTCGTGCAGGAGTCGATGGTCGAGACCGGTCTGCTCGACTGGGCCGGCGTCGCCCGGGTGCTCTCGACGACGCCCGCGCAGATCGGCCGCGTGGCCGGCTACGGCGCGCCCCTGGCGGTCGGCAGTCCGGCGAACATCACGCTGGTGGATGCGGCCGCGCGCGGCGACTTCGACCTCGCCCGTCTGCACGGCAAGAGCGTCAACTCCCCGTTCCTGGGCCGCTCGCTGCCGGGCCGCGTGGTCGCCGTCGTGCACGACGGCCGCCCGACCGTGCTCGACGGCGCGCTGCTGCCGGCCGAGGAGGTGGCGCCCGCGTGACCCGCGAGCTCATCTGGGCGATCGTGCTCGTCGGCTTCGTCGTCGTGATCGTGCTCGGCATCCTCGCCTGGCGCCGTCGTGCCCGCGGTCAGGCCGGCCTCGACAGCGTGGAGGCGGTTCCCGCCGACCTCGGCGCCGAGCTGCTGAGCGACGACCTGCTCTACGTCGCGACGACCCGCGCCGGCGACCCTTACGACCGCATCCACGTCGCCGGCCTCGGCTTCCGCGCCCGCGGCACGGTGACGGTCCACGCGCGCGGCGTGCTGCTCGAGCTCGCCGGATCGCCGGCCCGCTGGATCGCCGCCGAGGCGCTGCGCGGCGCCGGCCGCGCCACCTGGACGATCGACCGCGTCGTCGAGCGCGACGGCCTCGTGCTGCTCGGCTGGACGCTCGCCGGCGACGACGTCGACACCTACCTGCGCAGCGAGGAGCCCGCCGCTCTGCTCGCCGCGCTGCATGAAATCGCGCCGGCCCTCGCCGACGCTCCGACCCCCGCCGACACGGCGACCGCGGCGCAGCCCGCCGACGCCGTGTCCGCCCCCGCCCCGAAGGAGTCCGCATGACCTCCGCCGACCCCGCCGTCCTCGTCCTCGAAGACGGCACCCGCTACACCGGCCGCGCCTACGGCGCCCGAGGCCGCACCCTGGGCGAGGCCGTCTTCACGACCGGCATGACCGGCTACCAGGAGACGCTGACCGACCCCAGCTACGCCGGCCAGATCGTGGTGCAGACCGCGCCGCACATCGGCAACACCGGCGTCAACGACGAAGACCCCGAGTCGCGACGCATCTGGGTCGCCGGCTACGTCGTGCGCGACCCCAGTCGCGTGGTCTCGAACTTCCGCGCCACGCGCAGCCTCGACGACGACCTCGTCAAGGACGGCATCGTCGGCATCTCGGGCATCGACACCCGCGCGCTGACCCGCCGCATCCGCGAGGTCGGCGCCCTGCGCGCCGGCGTGTTCTCGGGGGAGGACGCGAAGCTCGACCCCGAGGAGCAGCTCGCCGCCGTGCGCGCCGGCCGCGACATGCGCGGCCTCAACCTCTCCGGCGAGGTCTCGGTCAGCGAGACCCAGGTCACCCCGGCCGTCGTCGCCGAGGGGGAGACGAGCCTCGGCGCCCTCGCCGTGCTCGACCTCGGTGTCAAGCAGGCCACGGTCAACCGCCTCTCCGAGCGCGGCTTCGACGTGCACGTCATGCCGCAGTCGTCGACGCTCGCCGAGGTGCTCGCGATCGAGCCGGTCGCGGTCTTCTACTCGAACGGCCCCGGAGACCCGGAGGCCTCGGGCGCCCACGTCGAGCTGCTGCAGGGCGTGCTGCGCGAGGGGCTGCCGTTCTTCGGCATCTGCTTCGGCAACCAGCTGCTCGGCCGCGCGCTCGGCTTCGGCACCTACAAGCTGCCCTTCGGCCACCGCGGCATCAACCAGCCCGTGCTCGACAAGGCCACCGGCCGGGTCGAGATCACGGCGCAGAACCACGGCTTCGCGGTGGATGCGCCGGTCGAGGGCGTGCACGACAGCCCGGCCGGCTTCGGCCGCGTCGAGGTCAGCCACGTCGGCCTCAACGACCAGGTCGTCGAGGGCCTCCGCGCGCTCGACATCCCCGCGTTCTCGGTGCAGTACCACCCGGAGGCGGCGGCGGGCCCGCACGACTCCGACTACCTCTTCGATCGTTTCCGCGAGCTCGTGCTCGCCCACCAGGCCAGCCAGGGAGCCCAGCAGTAATGCCCAAGCGCGACGACATCAACAGCGTCCTCGTCATCGGGTCCGGCCCGATCGTCATCGGCCAGGCCGCCGAGTTCGACTACTCCGGCACCCAGGCGTGCCGCGTGCTGCGCGCCGAGGGGGTGCGCGTCATCCTCGTCAACCCGAATCCGGCGACGATCATGACCGACCCCGACTTCGCCGACGCGACCTACATCGAGCCGATCACGACCGAGGCGCTCGAGGCGATCATCGTCAAGGAGAAGCCCGACGCGGTTCTCCCGACGCTCGGCGGGCAGACCGCCCTCAATGCGGCCATCGCGCTCGACGCGGAGGGCATCCTCGCCAAGCACGGCGTCGAGCTCATCGGCGCCAAGGTGAATGCGATCCAGCGCGGCGAGGACCGCCAGCTCTTCAAGGAGCTCGTTCTCGAGTCGGGCGCCGACGTGGCCCGCAGCCACATCGTGCACACGGTCGACGAGGCCATCGCCGGCGCCGCCGACCTCGGCTACCCGCTGGTCGTGCGCCCCTCCTTCACGATGGGCGGCCTCGGCTCCGGCTTCGCCTACGACGAGCCCGAGCTCATCCGCATGGTCACCGACGGCCTGCACCAGTCGCCGACCACCGAGGTGCTCCTCGAGGAGTCGATCCTCGGCTGGAAGGAGTACGAGCTCGAGCTCATGCGCGACACGCACGACAACACCGTCGTGGTCTGCTCGATCGAGAACGTCGACCCGGTCGGCGTGCACACGGGCGACTCGATCACCGTCGCGCCGGCGCTCACGCTGACCGACCGCGAGTACCAGAAGCTGCGCGACATCGGCATCGACATCATCCGCCGGGTGGGCGTCGACACCGGCGGCTGCAACATCCAGTTCGCGATCGACCCGACCAACGGCCGCATCATCGTGATCGAGATGAACCCGCGCGTCTCGCGCTCGAGCGCGCTCGCGTCGAAGGCCACCGGCTTCCCGATCGCGAAGATCGCCGCGAAGCTCGCTCTCGGCTACCGCCTCGACGAGATCCCGAACGACATCACCCAGGTCACGCCGGCGAGCTTCGAGCCCACGCTCGACTACATCGTCGTCAAGGTGCCGCGCTTCGCCTTCGAGAAGTTCCCCTCGGCGGATGCGACGCTCACCACGACGATGAAGAGCGTCGGCGAGGCGATGGCCATCGGTCGCAACTACTCGACCGCGCTGCAGAAGGCGCTCCGCTCGCTCGAGAAGCGCGGATCGAGCTTCCACTGGCAGGGCGAGCCCGGCTCGAAGTCGGCGCTGCTCGAGAAGGCGAAGACCCCGACCGACGGCCGCATCGTCACGGTGCAGCAGGCCTTCCGTGCCGGCGCGACGATCGAGGAGGTGTTCGACGCCACCGCGATCGACCCGTGGTTCCTCGACCAGATCGTTCTCATCAACGAGGTCGCCGACCGCATCGCGGGCCTCGGCAAGCTCGACGCCGACCTGTTCGTGCTCGCCAAGGACCACGGCTTCAGCGATGCCCAGATCGCCGAGCTGCGCGGTCTCACCGAGCAGGAGGTGCGCAACCTGCGCTGGCAGCTCGGCGTGCGCCCCGTCTACAAGACGGTCGACACCTGCGCCGGCGAGTTCCCGGCCCTGACGCCGTACCACTACTCGAGCTACGACCTCGAGACCGAGATCGCGCCGAGCGACCGCCGCAAGGTCGTCATCCTCGGCTCGGGCCCGAACCGCATCGGCCAGGGCGTCGAGTTCGACTACAGCTGCGTGCACGCGAGCTTCGCGCTCAGCGACGCCGGCTTCGAGACGATCATGATCAACTGCAACCCCGAGACGGTGTCGACCGACTACGACACCAGCGACCGGCTCTACTTCGAGCCGCTCACCCTCGAGGACGTGCTGGAGGTCATCCACGCGGAGTCGCTGTCGGGCGAGCTCGTCGGCGTCGTCGTGCAGCTCGGCGGCCAGACCGCGCTCGGCCTCGCGAAGGGCCTCGAGGCGGCCGGCGTGCCGATCCTCGGCACCACGCCCGCCGCGATCGACCTGGCCGAGGAGCGCGGCGAGTTCTCGCGCATCCTCGACGAGGCCGGGCTGCTCGCGCCGCGCAACGGCACCGCGACCGACGCCCCGAGCGCCGTGCGCGTCGCCGAGGAGATCGGCTACCCGGTGCTCGTGCGCCCCAGCTTCGTGCTCGGCGGCCGCGGCATGGAGATCGTCTACTCGACGCCCGACCTCGAGGACTACTTCGACCGCGTGCGCGACCAGGCCATCATCGGCCCCGGCTCGCCGCTGCTCGTCGACCGCTTCCTCGACGACGCGATCGAGATCGACGTCGACGCGCTGTTCGACGGCGAGAGCCTCTACATCGGCGGCATCATGGAGCACCTCGAGGAGGCCGGCGTGCACTCCGGCGACTCGGCCTGCACCCTGCCCCCGGTCACGCTCGGCCGCGACGTGCAGCAGCGCGTCATCGAGGCGACGCGCAAGATCGCCGAGGGCATCGGCGTGCGCGGTCTGCTCAACGTGCAGTTCGCGATCGGCGCCGGGGTGCTCTACGTGCTCGAGGCCAACCCGCGGGCCTCGCGCACGGTGCCCTTCGTCTCGAAGGCGCTCGGCATCCCGCTCGCCAAGGCCGCGTCGCTGATCATGGTCGGCCGCACGATCGGCCAGCTGGTCGACTCGGGTCTGCTGCCCGCGCACGACGGCTCGCAGGTGCCGCTGGATGCGCCGGTCGCCGTCAAGGAGGCCGTGCTGCCGTTCAAGCGCTTCCGCACGGTCGAGGGCCACGTCGTCGATTCGGTGCTGGGGCCGGAGATGCGCTCCACCGGCGAGGTCATGGGCATCGACCGCGACTTCCCGCGCGCCTTCGCGAAGAGCCAGGACGCCTCCTACGGCGGCCTGCCCGAGCAGGGCACCGTGTTCGTCTCGGTGGCCGACCGCGACAAGCGCGCCGTCGTGCTGCCGATCCTGCGCCTGCACCAGCTCGGCTTCGAGATCCTCGCGACCGACGGCACCGCCGAGGTGCTGGCGCGCAACGGCATCCCCGCGACGACCGTGCGCAAGTGGTTCCAGGGTCAGGAGATCGTCGAGGGCGAGCCCTCGGTGGTCGAGCTGATCAACGCCGGCAAGGTCGACCTGATCATCAACACCCCGAGCGGCCGCAGCGCGCGCGCCGACGGCTACGAGATCCGCACCGCCTCGGTCGCGAACGACAAGCCGCTCTTCACCTCGATCGCCCAGCTCGCCGCCGCGGTGGCGACCTTCGACGAGGCCCACCTGCCGATCGAGGTGCGCAGCCTGCAGGACTACGCGCTCGACCGCGCCCGCGGAGCGGAGGTCGCCGCCGGTGCCTGAGGCTCTCGCTGAGCGGGGTCGCTTCGGCGACCGGCTCGCCGCGGCGATCGCGGCGCGCACCGGGCTGTGCTTCGGCATCGACCCGCATCCGGCCCTGCTCGCCGGCTGGGACCTGGCGGACGACGCCGACGGCGTGCGCGACTTCGGTCTGCGCGCCGTCGAGGGCGCCGCCGGCCGGGTCGGCATCGTCAAGCCGCAGGTGGCGCTCTTCGAGCGGCACGGCGCGGCGGGGCTCACGGCTCTCGCCGAGGTGCTCGCCGCGGCGCGGGCGGCCGAGCTGATCGTGATCGCCGACACGAAGCGCGGCGACATCGGCTCGACCATGGACGGCTACTCGGCCGCCTGGGTGGATGCCGACGCGCCCTTCGCGTCGGACGCGGTCACCCTGAGCCCGTACCTCGGCTTCGGCTCGCTCGCCGGCGCGATCGGGCGGGCGGGGGAGGCGGGAGCGGGCGTGTTCGTGCTCGCCGCGACCAGCAACCCCGAGGCGCGGGATGCGCAGACCGCCACGGTCCGCGCGGGTCAGCACCGCGGCCGCACGGTCGCCGCCGCGAACGTCGCCGAGGCTGCCGCCCTGGCGCGGGGCGCAGTGGAGCGCGGCTCGCTCGGCGACGTCGGCGTCGTCATCGGCGCCACCGTCCGACTGCTCGACTACGGCATCGCGCCCGCCGACCTGGCCGGGGTGCCCGTCCTCGCCCCCGGCTTCGGCGCGCAGGGCGCCCGGCTCGGCGACGTGCGCTCGATCTTCGGCGCCGCCGCCCCGCAGGTGCTCGCCTCCTCGTCGCGCGAGCTGCTGGCCGGTCCGCTCGCCGAGCTCGGCGAGCGTCTCGACGCCGCGACCCGGGAGCTGGGCCGATGAGCGAGACCGAGGGCGCCGCACCGCGCGGCAGCTCGACCAATCCGCCCGACGTCGACCGCGTGGCCGCCGCCCGCGCCGCCGTCGCGGCGCGCCGTGCGCGCGCCGTCGTGAAGCGCGATGTCGCCGAGCGCCGACGCAGCCCGCTCGCCGTCGCCGAGACCGCCTGGGCGAGCGACGACGCGCGCATCCCCGAGGCGAGCCTGCGCGTGCGCGAGCTGCTCACCAGCATCCCGAGCGTCGGTCCGCTGCGCGCCGACCGTGCGATGGCCGAGCTCGGCATCGCCGCGTCGAAGCGCGTCGGCGGACTCGGTGTGCGCCAGCGCACCAAGCTGCGCACCTGGCTGCAGGAGCGCGGGCTCGCCCAGCGCACCGGCCGTCTCGTCGTGCTCGCCGGACCGACCGCGGTCGGCAAGGGCACCGTGTCGCGCCACATCCGCGAGCAGTACCCGGATGTGCTGCTCAGCGTCTCGGCGACGACCCGCGCCCCGCGCCCCGGCGAGGTCGAGGGCGAGCACTACTACTTCGTCAGCGACGCCGACTTCGACCGGATGATCGGCGAGGACGAGTTCCTCGAGTGGGCGACGGTGCACAACGCCTCGCGCTACGGCACCCCGCGCGGACCGATCGACGCCGCCCTCGCTACGGGACGCAGCGTGCTGCTCGAGATCGACCTGCAGGGCGCCCGCGCCGTGAAGCGCTCGATGCCCGAGGCGCTGCTGGTCTTCCTCTCTCCGCCCACCTGGGAGGAGCTCGTGCGGCGCCTCATCGGCCGCGGCACCGAGAGCTCGGAGGAGCAGGCACGTCGGCTCGAGACCGCCAAGGTCGAGCTCGCGGCGGTCGGCGAGTTCGACGTCGAGGTCGTCAACGACGAGGTCGGCCGTGCGGCCGCCGAGGTCGTGGCGCAGCTCGACGTCGGCGCGGTCTAGTCTCGAGGTCGAGGATCCCTCTCGAATCCCGCTGATCGAACGGAGGCGCCGTGACCGACGGAATCGGCTACGGCTACGCAGAGCAGCCGGGGTTCCGAGCTGGCCCGCCGCCGTTCGATCCGGCGCAGCAGGCCTACCCGGTGCATCCCACCCGTCAGCCGGTCGCCGGCACCGTGCCCCTGTGGGCCGATGCCACCGCGGTCATCTCCCGGTACCCCGCCTCTCCGACCCCGACACCCGCGTTCAGCGCCGATCGCGGGCAGTGGTGGTCGTGGTTCCGCGGCGGCGGGCGATACGGCTTCGAGTACTCGCTGGCGGCCGTCGCGCCCCGGGCCATCGACCCGACCGGCTCGTACTGGACGTACATGGCGATCGCCCACCAGAGCCCGGCGCTGCTGTTCGCGGGCGCGAGCGAGGCCCGCGCCAAGCAGGAGCGGATGCGCTCCGAGGCCGAGGCGCAGCGCCCGTACTTCGGTGACGGGCCCGCCTCGTTCATCGGCGTGTCGATGGCCGGCATCCACCTTCCCACCGTGCCGCTCATCCGCTGGGCCGATCTGGCGCTCGTCGTGCGCACCAACGTGCGGGCACTGCGCAGCCGGGCGAAGAACTCACCGCTGCTGCCGGATCCCGGTGTCGGAGGACTGTCGGGGGATGGCGAGCTCGTGCTGCTGTTCCGCAACGGTCCGGCGGTGCGCGCCAGTGTCGACCCGCGCTACGACAGCGTGGTGCTGCCGTGCACGACCGCGATGGGGCAGCAGTGGGGCGCCGTCGTGGCGCAGCTCGACCCGGCGCTGCGCCCCGAGCAGGCGCTCGAGCTCATCTTCCTCGTCGAGCTGCTCGGGGCCCCGCAGGGGGTGCGCTTCGGCGACACCGGCGGGCCGGACGACGAGGTCGCCGCGTTCCGGCTGCTCGATCAGATGCGCGCCGCGAGCTGAGCGGGCCCGGCGTCAGCTAGAATCGAGAGTCTTTTCCTCCGAACCGTCAGGAGCGCACCATGGCCGACAAGAACTCCGGCATCATCGACCCGCCGATCGACGAGCTGCTCTCGAAGGTGGAGTCGAAGTACCAGCTCGTCATCTTCGCCTCGAAGCGCGCGCGCCAGATCAACGACTACTACGCCGACCTGCACGAGGGCTCGCTCTTCGACAACGTCGGCCCGCTCGTCGACTCGACGATCGACGACAAGCCGCTCTCGGTCGCCATGCGCGAGATCAACGAAGACAAGCTGGTGCTCGCCGCCGACCCGAACGCCGAGGCCGAGTAAGCGTCTGACGACGCCCTCGACCGCGGAGCCAGCGTGAACATCGTCGTCGGCGTGACCGGCGGCATCGCGGCCTACAAGGCCGTCGCCGTCGTGCGCGCTCTCGTGCTCGCCGGTCATGACGTGCACGTCGTGCCGACGGATGCCGCGCTGCGCTTCGTCGGCCTCCCCACGTGGGAGGCCATCAGCCGCAACCCGGTGACGACGTCGGTCTTCGACGACGTCAGCGAGGTGCGCCACGTCGCCCTCGGCCAGCGCGCCGACGCGATCGTGATCGCCCCGGCGACCGCCGCCTCGCTCGCGAAGCTCGCTGCCGGTCTCTCCGACGACCTGCTCGGCACGACCGTGCTCGCCTCCCGCGCGCCGCTCGTGATCGCTCCGGCGATGCACACCGAGATGTGGCAGAACCCGGCGACCGTCGCGAACGTGGCGCTGCTGCGCGAGCGCGGCGCGGTGTTCGTCGGCCCCGCCGACGGGCAGCTCACCGGCGCCGACAGCGGACCGGGCCGGCTCAGCGAGCCGGAGGAGATCGTCGACGCGGTGCTCGCCGTGCTGCCGGGGAAGTCCGCCTCGCCCGCCGCCGCCGGTGCCACCGCGGGCTCGGCAGCATCCGCGATCCCGCAGGACCTCGCCGGGCGCCGCGTGCTCGTCACCGCCGGTGGCACCCGCGAGCCGATCGACCCCGTGCGCTTCGTCGGCAACCGCTCCTCGGGCCGGCAGGGCGTCGCGCTCGCCCTCGCCGCCGCCGCCCGCGGCGCCGAGGTGACCCTGCTCGCCGCGAACCTCGACATCGCCGCCCCGACGGGCGTGCGCGTCGTCGCCGTCAGCACCGCCGCCGAGCTGCGCGAGGCCGCCCTCGCCGCGACCGACGAGGCGGATGTCGTGATCATGGCCGCCGCCGTCGCCGACTACCGTCCCGTCGAGATCGCCACCGCGAAGATCAAGAAGGACGACCAGGGCGACGAGCTCGCCCTGCGGCTCGTGCGCAACCCCGACATCCTGCGTGAGCTCACCGGCGTGCGGCGCCCGGGTCAGACGATCGTCGGCTTCGCCGCCGAGACCGAGCCCGACCGCGACGCGCAGCTCGCCCTCGGCCGCGCCAAGGCGGCCCGCAAGGGCGTCGACCTGCTCGTGCTCAACCGCGTCGGCTGGCACGAGGGATTCCAGGCCGAGACGAACGAGATCATCGTCATCGACGCGGCCGGAGAGATCCGCGCCGAAGCAACGGGGAGTAAAGCGTCGGTCGCCGACCGTATCCTCGATCTCGTCACCGAGACCGCCGCCGACGCGGCCCGCACCACCTGAGCGGTGACGTCGCATCCCGCGCTCGCGCTGCCCCGCGCAGACGAGCGCCTGATCGCGACGCCACCCCCACGATCCCCGGAGCGCCCATGAGCACCCCCCTGCGCCTGTTCACCTCGGAATCGGTCACCGAGGGCCACCCCGACAAGATCTGCGACCAGATCAGCGACTCGATCCTCGACGCCCTGCTCGAGGTCGACCCCGGCGCCCGCGTCGCCGTCGAGACGCTCGTCACGACCGGCCTGGTGCACGTCGCCGGCGAGGTCTCGACGACCGGCTACGTCGACATCCCCGGCATCGTGCGCAAGCGCATCACCGACATCGGCTACACCTCGTCGGACGTCTGGTTCGACGGCCGCTCCTGCGGCGTCACCGTCTCGATCGGCGGGCAGTCGCCCGACATCGCCCAGGGCGTCGACTCCGCCTACGAGGCGCGCGAGCAGTCGAGCATCGACGAGCTCGACCGCCAGGGCGCCGGCGACCAGGGCATCATGTTCGGCTTCGCCACCACCGAGACGCCGAGCCTCATGCCGCTGCCGATCTGGCTGGCGCACCGCCTCAGCGAGCGCCTCGCCCGCGTTCGCCACGACGGCGTCGTCGACTGGCTGCGCCCCGACGGCAAGACCCAGGTCACGGTCGGCTACGAGGGCACCGTGCCGCGCACGATCGACACGGTCGTGCTCTCGACCCAGCACGCCCCGTCGATCGCGCTCGACGACCTGCGCGCCGCCGTGCGCGAGATCGTCATCGACCCGGTGCTCGCCGAGGTCGACCTCGACTCCACCGCCCACAAGGTGCTCGTGAACCCCACCGGCAAGTTCGAGATCGGCGGCCCGCAGGGCGACGCCGGCCTCACCGGCCGCAAGATCATCGTCGACACTTACGGCGGCGCGGCCCGTCACGGCGGCGGCGCCTTCAGCGGCAAGGACCCGTCGAAGGTCGACCGCTCGGCCGCCTACGCCATGCGCTGGGTCGCGAAGAACGCGGTCGCCGCGGGGCTCGCCGACCGGCTCGAGGTGCAGGTCGCCTACGCGATCGGCGCGGCCGCCCCGGTCGGCCTCTACGTCGAGACCTTCGGCACGGCGCACCTGCCCGAGGAGCGCATCGCGAGCGCGATCCGCGAGGTCTTCGACCTGCGCCCGGCCGCGATCATCCGCGACCTCGACCTGCTGCGCCCGATCTACGCCCAGACGGCGACCTACGGCCACTTCGGCCGCGAGCTGCCCGACTTCACCTGGGAGCGCCTCGACCGCGTGGATGCGCTCCGCGAGTCCGCCGGACTCTGAGCGTGCCCGGGGCCGCTGACGCGAGCCCGGGCACGGACGACCTGCCCGGGGCGTCGAGCGCGCCCGCCGGCCTGTTCCCGGCCGCGAACGTCGGCGCCCCGATCATCGCCCGGGTGCTGCTCGACTCGCCGCTGCCGCAGCTCGACCGGCTGCTCGAGTACCGCATCCCGGCTCAGCTGACGGATGCGGTCGCGCCCGGCGTGCGGGTGCGCGCGCCGCTGCGCACCGTGGGACGCACGGTCGATGCGCTGGTCGTCGAGCTGACCGACCAGCAGGAGTTCCCGGGGCCGCTGAGCGACCTCGAGGAGGTGGTCTCGCCGGTTCCGCTGCTGCGGCCGGAGGTATGGGCGCTCGCGCGCGGCGTGTCGACCCGCGCGGCCGGCTCCGCATCCGACGTGCTGCGGCTCGCGGTGCCGAAGAGGCAGGCCCGGGTCGAGAAGGCGTGGCTCGAGCGCGAGCCCGAGGAGGTCGAGCGGCTGCGGGCCGTTGCGCGCGAGGTGACCGCGCCGGCGGGCATCACCCAGCACGCTCCCGACACCCTCGACGCGGTCGTGCGCGAGGGGCGTCGCGCCGCGCTGCAGGCGCTCACCGGCGTCACGAAGACCCCGGCGGGCGACTGGGTCGGGCGCTGGGCCGTGACCCTCGCCGAGACCGCCCGACTCTCGCTCGCGGGTGGCGGCACCGCGATCCTCGCCCTGCCCGACTACCGCGACATCGAGCAGCTGCTCGCCGCGCTCACCGCGCTCGTGCCCGAGGAGGTGATCGTGCGCTGGGATGCGGCCGGCACGCCCTCCCAGCGATACCGCGCGCTGCTGCGGGCGATCGACGGCCCGTGCATCGTCGTCGGAACCCGTTCGGCCGTCTACGCGCCCGCCGAGAAGCTCGGACTGGTCGCGCTCTGGGACGACGGCGACCCGCTGCACCGCGAGCCGCACGCGCCCTACGTGCACACGCGGGATGCGGCGCTGCTGCGCCAGCAGCAGCAGGGCGGTGCGCTGCTCTTCGCGGGGCACGTGCGCAGCACCGAGGTGCAGCGCCTGGTCGAGCTCGACTACCTCGAAGCCGTCGCTCCCGCGCGCATCCCTCGCCCCTCGGTTCTGCCGAGCGCCAACCTGACCGCGCGTGACGAGCTCGCCGAGCGGGCGCGCATCCCGTCGAGCGCCTGGCGGACCGCCCGCGAGGCGCTGCGCAAGGGCCCGGTGCTGTTCCAGGTCGCCCGGCCCGGCTTCGCCCCGGGCCTCGCCTGCGCCGACTGCGGCAGCGCGGCCCGCTGCCGGCAGTGCAGCGGCCCCCTGCAGCAGCGCGGACGCGGCGGCGTCGTCAGCTGCCTCTGGTGCGGCGTGCCCGACTCGCAGTGGCAGTGCGCGCAGTGCGACGGCGTGAAGCTGCGCCCGCGGGGGAGCGGCTCGGTGCGCACCGCCGAAGACCTGGGACGCGCCTTCCCGGGCGAGCGCGTGATCGTGGCCGACGGCGAGCACCCGGTGCAGCACGTCGACGACAAGCCCGCGCTCGTCATCGCCACACGCGGCGCCGAGCCGATCGCCGCGGGCGGCTACCGCGCCGTCGTGCTGCTCGACGGCGAGCGCATGGTCGCCCGCGAGAGCCTGCACGTCGGCGAGGACTGCCTGCGCTGGTGGGCGGATGCGACGGCCCTCGCGGCCGACGACGCCCCGACCGTCCTGGTCGGCGTCGGCGGAGCGCTCGCCTCAGCTCTGAGCACCTGGCGCCTCGCCGACTACGCGCGCGACGAGCTCGCCGACCGGCGCCCGCTGCGCTTCCCGCCGGCGGTGCGCACGGCGACCCTGCTGGGACCGTCGGATGTGGTGACCGCGGCGCTCGACCGCATCCAGCGTCCGGGGCTCGACGTGCTCGGGCCGCTGCCGCAGCCCGAGGGGCTCGTGAGGGCGATCGTGCGCCTCGACTACGGGATCGCCGCGGAGGTCGCGGGCGAGCTGCGCGCCGAGATGATCCGGCTGTCGTCGACCCGGCGCAGCGCCCGCCCCGATCAGCGCAAGCGCGGGCGCCAGCCGGTGCCGCTGCGCGTGATCTTCGACGATCCGGCGCCCTTCGACGAGTAGGTCCGCGCCGACGTCTCCGGCGTCTCCGGCGCCTCCGCCGCCCCGGCGTCCCGTCGTCCCGCAGACGTCGTCCTGCCCTGGGGCCGTGCGGAATCCCGGGTGGCCAGAGAGTGCACGCGACACGCCGTGGGGGCGTGTATTTCGTGGCCACCCGCGCGAGTGGAGTGTTCTGGGTGGCCAGAGAGTGCACGCGACACGCCGTGGGGGCGTGCACTTCGTGGCCACCCTCGGGAGGGTCGCGAGAGATCCCGGGTGGTCAGGCCATCGCGCTGGACGCCGCGTCCTGCGTGGGAGGATCGGCGGGATGTCTTCGCTCCGTCTGATCTTCGCGGGCTCACCCGCCGCCGCCGTGCCGAGCCTGCGGCACCTGCTCGCCTCGCCGCACGAGGTCGCCGCCGTCGTGACCCGCCCCGACACGCCGCAGGGGCGTAAGCGCGTGCTCACCCCGACGCCGGTCGCCGAGGTCGCGGAGGAGGCCGGCGTCCCGGTGGTTCGCGCCGCGCGGCTCGCGCCGGTCACCGAGGAGCTGATCGCGCTCGAGGCCGACCTCGGCGTTGTCGTCGCGTACGGCGGGCTCATCCGCGAGCCGCTGCTCTCGGCCCCGCGCCTCGGCTGGATCAACCTGCACTTCTCGCTGCTGCCCGCCTGGCGCGGCGCCGCCCCGGTGCAGCACGCCCTCATCGCCGGTGACGAGACGACGGGCGCGAGCGTGTTCCGTCTCGTCGAGGAGCTGGATGCGGGTCCGCTGCTCGCGATGCAGTCGTCGCCGGTCGGCCGGCACACGACGGCGGGCGAGCTGCTGACCCGGCTCGCCGACTCCGGCGCCGAGCTGCTGAGCGACACCGTGGATGCGCTGGCAGCCGGCACGGCGACCCTCACCGAGCAGACGGGCGAGCCGAGCTTCGCCCCCAAGCTGACCCTCGACGACGGACGACTCGACTGGACCCGTCCGGGTGCCGAGCTCGTGGCCCGCCTGCGCGGCGTGACGCCCGAGCCGGGTGCCTGGACGACCCTCGACGGCGAGCGCTTCAAGGTGCTCGCCGGCGCCCTCGCGCACGACGTCGCCCCGCTCGCGCCGGGCGCAGTCGACCTCCGTGCCGGGCAGGTCGTGGTCGGCACCGCCGACACGCCGCTCGAGCTGAGCGAGGTGCAGCCCGCCGGCAAGAAGGGCATGCGCGCCGCCGACTGGTGGCGCGGACGCCAGGGTGCGACGGTGCTCTCGTGAGCGGCGAGGGTCGTCGCCCGGGTGCCCCGGGCGGCTCGGGACGCGGTCGGGACGACCGCCGCGGCGGCGCCGGAGACCGCGGTCGCCGTTCGCCTCGCGAGAGCGCCGACGACCGCGAGGCCCGCTACCAGCGCGAGGAGCGTCGCGAGCGCGCCGACCGCGATCGCCGCCGCGCCGAGCGCGCGTCCGAGCCGCCGCGCCCGCCGCGTCCGCGCGTGACCGTGCCGCGGCAGGTGGCCTTCGACGTCATCCGGGCCGTCACCGCCGACGACGCCTACGCGAATCTGCTGCTGCCGAGCCGCATCGCCGAGGCCGGCCTCACCGGGCGGGACGCGGGCTTCGCGACCGAGCTCGCCTACGGCACCCTGCGTCGCCTGGGCTACTACGACCGGGTGATCGAGCTGGCCGCGGGCCGCGAGACCGACCGCATCGACCCGCCTGTGCTCGACGTGCTGCGCCTCGGCGCGCACCAGCTGCTCGGCATGGACCTCGCGGCGCACGCCGCCGTCGACGAGTCGGTCGAGCTGACCCGGGCCGCCGGCGCGAAGAACGCCTCCGGCTTCGTCAACGGCGTGCTGCGCACGATCTCCCGCGACGACGCCGCGACCTGGCTGCGCCGCGCCACCGCGCACGTCGACGGGGATGCCCGCCTCGCGGTCGAGCACGCGCATCCCGAGTGGGTCGTCACCGCGCTGCGTGCCGCGCTGGCCGCCGCCGGCCGCGAGGAGGAGCTCGCCAAGCTGCTCGCCGCCGACAACGTGCCGCCGCGGGTGAATCTCGTCGCGCTGCCGGGACTCGCCGAGCCGGACGACATCACGGGCGGCGAAACCGGCCCCTCCGACATCGCGCCGTCCGCCGAGATCGACGGCGTCTCGCCCCTCGGTCTCGTGGCCGCCTCCGGCGACCCCGCCGCGATCCCCGCCGTCGCCGACGGCCGCGCCCGCGTGCAGGACCAGGGCTCCCAGCTCGCCGCGCTCGCTCTGAGCCGCAGCCGTCCGGTCGAACCGGGGGAGCGCTGGCTCGACCTCTGCGCCGGCCCCGGCGGCAAGGCCGCCCTGCTCGCGGCCGAGGCGGCGCGCACCGGAGCGACCCTGCTCGCGAACGAGCTGATCCCCGCCCGCGCGGGACTCGTGCGCCGCGCGCTCGACGTGCTGCCCGAGCCGCCCGAGGTGCTCGAGGGCGACGGACGCCGCTTCGGAGCCGGACCCGCCGGATCGATCACCGGCCCCGATCAGTTCGACCGCATCCTGCTCGACGCGCCGTGCACCGGTCTCGGAGCTCTGCGTCGCCGCCCCGAGGCGCGCTGGCGCAAGCACCCCGACGACGTCGCCGAGCTGGCCGCGCTGCAGGGCGAGCTGCTGGATGCCGCCGTCGAGGCCCTGCGGCCCGGCGGCCTGATCGCCTACGTCACCTGCTCGCCGCACCTCGCCGAGACGCGCGAGGTCGTTGACGGTGCGCTCACGCGTCATCCGGGTCTGCGCGCGGTCGACACCCCGGCCGCGCTCGCCCCGATCGCGACCCGCGACCTCGCGCTGACCCCCGAGGGCGACGCGGCCGACACGGCCGCGCAGCTCTGGCCGCACCGGCACGGGACGGATGCGATGTTCATCCAGCTGCTGACGCGGACCGACGCGGAATGAGACCGCTCTGCGCCGACCGCGTGATCTCGGAGATGCCCCTCGCTAGGGTCGCTCCGTGACCGTGCGCATCGAACCGAGCATCCTCTCCGCCGACTTCGTCAACATGGAGGCCGAGCTCGCGCGCATCGCCGACGCCGACTACGTGCACGTCGACGTCATGGACAACCACTTCGTGCCGAACCTGACCTTCGGCCCGCAGATGGTGCAGCGCATCCAGGCGGTGTCGCCGATCGGGCTCGACATCCACCTGATGATCGAGGATGTGGACCGCTGGGCCCCCGGCTACGCCGAGCTGGGCGCGTTCTCGGTCACCTTCCACGCCGAGGCGACCGACGAGCCGGTGAAGCTCGCGCGTCGTCTGCGCGAGATCGGCTCCCGAGCCGGGCTCGCGCTCAAACCGGGCACGGCGGTGGAGCCCTACCTCGAACTGCTGCCCGAGTTCGACCAGGTCCTCGTCATGACGGTCGAGCCGGGCTTCGGCGGGCAGTCGTTCATGGCCGACCAGATGGCCAAGGTCGCCGCGGTGCGCGCCGCGGCCGACGCGGCCGGCTCCGACGTCTGGCTGCAGGTCGACGGCGGCATCACGCTCGACACGATCGAGGTCGCCGCCGCCGCGGGCGCCGACACTTTCGTCGCCGGCTCGAGCGTCTACGGCGCCCCGCACGCGGGTGAGGCGATCGCCGGGCTGCGCGCCGCGGCCGCCGCCCACGCGCACTGACGCTGTCGACGCGGGTCGAACCTGCTTGACTGGTCGCATGACTGACAAGACCAAGCCCGAGATCGACTTCATCGAGGGCCCGGCCCCGACCGAGCTCGTCATCACCGACCTCGAGGTCGGCACCGGAGCGGAGGCCGTCGCCGGCGGCCTCGTCGACGTGCACTACGTCGGCGTCGACTTCGAGTCGGGCGACGAGTTCGACTCGAGCTGGAACCGCGGCGAGTCGATCCAGTTCCCCCTCACCAACCTCATCCAGGGCTGGAAGGACGGCATCCCCGGCATGAAGGTCGGCGGTCGTCGCCAGCTCGTCGTGCCGCCGCACCTCGCCTACGGCCCCGCCGGCTCCGGTCACCGCCTGGGCGGGCGCACCCTGGTGTTCGTGATCGACCTGCTGGACGCGAAGTAAGCGCGTTCCCACTCCCTCGCGCGGCGCGGTGCTCCTCGGGGCCCGCGCCGCGCGCTCGTTCGCACCGGGCACCCTCCCGCGCCCGGTAGCCTGGATCCTCGTGAAGACGTTCGACACGCTGTTCGCCGAGCTCAGCGAGAAGGCCGCCGCCCGCCCCGAGGGGTCCGGCACGGTCGCGCAGCTCGACGCGGGAGTGCACGCCATCGGCAAGAAGATCGTCGAAGAGGCCGCCGAGGTCTGGATGGCCGCGGAGTTCCAGAGCGACGACGAGGCGGCGGAGGAGATCTCCCAGCTGCTGTACCACCTGCAGGTGATGATGCTCGCGAAGGGCCTCAGCCTGCAGGACGTCTACCGACATCTCTGATCAGTTCCCGCTCACCCTCCCCGTGAACCCTCTGATCGAAGAGAAAGAACCGATGCTGCGAATCGCCGTGCCCAACAAGGGCGCGCTCTCCGAGTCCTCCGTCGAGATGCTGCGCGAGGCGGGCTACGCCACGCGCCGCGACCCGAAGGAGCTCACCGTCTCCGACCCGCGCAACGGCGTGGAGTTCTTCTACCTCCGCCCGCGCGACATCGCCACCTACGTCGGCTCGGGCGCTCTGGATGTCGGCTTCACCGGCCGCGACCTGCTGCTCGACTCGCGCTCGAGCGCCGTCGAGGTCGAGGCGCTCGACTTCGGCGCCTCCACCTTCCGCTTCGCCGGGCCCGCCGGCGCCTTCCACGACGTGAGCCAGCTCGAGGGCCTGCGCATCGCGACCAGCTACGAGGGTCTCGTCAGCGACTTCCTCGGCCGCGACGGCCTCTCCGCCTCGATCGTGCGCCTCGACGGCGCCGTCGAGTCGGCGATCAAGCTCGGTGTCGCGGATGCGATCGCCGACGTGGTCGAGACCGGATCGACCCTGCGCAAGCAGGGCCTCGAGGTCTTCGGCCCGCCGATCCTCGAGTCGAGCGGCGTGCTCATCGCGGCGCGGCCCGAGGTGCCCGGCCTCGACACGCTGCGTCGTCGCATCCAGGGCGTCCTGGTCGCGCACCAGTACGTGCTCATGGACTACGACCTGCCGGCCGCTCTGGTCGACGCCGCCGTCGCGGTGACGCCCGGTCTCGAGTCGCCGACGGTGTCGCCCCTGCGCGACCGCGAGTGGGTCGCCGTGCGGGTGATGGTCCCGCGCCGCGAGACCAACGCGCTCATGGACGAGCTGTACGCGCTGGGTGCGCGCGCCATCCTGGTGACGCCCATCCACGCCGCGCGCATCTGAGGCGGGTCGCCATGTCGGTTCCGACCCGCGTCATCCCCTGTCTCGACGTGTCCGGCGGGCGCGTCGTCAAGGGCGTCAACTTCCTCGACCTGCGCGACGCCGGCGACCCGGTCGAGCTCGCCGCGCTCTACTACGCGCAGGGCGCCGACGAGATCACCTTCCTCGACGTCACGGCGACGGTGGATGAGCGCGCCACGACCTACGAGGTCGTCACCCGCACGGCCGAGCAGGTCTTCATCCCGCTGACCGTCGGCGGCGGCGTGCGCTCCACCGAGGACGTGGCCCGGCTGCAGGGCTGCGGCGCCGACAAGGTCGGCGTCAACAGCGCGGCGATCGCCCGGCCCGAGCTGCTCGGCGAGATCGCTGACCGCTTCGGCGCGCAGGCGCTCGTGCTGAGCCTCGACATCAAGCGCAGCGAGCGCACCCCGAGCGGCTTCGTCGTGACGACCCACGGCGGCCGCACCGAGACCGAGCTGGATGCGCTGGCCTGGGCCCGCGAGGCGATCGAGCGCGGCGCCGGCGAGCTGCTGGTCAACTCGATCGACGCCGACGGCACGAAGCAGGGCTTCGACCTGGAGCTCATCCGCGCGGTGCGCGAGCTGAGCAGCGTGCCGGTCATCGCGAGCGGCGGCGCCGGGAAGGCCGCGGACTTCGCTCCGGCGGTCGAGGCCGGCGCCGACGCGGTGCTCGCGGCGAGCGTGTTCCACAACCGCGAGCTGACGATCGGCGAGGTCAAGGCGGCGATGGCCGCGGAAGGGGTGGCGGTGCGATGAGCTGGACCACCGACAGCGCGAGCGATCAGACCCCGGAGGCCGTCGTCGCCCGGGTCAGCTGGAACCGCGACGGCCTGCTGCCCGCGATCATCCAGGACGACACCGACGGCGCCGTGCTCATGCTCGGCTACATGGACGACGAGGCGCTGCGCCGCACCCTCACCGAGGGCCGGGTGACGTTCTGGTCGCGCTCGCGCCAGGAGTACTGGCGCAAGGGCGACACCTCCGGCCACCGCCAGTACGTGAAGACGGCGGCGCTCGACTGCGACGGGGATACGCTCCTGGTGCGGGTCGAGCAGCTCGGCCCGGCCTGCCACACGGGCGCGCGGGCCTGCTTCGACGTGGATCCGCTCGAGCCCGTGGTCGGCTCCTCGGCCGACGACGCCGAGTTCCCCGACGACACGACGGCGGATGCCGACCAGCAGACTTCGAACGACACCGCGGGAGAGAGCACCGAATGACCTCGACGTCGCGCACCGACTTCGACGCCGCCCTCGACGCCGGGCACCGCATCGTGCCCGTGCTGCGCGAGCTCTTCGCCGACGGCGAGACGCCCGTCGGGGTCTACCGCAAGCTCGCCGCCGGACGCCCGGGCACCTTCCTGCTCGAGTCGGCGGAGCAGGGCGGCATCTGGTCGCGCTACTCCTTCATCGGCGTCAGCTCCTTCGGCGTGCTGACCCAGACCGGCGACAGCACCTCGACCGACCCCGAGACCGGCGCCCGCGCGCACTGGATCGACACCGGCGTCTCGGCGGAGCGCGCCCTCGGCGCCGACGCCCCGACCGGTCCGCTCGCGGCGCTCGAGCACCTCTACCGCCGCTGGAGCACGCCGCGCGTGCCCGGGCATCCGCCCCTCACCGGCGGCCTGGTCGGCTTCATCGGCTGGGAGGCGATCCGTCAGATCGAGCGCCTGCCCGACGCGCCGCCCGCCGACTACGACATCCCGGGTCAGGCGCTCGGCCTCGTCGCCGAGCTCGTGGTGCTCGATCACCGCACCGGCACGGCGACGCTGATCGCCTCCGTCCTCAACGACGGCACGGACGCGCCGGACGCGCTCTGGTCGGACGCGCAGTCGCGCCTCGACGCGCTGCAGTCCGGCCTGGCGCAGCCGTCCGAGGCGTGGATCGGCGACGTCGACCTCAGCCTGCCGCCGCAGCCCGAGCCGCGCCAGGACGAGCAGGAGTACCGCGACGAGGTCGTGCGCTCGAAGGACTTCATCCGCGACGGCGACGTCTTCCAGGTCGTCATCTCGCAGCGCTTCGACGCCGAGCTCACCGCCGAGCCGCTCGACGTCTACCGGGTGCTGCGCACGCTCAACCCGAGCCCGTACATGTACCTGCTGAGCCTGGCGACGCCCGACGGCCGCCCCTACAGCGTGGTCGGCTCGAGCCCCGAGGCGCTCTTCAAGGTGCAGGAGAAGCGGGTGTACATGCACCCGATCGCCGGCTCGCGCCCCCGCGGCGCCACGCCCGAGCACGACCTCGACCTCGCCGAGGAGCTTCTCGCGGATCCGAAGGAGCGGGCCGAGCACCTCATGCTCGTCGACCTGGCCCGCAACGACCTCTCGAAGGTCAGCGTCGCCGGCACCGTCGAGGTGACCGAGTTCATGCAGGTCGAGCGCTTCAGCCACATCATGCATCTCGTCTCGAGCGTCGAGGGCGACCTGCGCGACACGGTCACGCCGATCGACGTCTTCCGGGCGACCTTCCCGGCCGGCACGCTCTCCGGTGCGCCGAAGCCGCGGGCCCTCGAGATCATCGACGAGCTCGAGCCCGCGCAGCGCGGCGTCTACGGGGGAGTGGTGGGCTACATCGACCTGGCCGGGGATGCGGACCTCGCGATCGCGATCCGCACCGCGACCCTCATCGACGGCCGCGCGCACGTGCAGGCGGGAGCCGGTCTGGTCGCCGACTCCGACCCGCAGACCGAGCTCGAGGAGTCGCGCAACAAGGCCGCGGCGCCGCTGCGTGCCGTCGCCGTCGCGAACGCGCTGCGGAGGCTGGGATGAGCGCGCCCGCCGAGCCCGAGAGCTCCGCGAAGCGCGGAGGCCGGCTCAAGGGCCTGAGCCTGCTCGCGCTGCTCGCTGGCAACGGCGTCGTGCTGCTGGCCTGGAGCCAGCAGTGGTACGTGCTGCACCTCGACGACCGCGCGATCCCGGCCTCCGGTCAGGTCGCTGCCGGCCCGCTGCTCGCGCTCGCCCTGACCGGCCTCGTGCTGGTCGCCGCGCTCGCCCTCGCCGGGGTGGCGTTCCGCATCATCCTCGGCGTGCTGCAGATCGCGCTCGGCGGCTGCATCACGCTGCAGGCCGCGCTGACGATCGGCGACCCGGCGCGGGCGTCGAGCTCGGTGCTGCGCGAGACGGCCGGCATCTCCGGTCAGCACGCCGCCGACCTCGTGGATCGCGTCGACGGCTCCGGATGGCCCGCGCTCGCGCTCGTCGCGGGGATCGTGGTCGCGCTGCTCGGCCTGCTGGTCGCCGTCACGGCGACGCGGTGGCCGGTGTCGTCGCGTCGCTACACCCGCACCCGTCTGGTGGCGCCCGACGGGCGCGACGCCGCGGAGGCCTTCGACGACACGGCGCCGGCCGTCGACGCGCCCGGATCCGGCGCTCGCGCCGCCGCCGACGCGCCCGGATCCTCCGTCGCCCCGCCGTCATCCCGCGACGCCGTCGCCGACTGGGACGCCCTGAGCGAGGGCGACGACCCCACCCGCTGATCGACGCGGGCGCACCCGCGATCGCCGCCGCGCCCCGCGTCCGTCCCGGCTGCGTCGGTCGGGCCGATAGACTGAACGAACACCCCCGAGAAGGAGTCACCTGTGTCGGAAGAGAACGACCCCGGCCACGGCAATTCGCCCGCGGCATGGACGGCCGTAGTGATCATGCTCATCGCCTTCGCGATCGGCACCGTCGCCTTCTTCCTGGACGTCGCGTGGGTCGTCTGGGCGAGCGCCGGACTCCTCGTGGTCGGCCTCATCGTCGGCGGCATCCTCAAGAAGGCCGGCTACGGCGTCGGGGGAGCCCGCTACGTTCCGAAGGCTCACGACTAAAGGTGCTCAGCGACCTGGTCTCCGGAGCCCTCGCGGATGCTGCGGAGCGCCGCAGCATCCGTCCGCTCGCCGAGGTGGAGGCGGCCGCTCTGGCCCGCCCCGCCGCCCTCGACGCCGTCGTGGCGCTCGAGCCGGCCGAGCGCGTCAAGATCATCGCCGAGGTGAAGCGCGCGAGCCCCTCGCGCGGCGCCCTGGCCGAGATCACCGATCCCGCCGCCCTCGCCGTCTCCTATGAGACCGGCGGAGCCAGCGCCATCTCGGTGCTCACCGAGCAGCGCCGCTTCCGCGGCTCGCTCGACGACCTCGAGGCCGTGCGCGCCGCCGTCGGCATCCCGGTGCTGCGCAAGGACTTCATCGCCGAGCCGTACCAGGTGTTCGAGGCCCGCGCCGCGGGCGCCGATCTCGTGCTGCTCATCGTCGCCGCGCTCGAGCAGTCGGTGCTCGCCGAGCTGCACGAGCTCATCCACTCGCTCGGCATGACCGCGCTCGTCGAGACGCACAGTGCCGACGAGGTCGAGTGGGCCCTCGAGCTCGGACCGAGCGTGCTCGGGGTCAACGCGCGCGACCTCAGCACCTTCGAGCTCGACCGCGACCTGTTCGGCCGTCTCGCCGACCGCATCCCGGCCGGCGTCGTGCGCGTCGCGGAGTCGGCCGTGCTGCGGCCCGCCGACGTCGCCCACTACCGCGACGCGGGAGCGGATGTCGTGCTGGTGGGCGAGGCGCTCGTCACGGGCGGCGACCCGATCCAGACCCTCGAGTCGTTCCTCAACGCCCAGTCGGATCCCGCCCAGGCGGAGACCTCGGGCGCTGACGCCGTGACGGGAGAGCGCGCATGACCGACCTCCGCGCGGTCGACGGACCGTTCTTCGGCGAATTCGGCGGGCGCTTCATGCCCGAGTCGCTCATCGCCGCGATCGACGAGCTGACCGAGGCCTACGAGGCCGCCAAGGTCGACCCGGTGTTCCAGGCCGAGCTCGCCGAGCTGCACCGCACCTACACGGGCCGGCCCTCGCTGCTGACCGAGGTGCCGCGCTTCGCCGAGCACGCGGGCGGCGCCCGCATCCTGCTCAAGCGCGAAGACCTCAACCACACCGGCTCGCACAAGATCAACAACGTGCTCGGCCAGGCCCTGCTCACGAAGCGCATCGGCAAGACGCGCGTGATCGCCGAGACCGGCGCCGGCCAGCACGGCGTCGCGACCGCGACCGCGGCGGCGCTCTTCGGCCTCGAGTGCACGATCTACATGGGCGAGGTCGACACGCAGCGCCAGGCGCTCAACGTGGCCCGCATGCGCCTGCTCGGCGCCGAGGTCGTGTCGGTCACCGCCGGCTCGCGCACACTCAAGGACGCCATCAACGAGGCGTATCGCGAGTGGGTAGCGAGCGTCGAGAGCACCAACTACATCTTCGGCACGGCGGCGGGTCCGCACCCGTTCCCGACGATGGTGCGCGACTTCCAGAAGATCATCGGCGAGGAGGCGCGCGAGCAGGTGCTCGAGCTGACCGGGGCGCTGCCCACGGCCGTGCTCGCCTGCGTCGGCGGCGGCTCCAACGCGATCGGCATCTTCCACGCCTTCCTCGACGACGCCGACGTGCGCCTGATCGGCTACGAGGCCGCGGGTGACGGCGTCGACACCGAGAAGCACGCCGCCGCGATCCAGCGCGGCCGCCCGGGCGTGCTGCACGGCGCCCGCAGCTACCTGCTGCAGGACGACGACGGCCAGACGCTCGAGTCGCACTCGATCTCCGCCGGCCTCGACTACCCGGGCGTCGGTCCTGAGCACTCCTGGCTCGCCGACATCGGCCGCGCCGAGTACCTGCCCGCGACCGACGTCGAGGCGATGGACGCACTGCGTCTGCTCAGTCGCACCGAGGGGATCATCCCCGCGATCGAGTCGGCTCACGCCCTCGCCGGCGCGCTGCGCCTCGGCCGGGAGCTCGGACCGGAGGCGACGCTGCTGGTGAACCTCTCCGGCCGCGGCGACAAGGACGTGCAGACGGCGGGCCGCTGGTTCGACCTGTTCGACGAGGGAGCGACCCAGGAATGACCGAGTCCCACGTCGGGCGCGTCATCGACGCCCGCAAGGCCGAGGGGCGCGGCGCGCTCATCAGCTACCTGCCGATCGGCTTCCCCGATCTCGACACCAGCGTGGATGCCGCGGTCGCCCTCGCCGAGAACGGCGTCGACATCCTCGAGCTCGGTCTGCCCTACTCCGACCCGGTCATGGACGGCCCCGCCATCCAGGCCGCGACGCAGCAGGCGCTCGCCAACGGCTTCCGGCTGAGCGACGCGTTCACGGCGGTCGAGCGCATCCGAGCCCGCGTCGACGTGCCGGTCGTGATCATGACCTACTGGAACCCGGTGCTGCAGTACGGTCCCACCCGCTTCGCCGACGACCTGAAGTCGGCCGGCGGCGCCGGGCTCATCACGCCCGACATCACGCCCGACTCGGCCGACGACTGGATCGCCGAGAGCGAGCGCACCGGGCTCGACCGCATCTTCCTGGCCGCGCCGTCGTCGAGTGACGCGCGCCTGAAGCAGATCGTCGCCGCGAGCCGCGGCTTCGTCTACACCGTCTCGACGATGGGCGTCACCGGCGCCCGCGCCGACGTGGATGCGGCCGCTCGCGGCCTCGTCACGCGACTGCGCGACGCCGGCGCCGACCGCGCCTGCGTCGGCATCGGCATCTCGACGGCCGAGCAGGTCGCCGAGGTGCTCGAGTACGCCGACGGCGCGATCGTCGGCTCCGCCCTCGTGTCGTCGCTCGCCGATGGGGGAGTCGCCGGGCTCGCCCGCACGGCCGCCGCCCTGTCCGGCCGCCGCTAGAGGCGGCAGTAGACTTCCCGAGTCCACCGATCGTCGTGCGCGCTCCCGCGCGCCGTCGTGACAGCTGAGGAGATCCACCCGTGGCCGTGCCCGCCAGCATCCCGAGCCCGCCGTCCGACTGGCAGATCATCCAGGTCGGTCAGTGGATCCACTCCTGGTTCCCGGCCTGGCCGGCCGCGTGGGGTCAGATCCACGTCTACGCGCTGTGCATCCTCGCCGGCATCATCGCCGCGATCCTCATGGCCAACCACCGCCTCAACCAGCGCGGCGCCGAGCGGTGGGTCATCCTCGACATCGCCATCTGGACGGTCGCGCTCGGCATCATCGTGGCGCGGTTCTACCACGTGTTCACCCACCCGGGCGACTACTTCGGCCCCGGCAAGAACACCTGGAACATCACCCAGCCCGGGTCGATCTGGGCGGTCTGGGAGGGCGGCAACGCCTACTACGGCGCCCTGCTCGGCGGCGCCCTCGGCGCCTACATCGGCAGCCGCTTCACCGGTCTGCGCTTCACCGCGATCGTCGACGCCATCGCGCCGGGCATGCTCGCCGCGCAGGCGCTCGGCCGTCTCGGCAACTGGTTCAACCACGAGCTCTTCGGCCTGCCCACGCCCGACGGCGCCTGGTGGGGTCTGCAGATCGAGCAGAGCAACGCCGCCTGGCCGGAGGGTCTGCCCGCCGGCACCCTGTTCCAGCCCACGTTCCTCTACGAGATCATCTGGAACGTCATCGGCATCATCGTGATCTACGGTCTGCGCAAGAAGCTCGACCTGCAGTGGGGCAAGGTGCTCGCCGTCTACCTGATCTGGCAGGGCATCGGCCGCAGCTTCTTCGAGTCGATCCGCGTCGATCCGAGCGAGTACTACTTCGGCATCCGCGCGAACGTGTGGGCCGCGGTCGGCGCGATCGTGATCGGACTGGTCATCCTCGTCGTGCAGACGCGTCGTCACCCGGGCGCCGAGCCGAGCCCGTACCTGCCGGGTCGCGAGTGGACGCCGACGAGTGCCGTAGACTCCGGCGAGACCTACTCCGACTCCGATGACGACGAGACGGTCGTCGATGAGGAATCCGACGAGGCCGCCACAAGCGGAGCGAAGGTCGCCTCCTGATTCTCGGCACCACCACGCCGAGGCCGGCCTCACCAGCCGGCGTTCCGAGCCGCACTCCGGGCTCACCCTCTGTTCCTGTGGGCCAGCGACGTCCCATCCCGGTTTCATCATGAGGACGGTTCCCATGGCTGTCTCCAGCTCTTCCGCCGTGCCCAGCCCGTATCGGGCGTTCAGCACCACTCCGCCCGCTCAGGGCCTCTACCGCCCGGACGCCGAGAAGGATGCGTGCGGTCTCGCGATGGTCGCCACGCTCCGCGGCACCGCGGGGCACGACATCATCGACGGCGCCCTCGACGCGCTGCGTCACCTCGAGCACCGCGGCGCCATCGGCTCCGATGCGGGCACGGGCGACGGCGCCGGCATCATCACGCAGGTCCCCGACGACTTCTTCCGCGCGGTCGTCGAGGCCGAGCTTCCCGCCGCCGGCGAGTACGCCGTCGGCATGGCCTTCCTGCCGGTCGACGACGACGAGCGCGCGGCGCTCAAGTCGGCCATCGAGCGCATCCTCGACGAGGAGGGCCTCGCCCTCATCACCTGGCGCGACGTGCCGGTGAACCTCGACGAGCTCGGCAAGCTGGCCCGCGAGGCCGCGCCGGTGTTCGAGCAGCTGTTCGTGCGCGCGAGCGGCGCCGGAGCCGAGGGCCGCGCGATCGCCGGCATCGCGCTCGACCGCCTCACCTTCCGCGCCCGCAAGCGCGCCGAGCGCGAGCACGGCGCCTATCTGCCGTCGCTCTCCAGCCGCACCGTGGTCTACAAGGGCATGGTCACGACGTTGCAGCTCGAGCCGTTCTACCCCGACCTCAGCGACGAGCGCTTCACCTCGCGCCTCGCGCTGGTGCACTCGCGCTACTCGACGAACACCTTCCCGTCGTGGCCGCTCGCTCAGCCGTTCCGCATGATCGCGCACAACGGCGAGATCAACACGGTGCAGGGCAACCGCAACTGGATGCGCGCGCGCCAGAGCCAGCTCGAGAGCGAGCTGCTCGGCGACCTGCGCCCGGTGCTGCCGATCGTCACGCCCGGTGCGAGCGACTCGGCCTCCTTCGACGAGGTCGTCGAGCTGCTGACCCTGAGCGGTCGCAGCCTGCCGCACGCGGTCATGATGATGGTGCCGGAGGCCTGGGAGAACCAGACCGACATCGACGAGCGCAAGAAGGACTTCTACGAGTTCCACTCCATGCTCATGGAGCCCTGGGACGGCCCGGCCGCGCTCGTCTTCACCGACGGCTCGCTCGTCGGCGCGACGCTCGACCGCAACGGTCTGCGCCCCGGCCGCTTCGTCGTGACCGACGACGGCCTGGTCGTGCTCGCCAGCGAGATCGGCGTGCTCGACTTCCCCGCCGAGAAGATCGTGCGCAAGGGCCGCCTGCGCCCCGGCAAGATGTTCCTCGTCGACACGGTCGAGGGCCGCATCGTCGAGGACGACGAGCTCAAGGCGTCCGTCGCCGAGCAGGAGCCGTGGGGCGAGTGGCTCGACGAGGGCCGCATCCACCTCAAGGACCTGCCCGAGCGCGAGCACATCCTGCACACCCCGGCGTCGGTCAGCCGCCGTCAGCGCACCTTCGGCTACACGGAGGAGGAGGTGCGCATCCTCATCTCGCCGATGGCGAAGAACGGGGCGGAGCCCCTCGGCGCGATGGGATCGGACACCCCGATCGCGGTGCTCAGCGACCGCCCGCGCCTGCTGTTCGACTACTTCACGCAGGCCTTCGCGCAGGTGACGAACCCGCCGCTCGACTCGATCCGCGAAGAGGTCGTGACCTCGATGTCGCTCGGCCTCGGACCCGAGCGCAACCTGCTGGATGCGGGCCCCGAGCACGCGCGCCAGATCATCCTCGACTTCCCGGTCATCGACAACGACGAGCTCGCCAAGGTGCAGCACTTCGAGACGAAGTCGGGCCGCAAGCCCACCGCGGTGATCCGCGGCCTCTACGAGGCGGGCAAGGGCGAGAAGGGTCTGCGCAAGCGCCTCGAGGCGATGTGCCAGGAGGCCGACGAGGCCATCGCGAACGGCGCGCACTTCCTCGTGCTCAGCGACCGCGACTCGAACAGCGAGCTCGCGCCCATCCCGTCGCTGCTCATGCTCTCGGCGGTGCACCACCACCTCATCCGCCAGGAGACCCGCATGAAGGTCGGCCTCGTGGTCGAGGCGGGCGACGTGCGCGAGGTGCACCACATCGCGCTGCTCATCGGCTACGGCGCCTCGGCGATCAACCCGTACCTGGCGATGGAGACCGCCGAGCAGCTCGTGCGCTCCGGCATGCTCACCGGCATCTCGAGCGAGAAGGCCGTCAAGAACCTGATCAAGGCGCTCGGCAAGGGCGTGCTCAAGATCATGTCGAAGATGGGCATCTCGGTCGTCTCCAGCTACGCCGGCGCCCAGGCCTTCGAGGCCGTGGGACTCAGCCAGCAGCTCATCGACGACTACTTCACCGGCACCACGACGCTGCTCGGCGGCGTCGGCCTCGACGTGATCGCGACCGAGAACGGCGCGCGCCACTCGGCCGCCTACCCCGAGGACGGCGCGATCCTCGCGCACGAGCGCCTCGAGACCGGCGGCGAGTACCAGTGGCGCCGCGAGGGGCCGCCGCACCTGTTCAACCCCGAGACCGTGTTCCGCCTGCAGCACTCGACGCGCACCAAGCGCTACGACATCTACCGGCAGTACACGAAGCAGGTGGATGAGCAGGCCGAGAAGCTGCAGACCCTGCGCGGCCTGTTCCGCCTGCGCGAGGGCGTGCGCCCGGCGGTGCCGCTCGACGAGGTCGAGTCGGCGTCGTCGATCATCTCCCGCTTCAACACGGGCGCGATGAGCTACGGCTCGATCTCGAAGGAGGCGCACGAGACGCTCGCGATCGCGATGAACCGTCTCGGCGGCCGCTCCAACACGGGCGAGGGCGGTGAGGACGTCGAGCGCCTGCTCGACCCCGAGCGCCGCAGCCGCATCAAGCAGGTCGCCTCGGGCCGCTTCGGCGTCACGAGCATGTACCTCAGCCACGCCACCGACATCCAGCTCAAGATGGCGCAGGGTGCGAAGCCCGGCGAGGGCGGCCAGCTGCCCCCGCAGAAGGTGTACCCCTGGGTCGCCCGCACCCGCGGCGGCACCCCCGGCGTCGGCCTCATCTCGCCGCCGCCGCACCACGACATCTACTCGATCGAAGACCTCAAGCAGCTGATCTTCGACGTCAAGCGCGCCAACCCCTCGGCGCGCGTGCACGTCAAGCTCGTCTCGCAGTCGGGCATCGGCGCGGTCGCCGCGGGCGTGACGAAGGCCCTGGCCGACGTCGTGCTGGTCTCCGGCCACGACGGAGGCACCGGCGCGAGCCCGCTGAACTCGCTCAAGCACGCGGGAACGCCCTGGGAGATCGGCCTCGCCGAGACCCAGCAGACCCTCATGCTGAACGGGATGCGCGATCGCGTCATCGTGCAGGTCGACGGTCAGATGAAGACCGGCCGCGACGTCATCGTCGCCGCGCTGCTCGGCGCCGAGGAGTACGGCTTCGCGACGGCTCCGCTCGTCGTGTCGGGCTGCATCCTCATGCGCGTCTGTCACCTCGACACCTGCCCGGTGGGCGTCGCGACGCAGAACCCCGAGCTGCGCGCCCGCTTCACGGGCAAGCCGGAGTTCGTCGAGACCTTCTTCGAGTTCCTGGCGCAGGAGGTGCGCGAGTACCTCGCCGCCCTCGGCTTCCGCACGATCGACGAGGCGATCGGCCACGCCGAGCTGCTCGACGTCGACCGGGCCATCGACCACTGGAAGGCCGACGGTCTCGACCTCAGCCCGATCCTCGTGGGCCCCGACTTCGACGACGACGAGCCCCGCGCGAACCGTCGCGAGCAGGACCACGAGCTCGAGAAGCACTTCGACCAGGAGCTGATCCGCCGCGCGCAGAGCGCGCTGCAGCACGGCCAGCCGGTCGAGATCGAGCTGCCGGTGGCCAACACCGAGCGCGCCGTCGGCACCATGCTCGGCCACGAGGTCACGATGCGCCACGGCGAGCACGGGCTGCCCGCCGACACGATCACGGTGAAGCTGCACGGCTCCGCCGGTCAGTCGCTGGGCGCCTTCCTGCCCTCCGGCATCACACTGCGCCTCGAGGGCGACAGCAACGACTACGTCGGCAAGGGCCTGTGCGGCGGCCAGATCTCCGTGCGCCCGCCGCAGGGCGCCGGTTTCGACGCCGAGCACAACGTGATCGCCGGCAACGTGATCGGCTACGGCGCGACGCAGGGATCGATGTTCCTGCGCGGCTGGGTCGGCGAGCGCTTCCTGGTGCGCAACTCGGGCGCCACGGCGGTCGTCGAGGGCGTGGGCGACCACGCGCTCGAGTACATGACCGGCGGACTCGCGGTCATCCTCGGCGGCACCGGACGCAACCTCGGCGCGGGCATGTCGGGCGGCACCGCCTACATCCACCAGCTGCAGCGCGAGCGCGTCAACCTCGACTCGCTCGTCTCGGGCGAGCTCGAGCTGCTGCCGCTCGACAGCGCCGACGCGGAGATCCTCACCGATCTCCTGCAGCGGCACGTGGCCGAGACCGGCTCGACGCTCGCGCAGCGCATGCTCGACGACCTCGAGCAGACGCTGGCCGACTTCGTGAAGGTGCTGCCGCGCGACTACGCGGCCGTGCTCAAGACCCGCCAGGAGGCCGTCGACAACGGGATCGACCCCGACGGCGACGCCACCTGGAAGCGGATCCTGGAGGTGACGGGCGGATGACGCGCATCTTCGCTCCGATCCCCGTCCGCACCGAACTTCTGGAGGCCTCCGATGGCTGACCCCAAGGGCTTTCTGACCACCCGCGAGCGGGAGACCCCCGCCCGCCGACCCGTCGCGCTGCGGCTCATGGACTGGAAGGAGGTCTACGAGCAGGGCGACCTGACGCAGACCCGCCGCCAGGCCGGACGCTGCATGGACTGCGGCGTGCCGTTCTGCCACCACGGCTGCCCGCTCGGCAACCTCATCCCCGAGTGGAACGACCTCATGTGGCGCGGCGAGGGCCGCCAGGCGATCGAGCGCCTGCACGCCACGAACAACTTCCCCGAGTTCACCGGCCGTCTGTGCCCGGCTCCGTGCGAGTCGAGCTGCGTGCTCGGCATCAACCAGCCGGCCGTCACGATCAAGCAGGTCGAGGTCTCGATCATCGACCAGGCCTTCTCGAACGGATGGGTGCAGCCGCACCCGCCGGAGCGCCTCACCGGCAAGACGGTCGCCGTCGTCGGCTCGGGCCCCGCGGGTCTCGCCGCCGCCCAGCAGCTCACCCGCGCCGGCCACACGGTCGCGGTGTACGAGCGCGACGACCGCATCGGCGGACTGCTGCGCTACGGCATCCCCGACTTCAAGATGGAGAAGAAGCAGATCGAGGCGCGCCTCAATCAGATGCAGGCCGAGGGCACCCGCTTCCGCGCCGGAGTCGAGATCGGCAAGGACATCTCCTGGGCCGATCTCAAGTCGCGCTACGACGCCGTCGTGGTCGCGACCGGCGCCACCGTGCCGCGCGATCTGCCGATCCCGGGCCGCGACCTGCTCGGCGTCGAGTACGCCATGGACTACCTGGTGCAGCAGAACAAGGTCGTCGCCGGCGACGTCGTCTCCGAGCAGCTGACCGCCGAGGGCAAGCACGTCGTCGTCATCGGCGGCGGCGACACCGGCGCCGACTGCATCGGCACCGCACACCGCCAGGGCGCGCTCAGCGTGACCAACCTGGCGATCGGCTACCAGCCGCCGACCGAGCGTCCGGACCACCAGCCCTGGCCGACCACGCCGACGCTGTTCGAGATCGCCAGCGCCCACGAGGAGGGCGGCGAGCGCAAGTACCTCGCCTCCACCGTCGAGTTCCTCGGCAACGAGGCCGGCGAGGTGCGTGCACTCCGCGTCGCCGAGACCGAGTACATCGACGGCCGCCGCGTGCCCAAGTCGGGCACCGAGCACGAGATCCCCGCCGACCTCGTGCTGGTCGCCATGGGCTTCACCGGCGCCGAGTCGGAGGCCCTCGACGGCCAGCTCCGCCTTCCCTTCGACGAGCGCGGCAACGTCGCGCGCGACGAGGACTACCAGACCAGCGAAGCGGGCGTCTTCGTGGCCGGCGACGCCGGTCGCGGCCAGTCGCTCATCGTCTGGGCGATCGCCGAGGGGCGCGCCGCCGCATCCGCGGTCGACCGCTACCTGGAGGGAGAGACGCAGCTCCCGTTCCCGGTGCGGCCTTCCGACCGTGCTATCACGGTCTGAGGCTTCCCGCCCCGGGCCTCCTGCGCCATCTACCACCACCACCACCGTTAGGAAATGATGAGACGAGCGAAGATCGTCGCGACCCTCGGGCCCGCGACCTCGAGCTACGAGAACATCCGCGCCATCATCGAGGCGGGCGTCGACGTCGCCCGCATGAACCTCAGCCACGGAAGCTACGCCGTGCACGAGGAGGTCTACGCGAACGTGCGCAAGGCCGCCGAGGATGTGCAGAAGCCGGTCGCCGTGCTGGTCGACCTGCAGGGCCCCAAGATCCGTCTCGGCAAGTTCGCCGACGGGCCGCACCAGCTGGCCGAGGGTGACATCTTCACGATCACCACGGAGGACGTCGAGGGCACCAAGGAGCTCGTCGGCACCACCTTCAAGGGCCTCCCGCAGGACGTGAAGGCGGGCGACTTCCTGCTGATCGACGACGGCAAGGTGCGCGTGCGCGTGCTCGACACCGACGGCGTGCGCGTGCGCACCGAGGTCGTCGTGGCCGGCGCCGTGTCGAACAACAAGGGCATCAACCTGCCCGGCGTCGCGGTCAACGTGCCCGCCCTGAGCGAGAAGGACGAGGCGGACCTGCGCTGGGGCCTCAAGCTCGGCGCCGACCTCATCGCGCTGTCGTTCGTGCGCAACGCCGCCGACGTCACCCGCGTGCACGAGATCATGGCCGAGGAGGGGCGCCGCGTGCCCGTCATCGCCAAGGTCGAGAAGCCGCAGGCGGTGGATGCGCTCGAGGAGATCGTCGACGCCTTCGACGCGATCATGGTCGCCCGCGGCGACCTCGGCGTCGAGCTGCCGCTCGAGGCCGTGCCGATCGTGCAGAAGCGCGCCGTCGAGCTGTCGCGCCGCATGGCCAAGCCGGTCATCGTCGCCACGCAGATGCTCGAGTCGATGATCTCGAGCCCGGTGCCGACCCGCGCCGAGACCTCCGACGTCGCCAACGCGGTGCTCGACGGCGCCGATGCGGTCATGCTCTCGGGCGAGACCAGCGTGGGCGAGTACCCGGCGATCACGGTCGCGACCATGGCGCGCATCGTCGCGTCGACCGAGGACCACGGTCTCGACCGCATCCCGCCGCTCGGCACCAAGCCGCGCACGCAGGGCGGTGCGATCACCCTCGCCGCCGCCGAGGTGGCCGAGTTCGTCGAGGCGAAGTACGTCTGCGTCTTCACCGAGGGCGGCGACTCCGCGCGCCGCATGTCGCGTCTGCGCTTCGGCATCCCGATGAAGGCGTTCACGCCCGACGAGGCGATCCGCCGCCGCATGTCGCTCACCTGGGGCATCGAGTCGTTCCTGGTCGACCGCGTCGGGCACACGGATGCGATGTACCACCAGGTCGACGAGATCCTGCTCGCGAACGGCCTGGCCGAGCGCGGCGACAAGGTCGTCGTGATCTCCGGTTCCCCTCCCGGGATCTCGGGCGGCACGAACGACCTGCGCGTGCACGTCATCGGCACCGCCGTCGACGGCGAGGCGCCGGTCTGGCAGCAGGACGCGGGCGTGGCGCCGGCCGTCTGAGCCGACGCACGCCGCGGTCCGCACCGCGTCACGGAGGGCGGGATCCTGAGGGGTCCCGCCCTCCGGCGTTCCCACGGCAGGTCACTCGAGCGCCCCGAGTCTGAGCGTCGGGTCGGAAGCCCCTGTCGTGCGGGGTGCGGCGGTCGTACTCTGGCGGCGACAGCACGAGACGACGGGAGGATCCCGATGACCGAGCGCATCAACGACGAGGAGCTTCAGGGGGAGTACCCCGACTCCGACATCCCCAACGACCCGGCCGTGGTGCCGGACGCGTCGTTCGGCGAGTACACGGACGCCGACATCCCCGGCGAGGACGGGCGCCACCGCGGCGGCGTGCGCCCCGGCGAGTTCACGGATGCCGACATCCCCGGCGAGGAGAAGCACGCCGGCACCGAGGAGGAGCACCCGGGACATTTCACCGACGCGGACCACGGCGAGCACTGACCTCGACCTCGGTCGGGCGCGATCGCCCGGCCGACGCAGGCTCAGGTGATCGAGCGGCTCAGTCCTCGCGGCTGGGCCGCTGCGCTGCGGTGCCGCTCGACTCGCTGGCGCCGCGCGCATCCTCGGGCCCATCGACCGGATCGGGCGCCGTCGCCTCCGGCGCGTGCAGGCTGCCCAGCAGGGCGAGCTTCTGCGCGCTCGGCGAGCCCGGCTCGGGGTGGTAGATCACGAGCAGCTGGCCGTCGGCGTCGCCGATCGTGAGCTTCTCGCGCCGGAACGCGAACTCGCCGACCTCCGGGTGATCCACGACCGAGGCGCTGCCGACGACCTCGCGCACGTCGTGGCGCGCCCAGAGACGCCGGAAGGTCTCGCTGGTCAGCGACAGCTCGCCGACGAGCTCGCGCACGGCCGGATCGTCGATCCACGGCCCGATCGAGGCGCGGAAGGTCGCGACCATCCCCGCGACGGCGCGCTCCCGCTCGCGGTGCATCTCGTACTCGCGCGGGTCGAGCAGCATCGACCGCAGCCGGTTCTCGCCCTCGACGATCGCGGGTGACACCGCCGTCGCGAGTCGGTTCGCAGCGAGCACCGTGAAGGCGCGGTCCTCGACGAAAGCCGGCAGGTTCAACGTGCCGAGCAGCTGCAGGATGCCGGGCGGCACGGTCGCGCGGCGCTGGCGCGATCGCGGGGCGGAGCGCTCGGCGACGAGTCCGTGCAGGTAGGCGGTCGCGGCCGCGTCGAGGCACAGCACGCGGGCGAGCGCCTCCAGCACCTGACCGGAGGGGTTGCGATCACGGCCCTGCTCGAGGCGCAGGTAGTAGTCGGCGCTGATGCCGGCGAGCGTCGCGACCTCCTCGCGACGCAGCCCGGGGGTGCGGCGCACACCGCCGCCGGGCAGCCCCACGTCAGTCGGGTCGACCAGTCCGCGGCGCGCCCGCAGGTAGTCGCCCAGCTCGTTGTCGTCGCTCACCCGGTCAGGCTACGCGCGCCGGGGCCCCGCATCCTGGCCCCCTCGGCCCCAGGCAGACGTGACGCGCACCGACGGGCCGCTAGCGTCGACGGATGCCCGCCTGGTCGTTCCGCCCCGCCTCCGGCGCCGATGTCGAGTGGATGCTCGACCTCAAGACCCGCGTGATGCAGCCGCAGCTCGCTCGTCTCGACCGGTGGTCGCCCGAGCGGTCGCGCGAGCGCTTTCTCGCGGCGTTCCGGCCGGAGGTCACCCGCGTCATCGTGGTCGACGGCGCGGATGCGGGGCTCATCGCGGTGCGTCCGGCCGACGACGGCATCTGGATCGAGCACTTCTACCTCGATCCGGCACTGCAGGGCCGGGGCATCGGGGGAGCGGTGCTCGCTCACGTGCTCGTCTCCGACGCGCATCTCGAGCTGCCGTTCCGGCTCGACGTGCTGCAGGGCAGTCCGGCGCGCCGCCTCTACGACCGCCACGGCTTCGTGTTCGAGCGCGAGGACGAGGTCGACGTCTGGATGCTGCGACCCGCTGGCGCGGTCGTCGGCGACTGAGCCGCCGGCGCCGTGCGCGGGCGGGCGGCGGCGGTCGGGTATCGTTCCAATGCCGCGTCTCGACGCGAGCGCCGGATTGGCGGAATTGGCAGACGCGGGGCACTCAAAATGCTCTGTCCGTGAGGGCTTAAGGGTTCGAGTCCCTTATCCGGCACCTCGAGAATCGCTGAAAACGCGGCCGAGAACGCGAAGATGCGGTGCACCCCGGCAGGGAGCGCCCGGATCTTCACCTGGATGGTCCGCCCGGGTGCAGTTCTACCTGCCGCCGGCCCGGGGACGCGAAAACGCCCCGCCGGCGTGATGCTCGCGGGGCGATTCGATGCAGAGAGCGCTACTGCTTCTTGCGGATGATCTCGACGACGACGACGACGCCGTCGACCGAGTGGGGGACGTGGATCGGCTTCAGGCGGCCGGTCTTGAGATCTACTGTGCTGCCAGGCTTGGGCGTCGTCGCAATCTTCTCGATCTTGCCGTGACGCTCCGTGATCCGCTTAGTCATCTTCTCGGCGACCGAGCGGGCGGCGGCGATGGTGACGTCGGTGTCCTTCTTCTCAGGCATCGTCCTCACCTTCCCGGGCGTCCGGTTCGTTGGGGCTGTTGCGCCTGATGATAGCTGTGGAGATCGCGTACCCGATGCGTTCGTCGTCTTCTGACAGCCACGGCATGTCGGAGCGGGCGTCCATGCTGACCATTCCCATCTCGCGTTCCGAGGGGTCGTCGCTGAGGGCCTTTTCGATGGTGAACGACCAGCGGGTCCACCATTGTTTCCGCTTCGCAAGCTCGTTGGTTCGTCGGCGGGAGGCGGCGCCGTCGATGATCGTCGCGATCGTCGAGGTGACAGCTACAACGCCGGCGACGACCGCCGCGATGAAGGTCGCCAGCGCGCCGGGCGGCCAGGTGCTCAGGTCCACTGCGCTCCTCGGGCTCGGGGCCCTCTGGTCTTGAGGGGTGTTCGGGTTGCCTGCAGTCCTACCGGACGCCGCCGACGCTCCGTGCCGGGAACGCAGAAACGTCCCGCCGACGGGAGGCCAGCGGGGTGTTTCGGTTCGGGGGGGCGATTGGAATCGCTCCGATGGCCTTGCGGGCGAGGCGAGATCGCCTCTTCTCGTTGACCTCGGCTTTCTGTACCGTGCCGGTTCGGTCGAATCGTCAACGACGTGCGGCTTCTGGCCGCAGGGTATTAGTCAGAGTTTTTCTCGTCCTCCAAAGTGCGGACTGCGGGGGTAGAGGAGTCTGTCTAGCGTTGTTGACGTTCACTCATCCAACAGGAGACAGCGCATGGCTACACGACTGATGCACAACGGAGTGCGCGCGGCGGGGGTGGTCCTGGCATCGGCGATCCTCGTCGCCGGGGCGAGCACCGCGGCGTTCGCGGCACCTGACGAGACCGAGCTGCTCGCCGCACAGGCGGACGCCGCTGCCAGCAGTGTCGGCGCGGCTCCTGCCACGGCGGCTCCCGACGGCGAAGTCACGGTCACGACGCCCGCGTCCGCCGCCGGCGACCTCGTGCTCAGCGCCACCGATGGGCCGACGATCTCCGTCGGCCTTCCCACTGACGCGCCGGTCGCCAGCTCCGCCAGCGATGGGGCGACCGTCTACGCCGGCACGGGCGCGGCGGTTGACGTCGCGATCCACCCCGTGGCAGACGGGGCGCGAGTCGCGACGATCATCAGCGAGCAGTCGCAGCCGACCGAGTACGCATACTCGCTGCCCGACGACGTGGCCCCCAGGCTCCTGGCCGACGGCAGTGTCGAGCTTGTCCGCACGGCGGACGCGGTCGACCCGGAGACGGGCCATCGGGCGGCCATCTCCGTAGTCATTGGCACTGCGGACGCCGCCTGGGCCATCGACTCGAACGGGAAGGACGTTCCGACCCGATACGTCGTCCGCGACAACAACCTGGTCCAGATCGTCGACCATCGGGCCTCCGGCATCGCCTACCCCGTCGTCGCCGACCCGACCTACCACGTCATCACCTATGGCTTCCAGATCCTCGTGAAGTGGAACCGTGCCGAGACCGCAGCCATCGCCAGCAACGGATTCACTCCGGCAGCAATCACCGCCGTGTGCATCGCGGCTGGTAGTGCAGTCGGTGGCCCGGCTGGTGCTGCTGCCTTCGGTGCCGCGTGCCTCGCCGTCAGCGGTACCGGTTCTTACACCGCCGCGGTCGCGCAGAACTCGAAGCCCAAGCGTTGCCTCCAGCTCACCCTGACCTACACTCATGTGAGCTATCCGTTCCCGTTCTGGGACACCTACGGAGGGTCCTCATGCCGATGAACTCAACGGTTCCCGACACCGTCGCGGGTCGTATCCGCTACTACTTCACCCCGTGGTGGAGGACCGTCTGGTTCATCGGGAGCATCGTGTGGTGCATCGCCGCGACCGTCATCTTCAACGTGAACCACTACGAACCGAGCTGGCTCGGTCCGGCGTCGGTGGTGCCGATCCTCGCGTTCGTGCTGGTGATGTTCATCCCGCACAAGATGCCCCAGTCGCGCCAGCGCCGAGACTGAATCGAAGAAGCGCCGTACCCCAGGCCGGGGTGCGGCGCTTCTTCCATGATCGCCGTGACCTGTCAGGCAGCGGAGGTGGCCGGTCGGTGCAGGGTGCGGCGCTTGCGGCCGGGGGTAGCGAGGCCACGTTGTGTGTCCATGAACGCATTACGCCCAGCGAACTCGGCGCGTCGGACAAGCTACAGACCGACTGACTCCCCGAAATCACGGGGATCCGGGGTTCCCGTATCGGGTTCGAGTCCGTTATCCGGCACCGCACCCGCATCGCGGGTGCTCCCGTCGACGGGGTCGTGCACATCCGTTCACCCGCGCGCGGCGGATGTACGGACATACCGTAGGCTCATGGTCGTGACCGACGAGACCGAGATCAGCCGTCCGCGCCGCGTCGTCGTGGCCGAGGACGAGTCCCTCATCCGCCTCGACATCGTGGAGATCCTCCGCGACAACGGCTTCGAGGTCGTCGGCGAGGCCGGCGACGGTGAGACCGCGGTCGCCCTGGCCACCGAGCTCAAGCCCGACCTGGTCGTGATGGATGTCAAGATGCCGCAGCTCGACGGCATCTCGGCTGCCGAGAAGCTCAGCAAGAACCACATCGCCCCGGTCGTGCTGCTCACGGCGTTCAGCCAGAAGGAGCTCGTCGAGCGCGCGAGCGAGGCCGGCGCCCTGGCCTATGTGGTGAAGCCCTTCACGCCCAACGACCTGCTGCCCGCGATCGAGATCGCGCTGAGCCGCTACCAGCAGATCGTCACGCTCGAGTCGGAGGTCGCCGACCTCGTCGAGCGCTTCGAGACGCGCAAGCTCGTCGACCGCGCCAAGGGCCTGCTCAACGAGAAGATGGGCCTCAGCGAGCCCGAGGCGTTCCGCTGGATCCAGAAGGCGTCGATGGATCGCCGTCTCACCATGCACGACGTCGCCCAGGCGATCATCGACCAGCTGGGCGCCAAGAAGTAGCACCGCAGACATCCCGCGAGCCCCCGCTCTCCGTCGTGGAGACCGGGGGCTCGCGGCGTCTCACTGGTCGCGCAGCAGGTTCGTGATGCGGATCGTCGACAGGCGGCGACCCTGCTCGTCGGTGTTGACGATCTCGTGCGTGCACAGCGTGCGGCCGAGCTGCAGTGCGGTGCAGGTGCCGGTGACCCAGCCCTCGGTGACCGAGCGGCTGTGCGTCGCGTTGATCTCGATTCCGACGGCGTAGCGGCCGGGACCGGCGTGGATGGCGGCCGAGATCGATCCGAGCGACTCGCCGAGCACGACGTGGGCTCCGCCGTGCAGCAGGCCGATGACCTGCTGATTGCCCTCGACCGGCATGCGGGCGACCGAGCGCTCGGCCGAGAGCTCGAGGAACTCGATGCCCATCTTGACCGAGAGCGACCCGCCCTTCGTGTTGACGATGCGGTCGACCAGCTCGGGGTCGAGGTCGGGCGGCAGCAGGGTCACGCGGGGGCTCCTTCGCGTCGGATGCGGACCCGGCGAGCCTATGCCGCCGCGGCTGCGTGCGACCCGTCGGCCGTCGCTCTCTGTGGCTCCGGCACTGTCGGAGGTCGTCGCTAGGCTGATCGCGTGCCGGACAACGACAAGCCCACCCTTCTGCTCATCGACGGCCACTCGCTCGCCTTCCGCGCGTTCTACGCGCTGCCGGTCGACAGCTTCGTGACCCGCGACGGACAGCACACCAACGGCATCCACGGGTTCATCTCGATGCTGCTGAACCTGCTGCAGAACGAGAAGCCCACGCACCTCGCCGTCGCCTTCGACATCTCCCGCTTCTCCTTCCGCACGCGCGAGCTGCCCGAGTACAAGGGCACGCGCGCCGAGACCCCGGCCGAGTTCGTCGGCCAGATCCCTCTGCTCGAAGAGGCGCTGCACGCGATGGGCATCACGACCCTGAGCAAAGAGGACTTCGAGGCCGACGACATCCTCGCCACCCTCGCCACCCAGGGTGCGGCCGACGGCTTCCGCGTGCTCGTCGTCTCGGGCGACCGCGACACGATCCAGCTCGTCGACGACGACGTGACCCTGCTCTACCCGAACGTGCGCGGCGTCAGCGAGCTCAAGCGCTACGACCGCGACGCCGTGGTCGAGCGCTACGGCATCGAGCCGGCGCAGTACCCCGAGATCGCCGCACTGGTCGGCGAGACGAGCGACAACCTGGTCGGCATCGACAAGGTCGGCGAGAAGACCGCCGTCAAGTGGATCCAGCAGTACGGCACGGTCGATGAGCTGCTGAAGCACGCCGACGAGATCAAGGGCGTGGTCGGCAACAACCTGCGCGAGCAGCAGGAGCGCGCCGTGCGAAACCGTCGCCTCAACCGCCTCGTGCGCGATGTCGAGCTGCCCGCGAAGCCCGCCGACCTCGAGCGCAAGCCGATCGACGCCGCGGCGGTGCGCGAGGTCTTCGCCCGCCTGCAGTTCCGCACGCTTCTCGACCGCGTCATCAAGCTCGAGGGCACGGCCGAGGATGCGGCGGACGGCGTCGAGCAGACGCTCGCCGGAGCCGGCGCTCCGGCCGTGCGGCAGATGGTCGACGAAGAGCTCGCGAAGTGGCTGCAGACCGCCACGAAGGCGGGGGAGCCGCTCGGTCTGCGTGTCACGGTGAACGGCGGCGAGCTCGACGGCTTCGGCATCGCCACGGCCACCGAGAGCGCCTGGGTGCCGTGGGGCGCGCACCGTCCCGACTACGCCGCCCTCGAGGAGTGGCTGGCGAGCCCGGCGCCGAAGGTGCTGCACGAGTCGAAGCGGGCGATCAAGGCGCTCGCCAAGCTCGACATCCCCCTCGACGGCGTCGTCTTCGACACGGCGATCGCCGGGTGGCTGCTGCGACCGGGCAACAAGCCCGAGACGCTGTCGAAGCAGGTCTACGACCACCTGGGCGAGACGCTGCCCGAGCCCGACCCGAACCAGCTCGTGCCCGAGGCGCAGGTGAGCCCGGCCACCGAGGCCTGGTACCTGCTGCGCCTGCGCGATGAGTTCTCGACGCAGCTCGACGCCGGCTCGCTCGGCGTGCTGACCGACATCGAGGTGCCGCTCATCCCGGTTCTCGCCCGCATGGAGCTGCAGGGCGTCACGGTCGACGCCGAGGTGCTCGGCGACCTCAACTCACGGCTCACCGCCAACGCGAGCGAGTACGCCGCCTCGGCCTACGCCGAGATCGGCCGCGAGGTGAATCTCGGCTCGCCCAAGCAGCTGCAGGAGGTGCTCTTCGAGCAGCTGCAGATGCCGAAGACGCGCGCGAACAAGACCGGCTACTCCACGGATGCGGCCTCGCTCGCCGATCTGCAGGAGAAGAGCCCGCATCCCTTCCTGGCGCTGCTGCTGCAGCATCGCGACGCGACGAAGCTCAAGCAGATGGTCGAGACGCTCGAGAAGGCCATCGCGCCCGACCACCGCGTGCACACGACCTACGAGCAGGCCGGATCGAGCACCGGCCGGCTCTCGTCGAACGACCCGAACCTGCAGAACATCCCGATCAAGACCGAGACCGGCCGCGAGGTGCGCTCGGCGTTCCGCAGCGGTCCCGAGTTCGCGCAGCTGCTCACCGCCGACTACTCGCAGATCGAGATGCGCATCATGGCGCACCTCTCCGGCGACGAGGGCCTGATCGAGGCCTTCCACTCGGGGGAGGACCTGCACCGCTTCGTCGGCGCCCGCATCTTCCATGTCGACCCGGCGGATGTGACGCCGGTCATGCGCACCAAGGTCAAGGCCATGTCGTACGGCCTCGCCTACGGCCTCAGCGCCTTCGGCCTGTCGAAGCAGCTGCGCATCGAGACGAAGGAGGCGAAGGAGCTCATGGCCGACTACTTCGCCCGCTTCGGCGCCGTGCGCGACTACCTGCGCGGCGTCGTCGAGCAGGCGCGCGTCGACGGCTACACGACGACGATCTTCGGCCGCCGCCGACCGTTCCCCGACCTGGTGTCGACGAACCGGGTGCTGCGCGACAACGCCGAGCGTCAGGCGCTCAACTCGCCCATCCAGGGCTCGGCGGCCGACATCATCAAGCGCGCGTCGATCGACATCGACGCCGACATCCGCGACAAGGGCCTCGAATCGCGGATGCTGCTGCAGGTGCACGACGAACTCGTCTTCGAGGTCGTCGAGGGCGAGCAGGACGCGATGGCCGAGATCGTGCGCTCGCGCATGGAGGGCGCCGCCGAGCTCTCGGTGCCGCTCGTCGTGCAGGTCGGCACGGGCCCGAACTGGGATGCCGCCGCCCACTGATCCACCGATCGCGCGGATCGCACCGCCGATATCCGGAACCCCCGTCAGCCCCGTGCTGGCGGGGGTTCCCTCGTGGTGAGCGCCGATCATGTCCGTTTTGCTCCGGGTGCGCCACGCCGCGCCGTCCGCCGGTGTTGACATCCGGACGCAATCGGGCTTTTATGGGCACAGATCAACACAGGACTTTGCCAGCTAAGTCCGCCCGGATCACGAAGAGGTCGATCGATGTACGCACCGGAGCGTCACCAGCAGATCCTCGCCACCGCGCGCTCGCGCGGTCGCGTGGATGTCGCCGGTCTCGCCAAGGAGCTCTCGGTCACCCCGGAGACCGTGCGCCGCGATCTGACGGCCCTCGAGCGCCGCGGCGTACTGCGCCGCGTGCACGGCGGCGCGATCCCCGTCGAGCGCCTCGGCATCGAGCCGGGCGTCGCCGACCGCGAGGTGCGCGCCACGGGGGAGAAGGAGTCGATCGCCCGCGCCGCGCTCGACGAGCTGCCCGACGGCGGCTCGATCATCCTCGACGCCGGCACCACGACGGTGCGCCTGGCCGAGCTGCTGCCCACCGACCGCGAGTTCACGGTCGTCACCCACAGTCTTCCCGTGGCCGCCGCGCTCGTCGCGCGCCCGAACATCAGCCTGCACCTGCTGGGTGGAGTCGTGCGCCCGCGAACCCTCGCCGCCGTCGGCGAGTGGACGCGGGCGCAGATCGGCGAGGTCTTCGCCGACGTGGCGTTCATGGGAACGAACGGCATCAGCGTCGAGCGCGGGCTCACCACGCCCGACATGGCCGAGGCCTCGGTCAAGCGCGAGCTGATCACGGCCGCGCGCCGCACGGTGCTGCTGGCCGATCACTCCAAGTTCGGCCGCGAGGACTTCGCCCGCGTCGCCCCGATCTCGGCGATCGACACGATCATCACTGACGCGGCGATCGACGCCGAGCTCGCCGAAGACCTCGAGAACGCCGGCCCGCGGGTGGTGATCGCGCCGTGATCGTCACGCTCACCATCAACCCGAGCCTCGACCGCACGGTGACGCTCGACCGTCTCGAGCCGGGCCGCGTGCTGCGCACCTCGGCCCCGGTGCTCGAGCCCGGCGGCAAGGGCGTCAACGTCACCCGCGCCCTCGCCGCGAACGGCCACGCCTCGATCGCGGTCGTGCCGGTCGCCGGCGCCGAGGGCAGCGAGCTCGGCCGGCTGCTGGATGCGGCGGGCGTCGACGGCCGCTACGTCGCCGTGAGCGGCCGCACGCGCTCGAACCTCAGCATCGTCGGCGGCGATGGCATCGTCACCAAGCTCAACGAGCCGGGATCGCCGCTCGACGCCGATGATCTGCTCGCGATCGCGACGGCCCTGCGCGGCACCGTCCGCCCGGGCGACTGGCTCGTCGTCTCCGGCAGCGGCACGCCCGGGCTCATCGCCGACGACGTGCGCGCGCTCATCGAGGCCGCGACCGCCGCGGGAGCCTCGGTCGCCGTCGACACGAGCGGCGACCCGCTGGCCGCCGCCGTCGCCGCCGCGCCGCGCATCCTCAAGCCCAATCGTGACGAGCTCGCCGAACTGGTGGGCCGTCCGCTGCGCACGATCGCCGACGTGCTCGAGGCCGCGCGCGAGGTGCGCGACTCGGGCGTCGCGATCGTGCTCGTCACGCTCGGCGCCGCGGGCGCCGTGCTCGTCGCCGACGACACCGAGCTCGTCGGCGAGTCGCCCGTCGCCCGTCCGGTCAGCCCGGTCGGCGCGGGGGACTGCCTGCTCGCCGGGTTCCTCTCGAAGTACGGCAGCGATGAGAGCGATCTCGTCGGGGCCTTCACCGAGGGGCTCACCTGGGGCGCCGCCGCGACGGGGCTCCCCGGCAGCGCGGTGCCCTCGCCGAGCGACCTGCACCCTGAGAACGTCCAGCTGGTATGGCAGCCAGACCTGGATCGGCCCCTCGTGGCCGGCTGACGCCCCTGGCGCCGCTGAAACCTGCACCACCACTACCACCGCAACTCACTCTGTACGAAGGAGTACCCCCGATGTCCGACTACACCCCCGCCGCCACCGGCACCGGGGCCCGCGCCCGCGTTCAGCGGTTCGGCGCGTTCCTCGCCGGCATGGTGATGCCGAACCTGGGCGCGTTCATCGCGTTCGGTATCGTCACCACGCTGTTCATCCCCACCGGCTGGATCAACCTCATCGCCCACTGGGGCGGCCTGCCGGCTGACCAGACCCTCCCGATCACCGACCAGATCGGCTCGATCGTCGGGCCGCTGATCACGATCCTCATCCCGATCCTGATCGCCTACACCGGCGGCAAGAACGTGCACGGCCACCGCGGCGGCGTCGTCGGCGCCGTGGCGCTGATCGGCGCGATGCTCGCCCCGGTCGCGCTGAAGCTCGTCGCGATCCCGCTCAACGGCGAGGAGGTCTCGGCCCCGAAGAGCATCGCCGAGATCGGACCGACCATCCTGGCGGCGTTCGTGCTCGGACCGCTGGCCGCTCTCGTGATGAAGTGGTGGGACAACTTCATCTCCGGCAAGGTGCGCGGCGGCTTCGAGATGCTCGTCGACAACTTCTCGGCCGGCATCGTCGGCGCGGTCTTCGCGGTCATCGGCCTCTACGTCGTCGGCCCGCTGACCTTCTGGATCACGCAGGGCCTCGGCTGGCTGGCGAACGCGCTCGTCAACGCCGGGCTCCTCCCGCTGGTGTCGATCGTCGTCGAGCCCGCCAAGGTGCTGTTCCTCAACAACGCGATCAACCACGGTGTCTTCACCCCGCTCGGCATCGAGCAGGCCGGCGCCGGCGCGGGCCACTCGATCTTCTTCATGATCGAGTCGAACCCCGGGCCCGGCCTCGGCATCCTGACCGCGATGCTCCTCTTCGGACCCCGCGCGATCCGCCCGACCGTCCCGGCCGCGATGGTCGTGCACTTCCTCGGCGGCATCCACGAGATCTACTTCCCCTACGTGCTCATGAAGCCGATCCTCATCGTCGCCGCCATCGTCGGCGGTGCGACCGGTGTGCTCTGGGAGACGATCTTCGGTCTCGGCCTCGTCGGACCCGCGTCGCCGGGCAGCATCATCGCCTGGGTCGCGGTCTCGCCGCCCACGCAGATCCCGCTGATCGTGGCCGGCGTGATCATCTCGGCCGCCGTGACCTTCGTGGTCGGCGCGCTGCTGCTCGGCTTCGGTCGCAAGGAGAGCGCGACGGATGCCGCGATCGATCTGGAAGCGGCTCAGGAGAAGACCGCGCAGAATAAGGCAGAGTCGAAGAACCAGCCCGCGGCCGGTTCCGCGGCCTGACCGACACCGTCACTCACTGAAGGAGACCCCTCATGACAACCATCGACGGATCGAACGTGAAGAAGCTCATCGTCGCCTGCGACGCGGGCATGGGATCGAGCGTCATGCTCGCCTCCACGCTCAAGAAGCAGCTCGCGAAGAGCGGGGTGACGGTCGAGCACTCGCCCGTCGCGCACATCCCGTCGGACGCCGATGTCGTCGTGACCCAGGCGAGCCTGGCCGAGCGCGCCCGCGGCGTCGTCCCCGACGTCCCGGTCGTGCCCTTCCAGCTCTTCCTGGGCGACCCCGCCGTCACCAAGATCGTCAAGGCGATCCAGAACGGCGAGACGGTCGAGGTCTGAGGCGATGAGCGACGAGTCGAACGAGTCGAAGCCGCTGACCGAGCTGCTCGCCGAGCAGTCGATCCGGCTGGAGTCGAGCGCGACGGGCCGGGATGACGCCATCCGTCAGGCCGGCCAGGCGCTGCTCGATGCCGGCGCGATCGACGCGTCGTACATCGACGCGATGCTCGAGCGCGAGAACTCGGTGTCCACCTACGTCGGCGAGGGTGTGGCGATCCCGCATGGCACCCTCGCCGGCAAGGAGGCGGTGAAGTCGGATGCGCTCAGCGTCATCCGCTTCCCCGACACCGTCGACTGGGACGGCAACGAGGTCAGCGTCGCCGTCGGGATCGCCGCGAAGGGCAACGGGCACATCGCCCTGCTCTCGCAGCTCGCGACGATCCTGCTCGACCCGGAGAAGGCGGCCGCCCTGCGCGGCGCCACGACTCCCGAGAAGGTCTACGAGCTGCTCGCCTCCGAGGACGAGGACGAGTAGACCCACGTGAGAGTCGCGAGGTTCCACGCCCCCGGTGACATCCGTCTCGAGACGGATCCCGACCCGGTGGCGTCTGACGACGAGGTCGTGATCCGCGTTCGCGCGTGCTCGACCTGTGGAACCGACGTCAAGATCTCCCGCTCGGGCCACCCGAACATGACCCCTCCGCAGGTCATGGGCCACGAGATCGCGGGAGAGATCACCCAGGTCGGCCGTGCGGTCGACGGCTGGGCTGTCGGGGATCGCGTGCAGGTCATCGCCGCGATCCCCGACGGCACGTGCCGCGAGTGCCGGGCCGGCCACCCTGCGGTGTGCCGCAATCAGCTGTCGATGGGGTACCAGTTCGCGGGCGGCTTCGCCGAGCACATGATCGTGCCCCGCGAGGTGCTCGCGGTCGACGGTCTCAACCGCATCCCCGAAGGTCTCTCCTTCGCCGAGGCCTCGCTGGCCGAGCCGCTCGCCTGCGTGCTCAACGGCCAGGAGATCGCGGGCGTCGGCGCCGGCGACACGGTCGTCGTGATCGGCGCCGGGCCGATCGGCTGCCTGCACGTGCGCCTCGCCCGGGCCCGCGGCGCCGAGCGCGTCATCCTCATCGACCTCAACGCCGAGCGGCTCGCCGCCTCGGCCGAGGTGGTGAAGCCCGATCTGGCTCTCGCGGCCGGCGACGGCGACATCGTCGCCCGGGTTCTGGAGGCCACGGGCGGCGACGGGGCGGATGCGGTCATCACCGCCGCCGCGTCCGGGCGCGCCCAGGAGCTCGGCCTGCAGATGCTGGCCCGGCGCGGACGGCTGAGCCTCTTCGGCGGACTGCCGAAGGATGCCGCCGTGATCGCCCTCGACGCGAACCTCGTGCACTACCGCGAGCTGAGCGTGCTCGGGGTGAACGGCTCCAGCCCCGCCCACAACGCGGAGGCCCTGCGCCTCATCGCGACCGGCGCCGTGCCGGTCGCCGACCTCATCACCCACCGCCTCCCGCTCGAGCAGGTGCTCGAGGGGATCGAGCTCGTCGCCCGCGGCGAGGCGATCAAGGTGACCATCGAGCCGTAGCGCTCGCGCATCCATCCGGATGCCCACGAACTTCCACGACCGACCACGACCCCCGACAACCAGGAGGATCCCATGCCCGAACGCACCGTCACCGTCGCCTCGAGCGTCGGCCTGCACGCCCGTCCCGCCTCGCTGTTCAGCCAGGCCGCGGCGAAGGCCGGCGTCCCCGTCACCCTGACCTCGGCCGCCGGCAAGTCGGTCAACGCCGCCAGCATCCTCGGCGTTCTCTCGCTCGGCATCGGCTCGGGCGAGGAGGTCACGCTGGCCTCCGACGCCGAAGGCTCGGAGGCCGCGCTCGACGAGCTCGTCGCGCTGCTCTCGCGCGACCTCGACAAGGAGTAGTCGCTCCGTCGGAGGCGTGTGCCAGGCTGGGGAGCATGGCGAATGATCCCCAGCCCGGCCGCGCGTCCACCGAACTCGATTCCGTCGCCGAGCGATGGATCGACACCCAGCTCGAGCTCTTCCCCGAGTTCCACGTGTACCTCGGCCGTCCGGGCCGCGAGGGCGAGTACTCCGACTACTCGCCGGAGGGCGCCGAGCGCGCCGTCGCCGCGACCCGCGCCGCGCTGGCCGAGGTCGAGGCCGCACCCGTCGTCGACGAGGTCGACCGGGTCACCAAGCTCGACCTGAGCCGCGAGCTCTCTCTCGCGATCGAGAAGCACGAGGCCGGCTTCCTGCTGCGCGATCTCAACGTCATCGCCTCGCCCGCGCAGGAGCTGCGCGACATCCTCGACCTCGAGCCGACAGCGACGCCGGAGAACTGGGAGGCGATCGCCCGTCGTCTGCGCAACCTCCCGACCGCGCTCGAGGGCTACCAGGCCACGCTGCGCGAGGGCATCCGCACGGGCGTCGTGCCGGCCATCCGCCAGGTGCGCGAGGTCGCGACCCAGGCACGTCGTCAGTCCGCGCCCGAGGGCTTCTTCGGCGAGTTCGCCGGGTCGGCCACGGCCGACGGCGCCGAGCTCCCGGCCGCCCTGCGCGCCGAGCTGAACGAGGCCGCGGCCGGCGCGACCGCCGCCTACGGCCGCCTCGCCGAGTTCCTCGAGCAGGAGCTCGCGCCCGCCGCACCGGAGAAGGACGCCGTGGGCCGTGAGCTCTACGCGCTCGCCTCCCGCGATTTCCTCGGCGCGACCGTCGACCTCGACGAGACCTACGAGTGGGGCATCGAGGAGCTCGCGCGCATGGTCGCCGAGCAGGAGTCGATCGCCGCCGAGATCGTCGCCGGCGGGGGAGTGGCCGAGGCCATCGCCTTCCTCGACGCCGACCCGGCCAGCAAGCTGCACGGCACAGAGGCCCTGCAGCGCTGGATGCAGGAGACCAGCGATCGCGCCATCGAGGAGCTCGGCCGCACCCACTTCGACATCGCGCCCGAGATGCGCGCGCTCGAGTGCCGCATCGCGCCCACGCAGGAGGGCGGCATCTACTACACCGGCCCGTCGGACGACTTCTCCCGCCCGGGCCGGATGTGGTGGAGCGTGCCGGAAGGCGTCACCGAGTTCGACACCTGGCGCGAGCTGACGACCGTCTACCACGAGGGCGTGCCCGGTCATCACCTGCAGATCGCTCAGGCCACCTTCAACAAGGCCGAGCTGAACACCTGGCGCCGCTTCGCCGGCACCTCGGGTCACGCCGAGGGCTGGGCGCTCTACGCCGAGCGCCTCATGGCCGACCTCGGCTACCTCGACGCGCCCGCCGACCGCTTCGGCATGCTCGATGGCCAGCGCATGCGCGCCGCCCGCGTCGTGCTCGACATCGGCGTGCACCTCGAGAAGCGGATGCCGGGCAGCGACAAGGTCTGGACGGGCGACGACGCCTTCCCCTTCCTGCGCGCCAACGTCAACATGCCCGACGAGTTCGTGCGCTTCGAGACGAACCGCTACCTCGGCTGGCCGGGACAGGCGCCGTCGTACAAGGTCGGCCAGCGCATCTGGGAGCAGCTGCGCGACGAGTACCGCCGCCGCGAGGGCGCCGACTTCGGCATGAAGCGCTTCCACACCCGCGCGCTGAACATCGGCGGCGTCGGCCTCGACACCCTGAAGTCGGCGCTGCTGGACTGAGGGCGGGCCCCCGCATGGGGGAGCGGACTGGGAGGAATCCAGCACCTACTCTCGAAGGAGTCGAAAGGTGCTCGACTTGCTCCACAGGATCCGCCTCCTCGTCCCCGCCGCCACGATCGTGGCCATCCTCGCGGGCTGCGCGAGCGCGCCCACGGCGGGATCGCCCGCGCGGGATGCGGTGGTGCCGGCGGCTTCGGCGGCTCCCTCCTCGCCTGCTCCCTCCTCGACAGCGTCTGACGGCGGTGCCTGCTCGGAAGAGATGCTGGCCGTGATGGCGCAGGCCGGAGTCGAGCAGTACGACGGCGTCCTCCCCGCCGAACTGCCAGCGCTCGAGGCGACGTGCATTCTGCGGGTGGCGGGCACGACCGTCGTCGGCGACGGTGGTTCCGTCCCCCTCGACATCCCGGTGCTGCAGGCTTACTACTACGGACGTCCGTCGGCGCAGGTGACCGCGGCGCGCGACGCGCTCATCGCGGGCATGCTGGCACGCGGATTCCAGAGCGAACCCGCGCATGTGAATGAGGGTGGATTCGTCGAGCGCGCCTTCGCGCTTCGCGGCGCCTCCGACGCGGATTCGATCAGCGTCGTCCTCAACTGGATCGACGTGTTGTCGCCCGACGATGCAGCAGGACTGCACCTGCCGTCCGGATCCGCGTACCTCCAGGTGGTGCGCATCGGCGCCCTCTGAGTCGGAGCAGCCGCGGGGGAATCGACCGCGTTGTTGAACGGTTACCTTCCTGTGGCTAAGCTAGAACGTCGCTTCTCTGCGACATCCCATCCGCGCGCCGTCGTCGGAGGGTCCGATTCCACTCAGGTCGAATCGTGCTCGAACTCATCCGAGTTCATCGACGTCGGCCTGACCTGACCCCCGGGCATCCGCCCCACGGAGCAACCACTACATGACTACCGCTACGACCGCCTCGGCCCCCAAGCAGATCGCGATCAACGACATCGGATCCGCTGACGACTTCCTGGCCGCGGTCGAGAAGACGCTGAAGTTCTTCAACGACGGAGACCTCATCGAGGGCACCGTCGTCAAGATCGACCGCGACGAGGTCCTCCTCGACGTCGGCTACAAGACCGAGGGTGTCATCCCCTCGCGCGAGCTCTCGATCAAGCACGACGTCGACCCCAACGAGGTCGTCGAGGTCGGCGACACCGTCGAGGCCCTCGTTCTCCAGAAGGAGGACAAGGAAGGCCGCCTGATCCTGTCGAAGAAGCGCGCGCAGTACGAGCGCGCCTGGGGCGACGTGGAGAAGATCAAGGAGTCCGACGGCGTCGTCACTGGCACCGTCATCGAGGTCGTCAAGGGCGGCCTCATCGTCGACATCGGCCTCCGCGGCTTCCTCCCCGCCTCGCTCATCGAGCTGCGTCGCGTCCGCGACCTCACGCCGTACCTCGGCCAGGAGATCGAGGCGAAGATCCTCGAGCTCGACAAGAACCGCAACAACGTGGTCCTGAGCCGTCGTGCCCTGCTCGAGCAGACCCAGTCGGAGTCGCGCTCGACCTTCCTCAACAACCTCTCGAAGGGCCAGGTCCGCAAGGGCGTCGTCTCGTCGATCGTCAACTTCGGCGCGTTCGTCGACCTGGGCGGCGTGGACGGCCTCGTGCACGTCTCCGAGCTCAGCTGGAAGCACATCGAGCACGCCAGCGAGGTCGTCGAGGTCGGCCAGGAGGTCACCGTCGAGATCCTCGAGGTCGACCTGGAGCGCGAGCGCGTGTCGCTGTCGCTCAAGGCGACCCAGGAGGACCCGTGGCAGGTCTTCGCCCGCACCCACGCGATCGGCCAGATCGCTCCGGGCAAGGTCACCAAGCTCGTCCCCTTCGGCGCCTTCGTGCGCGTGGCCGACGGCATCGAGGGCCTCGTGCACATCTCGGAGCTCTCGACCAAGCACGTCGAGCTCGCCGAGCAGGTCGTGTCGGTCGGCGACGAGGTCTTCGTCAAGGTCATCGACATCGATCTCGACCGTCGTCGCATCAGCCTCTCGCTGAAGCAGGCCAACGAGGGCATCGACCCGAACTCGAACGAGTTCGACTCGGGCCTGGCCGCGCTGTACGGCATGGTCACCGAGTACGACGAGCAGGGCAACTACAAGTACCCCGAGGGCTTCGACCCGGAGACGGGCGAGTGGCTCGAGGGCTTCGAGGCCCAGCGCGAGGCCTGGGAGGGCGAGTACGCCGCTGCCCAGACCCGCTGGGAGGCGCACAAGGCGCAGATCCTCGCGGCCGAGGCGGCCGGCGACAACGAGGACTTCCTCCCCAGCACGTCGTCGAGCTACTCGAGCGACAGCGGCAGCGGAACCCTCGCCGACGACGAGTCGCTCGCGGCTCTGCGCGAGAAGCTGTCGGGTAACGCCTGATCGCAGCCTGATCGGTCGTGAGACCGAGATCGCTTCGGAAGCCGGTCAGCGCCTTCGGGTGCTGGCCGGCTTCCGGCGTCAAGCCGCATAACGGGGGCTGAGGCCGACGGGGCGGCAGCACCTAGGCTGGATCGGTGAGCTGGATCGGACTGACTGGGGGGATCGCGGCGGGCAAGAGCGCCGTCGCGCAGCGACTGGCGGAGCACGGCGCCGTCATCATCGACGCGGATGTCGTCGCCCGCGAGGTCGTCGAGCCCGGCACACCGGGTCTCGCCCGCATCGTCGAGGAGTTCGGGCCCGAGGTGGTGGATGCCGACGGCCGCCTCATCCGCCCGGCGCTCGGCGCGATCGTCTTCAGCGATCCGGCGAAGCGCGTCGTGCTCGAGGGCATCACGCATCCGGCCATCCGCGAGCGCACCCGCGCCCTGCGCGATGCGGCGCTGGCCGCCGACCCGGATGCGGTCGTCGTCAACGACGTGCCGCTGCTGGTCGAGTCGCGGGGTCGCGAGCACGGCTTCGACGAGGTGATCGTCGTGCACGCTCCCGCCGAGGAGCGCATCCGTCGCATGGTCGAGCTGCGCGGCATGGACCGCGCCGAGGCCGAGCGCCGCATCGCCGCGCAGGCGAGCGACGAGGAGCGGCTCGCCGTCGCGACGACGGTGATCGACGCCTCGGGCACGCTCGCGCAGACGCTCGCCCAGGTCGACGAGTGGTGGGCGGCGCATCGGGGCTGAGTCCCGCAGTCGCGACCGTGGCGCAGCCGACGCGGCGGCGGCTCCTGCGCTCTGCGCGCAGGCTGGACGCGCCAGCGCGTGTCGGTGGCCGTCCCTAGGCTGGAGTCATGGAACCGACCCGCTCCGTCCGCCCCTTCGAGGTCATCTCGGAGTACCAGCCGAGCGGCGACCAGCCGACCGCGATCAAGCAGCTGGCGGGGCGCATCAACGCCGGAGAGACCGACATCGTGCTGCTCGGCGCGACCGGAACCGGCAAGTCGGCGACGACCGCCTGGCTGATCGAGCAGGTGCAGCGCCCGACGCTCGTGCTCGCGCACAACAAGACCCTCGCGGCGCAGCTCGCGAACGAGTTCCGCGACCTGCTGCCGAACAACGCGGTCGAGTACTTCGTCAGCTACTACGACTACTACCAGCCCGAGGCCTACGTGCCGCAGACGGACACCTTCATCGAGAAGGACTCCTCGGTCAACGCCGAGGTCGAGCGCCTGCGGCACTCCACGACGAATTCGCTGCTCTCCCGGCGCGACGTCGTCGTCGTGTCGACGGTCTCCTGCATCTACGGTCTGGGCGCCGCGGAGGAGTACCTGGATGCGATGGTCGCGGTGCAGGTGGGCGATCGCGTCTCGCGCGACCGGCTCATCCGCCAGTTCGTCGGCATGCAGTACGAGCGCAACGACATCGACTTCTCTCGTGGCAAGTTCCGCGTGCGCGGCGACACGATCGAGATCATCCCGATGTACGAGGAGCACGCGCTGCGCATCGAGATGTTCGGCGACGAGATCGAGGCGCTCTACGAGCTGCACGCGCTCACCGGCGAGGTGATCCGCAAGATGGATGCGATCTCGATCTTCCCGGCCACGCACTACGCCGCGAGCCCCGAGACGATGCACAAGGCGATCGGCACGATCAAGACCGAGCTGGGGGAGAGGTTGCCCGAGCTCGAGCGCCAGGGCAAGCTGCTCGAGGCCCAGCGACTGCGCATGCGCACGACCTTCGACCTCGAGATGATGGAGCAGATCGGCTTCTGCAACGGCATCGAGAACTACTCCCGCCACATGGACGGCCGCGTGGCCGGTCAGCCGCCGAACACGCTGCTCGACTACTTCCCCGACGACTTCCTCGTCGTGATCGACGAGTCGCACGTGACCGTGCCGCAGATCGGCGCGATGTACGAGGGCGATGCGAGCCGCAAGCGCACCCTGGTCGAGCACGGATTCCGCCTGCCGAGCGCGCTCGACAACCGGCCGCTGCGCTGGGAGGAGTTCCTCGACCGCGTCGGCCAGAAGGTGTACCTCTCGGCCACCCCCGGCCGCTACGAGATGGGCGTCGCCGACGGCATCGTCGAGCAGATCATCCGCCCGACCGGCCTGGTCGACCCGCAGATCGTCGTCAAGCCCTCGAAGGGGCAGATCGACGACCTGCTCGAGGAGATCCGCACCCGTGTCGAGCGCGACGAGCGCGTGCTGGTCACCACGCTGACGAAGAAGATGGCCGAGGAGCTCACCGACTTCCTCAGCGAGGCCGGCGTGCAGGTGCGCTACCTGCACAGCGACGTCGACACCCTGCGCCGCGTCGAGCTGCTGACCGAGTTGCGCGCCGGCGTCTACGACGTGCTCGTCGGCATCAACCTGCTGCGCGAAGGCCTCGACCTGCCCGAGGTGTCGCTCGTCGCGATCCTCGACGCCGACAAGGAGGGCTTCCTGCGCAGCTCGACCTCGCTCATCCAGACGATCGGCCGCGCGGCTCGCAACGTCTCGGGCGAGGTGCACATGTACGCCGACAACATCACCGACTCGATGGCCTCGGCGATCGAGGAGACCGAGCGTCGGCGCGAGAAGCAGATCGCCTACAACACCGAGAACGGCATCGAGCCGACCGCTCTGCGCAAGCGCATCGCCGACATCACCGACGTGCTCGCTCGCGAGGGCGCCGACACGGCGAAGCTGCTCTCGGGCCGCGACACCGGCAAGCGCGCTGCGACACCCAACCTGCGCCGCGAGGGGCTCGCAGCGAAGGGCGCGAACGAGCTCGAGGCGATCATCGCCGACCTCAACAGCCAGATGCTGGCCGCCGCCGACGAGCTCAAGTTCGAGCTCGCGGGACGACTGCGCGACGAGCTCTCCGACCTCAAGAAGGAGCTGCGTCAGATGGAGGCCGCCGGCCACGTGCGCTGAGCGCCGATGGGGAGCGGTGTCCATCGCGCCCGTGCCCTCGCAGGGTCACCATGGATCCATCGCCGCCCGGCGTCGGAGTGCCCTCGACTTCCCGGGCGGGGTTTCCCGACTCCACGACGACCGCACGGAGCAGAGCGCATGTCCACCCCGAACGATCCGAACTCCTCCTCGCCGCCGCCGAGCACGGACGCGAGCGGCGGGTTCGGATACGGCGCGCCGCAGGCCGCACCGCGACGACAGCCGGTCGCGCCGCAGAGCGCCGGCGCCGGAACCCCGTACGGCGCCCCCTACGGCGGAGCACGATCCCTCTCATCGATGTCGGTCTCCGGCGCCGACGGACGTCATCCCGGCTACCCGAACTCGACGCCGGGCACGACCGGGCTCGCTCGCGGCATCGTGATCGGCGGAATGGTGATCGCCGCGCTCGTCGTCGGCGTCGTCGCCGTGAACACGATCCGCGAGGTCGCCTTCTCGCCGCAGGCCGTCGCGCGCGAATACCTGAATGCGATCGCCTCGGGCGATCTCGAGAGGGCCGACGAGATGATCGAGCCCGACGGCAAGGGCGATCCCGGAGCCACGCTCGTGACGAGCGACGTGCTGAAGTCGGCCGAGAACCGCATCAGCGACGTCAGGGTCTCGCGAGTGTCGAGCGGCGGCTACGCGACCGTCAGCTACACGCTCGATGGCCGTACCACCAGCGCCACCCTGCGCCTCGAGCGCGAGGGCACGCAGGCCGTGTTCTTCGACAAGTGGGTCATCGCCGATTCGCTCGCCGGCACGATCGCGATCAGCGCCCGGAGCTCGAACACGGTCTCGGTGAACGGCGTCGATGTCGACCTGCCCGCGAGGACCTACGGCAGCATCCGTCTGATCGCCTACCCGGGTGTCTACAACCTGACGATTCCCGACACCAGCAAGTGGGTCGTGGCCGACAAGGCCAAGCTCACAATCGGCCGCAGCGGCCGGTCGTATCAGTCGGCCGACCTCGCGGTCACGCCGACCGCCGCGCTCGAGAAGGAGGTCGAGTCGCAGGTCAGGGCCCACCTCGACGACTGCGCCGCCAGCACGGACGCCCGCCCGAGAGGCTGCCCGTTCCGCGTGTCCGCTTATGGCGACGTGCAGGGGCTCGGCTGGAAGATCGACAGCTACCCCGACCTGTCTCTCCAATCGGACCGCGGCATCCGCTTCTCGGGTGAGAGCGGATCGGCCACGGCGACGTATCAGCAGCGCTCTGGCGCGAGCTCGGCGTACACCACGCGGGTCGACACTGACACGTTCTCGCTCTACGGCGACGTGCGGATCTCGGGCGACACGGTGCGGGTCACCTTCTCGTGACCGGCGGGACCGCGGATGGGGAGTCGTCTCCATCGCGCGCCGGCGCCGCCGCGGGGGAGGATGGATCCGACACGACGTCGAATCGCCCTCGGGTTCCCCGTAGGGTGATGCGGAGTCCTTCACCGGACCGACGACACCTGACGACGATCACGACACCTCACGAGCACGGAGCGCACCCCATGTCGACGCCTTACGATCCGAACACCCCCCAGCAGCCCCAGGGCGGCTTCGGCTACGGGTCGCAGCAGCAGCCGCAGGGTGGTCAGCCCACCGCCTCCCAGCCGGGCGCGACGCCCTACGGCGCCCCGCAGCAGCCCCAGCAGCAGGCCTACGCCGGCGCCCCCGGCAAGCCGGCCAAGCCCGCCGCCCCGCGCCACCCCGGCTACCCGAACGCGAACCCCGGCATGTCGGGACTCGCCCGCGGCATCGTCATCGGCGGCATCGTGCTCGGCGCCGTGATCGTCGGCGCCGTCGGACTCAACGTCGTCAGCTCGACCTTCTTCTCGCCGCAGACGGTCGCCCGCGACTACATGAACGCGATCGCCTCGGGCGACCTCGCGAAGGCCACGAAGATGGTCGAGCCCGAGAGCACCAGCCGCGACGACACGACCCTGCTCGACAGCAAGGACGTGCTCGCGAAGGCCGAGAACCGCATCAGCGACGTGCAGGTCGGCAACGTCGGCGCCGGCGGCTACACCCGCGTCACCTTCACCGTCGACGGACGCAAGCAGTCGGTCAGCCTACAGCTCGCCCGCGCCGGCAAGCAGGCGGTGTTCTTCGACAAGTGGGTCGTCGACAAGTCGATCGCGCGCCCGATCGGCGTCAGCGCGAGCGGCGCCGACTCGGTGTCGGTCAACGGCGTCGAGGTCGACGTGGCGCGCAAGTCGGGCGGCTACCTCAGCATCCTCGCCTACCCCGGCGTCTACGACGTCGGCACCCCGGATTCGAACAAGTGGCTCGAGGCCGAGAACGCGAAGATCGTGGTCGGCGCCTACGGCTCCGACGGCAGCGCCGACATCGACATCCAGCCCACCGCGGCGCTGCAGAAGGAGGTCGAGAAGCAGATCGCGGCGAACCTCGACAAGTGCGCCGCGAGCACCGAGGCCCGTCCGTCGGGATGCCCCTTCTACACCTACGCCTACGGCGACTACCAGGGCCTGACCTGGAAGGTCGACAGCTACCCGACCATCAAGATCCAGAACGGCAGCACGCTGCGCTTCACCGGCGACGGCGGCAAGGCGACGGCGACCTACCAGCAGCGCTACAGCTCGAGCAGCGACTACACGCCGAAGACCGACACCGACACCTTCTACCTCTTCGGCACGATCAAGGTGTCGGGCGACAAGGTGACCGTCAGCTACCAGTGATCGCGGCTCGCGCTGCCCGGACCGCCGGAGCCGGCCCGGCCGGCACGCAGCACCGCACCACACCGTCCGCACAGCGGCCGTCGACTCCGAGTCGGCGGCCGCTGCCGCGTTCCCGGGCGGTCGCCCGGTTCCCGACAGCCGCTCGCAATAGAGTGACGCCATGAGCGATCGGTGGAGCCACATCTCGTCTTCGCCCACCCGCAGCGGCGCCGACGCCGGCGCCGAGCTGAACGCCGACGACCTCTTCGCCACGGCGGCTCCGGTCGATCCGCCGCTCGACGAGCGGCTGCGGCAGGCCTACTTCTGGCTCGTCAACCGCGCCGTGATCTCGCCCTTCTACGATGTCGAGTTCTCGCGGGACGCACCGCTCAGCTTCGAGCTCGGCGACGCCGGCGCCCGCCTCGAGCTGGCCACCGACCAGTCCTACTCGTCGAACGTGCTGCTGCCGCTGCTGACCTTCGCGGTCGGCGGCCGCTGTCTGCTGATCGGCGGCCCGGGACGCGGCAAGACGACGCTCGCCGTGCTGATGGGCGTGCTCGCCGGCGACGAGCCGACACGGGTGCGCACCTCGGTCGTGCAGGGGCAGCCGCAGCTGACCGTGAGCGACCTGGTCGGCGCCCCGCTGCCGCGCGATCTCGTCGAGGCCGACAGCCTGGATGCGGTGCGCGTCGCCTGGCGCGGCTGGCTCGCCCGGCCGGTCAAGATCGTCGACGAATACAACCGCATCCCGACGAAGACGCAGTCGGCGCTGCTCACCATGGTGGCCGAGGGCTACGTCGAGAGCTACGACCAGCAGCTGCGCACCGCGGGGGAGTCGGGCGTCGACGCCTGGTACTTCACCGCGAACGACGACGCCGGCGGCGGCACCTTCCCGGTCATCCAGGCGCTGCGCGATCGCATGGACGTGACGGTCGCGGCGCTCGGCTTCAACAGCCGCTTCTTCGGTGAGCTGGTGGCGCGGGTCGAGGCCGGCGAGCGCCCCGAGGAGCATGTGCCGGTCGAGCTGCGCTTCGACGCCGACCGGCGCACGCGGATGGCGGCCGAGGTCCGCGCGGTGCCGCTGCCCGCCGAGGTGCGGCGTCGGCTGGAGTTCTTCACGAGCCACTTCGAGTTCGTGCAGCACGGCGGGCGCGCCTTCGAGTACCGCACGAAGGACACGGTCGCGACGGGCGGCGCGAGCGTCTCCGAGGCGATCGAGAGCAACGGCGGCGCCGACCTCGAGGTCGATCTCGGCGCGCAGACCGTCAACAGCATCTCGGTGCGAGCCTTGCAGACCCTCATCCTCTACGCGAAGGCGATGGCCTGGTTCCGGGGCGTCGGCGCGGTGACGCTCGACGACGTCGCCGCGGTTCTGCCCTTCGTGCTGCGCGGCAAGCTGCTGCCGAACCCGACGCATCCGCGCTTCGAGGGAGAGCTCGATCGCGAGCTGGCGACGGATGCGGTGGCCTGGCTGCGCGACCTGTGGCGGCAGTCGGGCGAGCAGTTCCGTTCGCTCGGTCTCGACCGCGACGACCCCGTCGGCGCTTTGCTGGCGCAGGCGTCCGGCGGCCTCGAGGGGCTCGACGCGCTCGAGACCTCCCGCCGGATCACGGCGGTCGAGGCGGCGATCGGCGCGATCGCCGCGACCCGCAAGCTCTACGGGCGCCACTACGACGAGCTGCTCGCCTTGAAGTACCTGCACCAGCGCTACACGAACTACCTGCGCTGGCTGGAGTCGACCGGCCGATGATGCGGCGCGCGGGGATGGCGGTGAACGCGGTGCTGCCGCCGCCGGTGGCGGCAGGCCTGCCGGATGTCCTGACGGCGACCGTCGAGCGGGTGAGCGGCTGGGGCGGTGACCCGGCGCGCTATGCCGCGTCGGCCGCGGCGGGCCTCGCCGCGCTGCGGGCGATCGGCGGCGAGCCGAGTGGTGGGGGCGCGGCCGCCGCCGATTCGGCCGCCGCGCAGGCCGAGCCGGTCGCGCTGCGGGCGATCGGCACGGTCGCGGCCTGGCGCAGCGGCATCCCCGCGTTCCGTCGCGCTTCGCGGGATGCGGCCGCCGCGCTCCCGCGCGAGGTCGCGGGGGCGACGCTCGGCCTCGAGGCTCAGCAGGTGACCGAGCTGCTGGCGGCCGGCGATGATCCGCTCGTCTGGCCCGGCGCCGGATCCGAGCTCGCTCTCGTGGGCGGATTCCGCGGTCTGGGCGGCGTCTGGACGCTGCCGCCGAGCGACCTCGTCGTCGCCGAGGGGACCCTGCTGGCGGTCGCGACCGGCGAGCAGTGGTGGCACGTCGAGCTGGATGCGGTGGGCTGCCGCATCACCCCGGCCGCCGAGCCGCTGACGCAGGCCTCACCCGACCGCGCCCGTCTCGTGGCCGAGATCTCGACCGACAGCTACCTGGTCAGCGTCGGGAGGCGCGGATGAGCGGCTCGGTGCGGCGCGCGCGGCCCGGCGCGAAGGGCGGCGGGCCGGGACCGCTCCCGCCCGAGCTGGCGCCCGCCTGGTCTGGGGCGCAGCGGCTGTGGGGCGTGAACCTGCATCCCGCGCAGGCGCATCCCGCCGCAGGGCGCCCGAGCTTCGCGTGGTTCGGCTTCCCGCCGCAGGTGACGGTCGACCCGGTCTTCGCCCGTGCGGTCGGGGTCGACGCCGAGTGGGAGACGATCTTCGCTCACGAGATCGGGCACCACGTGCTCGCGCCGAGCACCCGCATCGCGGGGCTCAAGATCACTCAGCAGATGGCGCGCGCGCTCGTCGCGAGCTCCTACGACGCGCCGGTACGGCTGCGCGAGCGGTCCGCCGATCTGGCGAACCACTGGGAGGACCTGCTGATCAACGTGCGGGTGCACGAGCTGCAGCGCGTGGCGGGCGCCGAACGCGCCGCCGCTGATGATGACGGCACCGGGATGGTGCGGATGTACTCCCGGCTCGCGGACGGACCCGTCGACCGGTTCTGGTGGGTGATCTTCCGCGCCTACGAACTGCTGTGGGATCTGCCCGACCGCGCACTCGCCCGGGGGAATCCGCCGGCGGCACCCGTCGTCCCGGAGCCGCTGGGAACGGCGCTCGGGCAGCGACGTCGCTCGACCGTGGTCGCCGAACGCTTCCGCGAGCAGCAGGCGAAGCTGGATGCGGCGAGCGACGCAGCCGAGCGCGCCCGCGCGGACCTGCTCGCACTGACCCGCACGCATCCGGAAGCGGACGCACGGCTGCTCGCGAGCACCGTCCGCACTTTCGGCGACGACCCGATCCGCGGAGCCCTGCGGGCGGGGATGCTGCTCGCGCCGTACCTGCTCGAGCAGGATGCTGCTGACGACGCGAGCGGGAGACGGGGTCGGTCCTCCCGCGGCGACGAGCGGGGGACGGATCCCGGCGCCGCGCGCGGCTGCGGCGGAGAGGTGGACGCCGCGCCGCCGACGGAGGCCGAGCTCGGCGAGGTGCTGCGCGACGACCGCCTGCGTGAGGAGCCGCGGCATCCGGCGCTCGACGAGAGCGGGCGGGCCATCTCGAACGCCGAGGACCCGGCCTCGACCGGCTCGGAAAGCCAGGGCTACGGTCTCGCCGAGACGCTCGAGCTCTACGACCCGGCGATCGCCGACGCGGTGCTGCGCGCCTGGTATCTCGACGGCGCACGACGCTGGGTGAGGCCGATCCGCGAGCCGGCGCATCCGATCTCGACGGGGGAGCAGATCCCCGGGCCGACCGAGCTGTGGGATGTCGACGACGAGCTGACCGCAGTCGACTGGCGGGCGACGCTCGCGGCTTCGCCGCGCATCGTGCCCGGGGTCACGACCCGGCGTCGCACCTGGCTGGAGGACGATCCGCCGACGCGTCAGGAGAGCATCGACCTCGATCTCTGGGTCGACTCCTCGGGATCGATGCCGAGCCCTGCCGCCGATTCGCCGGCGCTGCTCGCGGGCGCGATCCTCATCGAGTCGGTGCTCGCCGGCGGCGGCCGCGTGCAGGTCACCTCCTTCTCCGGTCCCGGTCAGGTCGCCGGACTCGCCCGGCCGACGCGCAATCGCTCGGAGGCGATCGGTGCGCTGCTGCACTACTTCGGCGGCGGCACGACCTTCCCCCTCGACGTGCTCGCGGAGCGGTACCGCACGGTGCGCCCCGCTCGCGATCGCCGTCGTCACCTCGTCGTGCTGTCGGACGGCGGACTCGAGTCGCTCTTCGGCCAGGGCCAGCCCGGCCTCGAGCACGTGGCCGGCGAGGTGCGGCAGCGGATCGACACCGCGACGCTCATCGTGATCGGCTGGCTCGGCCGGGTTCCCGAACTCGCCGCCGCGAACGGCTACACGGTCGAGCACGTGCAGCGTCACGAGGATGCGCCGGCGGCCTGTCGCCGTCTGGCCGAGCTGATCGCGCGCCCGGGGGAGCCGAGCAGGAGAGGACGGGCCCGTGCCTGACACCAGCGCATCCCGCGACGACGGCACTCCCGGCGCAGCATCGACCGGTGCGACGTCGGCCGCCGCCGGCGCTCCCGCCGCGGGACCGCTCGGCGGTCCTCGGCCGCTCGACCGCTGGTTCGCCCTGCGCCTCGACGAGACGCGGGTCTGGGATGCGCTGGCTCCCGGTCCGTCGCTCGAGGTCGTGCAGACGCGGATCTCCTCGGCTCCGCAGGCCTTCCTGGCCGAGTCGATCTCGCTGCGCGCGCTGACCGGCGACGTGCTCGCCGGCGCTCCCGACCACGTGCTCGCGAGCGCTCTCGCGATCGCCGACGAGGCGCAGCACGACCCCGCGGCGCGGCAGGGCGCGGCCCTCGCGCTCTGGCTCTGGGCCTCGGACGAGCTGCTCACGCCGTTCGCGCCGCCGCTCGATGCGCGCTGGGCGCACTCGTCGATCGGCGCGCTCGCGTTCCGGCTCGCGCCGCTCGTCGAGCCGCGTCGCTGGCTCGCGGATGACGAGAGCCGCGAGGAGGCCGCGCGGCTTTTCCTGCTCTGGGCGGGGCGGCTCCCGGCGGGCGAGGACGCCACGACCGCCCGGGCGCGCTGGGAGCGCCGCGACACGATCGCCCGCGATGCCGCGCTGCGCGAGCTCGTCGCCGACGAGGAGCACCGGCGCCGCATCCAGGCCGCGCTGGCCGAGAAGCGCGCGGCCGAGGCGGCGGCGCGGTACTCGCATGAGTGACGCGGGCCGGGGCCCGAGCGCGGACTCGGAGTCCGGACCCGCCGATGTGCTGCTGCCGCACTACGTGCCGGGGTCGACGGTCGCCCTGAGCGACGCCGAGCGCTGGCCGGGCCTGACCGCCACGGCCCGCACCCGCCTGGAGGCCGTGCTCGCGCATCCGGCCGCCCCGCTCTGGCGGCACCGCGTCGGGCACCGGCTCGACGCCGCCGCGGTCGAGCGGGCGCGCGCCGAGCTGCCGGTCGATAACTGGCTGCCGGCGCATCTCGAGGTCGTGCGCGAGCTGCCCGCCTATCGCGGCCTGCGCGGGCGCCTGCACGCTCTCGACGACTTCCCGCTCATCTCGCGCGCCGAGCTCGCGGCCGACATCGGCGGCTTCGTGCCGCGCGACGCCGACCTCTCGCGTCTCGTGCAGGGTTCGAGCTCGGGATCGACGGGGGCCGCGCTGCGGCTGCCCGACGACGTCGAGGATGTGGCGCGCACCTTCTGGCTCGTGCGCCGTCTGCTCGCGGGACTCGGCGTCGACTGGCAGCCGGATCCACGTCGACTCGCCCTCGCGCTCGTGGTGCATCAGCGGCAGGCCTTCACCTACGTCTCTCCCGTGCCGGGGTTCACCGCCGAGCGCGGCGGCGGGTCGGGCGGCAGCGGCGGTGACGCCGACGGTCAGACCCTGATGGCCCGGCTCAACCTCGACCCGCGCGACTGGCCGACCGCCGACCGGGTCGTGTTCCTGCGTGGCCACGACCCGCAGCTGATCAGCGGCAACCCGAGCAGCCTGGCGACGCTGCTCGAGCCCGAGACGGCCGCCGTGCTGCATCCCCTGGCGATCGTCAGCGGAGCCCTGCATCTCACCCCCGCGCTGCGGGCGGCGCTCGAGAGCCGCTTCGCCGTGCCGGTGCTCGACCTCTACGGACTGCACGAGACGCGCCCGATCGCCTGGCGCGCCGACGACGGCCCCTTCCGGGTGCTCGACACCCGCGTGCTGGTCGAGACGGTGGATGCGGCGGGCCGCCCCGCCGGCGACGCGCGCGGCGAGCTCGTGGTCACCGCCGGCAGCAACCCGCTGCTGCCGCTCGCCCGCTACCGCACGGGCGACCACGGCCGCCTCGTCGAACGCGACGGCCGCCCGGCGATCGCCGACCTCGAGGGCCGCGAGCACGTCGAGTTCGTCACGGCCGGCGGGCACGCGATCAACACCGTCGACCTGACCCAGTACCTGCAGGACGCGGGCGCCCTGGCGTGGTCGCTCGTGCAGCGCGCCGACGGCACGGTGCGCGCGCGCATCGCCGGCGGCGACGCCGACCGAGCGACCCGTCGCATCCGCGCCCTGCTCGGGCAGCCGGTCGAGCTCGAGGCCGTCGCCCGGCCGATCGACCTGGGCGAGGGCAAGCCCCGCCGCTTCCTCCGCGAGAGCTGATGACGGCCCTCCCACGACGGGCGTGTCCGGCGGATGTCGGTGGTCGTTCGTAGACTCTCGGGGTGTCGATCTCTGCCGTGCCCGGAAACTCCAAACTCAGCGTCCGCGGTGCCCGCGTCCACAACCTGAAGGACGTCGACCTCGAGATCCCGCGCGACTCGCTCGTCGTCTTCACCGGCCTCTCCGGATCGGGCAAGTCGAGCCTCGCCTTCGACACGATCTTCGCCGAGGGCCAGCGCCGCTACGTCGAGTCGCTGTCGGCCTACGCCCGCCAGTTCCTCGGCCAGGTCGACCGCCCCGACGTCGACTTCATCGAGGGACTCAGCCCCGCCGTCTCGATCGACCAGAAGTCGACCAACCGCAACCCGCGCTCGACCGTCGGCACGATCACCGAGATCTACGACTACATGCGACTGCTCTGGGCGCGCGTCGGCGAGCCGCACTGCCCGGTCTGCGGCGAGCGCATCCAGAAGCAGAGCGTGCAGCAGATCGCCGACCAGCTCATGGAGCTCGAGACCGGCACCCGCTACCAGGTGCTCGCGCAGGTCGTCAGCCAGAAGAAGGGCGAGTTCGTCGACCTCTTCGCCGAGCTCAGCTCGAGCGGCTACTCGCGCGCGATCGTCGACGGCGAGATGATCCAGCTCACCGAGCCGCCGAAGCTCAAGAAGTCGTACAAGCACGACATCGCCGTCGTGATCGACCGTCTCGTCGCGGCCGACGACATCCTCGGCCGACTCACCGACTCGCTCGAGACGGCGCTGCGGCTGACCGACGGCCTCGTCACGATCGACTTCGTCGACCGCGAGGAGAAGGCGAAGGATCGCCGCCGCACCTTCAGCGAGAAGCTCAGCTGCCCCAACGGCCACCCGCTGCAGCTCACCGAGATCGAGCCGCGCACCTTCTCGTTCAACGCGCCCTTCGGCGCCTGCCCGGAGTGCTCGGGTCTCGGCACGAAGATGGCGGTCGACCCCGACCTGCTGCTCGGCGACCCCGAGCTCACGCTCAACGAGGGCGTCATCCTGCCCTGGAACCAGGGCGGCAAGGGTCTCTACAGCTACTTCCAGCGCCTGCTCGGCGGTCTCGCCCGCGACCTCGGCTTCGACCTCGACACGCCCTGGAATCAGCTCAGCGACGAGGTGCAGCAGGCGATCCTGCGCGGCAACGACTTCGAGGTCGTCGTGCAGTGGCGCAACCGCTTCGGCCGCACCATGAAGTACTCGACCGGCTTCGAGGGCGTCATGCCCTACATCGAGCGCAAGTTCCACGAGGCCGAGAGCGACTGGGCGCAGCAGCGCCACGGCGAGTACCTGCGTGAGGTGCCCTGCCAGGTCTGCCACGGCCAGCGCCTCAAGCCCGAGGTGCTCGCGGTCACGGTCGTCGGCCGCAGCATCTCGGCTGTGACCGAGCTCAGCCTGCTCGACGCCTACGAGCTCATGCAGACGCTCGAGCTGACCGAGCGCCAGGCGCGCATCGCCGCGCAGGTGCTGCGCGAGATCCGCCTGCGCCTTGAGTTCCTGCTCGAGGTCGGCCTCGGCTACCTGACGCTGTCGCGCGCCGCCGCGACCCTCTCCGGCGGCGAGGCCCAGCGCATCCGCCTCGCCACCCAGATCGGCTCGGGCCTGACCGGCGTGCTCTACGTGCTCGACGAGCCGTCGATCGGCCTGCACCAGCGCGACAACCGCCGCCTCATCGACACCCTGGTGAAGCTGAAGAACCTCGGCAACACGCTCATCGTCGTCGAGCACGACGAAGACACGATCCGCACCGCCGACTGGATCGTCGACATCGGCCCCGGCGCCGGCGAGCACGGCGGCGAGGTCATCCACTCCGGCGGCTACGAGGCCCTGCTCGACAACCGCAAGTCGATCACCGGCGACTACATCTCCGGCCGCAAGGCGATCTCGGTGCCCGGCAAGCGACGCAAGATCGACCGCAAGCGCATGATCGCCGTCGAGGGCGCGTCGGCGAACAACCTGCGCGACGTGACCGTGAAGTTCCCGCTCGGCGCCTTCGTGTCGGTGACCGGCGTGAGCGGATCGGGCAAGTCGTCGCTCGTCAACGACATCCTCTACAAGGTGCTCGCCAACACCCTCAACGGCGCCAAGCAGGTGCCCGGCCGGCACAAGCGCGTCACCGGGCTCGACCAGCTCGACAAGGTCGTGCACGTCGACCAGGCGCCGATCGGCCGCACCCCGCGCTCGAACCCGGCGACCTACACGGGCGTCTTCGACCGCATCCGCACCCTGTTCAGCGAGACGGTCGAGGCGAAGTCGCGCGGCTACCTTCCGGGCCGCTTCAGCTTCAATGTCAAGGGCGGCCGCTGCGAGAACTGCTCGGGCGACGGCACGATCAAGATCGAGATGAACTTCCTGCCCGACGTCTACGTCGCGTGCGAGGTCTGCCACGGGGCGCGCTACAACCGCGACACCCTGCAGGTGCACTACAAGGGCAAGAACATCGCCGAGGTGCTCGACATGCCGATCGAGGAAGCCGCCGGCTTCTTCGAGCCGATCACGGCCATCCACCGCTACCTCAAGACCCTCGTGGATGTGGGCCTCGGCTACGTGCGCCTCGGCCAGTCGGCGACGACCCTGTCGGGCGGCGAGGCGCAGCGCGTGAAGCTCGCCACCGAGCTGCAGAAGCGCTCGAACGGCCGCAGCATCTACGTGCTCGACGAGCCCACGACGGGTCTGCACTTCGAGGACGTGCGCAAGCTGCTGCTCGTGCTCAACGGCCTGGTCGACAAGGGCAACACGGTCATCGTGATCGAGCACAACCTCGACGTGATCAAGAGCGCCGACTGGCTCATCGACCTCGGCCCCGAGGGCGGCTCGGGCGGCGGTCTCGTGATCGCCGAGGGCACGCCCGAGCAGGTCGCCGACAACCCCGACAGCCACACCGGGCAGTTCCTCGCCGAGCTGCTCGAGTCGGAGGCCGCGGGACGGGGACGCCGGAAGGCCGGCTGATGGCGCGGCCGGAGCGCGCCGACGCCATCCCGTGGCGGCCGAAGCCGAGCGAGATCCCGACCCAGCCGGGCGTCTACCGCTTCCGCTCGCCCTCGGGGCGGGTCATCTACGTCGGCAAGGCGAAGAACCTGCGTCAGCGGCTCGCGAACTACTTCCAGCCGCTGCGCAGCCTGCACGAGCGCACCCGCGCGATGGTGCTCACGGCGGCGAGCGTCGAGTGGACCGTCGTCGGCAGCGACTTCGAGTCGCTGCAGCTCGAGTACACCTGGATCAAGGAGTTCGACCCGCCGTTCAACGTCAAGTTCCGCGACGACAAGAGCTACCCCTACCTCGCGGTGACGATGGCGGATGAGGCGCCGCGCGTCATGGTGACGCGCAACCACCGCATCCCCGGCGCCCGGTACTTCGGCCCGTACCCGAAGATCTGGGCCGTGCGCGAGACGATCGAGCTGATGGTGAAGGCGTTCCCCATCCGCACCTGCTCCGACTCGAGCTACAAGCGGGCGATGCAGACCGGGCGCCCCTGCTTCCCCGGCCAGATCGGACGCTGCGGCGGGCCCTGCTCGCACAAGGTCTCGATCGAGCAGCACCGGCGCACGGTCGAGCAGTTCGTCGCCTTCATGGCGAGCCACGACCGCTCGATCATCGGCGCGCTGCAGCGCGACATGAAGGATGCCGCGGCGATGCAGGACTACGAGGAGGCCGCGAAGCTGCGCGACCGCATCGTGGCCCTCGAGAACGTCCTCGAGAAAAGCGCCGTCGTGCTCGCCGACGGCGTCGACGCGGACGTCTTCGGCATCGAGCACGATGAGCTCGCCGCCGCGGTGCAGCAGTTCGTCGTGCGCGGAGGCCGGGTACGCGGTGTGCGCAGCTGGGTCGTCGACAAGGAGCTGGATGTGCCGCTCGGCGAGCTCGTCGACGGCGTGCTCGAGACCGCCTACGAGAACGAGGAGCCGCCGCGCGAGATCATCGTGCCCGAGGTGCCCGACGACGTCGAGGCGCTGCAGCTGTGGCTGGGGGAGCGGCGGCAGAACCGCCAGGTCGTCATCCGCACGGCGCAGCGCGGCGACAAGCGCCAGGTGCTCGAGACGGCCACGCTCAACGCGAAGCAGGCGCTCGCGCTCTACAAGACCCGGCGAACGGCCGACTACGTCGCCCGCACGCAGGCCCTCGAGGACATCCGGGATGCGCTCGGGCTCGACGAGGCGCCGCTGCGCATCGAGTGCTACGACGTCTCGCACCTCGGCGGCACCGGCATCGTCGCGTCGATGGTCGTCTTCGAAGACGGCCTTCCGCGCAAGAACCAGTACCGCAAGTTCGGCGTGCCCGAGTACGCCGACGACACCGCGGCGCTCTACCAGGTGCTCTCGCGCCGGCTCGCGCACCTCGAGGACGATCCCGAGCCGGGTTCGCCGGGGGAGAGGGGCGCGACGATCGATCTCGACGACGAGCTGGATGCTGACGCCGGTGCGGCGGACGACGCGCTGGGCGCCGAGGACGACGGCTTCGACGACGAGCTCGACGACGAGCTCGACGGCGACGACGATGCTGACACCGACGACGGCGCTGACTCCGACGGCACGGACTCCGACGCCGCTCCGACCGCCGAGCAGATCGCCGATCAGGTCGTCGCCGAGACCTCGACGAGCTCCCAGCGCAAGCGCTTCGCCTACCGTCCCGGACTGCTCATCGTCGACGGCGGCCAGCCGCAGGTCGAGGCCGCCGCGCGGGCGATGGCCGACGCCGGCGTGACCGACATCCCGCTCGCCGGGCTCGCGAAGCGTCTCGAGGAGATCTGGCTGCCCGGCAGCGACTATCCCGTGATCCTGCCCCGCAACAGCGAGGCGCTGTTCCTGCTGCAGCGGGTGCGCGACGAAGCCCACCGCTTCGCGATCACCTTCCAGCGGCAGAAGCGCAAGGGCGGTATCGCGACCGAGCTGAGCGGCATCCCCGGACTCGGGCCGACCCGTGTGCAGGCGCTGCTCAAGCACTTCGGCTCGGTCACCCGGCTGCGCGGCGCGGACGCGGCGCAGATCACCGAGGTGAAGGGCATCGGCCCGGCCCTCGCCGACACCATCGCGGCTAGGCTGGGCAGGCCGAAGGCGGACGCGGCTTCCCTCGCCGCCGTCGCCGGCCCGGCACCCGCGATCACCCCCGAGCGCAGCGACGAGGAGACATGACCGATCCCGGCCAGGACGACCCCCGCGAAGAGCGGGAGATCCTCATCGTGACGGGGATGTCCGGCGCCGGGCGCTCGACCGTCGCGAACGCGCTCGAAGATCTCGGCTGGTACGTGGTCGACAACCTGCCGCCGCAGATGCTGCGTCCGCTCGCCGACCTCTCCGAGCACGCGGCCGACACGATCCCCAAGATCGCGGCGATCGTGGATGTGCGCGGCGGCCGCCTGTTCGCCGACGTGCAGGAGGCGATCACCGAGCTCAAGACCGCCGTTCCGGTGCGGGTGCTCTACCTCGACGCGAGCGACGCCGCGCTGGTGCGCCGCTTCGAGCAGGTGCGTCGACCGCATCCGCTGCAGGGCGACGGCACGCTGCTCGACGGCATCCACGCCGAGCGGGCGCGCATGGCCGAGCTGCGCTCGTCGAGCGACGTGCTGATCGACACCTCCGACCTCAACATCCACCAGCTGGCGCGCGAGACGGCCGAGCGCTTCTCGGCCGACGGCGCCGTGCGGATGCGCGTGATCGTGCTCACCTTCGGCTTCAAGTACGGCCTGCCGGCCGACGCCGACAACGTCGCCGACGTGCGGTTCCTGCCGAACCCGTTCTGGATTCCTGAGCTGCGCGAGCACACCGGCCTCGACCCGGAGGTGTCGGAGTACGTGCTCGGGCAGGAGGGCGCGCTGCTCTTCGCCGAGCGCTACGTCGCCGCGCTCGAGCCGCAGCTGGCGGGGTATCTCCGCGAGAACAAACGACACGCTACGATCGCTGTCGGCTGCACCGGCGGGAAGCACCGCTCGGTCGCGATGGCCGAGGAGATCGCGCGCAGGCTCCGCGCCGCCCCCGACGTGGCGGTGACCGTGAAGCACCGCGATCTCGGCCGCGAGTAGCCCACCCCACCACATGAACACCGGCGCGTGCGCGCGCCCACTGAACGATCTCGATGAGAGGACACGGCGTGGCACTGACGTCCGATGTGAAGGACGAGCTGACGGCCGTGCAGGTCGCCAAGAACACCGTGCGGGCGGCCGAGCTCGCCGCGCTGCTGCGCTTCTCGGGTGGTCTGCACATCATCTCGGGCCGCATCGCGGTCGAGTCGGAGGTCGACACCCCGGCGATCGCCCGCCGCGTGCGCAAGGACCTCGCCGAGCTCTACGGCGTGCGCAGCGAGGTCGGCTCGATCTCGTCGGGCGGCTCGCGCAAGGGCGAGAGCTTCGTCGTGCGCGTCATCGAAGGCGGCGAGACGCTCGCCCGCCAGACCGGGCTGATGGATGCCCGCCGTCGCCCCATCCGCGGTCTCCCGAACCGTCTGACGACGGGCTCGCGCGAGGAGCTCGCCGCCGTCTGGCGCGGCGCCTTCCTCGCCTCCGGCACCCTGACCGATCCCGGTCGCTCCGCCGCACTCGAGGTCACCTGCCCCGGCAACGAGGCCGCCATGGCGCTCGTCGGCGCGGCCGGCCGCCTGCGCATCCCGGCGAAGGCGCGCGAGGTGCGCGGCATCCACCGCGTCGTCGTGCGCGACGGCGAGGCGATCTCGGCGATGCTGCGCCTCATGGGCGCCGGCAACACCGTCGACGAGTGGGAGGAGATGCGCCAGCGCCGCGAGGTGCGCGCCACCGCCAACCGCCTCGTGAACTTCGACGACGCCAACCTGCGCCGCTCGGCGCAGGCCGCCGTCGCCGCCTGCGCCCGCGTCGAGCGCGCGCTCGAGATCCTCGGCGAGGGCGTGCCCGAGCACCTGCGCTACGCCGGCGAGCTGCGCCTCGCGCACCGCGACGCGAGCCTCGACGAGCTCGGCCACCACGCCGACCCGCCCATGACGAAGGACGCGGTCGCCGGCCGCATCCGCCGCTTGCTCGCGATGGCCGACAAGGAGGCCACCGACCGCGGCATCCCCGGCACCGAGGCGAACGTCCCGCCCGGCGCCGAATGACTCGGCTTCTGCCCTGACGCGCCCGATGCGCCGTGACGACGTAACAGTCCGTCACGGCGCATCGGTGTTCCCGCCGCCTGCACCGGGAGTTGTCTGGGCGTCGATCTCGGAATCCCTGAGCGGCTCGGCGGCTTTCACTACTGTGAAAGAAGAAGCCGGGTGCTGTTCGAACTGGCGCCCGGATCGATCCCCGAGGAGATGACATCCGAATGGCCAAGTACACGCTCCCTGAGCTCCCGTACGACTTCGCCGCTCTCGAGCCGCACATCAGCGGCAAGATCATGGAGCTGCACCACGACAAGCACCACGCGACCTACGTCGGCGGCGCGAACACGGCTCTGGAGAAGCTGGCCGAGGCCCGCGACAACGGCGACCTCGTGAACGTGAACAAGCTCGAGAAGGACCTCGCGTTCAACCTCGGCGGTCACGTCAACCACTCGATCTTCTGGACGAACCTCTCGCCCGAGGGCGGCGGACAGCCGGAGGATGCGGACCTCAAGGCCGCGATCGAAGACGGCTTCGGCTCCTTCGACAAGTTCCAGGCCCACTTCACCGCCAACGCGCTCGGCATCCAGGGCTCCGGCTGGTCGGTGCTGAGCTGGGATCCGATCGGCGAGCAGCTGCTCATCCAGCAGCTCTTCGACCAGCAGGGCAACACCGCCCAGGGCACCATCCCGATCTTCCAGGTCGACATGTGGGAGCACGCCTTCTACCTCGACTACCTGAACGTCAAGGCCGACTACGTGAAGGCGATCTGGAACATTGCGAACTGGCAGAACGTGGCCGCGCGCTTCGCCGCCGCTCGCTCGAAGACTGAAGGCCTGCTGGTACTGTCGTAAGCGGTTCGGGGACCGGGCTCACGGCCCGGTTCCCGCCCGATCTACCACCTCTACCACCACCTCGCTCACCACCGAGCACAAGGAGAAGCATGTCCGTCAAGATCGGTATCAACGGCTTCGGCCGAATCGGTCGCAACTACTTCCGTGCCGCCCTCGCCAAGGGCAGCGACCTCGAGATCGTCGCCGTCAACGACCTCACGGACAACAAGACCCTCGCGCACCTCCTCAAGTACGACTCGATCACCGGTCGCCTGGACGCCGAGGTCACCTACGACGAGAACAACATCTACGTCGACGGCAAGGCCATCAAGGTCTTCGAGGAGCGCGACCCCGCGAACCTCCCCTGGGGCGAGCTCGGCGTCGACATCGTCATCGAGTCGACCGGTCGCTTCACGAAGGCCGACGACGCCAAGAAGCACATCGCCGGCGGCGCCAAGAAGGTCATCATCTCGGCTCCCGCCTCGGGCGAGGACGCGACGTTCGTCATGGGCGTCAACGAGGGCGACTACGACCCGGCCAACCACCACATCCTCTCGAACGCGTCGTGCACCACGAACTGCCTCGCGCCCCTCGCCAAGGTCTTCAACGACACCTTCGGCATCGAGAACGGCCTCATGACCACGGTTCACGCCTACACGGCCGACCAGAACCTGCAGGACGGCCCGCACAGCGACCTGCGTCGCGCCCGCGCCGCCGCCGTCAACATCGTGCCGACCTCGACCGGCGCCGCCAAGGCCATCGGCCTCGTGCTGCCCGAGCTCGTCGGCAAGCTCGACGGCTTCGCCCTCCGCGTCCCGGTGCCCACCGGCTCGGTCACCGACCTCACGGTCACCGCCTCGCGTCCGGTCACGGTCGAGGAGGTCAAGGCCGCGTACAAGGCCGCCGCCGAGGGCCCCCTCAAGGGCATCCTCAAGTACACCGAGGACGAGATCGTCTCGAGCGACATCGTCAGCGACCCGCACTCGTCGATCTTCGACGCCGGTCTGCTGCGTGTCATCGGCAACCAGGTCAAGCTGTCGTCGTGGTACGACAACGAGTGGGGCTACTCGAACCGCCTCGTCGACCTCGCCGAGTACGTCGCCGCGCGCCTCTGATCCACTGAAGGCCCGGAACCCCCGCGGTTCCGGGCCTTTCCTCTGAGAAAGGGAGAGCATGGCTCTTCGCACCATCGAGAGCCTGGGGGCTCTCTCCGGCAAGACGGTGCTGCTGCGCAGCGACCTGAACGTGCCGCTCAAGGACGGCGCGATCACCGACGACGGCCGCATCCGCGCGTCCGTCCCCACCATCCAGGCGCTGCTCGCCGCGGGCGCGCGCGTCGTCGCGTTCTCGCACCTCGGCCGCCCCGAGGGCGCCCCGGACGCGAAGTACAGCCTCGCGCCGGTCGCGGCCCGCCTCGGCGAGCTGCTCGGCGAGTCCGTGCGCTTCGCGACCGACACGGTCGGCGACGGCGCCCGCGAGGCCGTCGCGAGCGACGCCCGCGTCGTGCTGCTCGAGAACCTGCGCTTCAACCCGGGCGAGACCGCCAAGAGCGACGAGGAGCGCGCCGCCTTCGCCGCGCAGCTCGCCGCCTTCGGCGACGTGCTCGTCTCCGACGGCTTCGGCGTCGTCCACCGCAAGCAGGCGAGCGTCTACGAGCTCGCGCAGCAGCTGCCGAGCGCGGCGGGTCTGCTCATCGCGGCCGAGCTCGACGTGCTCGACCGCCTCACCGAGAACCCCGAGAAGCCCTACGCCGTCGTGCTGGGCGGGTCGAAGGTCAGCGACAAGCTCGGCGTGATCGCCCACCTGCTGCCGCGGGTGGATGCGCTGCTCATCGGCGGCGGCATGCTCTTCACCTTCCTCGCGGCCCAGGGCCACAAGGTCGGCAAGAGCCTGCTCGAGGTCGACCAGATCGAGACCGTCAAGGGCTACATCCGCGAGGCGGAGGAGCGCGGCGTCGAGCTGCTCATCCCCACCGACGTCGTGGTGGCCTCGAAGTTCGGCGCCGACGCGGACCACGTCGTGACCGCGGCCGACGCGATCGAGCAGACGCCGTTCGGCGCCGAGGGCCTCGGCCTCGACATCGGCCCGGACACCGCGGCGGCCTTCGCCGCGGTCGTCGGCCGCTCGCGCACCGTGTTCTGGAACGGCCCCATGGGCGTCTTCGAGCTCGCGCCCTTCGCGGCCGGCACGAAGGCCGTCGCGCAGGCGCTCACCGAGGTCTCCGGCCTCGGCGTGGTCGGCGGCGGCGACTCGGCCGCGGCCGTGCGCGCACTCGGTTTCAACGATGACCAGTTCGGTCACATCTCGACAGGCGGCGGAGCGAGCCTGGAATTCCTCGAGGGCAAGAAGCTCCCCGGACTGGAGGTCCTCGGATGGCAGTGAAGCGCACCCCGCTCATCGCGGGTAACTGGAAGTTGAACCTCGACCACCTGCAGGCGATCGCCTTCGTGCAGAAGCTGCACTGGAAGCTCGAGGAGGGCAACCACGACTACGCCGACGCGGAGGTCGCGGTCTTCCCGCCGTTCACCGACCTGCGTTCGGTGCAGACCCTCGCGGCCGCCGACAAGTACTCGCTCGCCTACGGCGCGCAGGATCTGTCGGCCCACGACTCGGGCGCCTACACGGGCGAGATCTCGGGCGCGTTCCTGGCCGCTCTCGACGCGAAGTACGTGCTGATCGGGCACTCCGAGCGCCGCGAGTACCACCACGAGACCGACGAGCTCATCGCCGAGAAGGTCGCCGCGGCGCACCGTCACGGCATCGTGCCGATCATCTGCGTCGGCGAGACCGCCGACGACCTCGAGAAGCACGGCGCGAGCGCCGTGCCCGTCGCGCAGCTGCGCACCGCCCTCGGCGGCGCGAAGAAGGGCTCCGAGGTCGTCGTGGCCTACGAGCCCGTGTGGGCGATCGGCTCGGGCCAGGCGGCCACCGCCGAGCAGGCCCAGCAGGTCGCCGAGGCGCTGCGCGCCGTCGTCGCCGAGGAGCTCGGCGCCGAGGCCGGCGAGTCGACCCGCATCCTCTACGGCGGCTCGGTGAAGTCGGGCAACATCGCCGGTTTCCTGCGCGAGAAGGATGTCGACGGCGCCCTGGTGGGCGGCGCGAGCCTCGTCGTCGACGAGTTCGCGGCCATCGTGCGCTTCAAGAGCCACGTGGGCGTCTGAGTCAGAAACCCCGACGGCGGGCCGGAGCGCTTCGGCGCCCGGCCCGTCGCCTATACTGAACGCTGGCATTCCGGCGCTCATCGCGCTTCTCGGAAGCACAGGAAAGGTCTCGCGTGGAAATCCTCCAGGTCATCGTGCAGGTGGTGCTCGGCATCACGAGCCTTCTGCTGACCCTGCTCATCCTCCTGCACCGCGGTCGCGGCGGCGGTCTCTCCGACATGTTCGGCGGCGGCGTCACCTCGAACCTCGGCGCCTCGGGCGTGGCAGAGCGCAACCTGAACCGCATCACCGTCGTGCTCGGTCTCGTGTGGGTCGCCTCGGTGATCGTGCTCGGTCTGATCACCCGGTTCGACGCCGGCAGCTGAGCCGGCTCACCCGATCGAACGTCCGTCGCCTGAGCGGCGGAGAAGGAGCACAGCAGTGGCTACCGGAGGCAGCGCCATCCGCGGATCCCGTGTCGGATCCGGACCCATGGGCGAGCAGGACCGCGGCTATCACGCCGAGCGCGTCGCCGTGTCCTACTGGGACGCGATGGGCAACGAGACCGTCCGCTACTTCGCGGCGAACGTGCCCGCGGAGGAGATCCCCGAGACCATCGACAGCCCGTCCACGGGTCTGCCGGCCGGTCGCGACAAGGCGAACCCGCCGCAGTCGGCGAAGAACGAGCCCTACAAGACGCACCTCGCCTACGTGAAGGAGCGTCGCACCGACGAGGAGGCCGCTCAGCTCCTCGAGGAGGCGCTGCAGCAGCTGCGCGCCCGTCGCGGCACGACCGCCGCGAGCTGAGGCTCCGCGAACCGAACGACGAAGGCCCGGATCCCCTGAGGGATCCGGGCCTTTCGCGTGCCGCGCGCTGTGTCGTCGCGCGCAGCCGGGCCGATCAGTGCATGACGACGATCAGTGCTCGTCGATGGAGTGCGCCGCCGTCCAGAACTGCTCGCTCGTGATGAGCTCGGCCGGCACCTCAGCGGCCGCGTCCTGGTCGACAAAGAACACGGTGCGCTTGCGGCCCTGCGCGCCCGCGGCGGGCACGTCGGAGATGCTGGCGTCGGCGAGGGCCAGGCCCAGTGCACCGGCCTTGTCGGCGCCCGCGAGCACCATCCAGATGCGGTCGGCCGAGTTGATGACCGGCAGCGTGAAGCTGAGGCGCTCGGGCGGCGGCTTCGGCGAGTTCGTCTCGGCGATGACCGTGCGGTCGGTCACGTGCACGCCGGTGCGGTCGGGGAACAGCGAGGCGATGTGCCCGTCGGGTCCGACGCCGAGGAACAGCACGTCGAAGCGCGGGTACTCCGCCCCCTCCGGGGCCGCGGCGGCCAGCTCGGCCGCGTAGGCCGCGGCGGCCGCCTCGATGTCGGCGTGCTCGCCGGGGGCCGGCAGCGACTTGACCTGGCCGGGGGCCAGCTCGAGCGCATCCAGCAGGGCCGCCTTCGCCTGGGTGTCGTTGCGCTCCGGGTCGCCGTGCGGCAGGTACCGCTCGTCGCTGAACCAGAAGGTGATCTTCGACCAGTCCACGCTCTGGTGAGCGGGGGAGTCGCCGATCGCGCGGAGCACGGCCCCGCCCATGGTGCCGCCCGTCAGGGCGACGTGGGCGGAGCCCTGCTCCTCGAGCACGTCGATGATCTTCGTGATGAACCGCGCCGCGACGCTGCCGGCCAGCGCCGCCTTGTCAGGGTGGACCAGCACCCGCCGCTCGTTGGTCACGCTCGATCTCCTCCGTCGGTGGTGGTGCGGCGCCCGAGGCGGGCGACGCCCTTCTGCACGACCTCGCCGAACAGCTCGTCGGGGTCGAGTCGGCGCAGCTCCTCGGCGAGGCAGTCGCGCAGACTGCGCCGGGGGAGCGAGATGTCGTGCGTCGGCTGGCCGGGCTGCTCGAGCGTCGCCACCGTGGGGGTGTTGCGCTCGAGGCGCACCTCGCCGGAGGCGCGGTGCAGCACGACCTTGTGGATGCCGCTCGACCCGTGACCGGGTCCGGCCAGATCGAGGGTGACCGGCGCATCCAGCTGCAGTCCGAGCCAGGCCGCGAGCAGCTCGGTCGACGGCGACTGCGCGGCGCCCTCGACCTGGATCGCGGTGACCTGCTCGTACGGCGGCTGGTCGAGCACGGCGGCGAGCTGGGCCCGCCACAGCGTCAGACGCGTCCAGGCGAAGTCGGTGTCGCCCGGGCGGTAGTTCGAGCTGAGCAGCTCGATCGCGCTGTTGGGGTCCTTCGCGGTGGCCGAGTCGGTGATGCGGCGCTGGGCGATGCGGCCCAGCGGCGACTCGCTCGGGTTCTCCGGAGCGACGTGCGGCCACCAGACGACGACCGGGGCGTCGGGCAGCAGCAGGCTCGTGACGAGCCCCTCCTCGTCCGACGCGGCTTCGCCGTAGGCGCGCAGCACGATGACCTCGCTCGCGCCGGCGTCGCCGCCGACACGGATCTGGGCGTCGAGTCGGGCGTCCTGGATCTCGGCGCCCGCCGGGGCGGCCGTCGCGACGCCCGTGCGGGCATCCGGTCCGACCGACACGACGATGACGCGCATCGGGTGCTCGCGCGAGGCGTCGTTGGCGGCCTCGATGGCCTCCTCCTCCTCGCCGAGCACGGTCGAGATCACGAGCGTCAGCACGCGACCGAGGGCGACGGCGCCGCCCTCCTCGCGGATCGACACGAGCGCCTTCGAGATCGCGCTCGTGGTGGTGTTGGGAAGATCGACGATCACGGGCGCCTCCAGACACGTCCGTCGCGGGCGAGGAGCTCGTCCGCCTCCGGCGGACCCCACGTCCCGGGCTTGTACTGCTCGAGCGGGCCGCCCTGCTTCGCCCAGAACTCCTCGATCGGGTCGAGGATCTTCCAGCTCAGCTCCACCTCCTGGTGGCGCGGGAACAGCGGCGGGTCGCCCAGCAGCACGTCGAGGATGAGCCGCTCGTAGGCCTCGGGGCTCGCCTCGGTGAAGGCGTGGCCGTAGCCGAAGTCCATCGTCACGTCGCGCACCTGCATCCCGGCGCCCGGCACCTTCGAGCCGAAGCGGATGGTGACGCCCTCATCGGGCTGCACGCGGATGACGAGCGCGTTCTGCCCCAGCGCCGAGGTCTGCTCCTCGGCGAAGAGGTACTGCGGCGCGCGCTTGAACACGACGGCGATCTCGGTGACGCGGCGCCCCAGGCGCTTGCCGGCGCGCAGGTAGAAGGGCACTCCGGCCCAGCGTCGGGTGTCGACGTTGAGCTTGATCGCGGCGTAGGTCTCGGTGACCGACTCCGGGTTCATGCCGTCTTCGTCGAGGAAGCCGACGACCTTCTCGCCGCCCTGCCAGCCGCCCGAGTACTGACCGCGCGCGGTCGCCTTCGAGAGGTCCTCATCGAGGTGCACCGCCGAGAGCACCTTCTCCTTCTCGGCACGCAGATCGGCGGCGTCGAACGACACCGGCTCCTCCATGGCCGTGAGGGCGAAGAGCTGCAGCAGGTGGTTCTGGATGACGTCACGCGCCGCGCCGATGCCGTCGTAGTAGCCGGCACGACCGCCGACGCCGATGTCCTCGGCCATCGTGATCTGCACGTGGTCGACGTAGTTGGCGTTCCAGATGGGCTCGTAGAGCTGGTTGGCGAAGCGCAGAGCGAGGATGTTCTGCACCGTCTCCTTGCCCAGGTAGTGGTCGATGCGGAACACCGAGTCGGGCGGGAAGACCGACTCGACCACGGCGTTCAGTTCGCGGGCCGTCTGCAGGTCGGAGCCGAAGGGCTTCTCGATGACGACGCGACGCCACTGACCGGGCTCGCCGTCCTGGCCGCCCTTCGGGTCGGCGAGTCCCGAGCGGCGCAGCTGCTCGGTCACTTGGGGGAACGACTTCGGCGGGATCGAGAGGTAGAACGCGTGGTTGCCCATCGTCCCGCGCTCGCGGTCGAGCTCGTCGAGCGTGTCCTTGAGGCGGTCGAAGGCCGCGTCGTCGTCGAACTCGCCCTGCACGAAGCGGATGCCCTGCGCGAGCTGGTTCCAGACGTCCTCATCGAACTTGGTGCGGGCGTGATCCCGCACGGCATCGTGGACGACCTTCGCGAAGTCCTGATCCTCCCAGTCGCGACGTGCGAAGCCGACGAGCGCGAAGCCCGGCGGCAGCAGTCCGCGGTTGGCGAGGTCGTAGACCGCCGGCATGAGCTTCTTGCGCGACAGGTCTCCGGTCACACCGAAGATCACGAGGCCGCTGGGACCGGCGATGCGGTTCAGCCGACGATCGTAGGAGACCCGGAGCGGATTCGACTCCGGGGTGATCTCTGCTGGGGACATGACTCAGGCGACCGCCGAACGGATCTGCTGGATGCCGGCGACGACGTCGCTCAGCGTCAGGGTGAGCACCGGGCGGCCGTGCTCGGCGAGCACGCTCGCGTCGCCGGCTGCCTGGGCGCGGATGAGCTGACCGAAGGTGAACGGACGGTCGGGGATCTGCAGGTCGGGGCCGTCGCTGTCGGCGTCGGCGACGATCTGCAGGAAGACGCCGACCGGCGCTCCGCCCTTGTGGTACTGGCCGGTGGAGTGCAGGAAGCGCGGGCCCCAGCCGAAGGTGACGGGACGACCCGAGCGCGCGGCGAGCGCGTCGCGCACCGACTCGAGCTCGCTGTGGGCGAGTCGGTCGAGGTAGGCCTGCACGGCGAGGTAGCCGTTCTCCGGAACTGTCGCGAGCAGGGCGTCCACCGCGGCGGCGACGGTCTGCTCGGCGGGGGAGAGGTCGCCCTTGACGCGCACCTGCACGGCGGCGTCGACGAAGATCGGCTCCTCCGGGGCGGGGGTCGCGTCCAGCAGGCTGCGCGCGGCGGCCTTGGCCGATTCGACGTCGGGCTGGTCGAAGGGGTTGATGCCCAGCAGACGACCGGCGACGGCGACCGCGTACTCCCAGGTGAGGATCTGCGCGCCGAGCGAGCCCGACACCTCGATCTCGCCCTCGCGCACCTCGCGGGTGGCCTCGGCGTCGGCGACCAGGCGCACGATCTGCACGTCGGCGGCGCCGCTCGTGAGCTCGGGTGCATCCAGGCCGACAACGACCGGGAGCAGGCCCGTGCCGTCCTTGCCGGTCGACTCGGCGATGAGCTGCTCGACCCAGTCGCCGAAGCCGACGATGTGGGTGCCGTCGGCGACGATCACGACCTTGTCGCGCAGCGGCTTGGTGCCGCCGATCGCGGCGCCGAGCACGAGGCCCGGGTTGCTCTCGCGGTCGATCGCGAGCTCGAGCGAGGCGGCCTGCACCTCGTCGAGCAGCTCGCGGATGTCGGCGCCGGCGAGACCGCTCGGCACGAGGCCGAAGGCGGTGATCGCCGAGTAGCGTCCGCCCACGTTGGGGTCGGCGTTGAACACGCGGTAGCCGTCGGCGCGCGCGGCCTGGTCGAGCGGCGAGCCCGGGTCGGTCACGATGACGATGCGCTCGGTCGGCTCGATGCCGGCCTCGCGGAACGCCGCCTCGTAGACGCGCTTCTGGCTGTCGGTCTCGAGGGTCGAACCCGACTTCGACGAGATGACCACGGCGGTCTTCTCCAAGCAGTCGGCGAGCGCCGAGCGCACCTGGCGCGGGTCGGTCGAGTCGAGCACGGTCAGCGGCACGCCGTAGGTGCGGGTGATGACCTCGGGGGCGAGCGACGAGCCGCCCATGCCGCCGAGCACGATGTGGTCGACGCCCTTGGCGTGCAGGTCCTCGCGCAGGGCGAGGATGTCGTCGACGAGTCCGGCGCTGACGGCGGCGGCCTCGACCCAGCCGAGTCGCTTCGACGACTCGTCCTCGGCCGCGGCGCCCCAGAGCGTCGGGTCCTGCGTCGTGATGCCGCCGGCGACGCCGTCGCTGACGAGCTGCGGCACGATCCGCTCGACCGCCTCGGAGGCTGCGCCCGTGGCGTGGACGGTGGCACTCACTTGGCGGCCTCCAGCGCGGCGGTGACGGTGTCGAGCAGCTCGTTCCAGGACACGATGAACTTCTCGACGCCCTCCTTCTCGAGCACGGCGCTGACGTCGTCGTAGTCGACGCCCACGGCGGCGATCGCGGCGAAGACCTCGTCGGCCGCGGCGTAGGAGCCGGTGACCGCGTCGCCGGTGATGACGCCGTGGTCGAAGGTCGCCTCGAGGGTCTTCTCGGGCATCGTGTTGACGACGCCGTCGACGGCCAGCTCGGTCACGTAGAGCGTGTCGGGCAGGTTCGGGTCCTTGACGCCGGTCGAGGCCCAGAGCGGACGCTGCGCGTTCGCGCCCGAGCCGATGAGAGCCTGGGCGCTGTCGCTCGCGAACTCCTCCTCGTAGAGGCGGTAGGCCAGCTGGGCGTTCGCGACGCCGAGCTTGCTCTTGAGCGCGAGGGCCTCGTCGGTGCCGATCGCCTCGAGGCGCTTGTCGGTCTCGGTGTCGACGCGCGACACGAAGAACGAGGCGACCGAGCGGATGGTCGACAGGTCGATGCCCGCGGCCTGCGCCTTCTCGAGACCGGCCAGGTAGGCCTGGATGACCTGACGGTGGCGCTCGAGGCTGAAGATCAGGGTCACGTTGACGCTGATGCCGAGGCCGATGACCTCGGTGATGGCCTCGAGGCCCTCGATCGTCGCGGGGATCTTGATCATCGCGTTGGGGCGGTCGACCGTGGCCCAGAGCTGCTTGGCCTGGGCGATCGTGCCGGCGGCGTCGTGCGCGAGGCCGGGCTCGACCTCGATCGAGACGCGGCCGTCCTCGCCCTCGGTGGAGTCGTAGACGCCGCGGAAGACGTCGGAGGCGGCGCGCACGTCGTCGGTCGTGATCGCGAACACGGCGTCGGTGACGCTGGTGCCCGCGGCCGCGAGGGTGGCGACCTGCTCGTCGTAGGCCTCGCCCTTGGCGAGGGCGCCGGCGAAGATCGTCGGGTTGGTCGTGACGCCGACGACGTCGCGCTCGGCGATCAGCTTCTCGAGGCCGCCCGAGGCGATGCGCTCACGCGAGAGGTCGTCGAGCCAGATGCTGACGCCGACCGCGGAAAGCTGGGCGGTGGGGGTGGTGTCGGACATGATCCGGATTCTCTTCTCTGTCTGTTCTGATGTGTCGGTTCGGCCGGATCAGGCGCGCGCGGCGGCGATCGACTCGGTGGCGGCCGCGACGGCGGCCTCGGTCGTGATGCCGAACTCGCGGAACAGCGTCTTGTAGTCGGCGGAGGCGCCGAAGTGCTCGATCGAGACGCTGCGGCCGGCGTCGCCGAGGAACGGCGCCCAGGTCAGCTTCAGGCCGGCCTCGATCGAGACGCGGGCCTTGACGGCGGCCGGAAGGACCGACTCGCGGTAGGCGGCGTCCTGAGCGAGGAACCACTCCTGGCTCGGAACCGACACGACGCGGGCGTTGACGCCCTGACCGCGCAGCACCTCGCGGGCCTCGACGGCGATCTGCACCTCCGAGCCGGTGGCCAGGAAGATCACGTCGGGGGTGCCGTTCGGCGCCTCGGCGAGCACGTAGGCGCCCTTGGCGGTGTTCGAGGCGGCCGCGAAGGTGTCGCCCGAGGCGTCGCCCTCTCCACGCTCGAAGACCGGCAGGTTCTGGCGGCTGAGCACGAGGCCGACCGGGCCGTCGCGGTGCTCGATGATCGCCTTCCACGCCCAGGCCGTCTCGTTGGCGTCGGCGGGGCGCACGATCGTGAGGTTCGGGATGGCGCGCAGCGCGGTCAGGGTCTCGACCGGCTGGTGGGTCGGGCCGTCCTCGCCGAGGGCGACCGAATCGTGCGTCCAGACGAACACCGAGGGGATGCCCATCAGCGCGGCCAGACGGACCGCCGGGCGCATGTAGTCGCTGAAGATGAGGAAGGTCGCGCCGAAGGGGCGCGTCTTGCCGTGCAGCACGATGCCGTTGATGATCGCGCCCATGGCGTGCTCGCGGATGCCGAAGTGCAGCACGCGGCCGTAGGGGTTCGCCTTCCACATGGCGGTGGAGCGCTCCGGCGGAGCGAAGGAGCCCGCCTCCTCGATCGTGGTGTTGTTCGACTCGGCGAGGTCGGCCGATCCGCCCCAGAACTCGGGCAGCAGCGGCGCGATCGCGTTGATCGACTTGCCGGAGGCGACGCGGGTCGAGACGTCCTTGCCGGCGTCGAAGACCGGCAGCGCCTCGGTGATGCCCTCGGGCAGCTCGCCGGCCTCGAGACGGTCGAAGAGCTCCTTGCGCTCGGGGTTGGCGGCGGCCCAGGCGTCGAAGCCCTTCTGCCACTCGGCGCGCTCGGCCTGGCCGCGCTCGATCGCGCCGCGGGTGTGGGCGATCACGTCGTCGGCGACGTCGAAGTGCTTCTCGGGGTCGAAGCCGACGGCCTTCTTCAGGCCGGCGACCTCGTCGCCGCCGAGCGCGGAGCCGTGGATCTTGCCGGTGTTCTGCTTGGTCGGCGAGGGCCAGCCGATGATGGTCTTGAGCACGATGAGCGAGGGCTGGGTCGTGTTGGCCTTGGCGGTCTCGATCGCGTCGAACAGCTCGGCGACGTTCTCGACGTAGCCGGCCTTGGTGTTCCAGTCGACCGTCTGCACCTGCCAGCCGTAGGCGGCGTAGCGAGCGGCGGTGTCCTCGCTCAGGGCGATGTCGGTGTCGTCCTCGATCGAGATCTGGTTCGAGTCGTAGATCGCGATCAGGTTGCCGAGCTGCTGCGTGCCGGCGAGCGAGCCGGCCTCGCTGGTCACGCCCTCTTGGATATCGCCGTCGCTGGCGATCACGTAGACGTGGTGGTCGAAGGGGCTGGTGCCCGCGGCGGCCTCCGGGTCGAACAGACCGCGCTCGTAGCGCTGCGCGTAGGCGAATCCGACGGCGGAGGCGAGTCCCTGGCCGAGCGGGCCGGTCGTGATCTCGACGCCCTTGGTGTGGCCGTACTCGGGGTGGCCGGGGGTGAGCGAGCCCCAGGTGCGCAACGCCTCGAGGTCCTTCAGCTCGAGGCCGTAGCCGCCGAGGTAGAGCTGCACGTACTGGGTCAGCGAGCTGTGGCCCGCCGAGAGGATGAAGCGGTCGCGTCCGATCCACTGATCGTCGCTGGGGTCGCGGCGCATGACCTTCTGGAAGAGCAGGTACGCGGCGGGGGCGAGGCTGATGGCCGTGCCGGGGTGGCCGTTGCCGACCTTCTCCACGGCATCCGCGGCGAGGACTCGAGCCGTGTCAACGGCCTTCGCGTCGATGGGTTCCCAGTTCAGAGCTGTCACGGTGGAGTGTGACCCTTCTATAGGTGCGCGACGCTGCATCGCGGCGCCACGGGTGGAAATCGTCTCGCCGAGCTCTGCGCGCCGCGTCGATCCACCGTGAGGCGGGCGACAACGCACGGGTCGGCATCGGCACCGGCGAGCAGTCCCGATCCTAGACCGGCGAGCCTGTTCACTGCCGAATCGGAGCCGTCGTCCAGGAGACTTGTACACGGTTGTATATACAGCATCTCCGTCGTGCGGCGACAGCGTCCTCAGTGCTCGCGGTCACGTAGACTTCTGGCAGTCGCGCCGTCTCACCCCGGCGCATCGCCACAGTCGTCGCCTCGCTTTCGTCGGCGACGCGGCACCCGCACGTCACACGTCTGAGGAACCATGCAGCCTGTCGCCGAGTCCGCGAGCCCGCAGCTCGAGAGGATCGGCGTCCGCCGCAAGATCAAGGCCTACGTCGCACTGACCAAGCCCCGCGTGATCGAGCTGCTGCTCGTCACGACCGCGCCGGTCATGATCCTGGCCGCGCAGGGCATCCCGAACCTCTGGCTGCTGCTCGGCACGCTCGTCGGCGGATCGCTCTCGGCCGCCTCGGCGAACGCCTTCAACTGCTACATCGACCGCGACATCGACAAGGTGATGGAGCGCACGAAGAAGCGCCCGCTCGTGACCGGCGAGCTCTCGCCGCGCGAGGCGCTCGTGTTCGCCTGGGCGACCGGCATCGGCTCGACGCTCTGGCTCGGCCTGCTCATGAACTGGCTCGCCGCCGCGCTCTCGGTCGTCGCGATCCTCTTCTACGTGCTCGTCTACACGCTCTGGCTCAAGCGCCGCACCCCGCAGAACATCGTCTGGGGCGGCGCCGCCGGCTGCATGCCCGTGCTGATCGGCTGGGCGGCCGTCACCGGATCGCTGAGCTGGGCCCCGGTCATCCTCTTCGGCATCGTCTTCCTGTGGACGCCGCCGCACTACTGGCCGCTGTCGATGCGCTACAAGGCCGACTACGCGGCCGTCTCGGTGCCGATGCTCGGCGTCGTGCGCGGCGGCACCGCCGTCGGCCTGCAGGTCGTGCTCTACGCCTGGGCCACCGTCGCCTGCTCGCTGCTGCTCGTGCCGCTCGCGCAGATGGGCATGCTCTACGGCGTCGTCGCGCTCGCCTCGGGAGCCTGGTTCGTCGTCGAGTCGCACAAGCTCTACAGCCGCGCGGTGCGCGGGGCCGAGATCAAGCCGATGCGCGTCTTCCACGCCAGCATCAGCTACCTCACGCTCGTCTTCCTCGCGGTGGGCATCGACCCGCTCGTGCACCTGCCCATCCCGTTCTGATCGGGGCGCGGAGATGAAGATCATGACCCCGCTCGGCTGGGCGGCGTCCCGCTGGCAGCTCGGGCCCCGCGCCCTGCGCTGGGGCACCACCGCGGCGCTCGTCGTCAGCGTGCTCATCGTGCTCGGTGGGGGAGTCGTGCGCGTGACCGGCTCGGGCCTCGGCTGCCCGACCTGGCCGACCTGCGACGGGCACGCCGTCATCCAGCTCGTGCCCGACTCGATCCACCTGCTCATCGAGCAGACGAACCGGATGCTCACCGGCCTGCTCATCGTGGCCGTCGGCTGGGCGATCATCGCCGCGCGTCTGCAGCGCCCGCGCGACCGCGTGCTGACCCGTCTCGCCTGGTCGCAGTTCTGGCTCGTCGTCGCGAACGCGGTCGCCGGCGGCTTCACCGTGCTGTTCAAGCTGAGCCCGTGGATGGTCGCCGTGCACTTCGTGCTGGCGATCGGGCTGCTGACGACGGCGACGCTGACCTGGCACCGCGCCCGAGCCGGGCTGCGGCACGAGAACCCGCCGCGCGCGCCGCGCCGCGCCCGCCTGCTGGCCTGGGTGCTCGTCGCGGTCACGCTCGTGCTGATCCTGGTCGGCACCCTCGTCACCGGGTCGGGTCCGCACTCCGGCGACTCGCAGGAGGTGGCGCGGATGCCGTTCCACTGGGAGTCGGTGACGCTCGCGCACGCGGTGCTCGGCACGGCCGTGCTCGTGCTCGGCGTCGCCCTGCTCGTCGTGCTGCGCGGCTTCCCGCTCGCTCGCCGGCGCGCGTTCGCCTTCGTGGTCGTGACGCTGCTGCAGGGAGCGCTCGGCGCCGTGCAGGCGCTGACCGGGCTCCCGGAGTGGCAGGTCGCGCTGCACCTGGTCGGGGCGTCGCTGGTCTGGATCGGCGCCCTGCGCGTGCTGCTCGACACCGACACCCGCCTCTTCGCCGTGCGCGACATCCCCACGGCGCCGGAGCGTGCCGCCGAGCCGGTCACGGCATCCTGAACGCGACCGGGCCCTCGCCTGCGTCGAGGCTCCGCGCCCTGTAGTCTTGGTGAGTTCAGGAGCGTCGTCGCTCGGTCCGCTGCTCCGGACGAGCCCGCCTCCTGAGTCCCGCGTCTGCGTACGGGAATCCGCGCAGCCTGACGCACCGACACGGACAGGACAGTCCGCTTCGGCAGAAACGAGGTAACCCATGTCCGATGTGCTCATCGACCGACCCGAACTGGCTTCACTGGGCCAGTACGAATTCGGGTGGGCTGACTCCGACGCCGCCGGCGCGATCGCCAAGCGCGGTCTCTCCGACCAGATCGTCAGCGAGATCTCCGCGCTCAAGAGCGAACCGGAGTGGATGACCAAGAACCGCCTCAAGGCGCTCAGCATCTTCCACCGCAAGCCGATGCCCACCTGGGGTGCCGACCTCAGCGGCATCGACTTCGACAACATCAAGTACTTCGTGCGCTCGACGGAGAAGCAGGCCCAGTCGTGGGAGGACCTCCCCGAGGACATCCGCAACACCTACGACCGTCTGGGCATCCCCGAGGCCGAGCGCAAGCGCCTCGTCGCCGGCGTCGCCGCGCAGTACGAGTCCGAGGTCGTCTACCACCAGATCCAGGAGGACCTGGAGGCGCAGGGCGTCATCTTCATGGACACCGACACGGCGCTCAAGGAGCACCCGGAGTTCTTCGAGGAGTACTTCGGCTCGGTCATCCCCTCGGGCGACAACAAGTTCGCCGCGCTGAACACGGCCGTCTGGTCGGGTGGCTCGTTCGTGTACGTGCCCAAGGGTGTGCACGTCGAGATCCCGCTGCAGGCCTACTTCCGCATCAACACCGAGAACATGGGCCAGTTCGAGCGCACGCTGATCATCGCCGACGAGGGCAGCTACGTGCACTACATCGAGGGCTGCACCGCGCCGATCTACAAGTCGGACTCGCTGCACTCGGCCGTCGTCGAGATCATCGTCAAGAAGAACGCCCGCGTGCGCTACACGACGATCCAGAACTGGTCGAACAACGTCTACAACCTGGTCACCAAGCGCGCGATCGCGCACGAGGGCGCGACCATGGAGTGGATCGACGGCAACATCGGCTCGAAGGTGACGATGAAGTACCCGTCGATCTTCCTCGCCGGCGAGCACGCCAAGGGCGAGACCCTGTCGGTGGCCTTCGCCGGCCCCGGCCAGCACCAGGACGCCGGCGCGAAGATGATCCACATGGCGCCGTACACGACGTCGTCGATCGTCTCGAAGTCGATCGCGCGCGGCGGCGGCCGAGCCGGCTACCGCGGAGAGGTCCGCGTGGATGCCGGTGCGCACCACGCCGCCAACACGGTGCGCTGCGACGCACTGCTGGTCGACACCATCTCGCGCTCGGACACCTACCCGGCCATCGACATCCGCGTGGATGACGTGCAGCTCGGCCACGAGGCGACCGTGTCGCGCGTGAGCGAGGAGCAACTCTTCTACCTGCAGTCGCGCGGCATGCCCGAAGACGAGGCCATGGCGATGATCGTGCGCGGCTTCATCGAGCCGATCGCGCGCGAGCTGCCGATGGAGTACGCCCTGGAACTGAACAAGCTCATCGAGATGAGCATGGAAGGCAGCGTCGGATGACCCTGGTCGACACCGCCCCGTCCACCCCCGGATCGGCGGCGCCGATCCAGACGCGCTCGGAGCGCCCCACCTCCTTCGACCCGGCCGATTTCGGCACGCCCACCGGGCGCGAGGTCAACTGGAAGCTGTCGGACACCGCGCGCCTGGCACCGCTGTTCGCCGACGAGGAGACCTCCGGCGCCCTCGAGTACGATCTCTCGGCCCTCGAGGCCGCCGGCGTGCTCGTGTCGGGTGACGACGCCGCGCGCGGCGAGATCTTCCGCCCGGAGGACCTGCCCAGCGCGATCGCGTGGAAGCGCAGCGAGACCGGCCTGCACGTGCGCATCCCCGCCGGCGAGGTGCTCTCCGAGCCGCTCGTCGCGCGTCTGCGCGGCCTCGGCGCCGAGCTGCACGGCAACGACCACATCGTGATCGAGGCGCTGCCCGACAGCGTCGCGACGGTGGTGCTCGATCACAGCGGCACCGCGGCGCTCGCGCAGAACGTCGAGATCATCGTGCGCGACCGTGCCGAGCTCACCGTGATCACGGTGCAGCAGTGGGAGGACGACGCGGTGCACGCGGCGGCCCACCAGGCGGTCGTGGGCGAGCGCGCGAACCTCAAGCACATCGTCGTCTCCTTCGGCGGCGGCGTCGTGCGCGTCAACCCCTCGGTGCGTCTCGCCGGGCAGGGCTCGGAGACCGCGCTCTACGGTCTCGCCTTCTCCGACGCGGGTCAGCACCTCGAGTCGCAGGTGTACCTGTTCCACGAGGGCCAGGACACCAAGGGCGACGTGCTCTACAAGGGCGCGCTGCAGGGTCAGGGCGCGCGGACGGTGTGGATCGGCGACGTGCTGATCGGACCCGACGCCACCGGCACCGACAGCTACGAGAAGAACCAGAACCTCGTGCTGACCGACGGCACCCGCGCCGACAGCATCCCGAACCTCGAGATCGAGACCGGCGACATCGCCGGCGCCGGTCACGCGAGCGCGACCGGGCGCTTCGACGACGAGCAGCTGTTCTACCTGCAGGCGCGCGGCATCACCGAGGAGGCGGCCCGCCGTCTCGTCGTCGCCGGCTTCCTCATGGAGATCGTGCAGCGCATCGGCATCCCCGAGCTCGAGGAGCGCCTCGCGGCCGACATCGAGGCGGAGCTCGCGCGCGGCGCGGGCCTCGTGCCGGCGTCGAAGGCGGGGGCATGACCTCGACCCGCGTGCTGTCGCTCGACGAGCTGAGCCAGGATGAGGCGCACCGCGTCGTCGTCGAGGGCGTCGCCATCGCGGTGGTGCTCGACTCGGCCGGCACGGTGCACGCGATCGGCGACACCTGCACGCACGGCGACATCTCGCTGGCCGAGGGCTTCGTCGAGGGCGACACCCTCGAGTGCTGGGCTCACGGCTCGAAGTTCGAGCTGACGACCGGCAAGCCCCTCACCCTCCCGGCCTACGAGCCGGTCCCCGTCTTCGCCGTCGAGATCGTCGACGGCGACGTGTACATCGATCCGAGCCAGAAGCTCGCGGTCTGAATCAGAAGCAGCAAGGAAGAAGCATGAGCACCCTCGAGATCCGCGACCTCCAGGTCAGCATCGAGACCGACCAGGGCACGAAGCCGATCCTCAAGGGCGTCGACCTGACCATCAGCAGCGGTGAGATCCACGCCATCATGGGCCCCAACGGCTCGGGCAAGTCGACCCTCGCGTACACGATCGCCGGTCACCCCCGCTACAACGTCGACGGCGGCACCATCACGCTCGACGGCGAGGATGTGCTGGCGATGAGCGTCGACGAGCGCGCCCGCGCGGGCCTCTTCCTCGCGATGCAGTACCCGGTCGAGATCCCCGGTGTGACCGTCGCGAACTTCCTGCGCACCGCCAAGACCGCGATCGACGGCGAGGCGCCGGCGATCCGCGGCTGGGCGAAGACCGTCAACGAGCACATGGACCAGCTGCGCATGGACAAGTCGTTCTCGGCGCGCAACGTCAACGAGGGCTTCTCGGGCGGCGAGAAGAAGCGTCACGAGATCCTCCAGCTCGAGCTGCTCAAGCCCCGCTTCGCGGTGCTCGACGAGACCGACTCGGGCCTCGACGTGGATGCGCTGAAGATCGTCTCCGAGGGCGTCAACCGCGCCCACGAGACGAGCGACCTCGGCGTTCTGCTCATCACGCATTACACGCGCATCCTGCGCTACATCCAGCCCACGCACGTGCACGTCTTCGTGAACGGCCGCGTCGCGGAGGAGGGCGGCCGCGAACTGGCCGATCGCCTCGAGGACGAGGGCTACGACCGCTACCTCACCGCCCAGGCGTAAGCTCCGGCGCATCGCCACCACCGAGGAGGCTGGAATGCCCACTGCTCTCGAGCCGAAGCTCTTCGACGACGTCGAAGAGGGCCTGAAGAACGTGATCGACCCCGAGCTCGGGGTCAACATCGTCGACCTCGGTCTCGTCTACGACCTGGCCTGGGACGACGAGAACGACGCGCTGATCATCTCGATGACCCTGACGTCGGCGGGCTGCCCGCTGACCGACGTGATCGAGGAGCAGGTCGGCCAGTCGCTCGACGGCATCGTCGAGCGCTTCCGCATCAACTGGGTGTGGATGCCGCCGTGGGGTCCCGAGCGCATCACCGACGACGGACGCGACATGATGCGCGCGATCGGCTTCAGCATCTGACCGCGACGCGCGCAGATGTCGGGCGCTGGAGGCGGCCGATCGATCGCGCCGGCGACGGCCGGTGAGGCTTCAGCATCTGACCGATCCGCATTCGCGACCACGAGAGCCCCGCACCGCTGAGGTGCGTGGCTCTCGTCTGTCCGGAGCCCGGTGTCCCAGCGTTCAGACCGCGGCGAGGCGGCGTTCGCGTCGTTCGGCGATCGCATCCGCCCCGCGCCAGCACAGCGGGATGAGCAGCGCCGCGATGCCCGCCTTGACGATGCCGCCCGGGATGAACGGCACGAGACCGGTCATGAGGGCCGCCTGGAATGGGGTGTCGGCGATGTCGCCCCACGCCGACGGGCCGAGGGCGCTGAACGAGGCGTAGAGCCACGGCACGCCGATCGCGAAGGTCACGATCGTGCCGGCGAGGAAGGTCAGCAGGGCGCGCAGTCGCCGACGATCCCACTCGTGCTCGGAGAGCCACCCGACGAAGGCGGCCGAGGCCACGTAGCTGATGATGAAGCCGCCGCTCGTGCCGGTCAGCACGTGCACCCCCGAGCTGAAGCCGCTGAAGACCGGCGCCCCGGCGGCGCCGAGAACCGCGTAGAGGATCATCGCGATCGCCCCGCGCGCGGCGCCGAGACTCGCGCCGACGAGCAGCACCGCCAGCGTCTGACCGGTGATCGGCACGAAGGGGAGAGGTATCGACGCCTGCGCCAGCAGCGCGGTCAGCAGTACGGCGCCGGCGACGAGCAGCACGTCCATGCCGAGCGAGCGGCGGATGACGCGGTCGGCGAGCACGAGTCGCGGCGAGGGCGTGCTCATCGTGCTCCGCCTGCCGTCGCATCGGAGGCAGCGGCGCCGGCGTCCGCCGATGCGCGACCGGCTAGCCCGTCGAGCAGCAGGGCGGCGCCGAGCAGCACGGCGTCGGCGTCGCGACGGTCCGAGGGAGCGGCGTCGGCGGCGGAGCGCGCCGCGTCGAGCCCGACGCTGGTGCTGGTGACGCCGAGGGTGTCCGCGTGGATGCGCTGCTGAACGAGAACGGTGTCGCCGAGCACGAGGTCGAGCAGCGCCGTCGCCACGACCTCGGCGGTCGTGTCGTCATGGCCGCGGGCGAGCGCCGCGCGGATCCGTCCGTGCGCGGCGTCGGCGCCGAGTCCCAGCGCACGGGTGCTCAGCACGACCTCCGCCCCGTCGCGATAGGCGAGCAGCGCATCCCGCACGGTCTCGACCTCGGCGAGCGCCGCCGCGCGCCAGTCGTCGGCCTCCGGGGGAGCGGGTCGGGCCGCGGCGAGGATGCGGTCGGCGACGGCGGCGAGCAGCGTCTGCTTGTTCTCGACGTGCCAGTAGAGCGCGCTCGGCTGAACTCCGAGGGCTGCGGCGAGCCGGCGCATCGTGAGCTCGGGGAGCCCGTGCTCGTCGAGCAGGGCGAGTGCGGTGCCGACGACGGCATCGCGGTCGTGCCGCGCCGAGTTGCGGTCGACGGTCATGTGCTCACTATAGTGAACGGCGTTCAGGTGAACGCTGTTCAGGTGCCTCTCCGTCGCGGAGCGGCACCTGGCGCGGCACGCCGGAGCACCACCGCTCGCCCGCATCGACCGGGCCTCAGCCCCGACCCCCAGGAGCAGTCATGGCCGGATCCCGCCGCTTCGACACGCGCGACATCGCGCGCATCGCCGTCTTCGCCGCGATCATCGCCGCGCTCGGGCTCATCGCGCCCATCCAGCTGCCCGGGCTCGTGCCGATCACGGCGCAGACGCTCGGCGTCGTCCTCGCCGGCACCGTGCTCGGGCCGCTGCGCGGTCTCGCGGCGGTCGCCGTGTTCGAGGTGCTCGTGCTGGTCGGGCTGCCGCTGCTCTCCGGCGGCTTCGGCGGGCCGTCGGTCTTCGTCGGCTTCAGTGCGGGGTACCTGCTCGGCTGGCTGCCCGGGGCCTTCGTGACCGGACTCATCGCCTACAGCGGGCGCGGCGCGCTCGCCTGGTGGCGGGTCGCGGTCGGGGCTGTGATCGGCGGCATCGTGGTCATCTACGCGATCGGCATCCCCGTGCAGGCCGCGCTGACCGGCCTCCCGCTCGGCGCGACCGCGCTCGGCAGCCTGCTGTTCGTGCCGGGCGACGCGATCAAGGTCGTCGTGGCGACGCTGCTGACGCTCGCGCTCTGGCGGGCGTACCCGCCGGCCTTCGGGCGCCGGGCCGACCGACGGGGATCCGCGCGCCTGCCTCTCGTGTCGACGGGGGCTCGGGGATCCGACGCCGTGCCGGACGGCCAGGCCGCGGCGCCGTCGGCTGAGTCCGGCGGAACGGCTCGATGACGGGATCAGGCTCGGCTGCGCCAGCGGAGTCCGCCTCGGCCGTTCCCGTCCGTGAGATCGTCGTCGACTCTCTCGATGTCGACCTCGGGGGCACGGTCGTGCTCGCCGACGTCACGGTGCGGCTCGACCAGCGGCGCATCGCCGTGATCGGCGCGAACGGCTCGGGCAAGTCGACCTTCGCCCGCGTGCTCGGCGGCCTCGTGACGCCGACGCGCGGCTCGGTCGCCGTGCACGGAATCGACGTCGCACGTCAGCAGAAGGCGCTGCGCCGTGCGGTCGGCATCGTCTTCACCAACCCGGACGCGCAGATCCTCATGCCGACCGTCGCCGAAGACGTGGCCTTCTCGCTGCGGGGGAGCGGGCTGACCCGTGACGAGATCGCCGACCGCGTCGCGGCGGCACTCGACGTCTACGGGCTGACGGCGCTGGCCGAAGCGCCGGCGCACCAGCTCTCCGGCGGGCAGAAGCAGCTGCTGGCCCTCGCCGCCGTGCTCGTGCGCCGCCCCGCGCTGGTGATCGCCGACGAGCCGACCACGCTGCTCGACCTCGGCAACGCGCGCCGGGTGGGCGGCATCCTCATCGACGCGCTCGAGGCGCAGCTGGTCGTCGTCACCCACGACCTCGAGGTCGCGGCGCGCTGCGACGTCGCGCTGCGCTTCGCCGAAGGACGGCTGGTCGATGCGGGCGAGCCGGCCGCGCTGATCGCCGACTATCGGGCGCTGCACGCGTGATCTCGCTCTACCGCGCCGGCACGAGCCCGCTGCACCGCGCGCCCGCGGGCCTCAAGCTCGTGCTGCTCGCCCTGCTGGGCATCGGCTTCTCGCTGATGCCGCGACAGCCGATCGGCCTCGGGCTCGCTCTGGCGGGCGGCGGACTCCTGCTCGTGGTCGCGCTCTTCGCTCTGGGCGGACTCGCGGGCCGCCCGCTGCTGCGCCAGCTCTGGTCGACGCGGTGGATCGTGATGGCGATGGCGGTGACGCAGCTGATCTTCCTCACGCCCGGCGACGCGGCCGTCAACACGGTGCGTGTCGTCGCGATCGTGCTGCTGGCGGGTCTGCTCAGCCTCACGACCCGCAGCTCCGATCTGCTGTCGGCGCTCGAGACCGCGCTCGGGCCGCTGCGCCGGATCGGAGTCGACCCCGGCCGCGTCGGGCTCACCCTCTCTCTCGCGATCACGATGGTCCCGGTGATCGGCGCGCTCGCTCAGCGCGTGCGCGAAGCGCAGCGGGCCCGCGGCGTGCGGCTCGGCTTCCGCGCGGTCGTGCCGCTGCTCGTGCTGGCGCTGCGGCACGCCGACGACGTGGCCGACGCGCTCACCGCGCGCGGGGTCGACTGACGTGAGGGCCGACGGGTCCGCCGCGGCGGTGTCCGAGGGCACGGAGCCGCCGGCCGTCGGCGAGCGTCGCGCGCCTGACGTAAACTGGGCGGCTGGCCGTCCCGCGCACCGCGGGAACCGCGCCCGCCGTCGTCGCCGACGCCTCTGACTCCCGCATCCCGCCCTCGCAGAACGGACCTCCATCGTGCTCGCCGTCCACGACCTCGAACTCCGCGTGGGCGCCCGCCTGCTCATGGAGAACGTGAACTTCCGCGTCGACGCCGGCGACAAGATCGGCCTCGTCGGCCGCAACGGCGCCGGCAAGACCACGATGACGAAGGTGCTCGCGGGGGAGTCGCTGCCGACCGCCGGACGCATCGACCGCACCGGCGAGATCGGCTACCTGCCGCAGGACCCGCGCTCCGGCGACCCGGAGTCGACCGCGCGCACGCGCATCCTCGACGCCCGCGGTCTCGGCCAGCTCGTGATCGACCTGCGTCAGGCCACCGAGGACATGGCGTCGACGGATGCGAAGGTCAGCGAGGCCGCGATGGCCCGCTACGGTCGCGTCGAAGACCGCTTCCTCGCGCAGGGAGGGTACGCCGCCGAGGCCGAGGCCGCGGCGATCGCGTCGAACCTGGCGCTGCCGGACCGCATCCTCGATCAGCCGCTCAAGACCCTCTCCGGCGGTCAGCGCCGGCGCATCGAGCTCGCGCGCATCCTCTTCTCGGGTGCCGACACGATGCTGCTCGACGAGCCCACCAACCACCTCGACGCCGACAGCGTCGTCTGGCTGCGCGAGTTCCTCAAGGGCTACCCGGGCGGCGTCATCATGATCAGCCACGACGTCGAGCTGGTCGGCGAGACCGTCAACAAGGTCTTCTACCTCGATGCGAACCGCCAGGTCATCGACGTCTACAACATGGGCTGGAAGCACTACCTGCGCCAGCGCGAGGCCGACGAGGAGCGCCGCAAGAAGGAGCGCGTCAACGTCGAGAAGAAGGCCTCGCAGCTGCAGCAGCAGGCCGCCCGCTTCGGCGCGAAGGCCTCGAAGGCCGCCGCCGCGCACCAGATGGTCGCCCGCGCCGAGAAGATGCTCTCCGGCCTCGACGAGGTGCGTCAGGTCGATCGCGTCGCCAAGCTGCGCTTCCCCGAGCCGGCCGCCTGCGGGCGCACGCCGCTCGCGGCATCCAACCTCTCGAAGAGCTACGGCTCGCTCGAGATCTTCACGAGCGTCGACCTCGCGATCGACCGCGGCTCGAAGGTCGTCGTGCTCGGCTTCAACGGCGCCGGCAAGACGACCCTGCTGCGCATGCTCGCCGGCGTGGATGCGCCCGACACGGGCCGCATCGAGCCGGGCCACGGCCTGCGCGTCGGCTACTACGCGCAGGAGCACGAGACGATCGACGTGAAGCGCAGCGTGCTCGAGAACATGAAGAGCTCGTCGCCGAACCTCAACGACACCGAGGCCCGCAAGGTGCTCGGCTCGTTCCTGTTCACCGGCGACGACGGCCACAAGCCGGCGGGCGTGCTGTCGGGCGGCGAGAAGACCCGCCTGGCTCTGGCGATGATCGTCGTCTCGGGCGCGAACGTGCTGCTGCTCGACGAGCCGACGAACAACCTCGACCCCGCGAGCCGCGAGGAGATCCTGTCGGCGCTGGCCGGCTACTCGGGCGCGGTCGTGCTCGTCTCGCACGACCCGGGCGCGGTCGAGGCGCTCAACCCCGAGCGCGTGCTGATCCTGCCCGAGGGCGTCGAAGACCACTGGAACAAGGAGTACGCCGAGCTGATCGAGCTCGCATAGGCGCTCGCGTCCGCGCCGCGTGCGGCGGGCGCTCGGCGTCGATCCCGTCGCCGTTCGCTCGCGTCAGCGCACGCTGTCGAGCAGCTCGTCCTCGATGTCGGCGTCGCTGAGCCGCTTGGGCCGCTTCGGCTCGGGCTTCGGGATCCCGGCGCGCTCAGCCGCCTCCTCGCGGGCGATGCGACGCTCGCGCCGCACGGCCCAGACGAGGCCGACGAACGCGAGGATGCCGAAGGCGATCCACTGCAGCGCGTAGGAGAGATGCGGCCCCTCGTCGGGGTCGGGCTTCTTCGACAGCGTCGGCGTCGCCGCCGAGGGGCTCTCGCTCGCCAGCAGGCCGTAGGCGCCGGTGTAGGTGGGTCGATCGCCGAGGTGCTCGGCGACGGTCGGCAGGTGGATCGTGGCGAGCTGCCCCTTCGACGAGGTGCTCGCGCCGATGGTCGGCTCGCTCGCCTTGAGCCGCGCGACGACCGTGACCTCGCCCTTCGGCGCGGCCGGGATGCTGTCGGGCAGGTCCTGCTTGTCGCCGACCGAGATCCAGCCGCGGTCGACGAGGAACACCCGGCCGTCGTCGAGCTGCAGCGGCACCAGCACCTCCCATCCCGGGTTGCCCTCGAGCGGCCGGTTGCGCACGAGCGCCTGCTCGCTGCGCAGGTAGCGGCCGGTGAGCGTCACGGGGGTCCACTCGTCGTCGAGCTTCCACGAGTCGAGCTCGGGCAGCACGGTGTCGACGGCGACCGGCTTCGCGTCGTAGTTGTCGACGACGCGCTGGATCGCCGCGACGGCCTCGGCGCGGCGGTCCCACTGCCAGTTCGACAGCAGCGCGCAGGCGATCGCGAAGACGATCACGAGGGCGAGATAGCCGCCCCAGCGCCGCAGGAACCGGACGATCGCGCTCATCGGCCGGCCTCATCCGTCGACGAGGTCTGCGGTGCCGTCGTCGGCACCGCGCCGTCGGGCACGACGTCGACGGGGGAGTCGAGCGCCGAGATCACGACCGGGAATCCCCGCGTCGCCAGGTAGTCGCCCAGCGTCGAGCGGTGCTTGTCGCAGGCCAGCCAGACCTTGACCCGGTCGGCGGCGTGGATGCGGGGGTTGCGCCAGTTGACGCGCCACGTCGCGTCGGCGCGGCACCGCGCCGAGGAGCAGGTCGTGCGATCCGGGTCGCCGCCGAGGCCGATCACGTGTCGTGGTCCCGTCGCGAGGCCTTGACGATGGCGCCGGGTCGGGCGACGCGCCGGGTCGTGCGGGGGCCGGTCGCGTTCGCGACGACCACGGCGAAATAGGGCAGGAAGACCGCACCGGCGATCGGCAGCACCAGCCACCATCCCTTCACGACGACGCAGAGGATGATGCACACCACGCGGATCGACATCGCCACGACGTACTTGATCATGCGCGATCGTCGCTCCTGCTCGGGTGAGATCGGGAGCTCGGTGACGGCGGCGGACTCGTGGCGCATTGCCCCACAAGAGTACGTCCGTCGCGGGGGCGTCACCTGCGCGCCGATAGGCTCGTGAGTCATGACCTCTCGCACCGTTCTCATCACCGGCGGCAACCGCGGCATCGGCCGCGCGATCGCGGAGGAGTTCGTGGCCCAGGGCCACCGCGTGGCCGTCACGGCGCGCTCCGGCGAGGGCCCTGAGGGCGCGCTCACGGTGCGGGCGGATGTGACCGACTCGGCCGCGCTCGACGCCGCCTTCACCGAGGTGGAGACGAAGCTCGGCCCGGTCGAGGTCGTCGTCGCGAACGCCGGCATCACCCGCGACATGCTGCTCATGCGCATGAGCGAGGACGACTTCGACGCCGTCGTCGACACGAACCTCGGCGGCGCCTTCCGCGTCGTCAAGCGCGCCTCGAAGGGGATGCTCAAGGCCCGCTTCGGCCGCATCGTGCTGATCTCGAGCGTGGTGGGTCTCTACGGCAGCGCCGGTCAGGCGAACTACTCGGCCTCGAAGGCGGGTCTCGTCGGCTTCGCCCGCTCGATCACTCGCGAGCTCGGCGCCCGCGGCATCACCGCCAACGTCGTCGCCCCCGGCTTCATCGAGACGGAGATGACCGCGGCGCTGCCGGAGGCGCAGCAGGCCGAGTACCTCAAGGCGATCCCCGCCGGCCGCTACGCCAGCGCGAACGAGGTCGCCCGCGTGGTGGCCTGGCTCGCGGGCGACGACGCGGGCTACATCTCCGGCGCCGTCATCCCGGTCGACGGCGGCCTCGGGATGGGGCACTGAGGCTGAGGCCGCTGGTCCGATCCCGAGTGCGCTCCCGACAGATCTCCGCCGTATGACCCGTCGTCCTTCTCGCTCCGGTCGGCCCGCCGACGGTTCGTCGTCCCGCGGCGACGAGCGTGTCGACGCCCCGCCGAGCCGCGGCCGCGTCATCGCCTCGGCGGCGGGCGTCGGCCTCATCGGGGCCGCGATGCAGTGGATCATCTCGGCGCCGCTCGTGGCCTCGTCGCTGCACGGAGCCGGGTCGGGTGTGCTGCCGATCCCGCTCGCGATCGGCGTCATCCTCACCGCGGGAGTGCTGTTCGCGACCGTGCTGATCGCCGGCTCGGCGCTGCGGCGCGGGGGAGTCGAGGACGCCGTCGCCCGCCGCGTGCTCTGGCCGATCGGCGTCGTCTCGATCGCGGTCGTCGTCGCCCTCGTGGTCGTCAGCTACCTCGTCTGACGGCGCCGTCGGTCGCGACATGCGCCGGCCGTCGCCCGCGGTTCCGGCGCTCTCCGCGCCGATCGGTCGCGGCCGATCAGGCGCGCGGCAGGCCGAGCAGCGGCAGCACGAGCGACAGGTCGCGCTCGTCGAGCAGCACGGCGGCCTCGTCGCGCACGGGCGCCTTCGCGTCGAAGCCGATCGACAGGCCGCAGTTCGACATCATGTCGAGGTCGTTCGCGCCATCGCCGATCGCGATCGTCTGGCTCAGCGGCACGTCGAGCGCGGCGGCCCATTCGCGCAGCGCGGTCGACTTGGCGGCGGCGTCGATGATCGGGCCGACGAGCCCGCCGGTCAGCCTGCCGGCGACGATCTCGAGTCGGTTGGCGCGCCAGTGGTCGAGCCCGAGGCGCTCGGCGACGGGGTCGACGATCTCGTGGAACCCGCCCGACACGACGGCCACGTGACCGCCGGCGGCGTGCACGCCCGCGACGAGCTCGGGCACTCCGCGGGTGACCTCGACGCGGGCGCCGACTCGCTCGAAGACGCCCTCGTCGAGTCCGGCGAGGGTCGCGGCGCGCTCGCGCAGGCTCTGCTCGAAGTCGAGCTCGCCGTTCATCGCGCGGAAGGTGACCTCGCGCACCGCCTCGGCGGAGCCGGCCTCGTCGGCCAGCAGCTCGATCACCTCGTTCTCGATCAGCGTGGAGTCGACGTCGAGCAGAACGAGGAAGCGGGGCACGGCTCCCGAGCCTAGCGGCGCGCGGGAACGTGCTCCCGCGTCGACGTCATCGGGCGTCGGATGTCCGAATCGGGTCGGTGGGTTGCGTCCCGCGGATCAGTCGACGCGCTCGCCCTTGCCGACCACAGTGATCCCCGAGTCGGTCACGGTGAAGCCGCGGGCGCGATCCGCGTCGTGATCGACGCCGATCTGCGCCCCGGGGGAGACCGTGACCTCCTTGTCGAGGATCGCCCGCTGCACCACGGCGCCCGCGCCGATCGTCACCTGGTCGAAGACGATCGAGTCGCTGAGCTTCGCGCCGGAGCCGATCGTGGTCCACGGGCCGACGACGCTGCGCTCGACGTGCCCGCCCACGACCACGACGCCGAGCGAGACGATGGAGTCGATGACGGTGCCGATCGCGCCGCTCTCGTCACGCACGAACTTCGCCGGCGGCGAGTTGAGCTGCTGGCTGAAGATCGGCCAGTCGCGGTTGTAGAGGTTGAACACCGGCAGCGCCGAGATGAGGTCCTGGTGGGCCTCGAAGAAGCTGTCGATCGTGCCCACATCGCGCCAGTAGAACTTGTCGCGATCGGTCGAGCCGGGCACCTCGTTGCGGTTGAGGTCGTAGACCGCCGCCTCGCCGCGCGACACGAAGTCGGGAACGATGTCGCCGCCCATGTCATGGTTCGAGTCGGGCTTCTCGCCGTCGCGGATGACCGCATCCATCAGCACGTCGGCGTCGAAGACGTAGTTGCCCATCGAGGCGAGCACCTCGCCGGGCGAGTCGGCGAGCCCGACCGCGTTCTTCGGCTTCTCGAGGAACTCGGCGATCCTCGTCGGATCGTCGGCGTCGGTCTGGATGACCCCGAACTGGTCGGCGAGCGAGATCGGCTGGCGGATCGCCGCCACCGTGACGCCCGCGCCCGAGGCGATGTGCGCGTCGATCATCTGGCTGAAGTCCATGCGGTAGACGTGATCGGCGCCGACCACGACCACGATGTCGGGCTTCTCGTCGCGCAGCAGGTTGAGGCTCTGCAGGATCGCGTCGGCCGAGCCGCTGAACCAGCGCTTGCCGAGACGCTGCTGTGCCGGCACCGAGGCGACGTAGGCGCCGAGCATGCCCGAGAGGCGCCAGGTCTGCGAGACGTGGCGGTCGAGCGAGTGCGACTTGTACTGCGTCAGCACGACGACCTGCCGCAGGCCGGAGTTCACGAGGTTCGACAACGCGAAGTCGATCAGTCGGTAGCCGCCGGCGAACGGGACCGCGGGCTTGGCGCGGTCGGCGGTGAGAGGCATCAGCCTCTTCCCCTCGCCCCCAGCCAGAACGATTCCGAAGATCTTCTTCGATGCCATGGGGCCAACATAGGCGGTGGATGCCCGCCGCGACCACCGTCGATTCCGCCCGTACAGCGGGCGGTCAGTCTGTACTACCGTCGGCACCATGCGAGTCGACCTGCTGAGCCGTGAGTTCCCGCCGGAGGTCTACGGAGGTGCGGGCGTGCACGTCGCCGAGCTCGTCACCGCCCTGCGTGACACCCAGGCCGACCTCGACGTGCAGGTGCGGGCCTTCGGCATGCCGCGCGAGGAGGACGGCGTCACGAGCTATCTCGTGCCGTCGACCCTGACGAGCGCCAACCCGTCCCTGGCGACGCTCGGCGTCGACCTCGCGATCGCGCAGGACGTCGCCGGCGCCGACCTCGCGCACTCGCACACCTGGTACGCGAACGGGGCAGGCCACTTCGCCAAGCTGCTGCACGGCATCCCGCACGTCGTCACCGCCCACAGCCTCGAGCCGTTGCGCCCCTGGAAGGCCGAGCAGCTCGGCGGCGGCTACCGCGTGTCGAGCTGGATCGAGAAGACCGCCTTCGAGGCGGCGGATGCGGTGATCGCCGTGTCGAACGGCATGGCGCTCGACATCGTGCGCAGCTACCCCGACCTCGACGAGACCCGCCTGCACGTCGTGCACAACGGCATCGATCTCAGCCGCTGGCAGCGCGTCGACGATGGCGAGGTGCTGCGCGAGCTCGGCATCGACCCCGACCGACCGAGCGTCGTCTTCGTCGGTCGCATCACCCGGCAGAAAGGCCTGCCCTACCTGCTCGCGGCCGCGCGGCAGCTGCCGCCCGAGGTGCAGCTCGTGCTCTGCGCCGGCGCCCCCGACACCCCCGAGATCCTCGCCGAGGTGCAGGCGGGCGTGAACCTGCTCCAGCAGGAGCGCACCGGCGTCGTCTGGATCGAGCGCATCCTCAGCCGCCACGAGCTGAGCGCCGTGCTCTCGCAGGCGACCACCTTCGTCTGCCCCTCGGTGTACGAGCCGCTCGGCATCGTCAACCTCGAGGCCATGGCCTGCGGCGCGGCCGTCGTCGGCACCGCGACGGGCGGCATCCCCGAGGTCGTCGACGACGGCGTCACCGGGCGGCTCGTGCCGATCGAGCAGGTGGATGACGGCACCGGCACCCCGATCGACCCCGAGGCCTTCGTGAACGCCCTCGCGCGCACGCTCATCGAGGTCGTCTCCGACCCCGAGCAGGCGCGTCGCTACGGCGAGGCGGGCCGGGCCCGTGCGGAGTCGCAGTTCAGCTGGTCGAGCATCGCCCAGGCGACCCGCGCGATCTACGACCGGGTGCTCGCCTGATCCGATCCGGATCGTCCTCCGGACACGCGCCGGCGTACCGGCCGCGCCGGGCTCGAGCCGACTAGGGTTGGGGATCATGGGCAGTGTTCTCCAGCTCACCGACGTGTCGGTCGTGCGTGACGGCAATCGCATCCTCGATCGCGTGTCGTGGGAGGTGCAGCCCACCGACCGCTGGGTCATCCTCGGCCCCAACGGCGCCGGCAAGACGACGCTCCTGCAGGTCGTCTCCGCGTCGATCCACGCCACCGAGGGCGAGTCCGTCCTCCTCGGCGAGACGGTCGGCAAGGTCGACGTCTTCGACCTGCGCCCCCGCATCGGCTTCGCGTCGAGCGCCCTGGCCCGCCGCATCCCCGCCGACGAGAGCGTGCTGGATGTCGTGCTGACCGCCGCCTACTCGGTCACCGGCCGCTGGAACGAGAACTACGAGGACGTCGACATCCGCCGCGCCCGTCGCGTGCTGGCCGAGTGGAAGCTCGACCACCTCGCCGAGCGCCGCTTCGGCAACCTCAGCGACGGCGAGCAGAAGCGCGTGCAGATCGCCCGCTCGGTCATGACCGACCCGGAGCTGCTGCTGCTCGACGAGCCTGCCGCGAGCCTCGACCTCGGCGCCCGCGAGGAGCTCGTGCAGCTGCTCGGCAACTACGCCCGCTCGAGCGAGGCGCCGGCCATGGTCATGGTCACCCACCACGTCGAGGAGATCCCGCCGGGATTCACCCATGCGCTGCTCATCGCCGACGCGCGCATCCGCGCCGCGGGTCTCATCGAGGACGTCATCACCGAGCCCCACCTGAGCGAGGCCTTCGGTCTTCCGCTCGTCGTGGAGCGCAGCGACGACGGCCGGTTCACGGCCCGCGCGGCCTGAGCCGACACCGACCACCGCCCCCGGATCCTGCGGCCGGGCGGCGGCGTCGATCTGCTAGCATCGACCCTTGGTCCGTTCGGACCCGCAGACTTTCCATCCCACGATTCGATCCATCCGAGGTAGAGCCATGAAGACCGAGACCCACCCCGAGTACCGCGCGATCGTCTTCCGCGACCTCGCGAGCGGTGAGACCTTCCTGACCCGCTCGACCGCGACCAGCGACAAGACCATCGAGCTCGACGGCGAGACCTACCCCGTCATCGACGTCGAGATCTCGTCGGCCTCTCACCCGTTCTACACGGGCAAGCAGCGCATCATGGACAGCGCCGGCCGCGTCGAGAAGTTCAACAAGCGCTTCGCCAACTTCGGCAAGTAAGCACCCGCTCCTCACGAGCGAAGAAGGGCCCCGACCATGCGGTCGGGGCCCTTTTCGTATCCCCCCGCGCGTTCGTCCACCTGAGCAGAGAGCCGGCACCATGGTCCGTCGTGCCAAGCCGACCTTCGCCGATATCGTCGCGGAGGTCGTCGCGACGTCGGCTGCGACCGCGCCTGAGCCGATGCGCCCCGGCGACTTCAGCCGCACCGGCACGCTGTCGGATCCGGCCGGGATCCCCGTCACGCGCGAGCGCGATCGGATCGGCCCCGCCGAAGCAGCGGAGCTCGTGGGCGCGGGAGCCTGGCTGGCCTTCGAAGGCTGCGGCTGCGGCGGGGGAGGCGGATGCGCGATCAGCTGGACGGCGCCCGAGGCGGTGACGGCGCCGGTCGGTCGACCGCGCTTCGTCCGCGGCTGCGGCTCGCCCACCTGGATCGACAGCTGGGTCGGCGACGGCACGCGCGTGGTCTTCGCCCACGGTGATGTGAAGTGGGGCGACCTGTTCGACTGATCCGGACCGATCCGGTTCGGCTCGCGACGTGCGCAGCGGCTCCTGGGTCAGCCGGCGGGGCGGCGGGCCAGCACGAGCGGCACGAGGATGTCGCGGCTGAGCGGGGCGACGTCGCGATCGCCGAGATCGGTCGGGTCGACCCAGGCCAGCTCGGCGATCTCGGCGGCGATGCGCGGCTCGGCGGTCAGCGGGGCGTCGTAGACCCAGGCATCCACGTCGGTGTCGGGCTCGTTCGCGGCGAGGGCGTGGTGCCGGCCGAGGAATCCCAGCTCGCTCGTCGCGACGTCGAGCCCGAGCTCCTCGGCGAGTTCGCGCACGAGGGCCGCGTCGGGCGCCTCATCCGCTTCGAGCTTGCCGCCGGGCTGCATGAACGCGGTCGTGCCCTGCTTGCGCACGAACAGCAGGCGCCCATCCTCGCCTTCGATCACGGCGGCGGCGATGCGCAGCACCGTGCGCGGCGGCGCCGCGGGGGAGTCGCTCATCGCACCGGCCAGGCGGTCGGCGCGACGAAGGAGGTGTCGCCCTTCACGCGGTGGATGTAGTCCTGGAAGCTGCGCGCCTGCTCGGCGAACCAGACCTCCTGGCGGCCGTGCAGGTCTTCGGCGGTCACGCCGAGTTCGTCGGGGAAGGTGCGGCCGATGGCCTGCGCCACGCGGCCCGCGGCGATCGCGTCGGCGCCGGCGTCGTGCGCGGCATCCAGCTGCACACCGTAGTGCTCGGCGGCGAGCACGAGCGTGCGCTTGCCCTTGCGGTAGCGGTCGACGGCCTTGTCGATCACGAGCGGATCGATGATCGGACCGGGCTCGCCGAGCGGCTCGAGGTGGTGCCGCAGCGCCTCGGCGTGCAGCAGCGAGAGGTCGTAGGGGGCGTTGTAGATCACGATCGGGATGCCGCGCTCGGTCAGCCGACGCAGGGTCTCGATGATCTCGGCGACGACGTTCGCGGCCGGGGCGCCTTCCGCGCGGGCCCGCTCGGTCGTGATGCCGTGCACGGCGCTCGCCTGCTCGGGGATCTCCACGCCGGGGTCGGCGAGCCAGTCGTCGCGCTCGATGACGGCTCCGCTCTCGTCGAGCAGCCCGACGTGGGCGCTGACGATGCGCGCTGTGCTGGTATCGACTCCCGTCGTCTCGAGATCGAAGACGCCGAGGAGGTCGAACCAGTTGCTCATGTGACCAGGCTAGGCCGCGCCGCCGACACGCTTCGTCATCCGCGCCGGGGTCTCACGAGCCCGAGGTGCGCTCCCCTCAGCGGCCGCTCGGACTCAGTAGTGCTGGGTCGCGGTGAAGCGGGGCTGGCCGACGTGCAGCCAGAAGAAGCTCTGCGTGCCGAGCGTCAGGTGCACCTCGCCGTCCTCGCTCACCGACGGGAACTCGCCCCCGCCGAAGAGGTCGAAGAGCGGCTCGCCGGCGTCGTCGGGCATCCTGATGCGCACCGAGACCGGGTTGTGGGCGAAGCTGAAGACGCAGAGCACCCGCTCGGGCTGGTCGCCGAACTGGGTACCCGATCCCGGGTGGTCGCGCACGAAAGCCAGCACCGACTCGTGGTCGGTGTCGAGCACCTGGATCGAGCCGAGTCCGAACGTCGGGTGGTTCTTGCGCACGTGGATGACGTTCCGCACCCAGTGCAGCAGCGACCGTGACTGCGCGAGCTGCGATTCGACATTGACGAGCGAGTAGTTGTAGACGAGCGACTGCACGACCGGCAGGTAGAGCTTGCCTGGGTCGGCGGTCGAGAAGCCGGCGTTGCGGTCGGGGGTCCACTGCATCGGCGTACGCGAGGAGTCGCGATCGGGGAGCCAGATGTTGTCGCCCATGCCGATCTCGTCGCCGTAGTAGAGGAACGGCGATCCCGGAAGCGAGAACAGCAGCGCGTGGGCGAGCTCGAGCTCGGCACGCGAATTGTCGAGCAGCGGAGCGAGCCGGCGTCGGATGCCGATGTTCGAGCGCATCCGCGGGTCGTAGGCGTACCAGCCGTACATCGCCTGCCGGTACTCCTCGCTGACCATCTCGAGCGTCAGCTCGTCGTGATTGCGCAGGAACACGCCCCAGGCGGCGCCCTCCGGCACGTCCTGGGTCTCCGAGAGCACCCGCTTGAGCTCGCCCGCCGACTGCGAGCGCAGCGAGTAGAAGATGCGCGGCATCACCGGGAAGTCGAAGGCCATGTGGCACTCCGGCTCCTCCTCGGTTCCGAAGTACTCGGCCACTTCGCTCGGCCACTGATTGGCCTCGGCGATGAGCACGCGCCCCGGGTAGTCGACGTCGATCATGGCCCGCAGCTTCTTGACGAACTCGTGGGTCGCGGGCTCGCTCTCGCCGTTGCCGCCCTCCGACTCGTAGAGGTAGGGGATCGCATCCAGTCGCAGCCCGTCGACGCCCATGTCGAGCCAGTGCCGCACCACGTCGAAGATCGCGTCGTGCACGGCCGGATTCTCGAAGTTGAGGTCGGGCTGGTGCGAGAAGAAGCGGTGCCAGAAGAACTGGCGGCGCTCGGAGTCGAAGGTCCAGTTCGAGTCCTCGGTGTCGACGAAGATGATGCGCACGTCGTTGTACTTGTCGTCGGTGTCGCTCCAGACGTAGAAGTCGCCGTAGGGGCCGTCGGGGTCGCTGCGCGACTGCTGGAACCATTCGTGCTGGTCGGAGGTGTGGTTGATGACCAGGTCGATGATGATGCGCATGTTGCGCTCGTGCGCCTTCGTCACCAGCTCGCGGAACTCGTCGAGCGTGCCGAACTCGGGCAGGATCCCCTTGTAGTCGGAGATGTCGTAGCCGCCGTCGCGCAGGGGCGAGGTGTAGATCGGCGGTATCCAGATGCCGTCGATGCCGAGCCACTGCAGGTAGTCGAGCTTGCCGATGAGCCCGGCGAGATCGCCGGTGCCGTCGCCGTTGGAGTCGACGAACGACCGCACCATCACCTCGTAGAACACCGATCTGCGGTACCACTGCGGGTTCAGGGCGAGTCCGGGCAATGTGATCGGCGCGGTGAAGGTCACCTTCCTCAGCCTAGGCAGATGGCTTCTGCGTGCCCAGAGGCGCTCAGGATTCGTCCGGGTTGCGTTCGGCCTCGAGATGCGCGGACGGGGTCGGTCTCAGCGACGCAGCCAGTCGGCGAGCGCCGCGCGGAACTCCGTCGGCCGCTCGACCCAGGGATAGTGCCCGCAGCCGCTCAGCTCGACCAGCTCGGCGCCCAGCGCGGCCGCCGCGGCGCGCACGGGGGCGACTCCGGTGAGCAGGTCGCCGTCGCCCGAGACCACGAGGGTGCGCGGGCGCGCCGCAGCGAGGATGCGGTCCGCCGCGTCGGCGGGGACGTCGCGGAACCAGGCGCGCACCGAGGCGAGGCTCATGTCGCCGACCCCGGCGTGCTGCTGCTCGATGCCGGTCCACGCGGCGTAGCCCGCGGGCGCCTCGCTGTCCCACGCGCGCTGGAAGGCGGCGTCGTCGGCGGGCTCCGCGCCGGTGAGCGAGGCCCAGGCGGCATCCACGTCGGGGTCGCCGCGCCGCGCCGCGAGATCGGCGCCGTCGTGCGCGACGCCGGACAGCCAGTCGGAGGGCGGGGTGACGAGCGCGAGCGAGCTCAGCAGCCGCGGGTGCCGCGCCGCGACGGCGAGGGCCAGCCGCGTGCCGGCCGAGTGCGCGATCAGGTCGACCTGGGCGAGGCCGAGCGCCCCGGCGACCGAGACGACGTCGTCGGCGTCGGTCCACCAGCCGCGCGATCGGCCGCCGGTCGTGGGGGTGCCGCGCGGGTGCAGGACGACGAGCCGCCGGTCGGCTCCGAGCCCGGCGAGATCGTCCAGATACTCGACGCCACGTGCGGGGCCGCCGGGGACCACGATCGCGGGTGGGGCGTCGCCGTCGCCGATCGTGTGCACCGTGAGTCGCACCCCGTCGACCGCCGTGACGTGCTCCATAGGGCGATCGTAGCTGCGCCGATCCCGGGGCGAGGGCGGGCGCTCCGTAGACTGGGTGGGATGCCCGTCGCCTCGCCCTACGCCGCCCAGCTCGCCGCCCTGCCCACGCGCACCGGCGAGGTCGACGCGCGGGGTTCCCGCACCCGGTACTGGGACTACGGGCCGGCGGATGCGCCGGTCGCCCTGGTCGTGGTGCACGGCTACCGCGGCGACCACCACGGCCTCGAGCCCGTGCTCGCTCAACTGCCGGGGCTGCGCATCATCGCCCCCGACCTGCCCGGCTTCGGCGAGTCGACGCCGATGGCGGCCGGCGAGCACAGCATCGCCGGTTACGCGGCCTGGCTCGGCGAGTTCCTGGATGCGCTCGACCTGCGGGGAACCGTGCCGCTGCTCGGCCACAGCTTCGGCTCGATCGTCGTCGCGCACGCCCTCGCCGCCGGCCTGCCGACCCCGCGCCTGATCCTGGTGAACCCGATCTCGACCGACCCGATGTCGGGCGTCAACGGCGCGCTCGCCCGGCTCACCCGGCTCTACTACACGGTCGGCCGCAAGCTGCCCTCGGGCGCCGGCGGCGCCTGGCTCGGCAACCCGCTCGTCGTGCGCTTCATGTCGGTCACACTGGCGAAGACGCCGGATGCGACGCTCAAACGCTGGATCCACGAAGAGCACGGCCGCTACTTCTCCGGCTTCAGCGATCGCGACACCCTCGCCGAGGGCTTCGACGCCTCACTGAGCACGGATGTGACGCGCGCCGCCGACGCGCTCACCATGCCGACGCTGCTGATCGCGGGCGCTGAGGACATGATCGCCCCGCTCACGGGGCAGCACGCGCTGCTGACGAAGCTGCCCGACGCGCGGCTCGTCGAGCTGCCGGGGGTCGGGCACCTCATCCACTACGAGCGTCCGCAGCAGGCGGCCGCCGAGATCGAGCGCTTCCTCGGGGAGGGGCCCGACGCCGGCGGGACGTCGACGGCCGGCGACGCCGGCGAGGGCGCCGCGTGAAGGTCGTCGTCGACTGCCGCTACACCCGCATCGGGTTCCACGACGGCATCAGCCGCTACGGCGCGCGCGTCGTCGAGGCGCTCGCGAGCCTGCACGACGTGACGATGCTGATCAGCGACGAGCGCCAGCTGGAGATGCTGCCGGATCTGCCGTGGGAGAAGGTCTCCGGACCGACGAGCGCGCGCGAGCCGTTCATCGCCCGGCAGATCAACCGGCTGAAGCCGGACGTGGTGTGGTCGCCGATGCAGACGATCGGGTCGGCGGGCCGGAAGTACGCGCTCGTGCTCACGCTGCACGACCTCATCTACTACGAGAACCGCACGCCGCCGCGCGATCTGCCGCAGATCATCCGCCTGCTCTGGAGGCTGTACCACCTGTCGTGGTGGCCGCAGCGCTGGCTGCTCAACCGCGCCGACGAGATCACGACCGTCTCGGCGACCTCGCAGCGGCTCATCGAGAAGCACCGGCTCACGAAGCGCCGCATCACCGTGGTGACGAACGCCGCCGACGAGCTCGCGCCGCCGATCGAGCGGGTCGAGCCCGGTGCGGTCGCCGCCGAGAGCGGGGAGCCCCGCGAGCTCGTCTACATGGGCTCGTTCATGCCTTACAAGGGCGTGGATGTGCTGGTGCGGTCGCTGCATCACCTGCCCGGCTACCGGCTCACCCTGCTGAGCCGCATCTCGGATGCCGAGCGCGGCCGACTGACCGCCCTCGCGCCGAGCCCGGAGTCCGTCGTCTTCGCGAACGGCGCGAGCGACGCCGAGTACGCCGCTGCCCTCGATCGGGCGACCGCCTTCGTGCACGCCTCGCGCGCCGAGGGCTTCGGCATCCCGCTCGTCGAGTCGATGAGCCGCGGCACGCCGGTGGTCGTCAGCGACATCCCGATCTTCCGTGAGGTCGGGGCGGATGCGGCACTGTACTTCGCGCCCGGCTCGGCCGAGCAGCTCGCGGCGGCGGTCCGCACCCTCGAGGATCCGGCGGAGTGGACGGCCCGCTCGGCCGCGTCGCGCGAGCGTGCTGCGCACTACCGCTGGACGGATGCCGCGGACGCGCTGCTCGAGGTGCTCGAGCGCGTGCATGCCGCGCGGGTCGCGCGGCGTCGCTGATCCGGCGACGGGGGAGAGAACAGTCTCTTCCTCGGCGTGACGAACGGCCCGAACGACATCGCGATGAGCTGGTGCAACCACCGCGGTCAGTCGAGCGGCGTGAACGTCGTCGTCGGCGGTCAGGGCCGAGGGGATGCCGAGGGCGGAGGCGCGTCGGCCGTCACCTGGCAGCCGGCCGATCGCCTCGCGACCGTCGTGAGCAACGGCCGGCTGTCGAGCTGGATCGAGCACGCCGGAACCTGGACCCGCCTGCGCAGCGCGCCGGTCTCGGCCGCCGTCCCGGCCGATCAGCTCGCGAGCTGGCACCTCGGCTTCGCGCTGAGGCTCGACCCGGGCACGATCACGCTCGACCGCGTGCAGGTGCTGACGAGCTGATCCCCGTCGCGGAGCCGGGTCGCTCGCGAGAGCGGGCGTCCCGGCTCAGCTCGGGCGGTGCTCCAGGGCGTTCTGCTCCTCGATGTCTCCGCCCGTGCCGAGCGACTCGGCCTCGATCGGGTCGTCGAAGGCGATCAGTTCGAGGCCGTCATCCGTCACCCGGAAGCTGTGCACCGAGCCGTTCGTGATCGCCGGGTGCTGGGTGTCCGGTTCGGCGTGCTGCAGCACCGAGCGGATCGCGCCGCCGTGACTCACGACGATGAGCCGCTCGCCCGGGTGGGCCGCCGCGAGCTCGCAGAGGGCTGCGACGACGCGCTCGGCGACCTGCTCGCGCGTCTCGCGTCCGGGCACCTCGGCGCCGTCGGGGAAGCGCTGCTCGATCTCCTCCCAGGGGAGCCCCTCGGCCTCGCCGTAGTCGCGCTCGACCACGCCCGGAACCGGTGCGGGGGCGGCGAGGCCGAGCCCGGCGGCGATGATCGCGCCGGTCTCCGTGGCGCGCGAGAGCGGGCTCGCGAACACGCCGTCCCAGCTGCGACGGCTGAGCAGCTGCCCGGTGGCCTTCGCCTGCGCGCGGCCGGTGTCGTTGAGCGGGATGTCGGTGCGACCCTGGATGCGTCGGGCCCGGTTCCAGTCGGTCTCGCCGTGGCGCACGAGGAAGAGCTCGGTCATGGTCCTTCTCCGGGACCGCGACTCAGGAGGTCAGACGCTCGCGGTCAGCCGCTCGGCCAGAGCGCCGAGCACCTCCGAGGTCCCCGCGTCGATCTTAAGCGTCGCGCGGCCGTCGCCCTTCGTCGTGCCGCGGTTGACGATCACGATCGGGATGCGGCGCTTCGCCGCCTGGTCGAGCAGCCGGATCCCCGAGTTCACGGTGAGCGACGAGCCGGCGATCACGAGCGCCTCGGCGCCGCGCACGAGCGCGCTCGCCTCGGCGAACTTCTCGGTCGGAACGAACTCGCCGAAGAACACCACCTCGGGCTTGAGGTCGCCGCCGCACACCGTGCAGCTCGGCACCACCATGTCGCCGTAGTGCTCGATCACGACGTCGCCGTCGGGATTCAGCTCGACGCCCTCGGGAGCGTTCAGCCAGGGGTTCGCGGCGGCCATCCGCTCGGCGACCCCGTCGCGGGAGAAGATCTGGCCGCAGCTCAGGCAGCGCACGCGGTCGGAGGAGCCGTGGATGTCGACGACGCGCCGCGATCCGGCGCGCAGGTGCAGCCCATCCACGTTCTGCGTGACGACGCCGTTCGCCACGCCCGCGAGCTCGAGTGCGGCGATCGCGCGGTGCCCGGCGTTCGGCTGCACCGACATGAAGCGGCGCCAGCCGAGGTGGCTGCCGGCCCAGTAGCGCTTGCGCGCGGTCTCGTCGCCGAGGAACTGGCTGATCGTCATCGGGTTGACGACGCGCGAGCCCTCGCCGCGGTAGTCGGGGATGCCGGAGTCGGTGCTGAGACCCGCGCCGGTCAGGATAGCGATCGGGCGTCCGACGAGGATGTCCGCCATCGCGTCGACGGCGTCGTCGAGTCCCGTGGTGCGGACTGACGGGGGTGTGATCGCGTTCGTCGTCACCGACGACTCCTTTCGACGGGTCGTGGAGCAGACCCGTGCCTCGCCAGAGTAAACGCACGAGTTTTCGGATATGTTTCCGCGAGTGCAGCTGATCGAGATCGACGACCCCGCCGATCCGCGGCTCGAGGACTACACCCGGCTCACCGACGTCGTGCTGCGACGCAAGACCGAGCCCGAGGGCGGCCTCTACATCGCCGAGTCGACCAAGGTCGTCGAGCGCGCTCTCGCCGCCGGGCACCGCCCGCGCTCGGTGCTGCTGCAGCGCAAGTGGCTGGCCGAGATCGGCCCGCTCGTCGAGGCCTACGACATCCCCGTCTTCGTGGGGGAGTCGAGCGTGCTCGAGAAGCTCACCGGCTACGTCATGCACCGCGGCGCCCTGGCGGCGATGCACCGTCCGCCGCTGCTGCCGGTCGCCGAGCTGCTCGCCGACGCCCGTCGGGTCGTGGTGATCGAGGACGTCGTCGACCACACCAACGTCGGCGCGATCTTCCGCGCGGTCGCGGGACTCGGAGCGGATGCGGTGCTCGTCACGCCGCGCTGCGCCGATCCCTTCTACCGCCGCAGCGTGCGCGTGAGCATGGGCACCGTGCTGCAGGTGCCGTGGACCCGCCTCGCGGAGTGGCCCGAGGGCGCCGATCAGCTGCATGACGCCGGCTTCGAGATCGCCGCGCTCGCCCTCGCCGATGACGCGGTCACGCTCGACGCCTACGCCGCATCCGCCCCCGAGCGCGTCGCGCTCATGCTCGGCACCGAGGGTGACGGGCTCAGCCGCGATGCCCTCCGCGGCGCCGACCGTGTCGTCACGATCCCCATGCAGCACGGCGTCGACTCGCTCAACGTGGCCGCGGCGAGCGCGGTCGCGCTCTGGGCGCTGCGCACGGCGGGCCGAGTCCGCTCCGCGGACGGTGGCTGACTCGCGCTGACGTCGTGGGCTCGCGTCGGTCCGCGCCGGCCGGGGCAGGCGGGTCGGGGCGTCCGCCCGGGCGTGCGCGGCTACCATTGGCCGGTGCCGAACCCGACCGCTCCTCGTTCGCGCGCGCAGGTCTACCGCCGGCGTCGCATCACGGTCGGCGTCATCCTCGCGCTCGTCGTCGCGCTGCTGGTCTACCTGCCGCTGACGCTGCTCGCGCCGCTGTCGAAGGCGAGCGCGCAGACCATCTCCTCGCCTGCTGCGCCGCAGGCCACCGCGGCGCCGGTCTTCCCCGGCTACGGCGTCGGCGCCATCGGCGCGATCGGCTGGGATGGCGTGCTCGCCCAGAGCGGCGACGGCCAGCCCCACGCGATGGCCAGCATCACGAAGATCATCACCGCCCTCGTCGTGCTCGAGAAGCATCCCCTCGCCGCCGATGAGGACGGCCCGTCGGTCACGATGACCGCGAAGGACGTCGGCTACTACAGCCGCTATCAGGCGATGAACGGCTCCGTGAAGCCGGTCAGGGCCGGCGCCATCTACACCGAGCGGCAGCTGCTCGAGCTGACGCTGATCGAGTCGGCCGCCAACTACGCGCAGACCACGGCGGTGTGGGCCTACGGCAGCGAGGAGGCGTACCTCGCCGCCGCGAAGGACTGGCTCGTCGCGCACAAGCTCACCTCGACGACCGTCGCCGACACGATCGGCCTCGACCCCGGCAGCGCGAGCACCGCGACCGACCTCGTCGAGCTCGGCAAGATCGCGCTGACCCAGCCCGCGCTCGCGCAGATCGTCGACACGAAGAAGATGGACATCCCCGGCGTCGGCGAGGTCGAGAACACGAACTACCTGCTGGGCCACGACGGCGTCGACGGCATCAAGACCGGCACGCTCGACGGCTACGGCGCCAACCTGCTCTTCTCGGCGACGTGGAAGATCGGCGGCCACCCGGTGCGCATCGTCGGCGTCGTGGTCGGCGCTCCCGACCACCGGACGCTCAAGGGCGACCTGGTCAATCTGCTGACCACGACCCGCGCCGGCTTCCATTCGGTGGATGTCGCTGCCGAGGGCACGGCGTTCGCGACTTATCAGACCGTGTGGGGTCAGAAGTCCCAGGCCGTCGCCGCGAAGAAGGAGTCGCTGCTCGTCTGGTCGGACACCCCGATCGCGGTGAAGGTGACCGCCGCCGAGACCGGCGTCGCCCTCAAGGGCGCGAAGCTCGGAACGGCCGTCTTCTCGGCGGGCCCGAACACCGTCGAGGTGCCGCTCGCGCTCTCGAAGAAGATCACCGATCCCGGCCCCTGGTGGCGGCTGTCGAACCCGGGATCCCTGGGCTGACGATCCCGGCCGGGGGCTCGACTCGCGCTGCGGGCGACGCTGCGGCCGCTGCACGATCCCAGGCCGATCCGACGCGGAGCGCGCCTCTCCGCTGACGCCCAGGAATGCACGGCTCGCGCGCAGGTCGCGCCCAGTCAGTTCCTCGTTGTCCTCGGTGTCGCGCCCTGTCACGGTGGTCTCAGGCCCCCACGACGGGCCGCGCACCCGGTGTGCGCACCACGACCGACTGGGAGGTCGACAATGGGAATCCTCGCCTGGATCGTGCTCGGGCTGATCGCCGGAGCCATCGCCAAGCTGATCCTGCCGGGCAAGCAGCCCGGCGGCATCATCGCCACGATCGTCATCGGCATCATCGGCGGTCTGCTCGGCGGCTTCATCGGCGGCGCGCTGTTCGGCGCCGGCGACGTCACCGGCATCAACATCGGCAGCATCATCCTCGCCGTCATCGGCTCGATCATCGTGCTGCTGGTCTGGGGCCTCATCACCGGCCGCCGCGGCGCGCGCACCTGATCGCGACCGCATCCGCTCGCACGACGGGGCGTCGATCCACGATGGATCGGCGCCCCATCGGCATGTCGGCGGCGGGTGCGAGGATGGGCGCGTGAGCAAGCAGGACGGGCGCGGCCGCCAGGTCACCGACGCCGATACCGGCGACCTCACCGCGACCGTGCTGCACGTCGACATGGACGCGTTCTACGCCTCCGTCGAGCTGCTGCAGCGTCCGGAGCTGCGCGGCAAGCCGGTGATCGTCGGTCATGACTCGGCCCGCAGCGTCGTGACCGCGGCGACCTACGAGGCCCGCAAGTACGGCGTGAACTCGGCCATGCCGATGTCGATCGCGCTGCAGCGCTGCCCGAACGCGATCGTGCTCGAGCCGCATTTCGAGCTCTATGCGGCTGCGTCGAAGCAGGTCATGAGCATCCTCGACGACGTCACGCCGCTCGTCGAACGGCTCAGCATCGATGAGGCCTTCCTGGATGTGACGGGCGCCCTGCGCCTGATGGGCACGCCGTGGCAGATCGGCGCCGCGATCCGCGAGCGCGTGCTGCGCGAGACCCGGCTCGTGTGCTCGGTCGGGGCCGGTGCGACGAAGTTCGTCGCGAAGCTCGCCTCCGGCCGGTCGAAGCCGGACGGGCTTCTGGTCGTGCCGCGCGACGAGACGATCGACTTCCTGCACCCGCAGCCGGTCTCGGCGCTCTGGGGCGTCGGGGCGACGACCGAGGAGAAGATCACCCGCCTCGGCATCCGCACCGTCGGCGATCTGGCGACGACTCCGGTCGACACCCTGCGACGCGCGATCGGCGACGCCGGCGCCGAGCGTCTGCACGAGCTCGCCTGGGGACGCGACCCGCGCTCGGTCAGCACGGAGCGCGAAGAGAAGAGCATCGGCCACGAGACGACCTTCGAGCACAACGTCAGCGACCGGGCCGAGCTGCACCGCGAGCTGCTGCGACTCGCCGACGGCGTCGGGTCGCGTCTGCGCACCGCCGGCGTGACTGCCCGCACCGTCGTGCTGAAGCTGCGCTTCGGCGACTTCTCGACCATCACCCGATCCCGCACCCTCGCCGAGCCGACCGACGTGAGCCGGCGCATCTACGAAGCCGCGCGCGAACTCTACGACCAGGCCTCGCAGAACGGGCGCCCGGTGCGGCTCATCGGCGTGCGCGCCGAGCAGCTCGGCGGGGGAGCGGCCGGCCTCGGGCTCTGGGACGACGACGAGCAGTGGCGCGACGCCGAGCGCACGGTCGACGGCATCACCGAGCGCTTCGGCTCGGCGGCGCTGCGACCGGCGACGCTGCTCGGCAAGCAGACGCGACGGCGGATGCGGATCGAGTAGCGGGCGCGATCACCGCTCTCCGTGTGACCGAACCGGCCGCGAGATCCGACACGCCCGACCCGCTGCGCGACGCGCCGCATGCCTCCGAGACGACCGCATCCGTGTCGCCGGACTGACCTACCATCGAGGAACGATGACCGAGACCTCCGCGAGCAGTGCCGCCTTCCGCGCCACCGCCGCAGCGGACCACCTCTCTCCGGCCTTCCCGGATCGCGCCGCCCGCGGCACCGTGCAGAAGCTGCGGGCCTGGCAGCAGGAGGCGCTCGAGGCCTACGCCAGCGCCGGCCAGAAGGACTTCCTCGTCGCCGCGACCCCCGGCGCCGGCAAGACGACCTTCGCCCTCCGTCTCGCGAGCACGCTGCTGCAGGAGCGCATCATCGACCGCGTCACCGTGGTCGCCCCGACCGAGCACCTCAAGGTGCAGTGGGCGGATGCGGCGCACCGCGCCGGCATCCACCTCGACCCGCGCTTCAGCAACCGGCACCGGCGCGAGGGCCGCGGCTATCACGGCGTCGTCGTCACCTACGCCCAGGTCGCCGTGCGCGCGGCGCTGCATCGCCAGCTGACCGAGTCGGCGCGCAGCCTGGTCATCCTCGACGAGGTGCACCACGCCGGCGACGCGCTCAGCTGGGGCGACGCGGTGCGCGAGGCCTTCGAACCGGCCGAACGGCGGCTCTCACTCTCGGGCACGCCCTTCCGCAGCGACACCGCGCCGATCCCGTTCGTCGACTACGCGCCGAACGAGCGCGGTATCCGCCTCTCGCGCACCGACTACAGCTACGGCTACGGTCACGCGCTGCGCGACGGCGTCGTGCGCCCGGTGATCTTCCTCTCCTACGCCGGCTCGATGCGCTGGCGCACCCGCCAGGGCGACGAGATGGAGGCGCGACTCGGGCAGGACGACACGAAGGACGTCACCTCGCAGGCCTGGCGCGCGGCGCTCGACGCGGGCGGCGAGTGGATCCCCGCCGTGCTCACTGCCGCCGACCGCCGCCTGACGGAGGTGCGGCACGCGGTGCCCGACGCGGGCGGCCTCGTCATCGCGACCGACCAGACGCAGGCGCGCGCCTACGCCGAGATCCTCACGCAGATCACCGGCTACGAGCCCGTCGTCGTGCTCAGCGACGACACCGGCGCGAGCGAGCGCATCGAGCAGTTCTCCAACGGCACGCAGCGGTGGATGGTGGCCGTGCGCATGGTGTCGGAAGGCGTCGACGTGCCGCGCCTCGCCGTCGGGGTGTACGCGACCAGCGCATCCACGCCCCTGTTCTTCGCCCAGGCGATCGGCCGCTTCGTGCGCGCCCGGCGTCGCGGCGAGCTCGCGTCGATCTTCCTGCCGAGCGTGCCGATCCTCACCGAGCTGGCCGCCCAGCTCGAGCGCGAGCGCGACCACGCCCTCGATAAGGACACGGACGACGACGCCGGCCTGCTCGATGACAGCCTGATCGAGAGCGCCAACCGCGAGGAGAAGGCCAGCGAAGCGCTCGTCGACGAGTTCACCTGGCAGGCGCTCGGCTCGGTCGCCGAGTTCGAGAAGGTCATGTTCGACGGTCACGAGTTCGGTCAGCTGGCCGAGCCGGGCAGCGACGAGGAGTGGGACTTCATCGGCCTGCCGGGACTGCTCGAGCCCGAGCAGGTCAGCGACCTGCTGCGGCAGCGTCAGGCGCGGCAGTCGCGGCGCAGCGAGGAGCGTCGCCGGCAGATGCCCGAGGCCGAACGGCTCGCCGCCGAGCCGGTCGCGCTGCACCGCACCATGGCCGAGCAGCGCAAGCTGCTCAACAGCCTCGTCTCCCTCCAGGCCCGCAACAGCGGGATGACCCACGGACAGGTGCACGCCGAGGTGCGACGGCTCTGCGGCGGGCCCGAGGTGTCGAAGGCGACGGTCGTGCAGCTGCAGGCGCGCATCGAGCACCTGCGTCGGCGGCTGCACCACGGCTAGCGGCTGACGGGCTCGAGGGTTCGAGAGCGGGAGGATCGACATGACCGGCACCGGGGCCGAGCTCGCCGCCGCCTATGCGCGCGAGGTCGTGGCGCCGCTGCTCGGTTCCGCGTTCCCGAGCCTGCCAGTGGCGCTCGCCCGCCTCGGGTCGGGATCGGATGTGCTCGGACTCGACGACCTGCGCTCGCGCGACCACGACTGGGGGCTGCGGCTGACGGTCGTGGTTCCGTCGGAGGCGGTCGACGAGGTGGATGCGGAGCTCGAGCGCTCGCTGCCATCGGAGTTCCGCGGGCGCCCGGTGCGGTTCCCGGTGACCTGGGATCCTCATGAGCACCAGCGGGCCGAGGCGGTGTCGCTGTCGGGGCTGATCGCGTCGCGGACGGGGCTGGATCTCGACGCCGTGCTGGGCGCCCCGCCGGGTGCGGCGCCGACGTCGGCCTCCGATCGCGTGACGACGGATGCCGCGGGCCCGGGTCCTTCCGGCCTGGTGCTGCTCGATTGGCTCTCGCTGACGGGGCAGGCGGCGCTCGAGATCACGGCGGGACCGGTGTTCCGCGACGACTCGGGGGAGCTCACGGCAGCGCGACGCGCCCTCGCGCGCTACCCGGATGACGTGCGGCGGTGGGTTCTCGCGAGCGGCTGGCAGCGCATCGGGCAAGAGCTGCCCTTTCTCGGCCGGGCGGCCGAGCGCGGCGACGACCTCGGCGCGACGGTGATCGCCGCGCGGCTGGTGCGCACCGTCCTGCACCTGGGATTCGTGCTCGAGGAGCGCTGGGCGCCGTATTCGAAGTGGCTCGGCACGCAGTTCACCGCGCTTCCCGGCGTCGGCGCCCTCCGGGCTCCGCTGCGCCGTGCTCTCGCGGCCCACTCGGCATCGGATCGCGAGTCGGCGCTGGCTGCCGCGCTCGATGCGCTCGCCCGTCGCCAGGCTGAGCTCCGCCTTCCGTCCCTCGTGCCGGCGACCGAGCCGTTCTGGGACCGTCCGTTTCGCGGACTCCGTCCGCTGCCCGAAGCGCTGCGGGACTCGATCACGGATGATCGACTGCGCGTGCTCCCGCTCGTGGGGGTGCCCGAGCAGTGGAGCGACAGCGTCGATCTGCTCGTGGATGCCGGTCGCCGTCGGCGAGCGACGGCGGCGCTGCTCGGGCTGGACGCCGACTGAACCGCGAGCTGTCGGCGGGTGCGTCACCGCTAGCGTGACGCGCGATGCAGACCTTCCTCCCGTATCCGTCGTTCGCCGAGTCGGCGGCTGTGCTCGATCAGGCCCGACTCGGCAAGCAGCGGGTGGAGACGCTGCAGCTGCTGCGCGCGAATACCGTGCCGGGCTACGGCTGGCGACATCATCCGGCGGCGCGGATGTGGGCGGGGAGGCTTCCTGCGCTCGTGCTCTACGGACTCGCCATGACGGATCGCTGGGTCGCCGACGGCCACGCCGACACGGTGCGCGCCCAGCTTCTCGAGTTCGCCGCCGACGTCGAAGGACTGACGCAGGACGCCGTGCCGATGCCGTCCTGGCTCGGCGACGCGGCTCTGCACCTCAGTCATCGCTCGAACCTGATCCGCAAGGATCCGGAGTTCTATCGTCCGCTGTTCGGCGACGAGCCGGATGATCTGCCGTACGTCTGGCCGCCCGGCGACGCCCCGCCGCCGGACTGAGTTGGCCGGCGTCGCGTCAGTCGGTTCGGGGCATCAGTGGGCTTCAGCGCGCCAGACCCCCAGGAACTCCGCCGTCGCCTCGTCGTGGATGACGGCGTCGTCGGCGGCGCGCAGCACAGGGTAGGGCGTGGCGGGCACGCCGTCGAGGGGACGCACGTCGAGGTGCTCGACCTCGTAGCCGAGCTCGTGCAGCGCATCCGCCATGGCGTAGTCGCTGCGTGAGTCGCCGGCGGTGTACCAGCGGCGGGGCAGCGGTCCGTGCGCGCTGATCAGCTCGAGGGCGCGGCGCGCGCCCAGGTCTTTGCCGGTCTCGCGGTGCTCGATGTCGGTCGAGATGATCGTCGGGTCGATGCGGAAATCGGTCGTCAGGCCGTGCTGCTCCATGTACGCGAGTGCTTCGGCATCGAAGCGGGTCTGCGCCTCGCGGTACGCGGCGCTGTCGCTGCCGACGTTCTGCTCGACCGAGATCATCGTCAGCTTGGTCTCGTCGAAGAACATGAGGTCGCGGTAGCGCTCGGTGACGATCGCGCGCACGAAGTCGCCGAACTCGGCGGGGGTCTGCAGGCGCGGATCGGTCTGCACGGTGCCGACGAGATCGGCTGCGGCGGGGTCGAGCGAGAACCAGCTGCCGCCCTTCTCGCAGACCGCGTGCACGGGCGCGGTCGCCTCGAGCCCGGCGTCGACGAGCGCGGGGATCACGACGTCGCGGATGAAGGCGTCCGATCGTCCGGTGTTGAACACGACCGGGTTGCCCGCGTTGGCGATCGCGACGAGGTCGTCGGCGATGCTCGGGATGGCGACGGTGCGCGTGATCGGACTGGCGATGGGGCCGTCGACGTCGAGCAGCAGGCCGAGGCGGGGAGTCTCACTCACCCCTCGATCCTTCCATCCGCAGACCCGCTCGCTCGCCGTCGTGCATCCACGCGGCTCACTGGAAGTCCCGACTGCGGTGCTTCACGTCGAGTCGCAGTGGCTCGATGTGGTCGGCGAGCACGTTCGTGACGCCTTCGCTGCTGCGTTCGAGCATGCCGCGCACGATGAGTGCAGGGGAGTCGCGCACGACTCGGCGGAAGCGCCCCCAGACCCCCATCGAGACGATCACGTTGGTCAGTCCGGTCTCGTCTTCGAGATTGAGGAAGGTGATGCCGCTCGCGGTCGCGGGTCGCTGCCGGTGGGTGACGACGCCGGCGACCTCGATGCGCCGCCCGCTCTCACCGGTGCGCAGCCCGGCGGAGGTGACCACCCTCCGCTCGTCGAGCCGGGGTCTCATATGCCGCAGCGGGTGGTCGTCGACGCTGACCCCGGTCGCCCAGAGGTCGGCGGCGAGCGTCTCGAAGGCGGTCGGGTCGGGGAACAGCGGCGGCTGCACGGTCACGACCGTGTCGGGCAGGAACTCGGCTCGGTCCTGGGCGGCGCTGCCGGCCCGCCAGAGCGCCGAGCGGCGGCTCAGCCCGAAGCACTCGAGCGCGCCGGCGGAGGCGAGCGCTTCGAGCTGCGGTGTCGTGAGCCCGGTGCGACGCACCAGGTCTTCCATGTCGCGGTAGGCGCCCGCGCGCTCCCTCTCGGCGACGATCTTCTTCGCGACGGCGTCGCCGATCCGCGTGACGGAGGCCAGCCCGAGGCGTACCGCGAGGTGGTCGTCGCGGCGGTGGGCGGCATCCTCGTTCGGCGCCGCCGCGACGAAGGCCTCGACGAGCGGCTGGACGTGGTCGGCGCAGCTCGCGCGCCCGCTGACCGGCTGCGGATGCGCGCCACCGCCCCCGGGTGCGATCGGCGCGGACTCGTCGAGCGGCTCGACCTCCGCCTGCCAGCCGGAGCGCTGCAGGTCGGGTCGGCGCACCGTGACCCCGTGCCGGCGGGCGTCGGCGGTGAGCGATGACGCCGAGTAGAAGCCCATCGGCTGCGAGCGCAGCAGCCCGGCGAGGAAGGCGGCCGGATAGTGCAGCTTGATCCACGAGGAGGCGTAGACGAGCAGGGCGAAGCTGAGGCTGTGGCTCTCGGCGAAGCCGAAGTTCGCGAAGGCCTGGATCTTGCCGTAGATGTCGTCGGCCACCTCGCCGACGAGTCCGTTCTCGGCCATGCCCTCGTAGAGCTTCGCCTTGAGCGAGTCGATCTTCTCCAGGCCGCGCTTGGATCCCATCGCCCGCCGCAGCTTGTCGGCGTCCTCGCCGGTGCAGCCGCCGACGGCGACGGCCATCTGCATGAGCTGCTCCTGGAACACCGGCACCCCGAGGGTGCGCTCGAGCGGCCCGACGAGCTTCGGGTGCAGGTAGGTGATCGGCTCCTGCCCGAGCTTGCGGCGCACGAAGGGATGCACGGCGCCGCCCTGGATCGGACCGGGCCGCACGAGCGCGATCTGCACGACGAGGTCGTAGAAGCGGCGCGGCTGCAGGCGAGGCAGCAGTCCCATCTGCGCGCGCGACTCGACCTGGAACACGCCGATCGAGTCGGCTCGGCAGAGCATGTCGTAGACGCCGGCCTCCTCTTTCGGCAGGGTCTGCAGCGTCCAGTCCTCGCCGGTGGCGGCGCGGATGAGGTCGAAGCAGTGCTGCAGCGCCGCCAGCATGCCGAGCCCGAGCAGATCGAACTTGACCAGCCCCATCCAGGCGCAGTCGTCTTTGTCCCACTGCACGACCGTGCGCTTCTCCATACGGGCGTGCTCGATGGGCACGACCTCGCCGACGGGACGCTCGGTCAGCACCATGCCGCCGGAGTGGATGCCGAGGTGCCGCGGGAACTTCAGCAGCTGCGCCGCGAGGTCGATCACCGGCTGCGGGATGTCGTTGCCCTCGTCGCTCGTGAGCTGCGCGCCCCAGCGCTCGACCTGCTTCGACCAGGCGTCCTGCTGGCCGGGGGAGTGCCCGAGAGCTTTCGCCATGTCGCGCACGGCGTTCTTCGGCCGGTACTGGATGACGTTGGCGACCTGCGCCGCTCGCTCGCGCCCGTAGGTGTCGAAGACGTGCTGGATGACCTCCTCGCGCCGATCCGAGTCGAAGTCGACGTCGATGTCCGGCTCCTCGTCGCGCAGGCTGGAGAGGAAGCGCTCGAAGGGCAGCTGGTAGAAGATCGCGTCGACGGCGGTGATGTTCAGCAGGTAGCAGACGGCCGAGTTCGCGGCCGAGCCGCGGCCCTGGCAGAGGATGCCCTCGCCGCGGGCGAAGGCGACGATCTCGTGGACGATGAGGAAGTAGCCGGGGAAGTCCTTCATCTCGATGACGGCGAGCTCGCGCTCGATGCGATCGCGCACGGCGTCGTCGGCGTCGGGGTAGACGGTCGGCACCGCATCCCAGACGAGCTTGCGCAGCCACGACATGGGCGTGAAGCCCTCGGGAACCTCCTGTCTCGGCAGCTTGGGCTTAGCGCTGCGCAGCTCGAAGGCGAGCTCGTCGGCGAGCTCGACCGTGCGCTCGACAGCGCCGGGGTAGCGGAAGAAGCGGGCGCGCATCTCGCGCCCGCTGCGCAGGTGCGCCGCGCCCGAGGGCGGCAGCCAGCCCTCCAGTTCGTCGAGGCTGCGTTGCGCGCGCACAGCGGCGACCGCGGTGGCCAGGTGATGCCGATCGGGGGTGGCGTAGTGCACGTTGCCGGTCGCGATGAGCGGCAGCCCGCGCAGCGCGGCGAGCGCCGCCAGCACGTCGTTGCGCTCGCTGTCGAGAGGCTCCCCGTGGTCGAAGATCTCGACCACCACGTTCGTCACCCCGAACAGGTCGACGAGCCGGTCGAGCTCGTCGACGGTCTCGGGGAAGGCGAAGTCGTCACCGCGCTGCTCGTGCACCCGAGCGGTCGGCAGCTCGCGTTCGAGCGCCTGCCGCACGGCGCCCTTGCGGCATCCTGTCAGCACGACCCAGTGCCCCTCCGCGCGACGGGCCAGATCGGCGAGGTCGTAGATCGGCCGTCCCTTCTCCCCGCCGGCGAGCTGCGCGGCCGTGATCGCGGAGGAGAGCCGGTGGTAGCCCCCCTCGCGGCGGGCGAGCACGAGCAGATGGCTGCCCTCGGGGTCGGCCTCGCCGTTCTGCGGGCCGGAGAGCCCGAGTGAGAGCTCGGCCCCGAAGACGGTCTTGGTCTGGATCTGCTCCGGCTCCGCCGCCTCGGCGAAGCGGGCGACGCCGTAGAAGCCGTCGTGGTCGGTGAGTGCGAGCGCGTGCAGTCCGAGCCGCTCGGCCTCTTCGAGCAGCTCCTCGGGACCGGACGCCCCGTCGAGGAAGCTGTAGCTCGAATGCGCGTGCAGCTCGGCGTAGGGCAGCGGATCCTCGGCGCGCACGACCGTCTCGGGCACGCGGTACCGCGGACGCTTCGGTCCCCACGCGGGGCTGTCGCCGCCGTCGACGTCGGCCGGCTGCTCGGCCGGACGCCGCACATCCGACAGGGCGCGTTCGAACTCCGACCACGAGATCGGCGGATTGCTCCAGCCCATCAGCGCGCCTCCCCGTCGCTGGAACCTGTTCGATGGGCGGCGTGTCCCGCTCGATTGGCGGTGGAACCCGCTCGACTGGCGGCGGATCCCGCTCGGCTGGCGGCGGCGCGGTCTACGCTCCGGTCATGGCGAGCCGACCGAGGTATCCCACCGACCACGAGCCCGAGCTGACGGTGCACTCGGCCGTGCACCGCTTCGACGACTTCGCCGAGGTCGTCGGCGTGAAGAAGCCGGGTGGCGGCGGGTGCTGGTGCATGAGCTACCGCGACGCCCGCCTGTCGAACACCCAACGGCCGGAGTACATGCGCGCCGAGTGCGCGACCGAACCCGGGCCGGGGGTGCTCGCCTATGTCGACGACGAGGTCGCGGGCTGGTGCTCGGTGGCGCCGCGCTCGAGCTACCGCCGGCTGATGAACTCGCGCACGATCCCCTTCGTCGACGAGCGCGACGCCTGGGTGGCCGTGTGCTTCGTCGTGCGTGCGGGCTTCCGCGGGCACGGCGTCATGCACACGCTGCTCGACGGCGCCATCGCGCACGCCGCGGCGCACGGGGCCGAGGTGATCGAGGGCTACCCCGTCGATCTCGACTCCACGTCCGCAGCGGGTGGCAGCGAGAACGCCGGCGGTGCCGACGGCGGAGCGGCAGGTGCCGGCGCAGCACCGGCCGGCGGACGGGTGGATGTGATCTCCGGCTACGTCGGAACCGTGCGCCTCTTCGAGCAGCACGGCTTCCAGCGCGTCGCCGAGACGACCGCGCACAGCGGCGGCCGGACGCGTTGGATCCTGCGGCGCGAACTGGGCTGATCCGGCGGCCGGGCGTGCCGCACCCGCTGTGCTCGCGCCGCACACGACAGCGCCCATCGTCAGGGGCATCGACCGCTCAGTCATAGCGCCCCTCCGCCCACCAGCCGCGTTCGTCGAGCACGAGCAGCCAGGCGCCGCCGGACCCGTCGACCATCTGGAAGCGATGCGCGCGCCGGGCGGCGCGCGCATCCCACCAGCGCTCGTCGAGCGGCCAGGGGCCGGCCCACGAGCTCACGTCGAGTCGCTCCCCGCCCGGGGCGACCAGAGCGGCGGGAGGCGCGCTGATCACCCCGCGTGCGCTCACGCTGACCTCGCGACCCGTCGCATCCTGCACACGCAGCTCGCGCGGCATCTCGTAGACGGTCGCCGGCGCGGGATCGGGCAGCCGTCCCGGCCAGGGACGCGCGCGATCGCGGGTCACGACCGCGCGATCACCCCAGGCGACCGGGGTCTGCCGTTCGCCGGGGGAGCGGCCGCCCGTGGGTGTCGCGGTCAGCACCCCGCGGTGCCCGACCAGGCCCTGCACCCGCGACAGGCCCGAGTGCACGCCCTCCTCCGGGCCCGAGCCGAACAGCCCGCGCTCGTGACTGCCCGCGGCGTCGACGGTCTCGGGCTCGATGCGCACGCGCGCGACGGCGCTGCGCAGCTCTCCCGCCGCGTCCGGGTCGTGACGCCGCTCGTCGCTGCGCAGCGCGCCGCTGAGCTGCCAGCGCACCCGGTCGACGATCTCGGTCGCCTGGAAGAAGCGGGGGTGCAGCCAGAGCCGATCGCTCTGCTCGCCCTCCTCGCCCTCGAACACGATGCGCAGCGCGGTGCAGACGAGCTTCTGCTCGAGCAGCGTGGTGACGATCTCATCGGCGGCGGTGCGCACGGCGAAGGCGACCTGGTCGACCCGATCGAGTGCGGGCTCGAAGTCGAGCACCGCCGTGGCGTCGCGCGGCGGCGTGCGGGGCGTCGCGGGGCGGGAATCCCGTCCGCGCGCGAGAGTGTGCAGGCGGGCGCCCTCGGCGCCGAAGCGCGCCGCGACGTCGTGCGGCTGCAGCGCCGCGAAGGAGCCCAGGTCGTGAACACCGAGTCGCGGCAGCAGGACACCCAGCTCGGACGACTCGAGCAGACGCACCGGCAGCGGTGCGAGGAAGTCGGCCGAACGGCCCTCCGGCACGACGAGCGTCGGCTGGCCGGGGCGTGTCGACCGCGCCGCGAGCGTCGCGGCGAACAGCCCCTCGGCGATGCCGGCACGGCCGTCGGCCACGCCGAGCTCGCGCAGCGCGCCGAGCAGCGCGAGAGCCGCCGCCTTCTCGCCGCCGTAGAAGCGGGCGGGCCCGCGCGCCGCCACGGCGAGCATGCCGGGGCGGATCGGGTGCACGGCCGGCAGCAGCTGCTCGAGCCCGGCGATGATCGGCTCGAAGGCGCGCGCATCCAGCGAGGAGTCGTAGCGCAGCACCCGCAGCCCCGGGCACCGCGACTGCGCCTCGCGCTGCCGCAGCCCCCGCCGCACGCCCTCGTCACGGGCGGCACGCGAGCAGGCCAGCACCTCGCCCCGCTCGACCAGCGCGACGGGTGCGCTCTCGGAGACGCGCTCGGCGCGGGCGTGGGCGATCACCGGCCAGTCGGGCGCCCAGAGCACGAGCAGCCGATCGCCGTCATCGACGGTGTCGGGCTCGGCGAGGAAGCCGGCTGGTCGGAAGCGCATGCCACATATTCGAACACATATTCGAATCAGTCAACTCGGTTTCTCCACAGCCCCCGGGAGCCCCCGGCGATGTCCGCGGTGGCCTGCAGACTGCCGCCATGCTGAAGATCAGGACCTTCGTCTGGGGCGTCACCGACATGAGCCGGGCGGTCGCCTTCTGGACCGCCGCACTCGACTACGAGGTCAAGCCGGGATCCGACGGCGAGTGGACCGTGCTCATCCCGCGCGACGGCGAGGCCCTGCCGCGCTTCGCCCTGCAGCTCGCCACCTCCGAGAGGCCGCGTCGGCATCACCTCGACCTGCAGCCCGACGACGCCGAGGTGGAGATCGCACGCCTGATCGCCCTCGGCGCGACCCGCGTCGACGACTGGCGCTACGAGGACGACGCCGACTACACGGTTCTGCGCGACCCCGAGGGCAACACCTTCTGCGTTCTCGACGACTGATCGGGGCGGCGGGATGCGGGGATGACGCCCTGCGCGACGGATGTCGCCATGATCCTGAGAAAGGTGCCAGGCTGGACACATGACCGACCCTCGTGATCAGGATCCCGCCGACCGCTCCAGGCCGCCGGCCTCCGGTGCGGGAGGTCGTGAGAGTGACGATGCCGCGCCTCAGATCCCTCCGCGCACGACCGGTCCGTCGCCCTATGCGCAGTACCAGTCGTCTTCGACGGCACCCGAGGCGTCCGGACCTCCTCAGTACGGGGATGCCGATGAGACCCAGCTGCGCTTCGGCCAGCGTCAGGGCGGCCAGCCCGCGCAGCCGGGCCAGCCGCAGTACGGCGCTCCGCAGCAGCCCGGTCAGCCGCAGTACGGTCAGTCCGCCCCGGCGCCGCAGGTGAACCAGCAGCCGGGGCAGCCGCAGTACGGGGCTCCCCAGCAGGGTCAGCAGCCCCAGTACGGCGCTCAGCAGGGCCAGTCGCCGCAGTACGGCGCTCCCCAGTACGGCGCCCCGCAGCAGCCCGGTCAGCCCCAGCCCGGCCAGCCTCCCTATGGCGCTCCGCAGTACAGCGCGCCGACCCCGCCGCGCAAGCGCCGACTCGGCACCGGGGCGATCATCGGCATCGTCGCGGGCGGCCTCGTGCTCGTGATCGGCGCCGTCGTCGGCATCGTGGCGGGCATCAACGCGAGCCGTCCCGCGACGGCCGACCCGGCGGCAAAGGTCACCGGCTACCTCGACGCGCTGCGCGCCGGCGACGCGAAGAAGGCGCTGACCTTCCTCGAGAAGCCCGCCGACGACACGCTGCTCACCTCGGCGGTGCTGAAGGAGTCCAACAAGCTCGGGAAGATCGGCACGGCGACCACGACGGTCACCGGCAGCAAGTACTTCCCGCAGGTGCGGGCGAGGTTCGCGATCGGCTCCGAGACGGTCACCCAGGAGTTCCGCCTCAGCCGTGACAGCGACGGCGCTTTCACCATCACCAACGGCACCGTCACCCTCTACCCGAGCTCGCTCACGAGCGCGCCGGTGACGCTCAACAAGCAGAAGGCGCCCACGGGCGACACCTGGGTGCTCTTCCCCGGGGCCTACTCGCTGGCGCTCGACGTCGCGGGATTCCAGGTCGAGAACGGCGAGAAGCTGATCGCCGCGGGCGACGACACCTACGACACGCTGCGCGACGTGAAGGTGTCGCTGACCGATGACGGCGTGGAGTCGTTCCGCACGGCGGTGACGACGGCGGTCGACGCCTGCATCGCGTCGAAGAACTTCGCGGCGGGATGCGGCCTCGACCTGACGAGCCCGCTCTCCGACGGCACGATCCTGCAGGAGGGGTCGATCACCCGCACCCTGTCGGCCGATGCGCAGACGAAGATCGCGAACCTGCAGCCGGAGACCTCCTCGTCGAGCACTCCGCTGGTCGTGCGCGGCGGCTACATCGGCGGCGTGACCACGACGGCGACCTGCACGAAGGGCTCGGCGACGGGAACCTGCAGCATCCTCTTCGGACCGTCACTGAAGTCGCCGCTGGTCGACTTCACCTCGGGCACGCCGGTGGTGCGCTGGAGCTGATCGCGCCGCCGCCGCGAGCCGCTGTTCCTCAGCCGACGCTGCGCAGTCGCGGCTGGGCGGCGTCGTGTGCGCCCGACGCCGCCGCCACCGCGGTGGCGGTGACCGGGGTGATCCCGCCGTCGGCCGCCGGCAGCCAGAGCCGCCGTGATCGCTCGCGACCCGCCCAGGCCGGCGCTGCCGAGGTGACGGTCACCTGGCGTCCGCTGAGATGGCCGAAGCCGGCGCCCACCCCCGACCAGCTCGTGTCGGTCACGGCGAGACGCGCTTCGGCGCGCGGCCAGTCGTCCATCGCCAGCAGCACGGCCTCGCGCTGACGCAGTCGCGAGGCGAGCCGGGTCGCGGCCGTCTCGCCGACGCGGGCGCGCCCCTCGCGCAGCGGAGGGCGCACGAGCACGACCGAGACGACGTCGACGAGGGCCGAGACCACGGCCATCCAGTGCTCGCCGGGATGCGGCACCAGCACGACGCGGTCGAGGTCGAGCCCCAGCCCGGCGGCGGCCTCCAGCCCGAGGTCGGGCAGGCCGACGATCGCGCACCAGGCGCCGGCCCGGCTGGGTGCGCGCAGCAGGGCGAGCGCGAGGGAGGTCGATCCGCTGATCGCATAGCCCGAGCCCGCGGTGAGCGCCCCGCCCGGCAGCAGCTCGCCGAGGGCGTCGTCGGCGGGCAGCGCGCGGCTGTCGAGCCGGCGACGCTGCATGCCGCGGATTCGCCCCTGCAGCTCCTGCACGGTGCGGGCGCGATCGGGGGAGTCGGCGGATCCTGGCTGCCCGGACGAGTCCGGGGATCCGAGCAGGCTGGGCGATCCGGGGGGTCCGAGCACGCCCTTCCGATGCACCGGAGCGGAGAGCGCCGAGGCGGGCCGCAGCGCATCCAGTCCGCGCAGCGCCGCGTGTCCGTGCGCGCGCCGATCCCCGGTCGCCGCGGCGGCGCCCGGGAGGGGCGAGGGGCCGGACGGATCCTCTCCCGCGTCGTCGAGCATGTCATCGCCGAACTCGTCGCCGAGCAGGTCGGGCGCGATCTCGAGCACGGCGGCGGCCGCCGCGCCCCGTGTCGCTCCCGATCTCATGGCCCCAGCATCGAACATGTGTTCGATCGTGTCAAAGGCCGCCGACATGATGGGCGCGCCTCGGCAGCGGAGCCGGAAGCGCGCCGCGGCGATTCCGGTGGGTGCGCGAGCGGGGGAGCCTCAGTGCAGGCGCGCGAGCATCCGCTGGTACTGCGCCGACAGCCGCTCGAGCTGAGCGCTGGTCTCCGGCTGCCAGGGGAAGGCGAGCTGATCGAGTCCGTCGATCTCGGCCGAGAAGCGGAACGTCGACTCCTCGCCCTCCGAGACGGTGATCCGCTCGGTCAGCGCCGAGTCGCCGAAGTCGGTCGCCGCGCCCCCATTCGCCGCCGCCGGATGCACGAGCGGCGTCGCCGTCACGCTGAGCGCTCGCACGACCAGCGGACGCACGTGCAGCCCGAAGCCCTCGCCGGTGAGCACGGCGTGAAGCACGAGCCCGTCGGCGAGCACGACGGCCTCGGCCTTGGGGCTGGCGGGGATGAAGCGCGACTCGATCCACTCGATCCGCTCGGGCCCGATCGTGTGCACGAGCCCGGAGACGAGGCGCTCGAAGCCGCCGGGGAACGCGGCGATGAAGCCGTCGGACTCCCAGAGTCCCGATGAGGCCCTCAGTGCAGTGGCGACCTGGTCGAACGCGGCTTCCTGCTCCATGGGGCTCCTCGGAGGAGAGGGGCGCCGGCGTCTGCGCGGCGCGACGGGGATGCGAGCGAGCGGATGCGCGAAAGGCCCGGATCGTTTCTGATCCGGGCCCTTCGACTCGCGTGCGCGAGGGGGGACTTGAACCCCCACGCCCTATACGGGCACTAGCACCTCAAGCTAGCGCGTCTGCCATTTCCGCCACCCGCGCGAGTCCGGTTCCGCTGTGTTCAGCAGCAGCACCGAGTGACGACAGTAGCACGCTGCGAGAGGCCCTTTGACCACTTCCGCGCCGACCGACGTTCCCGGGCGCGTCGCGCGGTGTTCCCTTCCGCGTCGCATCCGCTCGGGCTTCGCGTCGTCTCCGCATCCCCGCCCTCTCGATGCCCATGGCGCTCGCTGCATCCGTCATCCGACGACGCGGGGTCCGGGGCCGCGGGTAGCGTGGATGCCATGGCCGACGAGCTCGAGGACACCGCCCGCATCGCCCGTGATCTGATCCGGTTCGACACCTCGAACTACGGCTCGGGCAAGTCGAACGGGGAGAACGACGCGGCAGAGTACCTGGAGGCCGAGCTGCGCTCGCTCGGACTCGAGCCGCAGCTCTTCGACGCCGCCCCGGGGCGCACGAGCGTGATCGCCCGCGTCGAGGGCGCCGATCCGTCCCGACCGGCGCTCGTGCTGCACGGGCACACCGACGTGGTGCCCGCCGATCCCGCGAACTGGACGGTCGATCCCTTCGGCGGCGAGGTGCGCGATGGGCTGCTGTGGGGCCGCGGCGCGGTCGACATGAAGGACATGGACGCGATGATGATCACCGCGCTGCGCGACCTGCACGAGGCGGGGGAGCGCCCGGCGCGCGACGTGATCGTGGCCTACTTCTCCGATGAGGAGAACGGCGGCGTCTTCGGTGCGCACCATCTGGTGGATCAGCATCCCGAGCTCTTCGCCGGGGCGAGCGAGGCGATCAGCGAGGTCGGCGGCTACTCGATCGACGTCGCCGGCCGCCGCGCCTATCTGCTGCAGACGGGGGAGAAGGCCCTGCTCTGGATCAAGCTCATCGCCCGCGGAACCGCGGCGCACGGCTCGCGCGTCGTGCGCGACAACGCGGTCACCCGCCTGGCCGAGGCGGTCGCGGCGCTGGGCCGCACGGAGTGGCCGGTCGAGCTGACCGGCACGACGGAGGAGCTGCTCGCCGAGCTGGCGAAGCTGCACGGCGTCGACCCGGCGACGACGGATGCCGAGGAGCTGCTGCGTCTGACCGGCACGGGGGCGGGATTCCTGCACGGCGCCCTGCGCGTGACCTCGAATCCGACTGTGCTCGACGCCGGCTACAAGCACAACGTGGTGCCCGACCGCGCCGAGGCGCTCGTCGACATCCGCACCCTGCCCGGCGACGAGGACAAGGTGCTCGCCGAGGTGCAGCGCATCGTCGGTGCCGACATCGAGATCGAGATCCTGCACCGCGACGTCGGCCTCGAGAACCCCTTCGCCGGCCGCCTGGTCGAGGACATGTCGGCGGCGCTGCGCCGGGCCGACCCCGAGGCGGCCGTGCTGCCGTACCTGCTCAGCGGCGGCACCGACAACAAGGCGCTGTCGAAGCTCGGCATCGCCGGCTACGGCTTCGCACCGCTGCAGCTCGGCTCCGACCTCGACTTCCCGGCGATGTTCCACGGCGTCGACGAGCGGGTTCCTCTGAGTGCTCTCACGTTCGGGCGGCGGGTTCTGGGCGACCTCCTGCGCAACTGCTGACAGACTCCTACCCCGTGAACGATCTCCTCAACGCGATCATCCTCGGGTTCGTCCAGGGTCTGACCGAGTTCCTGCCCATCTCCTCGAGCGCGCACCTGCGCATCGTCGGCGAGTTCCTGCTCGGCGGACGGGATCCCGGGGCCGCGTTCACCGCGATCACGCAGATCGGCACCGAGCTGGCCGTGCTGATCTACTTCTGGCGCGACATCACCCGCATCATCGCGACCTGGGCGAAGTCGCTCGTCGGCAAGGCGCCCCGCAGCGCGCCCGACGCGAAGATGGGCTGGTTCATCATCCTCGGCACGATCCCGATCGTCGTGCTCGGCCTGCTGTTCCAGAACGACATCGAGACGACCCTGCGCTCGCTCTGGTTCGTCGCGATCTCGCTCATCGTCTTCGGCATCCTGCTCGGCGTCGCCGATCGCTTCGCGAGCCGCAAGCGCACGCTCGACCAGCTGACCCTGCCGCACGGCATCGTCTTCGGCCTCGCTCAGGCGGCTGCGCTCATCCCCGGTGTCTCACGCTCGGGCGGCACGATCACGGCGGGGCGCCTCATGGGCTACGACCGTCCCGCGGCGGCGCGCTACTCGTTCCTGCTCGCCCTGCCGGCGGTCTTCGGCAGCGGGCTCTACCAGGTCTACAAGTCGGTCAAGGGATGCGACCCGGGCGCCGTCTGCGTGCCCGAGGTCTTCGGCCCGGTCGAGACGCTGGTCGCGACCGTGATCGCCGGTGTGGTCGGCTTCGCCGTCATCCACTTCTTCCTGCGCTACGTGTCGAAGGGCTCGTTCCTGCCGTTCGTGATCTACCGCGTGGCGCTCGGCGTCGTGCTGCTCGTGCTGCTCGGCACGGGCGTGCTCGCCGCCAGCTGATCCGAGGCCGCGGCAGCCGTCGCCTCTGCCGAGAGCGGCGCCGCCGCGACGGCATGCCCGGGGCCGCGGTGCCGGCGGTGCAGCCCGGCCCCGATCGCCGCGCCGACCAGCGCTCCGATCGTGAATCCGACCGCGTTGGCGATGACGTCGGCGCTCGAGGCGACCCGCTCGGGCAGCCAGAGGTACTGCGCGAGCTCGGCCGCGGTCGACAGCGCGACGCCGACGACGGGGAGCCACCAGCGCCAGCGGAACGACAGCAGCGCGATCAGCAGCAGCCCGCCGGGCGCGAACAGGGCGACGTTCGCGGCCGACTCGATCACGTCGTAGGCGCTCATGCGGTCGACGCCGGCCGAGGCGAGCAGCGAGAGCAGCCACTGGATGCGCGCCCCGCCGGGCCCGTCGACGCGCTCGGGCCAGAGGATGACCGCGGCGAGACCGGCGACGTAGACGATCGCGAGGGCGATCACGACGATCCGCGATCGCCGCACCGCGCGCCGATGAGCATGGTGATGCCCGGGCTGGTGTGCCGGGCGCCGAGTGCGCCGATCCGCGCCCCGCCGGTCAGGATGCGGCGCGCGTCTCGACCCGGATCCCCGCTTCGTCGACGCGCTCACCGCTGGACCTCGTCCGCCCTGCCGTCAGCCGCGCGGGCGGTCGGGGTCGCCGCCGGCCTTGCCGTCGCGGCGACGGAGGTAGCGCTCGAACTCCTCGGCGATCGCGTCGCCGCTCGCCTCGGGGGAGTCGACCGTGTCGCGCGCCTGCTCGAGCTGCTGGATGTAGGCGGCCATGTCGTCGTCGTCGCCGGCGAGGGCGTCGATGCCGTCCTCCCAGGCCGCCGACTCCTCGACGAGCGAGCCGCGGGCGATCTGCACGTCGATGAAGTCCTCGAGCCGCTCGATGAGGGCGAGGGTCGCTTTGGGGCTGGGGGAGTTGTGCACGTAGTGGGGAACCGAGGCCCAGATCGACAGCGTCGGAACGCCGGCGCGGTCCAGCGAGTCGCCCAGCACGCTGAGGATGCCGACAGGCCCCTCGTAGCTGGAGCGCTCGAGGCCGAAGCGCTCGCGGATCTCCCGGCTCTCGCTCGATGCGAACACCGAGATCGGCCGCGTGTGCGGTACGTCGGCGAGCATCGCTCCGAGGAAGACGACGCCGCTGGCACCGGTCGCGAGCACCTTGTCGGTGATCTCGGCGGCGAAGGTGCGCCAGCCGCGCGAGGGCTCGGTTCCCATGAGCAGCATCACCGGCGACGCACTGCCGCTGTCGCCGTAGAGGGTCACCTCGGGCCACTGCAGGGTGCGGTCGCCGTTCTCGTCGGTGACGATGCTGGGCCGGTTGAACTGGTAGTCGAAGTAGTCCTCGGGGTCGATGCTGGTGAGCGGATCGAGCTCGAGCTGGTCCCGCAGCGCCCGGGCGACGCCGCTCGCGGCCTCTCCCGCGTCGTTCCAGCCCTCGAAGGCGACGACGACGACGGGTCCCGTGCCGAAGCCCTGCTCATCCGTCATGCCGTCATCCGTCCCGTCGACCGACCCGGCCGACTGTCCTGCACAACAATAGGCGCGCCGTAGACTCGATGCTCGTGACCGACGCGCTGCCCTCTGCTGTTCTCTGGGATATGGACGGCACGCTCGTCGATACCGAGCCCTACTGGATGACCGCCGAATCCGAGCTGGTCTCCGCCTGGGGCGGTGAGTGGACGCAGGAGCACGCGCTGCAGATGGTCGGCCTCGGCCTGCCCGACGCCGCGCGGATCCTGCAGGACCACGGCGTCGGACTCTCGACCGACGAGATCGTCGCGACCATGACGGCCCGCGTGATCGAGCTGACGCGCGCCGAGGTGCCGTTCCGTCCGGGTGCGCGCGAGCTGCTGCGCGGTCTGAAGGAGGCGGGCATCCCCTCCGCGCTCGTCACGATGTCGTACCGCGACTTCGCCGACGTCGTGATCGAGGCGATCGGCCCCGAGCTGTTCGCCGCGACGGTCACCGGCGACGAGGTCGAGCACACGAAGCCGCATCCGGCTCCCTATCTGCGCGGCGCCGAGCTGCTGGGGGTGGATGTGCGCACGGCCATCGCGGTCGAGGACTCCCGCCCCGGCGTGGCCTCGGCCGTCGCCTCGGGGGCGACCGTCGTCGCGGTGCCCCTGCACGTCGCCCTGCCCGAGAGCCCCGACTACACCCTGTGGGACGGCTTCGCCGGTCGCGGCCTCGCCGACCTGCTCGCCGTGCACGCCGAACGGAGTGACGCATGAGCGCCCAGCGCCGCCGCAGCGGACCTTTCGTGCCGGGCGACCGCGTTCAGCTGACCGGCCCCAAGGGCCGCATGAACACGATCACCCTCGAGGCCGGGAAGGTCTTCCACACGCATCGCGGGATGCTGAATCACGAGGAGATCATCGGGCTCCCCGACGGATCGGTGCTGACGGCGTCGAACGGCGACGAGTACCTCGCGCTGCGGCCGCTGCTGGCCGACTTCGTGATGTCGATGCCGCGCGGTGCCGCGATCGTCTACCCGAAGGACGCGGCGCAGATCCTCGGTCTCGCGGACATCTTCCCCGGGTCGACGGTCGTCGAGGCCGGCGTCGGCTCGGGCGCCCTGTCGCTGTGGCTGCTGCGCGGCGTCGGACCGGAAGGGCGTCTCGCCTCGTTCGAGCGCCGCGAGGAGTTCGCCGAGATCGCCCAGGCGAATGTCGCCGCGTTCCTCGGCGAGGAGCCCGCGAACTGGAGCGTCACCGTCGGCGACCTCGCCGAGGAGCTGCCCGCCGCCTTCGAGCCGGGCACGGTCGACCGCGTCGTGCTCGACATGCTCGCGCCCTGGGAGTGCCTGCCCGCCGTGTCGGATGCGCTGCGCCCAGGCGGCGTGGTCATCTGCTACGTCGCCACGGTCACCCAGCTCTCGCGCGTCGTCGAGGCGATCCGCGCGACGGGGGAGTACACGCATCCCGAGCCCGTCGAGACGCTCGTGCGCGGCTGGCATGTCGAGGGCCTCGCCGTGCGCCCCGATCACCGCATGGTCGGCCACACCGGCTTCCTCGTGACCGCGCGCCGGCTGGCGCCGGGCGCGGAGCTGCCGCAGCTCAAGCGCCGCGCGTCGAAGAGCGAGTTCAGCGACGAGGACGTCGAGCTGTGGACCCCCGGCTCGCTCGGCCAGCGCTCGACGAGCGACAAGCGGCTGCGCCGCGTCGTGCGGGATGCGCAGAAGCTCGCGTCGGAGACCGGCGCCGAGCCCGGCTCCGACGATCGCGATGCCGCCCCCGCCGCCGACGCGGCGGCGCACGGCGACGCCGATCAGCCCCGATAGACTCTCCCTCGGCCCCTTCGGAAGGACACCCGTGCGTCGCATCGCCCCCGTTCTCGCCATCGCCGCCCTGGCGATCGCCTCGCTGAGCGCCTGCGCGCCGGCCGAGACCGGCAAGGACGTCTCCTGCAGCCCGTACCGCTCGGGAGCGGCGAGCTCGACCGTGACGGCGACCGGCAAGGTCGGCTCCGAGCCGAAGATCGACTTCCCGACCCCGCTGCGCTCGAAGACCGCGCAGGTCAGCGCGCTCGTGCGCGGCGACGGCGCCCAGGTCGGCCAGGGCGACGTCGTGCAGTTCAAGACGACCATCTCGCTCGCCCGCACGGGCCAGAAGCTGCAGGCGGTCGGCTACGACGCCAACGGCGACGCCTTCTGGTGGACGAAGCAGAAGGATGCGCTCGCGAAGTCGCTGCTCTGCCAGACCGCCGGGTCGCGCATCGCGCTGACAGCCACGGCGAAGCAGATCTTCGGCGAGGGCGCCCTCGCGCAGCAGGGCATCGACGACAGCGCGACGCTCGTGCTGGTGACCGACATCGTGAAGCGCTTCCCCGGCAAGGCCGACGGCGTGAACCAGCTGCAGACCCCGGGTCTCCCCGCGATCGTCACGGCGCCCGACGGCCAGCCCGGCATCGTGCTGCCGGGCGATCCCGCCCCGAAGGAGAAGACGACCGCGATCGTCAAGGCGGGCGGAGGCAAGGCCGTGCGCAAGGGCCAGAACGTGCTCGTGCAGTACTCGGTCTTCCAGTGGGGCGACACCGCGACCGCGGGTCAGTCGACCTGGGAGAACAACTCGCCGTCGCTCGTCCCCGCTGGCGACGACTCCTCGACCTACCCCTTCTCGCCGCAGCTCGTGGGCAAGAAGATCGGCACGCAGCTCATCCAGGTCGTGCCGGCCGATTCGTCCGGCGCCGCGAACGCCGCCCCGCAGATCATCGTGATCGATCTGCTCGGCGTCGTCAGCTGACCCGGGCGCGCACTTCCCCGCACCTCTCGCAACGGACACGGCCGGGTGTCCCGACCTAGGATCCATCACGTGTCCGCATCGAAACCCGCGCCGCGCGTCGCCGTCGAGGAGCGCCTCTTCAGCCTCGTGCTGGCGCTGCTCGCCACCGAGGGCGGTCTGAGCAAGAGCGAGATCCTGTCGACGGTGCAGGGCTACCGTCAGCGCTTCGACAAGGGCGGCGACAACGCGAACCTCGAGCGTCAGTTCGAGCGCGACAAAGACGACATCCGCGACCTCGGTGTGCCGCTCGAGACGGTGGAGTCGCCCGGCGACGCCGGCAACAACCAGCTGCTGCGCTACCGCATCCGCAAGGGCGCCTACGAGCTGCCGACGGATGTGCGCTTCTCGGCCGAGGAGACCTCGATGCTCAACCTCGCCGCGATGGTGTGGCGCGAGGGGGCGCTATCAGGGGAGTCGCGCCGTGCGCTGCTCAAGCTGCGCGGACTCGGCGGCGCTCAGGCGCAGCAGCCCGTGCTCGGCTACGCGCCGCGGCTGCGATCGCGGGATGCGGCATTCGCGGCGATCGACGCCGCGCTCGAGAAGCACCTGACCGTGCGCTTCCAGTACTTGAAGCCGGGCCAGACCGAGGCGAGTGATCGCCACGTCATCCCGCTCGCGCTCGTGCAGTACCAGGGGCGCTGGCACCTCTCCGCCGAGGAGCCCGACTCAGGCAAGCGCAAGATGTTCCTGCTGCGTCGGATCGTCGGCGCCGTCACGACCGGCAAGCCGGCGCCCGCCCGCGACGGCGACTTCGCCGCCGAAGCGCTCGCCTCGCTCGCCGAGGTGTGGGAGGCCGGGATCGCCGAACTCGAGGTCGTCGCGGGCAGCGACGCCGATCGACGCCTGGGCAGCCGCGCCGGGGCCGAGCGGCTCGCCGCCGATGCCGCCGACGCCGACGCCGACGCCGACGTCCGTCTGCGACTGCACTTCGTCGATCTCGCGATCCTCGCCGACGAGCTGGCCGCGTTCGGCCCCGAGGTCGTCGTGCTCGAGCCCGCCGCCCTGCGCGCCGCCGTGCGCGACCGGCTCACCGTGATCGGAGCGGTCCATGCCCCGGCGTAACGCCGACGCGCCCCCCGCCGGCCCCAAGTTCAGCGCCCGCGACCGGCTCGCCTTCCTGCTCGCGCTCGTGCCGTGGCTCATGGACCACGAGCGCGTCACGGTCGACGAGGCCGCTGCGCACTTCGACGTGGATGCCGACCTCGTGCGCGAGTCGGTCGAGCTGATCGCCGTGAGCGGCGTGCCGGGCGACACCTCGTCGTACCAGCACGGCGACCTCTTCGACATCGCCTGGGATGCCTTCGAGGAGCGCGGCGAGATCGTGCTCACGAACCTCGTCGCCATCGACGACGCTCCGCGCTTCTCCGCGCGCGAGGCCGCGGCGCTCATCGCCGGACTCCAGTACCTCTCCTCGCTGCCCGAGACGGCTGACAGCGCGGCGATCGCGACGCTCATGGGCAAGCTCTCGCGCGGCACCTCCGGGCAGGTCGCCCCGGTGGGAGTGGCCGGCGAGGCGACGGATGCGCGACTCGCGACGATCCGCGACGCCGTCACGCGCGGGATGCAGCTCGAGCTCGACTACCTCAACTCGCGCGGCGAGCGCGAGCGCCGTCGCGTCGACCCGCTGCGCATCGACTCCAACGACACCGACTGGTATCTGCGCGGCTGGTGCCACCTGCGTCAGGCCGTGCGCACCTTCCGCCTCGACCGCATGGCGGATGTCATCGTCACCGACCGGCCGATCGAGCACCGCGTCGACGAGGTCGCCCTGCCCGAGAAGCTCTTCGAGGGGGCGACGACCGAGCTGGTCGTGACGCTCGACGTGGCGGCGGCGGCCGTACCGCTGCTCGACGACTACATCCCCGAGGGCGCGCCCCGTTCGGTGCACGGCGACCTCGTGCGCCTCGAGCTGCCGATCTCGCACCTCGACATGCTGAAGCGCTTGATCGCGGGCATGCCGGGCGTCGCGACCGTCGTCGCACCGGCGGAGGCGCGCGCGGCCGTCGAAGCCTGGGCACAGGCGGCACTGGGGCGTTACACCGCGGACTGATCGGCCGCACCTCACTGAGTGCGCGGATGCCGGGGTTACACTGAAGGACACTTCCCGACCACGGAGGATCGGACCATGGGTATTTTCGGCAACGCATTCACCGGCTGGCACCTGCTGCTGGTCCTCGCGGTCATCGTCCTGATCTTCGGCGCGACCAAGCTCCCGGCTCTCGCCCGCAGCGTCGGCCAGTCGGCCAAGATCCTCAAGAGCGAGCTCAAGGACGAGGACAAGGGCAAAGACGCCCAGTCCGGCACCGCTGAGAACGCCGCTTCGGCTCCCGTCGAGACCTCGTCGGCCACGACGACGAGCGCTCCGCCCGCCGACAGGTCCTGACGCGGGTGGCCGCGCGCACCAAGCGGAGGCGGCAGCGCAACCCTGAAGGACGGATGTCCCTCGGGGAGCATCTGGTCGAACTCCGCAACCGCCTGATGATCGGCGCCGCGGGGATCCTCCTGGGTACCGTGGCGGGATTCTTCCTCTACGACCTGGTCTGGCCGATCCTCTCGAACCCCGTCACCGTGCTCTCGGAGGCGAAGAAGAACTCCGTCTCGATCAACTTCGCCGGCATCGCCACCGCCTTCGATGTGCGATTCCAGGTCGCACTGGCGATCGGCATCGTGATCTCGAGCCCGATCTGGCTGCTGCAGATCTTCGGCTTCCTCACGCCCGGACTCACCAAGACCGAGAAGCGCTACGTCTTCGGCTTCTTCTTCTCGGCGGTGCCGCTGTTCCTCGCCGGGTGCACGGCCGGGTTCTACGTGATGCCGCACATCGTCGAGCTGATGGCGAGCTTCGTGCCGGCCAACGGCACGACGTTCTTCGACGCCAAGTACTTCCTCGACTTCATCCTCAAGCTCGTGCTCGCCACCGGCGTCGCCTTCGTGCTCCCGGTGTTCCTGGTGCTGCTGAACTTCGCCGGCATCCTGCGCGGCAAGTCGATCCTCAAGGGATGGCGCTGGGCGATCCTGGCGATCACGCTCTTCACCGCGGCGGCGACGCCGGCGGCCGACCTCTTCTCGATGTTCCTGCTCGCCGTGCCGATGGTGGCGCTCTACTTCGGCGCCGTCGGACTGGCCCTGCTTCACGACCGCTCCGTCGACCGGAAGACGGCCGCGGCGATCGCCGGCACCGACGCCGGCCTCCCCGCCGGCGCATGAGCACGACCGAATCGAGCGCCCCGAGCCCCTCCGAGCGCTACGCCCAGTCGCGGGCGCGCCGCGGATTCCTGCGTCTGGAGGCGTTCCGGGCGAAGCTCGCCTACGACCTCGACCCCTTCCAGCTGGCGGCCTGCCGCACGCTGGAGGAGGGGCGCAGCGTGCTCGTCGCCGCCCCGACCGGCGCGGGCAAGACGATCGTCGCCGAGTTCGCGGTCTACCTGGCGATGTTCGAGCCGCGCGACAAGGTCTTCTACACGACCCCGATGAAGGCGCTGTCGAACCAGAAGTACGCCGAGCTGGTCGCCGAGTACGGCTCCGACGAGGTCGGCCTGCTGACCGGCGACAGCAACATCAACAGCTCGGCCCGCGTCGTCGTGATGACGACCGAAGTGCTGCGCAACATGCTCTACGCCGACTCGCCGCTGCTGACCGATCTGGCGTTCGTCGTGATGGACGAGGTGCACTACCTCGCCGACCGATTCCGCGGAGCCGTGTGGGAGGAGGTCATCATCCACCTGCCGAAGCAGGTGCGGATGGTGTCGCTCAGCGCCACGGTGTCGAACGCCGAGGAGTTCGGCGACTGGCTCGGCGCGGTGCGCGGGCACACCGACGTGATCGTGTCAGAGGAGCGCCCGGTGCCGCTCGACCAGCACGTCCTGGTGCGCACGAAGCTGCTCGACCTCTTCGACTCCTCAGGGCAGGCCGCGACGAACCGCGTCAACCCCGAGCTCGCGCGCCTCGCCGCGGCGGGCGGACGCGGGCTCGGCGGGCGCGCCGGCGGCGACCTGCGCCGCATCCACCACAAGGACACCGGTCGTCGCGACTTCCGCAACGCCGACCGCGTCGACCGGGCCGCCTTCGTGCACATGCTCGACGACAAGAACCTGCTGCCGGCCATCTTCTTCGTCTTCAGCCGGGTGGGATGCGACGCCGCCGTCACCCAGGTCGTGCGCAGCGGCATCCGGCTCACCGAGGCCTGGGAGCGCGAGGAGATCCGCGCGATCGCGGAGGAGCGCTGCCGCACGCTGCGCGACGAGGATCTCGCCGTGCTCGGCTACTGGGAGTGGCTCGAGGGCCTGACCCGCGGTGTCGCCGCGCACCACGCCGGGCTGCTGCCGGCCTTCAAGGAGGTCATCGAGGAGCTCTTCCAGCGCAAGCTGGTCAAGGTCGTCTTCGCGACCGAGACGCTGGCGCTCGGCGTGAACATGCCCGCGCGCACGGTCGTGCTCGAGAAGCTCGAGAAGTTCAACGGCGAGGCCCGCGTGCCGATCACGCCGGGGGAGTACACCCAGCTCACCGGCCGCGCCGGGCGCCGCGGCATCGATGTCGAGGGCCACTCCGTCATCCAGTGGTCGAGCGGACTGAACCCTCAGGCCGTCGCCTCGCTCGCCTCCCGGCGCAGCTACCCGCTCAACTCGAGCTTCCGGCCGACGTACAACATGGCGGTCAACCTGGTCGCGCAGTTCGGCCGGGTGCGCACGCGCGAGATCCTCGAGAGCTCGTTCGCCCAGTTCCAGGCCGACCGGGCGGTCGTCGATCTGGCCCGCAAGGTCAAGGCGCAGCGCGAGAGCATGGACGGCTACGCGCAGGCGATGAGCTGCCACCTCGGCGACTTCCGCGAGTACGCGGCGCTGCGCCGCGAGCTCAGCGACCTCGAGCGCAAGAACGCCCGCTCCGATGGCGGCAGCCGTGGCGAGCGCGAGCGCCGCCAGCGGCACATGGCCGACTTGCGCCGGCGGATGCGGCAGCATCCCTGCCATTCCTGCAACGACCGCGAGGCGCACGCCCGCTGGGCTGAGCGCTGGTGGCGCCTCAAGCGCGAGACCGACCAGCTCACCTCGCAGGTGGAGGGGCGCACCGGGGCCGTCGCGAAGGTGTTCGACCGCGTCACCGACGTGCTGCTCGAGCTCGGCTACCTCAGCGGCAAGGGCGACCAGATCGAGACCACCCTCGACGGCCGCCTGCTGCGCCGCATCTACGGCGAACGCGACCTGCTGGTCGCCGAGTGCCTGCGTCGCGGCCTCTGGGACGAGCTGGATGCGCCGGCCCTCGCCGCGCTCGTCACCGCGCTCGTCTACGAGCCCCGCCGGGAGTCGGGCGAGCCGGTCGAGCTGCCGCGCGGGCCGTTCCGCAAGGCCTTCGGCGCGACCGAGGAGCTGTGGGCGAACCTGAGCGATCTCGAGGACGAGCACCGGCTGCCGTCGAAGGACGCGCCGGCCGCGGGCCTCTCGCTGGCCGCCTACCGCTGGGCCGGCGGTGCGCGCCTCGACAGCGTGCTGCGCGACGCCGATCTCGCGGCGGGCGACTTCGTGCGCTGGATGAAACAGGTCATCGACCTGCTCGATCAGATCTCGATCGTCGCCGAGGGGCGCGTCGGGCCGACCGCGCGCCGCGCGATCGACGGCATCCGCCGCGGCGTCGTCTCCGATTCGGCGGTGTCGTGAGCGCAGAGGTCCTCCCGCGACGCGCGGTCGTGCTCGCGGCGGTCGCCGGCGTCCGAGCGCGTCGCGACGGCTTCGTCCTCGGCGGCCGCATCCCGCTCCTCGGGGCCGTGCTGCTCGCCGCGGCCGGCGGCCTGCTGCTGCGCGCGGCCTTCCCCGGTCCGGCGATCTGGATCCTCGCCTTCCCGGCGATCGCCCTCGCTCTCGTCACCCTGCGCGGTCGGCGTCTCGGCGCCGCCTTCCTCGTCGGCTTCGTGTTCGGCGCGGCGTTCTGGTTCCCGCACATCGGCTGGGCCTCGCGCTTCCTCGGGGTGCTGCCCTGGACGGCGCTCGCGACGCTCATGTCGCTCTGGATGGCGGGCGGCGCGATGCTCATCGCGCTCGCCTACCGCTGGCTCCCGCACGTCGTACCCGGGCGCGCGGGTCGCCTGGCGCTGCTTCCGGCCGTCGTCGCGGGGCTGTGGATCCTGCGCGAGGGCGTCTCGAGCGTCTGGCCCTATGGCGGCTTCTCGTGGGGGCGCGTCGCGTTCTCGCAGTCGGAGTCGCCGTTCCAGGGCCTGTTCAGCTGGCTCGGCTCCTCGGCGCTCAGCTTCCTGATGGTGCTGCTCGTCGCGGTCGCGATCGAGGTCGCGCTCGATCCGGCCGGCCGCCGCGCGCTGCGGGGTGCGGTCGTCACCGCGGTCGCGCTGGCGGTGCTCGTCGTGCCGGCGTTCCCGACCACGCCCGACGGCACGCTGCGCGTCGGAGCCGTTCAGGGCGACACCAAGGCGGGCTACTTCGATCCGCCCGAGAACGTCGGCGACAACCTGCTCGGTCAGGCTCAAGCCACCGAGCCGGTCTTCGACCAGAAGGTGGATGTCGTCGTCTGGCCCGAGGGCGCCTCCGACGTCGACCCGCTGCGCGACGGCTGGGCCGCGCGCATCTGGGATCTGGTCTCGGCGGAGGCCGACGCCCCGATCGTCGGCGGCACGATCACCCACCGCGACGACGAGTACTTCAACACCTCGCTCCTCTGGAAGGACGGCGGGGCGGTCGACCACTACGACAAGAAGCACCCGGTGCCGTTCGGCGAGTACATCCCCGACCGCGCCTTCTGGCGGCCCTTCGCCCCCGACCTGATCGATCTGGTGCAGCGCGAGTACTCGCCCGGCAGGACCGACACGGTGATGGATGTCGGCAAGGCCATCGCCGGCTTCGCGATCTGCTTCGACATCGTCGACGACGCGATCATGCGGCAGAGCGTCGACGACGGCGCGCAGGTGATCCTCGCGCAGACGAACAACGCCGACTTCGGCGAGGACACCGACGAGAGCGTCCAGCAGCTCGCGATCGCCCAGGTGCGCGCACTCGAGCTCGGACGGTCGGTCGTCAACATCTCGACGGTGGGCACCTCGGCCGTCGTGCTGCCCGACGGCACCGTCACGCACCGGCTCCCGACGTACGAGCCGGGAGTCATCGTGGATGACGTGCCGCTGCGCACCGGGACGACGCCCGCCGTCGCGATCGGCCTCCAGCTGGAGTGGTTCCTCGCGCTCGGCGGACTGCTGCTGCTCGCGGCGGCCGGCATCCGCTCGCGGCTCGACCGCGGCGCGGGGCTCTGACGCGCGGGCCGCTCACGCCTCGGACTCTGTCGCGCCGGACATGACACTGGCGGCGCCGTCCGAAGACGGCGCCGCCAGCAAGTCGGGGGAGTGCGTGCCCTCAGGCGCTCTTGCGGGTGCCGCGACGAGCCCGCAGGTACTCGAGGCGCTCCTGCAGCAGCTCTTCGAGCTCCGCCTCGGTGCGGCGCTCGAGCAGCATGTCCCAGTGGGTGCGCACCGGCTTGACCGCGATCTCCTCGATCTCGACGAGCTCGCCGTCATCGCCGATCAGCCGGCCCTCCTGGCCGGTGCGGGGCGACGACCAGAACTCGGGGACCTCGGCGTCGGCCGAGAACATGACCTCGAAGGTCGTGCCCTCCTCGGTGCGATAGACGCTCTTCTTGCGCGGTGAGAACTCGATACCCTCTTCGCTCTGCAGGCTCTGGGATCCGAGTCGCATACCGCGCAGGCTTCGATCTGCCATCGTGTGGCCTCCTCTGTGCGCTGCGTGCCACAACCAGTCGCTGTGACACCACTGTCTAACGGAAAGGGTCCTCCGGGGATGCCCGGGAACGGCCCTTTCCAGATCATTCACAGACGATCGGGGGTGCCTGTCCGGCCTCTCAGAACGGCCATCGCGAGGTCGGCCCGGTCGGTCACGATGCCGTCGGCGCCGGCGTCGAGCAGCGTCCTCATCTGCTCCGGATCGTTGATCGTCCAGAAGTGCGCCTCGGCCCCGGCGGCGTGGATCGCGCGGATCGCGCGGGGAGCGTCCACGCGCATGCCGAGCACGCGCACCGGCAGCTGCGTCGCATCCACGCCGTGCAGGGCGCGACGCACGAGCGGCGTCAGACCGGCGGTGGCGGCGGCGACCGCGACCAGGGCGCCGAACGAGGACACCGAGGTCGCGACGCCCGGCAGCGCGCGCACGACCGCGGTGCGCCGGGATCCGCTGAACGAGCCGATCAGCACCCGGTTCTCGGCCCGGGTGCGACGGATCGCCGAGATCGCCGGGCCGATCGCGTCGGCGCTCTTGATGTCGATGTTGACGCGGGCGTCGGGGAAGCCGTCGAGCAGCTCCTCGAGCGAGCAGTAGCCCTGATCCTGTCCGAGAGGAACGCGACGCAGTTCGGCCATCGTCAGCTCGGAGACCTGGCCGGGTCGCCCGGCGACCCGGCTCAGGTCAGGGTCGTGACTCACGACGGCGACCGCGTCGCGACTGCCGTGCACATCCGTCTCGAGATGGGTGACGCCGATGTTGAGCGCGTGGAGAAACGCCAGCAACGTGTTCTCCGGCGCCTCGAGCGCCAGCCCGCGATGCGCGATCACGCGCGGGGGAGCGGGCTGCAGGTAGGCGCTCGACCCGATTCGAGCGCCCCGGCTCACGCGACCGGGCCGGTGGGTCCGGCCGGCGGCGCCGTGGGCGGCGTCGGTCCCGCGGGCGGTGCGGGGGGCGCCGTCGGCGGGGTGCTCGGCGAGGCCGGCGGCTCATCCACCGAGCTCGGGAACGGCGGCGGGGCGTCGGCCACGCTGACATCCGGGATCTCGATGCCGGCCGCGGCCTCGCTGTGATCGGTGTTCGAGTCGCTGTTGAGGTCGGCGAGCTTCGACGCCGGCTTCACCGGGTTCGGCACGAAAGGCTGGTCGGAGCGCGGGGCGAAGAAGCCCTGCCCGATGCCCTTGAGCGCCTCGGTGAGCTCGCTCGGGATGATCCAGAGCTTGTTCGCGTCGCCCTCGGCCAGCTTCGGCAGCGTCTGCAGGTACTGGTACGCGAGCAGCTTCTCGTCGGGGTCTCCGGCGTGGATGGCGTTGAACACCGTCTGGATCGCCTCGGCCTCACCCTGGGCGCGCAGCACCTGGGCCTTCGCGTCACCCTCGGCCTCGAGGATCGCCGCCTGGCGACCACCCTCGGCCTGGAGGATCGCGGCCTGCTTCGTTCCCTCGGCGGTGAGGATCTGCGCGCGACGGTCACGCTCGGCGCGCATCTGCTTCTCCATCGAGTCCTGGATCGACACGGGCGGGTCGATGGCCTTGAGCTCGACGCGGCCGACGCGGATGCCCCACTTGCCGGTGGCCTCGTCGAGCACGATGCGCAGCTGGCTGTTGATGTTGTCGCGGCTGGTCAGCGCCTCCTCGAGGTTCAGGCCACCCACCACGTTGCGGAGCGTGGTGGTCGTCAGCTGCTCGACGGCGCCCAGGTAGTTGGCGATCTCGTAGGTCGCGGCGCGCGCATCCGTCACCTGGAAGTAGACGACCGTGTCGATCGAGACGACGAGGTTGTCTTCCGTGATGACCGGCTGCGGCGGGAACGAGACGACCTGCTCGCGCATGTCGACCAGCGGGCGGAGCCGGTCGATGAACGGCACCAGCAGGTTCAGACCCGGCTGGAGGGTCTTGTGATAGCGGCCGAGGCGCTCGACGACGCCCGAGTAGGCCTGGGGGACGATGCGGATCGACCGGAAGATCGTCACCAGCACGAAGATGACGACGATGACCACGACGATCACCAAGAGGGCCGCTCCGAAGAGCTCACCGGAGGAATTCACTGGGGTGCGGTCCTTTCTGCGGGCTCGACCACGGCGGTCGAGCCTTCGATCGCGGTGACGACGACGCGGTCGCCGTCGTGGGGCTGCAGGGGCGTGTCGGCGCCGAGGCGCGCCGTCCAGGTCTCGCCGTTGGCGAGCTTCACCTGGCCGCGGCCCTCGTCGAAGGCCTTGACGACGCTGCCGGTGAGCCCGAGCAGGGCCTCGACGTTGCTCTTGGCCGGATCCGCACCGCGGTGGATGCGCCGATGGAGTGCGGGGCGCACCAGGAAGAGCAGCAGGATCGCCGTGACGCCGGCGATGATGATCTGCGCCCACCACGGAGCGTTGAAGAGGCTGGAGACCAGTCCGCTGAGGCTGCCGACCGCCAGCATGAGGAACGTGAACTCGAGGTTCATCATCTCGATGACCACGAACAGGAGGATCAGCGCGATCCACACGATCCAGGCCCACTGGGTCAAGAACTCGGCCATCGGGCGCCTCCCTCGGGTAGTCCGACGATGATTCGAAACTATCACCGAAAGCTCTCCGCCGACCCTGGCGAGGAATCCTCCGGCGCGTCGCGTTGCTAGGCTCGCGTCCCGTGGAAACTCCCCTCGCTCCCGGCTCACTGACCGGCATCCGCGCACTCGTCACCGGCTCGTCTCGCGGCATCGGCGCCGACACGGCCAAGTTCCTCGCCGCGGCGGGCGCGAAGGTCGTCATCAACTTCCGCAACAAGGAGCCGCGCGCGCTCAAGATCGTCGCGGGCATCGAGCAGGACGGGGGAGAGGCCTTCGCGGTCGGCGCCGACCTCACCGACCCCGCGAGCGTCGAGGCGATGTTCCAGCAGGTGCAGGAGCGCTGGGGCGGGCTCGACCTGCTCGTGCTCAACGCCTCCGGCGGCATGGAGTCGGGCCTCGGCGAGGACTACGCCATGAAGCTCAACCGCGACGCGCAGGTCAACGTGCTGACCGCTGCCGAGAAGGTGCTCGTCGAGGGATCGCGTGTGGTCTTCGTCACGAGCCACCAGGCGCACTTCATCAAGACCACGCCGACGATGCCCGAGTACGAGGCCGTCGCCCTGTCGAAGCGCGCCGGCGAGGATGCGCTGCGCGAGCGCATCCCGGGTCTCACCGAGAAGGGCGTCGAGTTCGTCGTCGTCTCGGGCGACATGATCGAAGGCACCATCACGGCGACCCTGCTCGAGCGCGTCAACCCCGGTGCGATCCAGTCGCGCCGCGACGACGCCGGCCGCCTCTACAAGGTCGACGAGTTCGCGGCCGAGGTCGCTCAGGCGGCCGTCGACCCGATCCCCGAGGATCACACGCGCTACGTCGGCGACGTCAGCGGCTTCACCCGCTGAGCGCATGACGCGCCTGCGCCGCACGTCGCGCATCCTGGTCGTCGACGACCGCGACCGGGTGCTGCTCTTCCTCACGCGCGCGCCCGACACGAGCGGGTTCGCGCGCTGGATGACGCCGGGCGGCGGCGTCGAGGGCGACGAGACCCACGGCGAGGCCGCCGTGCGCGAGCTCTGGGAGGAGACCGGACTGCGCGACGCCGCGCTGACCGGGCCGATCTGGAGCCTCGACTTCGACGTGACGTGGGACCAGGCGGATCACGACCGCGGCCACGCCGAGTACTACGCGCTGCGGACGAGCACCTTCGCCCCGGCGAACGACAACTGGACCGACGACGAGCGGGTCGACCTCGAGCAGCATCGCTGGTGGAGCGTCGACGAGCTGGCCGCCACCGACGAACCCTATGAGCCGGCGGAGCTCCCCGAGCTGGTGCGTCGCACCATCGCCTCCCTCGGCCGTGAGACGGAGGACTGACATGGCCGAGACCGATGCGCCGACGACGACGCAGCGCCGCAAGCTGAAGCGGCTCGAGGAGCAGGAGCGCAAGCTCGTCTTCACCGACTTCTCGCACGCCGACGCCTGGCAGCTGGGTACGATCCTCGTCGGCGTCGCAGCCGAGCGGAACCTGGCCATCGCCATCCGAATCACGATCGGCGAGCAGACCGCCTTCCAGGTGGGCATGCCGGGGTCGTCGAGCGACAACGACGACTGGCTGGTGCGCAAGGCGCGCGCGGTGCAGCGCTTCGGCGCGAGCACCTTCCTGCTCAAGATCCGCGGCGAGGTGACGGGGCGCAGCTACGCCGAGCTCGACACGACGCGCTACGCGATCGCGGGCGGCTGCGTGCCGATCAAGACCGAGTCGGGCGCGCTGCTCGGCACCGTGGGCGTGTCGGGTCTCGCGCAGGCCGACGATCACGCGCTCGTGGTCGACGCGGTCATGCAGTTCCTCTCCGGCGAGAACGCGCGGTGACGGCTCCGGTCGTCGCTCTCCGCGAGGTCGGGTTCCGCCGCAACGGACGTCAGATCCTCGACGACGTCACCCTCGAGGTGCGCGCGGGGGAGCACTGGGCGCTGCTCGGTCCGAACGGGGCCGGCAAGAGCACGATCCTCGGCTTCTGCGGTGCGGTGACCCACCCCTCGGCCGGCACAGTCGAGGTGCTCGGGGAGCGGCTCGGCCGGGTCGAGCTCGCCGCGCTGCGGCGTCGGATCGGCCACGTCAACCCGCGGCATCCGCTCGATTCGCCGCTGACGGTGCGCGAGGTCGCCCTGACCGGCATCACCTCGACGATCGAGCTGCCGATGCGCTGGGAGGCCTCGGCCGACGAGATCGAGCGGGCGGATGCCGTGCTCGATCAGCTGGGACTCGCGGCCATCGCGGAGTCGCGCTGGCCGACGCTGTCGCAGGGGGAGCGGGGGCGCACGCTGATCGCCCGTGCGCTGCTCTCCGACCCGGCTCTGCTGCTGCTCGATGAGCCGTCGACCGGACTGGATGTCGCCGCGCGCGAGCAGCTGCTCGAGACGGTGGACGCGCTCGAGCGCACCCACCCGGACCTCGCCTCGATCCTGGTGACGCACCACCTCGAGGAGCTGCCGGAGACCACCACGCACGCGGTGCTCGTGGCCCATGGCCGGATCACCGCATCAGGACCGGTCGGCGAGGTCGTGACGAGCGAGGCGGTCTCGGCGGCGTTCGAGCATCCGATCCACGTCGAGCACCGCGACGGCCGCTGGTCGGCGCGGGCTCGTCGGCGTCGCGCGGTCGCGCTCTGAGCCCGACCCCGAGCCCCAGCGCACTGGACGATCCCGGCGACCGCGCACCCTGTCGAGCGCGCGTCAGCGGCTGACGCGGTAGACCAGCCGGGCGAAGGCGCCGACCTGCGCGACCGAGTCGAGCGCGAGCCGGGCGGCCTCGATGCGGCGGGGGAGAAGGGGCGCCCCGGAGCCCAGCGTGACCGGCGCGTAGGACAGGCGCAGCTCGTCAAGGGCGCCCGCGTCGTCGAACTGGCCGACGAGGTCACCGCCGCCGACGAGCCAGATGTCGCCCTCGCCCGCCGCCGCGCGGATCTGAGGCAGCGCCTCCGCCACCGGCCCGCGCACGAAGCGCACGTCGGCTCCGGCCGGCACCGGCAGATCGCGCGTCGTGAACACGAAGACCGGGGTATCGCCGTGGAAGGCGGCCCAGCGCTCCGGATGCGCGAGCAGATCCTGATCGCGCAGAACCCACTCGTAGGTGGTCGAGCCCTCGACCATGACCGCCGCGGGACCGGGAGCGAGCTCGGGGGAGGGGGAGTCGCCGCCGGGCACCGCGAACAGCCAGGCGAGCGAGTCGTCGTCATCGGCCAGGTAGCCGTCGAGCGTCGTCGCCGTGTCGAAGAAGATCGCCATGGCCTCACGTTAGGCACGACCACCGACATCCCGACGGGCGAGCCCGGGGCGCTGGCGCGCATCGTTATGTCAGATCAGGCGAGATCCCGAGAGGGGTCGAGGCCGGCCGTGTCAGCCGCCCGCGATGCTCCCGTAGCTCTGCTCGCGCAGCACCTGGTGGCTGCGCTCGAGCTGGGGCTGGTCGCGCAGGCCGTCGGCGCGTCGGCGATCGTCGTGCGCCCGTCGCTCGCGGTCGGCCTGCTCGTCGTGCGCGTACCGGGCGGCCGCGGCGCCGTACTCGGCGCGGTGCTGCTCGATCGCGCGCTCGCGCAGACCGCGCCGCACGGCGCGCCAGATCACGGTGTAGACCAGCCACAGGCCGAGCGCCGCGCCGCCGACACTCAGGACGATGCTCAGCAGGATGGCGAGGATGCCGCCGCCAGCGAGTGCGGTCAGCAGCGGTGTCGAGTCGTCGGGCACGCTCTGCACGATAGGTGCGCAGGGCGTCGTCGCGCGGCCCCATCCCTGGGGTCAACTAGAAACCGATAATGCACATTATGACAATATCGATGAAGCTCGGCGCCCCGTCGTCAGGCGTCACCCTCGCTGTCCGTGGTCGACTGGCCCGGCTCCGCCGAGCTCGACCGCACCGGAGCGCCGGCGGTCGTCCGACCCCGAACTGGGCATCATCACTCGCGAACGGCGACACCTAGCGTGGACATATGCAGAGAATCGCTCAGCGTGTCGCCCGTGTCCTGATCCTGCTCGCCATCCTCGGCGGAGCGGCCGTCGCGGCCACCTACGCGCTCGCGATCGGCTCGCTGTCCAGCCGGGGCCCGAATCCCGACGGCTACGGTCTGCTGGCGATCGCGAATCACGGCGCGCCCGTCGCCGCCGGGCTGGTCGTGCTCGCGGTGCTCGCCGCGGTGCCAGGCCGTCGATCGCTCGTGCCGGCGGCGATCCTCGCCCTCTCGAGCGGCGTGGTGGGAGGTCTCGCGCTCGCGACCTGGAGCATCGGCCACGCGCTGTCGCACGTCGACCAGCACGCTCAGCCGCCGGCGCTCAACTCGCTCATCCTCGCGATCACCGGGTCCGCGGTCGACGTCTCCCCTGCTGCCGTCGTGCTCGCGGTCGGCGCTCTTGCGCTGATCGTCATCCGGTCGCTCCGCCGCTTCCGGCGCTGGAGCATGCCCGTGGAGGTCGCTGCGGCGGCCAGCTGAGCAGCGGAGTCGTCTGCTCGCGGATGCCGACGTGCGCGCCGTCAGGCTCGACGTCGCGCGATCAGCGCGCCGTGGGGTCGTGGTCGCGGTGCCGCTCCGGTGCGGGTGTGCGTCTCGACGACGTCGAAGCCGGCCGCGGCGACCATGTCAGCGAGGTCGCTCGCCGACCAGCGGTAGGCGCGCGTCACCGCGTGATCGAAGGGCTCGGTCGCGTCCGCGATGAAGAACCCGACGAGCAGGCCGCCGCCCGGCGCGAGCACGCGCCCGAGCTCGCCGAGCGGCACGGCGATGCTCGAGGGGTCGTGATGGATGAGCGAGTACCAGGCGAGCGCTCCCCCGAAGGCCGCGTCGGCGTAGGGCAGGGCGTCGAGCGAGCCGAGGTCGACGCGCGCTCCGTGGTGGGCGCGCCGCGCGTGCAGCAGGAACGGCTCCACCTGGTCGATCCCGCGCACGTCGGCACCGCGTCCCGCGAGCCAGCCGGTCCACTGTCCCGGCCCGCAGCCGGCGTCGAGGATCTCGCCCTCGATCCGGTGCGCCCAGTCGCCGACGAGGTGGATGTCGGCCGGATGCACGTCATCCATCGATCCCACCGCGCCGATGTAGTCGCCGGCCCGACGGGCGTACGCCTCCGCCACCGCCGTGCTCATCAGTCGTCGCGCCCCGTCCAGCCCTTGCGGTGGAACCACCACCACAGCGCGGCGACCGAGACCAGCATCGAGCCGATCCCGAGGAACAGGAACAGCCACGGTCCCTTCAGCACATGATCGACCTCCCAGTCGAAGTTCATGCCGAAGAAGCCGGTGAGGAAGCTCAGTGGCAGGAACACCGAGGCGACGATGGTCAGCTGCTTCGACACCTCGCCCTGCCGGTTCGCGACCGTCGAGAGGTAGAGGTCGGTGCAGCTCGTGATCATCTCCTGGTACGAGTCGAGCTCGTCGGTGATGCGGATGAGGTGGTCGTAGACGTCGCGGAAGTAGTCGCGACTGTCGGCCTCCAGGCCGGCGAGGTCGACGATCTGGTCGGCCTCGCGCGCGAACACGTCGCGCATCGGCACGACCGCCTTCCGCAGACGCAGCAGCAGCCGCTTGAGCCGGAAGATCTCCTCGAGCTGGCGTCGCTTCGCGCCGGCGACGATCGCATCCTCGAGGTCGTCGATCTCCTCATCCAGGTCGGCGAGGATCGGGAAGAAGCTGTCGACGATCGCGTCGACGACCTTGTACACGTAGTACTGCTCGCTCTTCGCCGCGGCCGACTGCTCGAGCTGAGCGCGCAGCCGCTCCAGGTCGTCGAAGCGGTCGCGGTGCAGGGTGACGATCCACGCGCCGCTGAGGTAGAGGTGGATCTCTTCGAGCGGCTGCTCATTCTGGTCTTCGGGCTTCTGCTCGCGCCCGCCCTGCAGCACCAGCAGGGCGTTGTCACCGTAGACGTCGAGCTTCGGGCGCTGGCCGAAGTGGATGCTGTCCTCGACCGCGAGCGGGTGCAGACCGAGCAGCTCGCCGAGGTGACGGATGTCGTCGTCGCTCGGTGCCGTCAGATCGAGCCAGAAGAACTCGCCGCGCCCGCAGAGGTCGCGCAGGCGGGCGTCGTCGATCCGATCGATCACGTGCATGAGGTGATTCTCGGGGCGGGCGTGTCGACGGCCGGGCGAAACGCCGTGCGCGCCATCGACGTGCGGGTGACGCGCGCGCAGACTGACGACATGAGCAGTGCTCTCCCCCGCTTCTGCCTCGCCGCGGCCGCGCTCGCCGCGACGGCTCTCCTTGCCGGCTGCACCGGATCGCCGAGTTCGTCGCCGACCTCCGCGCGGCCGTCGAATCCGGCATCGTCGACGGCGGCGGCGCTCAGCTGCTCTGATCTCGCGGACGAGGGCGAGCTCGACGCCGCACTCGGCGGGGCGGCGGCCGCGGTCGATCCGGTGGCGACCCTGATCGGCACCGGGTCGGATGCGGTCGCGGCGACGGCGGTGCCGGCGGCGGGTGGACTGCAGTGCGCCTGGCGGGGAGCCCCGGATTCCGGGTTCGCCCCCGTGCTGACCGCCCAGCTGCTGCCCGATCCGGACGCCCGCTGGACCGCGATGCTCTTCGGCGACGGGCCGTCGACCGAGACGCGCACCTACGGCGAGCACACGGTCACTGCCGCCTCGGGCGATCCGGGCTTCGGGGCGACGGCGCGGATCGCCGGGGTGTGGGTCTTCCTGGAGCGCACGTTCGACCCGCAAGAGACCGCCGCCGATCCGGGCGATGACCGCGACCTCGACGCCGCGTTCACGTCGATCCTCGACGCCGTGGCGGCGCGCGGGGCGCAGCTCGGCGCACCTCGGTCGGCCTCGGCGTCCCCGTCGCCGTCCGCCTCGGCGGGCGGCTCAGGCGGCGCAGGTGGTGCGGGCCGTTCGTGCGACGACCTGGTCGCCACCTCGGAACTGAGCGCGGTCGTCGGCGGTCCGGTCGCCTGGGTGGATCAGCCCGAGCAGCCCGAGCGCCTCGATATCGAGTCGTCGGCGATGCGGTCCGCCGGAGATCTCGACTGCTTCGCGAACGGCGCGCAGCAGACCCTGCGGATCCGACTGGGGCATGGTCGGGCGGATGCGGCCGGGCAGCTCAAGCCGGGTTTCGACACTCTCGGCGGCGTGGACTTCGTTCCCGCGAAGCTCGCCGGCCTCGGCCGCGGCGACTGGGCGATCCGTCAGGACTGCGGAGGGTCGGCCTGCTCGGTCGCCTTCGCCGTCGGGAACGACCTGTACGACGTCGACTTCGCCCACGATCCGGTGGCGGTCGCGAACGCGGTGATCGCCGCGCGACGCTGACGGCCGATCGGCGCGCGTTCGCGCAGCGCTCAGTCCGCTGGCGCGGGCTCGGGCCGCAGTCCGTCGAACACCAGCTCGAGGATCCGGTCGGCCTGCGCGAGCCCGGCCTCGGTGCGGGGCACGCGCCAGAGCGCGCTGAGCAGCAGCAGCACGTCGGAGGCGTCGATGCCGGGGCGGGCGTCGCCGTGTGCGGCCGCCGCGTCGAGCAGCTGACGGATCGCCGAGGTGACCGGACCGTAGGTGCTGTCGATGAGCGCCTGCGCGGTCGGGGTCGACAGCGCCTCCCCCAAGCCGTGCTTCACCCGCACCGAGGCGGCGAGGCGGCGTGCCCAGTCCCGGAAGGCATCGAGCGGCTCCTGCTCGTCGAGTGTGCGGCGCACCGAGGCCTCGAGCCCGTCGATGTCCTCCTTGTAGACGGCCAGCAGCAGGTCTTCACGGGTCGGGAAATGCCGGTACAGGGTTCCGGCCCCCACCCCCGCGGACTTGGCGATCGCGTTGAGCGAGGTCTCCGGGTCGCGCAGGAAGGCGGCGGAGGCGACCTCGAGGATGCGCGCGCGGTTGCGCTGGGCATCTGCTCGGCGTGCGTCGCTCGTGGTCGTCGAGCTGTCGGATGCGCGGTCGTCCATGGTGCTCCTTGCGAATCGGAGAACTCTCCGTTACTGTCGACGACGCCAAGCGGAGAACTCTCCGCACATACTACTCAGGGAGAGACATGCCGCAGCGCATCCTGGTCACCGGCGGTTCCGGCTACATCGGCGGATGGTGCGTGCTCGCGGCGCTCCGCGCCGGCTACGACGTGCGCACGACCGTGCGCGACCTCGCCAAGGGCGACACCCTGCGCGGCCTGCTGCAGAAGGCCGAGGCCTTCGACGGCGCCCGGCTGCAGATCGTGCGCGCCGACCTCGCCTCCGACGACGGCTGGGCCGACGCGGTCGCCGACGTGGACTTCGTGCTGCACGTCGCCTCCCCCACGCTCCGCACCGCGGTCGAGAGCGAGGAGGCGATGATCGCCGCCGCCCGCGACGGCGTGCGGCGCGTGCTGCGGGCCTCGCGTGATGCCGGCGTGAAGCGCGTCGTGCTGACGAGCGCCTCCGGGGCGATCGTCTACGGCCACCCGAAGCGCACCGAGCCCTTCACCGAGAACGACTGGACCGTCGTCGACAACCCCGACGTCGCCCCGTATCAGCGGTCGAAGACGCTCGCCGAGCGGGCGGCCTGGGCCTTCGTCGAGCAGGAGGGCGGCGCGCTCGAGCTCGCCGCCGTGAACCCGACGGCCGTGATCGGCCCGCTGCTCGGGACCGACGACCCGCCGTCGCTGCGCACCATCCGCGGCATGCTCACCGGTGCCCTGCCCGTCTGCCCGCCGTTCGGCACCGGCTGGGTGGATGTGCGCGACGTCGCCGACCTGCACCTGCGCGCGATGACCGATCCGGCGGCCGCCGGCGAGCGTTTCATCGCGATCTCGGGTCGCAGCCTGCGCATCGTCGACGTCGCCCGCATCCTGCGCGCGCGCCTGGGTGACCGCGCTGCGAAGGTGCCGACCCGCGAGCTGCCGGTGTTCGCAGCACGGCTTCTCGGCGTGCGCAACCCCGCCCTCCGGGCCCTGCGTCCGCAACTGGGCCGAGATTTCCCGGCCACGGGCGCGAAGGCCGAGCGGCTGCTGGGGTGGCGCCCGCGACCGATCGAGGACAGCATCGCCGAGACCGCCGAGAGCCTGATCGCGCACGGCCTCGACCGCGCCTGACCTGATCCGTGGGTGGACCGAGGAGAGGCCGTGGGTGGACCGAGGAGAGGGTTGCCGTGACATCATTCCGGTGGAGATCGCCAGAAGCGCGGCGCCCGATAGGCCCTCGCGTCAGTCGCGTCGGACCTCGTAGCGGCGCTCGATCCCCGCGGTGACCGAGCCCCAGTCGCTCGACGCGACGCGCCGCTGGTGCGCCGCGAACGCCGCCTCGTCGACGAAGCTCTCCGCGACATCCCAGACGAGTGTTCCCGATCGACGTGTGACGTCGAAGCTCCGGCAGCCGACCTCGTCGCGAGTGCGGCGGATGTGCTCGGGCAGCTCCCGTTCGACGGTCGCCGCCTCGATGTCGTCGCGGCAGATCAGCAGCCCGGTCAGATGCACGCCCACGGGGCCGCTCAGCCCTGCTCGAGGCGCGAGCAGGTGATCTCGCCGGAGACCGTGACCGCGTCGCCGCCCTCCGGGTCGTCGAGCGCGGTCGTCGCGAAGGAGATCGACCACACCCCGCGATGCTCGCCGGCGACGACGCCGTCGAGAGTTCCGGTGCGGGAGAAGACCCGGCCGTCGGGCAGGGTCAGGTGGGCTCCGGCGCCGTCGGTCACGGCGTAGGTCAGGGTCGGGGCGTCGGAGCTCTGCCGGGGATCCGGCGTCGTCATCGCGCCGAGCCGGCCGTTCGCGACCGTACAGACCGCCGTGGTCCAGGCGATCGTGCCGCCGGCTCCCCCGGCGTACTCGATCCCGCCGCCGCCCGCGATCGCCGCGCTCGGGCTCGGTTTCGACGTCGCCGACGACGACCGGTCCGGATGCGGTGCGGGGTCGACGGCGACGCATCCGGTCATCACGGCCGCGGCGGTGGCGGTGGCGGCGACGATCACAAGGCGGAGCGGGCGACGCATGCTTCCATCGTGTCAGGTCGGTCGCGTCGCGTCGGTCGTCGTCAGTCCTCGCCGAACCCGGTCTCGACCAGTGCGACGAGCGCGTCGAGCGCGGCGTCGGCGTCGGGGCCCTCGGCCGTCAGCTCGAGCTCGCTGCCCTTGCCGCGGCCGAGCGCCATGATGCGCAGCAGGCTCTTCGCGTCGACGCCGTCGACGGTGATCGCGGCGTCGAAGCCGCTGGCCGCCTTGACGAACTCCGCCGCAGGGCGGGCGTGGAGCCCGCTGCCGTTGACGAGCGTGACGCGGCGCGTGCGGAGGTCGGCGTCCGCGGCCGTGACATCGGTCACGGCGTCGGGGCCCCCGGTTCCGTCGGCGCCGGTGTCGACGGATGCGGCGTCGCCGTTCGCGCTCGCGGCCGCCGCGAGGACTGCGGCGCGGTCGCCGCCCGTGCGCGCGGCCACGGCGGCCGCCACGGCGCCCTCGACGATCGGCGCATCCGCGATGGCGACGCGCTCGCGCGCCGTGTCGTCGAGGAAGTCGAGCGCGGTCTCGGTCGTGAGGATCGCGGAGCCGAGGTCGCAGAGCACGACGACACCATCGCCCGTCTCTGCCGCCTCGATCGCGGCGCCGACCTTGTCGAAGCTCGTGCCGATCCCGCCCTCGTCGGTGCCGCCGGCCGCGACGATCGTCACCCCGTCGGCCATCTGGCCGGCCAGCTCGACGACGCCCTCGGCGATCTTGGAGCTGTGCGAGACGATGACCAGGCCGACGCTCACGCGGCGGCCGCCGCGTCAGCCGCCGCGCGCAGGATGAGCGTGGTCGACACCGACCCCGGGTCGCGATGACCGATGGCACGCTCCCCCAGGTAGCTCGCCCGGCCCTTGCGGGCGACCAGCGGGTCGGTCGACTCGGCGCCGGACTGGGCCGCATCCGCGGCGGCGGCGAGGATCTCTGCCTCGCTCCTGCCCTCGGCCTGGGCTGCCGCGGCGGCATCCACCGCGGGTGTCCAGGCGTCGATCATGGTCTTGTCGCCGACCTCGGCCTTGCCGCGCAGCACGATGCCGTCGCGGGCTGCGGTGAGGAAGGCGACGATCGCCGCGCCGTCGAGCTCGGCCCGATCGGCGACGGCCTGGGAGCCCTTGAGGAAGGCGGTGCCGTAGAGCGGGCCCGAGGCGCCGCCGACGGTCGAGATGAGGGTCGTCGCGACGACCTTGAGCACGTCGGCCGGCGTCGCGTCGGCGGGCAGATCGCCCGACTTGACGGCGACGGCGGTGAAACCGCGATCCATGTTCTCGCCGTGGTCGCCGTCGCCGATCTCCCGATCGAGGGTGATGAGCTCGCTGCGGTGCTCGCTGATCGCCTGCGCGCTGCGCGCGATCCAGTCGGCGACGAATTCCCTGCCCAGTGCCATCGGTCTTCCTTCCGCTCGGCTGCTCCGCCGGTCGCGATCAGCGTAGTGCGCGTGCGTGACGGGAGCTCGTGACTGAACGGATGTGCGTGCCGCGTCGCGCGATCCGGTGCGGTTCCGATGCGGTTCCGATGCGGCGCCGTGCAGTCCGGCGCGATCAGAGGTCGCTGTGGTCGGCCCATCCGGCGATGTCGATGCCGTGGTTGTCGGGTGAGGCGAGCGTGTAGGTGTACGGCGCGTTCGAGTCATCGGCGATGCGTCCGCCGGCGGCCAGGCAGGCGGCGACGCGAGCCTCGACCTGATCCGCGGGCACCGAGACGTCGATGTGCGTGCGCCCGCGCCGCGGCCGTGGCGGCGTCAGCGTGTGGAACCAGGTGTGCGGATTGCGTCGCAGCGGATCGACAGCATCCTCTTCGCCGAGATCCACGTAGCCGAGCGCGGCCCGCCAGAACGGGCGGGTGTCGACGCCGGTGTCCTCGGCGACCGCGATGCCGACGACGGCGAGCATGCTCGGGTCGGCGATGAGCCCGAGCTCGGCGGCGGCGCGCGACACCCGCTGGGCGAGGTGCACGTCGACGAGGGCGAGATGGCCGTCGGGCTCGCTGCGGGTGCGCACCGTGACGCCCTCGGGTCGCAGGTCGACATCGGGTGCGTGATCGAGGTCCGCCGCGACGACCGCGATCTCGGCGACCAGCCGCGCCGCGGTGGCGAAGTCGTCGGAGCGGAAGAACGCATGCGCTCCCCAGAACAGCACCCGCCAGTCGTCGAGGCCCTCGTGCTCGTGGAACCGTCTCGCCGTGATCCTGCCCGCCATCGCCCGACTCCGTCCGCTCGCCGTTCGCCGCCGCGCCGGGTCTCGCCCCGGCGATCCACTGCGAGCGTGGCAGGACGGCCGACCCACGGCAAGGACCCCTTCGCCGGGCCGGTCGTCGCTCTGCTCGGACTCCTCCGTTCAGTCGTCCTCGGGCGTCCGCGGCCCGCGCAGATGCTGACGGGTGAGCTCGGCGAGCTGCTCGTCGCTGAGCTCGTCGTAGCCGCGCGCCTCGCGCCGATCGGAGCGGGCCCAGCGGATGCCGAGCACGATGAGGATCGGCACGTCGGCGACCTCGGCGATGAACCAGAGCAGATCGCCGGCGAGCTGCTGGTCGCGCAGCGGACTCGGCCACCAGGGCGCCAGCGCCGCGACGCGCGGTGCATGATCCAGCACGGCCGGCGTGATGCGCAGCACGATGCCGGGGATCGCGTCGATGATCAGCTCGACGAAGGCGAGCAGGAACTCGACCGTGATGAACAGCGACGAGCGCGCCGCGGCGTCTTCGGCGATCGGCAGCACTATGAGCAGCCCGACGAGAGGAACGACGACGGTCAGCGCATCCTCGATCGCCGGAGAGGTTCGGGCTGTTCCGGCGAGCGGGGTCAGGAACAGCGTGAAGACGGCAGCCGAGAACAGCGTCGCGAACATCGCGTTGCCGAACAGCCGCACGATCCGACTCGCCAGCACCCGATCGAGCCGGCGGCGGCCGCGCTCGCCCGATGCCTCACGCAGCAGCGCGAGCGGACGCCCTGCCGCGATCGCCGCCGGCACGACGACGAGGAGCAGGGCGATGCGCGTCGTGAACGCCCAGCGCAGGTCGGCGCTGTGCACGCCCAGCACGCCGAACGAGACGGTCGCGAAGGAGCCGAGCCCGACGGACAGGTAGAGCGCCGTCGATCTCCTCGACCAGTGCCCTCCGGACCTCCGCACCCGCACGGTGCCGACGAGGTACGCAGCGGTGGCCGTGGCGAGGAGCGTCGCGGCCACGGGGTCGAAGCCCCAGATGCTGAGGAGGACGGGTATCGATGGCGTGCTCGCAGGCTAGGAGCGCTGCGCTGAGTGCGACGCCCGATCGGAGCCTCCGCGTCTGAGGAAGGTCTCAGGGACAACGAGGGGGCAGATCGATGTGTCGAACTCCCCCGGAGACGACGAAAGCCCCCGGCGAACCAGGGGCTTCGGGATCCGTGAGGAATCGGGGTGCGCGATACTGGGATCGAACCAGTGACCTCTTCCGTGTCAGGGAAGCGCGCTACCGCTGCGCCAATCGCGCCTAAACAGGCTATTCAGTTGAGAGCGAGGTGGCGACGGGATTCGAACCCGTGTAAACGGCTTTGCAGGCCGGTGCCTCGCCTCTCGGCCACGCCACCAGGTGGCCCTTTGGACCGCGAGCCTTCACTCGAGCGGATGACGAGACTCGAACTCGCGACCCCAACCTTGGCAAGGTTGTGCGCTACCAACTGCGCCACATCCGCATCGCCCCGCTGGTTTCCCTTGGGGCGAGAATGACTGTACCCGATCCGTGGCGGGTGTCCAAAACGGGCAGACCCGGGCGTGTCGCGGGCCGTGCGGGCACTGTTCACGTGGATGGTCGGGAACGGTCTCCGAGGTGTGGCAGAATCATCTCCGCGGGCGATTGGCGCAGTTGGTAGCGCGCTTCCTTCACACGGAAGAGGTCATCAGTTCGAGTCTGGTATCGCCCACCGCAGAATGAAAGGCCTCCGAGCAGTCGGGGGCCTTTCGTCGTCGTCGGGGTTCACTGGTTCGATCCCAGTGACGCGCCCGATCCCCACCTCAGCGCAGCACGAGCAGGGATGAGGACGCCGTCGCAACGGGACGGCCCTCGGCGTCGACGGCGACCGCATCCACGAACACGACCCGTGAGCCGGCTTTCGTGACCGTCCCGGTCGCCGTGATCGGCCTCCCGTCGGGAGCGACAGCGCGCAGGTAGCTCACCTTCAGCTCGATCGAGGTGTAGCCGACGCCGGCCTCGAGCACCGAGTGCGCGGCGCATCCCGCCACGGTGTCGAGCAGCGTGCAGACGAAGCCGCCGTGCACGGTGCCGAGCGGGTTGAGGTGCTGCTCCCCTGGCGTCGCCCGCACGATGACGCGGCCGGGTTCGACCTCGGCGAAGTCCGCGTCGATGAGCGCGCCCATCGGCGGGGCGGGCAGGGTGCCATCCCGGAGGCGCCGGAGGTACTCCAGACCCGAGAGGCGGCCGATCTCGGCCGCGGTCTCGGCCGGGTCGGTCCAGCGGACGGTCGTGCTGTGGAGGGCGTCGTCGCTCACGCGCCGATCCTCGCACCGCGGAGCGTCTGCGCGCCGGACGACGGACGGGCGATCAGCGGCGGATGATCAGCGCCGACGGCCGAGCAGCGCGACCGGGATCGAGAGCGCGGTCGCGCCCGCGGCGACCGCGAGGGTGGCCACGAGCTGCGAGCCGGTGACGTCGGTGCGGGCGGCGAAGACGAAGCCGATGGCGGTGCCGAGGATGCCGGGGGCGACCATGCCGACGGCGCCCAGCGTCAGCGCGGTGACGGCCGCACGCACGCCCTCCGGCGAGGAGACGATGGCCCGCGCATCGTGGGCGAGGGCGCCGACGCAGCCGCCGATGAAACCGAGCCCGATCAGCCACGGCGGCGTCATCGCGGCCGCGCCGGGCAGGATGATCGCCATCCCGGCCATCGCGCCCATGCGCAGGGCCCGGCCCGTCGTCGCCGTCACCCCGCGCAGCCGGTCGACGATGAGCCACCCGAGCGCGCCGAGCGCCGGCGCCGCGAGACCCGACGCGATGAGCCCGCCGGTGTACTCGTCGATGTCGCCCTCGGCCGCGGCCAGCCAGACGGCGAAGAGCGGCACGACGGCGAGACCGGCGAGGAGATCGACGAGACGACTGCCCGATCCGTTGCGAAGCCGGTTGCGGCCGATCGTCGCCACGGACGGCACGAGCAGGAAGCCGCCGACCGCGGTCACGAAGGGCAGCGCTCCGCCGAAGTCCTCGACGACGCAGGAGGTCGGCGGGCAGCCTGCGACGACGCGGGCGGGCACGACGATGGCGAGCGGCACGATCAGCAGGGCCCAGACCGCGACGGCGACGTGCTGCCGCAGATCGAGGCGGGGTCCGCGCGAGAGAGCGGCGGCGAGGGGCACCGATACGGGCGCGGCGGCGCTCGCGACGGTGGCGCCGAACAGCGGCGGGATCCCACCGAGGACGGCGGCGACCGCGGCGGTGGTGACGACCGCGCCGACGCCGGCGCCGAGCGGGATCCAGAACGGCACGCGCACCGACGCCCGCACCAGCAGGGTCGCCGCTGCAGCCAGCAGTGCGGCGGCGAGGATCGCGGCCGGCAGAGTCCAGTTCATCGCCGCGACCTCCCGGTCATGACACTAGAGCGCGGGGGCGCTGCCGCCGTGCCGCGACGCGACGGGCAGGCCAGCGGCGACGGCGGCGCACACGGCGGCGCACACGACGGCGCCCCGACTCCGAAGAGCCGGGGCGCCGGTGCAGGGAGAGCTGAGGATCAGCGCTCGGCGGTGAGGACGTAGCCCTCTTCGCCGTGCACCGCCTGGTCGATTCCGGCGACCTCGTCTTCGTTCTTGATGCGGAATCCGATCGTCTTCTCGATCACGAAGCCGATCGCGAAGGCCAGCACGAAGCTGTAGACGAGCACCGCGAGGGCGCTGATCGCCTGGACCGCCAGCTGGTTGAAGCTGCCGCTGAAGATGAGGCCGGTGCCGTTGGCGAAGAAGCCGAGGTAGAGCGTTCCGATGAGACCGCCGACCAGGTGCACGCCGACCACGTCGAGCGAGTCGTCGAAGCCGAGCTTGAACTTGAGGTCGATCGCGAGGGCGCAGACGGCGCCCGCGACGATGCCGAGCAGGATCGCCCAGCCGGGGGTCAGCGCGGCACAGGCCGGGGTGATCGCGACCAGACCGGCGACGGCACCCGACGCGGCGCCGACCGAGGTCGACTTGCCGTCCTTGATCTTCTCGACGACGATCCAGGCGAGCAGCGCGGCGGCCGGGGCGACGATCGTGTTGAGGAAGGCGACCGCGGCCACGCCGTCGGCGGCGACCTCGGAGCCGGCGTTGAAGCCGAACCAGCCGAACCAGAGCAGACCGGCGCCGAGGAGCACGAAGGGCGGGTTGTGCGGGGCGTAGGCGCCCTTGGTGAAGCCGACGCGCTTGCCGAGCACGAGCGCCAGGGCGAGGGCCGCGGCACCCGCGTTGATGTGCACCGCGGTGCCTCCGGCGAAGTCGATCACGCCGACGCCGAGCGGAGTCTGGCTGAGGCCGTAGACGATCCAGCCGCCGTCGACGATCGAGCCGTCCTTGCCGAGGGTGAAGTTGAAGACCCAGCTCGCGACCGGGAAGTAGACGATCGTGACCCAGATGCCGGCGAAGATCATCCACGCGCCGAACTTGGCGCGGTCGGCGATGGCGCCGGAGATCAGCGCGACGGTGATGATCGCGAAGGTCGCCTGGAAGGAGACGAAGGCGATCGGCGGGAACGCCGCATCCTTCGGCACCTCGAGCTGGTTGTTCAGGAACAGGGCGTTCACGTCGAGGCCGAAGACCCCGTCGATGCCCACGTTGTTGCTGAACGCGATCGCGTACCCGTAGACGACCCACAGCACTCCGACCAGACCGATCGCGCCGAAGCTCATCATCATCATCGAGATGACGCTCTTCGCCTTGACGAGTCCGCCGTAGAAGAAGGCCAGGCCCGGGGTCATGAGCAGCACGAGCGCTGCGCAGATGAGCACGAAGGCGGTGTTGCCTTGATCCATCGTGTTACCTCTCTCACTTAGCAAGGAACGCACCGTGAGCCGGAGCGTCCGCGTGCAGGGAGCGGAGTGGCCTCGGGTACGCCGGTCAGTCTGACCAGCGGAGGTTTCGCCGGGGAGGTCCCCGTGTTTCGCGTCTGTTACGACGGGTGCGCGGGCGTGAACATCGTGTTTCGGGGCGCCGCGCGGGTGCTCCGCATCGCCTGGCGGGATGCGCAGAACACGGCTCCGACGGCTGCGGCAGCACGCCCGCTCGGGTCGCGCGGCCGCGGATCAGAGCACGAGGAGGGGCGCGGCGCTCGCCGTGCCGCTGCCGAGTGCGAGTCGCAGGTCGCCGGGCTCGGCGGCGTCGGGGTCGTGCGAGACGAGCACCACGATGCGCCCCTCGAGAGCGGTGCGCAGCTCGGCGAGCAGAGCGGATGCCGTCGCGGCATCGAGATGCGCGGTCGGCTCGTCGATCAGCACGACGTCGGCGCGGCTGAGCAGGGCGCGGGCGACGGCGAGGCGCTGCCGCTCCCCGCCGGAGAGGGCCGCTCCCCCGGCGCCGACGCGGGTGTCGAGTCCATCGCGGGCGTCGAGCACCCGGTCGAGGCGGACTCGGCGCAGCACATCCAGCAGCTCGGCGTCGTCAGGGGCGTCGTCGGCGGGACGACCCAGACGCAGGTTGGCGCGCAGGCTCGCATCGAAGACGTGCGCGTCCTGCGGCGCCCAGGCCACACGGGGGCCGCTGCGCGTGGGCGTCGGCGCGGTGGTCGCTGTCGTCCTCGCGGTGTCCGCGGGGATCAGGATGCGGCCCTTCTCCGGCGCCAGCTGGCCGAGCACGGCACTGAGCAGAGTCGATTTGCCCGAGCCGGAGGGGCCATCGACCACGAGCCACTGCGCGGAGGTGGCGACGGCGTCGAGATCGTCGACGACCCGGTCACCACCCGGCCAGCGCAGCGCCACGCCGTCGAGCACGAGGGCGGGACGGCCGTCGAGTGCGCCCTCGCGCGTCGACGTGGCGGCCTCGCGCTCGCCGACGGGCTTCGTCGCCGCACCGCTGCGGACCGATGCCGGCGGGGCCGGCGGGGCCGACGGCACGGCTGCGATGCGACCCAGCGCATCCGCCAGCGCCGGAGCGCGACGTGCCGCATCCACCGCCGCCTCCCCCGCCTCGATGAGCGCGAGCGGCAGCAGCGCGAGCACCGCGACGAAGGGACCGGAGATCGCGCCCACGGCGACGGCGTGCGCCGCCTGATCGAGCAGGGCGACCGTGGCCGCGCCGAGTGCGGCGAGCACGACGGCCGACCCGGCCCCCGCGGCGGCGGTTCCCCGATGCTCGGCGCGGGCGAGACGCGAGGCGGTGCGCCGCAGGCCGGTGAGCGCGCCTTCGGCGAGACCCGCCGGAACGAGCTCGTCGGCGGCGTCGCCGACCGTGGCGGCGCGACGCAGCAGCTCGGCGCGCTCGACCTCGAGCTTCCGGGTCGCGGCGCGATCGGCGAGCAGCGTCACGATCGGCGCGGCAACGAGGGCGACGAGCGCCGCCGGGATCGTGATGTCGAGGGACTCGGGCAGCACGATCGCCGAGGCGGTGATCCACGCGGCCAGGGACAGCGCGGCGCCGAGCACCGGCGTCACGACGCGCGGCAGCAGATCGCGCACCGTGTCGGCGACGCCGACGAGCATGTCGAGGGTCTCGCCCGACCGCGTCGCGCGGCGGTACCCGGGACCGAGCGACGCCAGCGCCGACCAGAGCCGGCCACGCAGACGGGCCGCGCCGCGCAGGGCCGCGTCGTGACCGAACAGCCGCTCGAGGTAGCGCAGCACGGCGCGGGCGATGCCGAAGAAGCGCACTCCGACGATCGCGACGAGCAGGTACATGATCGCGACGTGCTCGCCGGCGCGGACGATCAGCCAGCCCGAGACGCCGGTGAGCGCGGCCGCGGCGACGGTGGCCGCGGCGCCGAGCACGGCGGCGACGAGCAGACGGGGCAGCTCGGGGGCGAGCAGTGCGAGCAGAGCCGTGAGCGGCGGGCGTGCTCGCGACGAGCTGGAGGGGCTCGACGCGTCGGAGGCATCGACCGCACGCACGGCGGCGCTCGGACCCGCGGTGGCGTGACGATCGACGGAGAGCGCGTCAGCAGCGTGCGTCGTCGTGGCTCGGGGCACCGGGCGGATGACGGGCTCGCCGCTCGTGTCGGAGGCGCGTGCGCCGGCATCCAGGCCAGGGGCGGCGTCATCCAGCCTCCACCGCGCGTCGGCGAGCGCGACGAGAAGCGGATCGTGGGTGGCGACCACCACGAGATGGTCGTCGGCCAGCTCGCGGATCAGGTCACGCACGGCGGCGGCGCTCGCCGCATCCAGTTGGGAGCTCGGCTCGTCGAGCAGGGCGATGCGCGCCCCGGTGCCGAGGCGCAGCGCCGCGCGCGCGACCGCGAGGCGTCGCAGCTCGCCCGGGCTCAGTGTCGCCGGGTCGTGCGCGAGCAGCGGGAGCAGCCCGAGACGCTCCGCGAGGACTCGACTCTCGGTCTCGGCGCCCTCCGACCAGAGCAGCAGCTCGTCGAGCACACGCGGCTCGGTCGTGCGGGGGTGCTGCCGCGCGACGGCGGCGGGAGCGGGCGCGTCGAACTCGCCGGTGACGAGCGCGCCGGGGCCGAGGCGGTCGGCGAGCAGCGAGAGCAGAGTCGACTTGCCGCCGCCGCTCGGGGCCGTCACCGCGATGAGGCCGGGGCCGTGATGCTCGGCGTTCACTGCGCCGAGAGCCGGCGTCGGCGCTGGTCCGGGCTCGGCGGCGGCGTAGGTCACGCTGACGTCGACGAGCCGGAGGGTCTGCGTCGCGGTGGCGCGCCGGGTGCCGCCGACCCGCTCGACGACGACCCGGCGGGCGCGACGCAGCGCATCCAGCCCGTCCTCGGCGGCGTGGAACGCCGAGCCGAGCGCGCGGAACGGCGCGAAGCACTCGGGGGCGAGCACGAGCACCAGCAGTCCGGTCTCGAGCGGCAGGCCGCCGTTGATGAGTCGGATGCCGATCACGACCGCGACGACCGCGACCGAGATCGTCGCGATCAGCTCGAGCACGAGCGCCGAGAGGAACGCGGTGCGCAGGGTGCGCACGGTCGCACGTCGATGGCGCTCGGCGATGTCGGCGAGGGCGCCCCGCTGCTCGTCGAGCCGACCCAGCCCGACGATGACCGGCAGGCCGCGCGCGAGCTCCACCAGGTGCGCGGCCAGCCGGTCGAGTGCCGTCGACGCCCGCGCGACCTCGTCGCGCGTGTGCATCCCCACCAGGGCGAGGAAGACGGGCACGAGCGGCAGCGTCAGCACGAGGATGATCGTGCTGAGCAGATCCGCGCCGAGCACCCGCACGAGCACCGCCGCCGGCACCACCGCCACCCCCAGCGTCGCCGGGACGACGTCGAGGAAGTAGCGGTCGAGCTCGTCGAGGCGGCGCCCCGCGAGCAGGGCGACCCGGGGCGTGTCGACCCCGGGTCGCAGCAGAGCGCCGAGCAGCCCGCCACGCAGCTCGGCCTTGATCGCGGCGCCGGTGCGGGCCGCGACCACGCGCGTCGCCCACTCCGCCACCAGGCGGGCGAGGATCCCGCCCGCGAGCAGCAGCAGCGGCAGCTCCATCGGGCCGCCGACCTGCCCGGCCACCGCGGCGACGATGCCGCGCGCGAGGCCTTCGGCGATCAGCAGCACTCCGGCCGCGCGCAGCAGGGTCACCAGGGTGAGCGCGATCAGGCGCGGGCGGTCGCGCAGCAGCAGCTCGCGCTGCAGCTGCGGGTCGCGACCGACGCCGGGCTCGGCGCGGCCGCGATCGCGGGCGCGTCCTCGATGGGTCGGGTCGCTCATCGGCGCACGGCGGCGACGACGGGGTGGGCGTCGGGGATGTGATGCACGGCGAGCCGGCGGCGGAACACCCAGTAGGTCCAAGCCTGCGAGGCCAGCACGAGCGGCACGCCGAACGCGGCCACCACCGTCATGACGCCGAGGGTGTAGTCGCCGCTCGAGGCGTTCGACACCGTGAGCGAGTTCGCCGGGTCGAGGCTCGACGGCAGCACGACCGGGTACACCGCGGTGAAGATCGCCGCGACGCCGGCCACCAGGAAGACAGCCATGCCGAGGAAGCCGACGCCGTCGCTCCCCCGTCGCGACCCGACGATGCCGACGACCGAGCCGAGCGCTGCGACGGCGACCAGGCACCAGCTGACCGGGTTGCCGTCGGCGAGCTGCACCGTCACGACCCAGACCACGATCGGGATGAGCAGCGGGATGGCGCCGCGACGGAAGAAGCGCCGCATCCGGGTCGACATCGCGCCCTCGGTCTTGAGACCGAGGAACGCGGCGGCGTGCGCGAGGCAGAAGCCGACGACCGCGAGACCGCCGATGACCGCCTGCCAGCTCAGCCACGCGAAGGGACCGCCGACGCGGTCGCCGTTCGCGTCGATCGGCAGGCCCGTGGTCGTGATCGCGAGCATCGCGCCGACCCCGAAGGCGGCGACGAAGCTGCCCAGGCCGAGCGCGACATCCCACGCCCGCCCCCAGCGCAGCGAGTGGTGCTTGCCGCGGTACTCGATCGCGACGGCGCGGCAGATCAGCGCCACCAGCACGAGCACGAGCGGCACGTAGAGGCCCGAGAACAGCGAGGCGTACCAGTAGGGGAACGCGGCGAAGGTCGCGCCGCCCGCGGTGAGCAGCCAGACCTCGTTGCCGTCCCAGACCGGGCCGATCGTGTTGAGCATCAGACGACGCTCCTTCTCGCCGCGGGCGCTGACGAGCATGTGTATGCCGACGCCGAGGTCGAAGCCCTCGAGCAGCAGGTAGCCGGTCCAGAGCACGGCGATGACGACGAACCAGAGGGTGGGCAGAACGTCCATGGGGGTGTCTCCTCGCGCTCTCAGTAGGCGAACGACAGCACGCCGTCGTCCTGCTTCGCGGTGCGGGGATGCGCGCCGTCGTCGTCATCCGGTCCGTCGTGGTCGTCACGGTGGTCGCCATCCCCGCCGTCGGCGTGCGCCAGCTCCGGCATCGCCGACGCCACGCCGCCGCGGATGTAGCGCACCAGGATCGACACCTCGACCACCAGCAGCACCGCGTAGAGCGCCGTCAGCGTGATGACCGAGAACAGCAGCTCGCCCGCCGAGACGCCCGGCGAGACCGCCGCGGCCGTGAACATGAAGACGCCGTCGACGCCGTCGGGATTCGGCGCCACCACGAAGGGCTGGCGGCCCATCTCAGTGAACACCCACCCGGCCGCGTTGGCTCCGAAGGGGGCGAGGATGCCGAGCACCGCCAGGCGCATGATCCACTTCGAGCGCGGCACGGTGCCCTTGCGGGTCAGCCAGAGCGCGACGACGGCGGCGAAGGCGGCGAGCCCGCCGAAGCCGATCATGATGCGGAAGCCCCAGTAGGTGACCGGCATGAGCGGCACGTACTCGATCGCCTCGCCGGCGCGCTCGCCGTAGATCGCCTTGTCGGGCAGGTTCGTGCCGTACTTCTCCTGGTACTCGCTGATGAGCGAGTTGACGCCGGTGATCTGGGTGTCGAAGTCGCCGTGCGCGAGGAACGACAGCAGCCCGGGGATCTCGATCAGGTTGGTCAGCTCGTCGCAGTCCTTCGCGCCGAGGTCGCCGATCGTCAGCACCGAGAAGCTCGTGCCGTTCTCGCAGGCCGCCTCGGCCGCCGCCATCTTCATCGGCTGCTGCTCGAACATGAGCTTGCCCTGGATGTCGCCGGTGATCGCGACCCCGCCGAAGCCGACGATCGCGACGGCGGCGCCGATGCGCAGCGAGCGGATCCAGACGGAGTGGTCGGCCTTGTCGCGGCCCGGCAGCTCGCGCGCCGCCCCGACGACGACGCGACCCCGCGCATCCACCGTGTCGATGCCGTCGCGACGCCGACGCCACAGGTGGTACCAGCTGATGCCGATGAGCAGCCCGCCGGCGACGCCGGCGGCGCCGCAGAGCGCGTGGCTGTAGGCGGCGAGGGCGGTGTTGTTCGTCAGCACGGCCCCGACGTCGGTCATGACCGGGCGGCCGTCGATGAGCTCGACGCCGACGGGATGCTGCATCCACGAGTTCGCGACGATGATGAAGTACGCCGAGACGATCGAGCCGGCGACGGCGATGCAGATCGTCGCGAGGTGGATGCGTTTCGGCAGCCGCGTCCAGCCGAAGATCCAGAGGCCGAGGAAGATCGACTCGAAGAAGAAGGCGAGCAGCGCCTCCATCGCGAGCGGGGCGCCGAAGACGTCGCCGACGAAGCGCGAGTACTCGCTCCAGGCCATGCCGAACTGGAACTCCTGCACGATGCCGGTGGCGACGCCCATGATGAAGTTGATCAGGTAGATCTTTCCCCAGAACTTCGTCATGCGAAGCCAGCGGGCGTCGCCGGTGCGCACCCAGCGCCACTGCATGATCGCGACGACGGGGCCGAGGCCGAGCGTCATCGGCACCATGAGGAAGTGGTAGACGGTCGTGATGCCGAACTGCCAGCGGGCGATGTCGAGGGGATCCATGCGCGGTCCATCCCGGGTGTCGAGTCGTTTTCTACGGTGCGTAGAAGTCGCGACGCGGCCAGTGTAGGACTCATCGCCGGCACATTTCTACTTCGCGTAGAAATACCTGCGGAACCGGGTATCGTGGATGCTGCACCGGCACGACCGGGCCGGGAAGGCGAAGGAACGATGGCAGCACTGGGCGAGCTCGAGCGCTCCGTCATGGACCAGCTCTGGAGCACCCCCGCGGGGCTCACCGCCTACGACCTCGTCGACCTGCTCCCCGCCGACGCGGGCAAGCGGCTCGCCCCGACCACCGTGCTCACGGTGCTCTCGCGGCTCGAGAAGAAGGGCTTCGTGACGCGCGAGCGCAGTACCCGCCCGCACCGCTACACCGCCGTCGCCAGCCGCGCCGACCACTCGGCCGAGCTCATGCGCGACGTGCTCGACGGCGCCGACGACCGGGTCGCCGTGCTCGAGCGCTTCGTCGGCCAGGTCAGCCCCGCCGAGGCGGCCGCCCTGCGCGAGCTGCTGCTCGGCCGCGCGCGCGACGCGAGCTAGACCCCGCCTGTGCTGCTGGCCTCGGCCCTGCTCGCCGCCCTCGCGGTGCTGCTGGCGGTGCCCGTGCCGATCCTGCTCGATCGTGCCGAGTGGCCGCGACGGGCGCCCGCGACCGCGCTCGTGCTCTGGCAGGCCATCGCGCTCTCAGGAGGGCTCTCGATGGTGGGCGCCCTCGCCACCTTCGGGCTCGCGCCCTTCGGCGACGACCTCATCCACGCCGCCGGCCGCTTCCTCGAGGTCGTCAGCACCGAGAAGACCGTGCCGACCTCCGACGTCTGGCCGACGCTCGCCGTCGGCGCCGCCGCGCTGCTCGTCGCGCACCTCGTGCTGAACCTGGCGCTCACGGTCGTCGTGAGCGTGCGCGAGCGCCGTCGCCACCGCGACCTCGTGACGCTGCTCAGCTCACCCGACCCGGGGCGCCCCGGCACGCGGCTGCTCGACGACCCCGCTCCCCTGGCCTACTGCCTGCCGGGCGTGGGATCCCTGCCGATGACCGTGCTCTCGCAGGGCCTCGTCGAGCTGCTCGCCGACGACGAGCTCGGCGCCGTCGTGGCGCACGAGCGGGCGCACCTCGCGCAACGGCACGCGCTCATGACGACGGCGTTCCGGGCCTGGAGCCTGTCGCTGCCGTGGTTCCCGATCGCGTCTCGTGCGCGGGCGAGCGTCGCGCGCCTCGTCGAGTACCTCGCCGACGACACGGCGCGCGCGAGTCACGGACCGGAGCCGCTCGCGCGGGCGATCGCCCTCGTCGGCGGATCCGAGGGCACCAGCCCGACGGAGACGGGCGCCGCCGACCGCTCGGCGATCCTCGACCGGGTGCGCCGGGTCGGGCTCCCGCCGCTGCCGAGCGCGGTGCGCATCCTCATCACCGTCGGCGCCGTGGCGCTCGTCGTGGTGCCGACCGTGCTGCTGCTCGGCCCCGCGCTGCTCGACGGCTGACGCCGTCAGAGGGGCCGGGGCCGACTCAGTCGCGTCCGGCAGTGAGCGCGACGAGACGCGAGATCGCCCGCAGGTACTTCTTGCGGTAGCCGCCCGCGAGCATGTCGTCGCCGAACACCTGGTCGAGCGGCGTGCCCGTCGAGAAGATGCGCACCTGCGCGTCGTAGAGCCGGTCGACGAAGGCGACGAAGCGCAGCGCGTCCGACTGGTCGGTCAGGGTGCGCACGTCGCGGATGCCGATGCCGCGCAGCCCGTCGACCATCTTCACGTAGCGCGAGGGGTGCACGGAGGAGAGGTGCTTGAGCAGGCCTGCGAAGTCGTCGGAGGCGACGTCGCCGTCGATCGACTGCAGGCCCGCATCCACTCCCGCGTCGTCGAGGATGACGGCGTTGCCCTCGACCTCGCGGCGGCGGTAGTCGAGGCCGTCGATGCGCACGATCTCGAAGCGGTCGGCGAGGGCGCTGATCTCGCGCAGGAAGTCGGCGGCGGCGAAGCGTCCCTCACCGAGCGCGTTCGGCGGCGTGTTCGAGGTCGCGGCGATGCGGGTGCCGCCGGCGGCGAGCTCACCGAGCAGACGACTCATCATCATCGTGTCGCCCGGGTCGTCGAGCTCGAACTCGTCGATCGCGATGAGGCTCGCGCCGCTGAGGGTCTTGACCGTGTTCTGGTAGCCGAGGGCGCCGACGAGAGCGGTGTACTCGATGAAGGTGCCGAAGTACTTGCGGCCCGGCGCGAGCGACCAGAGCGCCGCGAGAAGGTGGGTCTTGCCGACGCCGAAGCCGCCGTCGAGGTAGATGCCCGGGCGGGTCTCGGCGCCGCGACGTCGGCGCGAGAACAGACCGCCCTGGCGCGGGCCCCAGCTGGCGACGAAGGCACGCACGCGCTCGACGGCCTCCGACTGCGACGGGTAGTCGGGGTCGGGCCGGTAGCTCTCGAGCGTGGCGCCGTCGAACTGCCGCGGCGGCACGAGCGACTGGGCGATCTCGGCCCCGGTCATCTCCGGGCTGCGGTCGCGCAGGGAGGGGAAGGACGTGTCGACGCTCACGGAAAGCACCTCGGATCGGACGCCTCGCAGACGGAGACGAGATTGCGAATCCTTACGGCACTCCAGCGGGCCGCCAGTCGCCTGGCTAGATTCGAGAACGGCGCCGAGTCTACCCAGGTGCCGACGCTCGACGCCCAGGAGGCCAGACATGTCCGTCGCCCGAGACGACTCCCCCGCATTCGCCGGCTACGCGCACCCCGAGCGCCTGGTCAGCACCGAGTGGCTCGCCGAGCACCTCAGCGACGAGGGCCTGGTCGTGGTCGAGTCGGATGAAGACGTGCTGCTCTACGAGACAGGCCACATCCCCGGCGCGGTGAAGGTCGACTGGCACACCGAGCTCAACGACCCGGTGACCCGCGACTACGTCGACGGCGCCGGATTCGCCGCGCTCGTCGGCGGCAAGGGCATCTCGCGCGACAGCACGGTCGTGATCTACGGCGACAAGACCAACTGGTGGGCGGCCTACGCGCTCTGGGTCTTCACCCTCTTCGGCCACGAGGATGTGCGCCTGCTCGACGGCGGACGCGCCAAGTGGGAGGCCGAGGGTCGCGAGTACACGACCGAGCCGACGGTCCGCGAGGCCGTCGAGTACCCCGTCGTCGAGCGCGACGACAACGCCGTGCGCGCCTTCAAGGAGGACGTGCTCGCGCACTTCGGCAACCCGCTGATCGACGTGCGCTCCCCCGAGGAGTACAGCGGTGAGCGCACGACCGCCCCCGCCTACCCCGAGGAGAGCGCTCTGCGCGCGGGCCACATCCCCACAGCCCAGAGCGTGCCGTGGGGCAAGGCCGTCGCCGAGAACGGCACCTTCAAGCCGGTCGGCGAGCTGGATGCGATCTACCGCGACGGCGCCGGACTGGCCGAGGGCGACGACGTGATCGCCTACTGCCGCATCGGCGAGCGGTCGAGCCACACCTGGTTCGTGCTCACCCACCTGCTCGGCTTCGAGGGCGTGCGCAACTACGACGGCTCGTGGACCGAGTGGGGCAGCGCCGTGCGCGTGCCGATCGTCACCGGGGCGGAGCCCGGCGAGGCTCCCGTCAAGTAGAGTCGGCGCTCGATGAGCGCCACCGAGCTGCCCCCGGCCCTGGCCGAGATCCGCGACGACTTCCTCGCGATCACGAAGCAGGAGCGACTCCAGCTGCTGCTGGAGTTCTCGCGCGACCTGCCCGCGCTGCCCGAGGGGCTCGCCGACCACCCCGAGCTGCTCGAGCGGGTCGAGGAGTGCCAGTCGCCCGTCTTCATCATCACCGAGGTGGATGAGGCGGGTCACGTGCACCTGCACGCGACGGCCCCGCAGGAGGCGCCGACGACGCGCGGCTTCGCCTCGATCCTCGCCCAGGGCCTCGACGGGCTCACGGTCGACGCCTTCTTCGCGGTGCCGGACGACTTCCCCTTCGAGCTCGGACTGACCGAGGCGGTCAGTCCGCTGCGTCTGCGCGGCATGGTCGGCATGATCGGCCGCGCGAAGCGCCAGGTGCGCGCCGCGATCGCCGCCCCGTGATCCTCCGCAGCGTCCACCCGGTCGTCGGCGAGCCCTTCGACCACGAGGCGGATGACGCCGTCGACCGCATCACGGCGCTCTACGCGCCGCCGAGTGCGACGTGGACCCGCATCAACCTGATCGCCAGTGTCGACGGCTCGGCGACCGGCTCCGACGGCACCTCCGACACGCTGAGCAACCCGGCCGACCGCCGCATTCTGCGCGTCATCCGATCCCAGGCCGACGCCGTGCTGATCGGAGCGCAGACGCTGCGTGCCGAGGGCTACCTGCTCCCCCGGCGCTCCCACCTGGCGGTCGCGACCGTCAGCGGGGATCTCAGCGGAGCGCATCCGCCGCGCGAGGGCGACGCGACCTCGGTGCTGGTGCTCGGCCCCGCCGAGGCCGAGGAGCGCGCGCGGGCGACGATGACCGCCGCGGAGGTCGTCTTCCTGCCCGTGCCCGTCGGTGACGAGGGACGCCCGACCGCTGACGCCCTCCTGGATGCGCTGCACGCGCACGGCGCGACATCGATCGTCTGCGAGGGCGGCCCGGCGCTGGCCGGTCAGGTGCTCGCGACCGGCCGGGTCGACGAGATCTGCCTCAGCACGAGCCCGCGCATCGCCGCGACCGGGCACTCGGTGTTCGGCTCCGACACGGGCGCCGCGCAGCCGCTCGAGCTCGGCGGGCTGCTCGTCGACGAGGTCGGCGGGCTCTACGCGCGCTGGCTCACGCGCGCGGACTAGAGGCGCGACCTCACCCGAGCGAGCTGAGGAACTCGCGCAGCGCGCTCGTCCAGCGCACGGGCGCGTAGTTCCACAGGCGCGTGTGCTGAGCGGTGTCGAAGGGCTCGTAGCGCACGATGTCGGGCCGCGCGACGGCCAGCGCGCGCGACGCCCGCGACGGCACGAACTGGTCGTCGTCGCTGTGCAGCACGAGCATCGGCAGTCGCAGCTCGGCCGCGCGGTCGACGAAGTTGAGCCGGGCCAGGTCGACGGGCTGCTCGAGTCCGGTCAGCTGCCGCGAGCCGCGGGAGCCGAGGATGCGCTCGACCAGTCGGCTGAAGGCGCCCGGCATGCCGCGCACCGTCACCACCTGGTGGTCGATCGTGTCGGTCCAGTCGACCACCGGGGACTCGAGCACGACGCCGCGCACCACATCCGCACGCGGCGAGCGGGTGATGGTCTGCAGCACGGTCGCGCCGCCCATCGACCAGCCCATGAGCACGACATCGCGGGCGCCGCTCGCGACCGCGTAGCCGAGAGCCGCATCGACGTCGGCCCATTCCCGGTCGCCGAGCGCGTAGCGGCCGTCGACGCTCGCCGGGGCGTCGCCGTCGTTGCGGTACGAGATCGCCAGCACCGTGTAGCCGGCGTCGTGGAAGGTGTCGACGGCGCGCAGCGTCTCCGCGCGCTTGACGGCGCGGCCGTGCACGAGCACCGCCCAGCGGCCGCCCCGGGCGTCATCGCCGTCTGCGGGAATCAGCCACGCCGGCGCCGGCCCGAGCTCGGTGTCGATCGCCACGTCGCGGTAGTCGTGGCCGAGGTCGCGCGGCGTCAGGTAGTACCAGCCGCTCCACCGGCCGGCCGTCGCCGCGGCCAGGTCGCCGAAGACGACGCGCTCGATGCGGCGGATGACCTGGTCGTCGCCGAGCGACACCACGTCACCGAGGCGCACGTATCCGGTGTCGCCCGAGAACCAGAGTCCATAGCGGCCATCGACCTCGGTCTCGTGATCGCGGGAGAGCGCGATCTCACCGGAGTCCTCGTCGACGCCGATGATGCGCACGTCGTCGGGCTTCTTCTTCGGCGGCGTCACGACGGTGCGCGCGACGAGCGCGCCGAGACCGGCCACTCCGGCGCCGAGCAGCGCGGCTCCGGCGACGACGCCGACCGCGACGGCGCCCCCGACCGCGAGACCGCGACGGGCGCGGGATCCCGCACGACGCTGCTGACCGGATGCCATGCCACCTCCGAGCGAACGGATGCGTCGCTTAACACGGCGCACCTGACAGGTCGGCGTGCCGCGACGGCACGCTCGTGCCTGAACCCTAATCTGCAGGAGTGACCGATACCTCGACGCCGCCCGGGAGCCCCACGGACGCCCCCGCCGAGTTCGAGGCCGCGGTCGCCGCGATCCGCGCCGCCGCGCCCCGCGAGGAGGTCGTGATCGCCGAGATCCCGGCGCCGAAGGGGCTCGCGCCCAGCGCCTTCGCCCTGGCGGCGGATGTGCGTCCCACCCAGCACGGCATCGACTCCATCCTCGGCACCGGCCGCTTCGTGCTGCTGCACGACCCCGAGGAGCCCGAGGCCTGGGGCGGTCCGTTCCGCGTCATCTGCTATGCGCAGGCCCCGCTCGAGACCGACATCGGACTCGACCCCTTCGTCGCCGACGTCGCCTGGGCCTGGCTCACGGATGCGCTCGCGGCCCGCGGCGCGAACTACGCCGCCGCCTCCGGAACCGCCAGCAAGACCCTCTCCACGGGCTACGGCGAGCTCGCCGATCAGGGCGACGGAGCCGAGCTCGAGCTGCGCGCCTCCTGGTCGCCGCTCGACGACCGCGTGGGCGCCCAGGTCGAGGCCTGGGCCGAGCTGCTGTGCATGCTGGCCGGGCTTCCCCCTACTCTCGAAGGCGTGACCATGCTGAGAACGACCCGGGCGGCACGTGACTGACACCGCCGCACCGGGCGCCCGCCCCGAAGACCACGCGCCGCTGATCGTCATCGACACGGTCGAGGGCTACCGCGCCGCCGTCGCCGAGATCGCCGCCGGCGAGGGGCCGATCGCGATCGACGCCGAACGCGCCTCCGGCTTCCGCTACTCGCAGCGGGCCTACCTCATCCAGGTCTTCCGCCGCGGCGCCGGCGTCTACCTCTTCGACCCGCCCGCGATCGGCGACTTCTCCGAGCTGCAGGCCGCGATCGGCGAGGAGGAGTGGGTGCTCCACGCCGCCAGCCAGGACCTCGCCTGCCTGCGCGAGGTCGGCCTCGACCCGGTGCGCATCTTCGATACCGAACTCGGTGCGCGACTCGCCGGGCTCCCCCGCGTCGGACTCGGAACGGTCGTCGAGCAGCTGCTCGGCATCCACCTCGCCAAGGAGCACTCGGCCGCCGACTGGTCGACCCGGCCGCTGCCGCAGAGCTGGCTCGTCTACGCCGCACTCGACGTCGAGCTGCTGCCCGACCTGCGCGACGCCGTCGCCGACCTTCTCGAAGCTGGGGGAAAGCTCGACTACGCCGAGCAGGAGTTCCAGGCGACGCTCGCCAAGGAGGCCCCCGTGCGCACGGATCCGTGGCGCCGGCTCTCGGGCATCCACTCGATCCGCTCGCCGCGCTCGCTCGCCGTCGCGAAGGCGCTGTGGGAGGCCCGTGACGCCTACGCGCAGGAGGTCGACACCGCACCCGGTCGGCTCGTGCCCGACGGCTCGCTCGTCGCCGCCGCAAAGGCGCTGCCGCCGACCAAGCGCGACCTCGCCGGCATCAAGGAGTTCGTCGGCCGCGCCAGCCGCAGCCAGCTCGACCGCTGGTTCGCCGCGATCGAGACCGGCCTCGCCGCCACCGAGACGCCATCGCTGCGCGCCCCCGGGGATGCCGGACCTCCTCCGCCGCGCATCTGGTCGGATCGCGACCCGGAGGCCGATCGCCGCCTGAAGAAGGCGCGCGCCGGCATCACCGTGATCTCGGAGCACGTCAGCATCCCTGTCGAGAACCTGCTCACGCCCGAGCTGTTGCGCCGGCTCGCCTGGACTCCGCCCGAGAACGCCGACCGCGACGCGATCGCGGCGGCCCTCGCGGGGCTCGGGGCGCGCGCCTGGCAGATTGACGCAACCGCACAGGTGATCGCGGATGCCTTTGTGGAGGCTCGACAGGTCGACGCCGAGAGCCCCGACGCCGCTTCGTAGTCTCCGTCAAAGGATTCCTGCCTCCCAGACTCGATTCCTAGGCTGGCTCTCGTCCCTGGAACGACCCGAGGAAGAGGCACTGTGGCCGAGAGAACTGACGTCGTGTTTGTGGATGGGGTTCGCACCCCGTTCGGACGCGCAGGAGAGAAGGGGCAGTACTGGGGCACCCGGGCTGACGACCTCATCGTGAAGGCGATGATCGGTCTGCTCGAGCGCAACCCGCAGCTGCCGAAGGACCGCGTGGATGACGTGGCGATCGCCGCGACCACCCAGACCGGCGACCAGGGCCTCACCCTCGGCCGCACCGCCGCGATCCTCGCCGGACTCCCCCTGTCGGTGCCCGGCTACGCGATCGACCGGATGTGCGCCGGCGCCATGACCGCCGCCACCGCCGTCGCGGGCGGCATCGCCTTCGGCGCCTACGACGTCGCCATCGCGGGCGGCGTCGAGCACATGGGCCGCCACCCGATGGGCTTCGATGCCGACCCGAACCCGCGCTTCCTCGCCGAGAAGCTGGTCAGTCCCGACGCGCTCAACATGGGCAACACCGCCGAGCGCCTGCACGACCGCTTCCCCGCGCTGACCAAGGAGCGCGCCGACCGCTACGGCATGCGCAGCCAGCAGAAGGTCGCCGCCGCCTACGAGGCCGGCAAGATCCAGCCGGACCTGGTGCCGGTCGCCATCCGCAGCGCCGAGGGCTGGGGCCTCGCGACCCGCGACGAGGGCATGCGCCCCGAGACCACGATGGAGGGCCTCGCGGGTCTCAAGACCCCGTTCCGCCCGCACGGTCGTGTGACGGCCGGCAACTCCTCGCCGCTCACCGACGGCGCCACCGTGTCGCTGCTCGCGAGCGCCGACGCCGCGAAGGAGCTCGGCCTGTCGAGCAAGATGCGCATGGTCAGCTTCGGCTTCGCCGGCGTCGCCCCCGAGGTGATGGGCATCGGCCCGATCCCGTCGACCGAGAAGGCGCTGAAGAAGGCCGGCCTGACGATCGACGACATCGGGCTCTTCGAGCTCAACGAGGCGTTCAGCGTGCAGGTGCTGTCGCTGCTCGACCACTTCGGCATCGACGACGAGGACCCGCGCGTCAACCAGTGGGGCGGCGCGATCGCCATCGGCCACCCGCTCGCCTCCTCGGGGGTGCGTCTCATGATCCAGCTCGCGGCGCAGTTCGCCGAGCGTCCCGACGTGCGCTACGGCCTGACCGCGATGTGCGTCGGGCTCGGCCAGGGCGGCTCGGTCATCTGGGAGAACCCGCACTTCGACGGAAAGAAGAAGAAGTGACCGACGTGAACACCGCATCCGCCGACCTCAGCCGCTTCGACAAGCTGGCGGCGCTCGACCCCGACGAGGTCGTCACGCACTCCTACGTGCGCGACATCACCCTGCCGAGCGGCAAGGTGCTCGCCCTGCTCACGCTCGACAACGGGCGCGACCACACCCGACCGTCGACGCTCGGCCCGGCGACCCTGCTCGAGCTGTCCCGCACGCTCGACGAGCTGCGTGACCGCGCCGCCGCCGGCGAGATCCACGGCGTCGCGGTGACCGGCAAGCCGTTCATCCTCGCCGCCGGCGCCGATCTGTCGAAGGTCGGCGAGATCCCCGACCGCGAGACCGGACTGCTGATGGCGCAGCTCGGGCACCTCGCCCTCGGCAAGCTGTCGACGCTGGGCGTGCCGTCGTTCACCTTCATCAACGGCCTCGCCCTCGGCGGCGGCGTGGAGATCGGCCTCAACTCCGACTACCGCACGATCGACAGCTCGGTTCCGGCGCTCGCGCTGCCCGAGGTCTTCCTCGGCATCATCCCCGGCTGGGGCGGCGCCTGGCTGCTGCCGAACCTGATCGGCATCGAGAACGCGCTCGAGGTGATCATCTCGAACCCGCTCAAGAACAACCGGATGCTCAAGGCTCAGCAGGCCTTCGACCTTGGCATGGCGGATGCGATCTTCGGCCCCGCGAACTTCCTCGAGGAGTCGCTGCGCTTCGCCGACGGCGTCATCACCGGGAAGACCGTGGTCAAGCGCAAGAACGCGCCCGGCAAGCTCGAGCGCGCGGTCAAGTGGGATGTCGCGATCGGCATCGCCGAGAAGACCCTCGCCTCGCGCATCGGCCGCGTGCCGAAGAGCCCCTACAAGGCGCTGGAGCTGCTCAAGGCGGCGAAGAACACCGACAAGGCCACCGGATTCGCGGCCGAAGACGAGGCGCTCGCCGACCTCATCTCGGGCGACCAGTTCCGCGCCTCGATCTACGCCTTCAACCTCGTGCAGAAGCGCGCCAAGAAGCCGGCCGGCGCCCCCGACCCGAAGATCGCGAAGAAGATCGGCAAGATCGGCGTGCTCGGCGCCGGGCTCATGGCCTCGCAGTTCGCGCTGCTGTTCGTGCGCCGCCTGCAGGTTCCGGTCGTCATCACCGATCTCGACCAGGCGCGCGTCGACAAAGGCGTGGAGTACATCCACTCGGAGATCGACACGCTGCTCGGCAAGGGCCGCATCGACTCCGACGAGGCGAACCGCCTCAAGGCGCTGGTGACCGGCACGGTCGACAAGGCCGACTTCGCCGACTGCGACTGGGTCATCGAGGCCGTCTTCGAAGAGCTCGGCGTGAAGCAGTCGGTCTTCGCCGAGGTCGAGCAGTACATCGCCGATGACGCGATCCTGGCGACGAACACCTCTTCGCTCTCGGTCGAGCAGATCGGGGCGAAGCTCAAGCACCCGGAGCGCCTCGTCGGCTTCCACTTCTTCAACCCGGTCGCGGTCATGCCGCTGATCGAGGTCGTGAAGACGCCGGCGACGACCGACGAGGCGCTGAGCACCGCGATGGTCACGGCCAAGGGGCTGCGCAAGAACGCGGTCATCACCACCGACACCCCCGGCTTCGTGGTCAACCGCGTGCTGGCGAAGGTGCTCGGCGAGGCGATGCACGCGGTCGAGCAGGGCACCTCCTTCGAGACCGTCGTCGAGGCGCAGCGTCCCTTCGGCCTCCCGATGGACCCCTTCGTGCTGCTCGAGCTCGTCGGGCTCAAGGTCGGCGCGCACGTGCTCGACACGCACCACGCGGCCTTCCCGGAGCGCTTCTTCGAGAGCGCGGCGCTGCACGAACTCGCCGAGCTCGGGCACATCTACGAGAAGGACTCCAAGGGCAAGGTCAAGGGCGTCGACAAGGCAGCCCAGAAGATCGTCGACAAGCATCGGGCGAAGGAGGCGACGCCGTACACGGCCGAGCAGCTGCGTCAGCGCTTCGAAGACGGGCTGGCCGACGAGATCCACCGCATGCTCGAGGCGGATGTCGTCGCGGCGGCGGAGGACATCGACCTCTGCCTGATCCTCGGCGCCGGCTACCCCTTCCAGATGGGCGGCGTCACGCCGTACCTCGACCGGGTCGGAGCCTCGGAGCGCGCCTTCGGCGACACCTTCCACCACCCGAAGATCGTCGGGGTGGCGTGAGCCGCATCTTGGACTGAACGACGAAGGCCCCGGGATCGGATCCCGGGGCCTTCGTCGTTCAGCTGGTGCTTCCGCTCAGTGCGGGGCGGGCATGCCCTCCATGCCCGGCTGCACGGCCGGCTTGCGCACGAAGAACGACACCGCGATGAGCGCCAGCGTGATGAACGCGCCGACGATGAACGCCTGGTGCACGCCCGCCACGATCTGCTCGGGCGAGGCGACCGTCACGTCCGTCTCCCCCGCGGCGGCCATGCCGATCGACAGCAGCGCGACGAAGATCGCGGTGCCGGCGGCGCCGGCGACCTGCTGCAGCGTCGAGACGAGCGCGGAGCCGTGCGAGTAGAGGTGGGGCGGCAGCGACCCGAGTCCGCTCGAGAACAGCGGGGTGAACAGGAACGCGAGGCCCAGGCCCAGCAGCACGTTGGCGAGCACGACGACCCAGATCGGCGTCGCGACGCCGAGGCCGAAGGCGAAGAGCCAGAACGAGATGCTCAGCACGATGGAGCCGGGCACGACCAGCGGCAGCGGTCCGACGCGGTCGTAGAGGCGTCCGACCAGAGGCCCGAGCAGTCCCGAGAGCAGCGGCCCGGGCAGCAGCATCAGGCCGATCGTGGTGGTCGGCAGGTCGAGCGCGTTCTGCAGGTAGATCGGCAGCAGGATCACCATGCCGAACAGGGCCAGCATGCCGATCGCCAGCATGATCACCGCCAGGGTGAAGGGACGGGCGTTGAAGGCGCGCAGGTCGAGGAACGCCGCGTCGCGACGCTGCAGGGCGAACTGGCGCAGCGCGAACAGCGCGAGGAAGACGAGTCCGACGACGAGCGGCACCCACGGCGGCACCATGGTGCCCGACTCCGCGGCCTCGCCGAGGCTCGAGAGGCCGTAGACGAAGCCGGCGAAGCCGATCGCCGACAGGATCACCGAGAGCACGTCGAGCGGGATCCGCTTCAGCTCGGACACGTTCGGCACGCGCAGCACGCCGATCACGAGCATGACCAGCGCGATCGGCAGCATGACCCAGAACAGCCCGCGCCACTGGTGGTGGAACGCCTCGAGCAGCACCCCCGAGATGGCAGGCCCGACGGCGGGCGCGACCGACATGACGATCGAGACGCGGCCCATGATGCGGCCGCGCTGGCTCATCGGCACGATCGTCAGCATCGTCGTCATCATGAGCGGCATCATCAGGGCGGTGCCGCTCGCCTGCACGACGCGGCCGACGAGCAGCACGCCGAACACGGGCGCCGTCGCGGCGATCAGGGTGCCGGCCGAGAACAGCACGAGCGCCGCGATGAACACCTGACGGGTCGAGAGGCGCTGCAGCAGCCACCCGGTCACGGGGATGACGACTGCGAGCGTGAGCGCGAAGGCCGTCGTGAGCCACTGGCCTGCGGCCGCGGTGATGTCGAGGTCGTCGATGATCGTCGGGATCGCGACGCTCATCGTGGTCTCGTTGAGGAAGACGGTGAAGGTCGCGGCGAGCAGCAGCACGAGGGCGGTGCGGTTGCGCCGGCGCGTGGCGTCGTCGAGTTCCGGCTCGCCCCCGGCGGCGTCGAAACCGCCGGTCTGGGGATCGCGGATGGCGTTGTCGGTCACAAGGTCTCCTGGTCTCAGGGCGCGGTCGGAACCGCTGAGGCGCTCGTGGCGCGGGTGGTGGGGGTGCTCGGAGGTTCAACGCGACGGGAGGCGGAGCATTCCCGGATCGCGTCGATCGGCGAGCATCCGGGCGCGGCGTGCAGAGCCGACCGGATGTTCACACTGTACACATAGTCTAGAGGCGACCACGACATCCGCGGGGACCGGGGGTCGACGGGCGCCGCTGCTCAGTCGCGCCGCAGCACGTCGTCGCGCAGCACCATCTCGTCGGGCAGCGGACGCGCCCGCGGGATGCGGGTGCCGAGCACCTGCGCCACGATGTCGCGCGCGATCGCCTGGTCGGTGAGACCGACCTGCTCGAGGATCTGATCGCGGCTGGCGTGATCGAGGAACTCGTCGGGCAGACCGAGCTCGTCCACCGCGGTGTCGACGCCCGCGGCGCGCAGGTCCTGGCGGATGCGGGTGCCGATGCCGCCGACGCGGATGCCGTCCTCGATCGAGACCACGAGCCGGTGCTGAGCGGCGAGCTCGATCACGCTCGCGGGCACCGGCACGACCCAGCGGGGATCCACGACGGTGGCGCCGATCCCCTGCGCGGCGAGGCGCTCGGCGACGGTCATCGCGAGTTTCGCCATGGGGCCGACCGCGACGAGCAGCACATCGCGATGGGGCGCCTCGCGCAGCACGTCCACACCGTCGTCCGTTCGGCGCACGGCGTCGTACTCGCTGCCGACCGAGCCCTTCGAGAAGCGCAGCACGGTGGGGCCGTCATCGACGGCGACGGCCTCGGCGAGCTCCTCGCGGAGGCGGGTCGCGTCGCGCGGGGCGGCGATGCGGATGCCGGGGATCGCCTGCAGCACCGCGAGATCCCACATGCCGTGATGGCTGGGGCCGTCGGGGCCGGTCACGCCGGCGCGGTCGAGCACGAGGGTGACGCCGGCCTTGTGCAGCGCGACATCCATCATCAGCTGGTCGAAGGCGCGGTTGACGAAGGTCGCGTAGAGCGCGACGACCGGGTGCAGTCCGCCGAAGGCGAGACCCGCGGCGCTCGTGACGGCGTGCTGCTCGGCGATGCCGACGTCGAAGACGCGCTCGGGGAAGCGCTCCGCGAAGCGGTGCAGGCCGACGGGGCGCAGCATCGCGGCGGTGATGCCGACGAGCTTGGGGTCGCGCTCGGCGAGGGCGACGATCTCGTCGGCGAACACGCTCGTCCACGACGGCTTGGATGCGACCTCGACCGGTTCACCGGTCTCGGGGTCGATCTGGCCGACGGCGTGGAACTGATCGGCCTGGTCGTGCACGGCCGGCTCGAAGCCGTGCCCCTTCTCGGTGATCGCATGCACGATGACCGGCGCCGCGTACTCCTTGGCCTGGCGCAGCGCCTCCTCCATCGCCTCCTGATCGTGCCCGTTGACGGGGCCGATGTACTTGATGTCGAGGTTGGAGTAGAGCGCCTCGTTGTTGACGAAGCGGCTGAGGAAGCCGTGGGTGCCGCCGCGCACACCGCGATACACGGCGCGGCCGACCGGGCCGAGCCTGCCGAAGACGGCCTCGCTCGAGCGGTGCAGCGAGCGGTAGGCGGGGCGCGTGCGCACGGTGCTGAGGAAGCGGGCCATGCCGCCGATCGTCGGTGCATAGCTGCGGCCGTTGTCGTTGACGACGATGACGAGGCGGCGCACGTTGTCGTCGCTGATGTTGTTGAGCGCCTCCCAGGTCATCCCGCCGGTCAGCGCGCCGTCGCCGACGACCGCGACGACGTGGCGGTCGTCCTGTCCGGTCATGGCGAAGGAGCGCGCGATGCCGTCGGCCCAGCTGAGCGAGCTGGAGGCGTGCGACGACTCGACGATGTCGTGCTCGCTCTCCGAGCGCTGCGGGTAGCCGGCGAGGCCGCCGCGCTCGCGCAGGTGCGAGAAGTCCTGCCGCCCGGTCACCAGCTTGTGCACGTAGCTCTGGTGCCCGGTGTCGAAGATGATCGCGTCCTTCGGCGACTCGAAGACGCGGTGGATGGCGAGGGTCAGCTCGACGACGCCGAGGTTCGGTCCGAGGTGCCCGCCGGTCTTCGCGACCTCGGCGACCAGGAAGCGGCGGATCTCCCCCGCCAGCACCAGCATCTGGCCCGGCGAGAGCCGATCGAGGTCGCGCGGACCGTGGATCGTCTCGAGCAGTGACATGGTTTCAGCCTATTCCCCGGGCTCGATGCGGCCCGCGTCATCCGCCCCCGCTCGGCGGACGCGGAGGTCACGGATCGGATACGGACCAGACGCGGCGAAGGCCCGCCCCGGCGTGCGGGACGGGCCTTCGCGGGTGTCGCGTCAGACCTCAGACGAGGCTGCGCAGCACGTACTGCAGGATGCCGCCGTTGCGGTAGTAGTCGGCCTCGCCGGGGGTGTCGATGCGCACGAGGGCGTCGAACTCGATCGGCTGCTTGCCCTCGGGCGAGTGCTCGCTCGGGGTCGCGGTGACCTTGACCGTCTTCGGCGTGGTGCCGTTGTTCAACTCCTCGAGGCCCGTGATCGAGACGACCTCGGTGCCGTCGAGGCCGAGCGACTCCCAGCTCTCGCCCTGCGGGAACTGCAGCGGCACGACGCCCATGCCGATGAGGTTCGAACGGTGGATGCGCTCGAAGCTCTCGGTGATGACGGCCTTGACGCCGAGCAGCGAGGTGCCCTTGGCCGCCCAGTCGCGCGACGAGCCCGAGCCGTACTCCTTGCCGCCGAAGATCACCAGCGGGATGCCGGCGGCCTGGTAGTTCTGGCTCGCGTCGTAGATGTACGACTGCGGGCCGTCGGCCTGCGTGAAGTCGCGGGTGAAGCCGCCCTCGACGACCTGGCCGTCGTTGACGGCCTGCACGATCGCGTTCTTGAGGCGGATGTTCGCGAAGGTGCCGCGGATCATGACCTCGTGGTTGCCGCGACGCGAGCCGTAGGAGTTGAAGTCCTTCTGCGCGACGCCGTGCTCCGTCAGGTACTGCGCGGCCGGCGTGCCGGCCTTGATGTTGCCGGCGGGGCTGACGTGGTCGGTCGTGACCGAGTCGCCGAGCGTGGCGAGCACGCGGGCGCCCTGGATGTCGGTGACCGGGGTCAGCTCCATCTTCATGCCCTCGAAGTACGGGGGCTTGCGCACATAGGTCGACTTCTCGTCCCACTCGAAGACCGGGCCGGTCGGGGTCGGCAGGCTCGTCCAGCGCTCGTCGCCGTCGAAGACGGTGGCGTACTGCTTGATGAACTGCTCGCGCGAGATCGACGAGTCGATGATCTCCTGCACCTCGGCGGGCTCGGGCCAGATGTCCTTGAGGAACACCTCCTGGCCGTCCTTGCCCTTGCCGAGCGAGTCGCTGTCGAAGTCGAAGTTCATCGATCCGGCGAGGGCGTAGGCGACGACGAGCGGCGGCGACGCGAGGTAGTTCATCTTCACGTCGGGGCTGATGCGACCCTCGAAGTTGCGGTTGCCCGAGAGCACCGCGGTCACGGCGAGGTCGTTGTCGTTGATCGCGGCGGAGACCTCCTCGATCAGCGGACCCGAGTTGCCGATGCAGATCGTGCAGCCGTAGCCGACCGTGTAGAAGCCGACGCTCTCGAGGTCCTTGTCGAGGCCCGACTTCTCGTAGTAGTCGGTGACGACCTTCGAGCCCGGCCCGAGCGTGGTCTTGACCCACGGCTTGCGGGTCAGACCCTTCTCGACGGCCTTCCGCGCGAGCAGGCCCGCCGCGATCATGACCGAGGGGTTCGAGGTGTTGGTGCACGAGGTGATCGCCGCGAGGGTGACCGCGCCGTTGTCCAGCAGGTAGCTGTCGCCCGAGGGCTGCGTGACCTTGACCGGGTTCGACGCCGCGTGGCGGTCGCCGCTCGCGAGCAGGCCCGCGTGGGCGTGCTCGTGCTGGTGCGACACGTGCTCGTGGTTCACGGTCTCGTGCTCGACGCCGGGCGCGGTGCCCGGGTCGGAGGCCGGGAAGGTGCCCTCGACCTCGACGGCCTCGTCGGTGGCCTCGGCGTAGTTGAGGATGTCCTTGCCGAACTGCGACTTCGCCTCGGAGAGCAGGATGCGGTCCTGCGGGCGCTTCGGGCCGGCGATCGACGGCACGACGGTCGCCAGGTCGAGCTCGAGGTACTCGCTGAAGGCGGGCTCGACCGAGGGGTCGTGCCAGAGCTTCTGCTGCTTGGCGTAGTCCTCGACCAGCTGCACGGCGTGCTCGTCGCGGCCGGTGAGGCGCAGGTAGTCGAGCGTGACGTCGTCGATCGGGAACATGGCGGCGGTCGAGCCGAACTCGGGGCTCATGTTGCCGATGGTGGCGCGGTTGGCGAGCGGCACCGAGCCGACGCCCTCGCCGTAGAACTCGACGAACTTGCCGACCACTCCGTGCTTGCGCAGCATGTCGGTGATGGTGAGCACGACATCCGTGGCGGTCACGCCGGCGGGGATCTCGCCGGTCAGCTTGAAGCCGACGACGCGCGGGATGAGCATCGACACGGGCTGGCCGAGCATGGCCGCCTCGGCCTCGATGCCGCCGACGCCCCAGCCGAGCACGCCCAGGCCGTTGACCATGGTGGTGTGTGAGTCGGTGCCGACGCAGGTGTCGGGGTAGGCGCGCAGGACGCCGTCCACGGTACGGTCGTAGATGACCTTGGCCAGATGCTCGATGTTGACCTGGTGCACGATGCCGGTTCCCGGCGGAACGACCTTGAAGTCGTCGAAGGCCGTCTGGCCCCAGCGCAGGAACTGGTAGCGCTCGCCGTTGCGCTCGTACTCGATCTCGACGTTGCGCTCGAGGGCGTTGTCACTGCCAAAGAGGTCGGCGATGACGGAGTGGTCGATGACCATCTCGGCCGGCGACAGCGGGTTGATCTTCTTGGGGTCGCCGCCCAGGGCGGTGACGGCCTCGCGCATCGTGGCGAGGTCGACGATGCAGGGCACGCCGGTGAAGTCCTGCATGACCACGCGCGTGGGCGTGAACTGGATCTCGGTGTCGGGCTCCGCGTTCGGGTCCCACGACCCGAGGGCCTCGATCTGCGCCTTGGTGATGTTGGCGCCGTCCTCGGTGCGAAGGAGGTTCTCGAGCAGCACCTTCAGGCTGAACGGGAGCTTCTCGTGACCCGGGACGGTGTCGATGCGGAAGACCTCGTAATCGGTGTCTCCGACCTTCAATGTGCTCTTGGAACCGAAACTGTTGACCGTCGACACTGCTGTCTCCTCCGTGAACTCGCGTCCATCCTGGTGGGGTCCGGACAACCCCGTCCAGCAAGGCAAGCCTAAGCCTGCGACCCCCGGATGAACCCGGGATGGACGCGTCGATTTATCTCGACATCGAGATACTTTACACGTCGGAGGCGGGCTTCTCGTCCTCGGCGGGGCGTGTCCAGGCGGCACGCATCATGAGCCAGGTGACCCAGAGCAGCGCGGCGTAGAAGGGCACCCCCATGATGAGCTTCGTGGCACCCAGGGCCTGCGTCGCATCGGCCAGGTAGAGCGGCAGCTGCACGCCCAGGCGCAGCAGCGACAGCGCGGCCCAGAAGATCGACGCGATCGTGGCGACGCGCAGCTTGGCGCGGTCCTTCGGCCAGTCCGCGTCGCCGGTCAGGAATCCGGCGATGAGGCCCACGATCGGGCGGCGCACGAGGATCGTGATGATCACCAGCAGCGCGGTGCCGCCGTTGATGAAGAACCCGGGCAGGAAGTTGTTCGAGGCGTTGCCGGTCCAGAGCGCCAGCCCGGCCGAGATGACGATGCCGAGCAGGCCCGCCACGGCGGTCATGACCGGCTGGCGCTGGATCACGCGGGCGACGATGAGCAGCACCGCGAGCACCGCGGGCGCGATGACCGAGGGCAGCAGCTGCTGCGTGATCGTGTAGGTGACCAGGAAGCCGATGCCCGGCAGGATCGACTCGATCAGGCCGCGGATGCCGCCCATGGCGCCGAGGAGGGCGCCCGCTGTCGGGGCCTCCCCCGGCTTCACATGCCCGAGGCCGGAGCGCCGTGCCGCCTGCGCCATCGCCTCCTGGAAGGTGGGCGGGCGCTCGGCGTCGGCCGGAGCGGACGCGGTGTCGTCGCGCTCGTCGCTCATCCGGCGTCGGGCTGGGCGCCGGCGGGCACGTGCAGCGGGATGAGGTCGCGCGGGGGCATCGGCTGACCGCCGCGCACCACGACGATGCTGCGGAACAGCTCCTCGATCTCGGCGCCGGCCTTCTCCTCGACCGCGGCCTTGCCGCTGATGACACCGCGCAGGAACCAGCGGGGGCCGTCGACGCCGACGAAGCGCGCGACGCGGGTGCCGCCCTCGGCGCCGGCCGGGGCGGGGATGCGCGTCAGCAGCTCGGGCCCGAGCGCGCCGTCGCGCTCCTCGACCTCGCCGCCCTGGCGGCGCAGCTGCTCGGCGATCTGCTCGCGGATCTCGTGCCACAGGCCGCTCGAGCGCGGCGCGGCGAAGGGCTGCACCTGCAGCGTGGACTCGGCGAAGTCGAGGGCGACGGCGACGACGCGCTGGCTGCCCTCCTCGACCTCGAGACGCAGGCCCAGCTCGGGGCGAGGCAGGATCTTGACGCCGCCGAGATCGACGTAGGGGCGCACCGGGTTCGACTCGGCTTCGTCGAGGGGACCCTCGGTGTCGCGGTCCTCGGGCGCCGACTTCGGCTGGTCGACGACCGCCTCCTCGTCGTCCGCGCCGCTCTCGACCGCGACGGTCGTCGCCTCGAGCTCGTCGTCGGCGACCTCGGTCTCGAGATCGGCCTCGATCTCGGCGACCTCCGCGTTCTCGACGGCGCTCTCGGCCTCGGCCTTGCGGGACTTGCGGGACTGGCGGGGGCTCATCGCTGCTCTCCTGTCGTGGCGGCATCCCCGGTCGGGGCGGCGCCGTTCGCATCGCTGTCGGCGGCTGGCGCGGCGCCGGCGGTGCGGTGCGCGTAGCCGGTGGAGCCGAAGCCGCCCTCGCCGCGTTCGCTGCCCGGCAGTCGATCCACGGGCACGAAGCGGGCGCGGGTCACGGGCATCACGATCAGCTGGGCGATCCGGTCGCCGACCGCGACAGAATACGGCACCCGGGCGTCGGTGTTCAGGAGGGTGACCTTGATCTCGCCGCGGTAGCCGGCATCCACCGTGCCGGGGCTGTTCACGATCGTGATGCCGTGCTTCGCGGCGAGGCCGCTGCGCGGCACGACGAAGGCGGCGTAGCCGTCGGGCAGGGCGATCGCGACGCCCGTGCCGACCACGGCGCGCTCACCGGGGGCGAGCACGGCCGGCTCGGCCGCGCGCAGGTCGGCGCCCGCGTCACCGGGATGCGCGTAGTCCGGCACCGTCTCGGACACGATCAGGACCTCGCACGCCTCGCTCACGCAGACGAGGCTAGGGGGTCGGGCCGCGGCGGCGCACCCCGATGGTCCGCTGCGGTCAGGCGTCCAGCGCCGGTGCCCGACAATGGAGACCATGGAGATCTACCGCGAGCGGCTCTCGCCCACGCCGTGGCTGTTCGTCGCGACGGCGCTGCTCATCCCCGCGAGCCTGCTCGTGTTCCTGCCGATCAGCATGATCGCGGGCATCATCGCCGCGACCGCGACCTACGGCGCGGCGGTGGTGATCCTGCTGGTGACGACGCCGAAGCTCGTCGTGACCGAGACCGAGCTGATCGCGGGCCGTGCGCGACTCCCCCGCGACGTGGTCGGCGAGGTGAGCGGCTACCGCGGCGCCGCGGCCACCCTGCAGCGCGGACGTCTGCTGGACGCGCGGGCCTGGCTCCTCATCCGCGGCTGGATCCACCCGGTCGTCAAGGTCGAGCTGCGCGACGACGAGGATCCGGCGCCGTACTGGCTGCTCTCGACGCGACGCCCGGACGAGCTCGTCGCGGCCCTCGCGCGCGCGGCGGATTAACGACGCAGCGCCCGCAGCCGGGGCTGCGAGCGCTGAAGTCGGTCGGTCGGGTGTCGCTCAGGCGGCGCACTCGTGGCAGATCGGCCCGAGCTTGCCCTCGTGGTCGAGCTGCGAGCGGTGCTTCACGAGGAAGCAGCTCATGCAGGTGAACTCGTCAGCCTGCGGCGGAAGCACGACGACGTCGAGGTCGACGTCGGCGAGGTCCTGGCCGGCGAGTTCGAAACTGCCCGGGTTGTCGGCGTCTTCGACGTCGACGACACCCGACATCTTGTCGGGAACCCGCTCCTGGAGGGCCTGGATCGACTCGGTGTCGTCGTCGGTCTTCCGGGGAGCGTCGTAGTCGGTTGCCATTCCCATCCATTCCAGAATCAGCCGGACCCGGCGGTTCGGCGGCGTCAGTCTGCATCATCGTCCCTGGTTTGGCAAACCCGTTCCCGGGTGCCTTTCGAGACGTGGATGGAACTCGCGGCGCGCCCGCGATATTCCCGGCTTCGAGCCCCCTCGCGTGGCACTGTTGTCGCGACCATCGAGAGTGGGAGAAGGACCTCATCATGCAGGAGCTGAAGGTCACCGGAGTCGAGGACGGAGCGCTCGTCGTCGTCGACATCCACGGCACCGAGTACCGCGTCGCAGTCGACGACGCCACGGCCGCGCGCCTGCGCCGCCCTCGCGCGGTCGCGCGCGGAGAGCGCAAGGTCGCCCCGCGCGAGATCCAGGCGCATATCCGCGCCGGACTGTCCGCCGACGACGTGGCCGCCATCACCGGCGCCGACGTCGACGACGTGAAGCGCTACGAGGGACCCGTGCTCGCCGAGCGCGAGTACATCGTCGAGTCGGCGCTCAGCGTCGCCGTGCACACGCCTCAGGACGCCGACGACGAGCGGCCGAGCTTCGGCTCGGTCATCCGCACGCGTCTCGCCGACGCCGAGGCGGTCGATGAGCGCTGGAGCAGCTGGAAGGACCCGGAGCAGGGCTGGGTGGTCAAGGTCACCTTCACCGCGAACACGGTCGAGCACGACGCCCGCTGGGGTTTCGACCCGCGCAAGCGCTCCCTCTCGCCGCTCAACGCCGACGCGATCACGCTCTCGCAGCAGCAGGTCGAGACCCCGGCTCCCCTCATCCCCCGCCTGCGCGCGGTGCCGAGCGACGGCGCGGGCGAGTCCGCGCGGTTCGACAGCAACGCCTTCCGCGTGGAGCCCGGCAGCGCCGGCCCCGAGGTGCAGCAGGTCGGCTTCGGGCGCGACGCCGACCTGAATCAGACCGCCGACCTGCTCGAGGCGCTGCGCCGTCGCCGGGGCGAGCGTGAGCCGCTGCCCATGGACGAGCCGGAGCCCGAGATCGACCACCCGTCGCTCTCGACGCCGCCGAGCATCCGTCTGGTCGAGGTGCCGCTCGAGGGACTCGAGGGCTCGACGCCCGCGACGCCGGTCGCCGACGACGAGCACCCCGACTGGGATGCCCAGGCCGACGCCGCCGCGGAGACCGAGCCGGCGCCGGCTCCTGCCCCGCAGCGCGTCGCGGAGACCACGAACGCGGCTCGCGCGCCGCGCCGCAGCCGCGCGGCGATGCCGAGCTGGGACGAGATCGTCTTCGGCGCCCGCACCGACGACGACTGATCGTCGTACGGCACTCCCGGCCGTCGGCGTGAGCCGCGCGGGCGGGAACGAGCACTGAGCTGCGGGCGTCAGACCCCGCGGAAGCGCAGCAGCGGAACGAGGACCTCCTCGGGCGTCGACGAGCCGTGCTGGCCGACCATGCCGCGCGACGGCGACGCCGCATCCTGGTAGAAGGCGACGCGTCCGCGTGCACCGACCAGCACGTCGCCGATGCGCGGCGCGATGGCCGGGTCGACGGTCGCGCCGAACAGCCCGCCGCGGATCGCCTCCTCGCGCGTCGCCACCCAGGCGAGCTTGCCCAGACGCCGTTGCCAGCGCTCCGCGGTCGCGGCCGCGTCGAGACCCGGCCCGAGGTGCAGCTGCAGGCAGCGCGGCTCGCCCGCGACGTGGCGCACGCCGTCGAAGAGCTCAGGCTCGGGGATGACATGCCCGTCCTCCGGCACGTCGACGACCCCGTGATCGGCCGTGACCAGCAGGAGGTCATCGGGGCCGAGGCGCCGGATCAAGTCGCCGAGAGCGGCATCCGCCTGCTCCAGCGCCGCCGTCCACTCCCCCGACTCCACCCCGTGGCGGTGGGCGATCTGATCGAGCTCGGGGATGTAGAGGTAGGCCAGCAGCCGGTCGTGGCGTCGCAGCTCCTCGCCGGCGCGCGCCACGCGATCCTCGATCGACTGTCCGGGCAGGAACTCGGCCCCCCGCAGTGCGGCGCGCGTGAACCCCGAGTCGCGATAGCGCGGCGGGGCGATCACCAGGGCGGGCACGCCGGCCTCGACCGCCCGCTCGAACATGGTGGGCGCACGCTGCCAGTCGAGCGGGTCGCTCAGCGCATCCCAGCCGTTCAGCAGGTTGAGCACGCGGTCGTTCGCGACGTCGAGTGCCGAGTAGCCGACGAGGCCGTGGATGCCGGGCTCGACCCCGGTGGTGAGCGTCGTGATCATCGCGGCGGTCGTCGACGGGAACCCGACCGCGGCCGTCGCCCCCTTGACGAAGCCGGGGGCGAGCCGGCGGGCGTGCCCGAGGCGCTCGCGCAGTGCGGCGGCGCCGAGGCCGTCGACGAGGGCGACGATCACGCGTCGCGCCGGCGGCAGGCCGAGCGACGAGGGCTCGCCGAGAACGGTGCGCAGCGAATCCGGCAGCACCTCGGCAAGTCGGAACCGGGTGTCCTGACGCGCCGGTAGCATGCAGGCGATCCTATGACTCCCCCAGCGAAGAGCCCTGCCAACGCGGGCGACACCACCGGCCCCGGAGAGCGCATCGAGGACATCGACCTCGCGCTCGAGATGCAGGGCTCGTTCCTCGAATACGCCTACTCCGTCATCTACTCGCGGGCGCTCCCCGACGCGCGCGACGGACTCAAGCCGGTGCAGCGCCGCATCCTGTTCCAGATGGGCGAGATGGGCCTGCGACCTGACCGCGGGCACGTCAAGAGCGCCCGCGTCGTCGGCGACGTGATGGGGCGCCTGCACCCGCACGGCGACAGCGCGATCTACGACGCCCTCGTGCGCCTCTCCCAGGACTTCGCGCTGCGGGTGCCGCTCGTCGACGGCCACGGCAACTTCGGCTCGCTGGATGACGGCCCCGCCGCGTCGCGCTACACCGAGGCGCGGCTGCAGGCCGCGGCGATGACGATGATCGACGGGCTCGACGAAGACGTCGTCGACTTCGTGCCCAACTACGACAACCAGCTCGAGCAGCCGAGCGTGCTGCCCGCCGCGTACCCGAACCTGCTCGTCAACGGCACGAGCGGCATCGCGGTCGGCATGGCGACGAACATGGCGCCGCACAACCTCATCGAGGTCGTCGCGGCCGCGCGCCACCTCCTCGACAACCCGGAGGCGACCCTCGAGGAGCTCATGGCCTTCGTGCCCGGGCCCGACCTGCCGACCGGCGGCACGATCGTCGGACTCGACGGCATCCGCGACGCCTACGCCACCGGTCGCGGCTCGTTCAAGACCCGCGCGAAGGTCAGTGTCGAGCAGCTCGGCCCCCGCCGCACCGGCCTCGTCGTCACCGAACTGCCGTACCTCGTCGGCCCGGAGCGGGTGATCGAGAAGATCAAGGACGGCGTCTCGGCGAAGAAGATCAACGGCATCGCCGACGTCGTCGATCTCACCGACCGCAAGCACGGCCTGCGCCTGGTGATCGGAATCAAGACCGGCTTCAGTCCGGATGCGGTGCTCGAGCAGCTCTACCGACTCACCCCGCTCGAAGACGGCTTCTCGATCAACAACGTCGCTCTCGTCGAGGGCAGCCCGCAGACGCTCGGGCTCGTGCAGCTGCTGCGGGTGTACCTCGACCACCGCATCGAGGTCGTCACCCGCCGCTGCCGGTACCGCCTCGCTCGAAAGCGGGAGCGCCTGCACCTCGTCGACGGACTGCTCATCGCGATCCTCGACATCGACGAGGTCATCCAGGTCATCCGCTCCTCGGACGACACCGCGCAGGCGCGCAGCCGCCTGATGGACGTCTTCGACCTCAGCCAGCTGCAGGCCGACTACATCCTCGAGCTGCAGCTGCGTCGCCTGACGAAGTTCAGCCGCATCGAGCTCGAGAAGGAGCGCGACCAGCTGCGCGCCGAGATCGCCGACCTCGAGGAGCTGCTCGCCAGCTCGGTCAAGCTGCGCGCGCTCGTGTCGAACGAGCTCGACGAGGTCGCCGAGCGGTTCGGCACGCCCCGCCGCACCCTGCTGACGAACGCGCGTCCCTCCGTGGCGACCGCGGGTGCGCGCAAGGCCGCCGCCGCGGCGAGCCTGGAGATCGCGGATGCGCCCACCGTCGTCGCGCTCTCGACGACCGGGCGCGCCGTGCGCATCGACCTGCCGGAGGGCGTCGACGAGATCACGCCGCCGGCGCGTCGCAGCCGCCACGACGCGATCCTCTCGACCGTGCGCACCACCACGCGCGGCGAGCTCGGAGCGATCACCTCGCGCGGACGGCTCGTGCGCTTCACGCCGATCGACCTGCCCGCGGTGCCGCCGAACTCGGTGCAGCTGGCGGCGGGAGCGAAGATCGGCGAGTACCTGGGGCTGGCGGACAAGAAGGAGCGCGTGCTGGCCATCGTGCAGCTCGACTCCGCGACGCCGCTCGCACTCGGAACCCGCGACGGCGTGGTGAAGCGCGTCATCCCGAACGCGTGGCCGAACCGCCCCGACTTCGAGGTCGTCGCGCTCAAGGGCTCGGACGAGGTCGTGGGCGCCGCCCCCGCCGATGACGATCGCGAGCTCGTCTTCGTCACCTCGGACGCGCAGCTGCTGCATTTCCCGGCGAACGGCGTGCGGCCCCAGGGCGCTGCGGCCGGTGGCATGGCCGGCATCAAGCTCGGCAGCGGCGCGACCGCGATCTACTTCGGCGTCGTCGACCCCGAGGGCGCCGTGGTCGTGACGATCTCCTCCGGAGAGACGCTCGTCGGCGCCGATCCGGGTCGGGCCAAGGTCTCCGATTTCGCCGAGTTCCCCGGCAAGGGACGCGCCACCGGCGGTGTGCGCGCGCACGCCTTCCTCAAGGGCGAGACGCAGCTCTCGCTCGCCTGGGTCGGGCGGGGTCCGGCACTCGCGGTCGGCTCCGACGGACAGCAGCGGGCGCTCCCCGAGGGCGGCGCGCGCCGTGACGCCTCGGGTACGCCGCAGGATGCCGTGGTCGGCTCGGTCGGCACCGGGATCTGATGCCGCCACAACGCTGACGAGAACGGCCCGCCGGTCATCCGACGGGCCGTTCTCGTCAGACGTGCGGGATGAAGCGCTCCCAGGCGCGACGGCGGTCGCCGCGCGGGTCGGACTCGATGCGATCATCCACGTCGATGATCAGGGTCAGCCGGCCCTGCTCGTCGTAGCGCGGCCATCCCGGATCGACCTCGCCCGAGTAGGCGAAGTGCAGCCAGTTGGTGCGCACCCGGCGTCCTGCCCGCTCGAAGTCGCGGTAGCCGCCGAGCGAGCCCATGACCCGGCCGAGAGCGCTGCGCGCTTTGTCGAAGACGGCGAAGAGCTCGATGCCGTGCGTCGCATCCAGCCCCAGCAGCCGGGCGAGCCGCGGGGCGAGGTCGAAACGGTACATGTAGGTCGGGGCGTAGCGCGAGTGACCGGACGCCGCCGCGACCGACGGGTACCAGAAGGCGTGGTCACCGGCCAGATCCATCGCGTGGCGCTGCTTCGGCAGACCGGGGTAGGTCGCGGTGAGCGCGGTGACCGCGTCGGCATCCGTTCCGGAGAGGATCGCGCGGATGCGGTCGGGCGTCGTCGCGAGGATGTCGAGCCGGCCGCGGAACAGCGACCCCTCGCGGTCGTTCGTGCCGATGATGAGCGGGATCGGCATCGCGCTGCCCTCGGCGAAGGCCGTGGTCGGCCGCTGCGGCAGGAACTCGCCGTCGAGCACGCCGACCCAGGCGACGGTGCCCGGGGTGCGGTCGATCGCCCCCTCGGCGAAGCGCTGCGAGGCGAGGACCCAGGCGGTGGCGGCGGCGTGGTCGATGACCTCGACCTCGGAGCGGCCCTCGGTCACGCCGGGGTGCTTCTCCTCGATCACCGCGCGCAGGATGCGCAGGAAGTCGGCGGCCCACTCGGACTGCAGCTCGCGCGAGTACACGGCCTCGACCGGCGAGCTCTCGGCGATCGCCTTGGCGAAGAGGCCGCGCGCGGCGGGCGCCGTCATCAGCGTCGTGACGACGCCGGCACCGGCGGACTCGCCGAACAGCGTCACGTTGTCGGGGTCGCCGCCGAAGGCCGCGATGTTGTCGCGGATCCACTCCAGAGCGGCGACGACGTCGCGCAGGCCCAGGTTCGAGTCGATCGGACGATCAGGTGTGCCGTAGCGGGAGAAGTCGAGCCAGCCGAGCCCGGCGAGTCGGTAGTTGAGGTTCACGAAGACGACGCCCCCGTCGTGCACGAGGCCCTCGCCCTGCTCGGGCATCTCGCGCGAGGAGCCGACCGAGAAGGCGCCGCCGTGCACGAACACCATGACGGGACGCAGCTTCGCGGTCGTCGGCCGGGGTGCGATCACGTTGAGCGTCAGGCAGTCCTCGTCCTGATCGCTCGGCAGCGTCGGGATCGCGACCGGCCCGCGCGGATCCTGTGGGGCGATGGGGCCGAACTCCACCGCCGGGCGGACCCCTGACCAGGGCGCGGGCGGCTCGGGCGCCCGCAGTCGCCGCGGTCCGATCGGCGCGGCGGCGTAGGGGATTCCACGCCACATCCGCAGACCGCGGCGCACGACCCCCTCGACCACGCCGGCGGTCGTCGACACCGTCAGGGTGCCTTCGAGCTGCACGTCGCCTGCCGTTCCGGTCACGCTCCGGATGCTAGGACGCGAGGTGCGCGGTGCGCTGGGAACACGATCCGTGCTCACTCCCCGACTGCCCCGATCAGGCGTCGATGCGGGCCCGGTTGAGGCCCTGCCCGGCGATGATGAAGTCCTTGCGCGGCGCGACGTCGTTGCCCATGAGCAGCTCGAACACGTTCGCGGCCGCCTCAGCGTCGGTGACCTGCACGCGGCGCAGGGTGCGGTGCGAGCGGCTCATCGTCGTCTCGGCCAGCTGATCGGCGTCCATCTCGCCGAGTCCCTTGTAGCGCTGGATCGGCTCCTGGTACCGGCGCCCCGACTTCTTCAGACCGGCGAGCACCGAGTGCAGCTCCTGCTCGGAGTACGTGTAGATCACGTCGTTCGGCTTCGACCCGTTGTTGATCGCTACGACGCGATGCAGCGGCGGCACCGCCGCGTAGACGCGGCCGTCTTCGATCATCGGCCGCATGTAGCGGAAGAACAGCGTCAGCAGCAGGGTGCGGATGTGCGCGCCGTCGACATCCGCGTCGCTCATGATGATGACCTTGCCGTAGCGCGCCTGCTCGAGGTCGAAGGTGCGGCCGGATCCGGCGCCGACGACCTGGATGATCGACGCGCACTCGGCGTTCGAGAGCATGTCGGAGACGGAGGCCTTCTGGGTGTTGAGGATCTTGCCGCGGATGGGCAGCAGCGCCTGGAACTCGCTGTCGCGGGCGAGCTTCGCCGTGCCGAGCGCCGAATCGCCCTCGACGATGAACAACTCGCTCTCGGCGACGTCGTTCGAACGGCAGTCGACGAGCTTGGCCGGCAGCGACGACGACTCGAGCGCGTTCTTGCGGCGCTGCGTCTCCTTGTGCGCGCGGGCCGCGATGCGGCTCTTCATCTCGGCGACGACCTTGTCGAGCACGCTGGCGGCCTGCGCCTTGTCTTCGCGCCTGGTCGAGGCGAAGCGCTCGGCGAGTGCCGAGTTCACGACGTTCGCGACGATCGCGCGCACGGCCGGCGTGCCCAGCACCTCCTTCGTCTGACCCTCGAACTGCGGCTCGGGCAGGCGCACCGTCAGCACGGCGGTGAGACCGGCGAGGATGTCGTCCTTCTCGAGCTTGTCGCTGCCCATCTTCAGCTTGCGGGCGTTGCGCTCGGTCTCGGCGCGGAAGAACTTCATCAGGCCCTGCTCGAAGCCGGTCTGGTGCGAGCCGCCCTTCGGCGTGGCGATGATGTTGACGAAGCTGCGGAACACGGTCTCGTAGCCGGTGCCCCAGCGCAGCGCCAGCTCGACCTCGCACTCGCGGTCGAGCTCGGTCGGCTCCATGTGCCCGTTCGGCTGCAGCACCGGCACGGTCTCCTTGTAGCTGCCGGTTCCGGTGATGCGCCAGACGTCGGTGACGCCCGCATCCGGCGCGAGGAAGTCGACGAACTCGGTGATGCCGCCGTCGAACTGGAACTTCTCCCGCACCGTCTCCTGGCCGCGCTCGTCGACGAGCTCGATCCCGAGACCCGGCACGAGGAAGGCGGTCTGGCGCGCGCGGCCGATCAGGTCGAGCAGCTGGAACTCCGCGTCGCGGCCGAAGATCTGGCGGTCGGCCCAGTAGCGGATGCGGGTGCCGGTCACCCCCTTGGCCGTCTTGCCGATGACGCGCAGCTCGCTGCCCGAGACGAAGGGGGTGAACGGCGCATCCGGAGTCTTCTCGCCGCTGTCGGCGAAGGTGCCGGGCTCGCCACGGCGGAAGGACATGGCGTAGGTCTTGCCGCCGCGGTCGACCTCGACATCGAGGCGCTCCGAGAGCGCGTTGACGACCGAAGCGCCGACGCCGTGCAGGCCGCCCGAGGCCCCGTAGGAGCCGCCGCCGAACTTGCCGCCGGCGTGCAGTTTCGTGAAGACCACTTCGACGCCGGTGAGACCGGTCTTGGGCTCGACATCCACCGGGATGCCGCGCGCCTTGTCGCGCACCTCGACGCTCGCGTCGCCGTGCAGCAGCACCTCGATGCTCGAGCCGTGACCGGCGAGCGCCTCGTCGACCGAGTTGTCGATGATCTCCCACAGGCAGTGCATCAGACCGCGCGAGTCGGTCGAGCCGATGTACATGCCCGGGCGCTTGCGCACCGCCTCGAGGCCCTCGAGAACCGAGAGATGACGGGCGGAGTAGTCGTCGGCCACGGGAGTCCTTCCTGGGGCCGTCGCGTGGGGGTGCGGCGGACCGCAGACCAGGATAGGCGCGGCGCGGGCTCTCCCGCCGTCGCCACACGGCGCAGGGATCGGATGCGGCGACGCGCCCGCACAGACTGCTCCGCCGTGAGCGAAACGAACCGTTCGTGCCGGTGTTCCGAAGCACTCCTGTGGTCGAATGTAGGCATTCGCAACACCAGGTCGCCGACCCGACGCGAGAAGGAGCACCCCATGACGCAGATGACTGACAGCGCCATCGACGCCACCCTCACCGCCCTCGACCGCTGCGACTCCTGCGGAGCCCAGGCGTACATCCGTGTGACGCTCGCCTCGGGTGAGCTGCTCTTCTGCGCCCACCACGGCGCGAAGTTCAAGGAGAAGCTGTCCGGTCAGGCCATCGAGTGGCACGACGAGACGGCGCGTCTCCAGGAGACCCGCTGACACAGACTCGGGGCTGAGAACAGCCCGACCGACGGCGCGCACCGCATCCCGCGGGGCGCGCCGTTCGTCGTCTCCGACCCTCATCGGATGCCGGGAGGCGAGGTCGGGCTTCGTCGATCGCCCGGGCGGTCAGCGCGACGCCGATAGGCTCGCCGGGTGCTGCTGCGCCTCCGCTACCTCCTCAACCGCGCCCGTCGACTCAGCCCCGCGAATCTGCTCGGCTTCGCCGGTCGCATCGCCGCCGGCAGCTCCCGGTCGCGGCTGGGCATCCTCATCGACATGCTCTGGTGCTCGGTGCGCTACGAGACCGCCTTCCAGGACTACGCCGACTGGGACTTCCACCTGCTGACGCGGGCCGAGCGCGCGACCTACATGACGCACCCGAAGTCGAATCACCTCGTCGAGCGCTACAACGCGAAAGAGTTCCGGCACACCTTCCGCGACAAGATCGAGTTCAACACCGCGTTCGCGCCGTTCATCGGGCGCGACTGGCTGGATGTGCGCGTCGCCAGCCCCGAGCAGATCGCCGACTTCGCTGCGCGGCACGGCCGCATCATGGCGAAGGTGCCCGACAGCCTCTCCGGGCTCGGCATCAAGTCCTACCGCGCGGCCGAGATCGAGGACTGGACGGCCTTCCGCGAGAAGCTGCTCGCCGGACGGCAGTTCCTGCTCGAGGAGTTCATCACCCAGCACTCCGACATGGCGGCGCTCTACCCCGACAGCGTCAACTCGCTGCGGGTCATCACCTTCGCCGAGCACGGGAAGGTCAGTGTGCTCGCCTCCGTGCTGAAGGTCGGCAACGGCGGCGACATCGACAACTTCTCGGGCGGCGGCATGTACACGATGCTCGACGAGCACGGCGTCGCGCACCATCCGGCCTTCGACGCCGCCGGCGGCACCTTCGCGGCGCACCCGATCAGCGGCACCTCGATCGTCGGCTTCCGCGTGCCGCTCTTCGCCGAGACGCTGGAACTGCTGGACGACGTCGCCGTGCGCATCCCCGAGATGCCCTACATCGGCTGGGACGTCGCGATCGGCACGACCGCGCCGATGCTGATCGAGGGAAACCCCAACTCGGGCGTCTACCAGCTCAAGCCCTCGCTCTCGGGCGTGCGCACCGGGCTGCTTCCCCGCTACCGCGAGGTCATGCACTTCTGAGACGGAACTACGGGCGCACCGTCTCGAAGGGATGCCAGCGGCGCTCGTCGCGGAAGTCGGCGAGTCGCTGGTCGTAGGCGGCGAGAGCCAGCGACTCGTGGGCGAGCGTCGGCTCGGTGTGCGGGTCGAGCTTCCCGAGCAGCGCCCGGGTGAAGTGCGGGTTGTTGACGAGCACGGGGCCGATCAGCGAGGTGCCGAGCAGCCCGCCGCGACGCACGCCCTCGACGGCCGTGTGCGTGTTGCGGCCGATGCCGCGCTCGGCGGTGAGGAACCCCGGCAGCGAGTCGGCCGCGGTCACCATCGAGAACTGCGACTTGTAGCCGACGAGCGGATGCTCGGAGCCCGCCTCCGGCACGACGCCCATCACCTTGCCGCTGTAGCGGCCGAGCATCGAGAGCGTCGACTCCAGTTCGAGCACGCCGAGACCCGCCTCGTCATAGCCCATCTCGTCGTTGCGGATGCGCGTGCCGAGCACCTCGAGCGCGTTGTGGGTGAAGAGCACGGGGGTGCCGGCGTCGATCAACTCGACGAGGCGCTCGACGTGCGGACGCAGGTGCTGGATCGCGAGCAGCTGCCCGCGCTCGGTCAGCGGGCCCAGATAGAGCAGGTCGACCGGGCCGTCGACGAACGCCGGGCGGTCGGTCAGCCCCGTGCGCACGACGCGGGCGTCGGGCCGGCATTGCGCGAGGTAGTCGATGTTCGCGTTGTCACCGTGCAGATTCGCGATCTCGGGGAACAGCATCTCGATCGTCAGGCTCACGAGGCGCTCCCGCCGAGTCGACTGCGAAGACGGCTCTGCACGGGGGTGCCGGTGATGACGGCGTTGTGCACGCTGTGCAGGTTGGCGACGGCCGCCATCCCCTCGACATCCACGAGGTCGGCGCCCGAGATCTCGTCGGCGACGGTCACGATGCGCGCAGGGTCGACCCCCGCGATCGCCAGCCGCAGCGCCTGGTCGTAACGCCGCACTCCCCCGACGACGACCTGCTCGATCTCGTCGGACGCGAGGTAGTCGTAGTCGGCGTCGTAGGTCCAGGCGGTGTTCTCGACGTCGGTGGTGCGCTCGCTGACCTCGTCGATGTTGAGCACGACCGACTTGCGTCCGGGGAACGCGGCGACGTACTGGAAGGCGCGCGAGCACGCCACGCCCACCAGGCCCTTAGTCAGCTGGCGCACGATCGTGGTGCCGCCGACCTGTTCGGAGGCGAAGCGCGTCGTCGGCGGGGCGATCCGCTCGAAGGCGGCGACGATGCGGTCGCGCGGCACGGCCAGCTGGTCGAGCGTCGCGGCGACGGCGATCTCGTTGTAGACGTTGACGATGTTGTCGTTGATGAGGTGCGCGCGGCGCCCCTCGCCGTCGAGGTCGAGCGTGAGCTGACGGGCCGCCGCGTCCACGTCCCGGGCGCGATAGGCGGCCTCAGGGGCGCGGAAGCCGCAGTTGGGGCAGAACGCCTTGCCGATGTGGTTGAAGCGCCAGTACTCCCAGCTCAGCGGGTGATCGCAGACCGGGCAGATCGCGACATCCACGGCCGCGCCCGAGGGCGTCGTGCCGTCGCCCGGCTGGCGGTCGACCGCGAAGAAGGTGCGACGGTTCTCGTCGCCGCCGATCGAGGCCGCGATGAGATCGTCGGCGTTGAGCACCAGGTGCGTCGACGGCGCGACCGCCGACGAGACCAGCCAGGCGATGTAGGCCGGATGCGCGTTGCGCTTGATGGAATCGCGCGTCAGGTTCGTGCAGGCGAGGACGTCGGGCTTCAGGCCCGGCAGGATCAGCCGAGCCGAGCGCTCATCCATCTCGATGATCGCGACATCGGCGCGCGAGCGGCCCGTCCAGCTCACCGCGTCGATCAGGGTCATCGCGACGCCGGCGGCGAGGTTCGACCCGATCCGGTTGCTCGCGACACGCAGGCCCTCAGCCTCCAGTGCTTCGGCGAGCAGGTTCGACACCGTCGTCTTGCCGTTCGTGCCGGTCACCGCCACGACCCGCGCGGGATGACGCACCGCGCCGATGATGCCCGGGTGGAGCCGCCGCGCGATCCGGCCCGGGACGTGCGTTCCCGCACGTCCCGTCAGCCGGAGAGCCAGCGCCGCGAGCTTCGCCGCCCAGATGGTGAGCAGCGTCCGCACGCTCGCGTGCCCCTTACTCGAGGTAGTCGCGCAGCGACTGCGAGCGCGACGGGTGGCGCAGCTTCGCCATCGTCTTCGACTCGATCTGGCGGATGCGCTCACGGGTGACGCCGAAGGTGTCACCGATCTGGTCGAGCGTCTTCGGCATGCCGTCGCCGAGGCCGAAGCGCATGCGGATCACGCCCGCCTCGCGCTCGCTCAGCGAGTCCAGCAGCGACTCGAGCTGCTTCTGCAGCATCGTGAAGCCCACCGCGTCGGCCGGCACGACCGCCTCGGTGTCCTCGATCAGGTCACCGAACTCGCTGTCGCCGTCCTCGCCGAGCGGGGTGTGCAGCGAGATCGGCTCGCGGCCGTACTTCTGCACCTCGATGACCTTCTCCGGGGTCATGTCGAGCTCGCGGCTCAGCTCCTCGGGCGTGGGCTCGCGGCCCAGGTCCTGCAGCATCTGACGCTGAACGCGGGCCAGCTTGTTGATGACCTCGACCATGTGCACCGGGATGCGGATCGTGCGCGCCTGGTCGGCCATGGCGCGGGTGATCGCCTGACGGATCCACCAGGTGGCGTAGGTCGAGAACTTGAAGCCCTTGGTGTAGTCGAACTTCTCGACCGCGCGGATCAGACCGAGGTTGCCCTCCTGGATCAGGTCCAGGAACTGCATGCCGCGGCCGGTGTAGCGCTTCGCGAGCGAGACCACGAGGCGCAGGTTCGCGCCGAGCAGGTGGCTCTTCGCGCGCTGGCCGTCGCGGGCCACCCAGGTGAGCTCGCGGCCTAGCTGGGAGCGGTGCTCGCTGGCATCCATGTGCGACAGCTTCTCCTCGGCGAAGAGACCCGCCTCGATGCGCATCGCCAGCTCGACCTCTTCGGCCGCGTTGAGCAGAGCGACCTTTCCGATCTGCTTCAGGTAGTCCTTGACCGGGTCGGCGGTGGCGCCGGTGATCGCGGCCGAGTAGATCGGGGCCTCGTCCTCATCGGCGTCCGAGAGGCGCAGGGCGCCCGTCGGCAGCGGCTCGTCGACGGAGGTCGACTTGGTGTCGGCCTTGTCGTCGCCGTCCGAGTCGCCCTCGCTGTCGTCCGAGCTCTCGCTGTCGGCGGAATCGGCCGACTCGTCGCCGTCGGCGGGCTCGCCGTCCTCCTGGTCGTCGACGTCCTCGTCGGCGGCCTTGCTGCCGCGCTTGGCGGCGGGCTTCTTGGCGGCAGGCTTCGCCGCGGCCTTCTTCTTCGGAGCCGCCTTCGTGGTGCTGGCGGCCGCAGCCGCCGACGACACGACGGTCTCGGTCTCGCTCGACTCGACGACGGTCTCCGTGACCTCGGCGGTCGCTGCCTTGCTTCGGGTGGCCATGCGCTCCCCTTCCCGGGCGTTCTGGGCAGTACTAAGACCCTTGTCAAGCCCCCGAGCGACGAAAGCCGCGCGTGAAGGGGGTAGACAGGGTCTCTAGCTACCGATTATCGCACAGTCCTGCGACGATGCGTGACGCCGTCGTCGGATTCCCCGACGGATGCTCTCCGATGGGGATTCGAGAACCGGGTCACTCGGCGGGGCGCCCCGGTCGCCAGCGTCGGAACAGTGCAACCCACAGGGGCGCCACCTCTATTCCCGACTCCGCGTACATGAGGGCCCTCGTGCGGCGGCGGGCGACGATCAGGCCGACGATCCCTCCGGCCACGATGACGCCCGGGATGATCAGCGCGATCCGGAAGCCGTCATAGGCGTACAGCGTGCTCGTGACACCGGCCCCGTGCAGCGCGTCGAGCACGACCCCGACGAGCAGCATGCTGACGAAGCCGCCCGTGAAGCCGCCGACGTTGACGATGCCCGAGGCGGAGCCGAAGGCATGGCTGGGGTTGAAGCTGCGGGCGACATCGAAGCCGATCAGCGACCCCGGCCCGCCGATCGCGACGACGAGGAAGAAGACGACCACGAGCGCCACGGGCGGCACGCCCGGCCACAGGAGCATGAGCGCCCAGACCACCGCGATCACGGAGACGACCGCGAGGATGAGCGAGCTGCGGCGCAGCGGGAATCGCGCGATGAGGTAGCCGATCAGCGGGCCGAAGACGATGCCGCCGACCACGAGCAGCGACATGATCCCCGCGGCGAGGCCGGTCGAGTAGCCGAGGCCCGCGGTCAGCAGCGGATAGCCCCACAGGATCGCGATGACGTTGGTCGGGGTGCCGCCGATGAGGTGCACCCAGAATCCGAGCTGGGTGCCCGGTCGGCGGGCCGCCGTGACGAGCCGGGCGCCGAAGCCACCGGTCGGCAGCGGCCCGGTGAGCGGTTGCGGCTCGCCGCGCTTCACGGCGACCAGCACGATCAGCAGCGCCACGAGCGAGAGCGCGCCGAGCACCGAGAAGGCCGGGGTCCACCCGGCCTGCTGAAGAAGCAGTGCGAAAGGGAAGGCCGAGAGGATCTGCCCGAGCTGGCCGATCGTGCCCACCCATTGCGAGAGCTGGGAGACGACGCGACCGCTGAACCAGAACGGCAGCAGGCGGATCACCGAGATGAAGGTGAGCGCGTCGCCGGCGCCGACGAGCATCCGTGCGACGACGAGCGGAGCGAAGCCCGGAGAGAAGGCCAGCAGCAGCTGCCCGCCGCCCATGAGCGCGGCGCCGATCAGCAGCAGTCCCTTCGAGCCCAGACGGTCGACCAGTGCTCCGACGGGGATCTGCATGGCCGCGTAGACGACCACCTGCACGACGGCGACGGTCGAGATCGCCGAGGCGGAGACGTCGAAGCGGTCGGTGGCCGGCACTCCCGCGACGCCGAACGACGTGCGCTGCGTGACCGAGACGAGGTAGGCGAAGACCGCGCCCCCGAAGACGATCCAGGAGCGCAGCGAGTTCACCCTCGAACGCTACCGGTCGGGTCGGTCGCGACGCCGCATCCGGGGCGCCGTCGGCAGCGCGTCGGGGTCAGTCGTCGTCGGTGCGACGGGAGGCGAGGAAGCGCTCGAGTTCGGCGGCGATGGAGTCGGCCGAGGGCACGGTGCCGTCCTCCGTCACCAGCGGGGACGGCAGCGGGTTGTCCTCCATGTAGCTGTCATGGCGCGTCTCGAGCGTCGCGACGAGCTGCTGCAGCTCCTCGTTGCCGGCGACCTGCTCCTCGACCTTGGTGAGGAAGTCGCGGTTCTCCTCGCGCAGACGATCCGTCGGGAAGATCAGTCCCGTCGCGGCGCTGATGCTCTCGAGCCCGGCGATCGCGGCGGCCGGATACTCGGTGTCGGCGAGGTAATGCGGGATGAGCAGCACGAACCCGGCCGTCGGCAGCTCCGTGTTGTGCAGGTGGTGCTCGAGCACGTGCAGCACGTTCGAGGGCACCTGCGTGCGCGGACGCCAGACCGACATCGACTCGATGAGGTCGGCGCGATTGCCGCTCACCGTCACGCCGATCGGGCGCGTGTGCGGCACCGGCATGGGGATCGCGTGCACCCAGGTCGCGTTCGCGACGGCGTAGCGCTCGACGAGCTGCTGGATCGCGGTGACGAAGCTCTCCCAGCGGAAGTCGGGCTCGTATCCGCTGAGCAGGAGGAAGGGGCGCCCCAGCTCGTCCTCGACGAGGGCCAGCGTGAGGGTCGCGGGCGTGATCTCGGAGATGTGGTCCTGGTCGAAGAAGGCGACCGGGCGACGTGCGCGGTAGTCGAGCAGGATGTCGTTGTCGAAGACGACGACATCCTTCGACTCGAGCGTCTCGCGGAAGAAGCCGGTCAGCTGGCTGACGGCGCTGCCGGAGTCGGCGAAGCCGGTCAGCACGGCGACCAGCGGGAGGCCGCGCGGGACATCGGCGTCATCGAGGCGGACGTCGTAGAGAGCGCGGGGATCCTGCATCCCTCGATTCTACGGAGGCCGTCGGGAGCCCCGCCGGACGCGACGGCCCGCGACGAACGCCCACAGCGAACAGCGCCGCGACGCGCTCGTTAGGCTGACGACATGACCCTCCCGCGCCTCTCCGTCAGCTCCGGATCCCTCGTCGACAGCAGCGCGGAGGTGATCGTGATCGGCGTCCGGGCCGGCGCCGACGGACCCGAGGCGGTCGGTCTCCCGGAGGGCGTCGAGCTCGCGACCGCGACCCTCAAGTCGATCGGCGTGAGCGGCTCGGCCGACGAGCTCGTGCGCATCCCCGCTCCGGCCGGGCTCCCCTCCGCCGTGGCGCTCGCCGGCATCGGACCGGTCGTCGACGCGGATGCGCTGCGCTATGCCGCCGGATCCGCCGCCCGGCAGCTGGCCGGGGTCGAGAGCATCGCCCTCGCGCTCCCCGCGGATTCGCCCGAGGCGACTGCCGCCATCCTCGAGGGCGCCGCCACCGGCGCCTACGTCTTCGCGGCGCAGCGCCAGTCGCCCGTGCGGCAGGCCGTGCAGGAGATCACGGTGCACGGCGCCGAGTCGGCAGACGCGGTGGCGCGGGCCGAAGCACTCGCCGAGGCGGTGCACACGGTGCGCGACCTGGTGACGACTCCCCCGAACGAGCTGTTCCCGGCGAGCTTCGCCGACCGCGCCCGCGAGCTGATCGGCGACCTGCCGATCGAGATCGAGGTCCTCGACGAGGCGGCGCTGGCCGAGGGCGGCTACGGCGGCATCCTCGGCGTCGGCCAGGGGTCGAGCCGCGGTCCGCGACTGGTCGTGCTGCGCTATGCACCGGCCGGAGCCGAACGTCACCTCGCGCTCGTCGGCAAGGGCATCACCTTCGACTCGGGCGGTCTCTCGCTCAAGCCCGCCGGCTCGATGGTCGGCATGAAGTACGACATGACCGGAGCAGCATCGGTGCTCGCGGCGACGATCGCCGCCGCGCGCCTCGCGCTGCCGGTGCGGATCACCACGCGGCTGTGCCTGGCCGAGAACCTGCCCTCGGGCACGGCCATCCGCCCCAACGACGTGCTGACGATCCGCGGTGGCCGCACCGTCGAGGTGCTCAACACCGACGCGGAGGGGCGCCTCGTGCTCGCCGACGGCCTCGTCGCGGCGAGCGAGGACCAGCCCGACGCGATCGTCGACATCGCCACCCTGACCGGCGCCGCCAAGGTCGCGCTGGGCGAGCGCGTCGTCCCGATCATGGGCGATGAGGAGCTGGGTCAGAAGGTCGTCGCCGCCGGCGCCGCGTCCGGTGAGCCCTTCTGGCCGATGCCGCTGCCGAACGAGCTGCGCGCCGCGCTCGAGACCGACGTCGCCGACATCGCGAACGCGCGCATCGGCAACACCGCCGGAGGAATGCTGCTCGCGGGCGTCTTCCTGCGCAGCTTCATCGGCCGTCGCGATGGCGAGGACGGCGCGACGATCCCGTGGGCGCACCTCGACATCGCCGGTGCCGCGAACCACGTCGGGCGCGGCTTCGGCTGGACGACCAAGGGGTCGACCGGCATCGGCGTGCGCACGCTCGTGCGCCTCGCCGAGGACTTCGCGGGCTGAGGTCCGCCGTCGCGGGCGTGCCCGGCATCCGCACGCCCGCGGCGTACTAAGGTTGAACACCGGCAGGGAAGCCCCTGCGAACCAGGTCGCGCAGCCGAGAACACCCCCTTCGGGCGCGGCCGAATCGACGCACGAGGGAGACACTGAGTGTCCGAGCAGAACTTCGACCTTGTCGTGCTGGGAGCCGGAAGCGGTGGATACGCCGCGGCTCTGCGCGCCTCCGAGCTGGGCCAGAGCGTGGCCCTCATCGAGAAGGGCAAGGTCGGCGGCACCTGCCTGCACGTCGGGTGCATCCCGACGAAGGCGCTGCTGCACAGCGCGGAGATCGCCGACAACGCCCGCGAGTCGGCCAGGTTCGGCGTGAAGGCCGAGTTCCAGGGCATCGACATCTCGGCTGTCAAGGAGTACCGCGAGGGCATCATCGCCTCGAAGTGGAAGGGTCTGCAGGGCCTGCTCAAGGCGCGCAAGATCACCACGATCGAGGGCCAGGGCCGCCTCACCTCCCCGACCACCGTGCAGGTCGGCGACCAGACCATCACCGGCAAGAACGTCATCCTCGCCACCGGCTCCTACTCGCGCACGCTGCCCGGTCTCGAGATCGGCGGCCGGGTCATCACCTCCGAGCAGGCCCTCCAGCTCGACTTCGTGCCGAAGAAGGTCGCCGTGCTCGGCGGCGGCGTCATCGGCGTCGAGTTCTCGAGCGTCTGGAAGAGCTGGGGCGCCGACGTCACGATCATCGAGGCGCTCCCCCACCTCGTGCCGAACGAGGACGAGTCGGTCAGCAAGCAGTTCGAGCGCGCGTTCCGCAAGCGCGGCATCGATTTCAAGATCGGCACCCGCTTCCAGAGCGTGACGCAGAACGAGAACGGCGTCGTCGTGACGCTCGAGGACGGCTCGACCGTCGAGGCCGAGCTGCTGCTCGTCGCTGTGGGCCGCGGTCCGGCGACCGCCAGCAACGGCTTCGAGGAGGTCGGCGTGACCATGGACCGCGGCTTCGTCATCACCGACGAGCGCCTGCGCACCAACATCCCCGGCGTCTACGCCGTCGGCGACATCGTCCCCGGCCTGCAGCTCGCGCACCGCGGCTTCCAGCAGGGCATCTTCGTGGCCGAGGAGATCGCGGGCCTCAACCCGATCGTCGTCTCGGACAGCGACATCCCCAAGGTCACCTACTCCGACCCCGAGGTCGCCTCGATCGGTCTCAGCACCGCCAAGGCCGTCGAGAAGTACGGCGAGGAGTCGGTGCAGAGCTACGACTACAACCTCGCCGGCAACGGCAAGAGCCACATCCTCGAGACCTCCGGCTCGATCAAGGTCGTGCGCGTGAAGGACGGCCCCGTGGTCGGCGTGCACATGATCGGCGCCCGCGTCGGCGAGCTCATCGGCGAGGCGCAGCTGGCCGTCAACTGGGAGGCGTACCCCGAGGACGTCGCCCCCTTCATCCACGCTCACCCGACTCAGAACGAGGCTCTGGGTGAGGCGTTCCTGGCGATCGCCGGCAAGCCGCTTCACGCGATCTGACCGTCCGCCGGAACACCGAACTAAACTTGAACTCGAACGTTCACTAAGGAGCATCAACCGATGAGCGAATCCGTCAGCCTGCCGGCACTCGGCGAGAGCGTCACCGAGGGGACGGTGACCCGGTGGCTGAAGCAGGTGGGTGACCGTGTCGAGGTCGACGAGCCCCTGCTCGAGGTCTCGACAGACAAGGTCGACACCGAGATCCCCTCCCCCGTCGCCGGCGTCATCGAGGAGATCCTCGTCGCCGAGGACGAGACCGTGGAGGTCGGCACCGACCTCGTTCGCATCGGCGACGGCTCGGGTGGCGGCGACGCCGCTCCGGCCGAGCAGCCGGCTGCCGAGGCCCCGGCCGAGGCGCCTGCCGCCGAGCAGCCCGCCGCCCCGGTCGAGGCTCCGGCTGAGCAGCCCGCTCCCGCCGAGCAGGCCCCGGCTCCGGCCGAGCAGGCGGCGCCCGTCGCCGAGCAGCCGGTCCCGGCCGCGCCCTCGACCGAGCAGCCTGCCGGCGCCGAGGCGACCGCCCCGGCCGCCGAGCAGCAGGCGGCCCCGGCCGCCGCTCCGGCTCCGGTCGAGCAGCCTGCCGCGGCCGCTCCGGCCGCGCCGGAGCAGCCTGTCGCTCAGCCCGCCGCCCCGGCTGCGGCTCCCCAGCCCGTCGCCGCTCCCGCGGCGCAGGGCGCGGCCGTCGCCGCTCAGGACGGCTCGCGCGCCGGTTACGTCACCCCGATCGTCCGCAAGCTCGCGAACGAGAAGGGCATCGACCTCGAGGGCCTCGCCGGCACCGGCGTCGGCGGACGCATCCGCAAGCAGGACGTGCTCGACGCCGCCGACGCGGTCGCGGCTCCCGCCGCGGAGGCGCCTGCCGCCGTCGCCGCTCCGGCTGCTGCGCCCGTCGTCGAGGTGTCGCCGCTGCGCGGCACCACGGTGCCGATGTCGCGCCTGCGCAAGGTCGTCGCCCAGCGCGCCGTCGTGTCGCTGCAGAGCACGGCGCAGCTCACGACCGTCGTGGAGGTCGACGTCACCAAGGTGGCGCAGCTGCGCGACAAGGTGAAGGCCGAGTTCCTGGAGAAGACCGGAACGAAGCTGTCGTTCCTCCCGTTCTTCACCCTCGCCGCCGCCGAGGCGCTCAAGGCGTTCCCGGTGATCAACGCGACGGTCGACGGCGAGAGCATCGTCTATCCCGACCACGAGAACATCTCGATCGCGGTCGACACCGAGCGCGGTCTGCTGACTCCGGTCGTGCGCGACGCCGGCGAGAAGAACCTCGCCCAGCTCTCGCAGGACATCGCCGACCTCGCCGGTCGCACCCGCGACAACAAGCTGCTGCCGGACGAGATGTCGGGCGGCACCTTCACGGTGACCAACACGGGTTCGCGTGGCGCGCTGTTCGACACCCCGCTGGTGTTCCTGCCGCAGGTCGCCATCCTCGGCACCGGCATCGTGGTCAAGAAGCCGGTCGTCATCAGCCAGGACGGCAGCGACGCGATCGCGATCCGCTCGACCGTGTACCTCGCCCTGTCGTACGACCACCGCATCGTCGACGGCGCGGACGCGGCGCGCTTCCTCACGACGGTCAAGGCCCGCCTCGAGGGCGGCGACTTCGCGGGATCCCTCGGCATCTGAGTCACCCTGCCGCGCTCGAATAGGCGCGGATCCGCCATCCGGCCTCCCCTCTGATGATCAGAAGGGAGGCCGGATCGCTGTCCGGGCTCAGTCTGATGACGACCGCATCGCCGAGCTGCTCGCCGACCTCGGCCGCCGACAGTTCGACACGTGCGCGGTCCGCCGCGGTCGCGGTGCCCGCGTCGAGGCGCTCGAGCAGCGCGCGGTCGTCCGCCGCCGCGGTCGACCCGGCGTCGACGACCCGGGCCAGTCCCGCCTGATCGAGCTCGCGGAGGCTGTCGCGTCGCGTCGCCAGCAGCGTGCGCGCCGCCGCGAGCGGATCGTCGCCGCGGACGGCGTCGAGTTCATCCGCATCCGCCGAATCCTCGACCCGCTCCGAGTCGGCGTCGCTCGTCGGGAGCGGCGCAGCGTCGCCCCTGCTCCTACCGGCGCCGGCGTCGTCGGGCGGGTGCGTGCTCTGCTGCGACTCGCGGCTGCCGGCGCCCTGGTGCACGCCGGCCCGTTCTGTGGACGACGCGGATCCGCGTGTCTCCGCGGCCGACGGTCCCGGGACGAGCAGGAATGCCAGCAACGCGGCCGCGGCGGCGCTCCCCACCGCGGCCAGAGTCTTGCGTCGGCCCGCGCTCTTGCTCGCCACCGCCTGCACGGCTCGTGCCCGCGCGGCCGCGAACGGAGCTCCGTCGAGCAGCGTCAGCATCGCGTCCCGCCACGAGCGGCCGGGATGACGCGGCGACCCGCGCCCGGCGCGACGGGGCGCCGCGGCCTCACCGCGCCGATCGATGTCGCGCCCGTGCTCGACCCCGCGACGCCCCGAGGCTCCCGATGCCGCCGCGCGCTCGGCGCGCTCGGGGCGACGGGCCCGCCGCTGTGAGGACACCGCCGACACCGACGCTGGGATCGCCTCATGCCTCGAGCGCGGCCGCGGCCGCCCGATCGTCGACGTTCGAGCGAGCGCCTGAGCGACGGTGGTCGAGGAGATGTCCGGGGTCGCCGAGTCGGCGAGGCCATCGATGCTCTCTCCGACCGGGAAGCGCACAGGAGAGCCCGGCGAGAACGCGAACAGCTCCTCACTCAGCCGGCCGAGTGGATCGTCGCGGTCGTCGGCCGCGCGCTCGACAGCCTCGAGCGCGCGCCGCCCCGCACCGCCGGTGACACGCTCGGCGAGGGCGCGCGTCAGCGCCGACACGGCATCCCGGTCTCGGCGCACGCCGTCGACGCGCTCCAGATGCGCCGGCGGCAGCTCCGGCTCGAACAGCTCGGCGCCGCCGAAGCCGCTCAGCTGCGGCGCGCCGCTGCCGTCGAAGAGCAGCCGCTGTGCCGACAGCCGACCGTGGGCGACGCCCGCGCGATGCATCCTGGCGACGGTCGTCGCGAGCGGCGCCGCGATCGTGACCAGCTCTCCGGGCGAGAAGCTCGTGCGCTCGCGCAGCAGTCGTGCGAGATCGCCCCGTTCGGCGCGTTCGAGCAGGGCGGCGATGCCGTCGCCTTCATCGCCCACGTCGAGCAGCCGCACGACGTGAGCTCCCCGCGCGCGGTCGAGCGCGCGCAGCTCGCGGTCGGCGTCAGGATCGTGACGGAGCCAGTGCTTGACCACCTGCGGCATCCCGCGTTCGTCGTGCACGACCAGGATGCGCCGCCGCTCGGTGCTGTGCAGCACCCGCAGCACGCGGATGCCGATCACCCGCTCGTCGAGCGCGAGGACGGGAGCCTCTGCCGCTGGTGCCGTGGGGCGGATCGGAGGGGAGGTCATGCGTCGAGCATCGCCGCGCTCGACGACGCTCGGGCCGGCACGGGGAAGATCTCGGGACAGATCGCGGCGGTGTCCGCTGTGGAGGACAGATCACGGGCGACGTCGCCCCGCCGGTCTTGCGACATGCCGCGGCAGCACCCCGGCATCCTCCCCGCACCTCTGCCTAGACTGCCCGTGTGGTCGACTATGTCGTCACGGGGCTAAGCGCCAACTCCGTGTCGTATTCGACGGCCCTCCAGCAGCAGCGTGAGCTTCACGCCGCTGTCGTGGAGCGCCGGGCGCCAGAAACCGTCATCCTGCTCGAGCACCCCTCGGTCTACACCGCCGGGAGACGCACGCAGCCCGAGGATCTTCCCGACGACGGCACTCCCGTCGTCGAGGTCGATCGGGGCGGCCGCATCACCTGGCACGGTCCGGGGCAGCTCGTCGGCTATCCGATCCTGCGGCTGCCCGAGCCGATCGACGTCGTCGCTTACGTGCGCCGGCTCGAGGCGATACTCATCGCCGTGCTCGCCGACCTCGGCGTCACCGCCGGCCGCGTCGACGGTCGCAGCGGAGTGTGGATGCGCGGCACCGACAAGATCGCCGCGATCGGCATCCGCGTGGCCGAGGGGGTGACGATGCACGGCTTCGCGCTCAACTGCAGCAACGGATTCGACGCCTACGAGCACATCGTCGCCTGCGGCCTCAGCGACGCCGGGGTCACGAGCGTCAGCCGCGAACTCGGCCGCACCGTCACGCCGGAGGAGGTCACGCCCCTGGTGCAGAAGCACTTCGGGATCGTGACCGGCTTCGTGGAGGCGACCGCCGCATCCACGACCTCCGCCGCGGCCGCACAGCACGCCGCACCGCACGCGGCACCCAACGCCGCACCGCAGTTCGCTGGAGCAGGCGCATGAGCGCCCCCGTCGAGGGCCGCAAGCTGCTGCGGCTCGAGGTGCGCAACGCGCAGACTCCGATCGAGAAGAAGCCCGAGTGGATCAAGACCCGCGCCCACATGGGCCCGGAGTACACCGAGCTGATCGGCCTCGTGAAGAGCGAAGACCTGCACACTGTGTGCCAGGAGGCCGGCTGCCCGAACATCTACGAGTGCTGGGAAGACCGCGAGGCGACGTTCCTCATCGGCGGCAGCCAGTGCACGCGTCGCTGCGACTTCTGCCAGATCGACACCGGCAAGCCCGCCGACTACGACACCGACGAGCCGCGCCGGGTCGCCGAGTCGGTCGAGCGGATGGGACTGCGCTACGCGACCGTCACCGGCGTCGCCCGTGACGATCTGCCCGACGAGGGCGCGTGGCTGCACGCGGAGACGGTGCGGGCCATCCACCGTCGCAACCCGGGCACCGGCGTCGAGATCCTCGCGACCGACTTCTCGGGGAACCCCGACCACCTCGCCGAGGTGTTCTCGAGCCGGCCCGAGGTCTTCGCGCACAACGTGGAGACGGTGCCGAGGCTGTTCAAGACCATCCGGCCGGCGTTCCGCTACGAGCGCTCGCTCGGTGTCATCACGGCGGCGCGGGATGCGGGACTCATCACGAAGTCGAACCTCATCCTCGGCATGGGCGAGGAGCGTCAGGAGATCTCGCAGGCCCTGCAGGACCTGCACGACGCCGGCACCGACATCATCACGGTGACGCAGTACCTGCGTCCCTCCCCGCGGCACCACCCCGTCAACCGCTGGGTTCGCCCGGAGGAGTTCCTCGAGATCAAGGCCGAGGCGGAGGAGATCGGGTTCCTCGGTGTGCTCGCCGGACCGCTCGTGCGCTCCAGCTACCGCGCCGGACGCCTGTGGGCGCAGTCGATGCTCGCCCGTGGTCGCGAGATCCCCGCCGAGCTGCACCACCTCGCCGAGGCCGCGCAGAAGGGATTCGCGCAGGCGGTGTCCTGACCGGGTCCGTCCCCTGCCGGAGCGCTCCTTCGGGACGCTCTGGCAGGGACCGGCCCCGCACAGGCTCTATCCTCGTAACCATGGCGCGCACCACCACCCCCGCGAAGGAACCCGGCCGCATCCGTCAGATGTGGAACGTGTTCAAGATGACCCGCCGGTACGACCCGCTGGTCGTGTGGTACCTGCTGATCGCCTTCATCGTCCCGGTCGCCGCGGGCATCGTGATCGCGCTGCTGATCTCGCGCGACCAGATCCTCGGTCTCGTGCTGTACATCCTCGCCGGCGTGCTGCTGGGCGTGCTGCTCGCGATGATCGTGCTCGGCCGTCGCGCCGAGAAGGCCGCCTACTCGCAGATCGCCGGGCAGCCCGGCGCCGTCGGCTCGGTCATCAAGAGCGGCCTCCGCCGCGGCTGGACCGGCACCGAGATGCCCGTCAACATCAGCCCGCGCACCCAGGATGCCGTCTACCGCGTCGTCGGACGCGGCGGCATCGTCCTCATCGGCGAGGGCCCCCAGAACCGCACCCAGCGCATGCTCGAAGAAGAGCGCAAGAAGGTGCAGCGCATCGTCCCCAACGTCGAGGTGCACTTCGTCTACGTCGGCCCCGACGCCGACTCCGTTCCCCTCCACCGGCTCGCGTCGAAGCTGACCCGGTTCAAGAGGGCCCTGACCACCGCCGAGATCTCCGCCGTCTCCAACCGCCTGGCGTCGCTCGCGCGCACGCCCGGCGGCATCGGCATCCCCAAGGGCATGGACCCCACGAAGGTCCGCGCACCGCGACCTCGGTGAGTGCCGGCGCTCAACAGCGCCGCTCGTAACATCCCCGAAACAGTCATGTCACTGCAGGGAAACCGTGGATCCCTACCCTCGGGGACAGCGCCCCGGGTCTCGACCCGGCGCGATCCGCATCCACGGCTATTTGGAGCAGCACCCTATGTCCACCCCCCTGTTCAGCGACTCGTCTGAAGTCCTCGCCTTCATCAAGGACACGGACGTCAAGTTCCTCGACATCCGCTTCACCGACCTGCCCGGTGTGCAGCAGCACTTCAACATCCCGGCGTCGACGGTCGACGAGGACTTCTTCGCTGTCGGTCAGCTGTTCGACGGCTCGTCGATCCGCGGCTTCCAGTCGATCCACGAGTCGGACCTGCAGCTGATCCCGGACATCTCGACGGCCTACGTCGACCCCTTCCGCACCGAGCGCACGCTCGTCATCATCTTCGACATCTACAACCCGCGTAACGGCGAGATCTACGGCCGCGACCCGCGCCAGGTCGCCAAGAAGGCGGAGAAGTACCTCGCCTCGACCGGCATCGCCGACACCGCGTTCTTCGCGTCGGAGGCCGAGTTCTACATCTTCGACGACGTGCGCTACGAGGTGAAGCAGAACAAGAGCTTCTACGAGGTCGACTCCTCGGAGGCCGCGTGGAACTCGGGCCGCGTCGAAGAGGGCGGCAACCTCGCCAACAAGACCCCCTACAAGGGCGGCTACTTCCCCGTCTCCCCCGTCGACCAGCACGCCGACCTGCGCGACGACATCGTGCTGAAGCTGCAGGAGGTCGGCCTCGAGGTCGAGCGCTCGCACCACGAGGTGGGCACCGCCGGCCAGGGCGAGATCAACTACAAGTTCGACACCCTCGTGCACGCGGGCGACGACATCCTCAAGTTCAAGTACGTCGTCAAGAACACCGCCGACGAGTGGGGCAAGGTCGCGACCTTCATGCCGAAGCCGCTCATGGGCGACAACGGCTCGGGCATGCACACGCACCAGTCGCTCTGGAGCGAGGGCAAGCCGCTGTTCTACGACGAGCAGGGCTACGGCGGGCTCTCCGACATCGCGCGCTGGTACATCGGCGGCATCCTCAAGCACGCTGCCTCGCTCGCCGCGTTCACGAACCCGACGGTCAACTCGTACCACCGCCTGATCCCGGGCTTCGAGGCCCCGGTCAACCTGGTCTACTCGGCCGGAAACCGCTCGGCGTCGATCCGCATCCCGATCACGGGCACGAACCCCAAGGCCAAGCGCATCGAGTACCGCGCCCCCGACGCCTCGGGCAACCCCTACCTCGCTTTCGCGGCGCAGATGATGGCCGGCCTCGACGGCATCAAGAACAAGATCGAGCCACACGAGCCGGTCGACAAGGACCTCTACGAGCTCCCGCCGGAGGAGGCCAAGGGCATCCCGCAGCTTCCGGGCTCGCTCGACGCGGCGCTCAACGCGCTCGAGGCCGACCACGACTACCTGCTCGAGGGCGGCGTGTTCACCGAGGACCTCATCGGCGCGTGGCTCGACTACAAGCGCGAGAAGGAGCTGCTGCCCTTCGCCCAGCGCCCGCACCCCTTCGAGTACGAGCTGTACTTCGGGGTCTGATCCCGCGATCCGCACGACGGCCGTCCGCCCCTCGGGGTGGGCGGCCGTTGCCGTTTCCGGGCACGCCGCCGCGGCTCAGGGCGCTGCGCTCAGGAGGCGAGGCCGACGATCACGTTGATCGTCGACGCGAGCACGAGCGTGCCGAAGGCGTAGGAGAGCAGTGTGTGACCGAGCACGACACCGCGCAGCTGCGAGGTGCGGAGTGACGTGTCGCTGATCTGGTACGTCATGCCGAGGTCGAACGAGACGTAGGCGAAGTCGATGTAGCGCGGCTTCTCGTCGTCGTTGAAGTCGATGCCGCCGACCGGCGCGGAGTAGTAGATGCGGGCGTAGCGCAGCGTGTAGAGCGTGTGGATGAGCGTCCACGACAGCGCGACGCTCGCGAAGCCGAGGCCCGCCGCGAGCAGCTTGTCGCTGCCCGTGCGAGTCTCGAGGATGAGCAGCACGACCGCGACGACGGAGGCGACGGCGGCGAGCAGCACGAGGATCTCGCCCGGCACGATGCCGGGGTCTTCGCGGGTCGCGTGCGTCTCGGTCGCGTCGGCGTCGAAGCGCAGCACGGCGGTCCAGACCCAGACGACGAAGAGCAGGGCCGCGGCGATCCAGCCGGCCACCGGAGCGTAGGTCCAGTCGGCCGTCAGCCCGACGACCAGGGCCACGGCCACGCCGACCACCGCCATCACGACGAGCCGCACCACGGCGACCGGGATCAGCAGGCGACTCGCGCGCGACGTGGGCATGCCCTCATTGTCGTGCCGTGGTGTCGGAAACTCAGGCAGGGCGGCATCCGTCGACGTGTTCGCGTCACATCCGGGCTCGCCTGCCTGAGTTTCCGACGGCGCGACCGTGGGGTTCGGCAGGCGCGCGGTTGCCGGCGAGGCGCTATCGGACTCGGCGAGCCGAACGGATGTCGGCGCTGCGGACCGGCTCAGTCGGTCTCGTCGTCGGCGCTCGGCTCGGCCGGTGCGACGCGGAGCAGCAGGAAGTCGTGCCGCCGCAGCAAGCGCAGGATCCAGGAGCGTGGCGGGCCGTACGCCCGGAGACCGCTCTCCGCGCCGAGCGGCTCGGTCGAGCGGATGCGCCAGGTGCCCACGCCGCGGACGAGCTCGCAGCTGCCGCCGGCCGCCTGGATGTTGCGGTACCACTGCACGCGTGGCCCGTAGGTGAGCTCGGCTACGAAGTCGGCGCCGGAGCGCGCGACGATGATCGGGGTCTCGTGGATCGTCCCGGACACACGGCCGCGGTGTCGCACGATCGTGAACGGACCGCGACCTCGGCGCGCGGCCGACAGCGTGATCGGGTTGAGGCGCCGACCGAGGAAGCGCAGCCAGCGGTTGCGGATGCCCATGCCCGCGACGCTATGCCCTCCCGCACGAGCGGTCACGCGCGCTGTCGGAGACTCAGGCAGAGACCGCCGCGCGAGGTCGGCACCAGCCCTAGCGGGTGGCGGTCGTGAAGCTCTGCCTGAGTTTCCGACGTGGACCCCGGCCGCACCGACCGCGCCAGCCGCACCGGGCGGCCGGGACGGCGGGCGGGCGGGGCGGCGGGTCAGGCCACGGCGAAGACCGGAGCCGACGACGGGAACGCCAGGCTCGGGGCGTCGCCGACTCCGAGACCGATCACCGTCCAGCCGGCCGCCTCCCAGGCGGCGCGGTCGAGGCAGTTGCGGGCGTCGATCACGGTGCGGTGGTGCACCAGTCCGGCGAGCTCCGCCGGGTCCGCGTCCGAGAACGCGTCCCACTCGGTGAGCACGAGGAGCACGTCCGACGACTGGGCTGCCGCGGCGACGCCGTCGACGAAGCTCAGCGTGGGGAACATCCGTCGGCCCGTCTCCCCCGCCGCGGGGTCGAACACGCCGACCTGCGCGCCGCGCAGGTGCAGCGCGGCGGCGACATTGAGCGCCGGGGAGTCGCGCACGTCGTCGGTCAACGGCTTGAACGCCGCGCCGAGCACCCCGATGCGGCGATTGAGCACCGACCCGCCCGCGGCCTGCAGGGTGAGGTCGATGACCTTCTGCCGCTGCCCCATGTTGATCTCGTCCACCTGCTGCAGCAGACCGACGGCCTGCAGCGCACCGAGCTCGCCCGAGCGGTGCATGAGCGCGCGGATGTCCTTCGGCAGGCAGCCGCCTCCGAAGCCGAGGCCGGCGTCGAGGAAGGCGCGGCCGATGCGCGGGTCGTATCCGATCGCATCCGCGAGCACGCGCACGTCGGCTCCCGCGGCGGTGCAGATCTCGGCGATCGCGTTGATGAACGAGATCTTGGTCGCGAGGAAGGCGTTGGCGCTGACCTTGACCAGCTCGGCGGTCGGCAGGTCGCAGGTGACGAAGGCGGCGCCCTCGGCGATCGGGCGCGCATACAGCTCCCGCAGCAGCGACTCGGTGCGCTCGCTCGCTCCGCCGACCACGACGCGGTCGGGGTGCAGCGTGTCGCCGACCGCCTTGCCCTCGCGCAGGAACTCCGGATTCCACACGAGTTCGACGTCGATCCCCGCGGGCGCGAGTGCGGTGGCGAGCTCGCGCATCCGCTCGGCGGTGCCGACCGGCACCGTCGACTTGCCGACGATGACGCCGTCGTGGGTGAGCGACCGGGCGACTTCGGCCACCGCGGCCTCGACGTAGTCGAGGTTGGCGGCGTGACTGGTGGCCCGCTGCGGCGTGCCGACGCAGACGAAGTGGATGTCGGCAGCGGCGACGGCGTCGGCGGTGTCGGTGGTGAAGCGCAGGCGCCCGCTGTCGAGGTGCCGGGCGATCAGCTCGTCGAGCCCGGGCTCGTAGAACGGCACGACGCCCGCCTGGAACGCGGCGATCTTCGCGGCGTCGGGATCGGCGGCGACCACCTCGAAGCCGAGCTCGGCCATCGCCGCGGCGTGGGTCGCGCCGAGGTAGCCGCTGCCGATCACGCTGATGCGCGGCGCCGGGCCGCGATCATCGGCGGAGTCGGCGGCCGGCTGGGCGGCGTCGGTGCTGGTGACCTCGTTCGTGCTGTCGTCGGTGCTCATCGTGCTGCTCCCCTCGTGCGGATCGTGCTAGTCGGTGTCGGTGTCGATGTCGGTGGTGTCGATGTGGGTGGATTCGGCGTCGTCGCGCTTGCGCTGCATCCCGCTCATCCCCCGCTCGTGAATCGGCCGCCGGGTGCGTGCAGCCCGGCCTGGAAGGCCTCGACCGAGGCGGCGGTCGAATCGACGCGCCAGTCGTTGGTCGCGAGCACGCCGTCGACCTTGCTGCTCACCGTGAGGCTGAACCAGGAGAAGCCGACGATGTCGGTGTTCGCTGGGTCGTTCAGCCCCCGGAAGAACGAGGCGAGCCAGTCGGGCTTGTGCCCTTCGACCTCCGAGGCGCCGACCTCGGCGAGCAGGATGCGCTTGCCCGGCGCCACCTGCCGCAGATGGCTGAGCGTCGCGCCGAAGGTCTGGTCGAAGCCGATCTCCTGGCCCGACTTGAACGGCGGTCGCAGGTAGCCCGACATCCCCACCCAGTCGACGTAGTCGTCGCCGGGGTAGAGCGATCGGAGGTAGTCGACGGTCTTGCGGTCGGCGGCGAGCTTGTCGATGCGGTTCGGCGCCCAGGTCCAGATCGCGAAGCGGTTGGCGCCTTCGCGTTCGAAGATGTCGTGCACGTGCCGCCAGGCCTGAACGTACTGGCCCTGCGTGTTCGTGTTGACGCCCTCGGCCCAGGGGTACCAGTCGCCGTTCATCTCGTGGTCGAAGCGCAGCACGAACGGCAGCCCGGTCGCGACGGCATCCTGCGCGAACTTCGTCACGTAGGCGTCGTGCGTTCCGTCGATGATCGAGGCCAGCGTGTAGTCGGGCTCGTCCTTCTGATCGTTGGCGGATCCGATCGGACGCGATTCCCAGGTGACCAGCGGCAGTGCGCCGTGCTTCCAGGCGCGGGTGACGCCGCTGGCGCGGAAGTCCTCATCCCATCCGGAGAAGAACCCGGCGAGGTTCGGCGTCGCACCGACCTTGGCCGAGGTGGCGTCGTACTCGGCCCAGTTGAAGGGCGACTGCGCCGTGTAGAGGCCGAAGTAGGGCGACGCCGGCTGGATGAGCTGCTCGCGGGTCGGCGTGACGAGCGGCGCGGGCGCGCTCGGTGCCGTCGACCCCGAGTACGGCGCCTTGGCTCCGCCCGAGCCGGCGCCCGCTCCGGATCCGGGACGTCCGGCCCCGGATCCGCCCGTCGACGCCCTGACGTCGGCGAGCTCGGCACGGGCCGACTGCACCTGCCCCTTCAAGGCGGCGATCTGCGCCCGCAGCGCCTCCTCGCGAGACGCAGCCCTGTCGACCTTCCCGTTCGCGGCATCGAGCTTCTTGCGTGTGCTGACCGCGTCGCTCAGCAGCCGGTTCCGTTCGGCGGTGACCCGCTGCACGCCGGTGAGGTCGGCGACGACCCGGTCGATCTTCTGCGTCGGCGAGCCCGGGGAGACCCAGATGACACCGGTCACCAGGGCCAGCGCCGCGACGAGCGCGATCGCGCCGATGACGGCTCCGCGTGCGCTGCGCCGGCTCGAGGCCCACCACTGCGCGGCGGGGGCGAGGGCGTTCGTGATCGCTCTAGACAAGGAAGATCGCCTCCAGGGTGAAGATGCCGGCCGCGACCAGATACGGGATCGCGGCGTAGGGGTTGAGCCGCCGGCGGCGGCGTGCGGTCGCCGGGGCGGACGCGGATGTGCGCGCCGCGGTGGGGGCGACCGTCTCGTCGGGCCGCGCGGCCGGCCGCGTCGCGTCGGCGGCGCTGAGCGGCCGGATCGCCGTGATCGGGCGCAGTGCGGTCGCGGTCCGCGGCGTGGTGAGTGTCGATGTCGGTGCGCCCCGGTGGTCGCGGGCTGCGACCGGTCCGGTCTCCGGCGACGCGGTCACCGGGTGCACGACGCGGTCCACCGGCGCCGGGTCGAGCTTCGCTGCGGCCTCCGCCGCTTCCACGGTCACCGCGCCGCTCGGGGCCGCGTCGTCCGCACCGCCGGAGTACGCCCCGGCGCGCGTCCCCCACCCGCTCGCGTGCGCCATCCGCACGAAGCCGAGCAGGCGCACCGGCATGAGGAACAGCGTCGACACGATGATGAACAGCGGCAGCCGGAAGAAGTCGCTCGGCTTCTCGGCGAGGTGGCGCAGCTGACGGATGCCCATGCTGAGCACCGACGACACGACCATCAGCCCGAGCACCCAGACGAGGCCGGTCGAGAGACCGTACTCGTCGAGGATCGCGCGGTAGAAGTCGTAGCCCTGGCCCGTGATCGACCGGTAGATCCAGCCGAGGATCACGCCGTAGAGCAGGAAGGGCAGGATGATGTCCATCACGAAGAACAGGGCCAGCACCGGAGCGTGACCGAGCATCCACGGCAGCATCCGCAGGGTGTTGTACTGGCTGCCGCGCGCCCACCGCAGCTGCTGCTTGAACAGCTTCTTCAGCTGCAGCGGTGCATCCGTGTAGACGAGGCTCGTGTACTGGTAGACCGTCCGGTAGCCGGCCTTCAAGGTGAGGTTCGTGAGCGTGCGGTCGTCGCTGACCTCGAGGAACACGCCCATGAACTTCTGGGTCATGAAGTCGTGCATGACCTGGTCGAGGATGCGTCGGCGGAACGCGATCGTGCGCCCGGGCAGGCAGCCGACCTGGCCGAGCACGCTCTGCGCCGGCATCGAGTAGAGCGCGCGGCTGTTCTCGAGCCAGTCGGCCCAGCGGGTGATCCAGCTGCGCTGCGGTTCGAGGATGCGCTGGCGTGTGGTGACGCCCCCGACGCGGTCGTCGGCGAAGGGCTTGACGAGCTCGGAGAGCGTGTTCTCGGTCCAGACGGTGTCGGAGTCGACCAGCACGGTGATGTCGCCACGGGAGAGCTCCGTGCCGATCTTGACTGCGTTGCGCTTGCCCGGGATCGGCGTGTGCACCCAGCGCACGAGCGGCGCGAACTCCTCGCAGACCTCGACGAGTCCGGGGTTCTCGGCGCCGTTGATCACGACGATGATCTCGCCGGGCTTCTGCTCGACCATGCGGCCGATGACGTCGCGGAAGAGGTCGAGCGGCTCGTCGACGACGGGGACGACGACGCTCGTCGTGCCGGCGTAGGTGCCCGTGAACGGGCGATAGCGGGCGGAGAGGACGGTCTTGATGAGCCACAGCAGCCAGATGAGCGCCGAGTAGACGGCGAACAGGTAGATGGCCGGGTGGCCTTCGATCAGGTGCCGGAGCTGCAGGATGAAGATGAACACGAGACCCCGCTTTCGCGAGCTGAGGTGGGTGTCCGCGACGTCGAGGACCTGGACGGTGCTGCAGGTGCGCCCATCCTGAGCACCCGGTGGGTGAGGCCGCAAGACCACCCCTGACTCACCCCCGGTTCGCGCCCGACGCGCGCGCGGATGATCGTTCTACCCCGGTGGGGCGAATGGCCGACGCGCGATGGCTTGTCCGCACTTCTGCCGTCGGCACTTCTGCGGAGGGCGGGGAAAGGGCCGGTCAGGGCCGACGTCGATCACGCGATCACGTGTGCGCCCGCACCGGCGGCGGAGGCCGCGGCGGCGCGCCGACCGTCACGCGGGGTACGGCGGGCCCTCGTTCGGGGGACAGCATCGAGTGCGGTCGAAATCGCGAAAGAAAGTTCTGCTCACGCGTGTTCTCGTGACATCTCGGGCGTGTCGCCGGGAACGGGTGACCTCGGGGCGGGCCGCCTCGTCGCGGCCGCCGAGTCGGGGCAGGCGAGCGCGGATCAGCGCTGGGTCGACGAGAGGCGCGGGCCGTAGAACAGCGTCTCGAACACCTGCCGGGCGACGCGGGTCGTGCGCAGGTAGTCCTCCTCGAGCGCGTTCGCTCCGCCGGCCGGGTACGCGAGCAGTCGCGCAACGCCCTCCAGGGCCTGCCGATCGGTCGGCAGCACATCGCCGGTCTTCGCGGTCCACAGGGTGAGCGCCGAGCGGGCGCGCGAGGCGATGAGCCAGGCGTCGCGCAGGCGATCGGCGTCGGGGGCCGCGACGAGTCCCGCGTCGACCGCGGCGGCCAGCGCGTCGAGAGTCGAGGTCGTGCGCAGGGCGGGCACCGCGGCGGCGTGCTGCAGCTGCAGCAGCTGCACGAGCCACTCGACGTCGCTGAGCGAGCCCCGTCCGAGCTTGAGGTGTCGGGCGGGGTCGGCGCCGCGGGGCAGACGCTCCGACTCGACGCGCGCCTTGATGCGCTTCACCTCGCGCACGTCGGCCTCGGGGATCGACGCCGGGTAGCGGATGTCGTCGGCCATGTGCAGGAAGTCGAGCGCGAGGCCGCGATCGCCGGCCGCGGCGTCGGCGCGCAGCAGCGCCTGCGCCTCCCAGGTGAGCGACCAGCGCGCGTAGTACGCGCGGTAGGAGTCGAGCGAGCGCACCAGCGGGCCGTTCTTGCCCTCCGGGCGCAGGCCGGCATCCAGCTCGAGCGGCAGGCGCAGATCCTCGCTGAGCCGGACGAGCTCCTTCACGATCTTCTCGGCCTGCTTCTGCGAGTCCTCGGGCGAGGCGGTCGTCGGCCGGTGCACGTAGAGGATGTCGGCGTCGCTGCCGAAGCCGAGCTCGCCCCCGCCGAAGCGCCCCATCGCGATCACCGCGAACTCGAGGCCCTCGGTGTCGCGGCGGGCGAGGGTGAGGATGCCGTCGATCAGCGCTGCGGTGATGTCGCTGAGACTGCGGCCGAGCTCCTCGACGGTGATCACGCCGACGATGCCGGCGAGGGCGAGCCGGAGAACCTCCCGGCGTCGTGCGGTGCGCAGGGCGAGGGCGGCCGCATCCACGTCGCCGCGGTGGCGGGCGAGGGTGGCGGCGGTCTCCTCGGCGAGCAGCGCGGCGGAACGGGGGCGCAGCTCGCTGTCGTTCTCGAGCCAGGCGGCCGCCTCGGGGAACCGCTCGAAGAGCACGCCGACGAAGCGGGAGCTCGACAGCACATCGGTCAGTCGCCGGGCGCCGCCGGCGGAGTCGCGCAGCATGCGCAGGAACCAGTACGCCTCGCCGAGATCGTCGCTGAGCCGGCGGAACGCGAGCAGCCCGTAGTCGGGATCGGGTCCGTCGGAGAGCCACGACAGCATGACCGGCAGCAGCGTGCGCTGGATCGCGGCGCGGCGCGAGACGCCGGAGGTGAGGGCCGCGATGTGGTGCAACGCGCTGCGCGGGTCGAGGAAGCCGGCCGCCGACAGGCGCGCCTCGGCCTGCTCGCTGGTGAGCTGGAAGTCCTCGTCGGGCAGCCCGGCGACCGCCGAGAGCAGCGGCCGGTAGAACAGCCGCTCGTGCAGACCGCGCACCTCGACCTTGATGCGCTGCCAGGCCTCGACGAGCGCCTCGCCCGAGCCGGCGAGTGCGCTCGATCGCGCGAGGGCGCGCAGCGCGTCGGGGTCGCGCGGCATGAGGTGGGTGCGGCGCATGCGGCTGAGCTGGATGCGGTGCTCGAGCACACGCAGGGTGCGGTAGTCCCGCGAGAACTCGGCGGCCTCGGCCCGGCCGACGTAGCCGCTGCCGGCGAGGGCCTCGAGCGCGTCGAGGGTCGAGCGGCGCCGCACGCTCTCGTCGTGCTGGCCGTGCACGAGCTGCAGCAGCTGGATCGTGAACTCGACGTCGCGCAGTCCGCCCGGCCCGAGCTTGATCTGCACGTCGACCTCGTCGGCGGGGATGTTGTCGGTCACCCGCTCGCGCATCCCCTGCACCGACTCGACGAAGCCGTCACGGCCCGCGCTGGTCCAGACGAGCGGCCAGATGCGCTCGAGGTACTCGTCGCCGAGGTCGGCATCGCCGGCGACCGGGCGTGCCTTGAGCAGCGCCTGGAACTCCCAGTTCTTCGCCCAGCGGTCGTAGTAGGCGCGGTGCGAGTCGAGGGTGCGCACGAGCGCGCCGTCCTTGCCCTCGGGGCGGAGGTTCGCGTCCACCTCCCACAGCGCCGGCTCGACGGCGAGCTCGCTGACGACGCGCTGCGTGTCGATCGCGAGCCGGGTGGCGATCTCGACGGCCCGGTCGTCGCCGATCAGCGGCTCGCCGGCGTCGTCGCGGCGGGCGTCGCCGACGTAGATCACGTCGATGTCGCTGAGGTAGTTGAGCTCGCGCGCGCCGGTCTTGCCCATCGCGATGATCGAGAAGCGCGTCGCTGCGACCTGCTCGGCAGGAAAGCGGCTCGCGCGCCGGGCGATCTCGATCGCGACGTCGAGGGTCGCGCTCGCCAGGTCGGCGAGACCGGCGGCGACCGTGTCGAGAACGGCCACGGCGTCGGCGCTCGACAGATCCCATGAGGCGAGCCGGGTCAGCTCGCGACGGTAGGCGACGCGCAGGCGCACCCACGCCGCCTCATCCGCTCCCCCGTCGACGGCGGCGGCGAGCACAGCGCGCGCGCCGTCGTGGTCGAGCGGCGTGACGAGAGGATGCTCGAGCGCGTCGAGCGCCTCGGGTCGCCGCAGCAGGAAGTCGGCGAGTCCCTCCGAAGCCCCGATGAGGCGCACCAGACGCTCGGCGGCCTCGGGGTCCGCGAGCACGCGGTCGACGTCGGCGACCGAGCGCTCGCGCAGCCGGATCAGGAGCCGCAGCGCCGCATCCGGATCCGCCGCTCCCGCGAACAGCGGCAGCGTCGACTCGGGCACCTCGCCGACGAGCCGCCCCGCCTCGCTGAGCTCGGAGAACCCGAGCCGGGCGAGTTCCGACAGCTTCGGCGCGGGGCGGCTCATGCGACTCGATTCGGCGTGCGGACCCGGCGGGCGGGTCGGGGTTCAGACGGGTCGGCGCTCAGAGGATCTCGAGGTTGCTCGCGAGCTCGTAGGGCGTGACCTGGGCGCGGTACTCGGCGACATCGCGGCGCTTGTTGGCCAGCACGTAGTTGAAGACGTGCTCGCCGAGCGTCTCGGCGACGAGCTCGCTCTCCTCCATGAGGCGCAGTGCGCGGTCGAGGCTCGCGGGCAGCGGGGCGTAGCCGAGCGCGCGACGCTCGCCGTCGCTCATGTTCCAGACGTCGCCGTCGGCCTCCGCCGGCAGTTCGTAGCCCTCCTCGATGCCCTTGAGGCCCGCGGCGAGCAGCAGCGAATAGGCGAGGTAGGGGTTCGCCGCCGAGTCGAGGGCGCGGTACTCGACGCGCGCGCTCTGGCCTTTGCCGGGCTTGTAGATCGGCACCCGCACCAGCGCCGAGCGGTTGTTGTGACCCCAGGTGATGTAGCTGGGCGCCTCGTCACCGCCCCAGAGCCGCTTGTAGGAGTTGATGAACTGATTCGTGATCGCCGTGATCTCGGGCGCGTGCTGCAGCACGCCGGCGACGAACTGACGGCCGATGCGCGAGAGTTGGTACTCCCCCGAGGCGTCGTAGAAGGCGTTGCTGTCGCCCTCGAAGAGCGAGACGTGGGTGTGCATGCCCGAGCCCGGCTGACCGGAGAACGGCTTCGGCATGAAGGTCGCATAGCTCCCCTGCTCGATCGCCACCTCCTTCACCACGGTGCGGAAGGTCATGATGTTGTCGGCGGTGGTGAGCGCGTCGGCGTAGCGCAGATCGATCTCGTTCTGGCCGGGACCGGCCTCGTGATGGCTGAACTCCACCGAGATGCCGAGGTCTTCGAGCATCCGCACGCTGCGGCGGCGGAAGTCGTGCGCGGTGCCGCCGGGCACGTTGTCGAAGTAGCCGGCGCGGTCGACCGGAACGGGCTGGCCGTTCTTCAGCTGCGACGACTTCAGCAGGTAGAACTCGATCTCGGGATGCGTGTAGAACGTGAATCCACGGTCGGCGGCCTTCGCGAGGGTGCGCTTGAGCACGTTGCGCGGGTCGGCCATCGCCGGCTGACCGTCGGGCGTCGTGATATCGCAGAACATGCGGGCGGTCGGGTCGACGTCGCCGCGCCAGGGCAGGATCTGGAACGTGGTCGGATCGGGGATCGCGAGCACGTCGGCCTCGGAGGTGCGGGTCAGACCCTCGATCGCCGAGCCGTCGAAGCCGACGCCCTCGGTGAAGGCGCCCTCGACCTCGGCGGGAGCCAGGGCGACCGACTTGAGGGTGCCCACCACATCGGTGAACCACAGCCTCACGAACTTCACTCCGCGCTCCTCGATGGTGCGGAGAACGAAGTCACGCTGCTTGTCCATGCAGGCCCTTTCTGCTCGGTCATTAGGCTAGCGGCATGCCCCGCCTCCGACTGGCACTCGCTCAGACCGACCCGGTGGTGGGAGACCTCGCCGGCAACGCCGAGCAGCTCCTCGCCGCCGCCCGTGACGCCGCCGCCGCCGGCGCCGACATCCTCGCCGCCGGGGAGATGGCCCTCTCCGGCTACCCGATCGAAGACCTCGCGGCGCAGCCCGGCTTCCTCCGCGCGAGCGGCGAGGCCGTGACGAAACTCGCGGCCCGACTCGACGAGGCCGGTCTCGGCGAGCTCGTGGTCGTGGTCGGTCACCCCGACGGCCCGCACTCGCCGCGGCTCATCGGCACCTCGAACGCGCCGACGGCGATCGCCCAGAACTGCGCCAGCGTGCTGCACCGCGGCCGCGTCGTCGCCCGCTACGCCAAGCACCACCTGCCCAACTACTCGGTGTTCGACGAGTACCGCGTGTTCATCCCCGGCGACGAGCTGCTGGTGCTGCGCATCAAGGGCGTGGATGTCGCGCTCATCGTCTGCGAGGACCTCTGGCGCGACGGCGGTCCGGTCGGCCGTGTGCTCAGCGCCGACGCCGGCCTGCTGCTCGTGGTCAACGCGAGCCCCTTCGAGCGCGACAAGGACGAGGTGCGCCTGCCGCTCGTCACCCGCCGCGCGGTCGAGACCGACACGATCGTCGGATACGTCAACATCGTCGGCGGGCAGGACGACCTCGTCTTCGACGGCGACAGCGTGGTGGTCGACGGCGCCGGGGAGATCCTCGCCCGGGCGCCGCAGTTCCGCGAGCACCTGCTCGTCGTCGACGTCGAGCCCGAGTCCGCGACCGACACGCCCCTGCCGGATGCGGTGCGCCGCGTCGAGATCGACACGGTCTCCCCCGTCGGGCAGCCGGAGCTCGTGCGCGACGTCGCCGAGCTGCCCGACGATCGCGAGCAGATCTGGAACGCCCTCGTGCTGGGGCTGCGCGACTACGTCGAGAAGAACCGCTTCCCGAGCGTCGTGCTCGGGCTCTCCGGAGGCATCGACTCGAGCGTCGTCGCCGCGATCGCCGCCGACGCGATCGGTGCCGACCGGGTCTACGGCATCTCGATGCCCAGCCGTTACAGCTCCGACGGATCGAAAGACGATGCTCGCGAGCTCGCCGAGCGCATCGGGCTGCACTACTCGGTCGAGCCGATCGCCGACCTCGTGACCCCGATCGAGGAGCAGCTGCACCTCACCGGGGTCGCCGCCGAGAACCTGCAGGCGCGCATCCGCGGCATGATCTGGATGGCGGCGTCGAACAGCGACGGCCACCTCGCCCTCACCAACGGCAACAAGACCGAGGTCTCGGTCGGCTACTCGACCATCTACGGGGATGCGGCGGGCGGCTTCGCGCCGATCAAGGACGTTCCGAAGACCCTGGTCTGGGAGCTGGCCCGCTGGCGCAACGCGCACGCGCTCTCCCGCGGCGAGGTGGAGCCCATCCCGGCCGCCTCGATCGAGAAGCCGCCGAGTGCCGAGCTGCGTCCCGACCAGACCGACCAGGACACGCTGCCGCCCTATGAACTGCTCGACGAGATGCTCGAGCGCTACGTGACGCAGCGTCAGGGCCGTGAAGAGCTCGTCGAGGCCGGCTACGACCCCGAGACGGTCGACTTCGTGACGAAGCTCGTCGATCGCTCGGAGTGGAAGCGCCGGCAGGGCGCGATCGGTCCGAAGATCTCGGGCATGGCGTTCGGCCGCGATCGGCGCCTGCCGATCACCTACCGACCGACGCGCTGAGCGGTTCCGCTCCCGCCGCCGTGTCCGGGCAGGCACTGACGCTCGCCCGGACACGCCCCGGGTGGACCGATCGTTCCCTTCGACGCGATATCTTCTCGGGATGACCGACCGGCCGAGCTCGCGCATGGCCGTGCTGTCGTTCCTGCCGTTCACGGTGATCGCTGTCGTCCACCTGATCAGCAAGCTGCCGGATCTCGCGGTGATCGACTCGGCGACCAAGCCGCTGCTCATGCCGATGCTCGCGCTGCCGATCATCGTCATCGGCCGGCGCGGCCGCATCCTGCCGCTCGTGCTCCTGCTGGTCGGCGTGCTCTTCTCCTGGATCGGCGACGTCACGATCGGGAACCTGCCGGTCGGCCTCACGTTCTTCCTGCTCGCCCACGTCGCCTACCTCGGCATGATGTTCGCTGCCTACCGTCACCGGCTCTCCTGGTGGGCGCTCGCCTACCCGGTCTGGTGGGTGGCTCTGCTCGTGCTGCTGTTCCCCTACCTCGGCGGCATGCTCGTGCCGCTCGCGATCTACGGGCTCGCGCTCGGCGGGATGGCCGCCGTCGCGACCCGGGGCTCGGTCGCCCTGGCCCTCGGCGGGGCCTTCTTCGTCGCGTCGGATTCGCTGCTGGCGGCGCGTCTCTTCGTACCCGGTCTGTTCAAGGACGCGCTCTCCGACGCCACGATCATGGCGCTGTACCTCGTCGCGCAGGCGCTGCTCGTCGCCGCCTCGCTGCGACACGAGGCGCGGCACGGAGCCCGCAGCGGCCTCCGCCACCTCGAGGCCGAGACCGTCTGACCGAGCGCTCGGATGCGCGGGTCTAGGCTCGAACGCATGGCAGACGAGGTGGTCAAGCGGGTTCGCACCCGCCATTTCCAGAACGCGAAGCAGCAGGGTCTCAAGATCACCGGGCTGACGAGCTACGACCAGCTCACGGCCGGCATCTTCGACCGCGCCGGCATCGACTTCCTGCTCGTCGGCGACTCGGCCGGCAACAACGTGCTCGGCTACGACACCACGCTCCCGATCACGGTCGACGAGCTGATCCCGCTCGCCCGCTCGGTCTCGAACGCGGTCAAGCGCGCGCTGGTCGTCGCCGATCTGCCCTTCGGCTCCTACGAGACGGGCACCGACGACGCGCTGCACACCGCCTTCCGCTTCATGAAGGAGACCCGCGCGCACGCGGTCAAGCTCGAGGGCGGCGTGCGCAGCGCCGAGCAGATCCGCCGCATCGTCGAGGCCGGCATCCCCGTCATGGGCCACATCGGCTACACCCCGCAGAGCGAGCACGGCCTCGGCGGCCACGTCGTGCAGGGCCGCGGCGCCGGCGTCGAGCAGCTGCTCGCCGACGCGCACGCGGTGCAGGACGCGGGTGCTTTCGCGGTCGTGCTCGAGATGGTGCCCGCCGCCGCGGCGAAGCGCGTCACCGAAGAACTCAGCATCCCGACCATCGGCATCGGCGCCGGCCCCGACACCGACGGCCAGATCCTGGTCTGGACCGACTGGGCCGGCATGACGACGGGCCGCCTGCCGCGATTCGTGAAGCAGTACGCCCAGTTGGCGCAGACCCTCGAGGATGCGGCGCGCGCGTATGCGGCGGATGTCACCGGCGGGGTGTTCCCCGCCGCCGAGCACAGCTTCGAGGACTGACCGTGAACGATCCGGGCCGGATGGCGAAGCGCGTGATCGTCACGCAGAGCCTGTCGCTGGCGATCGCGATCGCCGTGCTCGTCTGGGGCACTCTCAGCGGCAAGACCGCGTTGCTCGTGCTCGGCTTCGTGCTGCTGGTCGCCGCGGCGGCGATGCTGGGCGTCGGAGTGTGGCTGCTGCGCCGATCCCGGCCGGCGCCGCGCGGCTGACGCCGTCACGCCGGCCGGTCGGCGGTCTCAGTCGCCTTCCGCTGCCTCGTCGGCGGCCCACTTCCTGGCGCGCTCCTCGGCGATCTGCGGGGCCCGAGCGGCCTCCTCGCGCGAGGTGAAGGGCCCGTCGCGATCCGACCCGAGCGACTGCGCGCCCTCCTCGACCTCGCCCGTCTTGTGGTTGTACCACCATTCAGTCATGGCGCCAGCGTAGGGGCGGTTCGAGCGCACGGCACCCCGGCTCTAGGCTGACCCTCATGCCTTTCGACGCCTCCGGTCATCTGATCCCCGGGTCCGTCGGCGCCGAGCGTGTCGTTCCGCGCCACATCCCCCGACCGGAATACGTCGGTCGTCCCGGGCCGCGCCGCTCCGATCGCGGCGACGTCTACGACTTCGGCGAGATCGCCCGCATCCGCGAATCGAGTCGCATCGCGGCCCGCGCGGTCGAGGCCGTCGGCGCCGCGATCGCGCCCGGCGTCACGACCGACGAGCTCGACCGGGTCGCGCACGAGTTCCTCGTCGAGCACGACGCGTACCCGTCGACGCTGGGCTACCGGGGCTACCCGAAGTCGAGCTGCACGAGCGTCAACGAGGTCATCTGCCACGGCATCCCCGACGACACCGTGCTGCGCGACGGCGACCTGGTGAACATCGACATCACCGCCTATGTCGACGGCATGCACGGCGACCTCAACTCGACCTTCCTGGTCGGGGATGCGGCCGCCGCGACGGTCGACCTCGTCGAGCGCACCCGCGAGGCGCTGAACCGCGGGATCAAGGCGGTCGCGCCCGGGCGCCAGATCAACGTCATCGGCCGGGCGATCCAGAGCTACGCCGCGCGCTTCGGCTACGGCGTCGTGCGCGACTACACCGGGCACGGCGTCGGCGCGACTTTCCATTCCGGCCTCGTCATCCCGCACTGGGACGACCCGAGCGCGACGACCGTCATGGAGCCGGGGATGGTGTTCACGATCGAGCCGATGCTCACGATCTCGGGCGAGGAGCGCTGGGATCTCTGGGCCGACGACTGGACCGTCGTCACGCGCGATCGCAGCCTCACGGCGCAGTTCGAGCACACGCTCGTCGTGACCGAGCGCGGCGCCGAGGTGCTCACGCTTCCCTGAGCGTGCGACGCCGCGGGAGTCGCCGGGACCTTCCGCGCGACCGACCGCATCCACCCGCCGTTAGGCTGGTCGGGTGAGTTCACGGGCGATCGGCATCGACATCGGCGGCACCGGGATCAAGGGAGCGCTGGTCGATCTCGACAGCGGCGAGCTGCTGAGCGATCGGCTGAAGAAGCCCACCCCCGAAGGCGGTGAGCCGGATGCGATCGTCGCGGTCGTCAAGCAGCTCGTCGACGAGCTGGCGGGCGAGACCCTGAACGGCGACGCCGTGCCGGTGGGCGTCTGCTTCCCCGCCGTCGTGATCGACGGCCACACCATGTCGGCCGCGAACGTGTCGAAGAAGTGGATCGGCCTCGCCGCCGAGGAGCTCTTCGAGAAGGCGCTCGGCCGCGACATCCACTTCGTCAACGACGCGGACGCCGCCGGCGTCGCCGAGCTGCGCTACGGCGCCGCGAAGGGCGAGCGCGGCGTCGTGCTGCTGACCACGCTGGGCACCGGCATCGGCACCGCGCTGATCAACGACGGCGTGCTCGTTCCGAACACCGAGCTCGGCCACCTCGAGATCGACGGCCACGACGCCGAGACCAAGGCCTCCTACGCCGCGAAGGAGCGGCACGAATGGGACTGGGACAAGTGGGCGAAGAAGCTGCAGCGCTACTACGAGACGATCGAGGCGCTCTTCTCCCCTGCCCTGATCATCGTCGGCGGCGGGGTGTCGAAGCACCACGAGGAGTTCCTGCCGCGGCTGGTGCTGCGGGCGAAGATCGTGCCGGCGAAGCTGCGCAACAACGCCGGCATCCTCGGCGCCGCCGCGCTGACGTCGATGGGGCACGTGGCGGGGCACGGCGGAGGGCCGCTGCACAGCACGACGGCGTCCTGACGCGGGCGCCCGAGCGCTCAGTGCTCACGGCGCTCGCGGCGAGCTGAGGAACGGGCCGGCGATACGCCGGGTTCTGTACGGACGAATCCGTGACGGCCATCTATCTCGGGGATGCGTTGCCGCAGCCCTCCAGCGGTCTACCCGACACCTCGGCGAGCAGCTTCAATCGGTGTCTGTCTGACCTTGCTCCGGGCGAGGTTTACCCAGCGAGCCCGATCACTCGGGCCCCTGGTGGTCTCTTACACCACCGTTTCACCCTTACCCCGACCGCTCCGCCCGAAGGCGGTGCGACCGTGGCGGTCTGCTCTCTGTTGCACTTTCTCGCGGGTCACCCCGGGTGGGTGTTGCCCACCGCCCTGCTCTGTGGAGCCCGGACGTTCCTCGGCGCCCTCCGAAGAGGACGACGCGACCGTCTGCCGGCCCGTTCACCTCGAGTCTACCGGCGCGAGATCACCGGGGATCCGCATCCGCGCCGTGGTCCCGACGACCGCGCAGGTCGTGGCTGTGGCTGGCGCCCGAGGACGCCGCTCGGTCGGCGTGCTGGCCGATGCGCGTGGCCTCGCTGAAGTCGTGCTGCGCGGCCGCGGGGCCGAAGCGGCGGATGCCGTAGGCGAGCACGTCGTCGTCCTGCGGCAGTCCGTCGACGAAGTCCGCCAGCACGAGGCCCATCAGCGCCGAGTACTTGAAGCCCTCGCCGACGTCGCCGCAGCCGATCACGATGCCGTCGCCGACCGCATCCAGCACGAAGTCGCCGTCGGGCGTGTCGGTCCACGAGCAGACCTGGGCGTCGAGCGGCTCGGGCACGAGCGCACCGAAGTCGCGGGCGACCCGGGCGCGCAGCAGCTCGGTGCGCTCGGCCGAGGGCGTGCGGTCGGTGTCGTCGTGGGAGTGCGCGCGCAGTGGGCCGTCGAGTCCGATCTTGTAGCCGACGCCGAGGCTGGGCATCGCATAGATGCCGGGCTCCTCGCCGCGCGGACCGTCGAAGAGCACGGGCAGGGCATCGCCATCGACCTCGGGTGCGGTCGGGAAGTGGACGACCTGCTCGAGGTGCGTGTGCAGCGGCGCGGGCAGGTCGAGCGACTCGAGCAGCTGCTTCGCTCCCGGGCCCGCGGCGATGACGATCGCGTCGGCGTCGTCGTGCGTGCCGTCGGCGAAGCGGATGCGAGGGCTGGTCGGGCGACGCTCCACGCTCAGGGCGTATCGCCCGGTCGACAGCCGCCCGCCCGCAGCGCGGAAGCGCGCGAGCTGGGTCTCGAGAACACGATCGGCGACGAGCGTGCCGGCGTCGGGCAGCAGCACGGCGTCGCGGCCGTCGTCGCGGAGGCCGGGGAAGATCCCGGGAACCCGCTCCGCCGCCACGAGCTCGAAGTCGAGGGCCTCTGCTCGCGCCGAGCGCACGAGCTGCGCGGCCGACTCGGGATGCCGCCACAGCATCCCCTGACGACGGAACAGCGGGGCGTCGGCGAAGCCCTGCAGCCGTTCGAGCGCGGCGATTCCGCGGCGCCCGAGCCGCACGCGCCGCGGATCGGGGTCGCCGATCCGCCAGATCCGGCTCGGCCCCGATGACGAGGCGAGCGCGTTGCCGATGCCGTAGCGGTCGACCAGGTGCACGGAGTGCCCGCGCGATGCCAGCTCGGCCGCGGTCGGCAGACCCCAGGCGCCGCCGCCGATGACGACGACCTTCATCGCGTGGCCCTCAGATCCTGTCGTGGCTCGCCGCCGTGGTGAGGCTCAGAGACCGGAGTCGTCGGTGCGCACCAGGATCGCCTGCGACTCCGGGCAGAGAAGCACGTCGTCGGGGGCGGCGGCGCGCACGACGGTCAGGTCGCTCGCGTTGAGCGCCACGCCGGCGGCGACGGACACGCCGCGCTGCAGCAGCGAGGCGCCGATCCCGTAGCGGGCGCGCTGCTTCTCGTAGAGCGCGAGCAGGTCGGCGGGGATGCGCGGAAGCAATCCCCCGCGGGCGGTCTCGGCGGCGACGCCGTCGCTGCTCAGCTTGTCCTGCGCGGCGCTGAGCCGGGACTGCGCATCGGCGGCGCGCTGCTCGAGATCGGCGAGCCCGGCGCGCGTCTTCTCGACCTCGGCGGTGCGCTCCTCGATCGTCTCCATGACGGCGAGCTCGATGTCCTCGAGATCGCTCTTGCGCTTCTGCAGGGCTGCGAGCTCCTGCTCGAGGCCCTGGATGTCCTTCACCGAGGTGCTGGCCTGCAGACGGTCGCCGTCGCGGGCGATGCGCGCATCCACCACCGCGACGTCGGCCTCGGTGCGCTTCAGCTCGGTCTGCGCGTCTTCGAGTGAGCCGTTCTTCTGCGCGAGCTCCTGCCGCAGCACGTCGCGGCCCTCGGCGATCGCGCGCAGCTCCTCCTGCTCGGGCAGCTTCGCGAGCTGGATGCTGACGCGGTGGATGCGCGTGTCGAGCTCCTGCAGTTCGAGCAGCAGGGCCTGGTCGGCGGGTGCGGCCTTCATTCGATGTCTCTCGTCTCGTGGTGGCGGTTCGGGTGCGGCGCGATCGGCGGCGGGGCCGGGATCAGTCGACGCGGAAGGTCCAGGGATCGGTGCTGAGGGCGCTGACCGTGGTCTCGACGCCCGGCAGCTCGCGCCGCAGCTCGGCGGCGGCGGTGTCGAGCCAGAGCGACTCGGCGGCCCAGTGCGCGATGTCGACGAGCGCGGGTCCGCCCGCGACGCCGGCGTTCTCGATGGCCTCGGAGGCGGGATGGTGCCGCAGGTCGCTCGTCAGGTACACGTCGGCGGCGAGCACGGCCGGGTGCGTGAGCAGCGAGTCGCCGGCTCCGGCGCAGAGCGCGACCGTGCGGACCAGGCGCTCGGGATCCCCTGCGACGCGGACGCCGCCGACCGTCGCGGGGATCGCGTCGCCGACCCGCTGAGCGAACCGGCGCAGCGTCTCGGGTGCGTCGAGCTCGCCCACGCGGCCGAGGCCGTATCCGGCGCTCTCGCCGGCGACCAGCGGGGTCGAGCCTCGCAGCCCGATCCGGTCGGCCAGCACCGCCGAGGTGCCGGTCGGCACGACGTCGGCGTTCGTGTGCGCGGCGAGCAGGGCGCATCCCCCGCGCAGCAGGGTGCCGATCACGGCGCCCTTGTAGCGATCCTCCGCCACGCTCGTCACGCCGCGCAGCAGCAGCGGGTGGTGCACGAGCAGCAGCTCGGCGCCGAGATCGACCGCCTCGCGGGCCGTGGCGACGGTCGCGTCGAGGGCGAGGTGGATGCGCGTGATCGGCGCCGTCGGCACCCCGGCGAGCAGGCCCGGCGCATCCCACGACTCCGTGCCCGCGGCGGGCCAGAGCCGCTCGGCGACCGCGGTGACGTCGGCGAGGGTCGGCATCCGCCCAGTCTAGGAGTCGGCGGGCCCCGGCTCGACGACCGAGCGCTCCTGTCGCCGCACCGTGCCAAGGCCCAGCAGGAGGCCGGCGAGCAGCCCGCCGACGAGGGCGGCGAGAACACCGGGTCGAGCCGCGGCGGCGTCAGGGCCCAGCAGGGGCAGCAGCCCGCCCTGCCAGGCGAGACCCGGCAGCGAGGAGTCGACCAGAAGCCAGCCGAGTGCCGTGAGCACGACGAGCAGCGCGATCGCGACGGGTCGCACATCGGGGTAGATGCCGCCGCGCCGCAGCAGCGAGGGGGTGTGCAGGCGTCGCGTGCGCAGCAGCAGGTCGCCGCCGACGAGACCGGCCCAGGCGGCGACCGGCACCGCGAGGGTCACGGCTGCATCGCGCAGCAGCGCGGACGCGTCGACCTTCGCGCCGAGCAGCACCACCGCCACGAGCGCGGCGACCAGCGCGGCCGGGACCGTGACGAGCGGTCGCGGCGCGCGCACCCCAGCCGCCGTGATCGCGAGGCCGCCGGAGTAGGTCGCGACTGCGGCGCCGGCGACACCGCTCAGCGCCACGGCGACCAGCAGGGGGATGGCGGCCGCCGCGGGCAGCAGGCCGGTCAGCGTGGCGATCGGCGTGGTCGTCAGCTCGAGGCCCAGATCACGGTCCGACGCGGCGAGCAGCGCTCCCCATCCGACCAGGATCACGGTCGGGAGGGTCGCGCCGGCCACCGCCGCGGCGCTGTGCGCCGACGCGGCGCCGGTCGAGCGCTGGTAACGGGCGAGGTCGCCGATCGACTGCACCAGCGCGAGTCCGCCCACGGCGACGACCAGGGCGGCGCCTCCGACGACGAGGGACCAGCTGCCGTCGGGCACCGCGAGGGCCGCGGAGAGGTCGAGGCGCGGCAGGGTCAGCGCGACGATCGCGACCACGGCGGTCGCGCCGACGACCGTCGCAGCGGCCTGCACCCCGCTGAGCAGGCCGTATCCGAACACGGCGATCGACCCGGCGAGCAGGATGCCGGCCACCAGCGCGACGACCCGGATCAGGCCGGCGTCGCCCAGCCCGGCCGCCGCGGCGACACCGCCCGCCGCATCCGCCGTCAGCCAGAGGAGGGCGCCGGCCCATCCGACGCGGGTGAGCACGGCGAGCAGAGCGGGCACCGCGTTGCCGACGACGCCGAACACCGCCCGCGAGGTGACGAGGGCGGGCTGACCGCTCCATCGGCCGGCGAGCACCGCGAGCGAGATGGGGAGAGCCGACACCGCGGCGCCGACGATCACGGCGACGACGGCCTGGCGCAGGCTGGCGCCTCCGGCGACGAGTCCGGCTCCGATCCCCAGCAGCAGCACCGAGGCGGTCGGCGCGAACGCCAGCCAGAACAGGCGGGGGGCGCGCCCGGCGCGCTGCTCGGCGGGGGCGGGCTCAGTCGTGCCGAACTCGATGCCGAAGGTGCGCGGAAGGCGGGCCGCGATGGCGACGGCGGTCGTCGCCTCGGCGGCCGCTGCCGGCAGCTCCGGCTCGGCATCGGGTCCTGCGTCGCTCGCGAGCTCGACCTCGGCGTTCCAGCTGGGGACGGGGGCGTCGTCGGGGTGCAGCGCCCGCGCTGCGGTGGCCGCGCTCGTCGGCCCCCAGCTGCCGACGACTCGATCCTCGGGATCGACGGAGCCGTCATCGTCGTCGGAGTAGCCGGAGTCGCTGGTCGCGGCGGCGCTCAGCCGAGGGTCGACCAGCGATCGCCGATCTGGCGTCGGTGACAGGCTGAGCGGCCGATCGGCGTCGGCGAGTTCGGCGAGCCACGCCTCGGGCGGGAGGGTGATCACGCCCGACGGCGGTCCGTCGGGGGCCGCGAAGGCGGAGAGATCGACGGCGTCCTGCACCGGGGCCGGAGCGCTCGGAGCCGCGCCCGACTCGGACTCGGCTGAGGTCGGTTCGGGAGACGCCTCGGGTTCGAGCCGCGGATCCGACTCGTCGGCCGCGGCGGGTTCCCGGGATGGCTCCGTGGCATCCGGCGCAGCCTGCCCCGCTCCGGCGCCAGCGGAGTCGGCGGCGTCAGCGGCGAATCCGGCGGCCCAGGTCGGCGGCTCGACCAACGGCGGCGGTGCGAAGGCCGGCGGGGGCGCCGCCGACCAGTCGCGGGACATCGAGTCGCTGGCGTCGACCGCTCCGGCGACCTCGTCGGATACTGCTGGTTCGAACAGCGCCGCGGACGGGGACGGGGCCTCTCCCGTGAGCGGAGCCGCCGACCCGGACGGCGGCGCGGGTGCCGCGTGCGACGGCACGGCCGCGGCCGGATCGGGCGGTGCGAGATCGCGCAGACGCGCGGCGAGCGTGGTCTCGAGGTCGTCGTCCCCTGCGGCGAATCCGCCGAGCAGACCCGTGCCCGCCGGCTTCTCGGCCGCGGGTGAGGCGGGAGGCAGCGGACCCGTCGCGACCGCCAGCGCCGGTTCGGATGTGGTCGGAGCCGAGAGCAGCTGGTCGAGCAGCTCGGCGGGCGGCAGGGGGAGCTGTGCCGTGGCCGTGAAGGACGCCGCCGGTGCCGGGGCACCCGACCACGGACCGGCATCCACCGCCGTGGAAGCGGGCGCCTCCGTCGGCGAGGAGTCGGGCTGAGCGGCAGCGGCCTGGGCGTCATCGACGGCGAGCGGGATCACGGGAGCGGGCGTCAGCGGCGCCAGCGGGCCGAGGTGGTCATCGAGTTCGGCGGACGCCACGGGCGATGCCGACTCGTCGTCGGCTCGCCCGCCGTCGGGCTGCTCGACATCGGATCGCCCGCCGTCGGCGTGCCCCGCGTCAGACTGCTCGAGATCGTCGTCCGCGTCGTCGACGAGGTCGGGAACCGGAGTGATGACCGGGATCGCCGACGTGAAGCTGGCCAGGATGGCGTCGGCGAGGGCGTCGTCGTCCGCGCGAGCGGAGTCGGGTTCGCCGGTCATGCCCGGATTCTAGGGGTGATCCTCAGCTCTGCGGCGCGTGCGCGAGGTGCGGCGGAACGTGGTGGGCCCTGAGGGACTCGAACCCCCGACATCCTCGGTGTAAACGAGGCGCTCTACCAGCTGAGCTAAGAGCCCGGATGGCGGATGCGCACGCCGGGACGCGACGATGCTACCGGTCGCGGCCCGGCCGTCTGATCCGCGGCTGGCAACGCGGGCCGGCGGCGACCACGGCGGCCTAACGTGGCGCCTGTGCCGACATCCGCGAGCCCGCAGTCCGAGGACTTCCGTGCCGAGGCCGAGCACCGCTGGCCGGTCGCCCTGGGCATCCTCGTCGCGCTCGCGCTCTACCTCCTGCTGCCGAGCGACTTCGATCCGCGGGTGCGTGCCGCCGTCGCCGGTATCGCGCTGCTGATGTTCGTGCCGCTGGTGATCCTGAACCCGCGTCGGCTCGCACGGGAGCAGCGCTGGTCGCGCCGCCTGTCGATCGCGGTGAGCCTCGTGCTCCTGGTCGCCAATCAGGTGGCGCTGGTGCAGCTGATCGTCGAGATGGTCACGGCGTCGCGGGGCGACGGGCCTGCGGTGCTGCTGGCCGCCGTGCAGGTGTGGGCGACCAACATCGCGATCTACGCGGCTGTCTACTGGGAGATGGATCGCGGCGGACCGGTGGCCCGCCGCCGAGATGCGCGTGCGGACCTCCCCGCCGCCGACTTCCGGTTCCCGCAGGACGAAGACCACGACGCGATCGACGAGGTCGCGAGCGGCTCATCCCAGAAGGCCGACTGGATACCCGCCTACTTCGACTACGTCTACTTCTCGGCGAGCAACTCGATGGCGTTCAGCGCGACCGACACCATGCCGCTCTCGCATCGCGCGAAGGCGCTCATGATGCTGCAGTCGCTCAGCGGTTTCGTGCTGCTTTCGCTGGTGATCGCGCGGTCGGTCAGCCTGCTCGGCTGACCGTCGACCAGATCAGTCGATCCGCGATCAGCCGACCGGAGCCGGCAGCACCTCGGCGAGGGCCTCGCGGTACTCGTCGATCGAACGGGCCTCGCCCGGCGCGGTGATGAACGAGGCGCGGATGATGCCGCGGGCGTCGATCACGAAGGTGGCGCGGTTCGCGAATCCCTTGTGCTCGAGGAACACGCCGTACTCCTTCGCGACGTCGCCGTGAGGCCAGAAGTCGGCGAGCAGGGTGAAGTCGTAGCCCTCCTGCTCGGCCCACGCGCGCAGCGTGGCCTTCGAGTCGACGGAGATGCCGACCAGCTCGACGCCCTTCTCCTTGAACATCGCCAGGTTGTCGCGCAGGGCGCAGAGCTCGCCCGTGCAGGTGCTCGAGAACGCGAGCGGGAAGAAGACCAGCGCGACCGGGCGCACCCCGCGGAAGTCGCTGAGGCGGATGTGCTCGCCGTACTGGTTCGGCAGCTCGAAATCGGGTGCCTGGGTGTCGTTCTCCAGAGCCATGGACGTGCGTTCCTTTCCGGCCGGCCCCCGATGGGATCCGGCAGACACAGCGCGTGATACTACGCCTGTTCCGACGCGATGACCGGTTCGCCTCCCTGCGCGGCGGCGCACTCAGCGCATGCTCGGCTGCGGCTCGCGCGCTCGGGTCCGCCGTGCGCAATAGAGTGGTCGAGCACCACGCTCCTTCCCACGACCCCGGGACGATCGCGCGTGCGTGCCTGCAGCGTGGTCCACCGGCCACGCCGAGCGACACACAGGAAGAGGTCGAGGGTGACGGTCAACGATCAGGACCCCTACTCGTCGGAGCACATCGACAGCGATCCCGAAGAGACGTCGGAGTGGCAGGAATCCCTCGACGCGCTCGTCGAGGCGCAGGGCCGCGGTCGCGGCCGCGACGTCATGCTGAGCCTGCTCAAGCGCTCCAAGGAGCTGCAGCTGGGCGTGCCGATGGTGCCCACCACCGACTACATCAACACGATCGCGCCCGAGAACGAGCCCGCCTTCCCCGGCGACGAGGAGCTCGAGCGCCGCTACCGCCGCTGGATACGCTGGAACGCGGCCATCACGGTGCACCGCGCGCAGCGCCCCGGCATCGGCGTCGGCGGCCACATCTCGACCTACGCCTCCTCCGCGGCGCTCTACGAGACCGGCCACAACTGGTTCTTCCGCGGCGCCGACGCCGCCGGCGGCGGCGACCAGGTGTTCTACCAGGGCCACGCCTCCCCCGGCATGTACGCCCGCGCCTTCCTCGAGGGCCGGCTCAGCACCGACCAGCTCGACGGCTTCCGCCAGGAGCGCTCGCACGCGCCCAACGGCCTCTCGTCGTACCCGCACCCGCGGCTCATGCCCGACTTCTGGCAGTTCCCGACCGTGTCGATGGGCCTCGGACCGATCAACGCGATCTACCAGGCGCAGTCGAACAAGTACCTGACCAACCGCGGCATCGCCGACCGGTCGGCCAGCCAGGTCTGGGCCTTCCTCGGCGACGGCGAGATGGATGAGGTCGAGAGCCGCGGCGCCCTGCAGTGGGCGGCCAACGAGGGCCTCGACAACCTCAACTTCGTGATCAACTGCAACCTGCAGCGTCTCGACGGCCCGGTGCGCGGCAACGGCAAGATCATCCAGGAGCTCGAGAGCTTCTTCCGCGGAGCCGGCTGGAACGTCATCAAGGTCGTCTGGGGCCGCGAGTGGGATGACCTGCTCGCCCGCGACACCGAGGGCGCCCTGGTCAACCTCATGAACCAGACGCCCGACGGCGACTACCAGACCTACAAGGCCGAGAACGGCGCCTACGTGCGCGAGAACTTCTTCGGCCGCGACCCCCGCACGCTCGAGCTGGTTAAGGACTTCACCGACGAGCAGGTCTGGAACCTCAAGCGCGGCGGACACGACTACCGCAAGGTCTACGCCGCGTTCAAGGCCGCGACCGAGCACAAGGGCCAGCCGACCGTCATCCTCGCGAAGACCGTCAAGGGCTACGGCCTCGGGCCGCACTTCGAGGGCCGCAACGCGACCCACCAGATGAAGAAGCTCACGCTCGACGACCTCAAGCAGTTCCGCGACGAGATGCGCATCCCGATCACGGACGCGCAGCTCGAGGAGAACCCGTACCTGCCGCCGTACTACCACCCCGGTCAGGACGACGAGGCGATCCAGTACCTGCACGAGCGTCGTCGCGAGCTGGGCGGCTACCTTCCCGAGCGCCGCCACACCCACGTGCCGGTCACGCTCCCCGAGGAGTCGGCCTACTCGGTCGTCAAGAAGGGCTCCGGCAAGCAGGAGATCGCCACGACGATGGCCTTCGCCCGCCTGCTGAAGGATCTGCTGCGCGACAAGCAGTTCGGCAACCGCATCGTCCCGATCATCCCGGACGAGGCGCGCACCTTCGGCATGGACGCCTACTTCCCGACGGCGAAGATCTACAACCCCAACGGGCAGCACTACACCTCCGTCGACCGCGAGCTGCTGCTCGCGTACAAGGAGAGCCCGCAGGGTCAGATCGTGCACGTCGGCATCAACGAGGCGGGCGCCTTCGCGGCGTTCACCGCGGCCGGCACCTCGTACGCGACCCACGGCGAGCCGCTCATCCCGGTCTACGTCTTCTACTCGATGTTCGGGTTCCAGCGCACCGGCGACGCCATGTGGGCCGCCGGCGACCAGATGGCGCGCGGGTTCATCATCGGCGCCACCGCCGGCCGCACCACCCTCACGGGTGAGGGCCTGCAGCACGCCGACGGCCACTCGCACCTGCTCTCGGCCACCAACCCGGCCGTGGTCAGCTACGACCCCGCCTACGGCTACGAGCTCGGTCACATCGTGCGCGCCGGTCTCGAGCGCATGTACGGCGGAACCCACGCGGATCCCGACGTCATGTACTACCTGACGGTCTACAACGAGCCGATGGTCCAGCCGGCCGAGCCGGAGGATGCGGATGTCGACGGCATCCTGCGCGGCATCCACCTGATCAGCAAGAACGAGCACCCGGGTGTCAAGGTGCAGCTGCTCGCCTCGGGCGTCGGCGTGCCGTGGGCGCTCGAGGCGCAGGAGCTGCTGCAGAAGGACTGGAACGTCTCGGCCGACGTCTGGAGCGTCACCTCGTGGACGGAGCTGCGCCGCGACGGCCTCGCCGCTGACGAGCACAACTTCCTGTTCCCGAACGAGACCCCCGTGGTCCCGTACGTCACGCAGAAGCTCGCTGACGCCGAGGGCCCGAAGATCGCGGTCTCGGACTACATGCACGCCGTGCAGGACCAGATCCGTCCCTTCGTGCCGGGCGACTACTACACGCTCGGCGCCGACGGCTTCGGCTTCAGCGACACGCGTGCCGCCGCTCGCCGCGACTTCAAGATCGATGGCCCGTCGATGGTGGTGCGCGCGCTGCAGGCGCTCGTGCGCCGCGGTCAGGGCGACCCGTCGATCGTGCAGCAGGCGATCGACCGCTACCGTCTGCACGACGTGTCGGCCGGCACCTCGGGTTCCGCCGGCGGCGAGAGCTAGGCCGGGCCACGGAACGCACGAAGGCGCAGACGCTCACCCGTCTTCGCTCTCTCTCGGGAGAGCTCGCCACCAGCACGCTGAAGCGGCTGGATGACGAGCTCTCCTGGTACCGCGACATGCCGCCGGGCCGACGCAGCGCCGTCGGCCTGGTGGCGCAGGCGGGCATCACCTCGTTCATCTCCTGGTTCGAGGATCCGACCACCACCGCATGGATCGCCGCCGACGTCTTCGGCGCCGCGCCGCGCGAGCTGCTGCGGTCGGTGAGCCTGCAGCAGACGCTGCAGCTGATCCGCATCACGGTCGAGGTCGTCGAGCACCGCGTCGGCGACGACCCGATGCTGCGCGAGGCGATCCTGCTCTACTCGCGCGAGATCGCGTTCGCCTCGGCTGACGTCTACGCGCGCGCCGCCGAAGCGCGCGGCCTCTGGGACGCGCGGCTCGAGGCGCTCGTCGTCGATTCGATCCTCACCGGCGAGTACGACTCCGAGCTGCCGAGCCGCATCGCCGCTCTGGGCTGGAACGGCCACGGCGCCGTGAGCGTGCTGGTCGGCACGGCGCCGCGCATGCTCGACGTCGATCAGCTGCGCCGCACCGCACGTCATCTGGATGCCGACGTGCTCATCGGCGTGCAGGGCAGCCGCCTCGTGCTCGTGATCGGACGCACCGATCCGCCCGAGGAGAGCGAGGCGGACGCGCAGCGCTCCTTCCTCGAGATCGCGAAGGAGCTCGAGCCGGGCTTCGGCAGCGGTCACCTGGTGCTCGGTCACGAGGTGCCGACGCTGCTGGATGCGGCGAAGAGCGCCCGCGCGGCCCTGGCCGGGTTCGCGGTGGCGCGCTCGTGGCGCAACGCCCCGCGGCCGACGCTCTCCGACGATCTGCTGCCCGAGCGCGCCTTCGCCGGCGACTCGCTCGCTCGCGGCACGCTCATCAACCGCATCTACAAGCCGCTGCAGGCGCACTCGAAGGAGCTGCTGACCACGCTGTGGTGCTACCTCGACAACGGCCGCTCGCTGGAGGCGACGGCCCGCGAGCTGTTCGTGCACCCCAACACGGTGCGCTATCGGCTCAAGCGCATCAGCGAGGTCATCGGCTACGACGCGACCGGCGCCCGGGAGGCGCTCGTGCTGCAGTCGGCGCTGATCGTCGGCTCGATCGCCGAGGCGCCGGAGCGCGGCCAGCGCGGCTGAGCGTCTGCGCCCCGCGCGCCCGCGCACCTCGTTCCTGAGAACCACCGCAGAGCCCGCGGCGGCTCATCGACGCGCCCTTAGCCTGGCCTGACCCGAGTATGTAACCGAACCTTACAAAATCGGAAGGTCAGCAATGAAGCTCACTCGCCCTCGCGGCATCCTCTTCGCGGCGCTCACCGCAGCCGCCGCCCTCACCGTCGGCACCGCCAGTGCGCTCACCTCGGCAGGCCCCGCCCAGGCCGCGGATGTTCGCACGCACACGCTCACCGGCTACTGGCAGAACTTCGACAACGGCGCCGACGTCATGCGGCTCGGCGACGTGCCGGACGCCTACGGCATCGTCGCGGTCGCCTTCGCCGACGCCGTGCCGGCGACGCCCGGCGCGATCTCGTTCACGCTCGACTCCGGCGTGGCCGGCAAGCTCGGCTACGACACGGCGGCATTCAAGTCCGACATCGCCAAGCTGCACTCCGAGGGCCGCAAGGTCGTGCTCTCGGTCGGCGGCCAGAACGGCGCCATCTCGCTGCCGGATGCGGCGGCGGCCGACGCCTTCGCCTCCAGCTCGCTCGCCCTGATGGACGAGTACGGCTTCGACGGCGTCGACATCGACCTCGAGAACGCCCCCAACCTCGAGAACATGACGAGCGCGCTGCGTCAGATCGCCGCCGCCAAGGGCAGCGACTTCGTGCTGACCATGGCGCCCGAGACGATCTACGTGCAGCCCGGCGGCAGCTACCTGGCGCTCATCGACCAGGTCAAGGACCTGATCACGGTCGTGAACACGCAGTACTACAACTCGGGCAGCATGCTCGGGCGCGACGGCAAGGCCTACAGCGCCGGCACCGTCGACTTCCAGACGGCCCTGGCCGACATCCTGCTCGACGGCCACCTGCGCGCCGACCAGGTCGGGCTCGGTCTGCCCGCGACCGCTCAGGCGGCCGGCAGCGGTTACGTCGACCCCTCGGTCGTCAACAACGCGATCGACTGCCTGCGCACCGGGCAGAACTGCGGCAGCTACGTTCCCGCCGCCACCTATCCCGAGCTGCGCGGCGCGATGACGTGGTCGATCAACTGGGACTCGACCTCGGGCTACGCCTTCGCGAACACCGTGGGCGGGCACCTCGCCTCGCTCTGATCGCCGATCACCGCTCACTGAGATGACACCGACGCGTCGGCTCCGGCCGACGAGGACGCGCCCCTAGAGCAGGAGGCGTCGGACAGCCGAGACCACGGCGTCCGGTGCCTCCTGCGGCACGTTGTGGCCCACGCCCGACAGCTCGATCACCTCGACGAGGTCGGTGAAGTGGGCGGGATCCGCGTCGGGTTCGCCGGGGATCCCGGCATCCAGGCCGTCGGCCAGCGGGCTGAGCACGATCGTCGGCACGGTGATCGGCGGCTGCGTGGCGATCGCCCGGGTCAGGTCCGCATAGCGCGGGTCGCCCGGCACGAGCGCGTGCCGCACCCGGTACGAATGCGTGACGACGTCGACGAAGTCGGGATTCCGCAGGCTCGCGGCGGAGGCGGTGAACGCGCGCTCGGCATCCGCCCACTCGGGAGACCAGTCGCGCCACAGCAGTCGGCAGAAGCCATCGCGGTCGGTCTCGAGGGCGCGGCGGCCGCGTTCGGTCTGCAGGAAGTACTGGTACCAGAACGGCTTCTCGGCGGCGGCGGGCGCCGGTTCGCCGGCGACGGCCAGGTCGTGCACGTTGTAGCCGTCCACCGTCACCAGCGCGGTGACGCGCTCGGGACGCAGTGCGGCGACGACGCAGGCCGCCCGACCGCCCCAGTCGTAGCCGACGAGCGCGGCGCGCGCGATCCCGAGCGCGTCGAGCAGGTCGAGCAGATCCTGCGCGAGCGCGCCCTGCTCCCCCGATCGGAGCGTCATCGGCGAGCGGAACCGCGTCGGACCGTAACCGCGCAGCCACGGCACGATGACGCGCAGGCCCGACTCCGCCAGGGCGGGCGCGACCTCGTCATAGGCGCGCACGTCGTAAGGGAAGCCGTGCAGCAGCACGACCACCGGTCCGTCGGCCGGACCGTGCTCCAGGTAGGCGATGTCGAGCACGGGAGTGGATGCGATGCGGTGCTCCATCGGCCCATCCTCGCGCCGATCTGTAGAGATCCCACAGGGTCTCGGCCGATTCTTCGTGGCGCAGAGTGCGCCGAACCTCGCCGAGCCTGGCAAGGTAGACCCGTGAGTGTCGTCATCGTCGCGCCCGGTCAGGGCTCGCAGACCCCCGGATTCCTCGAACCGTGGCTCGCCGAACCCCGGTTCGCCGAGCATCTCGCCGCCCTCTCCGAGGCGGCCGGGGTCGATCTGGCGGCGCACGGCACCACCTCCGACGCCGACACGATCCGCGACACCGCGGTGGCTCAGCCGCTCATCGTCGGCGCGAGCCTGCTCTCGCTCGCGGCTCTGCTCGAGCGCGTCGACCGCTCCCGCCTCGCCGGCATCGCCGGCCACTCCGTCGGCGAGCTCGCCGCCGCCGCGGGGGCGGGCATCATCACCGAGGCCGACGCGCTGCGCCTCGTCGCCGTCCGCGGTCGCGCGATGGCCGCCGCGGCCGCCGAGGCCGAGACCGGCATGAGCGCCGTGATCGGCGCCGACGTCGACGAGCTCACCGCCAAGCTCGACGAGCTGGGTCTCAGTCCCGCCAACTTCAACGGCGGCGGTCAGATCGTCGTCGCGGGTGCGCTTCCGGCGCTCGCCACGCTCAAGGACGCTCCCCCGGCCGGAGCCCGCGTCATCCCGCTGCAGGTCGCCGGCGCCTTCCACACCGCGTACATGGCGAGTGCGGTGGATGCGCTGCGCGAGGCCGCGCAGGGCGTCGAGATCTCCGACCCCACCCTGCCGATCTGGACCAACCGCGACGGCGCTCCGATCACGAGCGGACCGGTCTTCGTCGACCTGCTCGTCGGCCAGGTCGCCTCCCCCGTGCGCTGGGACCTCACCATGGAGGCCTTCGCCGCCGCCGGCGTGACCGGCCTCGTCGAGCTCGCGCCCGCCGGAGCCCTCGTCGGCCTCGCCAAGCGCGGGCTCAAGGGCCTGCCGACGGTCGCCGTGAAGACCCCCGCCGACCTCGATGCCGCCGCCGACCTGATCGCGAGTGCCGAATGACCGAGCTGAAGCAGGGCGTCGGCCCGCAGTACACGCGCATCGTCTCCCTGGGCGCCGCCCGCGGTGACCTGGTCGTGCCCAACGCCGACCTGATCGAGCCGATCGACTCCAGCGACGAGTGGATCCGCCAGCGCACCGGCATCATCGAGCGTCGCCGCGCCAGTAAGGGCATCGACGCCGTCGACCTCGCGGAGACCGCAGCGCGCGAGGCCATCGAGAAGGCCGGAATCGCCCCCGAGAAGATCGGCGCCGTGCTGGTCTCGACGATCAGCAACGTCGCCGTGACCCCGTCGATGGCGGCACTGCTCGCCGATCGCATCGGCGTGAGCCCGGCCCCCGCCTACGACATCAGCGCCGCCTGCGCCGGGTACACCTACGGCATCGCCCAGGCGGATGCGCTCATCCGCGCCGGAGCCGCCGAGTACGTGCTCGTCGTCGGGGCCGAGAAGCTCTCGCAGTACGTCATCCCCACCGATCGCTCGATCTCGTTCCTGCTCGGCGACGGCGCCGGCGCGGCCGTGATCGGCCCCGCCGACGAGCCGGGCATCTCGGCCTCCGTCTGGGGCTCCGACGGCTCCAAGTGGGGCGCTGTCGGCATGAGCGCGACCTTCGAGCAGTTCCTCGACGGCGACTCGGAGTGGCCCTACATGCGTCAGGACGGCCAGACCGTCTTCCGCTGGGCCGTCTGGGAGATGGCCAAAGTCGCGCAGCAGGCGCTCGAAGCCGCCGGCGTCACCGCCGACGAGCTCGTCGCCTTCGTGCCGCACCAGGCCAACATGCGCATCATCGACGAGCTCGCCAAGCAGCTGAAGCTGCCCGAGCACGTCGCGATCGGCCGCGACATCGCCACCACCGGCAACACGTCGGCGGCCTCGATCCCCCTCGCCACCCACCGTCTCCTGGAGGAGCAGCCCGAACTCAGCGGCGGCCTCTCCCTGCAGATCGGTTTCGGCGCCGGCCTGGTCTTCGGGGCCCAGGTCGTGCGGCTCCCCTAAGCTTGCCCCTGGTCAATCGACACCCCCTAGGAGATACGTAATGGCACTGTCCAACGACGAGGTTCTGGCCGGCCTGGCCGAGCTCATCAACGACGAGACCGGCATCGCGACTGACACGGTCGAGCTGGACAAGTCGTTTACCGACGACCTCGACATCGACTCGATCTCGATGATGACCATCGTGGTCAACGCCGAGGAGAAGTTCGACGTGAAGATCCCCGACGAAGAGGTCAAGAACCTCAAGACCGTCGGCGACGCCGTCACCTACATCGTCAACGCGCAGGCCTGACCGCCGCGCGACGACATCACGGAGGCGGGGGCGCCGCTCGGGGCCCCCGCCTTTTCCGACCGCGGCCAGAAGCCATCCGGTCGGCTGCCTAGGAGAGTGAGAATGACCAAGAAGATCGTCATCACCGGCATCGGGGCGTCCTCGCCCCTCGGCGGCAACGTCGCCGACACCTGGAAGGCCCTCAACGCCGGGGAATCGGGTGCGCGCACGCTGCCGCACGAGTGGGTCGAGAAGTACGAGCTGCCGGTGAAGTTCGCGGCCGAGGCCAAGGTGCGCCCCACCGAGGTCATGGAGCGCGTCGAGACCAAGCGCCTCGACCCGGTGAGCCAGTTCGCCGTCATCGCCTCGCGCGAGGCCTGGGAGGATGCGGGCTCGCCCGACGTCGAGCCCGAGCGTCTCGGCGTGGACTACGCGACCGGCATCGGCGGCCTCTGGTCGCTGCTGGACGCCTGGGACGTGCTGCGCGAGAAGGGCCCGCGCCGGGTCCTGCCGATGACCGTCCCCATGCTCATGCCGAACGCCGCCTCGGCCGCCGTCTCGATGCGCTTCGAGGCCCGCGCGTTCGCGCGCACCGTCGCCTCCGCCTGCGCCTCCAGCACCGAGTCGCTCGTCAACGCCTACGAGCACCTGCAGGCGGGACTCGCCGACGTCATCATCGCGGGCGGCTCGGAGTCGGCCATCCACCCGATCACGATGGCGTCCTTCGCCTCGATGCAGGCGCTGTCGAAGCGCAACGACTCCCCCGAGACCGCATCGCGCCCCTACAGCGTCGACCGCGACGGCTTCGTCATGGGCGAGGGTGCGGCCAGCCTGGTGCTCGAGACCGAGGAGCACGCCAAGGCGCGCGGCGCCAAGATCTACGCCGAGCTCGCGGGCGGCGGCGTGACCGCCGACTCGTACCACATCACCGCTAACGACCCCGAGGGTCGCGGTGCCTCGCGCGCCGTCGCTCTGGCCCTCGCGGCAGCGGGCGCCTCTCCCGACGACGTCACCCACATCAACGCGCACGCCACGAGCACCCCGGTCGGCGACATCGCCGAGTACGCGGCGCTCAAGGTCGCGTTCGGCGACCGCGTCGACGGCATCCCGGTCTCGGCGACGAAGGGCGCCACCGGTCACCTGCTCGGCGGCACCGGCGCCCTCGAGGCGATCTTCACGATCCTCGCGATCCAGAGCCGCCAGGCGCCGCCGACGATCAACCTCTCGGAGCAGGACCCCGAGATCCCGCTGACGATCAGCGGCAGCCCGCTCGACCTGGGCGCCGGCGACCAGCTCGCGATCTCGAACTCCTTCGGCTTCGGCGGACACAACGCGGTGGCGGCCTTCCGCAGCGTCTGAGTCCCCGCACGAGACGTCCGGGTCACGAGCCCGGACAGACGACGAGCCCCCGCCTACCGGCAGGGGCTCGTCTCGTCTCGGCGTCACGACGCCGAGGAACCTGAGGATGCGGGATCAGACGCCCACGCGCGACCGTCCGAACTCGGCGCGGTGCTGCTCGCGTCGAGCGAGCCAGACGCGGCCGACGGTGCTGCGTCGCCGACGCAGACGGGAGAGGATGCGGCTCACGCGTCAGCCCACCTTGTGCAGCCAGACGACCGAGGAGTCGTCGGATGCGGTGCGGAAGGGCTCGAGCTCGTCGTCCCAGGCCTGGCCGAGGGCCAGCCGCAGCTCGCGGTGCAGCTCGAGCGCATTGGAGCCGGCGGTCTCCATCGCCGAGCGCAGACGGTCTTCGGAGATGACCATGTTGCCGGCGGTGTCGGTCTGCGCATAGAACACGCCGAGGTCGGGCGTGTGCATCCAGCGCCCGCCGTCGCCGCCGAGACCGGCATCCTCGGTCACCTCGTAGCGGAGGTGCTCCCAGCCGCGCAGGGCCGAGGCGATGACGGCGCCGGTGCCACGCGGGCCCTGCCAGGAGAACTCGGCGCGCTGGGCGCCACGGAGAACGGGCTGCTCACGCCACTCGACGGTGACGGCATGCCCGAGAGCGCGACCGGCCGCCCATTCGACATGGGGGCAGAGCGCGCGAGGAGCGGAGTGGACGTAGACCACTCCGCGCGACGGTGTTGCGACCACTTTCTTCTCCGATCGTCAGGTGCGACTTCCCCATCGACCTGTGAGCAGAGAACAGCGTGTCCGCTAGCGCGATTATGCCTGACCAGAGTGCGGGATGACAAGCAGGTGATTCGGCGATCCGGATGACGGCGAGCGGGCCATCCGCGGTCGCGTCGTGGTGCCGCTGAGCGGGCGCGCCCTGTGGAGCGGCGCCCGGGATCCCGCCCCGCGTGGCTCTAGCGCCGTACCCGCGGATCGCTCTACTATGAGCTGTCCCCCAAACGGCCGACATGTCCCCGCATCGACGCCACCCCTCGCAGTCCCCCTGCTGCGCCTACCCGAATGGTCTCCCCCGATGGCCGCTTTCCTCCGTCCCCGCCTGCGCGCCCTTCCGGGCGCCCTCGTCCTCGGCGCCGCTCTCGCGATCGCCGGTCCGGCACTCGCCTCGACCGCCGACGCCTCGACGCCCGTCGCTCTGCCCAGCTCGGCCTCGACGGCCGCCGGCACGAGCACCAGCATCCCGCTGCGCGGAACCAGCCCGACCGGCGCGGCCCTGCAGTACCGGCTCTCCCTGTTCGCCAGCTATGGCCAGGTGAGCATCTCCGGCAGCACAGCCACCTACACGCCGCAGGCCGGCTTCTCGGGCAGCGACCACTTCGCCTTCCTGGTGAGCGACGGCGCCTCCGCCTCCGACCCGGTCGACGTGACGGTGACCGTCTCCGCGCCCGTCGTCGTCACCCCGCCGGCGCCTGCTCCGGCCGCGCCCGTGACGAACGCGGCGCCCGCCCGTCCGAGCGTGCCGGCGACCACGTCGACGCCGGCGACCACCGAGGCGCCCGCTGCTGAGACTCCGGTCGCTGAGACGGGCCCCACGGCGTCGTCGACCTCGACCGACACCGCGTCGAGCGAGCGTCCCGAGGTGGCCGCCGCACTGCGCGCGCTCAGCAAGGGACTCGCCGCCGCCGCCAAGTCGCTCGGCTGAGGCCACCGCCGCATCCTGCAGTCCGACAGCCCCGGCCCGCCGCATCGGCGCACCGGGGCTGTCGGCGTCAGCGCTACTTCGCGCGGTCGTAGCTGTCGACCTGCGCCACGGTGAGGGCGAACTCCACCGGCGCGGAGGGAAACAGCATGCGCCCGGCGTCGGCTGCGGCGGCGCGCACCTCGTGCTCGACCTGGTCGGCGAACTCGGCCGGCGTGTGCACCATGACCTCGTCATGCAGGAAGAACGCCAGGTGAGGTCGGCGCGCGAAGGGATGCCGTGCGGCACCGGGCTCGCCCTCGCCGAGATCCCAGAGCCGACGACGCAGCGACCCCATCCAGCACATCGCCCATTCGGCGGCGGTGCCCTGCACGACGAAGTTGCGGGTGAAGCGGCCCCAGGAGCGGGCATCGGAGCGCGCGCGGTCGCGGGCCTCGGGGCTCAGGGTCTCGTCGTAGCCCTCGCCGCCGCGGGACGGCGAGGTGCGGCCCAGCCAGGTGCGCACCCGCTCGCCGCGCTCTCCGGCCCGTGCCGCCTCCTCGACGAGGTGCATCGCGTCGGGGAAGGCGCGGCGCATCCGCGGCAGCACGCGGCCGCTCACTCCGGTCGTGCCGCCGTAGATCGCGCCGAGCATGCCGTACTTGGCCTCGTTGCGGTCGGCGACGGCGCCGCTCTGCACGATGCCCTCGTAGAGGTCGTGGGCGCGACCCGCGCGGGCCATCGCGGCATCGCCGGACATCGCCGCGAGCACGCGCGGCTCGAGCTGGGCGGCGTCGGCGACCACGAGCTTCCAGCCCGGGTCGGCGACGACGGCTCCACGCACCTGATGGGGCAGCTGCAGCGCTCCCCCGCCGTCGGAGGCCCAGCGTCCTGTCACGACGCCGCCGACCACGTACACCGGACGGAAGCGCCCGTCGTGCACCCAGCTGTCGACCCAGTTCCAGCCGTTGGCGGTGAGAACCCGCGCGAGCTTCTTGTACTCCAGCAGCGGGGCGATGACCGGATGCTGGAGCTCCTTCAGCTCCCAGGAGCGCGTCGAGCGTGCGGGCAGCCCCGCGTTCTGCAGCGCCCGCAGCAGACGCTCCGGGGAATCGGGATCGAGGTCGGGCGCGTCGAGCAGCTGACGCAGGCGCACGACGAGGGCCTCCATGCGAGCGGGACGGCCGGCCACGGGCCGCGCACCCAGCAGCTCGGTCAGGATCTCGTCGTGGCGAGCCGCGCTCCACGGCAGGCCCGCGTGCGACATCTCGGCGGCGGTGAGCGCGCCGACGCTCTCCGCCGCGAGCAGCAGCGCGAGCACGCCCGGCTCGCTGCTGAGGGCGACCGCCTCCGCCTGCCGCAGGTGCTCCTCGAGCGCGGAATCCCGTTCGACGCGCTCCGTCAGGTCGAACAGCGCCGCCCCGACGTCGTGCACCGGCGCTGACGGCGCGGCATCCCAGCCGTCGCGTGGACGCGTCGTGAGCGGCGTCCCCGCGGTCGCCGCGGCGCCGCGCAGGATCCGCCGGCAGAGACGGAGGTCGGCGGCGCGTTCGAGGCGCACGCCGGCGAGCAGCAGACGCGGATACCACTCGGTCGTGTCCGACCAGATCCAGCGCGGATGCTCGGCCGCCTCGCGCTCGGCGGCGTAGGCCGGGAAGTCGTCGACGACGACATCCGTGCGCGCGGTCTCCGACCCGGCATCGTCGAGATCGCGGACGACCACCCGGTCGCCTTCGCGATCCAGCACGACGGGCACGACTCGATTCTGCCGCGCACCGGCGACACTCCCCGCATCGACGCGAGCGCGGGCGTGGTGTGGGCGCCGCGCAGGCGATTCCGGCGATCGCGCCGAGCCCTCAGCTCAGGCGAACGGCTCCGCGCTGTCCATCAGCCGTGAGCGCAGCAGGAAGCGAACGCCCTCGGGCGCCTCGACCGAGAACCCCGAGCCGCGCCCCTTCACGACGTCGACCGTGAGATGGGTGTGGCTCCAGTAGGCGAACTGCTCCTGCGACATCCAGAACTCGATCGTCTGCGGCTCCCCGCCGTCGGGCGCGATGTCGAAGACGCCGAGCAGCACGTCGGCGGGCCCGGTCATGAAGTCGCCGGCCGGGAAGCACATCGGCGAGCTGCCGTCGCAGCATCCGCCCGACTGGTGGAACATCAGCGGACCGTGGATCTCCCAGAGCCGACGCAGCAGCTCGACGGAGGTGTCGGTGAGCGCGACGCGGGAGACGGTCTCTCCTTCGATCGCGACGGTGGAATCGAGAAGTGCGGGCATGGTGGCCTCCTGGGCACAGGGTACGCGCGTGCTTCGGCGGACGACGGGGATCCAGGCATCCCGCCGCCCGCCGAGCTGAGACGGTCGGATGCGCGCCACCCGACAGGCGCGCATCCGACCCGGTGACCGGCGCGAGGGAGCGGCCGTCACCGCGGTGGGGGCCGAGCCGGGGGACGTCGGTCTCGAGCGCGCCCCGGCTCAGGGATGAGCTCAGAAGAAGCCGAGCTTGTTCTCGCTGTACGAGACCAGGAGGTTCTTCGTCTGCTGGTAGTGGTCGAGAGCCAGCGCGTTGTTCTCGCGGCCGATGCCCGAGCTCTTGTAGCCGCCGAACGCCGCCCCGGCCGGGTACGCGTGGTAGTTGTTCACCCAGACACGGCCGGCCTGGATGTCGCGCCCGGCGCGGTAGGCGACGTTGCCGTTGCGCGACCACACGCCGGCGCCGAGACCGTAGAGCGTGTCGTTGGCGATCGAGATGGCGTCGTCGTAGTCGTCGAAGCTCGTCACGGCGACGACGGGTCCGAAGATCTCCTCCTGGAAGAGGCGCATCTTGTTGTGGCCCTCGAAGATCGTCGGCTGCACGTAGTAGCCGTCGGTCAGGTCGCCGCCGAGGTCGACCCGCTCGCCGCCGAGCGCGAGCTTCGCGCCCTCCTGCTTGCCGATGTCGATGTAGCTGAGGATCTTCTCCAGCTGGTCGTTCGACGCCTGCGCGCCGACCTGCGTGTCGGTGTCGAGGGGGTTGCCCTGCTTGGCGAGCTTCGTCCGCTCGATCGCGTCGCCGAGGAAGCTGTCGTAGATCGGCTTGTGCAGCAGCGCGCGGCTCGGGCAGGTGCAGACCTCGCCCTGGTTGAAGGCGAAGAGCACGAAGCCCTCCTGCGCCTTGTCGTAGTAGCTGTCGTTGTGCGCCGCGACATCCTCGAAGAAGATGTTGGGGCTCTTGCCGCCCAGCTCGAGCGTCGCCGGGATGATGTTGGCCGAGGCGTACTGCAGGATCAGCCGGCCGGTGGTCGTCTCGCCGGTGAAGGCGATCTTGCGGATGCGCGGGCTCGACGCGAGGGGCTTGCCGGCTTCGGCGCCGAAGCCGTTGACGACGTTGAGCACGCCCGGGGGCAGGATGTCGCCGATCAGCTCGACGAGCACGAGGATCGAGACGGGCGTCTGCTCGGCCGGCTTGAGCACGATCGCGTTGCCGGCCGCCAGTGCGGGGGCGAGCTTCCACACGGCCATGAGGATCGGGAAGTTCCACGGGATGATCTGCCCGACGACGCCCAGCGGCTCCTTGTAGTGATACGCGACCGTGTCGCCGTCGAGAGGGGTCGACTCGTCGACCTGCGCGCGGATGACGGAGGCGAAGTAGCGGAAGTGGTCGGCGGCCAGCGGGAGGTCGGCGTTGAGCGGCTCGCGGATCGGCTTGCCGTTGTCCCAGGTCTCCGCGACGGCGAGCAGCTCGAGATTCGCCTCGATGACGTCGGCGATCCTGTTGAGCACGGCGGCGCGCTCGGTGGTGGAGGTCGTGCCCCAGGCCGGGGCGGCCTTGTGCGCCGCGTCGAGGGCGGCGTCGATGTCCTCGGCGGTTCCGCGGGCGACCTCGGCGAAGGGCTTGCCGTTGACCGGCGAGATGTCCTCGAAGTACTGGCCCTTGACGGGCTTGACCCACTCACCTCCGATCCAGTGCTCGTAGCGCGGCTTGAAGGTCACCTTCGCGTCGGGCGTGCCGGGTGCGGCGTAGACGGTCATCTCTGTCTCCAACTCCATCGTCGGGTGCGGGCGGGGTGGCCCGGTGCGCCCACGGTAGGACGGCGGAGGTTGCAGAGAGTTGCGCGGGTGGCGACGGCGGCGCCGCATCGCGCAGACCGGCGCGGATCTCCGGGCGCCGGTCAGCCGAGCTCGGCCTGGATGCGCTCGATGCGCGTGACCACGCCGGCGCGCTTCGGTGACCGGGCCGGCAGCATCCGCAGCACCTGCTGCCACACCTCGACGTCCCAGGCGGCGTCGTCGGTGCGGGCGTAGTCGAGCAGAGTGTCGACGGCGGCGTCGGACATCAGCGTCTCGCGCAGCACGGCCGCGAGCTCGGTGCGGATCTCGACGATGCCGGGCGCGGTGGAGCGCGGCAGCAGGGGCCCCCGATAGGCGCCGAGGGCGACCTTGTGGGCGCCGCGTTCGAGGAAGCCGAGCAGACGCTGCGCATCCAGCTCGACCGGCTCGGGCAGACGGTACGGCTTCGACAGCGGGGCGAAGCGCTCGGGCAGTGCCTTGCGCAGCCGCACCATCTCGGCCCGCAGCGTGACGAGCGCGTCGTCACGGCCGTAGAGCAGCTCGGCGAGCCGCTCGGCCGTCAGCCCGCCGCGATGCCAGGCGAGCAGGGTCAGCATCTCGGCGTGGCGCAGGCTGAGCTCGTGCCGATCGATGCCCCAGGCGAGCTCGCCGTCGTCGCGCCCGAGCACGTGCAGCTCGGGGGTCGCGGGTCGCGTGCTCGTCGGCGAGCTCGAACGTCGGCGCGGAGCCACCGCGTCGTCGAGACGCTGCAGGCGCAGCTCGGCCTCGACGGCGGCGACGGCTGCCTCCATCAGCGGAAGGGTCGCGGGTGCGACGGCCTCGTCGCCCCCGGTGATGTCGATGACGCCGAGCACGGCGCCGGTCGCGGGGTCGTGCACGGGGACGGCCGTGCAGCTCCAGGGATGAACGAGGCGGGTGAAGTGCTCGGGGCCGGAGATCTGGATGCCGTGGTCGAGCTGCAGCGCCGTGCCCGGCGCGCTCGTGCCGACCACCGACTCCGACCAGTCGGCGCCCTCGACGAACAGCATCCCTTCGGCGCGGCGGCGCAGCTCGCGATCGCCGTCGATCCAGAGCAGCCGGCCGGCTTCGTCGCCGATCGCGATGATGAGACCGGCGTCGAAGGTGTGCCGGATCAGCAGGCGGTGCAGGGTCGGCAGCGCGTGGCGCAGCGGATGCTGCTCGCGGTAGTCGCGCAGGTCGGAATCCCCGAGCGGCAGCCGCGCGACGGCCTTATCGGGGTCGATCTCGTGCGCGAGCGAGCGGCGCCACGACTCCTCGACGAGCAGCCGGATGCCGGGGCTCTCGACACGGTCGCCGACGACGCGGTCATGCGCCACGCGCAGGGTCGCGCGGGTGTCGGCGGGCGCCGCCGTCCAAGGGCTGGACATGCCGTCTCCGATCGTCATCGCTCGAGAGTGGCTACAGGGTAGCGCCTGCTGACGCGCAGGCCGATCCGGGACGTCGTGCGCCTCAGTCGCCGAGACCCGGCTTGATGTCGCGCACGATCGACTCCAGCATGCGCGCGTTGAGGTCGACGCCGAGCTGGTTCGGCACGGTGACGAGGATCGTGTCGGCCGCCTGCACGGCGGGATCCTGTGCGAGCTCCTCGACGATGCGGTCGGGCTCGCCGATGTAGCTGCGGCCGAAGCGGGCGATCGTGGTGGCGTCGAGGTGCCCGACCTGATCCTGCGAGTCGGCCTGCGCGCGCAGGCCGAACCACTGCCGGGTCTCGTCGTCGATGATCGGCAGGATGCTGCGGCTGATCGAGACCCGCGGGGTGCGCTCGTGTCCCGCGGCCGCCCAGGCGTCGCGGAACATCTGGATCTGCTCGGCCTGCAGCTCGCCGAGCGGCACGCCGGTGTCTTCCGTCAGGAGCGTGCTGCTCATCAGGTTCATGCCCTGCTCGGCCGCCCAGACGGCAGTGGCGCGGCTGCCGGCGCCCCACCAGATGCGGTCGCGCAGACCCTCGGAGCGGGGCTCGATCGGCACCGGACGCGACTGACCCGTCATCGCCGGGTTCGAGGTCGCGACGCCGGCGCCCTCGAGCGCGGCGAGGAGCAACTCCGTCTTGTCGCGGGCGAGGCCGGCCTCATCGGAGCCCTCGCCGGGCGCGTAGCCGAAGGAGCGCCATCCGTCGAGTGCCGTCTCGGGCGAGCCGCGGCTGATGCCGAGCTGCAACCGACCCTGTCGGCCGCTGCCGGCGCTGATGAGGTCCGCGGCCGCAGCCTCCTCGGCGAAGTAGAGCGGGTTCTCGTAGCGCATGTCGATCACGCCGGTGCCGATCTCGATGCGGCTCGTGCGCGCCGCGACCGCCGCGAGCAGCGGGAACGGCGCAGCGAGCTGCCGCGCGAAGTGGTGCACGCGGAAGAAGGCGCCGTCGACCCCGACCTCCTCGGCCGCGACCGCGAGGTCGATCGACTGGATCAAGGCGTCCTGCGCGGTGCGCACGAGCGAGCCGGGAACGGCCTGGTGGTGACCGAAGGAGAGGAATCCGATGCGCTTCACGGTCGATGTGAACGCATGGATCGGCTCATCTGTTCCCGAACGCTCGATCAGTGCAGCGGCGCGCCCGACTTCAATAGGCACTGCGCAGTGAATGGACCTTCACTCATCTAGGGTGATCTCAGCGATCGAGATGGGAGCGCAGCGTTGGCTACACAAACCGAGGTGTTGCAGAAGCTGGATTTTGGGAAGGTCGACTCCGAGTCGGAGACAGACCTCGACAGGCGGTTCGTGAGAACGGTCGATTTCGATGACTTCCTGCAAGACCACGTATGGCTCGCGCTTGGCGCCAAGGGGACGGGCAAGAGCGCGCTATTCGAACTATTCACGAAGTTCGAACCGACGGCGCGGCAACTGGCGGGATCAAAACTCAACGGAGTTCGGATCGGGGCCGGGACCGGATTTGGTGACCTGAGCGAGGTGGCGACCGGCGACATCCAGACGCTTAGAGACGGCCAGGCTTCGTTCGACCACGATAAGCTCTGGCGTTTGTACATCGCTGTCAAGGCAGGGCTTTCTCTCGATCCTTCCTGGAGCATTCCGCGCGGACCGCTCAAGGATCTGCTTTCGGCGCTCGGCGAACGACGGGATTTTCGTGTCGGCCCGCTGCTCAAGGAACTTTGGGAACTTGCGGTCGGCAACGCTCCCGATCAGGTGACGGTCTCCGCGCAGGGAGCGACGGTGGAAATTCGTGGAGGGCGACGCTCTCTCGACGTTGTCACCCTGCTCGAGGACGTCAACTCGGCGTTGACGAGTGCGGGGAATAAACTCTGGCTGCTATTCGACAAAATTGATGAGATCTGGCCAGCCGACCGTGCAGAGCGCCAACGTGCACTCGAGGGATTGCTCACAGCCTCGATGAGTATTCGCCGCACATTTCCGGCGATTCAACCAAAGATCCTCCTCCGCAGTGACCTATGGGCTGAACTCGATTTCACCAATAAGGATCATCTCACTGACAAGAAGATCGAGCTCGCTTGGTCGTCTGATCAGATCGCGACTTTGCTCTTGAAGCGAGCGATGTCCACTCAGGAAGTTCGTGACTACTGCGAGCAACGGGTGAGTGCACTGTACGGGAAAACTGTCGAGGACGTCGGTCCCGCAGATCGAGAAGCGGGTCTGTTGACGATCTTCCCGCCCACGGCCTACCCCGGCCAAAATGAAGCGCGATCTATGGACTGGCTCGTTGCACGCGTAACGGACGGACGAAAAACAGTGCTCCCGCGGGACGCTATTGTGCTGGCGAGCGCGGCCCGAAAGATACAACTCGAGCAGGGCGAAGCCGATTTGGAGACTCTAATCTCCAGAACCTCTTTGCGCGAAGCATTTACTACAACATCGGTCACTAAATTCGAGGCTTACCTGGCCGAATTTCCAGATCTCCGAGAGCATTTCCGTAGGTTTTCTGGCCAAACCACTGCCGAATTCAGCAGAACTGAACTGATCCAGCTAATGGATGGATTGACTCCAAACTCTGACGAGATGCTTGAGCGGTTCTTTGAGATTGGCCTTCTCACACCGAACACAGGTCGGGTACTTACTGCTTCGAGTTTCGAAGTGCCCCGGCTTTTTCGTTCCGGGCTTGGTCTGGTGATCCGCGGACGGCTGTAGAGCTAAGCCTCGAATCAGGCCTGTCCAATCAATGCAGCGGCGCGCCCGACTTCGCGAGCACGTTCTTCTCCCCCGCCTCGATCGGCACCGTGAAGCGGTTCTGCTTCGGCGGCATCGGGCAGTTGAAGGCGTAGCTGAACGCACACGGCGGCAGCACGGCCTGGTTGAAGTCGAGCGTGATCGTGCCGTCGGGGCGCGGCGCCACGAAGAGGAATCGGCCGACGCTGTAGGTCGACTCACCGCTCGTCGCGTCGGCGAAGACGATCTGCAGCGCGCGACCCGACTTGAAGGCGGCGAGGTCGTAGTCGACGCCGTCCTTCGTGAAGGTGATCGATCCGGGGATGACCTCCTCGCGGGTCTGCCCGTCGTCCTTGAGGTGCTCGAAGCCGAGCGTCGTGCCCTCGGGGTTCGGCGTGAAGTCGGCCTGCACGATCCACTCGGGGTTGAAGCCGAAGCTGTCGATCGAGCCGAACTCCTGGATCGCATCCGACTGCGCATCCCAGACGCGCAGCGCGTAGCTGCCGCCATGCTGGGCGATCACGAAGCCGCTGACCGTGTCGCTGAAGACGACCTCGCTGGGCGATTCGTCATCCTTGCCGCGCACGATCACCGTGCCGTCGACGAGCTCGCCGTCGACGCGGATGCCGTCAGCCGCCGTCGCCGTGACGGTGAGACCCGAGCCGCCGTCGGCGCGCGGCGCCCAGGTGCCGGGAACTCCCCAGATCGTCTGCTCGGCATCCACCTGCTGCGTCTGCGTGAGGGCGAGCGAGCCGCGCGGCTGCACGACCGATTCCTCGCGGCGACGGTGGAAGCGGTCGAGCGCCTCCTGCGGCGTGGCGGGGGCGGCCTGAGCGTCGGTCATGGTGTCTCCTCAGCGGGGTCGTGCGGTGCGGGTTCCGATCCTGTCACCCTGCCCGATGCAACCGGCATCGACACGTCGACCATTCCCGGCCGGTTCGGCGCGGGCGCGTCGCGAACCCGACGGCGATGCTCTCGGGCTGCGCCGACTCAGCAGTCGCGGGCGTAGAAGACCGGCGAGCCGATGCTGGCGAGCTTGCCCGAGCTGATCAGCGCGAGTGCGCCGTAGTAGGTGCCGGGATCGCCGGAGGCCGAGCCGCTCGCGACGTCGTAGTGCACCTCGGTGCCGTCGGCCGACTCGAACCGCGGGGCCTTGAGATTCGCCTCGATCACGTCGTCGCCGGCATCGCCGACGGCCTGCCCGCTGGGCAGCTCGATGCGGACTCCGCCGGCGGTCTTCGCGGCGTCGGCGGTCACGTAGAACTGCGCGTTGAGCGGGCGGGTGAGCCCGTCGGGCGAGCTGTAGATGTGCAGTCCGCCGAAGCTCTGCTCGTCGAGCATCGGATAGCAGGCGTCGTCGGTGACGGTCGCGCTCACGGGGGTCTCGTCGAGCGCGCTTCCGAGGCGGGAGGACGCCGTGGCGGCATCGGCCGTGAACGGCACGGAGGCTGCGGTGCCGCCCGAGGCGTCCAGCACCGTGACGCTGTCGGCATCGATCACGACGGTGACCTCGCCCGCGGGCTTCGCGGAGGGCGACGGGGCGGCGGCGGTTCGCGTGGCGGACGGCTTCGGGGCGGGCTTCGCCGGGGTCGCCGCGCACCCGGACAGCACGAGCAGTGCGGCCGAGGCGAGGACGACGAGCGGGATCGCGGCGAGACGGGGGACGCGCGGCATGACCTCAGCCTAGATCAGCGGCCTGCGACGCCCCGAGTCGCCCGAGAACGACGGTGCCGTCGACCTCCTCATCCCGACGGATCTCGGCACGGAACCCCGCGGCCTCGAACAGGGACAGATCGGTCTCGGCCTGCCGCCGACTCGTCTCGATGATCAGGGCGCCGCCCGGTCGGAGCCACGCGGGCGCCTCGGCGAGGATCCGGCGGTGCAGTGCGAGCCCATCCGCGCCGCCGTCCAGCGCCGCCGGCGCCTCGTGGTCGCGCGCCTCAGTCGGCATGAGCGCGATCTCGTCCGTGGGCACGTACGGGGCGTTGGCGACGATCGCGTCGACGCGACCGCGCACCGCGGCCGGCACGGCGTCGAACAGGTCGCCGGTACGAGCGCGGTCCGGATCGATACCGACGCGGGCGAGCGCCTCCCGGGCGCAGGACACCGCGGCAGGGTCGATGTCGCCGAGGTGCAGCTGCAGGGACAGCTCAGGATGCTCGTGCGCGAGCGCCGCGGACACCGCACCGGCGCCGCAGCACAGCTCGACGACCGCATCGCCCGCGTGCAGCAGCGGGGCGAGCACATCGACGAGAGCGCCCGTACGCCGACGCGGCACGAAGACGCCCGGGGCGACAGGGATGCGCAGCCCGCGGAACTCGGCCCAGCCGACCAGCTGCTCGAGCGGCTCCCCCGCGGCACGTCGTGCGACGACCCGGTCGCGGCGCTCGGGAGACACCTCGGCGGCGATCAGCTCGGCCTCGTCCTCCGCGAAGACGCATCCGGCGGCGCGGAGCGCCGCGACGGCCTGCGCGATCCAGGTGGAGTCGGATGCGGTCACGTGTCCATCGTGGTGGATCGCAGCTGCGCCAGCATCCGCGGTGCATCGCCGGAGCCCCAGTGCTCCACGATCATCCCACCCTGACAGCGGAAGAAGCCGAACTCGGTGACGTCCAGCCGCAGGCCCGGGGCCACCCGACCGAGCCAGGCCGACTCCTGCGTCCCCGTGAAGCGCATCCGCGCGGCGACGCGGCGCCCGTTCGCCAGCGATTCGACGACTTCCCACCGGCAGTCGGGGAACGCCCGCCAGAGCGCGATGAGGCGCCCGACCATGCGGTTGCGGCCGATCTGCTGGCCGTCGACGACGATGTCAGCCGAGAGCAGGGCGGCGACCGCATCGGCATCGTGGGCATTGCACGCGGCGATGAGGCGGGCGAACAGCAGCCGCGGCTCGGTGACACCGAACGGCGACCCGGGTCCGCCCTGTCCGGTTTCGGGTCGCATCACACCGGACTACCGGTGCGAAGCGGCGAGCGCGAGCGCTTTCGGCGGATTCCCACTTTGCCACGCGGCAACGACGCGAGCGTCAGGCTCGCGCCGGCCCGCGCCGGGGGATGCGCGGACCTCAGTCCGTAGGGCGGGTGGGACTTGAACCCACGAATCGTTCGGTTATGAGCCGAGTGCCTTAACCAGCTTGGCTACCGCCCCGTGGCAGCGGACGCGCCGCGGCCAGGTTCACGATAGCGGGCACGGCGGACGCGGCCACGCATCCACCGTTCCTGACCTGTTCAGGCCGTGCGGGGCTCCGGCGCCGGCGGCAGGGGCTCGCCGCGGTACAGCGCCTCGAAGATGTCGAGGGTGTGCTCGACATCGTGCACGGCCACGAGACGCAGCGAGGCCTCGCGCATCGCGCGCAGCTTCTCTTCGGGCGCGGTCAGCACATCCGTCAGACGCTGGGCGAAGCCGTCGATGTCGCCCGGCTCGAAGAGGTAGCCGTTGACGCCCTCCTCGACCAGGTGCGGCAGCGCCATCGCGTTCGCGGCGACGATCGGCTGGCCCGACGCCATCGCCTCGAGGGTCGTGATGCTCTGCAGCTCGGCGACCGACGGCATCGCGAACACCTTGGCGCGCGTGAGGGTCTGGCGCAGCTCGTCGTAGCTGACCTTGCCCGCGAGGCGCACGCGATCCTGCAGCCCGAGTTCCTGGATGAGGTGCTCGAGCTTCGTCTTCTGGTCGCCGTGGCCCATGATCACGACCTTCGCTTCGAGCGCCGGGTCGAGGCGAGCGGCGGCCCTCACGAGCTCGTCGATGTTCTTCTCGTCGTCGAGACGGCCGAGGAAGACGATGAGGTTCTCGTCGCGCGGCCCCAGATCGGCGGTGTACTTCTCGAGCGAGATGCCGTTCGAGATCGCGATCGTGTTCTTCAGCCCGGTGTTCTTGTCGAAGTAGTCGGCGCTGCGCTGCGTCGGCGCCGTCACCGCATCCGCCATGCCGAACCACTTCGCGGCGGAGGCCCACTGCTGCTTCACGAGCCAGCGCAGGGCCGGCGGAGGCAGGATCTGCACGTGCTGCGTGATGTTCTCGGGCATCGTGTGGTTCGTGCCGACGAGGCGGATGCCGCGCTCCTTCGCCGCCGGGGCCAGGCCCTGACCGACGACGATGTGCGACTGGAAGTGCACGACATCCGGGTGGAACTGGGCGATGATGCGGCGCGCATTGGCCTTGATGCGCCACGGCAGCGCGAAGCGCAGCCACGGGTGCGGAAGCCAGCGCCAGCTCAGCAGACGGTGCACGCGCAGGGTGACGCCGCCGTGCTCCTCGCGTCGCACTCCCCAGCGGTTGTCGGGCGACGGGGCCACGACCTCCACGTCATGTCCTCGCCCGGCGAGGCCGGCGGCGAGCTGGCGCGCGAAGGTCGCCGAGCCGTTGATGTCCGGCGGGAAGGTGTCGGCGCCGATGAGGATGCGCAGCGGGCGTCGAGCGGCCGACGCGGCACTGCTGCCGTCGGCAGGGTTCTCGTCGGAGTGGGCGGTGGTCCCGTCGGTCACGGCGTGGTGGTCCCTCGGTCGGCGAACATCCCCGTCACGCTACCTCAGCGCGGATCGGCGCCCGGGTGCTGACGCGGCGAGGCGTCATTCCGCGGACGGGGATGCGCGTCGGCCGGCGCCGCGGAGCCACCCGGCTCGGTGCGCCGCTCGACGTGCACCGCCTCGGGCTCGGCCGTGCGTTCGGTCTCGGCGCGCGGCGCTGTCGCGGATGCCGCATCGGGGTCGGCGGGTCGCTGATCGCCGGACGGTGCCGCCGGGCCCGACGCAGCGTCGATGGCGCGACGGTCCGATCCCTCGACGGGGCGCGGCAGCGGCTCGATCTCCCCGGTGTCGCGCTGGTGGGTCTGCGGGTGGTGCTTGGCGAGCTGGAACACGCCGAACACCGCCACGGCTCCCGCGACGATCCACAGCACGATGATCGGCAGGCCGACCTGCTTCGCCTCGCCCAGCACGATGATCGCGATCGCCACCGCGACCATCGGGTCGACGACGGTGAGCCCGGCGACCACCAGATCGGGCGAGCCCACCGAGTAGGCGGTCTGCACGAAGTAGGCGCCGAGGGCCGCGGCGCCGATCAGCGCGGCGATCGAGAGGATGCTCAGCCAGTCGAAGTCGCCGAAGCGGATGCGCGTGATGACCACCTTCGCGAGCGTCGCCACGAAGCCGTAGAGCACGCCGGCGGCGATGATGTAGAAGATCGCAGGCAGGCGCTGGCGCAGCAGGGCGAAGATCGTCGCCAGGATCGCGACCACGATCGCCAGGATGATGACGACCGTCAGCAGCTGCGTCTCGTTGATCTTGGTCTCGACCGCGGCGATCGCCGCCGTGATCACGAAGGCGCCGACGCCGATGACGCAGAGCGCGATCGCGCGGATCGTCGGGCGGTCGAGCTTCACCTTCGAGATGCGCGAGTTGAGGATCGAGGTGATCACCAGACCGACGACGCCGAGGGGCTGAACCACGATCAGCGGTGCGAATCCGAGACTCGTCAGCTGGAAGACGATCGCGAGCCCGAGCAGGATCGTGCCGAAGAGCCACGACGGCCGCAGCAGCAGGCGCACCAGCTGACCGGGATTCAGTCCGGCCTTCTCGCCGCTGCCATGCGACGCCTCGACTTTCGAGACGCCGCGGTGCTGCAGCTGGGTGCCCAGAGACAGGAACACCGCCCCGACCAGCGCGATCACGATGCCGATGAGTGTGTTCCACCCGTTCGTGTCGAGCGTGTCGAGGGCGTCATTCACGCGTGCGACCCTACCCGCGCATCCCCCGATAACCTGGACGGCATGGCCGTTCTCCCCATCTCCATCACGGGAGAACCCGTGCTCCACACCCGGGCCGAGGAGGTCGGCGCGATCGACGACCGCATCCGCACCCTTGTCGCCGACATGTACGACACCATGACCGCCGCCCCCGGCGTCGGACTCGCGGGGCCTCAGGTCGGGGTTCCGCTGCGGCTCTTCGTCTACGACTGGACGGACGAGGAAGGCCACCGTCACCGGGGCACTGCCATCAACCCGACGCTGTTCATCTCGCCCGGGCCGACGGGCGAGCCCGATGAGGACGGGGACGCCGAGGGATGCCTCTCGGTGCCGGGCGAGCGCTTCCCGCTGCTGCGCTCGCAGCGCGCGCTGCTGCGGGCGACGGATGTCGGCGGCAACGACTACGAGATCGAGGCGACCGGCTGGCTCGCCCGCATCTTCCAGCACGAGTACGACCACCTCGACGGGGTGCTCTACGTCGATCGGCTTCAGCTGCCGTTCTCGCGCCGCGCCCAGAAGGCGATCCGCAAGCAGGGCTGGGGCGCTGCCGGCGAGTCGTGGCTGCCGGGCGTCGACGAGCTCGACGCCTGACTCGCGGCCTCGCCCGCCGCATCCGGGGCGCGCCCGCCCGACTGCCGGCCGGCCGGCGTCGGCGCACCCGCGTCGGCGCGCTGGTCAGCGGCACTCGCTGACGCGGGTTCGCTGTCGGAAACTCAGGCGGAGCCGGCTGATCGGCCGCCGAGGTCACGCCGTGGCGCCGGGCCCGCACGGAGCTGCCTGAGTTTCCGACACGCGCCGCGGGCCGCGGCATGAACGGTCTCCGTCGAGGCGGGAGCGTCTAGAGCGGGACGCCGTGGACGCCGTTGTGGTGGCGCAGATCGGGGAAGGCCGCCGACACAGTGAATCCGACGCCCGGCGTACGCTGGGCCGTGAAGACGCCGCCGAACAGCTCGCTGCGCTCGCGCATCTCGGTGATGCCCCGGCCCCAGGGGGTGTCGGTCAGCGCCGCACGATCGTCGTCGGCCGTGTAGTCGGCCGGAGCGTGCGGATCGCGTCCGTCGCGCAGAGCTGCAGCGCGTTCGCCGTCGTCATCGATCTGGAGCTGCAGCCCATCGGCCGACCAGCGCACGGTCACCGTCGCGGTCGTTCCGGCCCCGCCGTGCGTCGCCGCGTTCTCGAGCGCCTGCTGCACGATGCGCAGCAGCGCGAGGTCGGCCGCCGGTGTGAGTGAGAAGGGCTCGCCCGTCGAGGCGAGGGTCGCGGTCAGCCCGCTGCCCGCCAACGCCTCCACCAGGCGATCGAGATCCGCCAGGCCGGGGGTCGCTCCGAGCTCGGCGGCGTCGGCGGCACCGTCGCGGGCGAGTGTCGAGCCGCGGCGGAGATCCGCGAGGGCACGCCGCGCGGAGTCGACCAGCGCATCCGCCGCTCTCACCGTCGAACCCGTGTCGGTTCCCGCGATGCGCCGGATCCGGTCGGCCGCAGCGATCACGTCGGTCAGCGCGGCCGCGGCGAGGTCGTCCAGTTCGCCGGCGATGCGCAGCCGGTCGGTCTGCTCGGCGAGCGTCAGCTCGAACTCCACACGATCGGCGCGCGCCCGCTGCGCCTCGAGGCGGTGACGACGCGCCGCGGTGCGGGCGACGAGCCAGAGCACGAGCAGCACGACGACCGCGACCGCGAGGGCGATCAGCACGACCGCCAGCACGGGCGAGACCGTCGAGGGGCCGAACTGTACGGACACGAGCACGGTCTGAGGGTAGCGGTCGGCGCGGTCGGCGGGAACGAGGGGTGCTCACGACGATGCCCGAGGCTCCGCCTGACGAGAGACGAGGCCCCGGGCTCAGGTACCGGGATGATGCCGGATCAGCCGCGCGGCGGCATCGGCGGCTGCTGGTTCGCCCGCAGCACCTCGAGGCGCGCGCGGTACTCCTGCTCCTCGATGTCGCCGTTCGCGAAGCGGTCGGCGAGAACGGCCTCGGCGCTGCGCGCACCGTCGGCGTTCACCGCCCAGTAGGCGTGCGGGCCGTACCCACCCGCCCAGCGGGCCCGGCGCCAGCGGCGTCCGACGAGCGCGAAGATCAGCGCGAAGACGCCGATCCAGAAGAGCGGGATGAGGAAGAACAGCCACGGCGCGCCCCCGCCGACCCAGTGCGGGTGGGCGGCGACGGCGGTGAGAGCTGCTGCGGTGATCATGGTGTCCCCTTGTCGTGAGGCCCGGTTCTCCGGGGTGACTCCACTCTCCTGATCGCGCGTCCTCAGGGAATCCGCCGCGGGGAGCGCGTCACTACTCCCCCGAGAGCAAGCTCGCCCCGGCGCCGTGCTCCTGCTGAAGCGCCGCCGCACGCGCGACGCCCGTCCTCCCTGCTCCGGCACCGCGACAACGGCCCGGAGCCTGTCGGAAACTCAGGCAGCGCAGGTCTCCGCCGCGGTCGAGCGCTGCATCGAAGTGGCTCCGCCTGAGTTTCCGACAGGCGGACCCGCCGCGCGGCTATGAGCGGAAGCGTGCGGTTTCGAAGGATCGTCGGCGAGGAGGCGAGCGGCGAGGAGGGATACTCAGTCGGGGCGACCGGCGCGCACGAGGCCGGTCTCGTAGGCGATCACCACGAGCTGCACCCGGTCGCGGGCGAGCAGCTTCGACATGATGCGCGAGACGTGCGTCTTCGCGGTCAGCGGGCTGAGGAACAGGGCGCGCCCGATCTCCTCGTTGGTCAGCCCCTGTCCGACCAGTCCGAGCACCTCGCGCTCGCGGTCGGTCAGCGGAGCGAGACGCGCGTCGTCGAGGGGGCCGCCGAGTGCGTCGGCGACCTGCTCGAGAAGGCGGCGGGTGACGCGCGGGCTCAGCAGCGCATCCCCCTCGGCGACGACGTGCACGGCGCGGATGAGCTCGACCGGCTCGGTGTCCTTGACGAGGAACCCCGAGGCGCCGGCCTTGATCGCCCGCGCGACGTACTCGTCGAGCTCGAAGGTGGTGACGATGACGATGCGGGTACCCGCGAGCTCGGGACGTGCCACGAGCTGCTCGGTGGCCCAGAGCCCGTCCCCGTCGGGCATGCGGATGTCCATGAGCACGACGTCGGGGCGGGTGCGCGCGACGACATCGACGGCGTCACGGCCCGTCGCCGCCTCGCCGACCACCTCGAGGTCGGGCTCGGCGTCGAGCAGGCTGCGGAAGCCGGCGCGGATGAGGTGCTGGTCGTCGGCGAGGACGATGCGGATCATGGTTCCTCCGTCGGGGCGAAGAGCGGGCCGGCCCCGGCAGCGCGGCCCTCGCCGGACGCCGGTGGGGCGCCCGCCGTCTCCACGGTCTGCGGAAGCGGGATGCGGGCCTCGATGTGGAAGCCGGGGTCGCCGTCCCGGGTGCGCAGCTCGCCGCCGAGCAGCTCAGCACGTTCGCGCATGCCGAGGATCCCCCGACCTTCGGGGGCGCCCCCGCGCCCGCGCCCGTCGTCGGCGACCGTGAGCACGACCGCGTGCAGCGCGCTATCCGCCGACGCCGCGTCCGGCCCCGATGCAGTCGTCGTGCCCGCCGGAGCGGCGTCACCCTGACCCGGCGCGGTGACGGCGAGCTCGATCCGCACGTGCGCAGCGCCCGAGTGCCGACGCACGTTCGTCAGGGCCTCCTGGGCGATGCGGTAGATCGCCGCCTGGGTCGACTGCGGGATGGCCGCGAGCTCCGCGGCCCCGGGCGCGCGCAGCGCGACCTCGAGTCCGCCGCGCCGGGCGTCGTCGACGAGCGCGTCGAGGCGGGTGAGATCCGCAGTGGGCACGAGCGGGGCATCCCCGCCGTCGTCCGAGCGCAGGACGCCGAGCACCGCACGCACCTCGTCGAGCGCCTGCTTGCTCGTCTCCTTGATCGCGAGCAGTGACGACTCCGCCTGCTCGGGCCGGCTCTTCAGCAGGTGCAGGCCGACTCCCGCCTGCACGTTGATCGAGCTGAGCGAGTGCGCGAGCACGTCGTGCAGCTCGCGGGCGATGCGCACGCGCTCCGCCTGCAGTGCGTCGTGCTGCAGCTGGCGGCGACGGCTGCGGATGGCGCGGAACCGTTCGCGTCGGCCGCGCATCGCCTCGCCCACGCCGACGACGATGAGGATGCCGATCGTGACCGCGGCGATGCGCGCGGGCTCCCAGCGATAGCCGACGACGATGCTCAGCGTGATGGTCGCGACCCAGCAGACCGCGATCGAGACGAAGGCCCAGATGCGGGCACCGCGCACGAGCGCGCTGAGCAGCGCGAAGGCGAGCGAGACGTACGGCGGGCCGAAGCGCACGTCGGTGAACAGATCGGCGGCCGCGGCGACCGAGACGATCGCGACGACCGGGCCGGGGAATCGACGCGCGAAGATCAGCGCGAGGGGGCCGACGAGGGCCAGGCCGATCGTCGCGAGCGTGAGCAACGGCGACAGCTGGAGGTAGCGGCTGATCCCGATCGACGCGGGAACCTGCGCGATGAAGCTGATGACCACGGGCGCCCAGAGCGTGAACCGGCGGGACATCCGCCACTGCGGGCCGTCGACGTCCCAGTGCTCCCCGCGCGGCATGGCTCGATGCTACGCGGGCGCCGACCGGCCGCCGTCGGCGTGCGGGAGACCGCGGCTACTCCCCCGGGAGTAGGTCTCGCCGGCGCGGCCCCTGTCGGAAACTCAGGCAGGCGCGCCGCGGCCGCGCGCCGGAGGCCCGGATCCGGAGGCTCCCCGTCGATCCGCAGCGCCCGTCGCCTGAGTTTCCGACAGATCGGGTCGGCGGTTCTGGACTGGCGGCGGTCACGGTGCGGGAGCGCCCGCGGCTGGTCGCCGGTGAGGAGAGGATCGCGGGCGAAGCCCGGATGAGGCGAGCGCGATGCGCGCCGAGGGCGGCCCCGCAGACGACGAAGGCCCGGCGTGAACCGGGCCTTCGGATGGCTCCCCCATCTGGACTCGAACCAGAAACCTATCGGTTAACAGCCGATTGCTCTGCCAATTGAGCTATGGAGGATCGCTGCCTTGACAGCCGGATCAGCCTACCAGGATTTCGAGGCGCCTCTGACCGCGCGCGGGCTCACCGGCGCGTCGCGACGGAGGCCCACGGCGTGTCGTCGACGCGCACCAGATGCGTCGGCGACGGCACCGCCACGGACCCGAGCGGATGCGGTGCGGCGACGCCCGCGGGATCGAGTCGATACGCGCTCACCGCGTTCGAGAGCTGCTCCGCGACGAGCAGCACATCATCGACCACGAGGACGTGACGCGGCCAGCTGCCGACGCCGTCGACCGCATCGCGGGCGGTGAGCCGGGCGGCGCTCGGAACGCTCGCGGGCGCGAGGTGAACCCGGGCGATCCGGTCGCTGCCCCGCAGCCCGATGTGCACGATCCCGCTCGGCTCGTGCAGTGCCAGGGCAGCGGCGTGGTCTCCGTCGACAGCGCCGGGGAGCGCGACGCTCTCGAGCAGCTCGAGCTCGAGGTCGGACGAGACCCGCAGTCGGTGCACGGTGCTGTCGAGCTCCCCCAGCACGAGGACGGTGTCGTCATCGAGCCGCAGCAGATCGCGCGGACCCGTGCCGGGCGGGAACTCGAGCGAGGTCCACTCCTCGGTCTCGTCGGGTCGGATCAGCACGACGCGGTCGGAGCCGAGGTCGGCGACGAGGATGACCGAGTCGCTCCAGACGAGCGTGCAGTGAGCGTGCGGTGCGTCCTGCTCCGGACGGGGCCGCCCGCCGACGGACTGCAGCACGAGTTCGAGGTCGAGATGCGCGGCGACGCCGTCGCGAAGCCGGTGGCGGGACACCGATCCACTGGCGTAGCCGCTCGTGTACGCGACGCCGGAACCCAGCGCGACGTGGCAGACGGCTTCGCCCGCGGTCTCGGCGCGTTCGACCTCGACGATCCCCGCGCCGACCTCGACCTGCTGGTCCCAGCCGCTCAGCCGGGCGGCGTCGGCGGCGAGGGCGAGAGTCGACAGCTCGGCATCTCCTTCGAGGGCGGCGTAGAGCCGCTCGCCGTCGACGGCGAGCCAGGAGGGCGACGGGAGGGCGGCGACGAGCCCGTCGGATTCCAGCGATCCCTCGTCATCGAGACGGAGCCGGATGATCCCCTCACCCGTGCCGTCCATGTCGGGGCCGTATCCGCCGACCAGGATCGTCGCGCTCACAGCAGAAGCACCTCCGGTGCGGTCGGGATGTGTCGGGTCGAGCGGGTGCACAGGCCCGCGTCGCGGGTCAGAGCCGCGCGTGACGCGGGTAGAGCGAGGCGAGCGCCTCGACGTAGTCGTGAGTCGGCTCGGCGAGAACCTGCTCCATCTGGCCGATGCCGACGATCGCGCCGGCGTGCATGACGGCGACGCGGTCGGTGATCGAGCGCAGCTCGCGCAGGTCGTGGCCGATGACCACGGCTGAGAACGCGCGCTCGCGCTGCAGATCGGCGAGCACGCCGAGGATGTGCCCACGCACGAGCACGTCGACGCCCATCGTCGGCTCGTCGGCGACGAGCAGCCGCGGCTCGAGCACGAGGGCCTTCGCGAGGGCGACGCGCTGTCGCTGGCCGCGACTGAGCTCATGCGGGAAGCGCTCCATGACGGTGAGCGGCAGTCGCACGGCGTCGATGAGCGCGGCGACGTGGCCGCCGGCCTCGAGCCGGTCGAAGCGGCGATCGCGGTCGTAGATCGGCTCGGCGACGTTCTCGGCGATCGTCAGATGCGCCGTCAGCGACGACTCGGCATCCTGCGGCAGATAGCCGACCTCGAGCGCCATGACCTCGCGGACGCGGCGTCCGTGGTCGCGCACCTGGTGGCCGAGCACCGTCAGCGAGCCTCCGACGATGACCGGGCCGGGTCCAGTGCCGCGACGCAGGCGTCCGGCGATCGCGGCCGCGAGCGTGCTCTTGCCCGAGCCCGCCTCGCCGACCACACCGAGGATGCCGCCGGCGGGCACCTGCAGAGTCACCCCGTCGACGGCGGGCGTCGCTCCGGGGCGTGTCGTGTAGGCGACCGTCAGATCGTCGGCGACCACGACCGGTCCGGTGTGGTCGATGGTGGTGCGCACGCCGATCCCCTTCCGGACGCCGGATGCCGTCGGCGCCGTCGCACTCATGCTGTCACGCTCCGACCGGGAGCGGCATCCGGGTTCGCCCCGGCGCACCGAGACCCGACGACGCCAGACACTGCCTCGCGGGCCTCTCCCTCGGTGAATTCGACGGCGGTGGATGCGGCGCGCACGCGACGCACCGCACTCACCGACAGCATCGAGATCGGGGTGGGAACCGGGTCAGGCATCCGCGGCCCGGCGACGCTCCTCGCGCCGCTCGGCCTGACGAACGGGATCCGGCACCGGCAGGGAGGCCAGCAGGCGCCGCGTGTACGGATCCTGCGGTGCGCCGAGCACCTCGGCCGCACGCCCCTGCTCGGCGACCTGGCCGCGGTGCAGCACGACGACGCGGTGCGCGAGCTGGTCGACGACGGCGAGGTCGTGCGTGATGAACAGCGACGCGAAGCCGAAGCGCTCCTGCAGCTCGGCGAAGAGCTCGAGCACGCGCGCCTGCACCGAGACGTCGAGCGCGCTCGTCGGCTCGTCGGCGATGAGCAGCTTCGGGTCGAGCGCGAGCGCTCGCGCGAGCGAGGCGCGCTGGCGCTGGCCGCCCGAGAGCTCGTGCGGGAAGCGGTCGCCGAAGGCGCGGGGCAGCTGCACCGCCTCGAGCAGCTCGTCGACGCGTCCGCGCGCGGCGGAGGCGTCGCGCGCGACGCCGTGCACGATGAGCGGCTCGGCGACGCACTGCGCGATCGTCAGCAGCGGGTTGAAGCTCGTCGCCGGGTCCTGGAAGACGAAGCCGATCTCGCGACGACGCGGACGGAAGTCGCGCTCCCGCATCCCGTTCATCTCGACGCCGAGCACATCGAGCGAGCCGCCGGTGACCTTGGTGAGGCCGGCGATCGCGCGCCCGATCGTCGTCTTGCCCGACCCGCTCTCGCCGACCAGTCCGAGCACCTCGCCCGGGCCGAGGTCGAACGAGACGCCGCCGACCGCGGTGAAGCCGGGCCGGCCGAGCCGACCGGGGTACTGGATGACGAGGTCGCGTGCTGTGACGAGCGGCGCCGCCGGCTCGGGCTGGGCCCGGTCGACGATCTCCAGCTTCGGCACGGCGGCGAGCAGCGCCTTCGTGTAGTCGGCCTGCGGGTTCGCGAACAGCTCGCCCACCGGGGCGGTCTCGACCGTCTCGCCGCGGTACATGACCATGACGCGGTCCGCCAGGTCGGCGACGACGCCCATGTTGTGGGTGATGAGCACGATCGCCGTGCCGAACTCGTCGCGGCAGCGGCGCAGCAGGTCGAGGATCTCGGCCTGCACGGTCACGTCGAGCGCCGTGGTGGGCTCGTCGGCGACGATCACGGCCGGGTCGAGCACGAGCGCCATCGCGATGACGACGCGCTGCTTCTGCCCGCCCGAGAACTGGTGCGGGTAGTAGTCGACGCGCTCCTCGGGCTCGGGGATGCCGACCCGGCGCAGGATGTCGATCGCCTTCGCCCGCGCCGCGGCCTTGCTGAGCTTGGCGTGGGCGCGCAGGCCCTCCGCGATCTGCCAGCCGACCGTGTACACCGGGTTGAGCGCCGTCGAGGGCTCCTGGAACACCATCGCCGCATCGGCGCCGCGCAGCTGCTGCAGGCGGGCCGGGGATGCCGTGACGACATCCGTGCCGCGCAGCAGCACCGCGCCGGTCGCCGTCGCGGTCTCCGGCAGCAGCCCGAGGATCGTGCGGGCGGTCACGGTCTTGCCGCTGCCCGACTCCCCCACGATCGCCAGCACCTCGCCGGGCTGCACCCGCAGCGAGACGTGGTCGACGGCGTGCACGTCGCCGCCGTCGGTCGTGAACACGACATCCAGGTCGCGGATGTCGACGGCCGCGTCGGTCGACGCCGCGCCGGTGGTCTGCGTGGCGCTCATCGGCCCGCCTCCTGGTCGTCGCTGCCGGTCGTCGCGGTCGAGGATGCCGGCGCCGTCTCGACGGCGCTCGTCACGCCCACCGCATCGGTCGCGGCCGCCGGCGAGCCGAGCGGCGCGGATGCCGCCGCATCCGCCGCGGTCGCGCCGCGACGTCGACGCCGGGCACGCAGGCGCGGGTCGGCGAGGTCGTTGAGGCTCTCGCCGATCAGCGTGATGCCGAGCACGACGAGCACGATCGCCAGACCCGGGAAGACGCTCGTCCACCAGATGCCGGCCGTCACATCCGACAGCGACTTGTTGAGGTCGTAGCCCCACTCCGCCGCCTTCGTCGGCTCGATGCCGAAGCCGAGGAAGCCGAGACCGGCGAGGGTCAGGATCGCCTCGGAGCTGTTCAGCGTGAAGATCAGCGGCAGCGTGCGGGTCGAGTTGCGCAGCACGTGGCGGAACATGACGCGCGGCGCCTTCGCCCCGATCACCTTGGCGCTCTCGACGAAGGCCTCCGACTTCACCCGCACCGCCTCGGCGCGGATCACCCGGAAGTACTGCGGGATGAACACCACCGTGATCGAGATCGCCGCCGCCAGGATGCCGCCCAGCAGGTCGGACTCGCCGCCCGTGATGACGATCGCCGTGACGATCGCGAGCAGCAGCGTCGGGAAGGCGTAGACCGCATCCGCGATCACGACCAGCACGCGGTCGACCCAGCCGCCGAGGTAGCCGGAGACGAGGCCGAGCAGGATGCCGGCGAAGATCGACAGCAGCACGGCGAACACGATCACCAGGAACGCGGTCTGCGAGCCCCAGATCACGCGCGACAGCACGTCGTAGCCGCCGACGGTGGTGCCGAGCAGGTGGGCGGGGCCCGGGGGCTGTTGCGGCGCGAAACGGCCGGAGTCGTCGCGCAGCTGGCCGTAGCCGTAGGGCGCGAGCAGCGGCGCGAAGATCGCGACGAGCACGAAGATGCCCGTGATGACCAGGCCGGTGATGAGCATGCCGCGCTGCAGGCCGACGCTCTGCCGCAGCTGGTGGATGACGGGCAGACGCCGCCAGATCGCCCGCAGCGAGCGGGGGTTCTCGGTGGAGTTCGCAGACATCAGAACCTCACTCGGGGGTCGACGATCGCCGCGATGACATCGACGATGAAGTTGGTCACGGCGACGATCACGGCGAGCAGCGCGACGATGCCTTGCACGGCGACGAAGTCGCGCGCCTGCAGGTAGTGCGCCACCTGGAAGCCGAGGCCCTCCCACTCGAAGGTCGTCTCGGTGAGCACCGCGCCGCCGAGCAGCATCGCGATCTGCAGCCCCATGACGGTGATGATCGGCACGAGGGCCGGACGCAGCGCGTGCTTGCGCACCAGGCGCGACTCGCTCACGCCGCGCGAGCGCGCCGCATCCACGTAGGGCATCGAGAAGGTGCCGATGACGTTCGTGCGCACGAGGCGCAGGAAGATGCCCGCGGTCAGCAGGCCGAGCGCGACGCCCGGCAGCACGGCGTGCGAGAGCACGTCGCCGATGATGTTCGGATTGCCGGTGCGGATCGCGTCGATCAGGTAGATGCCCGTCGGGTCGTCGATGCTCGTGATCTGCAGCTCGGTGCGGGCCGAGGCGCGGCCGGCGACCGGCAGCACATCCAGCCAGACCGAGAAGACGAGCTTGAGCAGCAGACCCGCGAAGAACACCGGGGTCGCGTAGCAGAGGATCGCGAAGATGCGCAGCACCGCGTCGGGCCAGCGGTCGCGCAGATACGCGGCCAGCATGCCGAGCGGGATGCCGACGATGAGCGCGACGATCAGCGAGTAGAACGCGAGCTCGAGCGTCGCGCCGCCGTACTGGAACAGGATCTGCGTCACCGGCTGGTGGTCGGTGAGGCTCGTGCCGAAGTCGCCGCGGGCGATCTGGCCCAGGTACTCGAAGTACTGCACGAGGATCGGACGGTCGTAGCCGGCCTCGTGGATGCGCTCCTGCAGCTGGGCGGGGCTGAGGCGTCCGCCCTGCGCCGCCGTGATCGGGTCGCCGGTGACCCGCATGAACAGGAACACCATCGTCACGAGGATGAAGACGGTGGGGAAGATCAGAAGGAATCGCACCAGCAGGTAGCGGGCGAGGCCGCCCCCGCCGGACTTCGACCGCGCCGGCTTGGCGGCGGTCGGGGGTGAGGCCGGAGCCTCCGTGGTGGTGGTCATGAAGAGCCTGTCGGGTCGTTCGGCGAGTTCGAGGGTCGGGAGCTCGTTCGTGCGGAAGGGAGGGGACGGTGGTGCCGTCCCCTCCCCCGTGTCACAGCTGCGTCAGCGCCGCGGTCACTTCTCCAGCGGGGCGAAGCGGAACTTGAACGAGGCGTCGAGGGTGACGCCCTTGATGTCCTTGCTCGTCACCACGACCTGCTTGCCGGTCAGCAGCGGCAGGATCGAGATGTCCTCGGCCTCGATCTTCTGAGCCTCCTCGATCAGGGCGGTGCGCTTGGCCTTGTCCTGCTCGGTCTGCTCGCCCTGGATCGCCTTGGTGATGGCGTCGTTCTCGTAGCCGTTCTGCAGGAAGCCGCCGCCGACCGGGTTGCCGTCAGCGTCCTTGCCCGGGAGGAAGAACACGCTGAGGTAGTTGTCCGCGTCGGAGAAGTCGGGGAACCATCCCATCTGGAAGACGGGGTAGCTGTTCACGCGCTCCTTCGAGTAGGTCACCCACTCGGTCGACTTGAGGTTGACCGTGAAGAGCTTGGTCTCCTCGAGCTGGCTCTTGATCGCCGCGTACTCATCCGCCGAGCTCTCGCCGTAGTGGTCGGGGTTGTACTGCAGGTCGATCTGCACCGGGGCCTGGACGCCGGCGTCGGAGAGGAACTTCGCCGCCTGCGTCACGTCCGGCTTGCCGTCCTTGCCGTAGAGGTCCTTGAACGGCGTGGATGCGCCGGTCAGGCCCTCGGGAACGGCCGAGTAGGCGGGGGTGTAGGTGTCCTTGTAGACATCCTTCGCGAGCGCCTCGCGGTCGACCGAGGCGGCGAACGCCTGGCGAACGGCGAGCGCCTTGGCCGGGTCGGCCTCGGGCGTCTCGGTGCCGAAGGGCTGCGTGCGGAAGTTGAAGGTGATGTAGCGCGACTCGCCACCGGGGCCGTCCCAGACCTTCAGCTTGGAGTCCTTGCGCAGGTCGGCGACGTCGGTCGGGGTCAGGCTGCGCGTGGCCGCGTCGATCTCGCCCTTCTGCACCTCGAGCTTCATGTTCGACGACTGGGCGTAGTAGTTCAGCAGGATGCCGGCGTTCTTCGGCTTGCCGAGCAGACCGTCGTAGTCCTTGTTCGGCAGGAAGCTGATCTGCTTGTTGAGGGAGAACTTCTCGATGCGGTACTGGCCCGCGAAGCCCTCGCCCTTCACGACATCGGCGTCGGGGGTGACCTTGTCGGCCGAGAAGGTGTCCTCGTCGACGATCGGGCCGGCGGGGCTCGAGAGCACCTGCGGGAAGGTCTGGTCGGCGCTCTTGAGCTTGAAGACGACCGTGGTGTCGTCGGGCGTCGAGATGCTGTCGAGGTTCGCCAGCAGCGACGAGGGGCCGTTGGGGTCGTTGATCTTGATGATGCGCTCGAAGCTGAACTTCACGTCGGAGCTCGTCAGAGCGTTGCCGTTCGCGAACTTCAGATCCTTCTTGAGCTTGACCGTGTACTCGCTCGGCGCCGTGAACTCGGCCGAGGTCGAGATGTCGGGCTCGACATCCGGGCTGCCGTAGGCGGTGTTCACGAGGAAGGGGAAGACCTGGGTCTGCACGTTGTACGAGCCGTTGTCGTACGAGCCGGCCGGGTCGAGCGTCGTGAGCTTGTCGGTCGTGCCGACGACGAGCAGGTCTCCGTCGCTGGAGCCTCCTCCTCCGCCGGCGCAGCCGGCCAGGACGACGGCGAGGGTCGCGGTGCCCGCGGCCGCGGCGAGGATGCGCGCGCGTCGTGAGCTGAAAGCGGAACTCATGGTGATGGTCCTCATTTCTGTGCAGGGGGACGAGCCGTGGCGCGATGCCAGGACGGAGTCGTGACAGCGGTGTCGTGCGACGGCGCCCCACAGTCTTAGCACGGGCCGACGCCGGAGCGGGATTCAGTGACCTTTCGGGACGGGATCGTCACCTGCGTGAAACACGCGAGGTCATTCGCCCGTGAGCCGCCGGCGCTGCGTCTCGATCGCGAGCAGCTCGCGGCTCAGCTCGGCCGCGCGTGTGCCGTCTCCCCCGGACTGCGCGCGCATGAGCGCTCCCTGCAGATCGGCCTTGCGCCGCACCAGCTCGCGCTCGACGACGTTGACGACCACCCGCTGCGCATAGGCGTCGACCTGGGTGCTGCGCGCGGGCAGCGGGGCCACGCCCATCTGCGACACCAGGCTCGCGTACATGCTCGGCACCTCGGCGGCGACGATCGTCATCCACGCGGGATCGTCGACGCGGTCGAGCGCGGCGCCGATGCCGTCGCGCACGACCGAGAGCGTCTCGTTCGAGAAGCGCGAGCGCACGGCCTCGCTGATCAGCTCGGCGCCGATCGCGCCGGGGCGCTGCAGGATCGCCATGAGCGCGTCGCGCTCCAGTCGCGAGCCGACGTCGGTGGGGAGCATCGTCAGGTCGACGCGGATCTCGGGCGGGGTCTCGATGGAGGGATCGGCACCTGCTGACGCGGGTGCACCGCCGGCTCCCGCTCCCGCGCTGGTCGCGCGGTCGTCGTAGCCGCTCGTCGTCGCGGATCCGTGCTGCGGGCGTCGGTCGCCGCCGCGCTCGCTGCGTTCTCCCCCGTCAGCGGCGTGGGCCAGGCGGGTGCGTGCGGCGTTGACCGCGCGGCCGACCTCGTTCGGGTCCATGCCGAGCCAGCCCGCGAGGTTGCGCACGTAGCCGGCGTTGAGCGCGCGGTCGCGGATGCCGGCGACGACGGGCGCTGCCGACCGCAACGCGGCGACGCGGCCCTCGACGGTCTCGAGGTCGTGCGCGGCGAGCTGACGCCGCACCATGAACTCGAACATCGGCTTGCGGTCGTCGATGAGCTGACGCACGGCGCCGTCGCCGCGGTTGAGGCGCAGATCGCAGGGGTCGAGGCCTGCCGGAGCGACGGCCACGAAGGTCTGCGCGGCGAACCGCTGCTCTTCGGCGAAGGCGCGCGTCGCGGCCTTCTGGCCCGCCTCATCCGGGTCGAAGGTGAAGATGACCTCGCCCGTCGTGTCGGTGTCGCCGAGAACTCGGCGCACGACCTTGATGTGGTCCACGCCGAAGCTCGTGCCGCAGGTCGCGACCGCGGTCGTGACACCGGCGAGGTGGCAGGCCATGACATCCGTGTAGCCCTCGACCACCACGACCTGCTTGCCGCGGGCGATGTCGCGGCGGGCCAGATCGAGCCCGTAGAGCACCTGGCTCTTGTGGTAGATCGGCGTCTCGGGGGTGTTGAGGTACTTCGGACCCTTGTCCTGGTCGTCGGGCAGGAGCTTGCGGGCGCCGAAGCCGATCGTGGCGCCCGTCACATCGCGGATCGGCCAGATCAGACGGCCGCGGAAGCGGTCGTAGGCGTTACCGCGGTCGTTCGTGGAGAGGAGCCCGGCGGTGATGAGCTCCTCCTGCGAGAAACCCTGAGCCTTGAGCGCGGTGCCGAGCGCGTCGAAGGACTTCGGCGCGAAGCCGACCGCGAAGTGATCGGCGGCGGTCTGATCGAATCCGCGGCCGCCGAGGAAGTCGCGGGCGAGCTGGGCCTCGGGCGTCGCGAGCTGCTCGCGGAAGAACGCCTCAGCCGCGGTGTTCGCCGCGATCAGGCGGGCGCGGCTGCCGTAGTCGCTCCTCGCCTCGCCGCCGTCCTCGTAGTGCAGCTCGAAGCCGATGCGGCCGGCCAGACGCTCGACGGCCTCGCGGAAGCTGACGTGATCCATCCGCTGCAGGAAGGTGTAGACGTTGCCGCCCTCGCCGCAGCCGAAGCAGTGGTAGAAGCCGACTTGCGGGCGCACGTGGAAGCTCGGGCTGCGCTCGTCGTGGAAGGGGCAGAGGCCCTTCATCGACCCGACGCCCGCGCTCTTGAGCGTCACGTACTCGCCGATGATGTCGGCGATGTTCGTGCGCGCCCTCACCTCGTCGATGTCGCTCTGTCGGATGAGGCCGGGCATGGGTGAATCCTACGGATCCGGCGTCGCCTTCGCCGTCCGCTCTCCCCAGCGCTCCGCCCGCCGCTCACCGCGCCCGCCCGGCGCTGGTGCCACGCCCGTCGTGCTCTGTCGGAAACTCAGGCTGACGCAGCTGAGTCCTCCCGAGAAGGCGCGTGCGCAGTCACTGAGCCGGTCCACTGCCTGAGTTTCCGACACGGCTCCAGGGCGCGGACGGGATGCGCGTCGTCCGTCGTGAGAGGCCGGTGCCCGCGCGGTCGCGGCGGGTCGAGCGGCGGGTCGAGCGTCAGCCGACGAGGCGCTCGTGACGGGACATCGCCGACTGGTCGGTCAGCGAGGCGACCTGGTCGACGATCACACGTCGGCGCGCGGTGTCGTCGACGGCTTCGGCCCAGTCGGCGGCGAAGCCCGCATCCAGGTGCTCGGGTCCAGTCGCCCAGAGCTGGTCGGCGAGCTCGGTGAGGATGCCGCGCTGCGCCGCGTAGAGCGGCTGGCGCGCGTTGGTCGACATCACATTGGCGGCGACGATCCCCTTGAGCACCGCGATCTCGGTGCGGGTCTCGGCCGGCACGACGACCGAGCCGCCGAATCGGGCGAGGGAGCCCGAGAAAGCATGCCGCGTCGCGTGCACGGCCTCGTGGGCGAAGCGTCCGATGAGCTGGCTCGTCAGGTTCTTGAGCCGGGCGAGGTCGGCGCGGCTGCCGTCCCAGCGATCGATCCAGAACGGCAGACCGTCGAGGCGGTCGAAGGCGGCCATCAGCTCGTCTCTGCCGATCTCACCGCCGATCCAGTCGAACATCGAGTCCACGAGGTCGGCGTGGTCGACGCGGGCGCTGAGCGCGCTCACGTCGAGGAAGCCGCCGACGATCGCATCCTCGAAATCGTGCACCGAGTAGGCGATGTCGTCGCTGAGATCCATGACCTCGGCCTCGATGCAGCGCACCCGCTCGGGAGCGCCGGCGCGCAGCCACTCGAAGACCGGGAAATCGTCGGCGTAGAAGCCGAACTTGCTGCGACCGGACGGGTCGGGGATGCCGTGCTGCTCGGGCCACGGGTACTTGCAGCTCGCATCGAGGCTGGCCCGCGTCAAATTCAGGCCGACGCTGGTCGCCGAGCCGTCCGGCTCGCGGCGGAACACCTTCGGTTCGAGACGCGTCAGCAGCCGCAGCGTCTGCGCGTTGCCCTCGAAGCCGCCGATCTCGAGCGACCACTCGTTGAGCGCGCGCTCGCCGTTGTGTCCGAACGGCGGATGCCCCAGGTCGTGCGAGAGACAGGCGGTGTCGACGACATCCGGGTCGAGCCCGAGGCTCGCCGCGAGCTCACGCCCGACCTGCGCGACCTCGAGCGAGTGAGTGAGCCGGTTGCGGGCGAAGTCGAGCCCGGCGGTCGGGCTCAGCACCTGCGTCTTCGCTGCGAGCCGGCGCAGCGCGCTCGAGTGCAGCACGCGGGCGCGGTCGCGGGCGAAGTCGCTGCGGCGGGTGGAGTGGCGCTCGTGCAGCCAGCGCTCGGCATCGACGTCGTCGTAGCCGGGGGTGATCTGCCCGTGCGAGCCGTGCGGCTCAGCCACCGCTGTGGTGCAGTTCGGCGGCGGTGAGCTCGGCGCGGAACGACTCCGGCAGCTCGCGGCTGTCGAGCCAGTTCTCGGGAAGGCTCGGCACCTTCGGGGTGCCGGCGCGCCCGCGCTGGCCCTCGGCGTCCGCACCCGGATACGGCTGGTCGTGGTCGAGGCGCGCGAGCAGCTCGTCGATCTCGTCGAGGCTGCTCGACGCCGCCAGCGCGGCACGCAGCTCGCCGCCGACGGCGTAGCCCTTGAAGTACCAGGCGACGTGCTTGCGGATGTCGCGGCAGGCCCGGTTCTCGTCATCGAAGAAGTCGACGAGCAGTTCGGCGTGGCGGCGGAACGCGATGGCCACCTCCCCCAGTGACGGCTCGGCCTTCAGCTCCTCGCCGCGGAACGCCGCCGCCAGGTCGCCGAACAGCCACGGCCGGCCGAGGCAGCCGCGGCCGACGACGACGCCGTCGCAGCCGGTCTGCTCGACCATGCGCACCGCATCCGCCGCACTCCAGATGTCGCCGTTGCCGAGCACCGGGGTGTCGGTGATCGTCTCCTTGAGCTTCGTGATCGCCGACCAGTCGGCGGTGCCGGAGTAGAACTCGGCGGCCGTGCGGGCGTGGAGCGCGATGCTCGCGACGCCGGCGCCCTGCGCAGCCCGCGCGGCCTCGAGGTAGGTGAGGTGGTCGGCGTCGATGCCCTTGCGCATCTTGACGGTGAGCGGGATGTCGCCGGCGGCCTTGACGGCGCCCTCGACGATCGCGCGGAACAGGTCGAGCTTCCACGGCAGCGCCGCACCCCCGCCCTTGCGCGTGACCTTGGGCACCGGGCAGCCGAAGTTGAGGTCGATGTGGTCGGCGCGGTCCTCGGCGACCAACATCGTGACGGCCTCGCTGACCGTCTTCGGGTCGACGCCGTAGAGCTGGATCGAGCGGGTCGTCTCCGACTCGTGATGCTGGATGAGGCGCATGCTCTCGGGCGTGCGCTCGACGAGCGCGCGGCTCGTGATCATCTCGCTGACGTAGAGGCCGGCGCCGTACTCACGGCAGAGCCGGCGGAAGGCGGTGTTGGTGATTCCCGCCATGGGCGCGAGCACGACCGGGACGTCGAGTGTCAGCGGCCCGATCGAGAGCGGCGCGGCGGGCGCGAGAACGGTGGACACCGGATCATTCTCCCAGACGCGGCGGGGCGCTCGCTCCGTTCGCCGGGCCCGCATCCGGGTGGCCCTCGCCGGGCGCGCCCGGCGAGGCGAGGCGCGCGGCTGGGATGATCGGCGCATGAGCGCACCGCAGGAGCCCGCCGCATCCGTCGACGCCGTCGCAGAGGTGCCGGCGTCAGAGAACGCGGCCGCCGCAGCGACTGCGAGCACGGAGAGCGGCGACGTGGATCGGGTCGCCGACGACGCGGCCGCCCGCGGGATCGCGATCGAGTTCCAGACGACCGAGAGCGCCGGCTCGCTCGACGAGGCCGCCGCGCTGCGCGGCATCTCGCCGGCCGACATCGTCAAGACGCTCGTGGTGAAACGCCACGACGGCGACTACCTGCTCGCCCTGGTTCCGGGCGACCGTCAGATCGCCTGGCCCAAGCTGCGGGCGCTCGTCGGCGTCAACAGACTGCGACTGCCGGATCCGGACGCGGCGTTCGCCGCCACCGGCTACGTGCGCGGCACGATCACGCCGTTCGGCTCGACGACCGCGTGGCCCGTGTACGCCGACGAGCGCATCCGCGGTCGCCGGGTGTCGATGGGCGCAGGCCGCCCTGGACGCACGCTCTACGTGGATGCGGACGCGCTGATCGCCGGGTTCGACGCCACCGTCGCCGACATCACGAACCCGCGCGAAGCGGGCTGAGGACGAGCGGTCAGCGCGCTGGCTGCCGCTCTCCTCGCTCCGGCTCCGGCTCCGACGCCCAGCGAGGGCCTACGCCGGATCGACCGACGAGGCGCCGGCGTCCGAGACCGCGCCCGGGATCTCGCAGACTCCGTCGACGCAGACCGGGGCATCCGCTCCGACCATCGTGAAAGCCGGCGTCGACGCCGCGCTGCCGCTCTCCTCGCTCACGCGTGCACCCCATCCGCCTCGTCGGCCGGGGACGCCGTGCGCTCGGCGGCGATCGTCTCCAGCACCTGCTGGAACGTCGCCGACTCCTGCGCGCCCGAGACGCCGTACTTGCCGTCGATGACGAAGAACGGCACGCCGTTGATGCCGTAGGCGGCCGCCTGGGCGACGTCGGCCTTCACATCAGCGAGGTGCCGGTGGTCGGTGAGCGCGGCGAGGGCCTCGTCACGGTCGAGCCCGATCTCGGCGGCGAGGTCGGCGAGCTCCTCGGCGCGGCCGACGTGGCGTCCGTCGACGAAGTAGGCCTTGAGCAGGCGCTCCTTCAGGTCGAGCTGTCGGCCCTGCGCCTTCGCCCAGTGCAGCAGCTCGTGCGCGAGCACCGTGTTCGTCTGGTGGATGTCGTCGTAGTGGTACTCGAGTCCGACGCTCTCGGCGATGCCGGTGACCCGCTGGATCATCTGTCCGGCCTGCTCGCGCGAGACGCCCTTGCGGTCGCTCAGATAGTCCACCGGGGTGCCCTCGTAGTCGACGGGCGTGTCGGGGGCGAGCTCGAAGGAGTGGTACTCGACCTCGACGTCACCCCCGAAGGCCTCGGCGGCCGTCTCGAAGCGGCGCTTGCCGATGTAGCACCACGGGCACTGAACGTCGGACCAGATGTCGACCTTGATGGGGGCGTTGCTCACGCCGAGTGCAACGCGCATCCACCGCTGCTATTCCCCGCGACCGCACGAGTCGGAGTCCCTGGCGGCGCTCCGCGCCTCACCGTTCGGCCCTCGTCGGAAACTCAGGCGGAGCTGCGCCCGATCCCCTTCTTGTCCGCGCTGTCAGGCGCTTTCGCCTCCGCCTGCCTGAGTTTCCGACCCGAGGGGTGCCGCCGTGGTGGTGGATCAGGGCGGCATCGAGCGCCTCGAGGAACAGCGGCCACGAGTCGCGGATGTGGTCGGCCCCGAGACGCAGCGGGGTCATGCCCTGCGTGAGGATGAGCAGGTCCTTCTGCCGGTCGCGGCCGAAGCGATCTTCGTGGAAGCGACGGCCATCGCACTCGACCGCGACCCGACCGTCGACGAGCAGATCGATATCGCCCCCGCCGATCAGCGACGCCTGGGCTCTGATCCGATGACCGCGCCGGAGCAGGCGGATCCGCACGACGCTCTCGAGCACGCTCTGCGAGCGAGGGTCGGCGAGGGCGGCGACGCGGCGCCCGGCGAGCCCTGAGTTCGTGAGGATGGACTCGAAGTCCAGACGGTCGATGCGGCCTTCGCGGCACGCCCAGTCGAGAGCTATCGCCGCGACTTCCGGCGGCTCATCTCTCACCGCGCGCGCCAGCGCATCGAGGAGGGGTTCGGCTGTGACTGCTCCGACGCCACGTCGCGGGAGCTCGGGATCCCAGCGCACCCGCAGTCGCCGGTCGTGACGGTCGCGAGGGCGGCGCCGGCCGGTCGGCGCCCGGAGCCGCGAGTCGCCGTGACGGACGACGACGCGCAGCACGCGATCGGGCGTCCATTCCCACACGCCATGAACACGCAGCGCCGAGAGGCCCGCGAGAATCCCACCGACCCGGGCCGCCTGGAATTCAGGATCATCGGCGGCGCGCGTCGAGTACCAGCCGTTCCGTGCCCGTCGGAGCCGGCCTGTGCGCACCGCTGAGGTCAGCATCCGCTCGGTCGCGCCGACGGAGAGCAGCTCCCGTGTGCGCGCGAATCCGCCAGCGCCCTCGACCCACTCCTCCACCCGCATGCCCCGAGCCTCGCCGTCGGGAACAGCGCTCTGATCCGCACCGACCGGATCGGTGCAGAACCCGCCGAATCTCCCCCTGTGACGGAATCCGCTCGCGGCCCGGTCGGAAACTCAGGCGGGGCGCACTCGCGGAGTCGCTTGCGGCGCCGATCGTGGGCGATGCCGACGGCTCAGCCTGAGTTTCCGACAGTGCACCCGGCGGGTCCGGGAGGGGTCGGGTGCGGGGCGGCGCAGCGGAAGGATGACGGCGCGGGCGCCTCCCAGTGCGGAGAAGGTGGGCGCCGTGCGGCGCGACGATGCAGCGCTCCGCGGGGACAGCGCAGTGACGGGACAGCGCTCCGCGGGGACACCGGCTCGATGCGACAGCGCCCCGTCGGCGGAGGCCGACGGGGCGCTGCGTGATCGATGTCCGACCGGATGACGCTGACGATCAGGCGCCGCGGAGACGCTCCGCGAGGTAGCCCTCGAGTCGATCGAGCGAGACGCGCTCCTGCGACATCGTGTCGCGCTCGCGCACCGTCACCGCCTTGTCCTCGAGGGTGTCGAAGTCGACCGTGACCGCGAAGGGGGTGCCGATCTCGTCCTGACGGCGGTAGCGGCGTCCGATCGCTCCGGCGTCGTCGAAGTCGATCGCCCACAGCTCGCGCAGGTTCGCGGCGAGCTCCTTGGCGACCGGCGTGAGCGCCTCGTTGCGCGACAGCGGCAGTACGGCCGCCTTGATCGGCGCGAGGCGACGGTCGAGACGCAGCACGGTGCGCTTGTCGACGCCGCCCTTCGTGTTGGGCGCCTCGTCCTCCGAGTAGGCGTCGACGAGGAACGCCATGAGCGCGCGCGTCAGACCGAAGGCCGGCTCGATGACGTAGGGCGTCCAGCGCTCGTTCTTGGTCTGGTCGAAGTAGGACAGGTCGACGCCCGACTCCTTCGAGTGGGTCGCGAGGTCGTAGTCGGTGCGGTTCGCGACACCCATGAGCTCGCCCCACTCGCCGCCGGTGAAGCCGAAGCGGTACTCGAGGTCGACGGTGCGCTTCGAGTAGTGGGAGAGCTTCTCCTTCGGGTGCTCGTACTGGCGCAGGTTGTCGGCGTTGAGGCCGAGCCCGAGGAACCAGCTCTCGCACTGGTCGATCCAGTACTGGTGCCAGGTCTCGTCGGTGCCCGGCTCGACGAAGTATTCCATCTCCATCTGCTCGAACTCGCGCGTGCGGAAGATGAAGTTGCCGGGCGTGATCTCGTTGCGGAAGCTCTTGCCGACCTGGGCGATGCCGAACGGCGGCTTCATGCGCGCGCTCGAGACGACGTTCGCGAAGTTCGTGAAGATGCCCTGCGCGGTCTCCGGACGCAGGTAGTGCAGGCCGGCCTCGTCATCCACCGGTCCGAGGTAGGTCTTGAGCAGTCCGCTGAACGCGCGGGGCTCGGTCCAGTTGCCGCGCTGACCGGTCTCGGGGTCGGGCACCTCATCCCAGCTCTCCGGCTCACGGCCGTGCTTCGCCTCGAAGGCCTCCCACAGGTGGTCGGCGCGGTAGCGCTTGTGCGTGACGGTCGACTCGACGAGCGGGTCGGTGAACACCTCGACGTGGCCGGACGCCTCCCACACGCGCTTCGGCAGGATGACACTGGAGTCGATGCCGACGATGTCGTCGCGCGTCTGCACCATGAACTTCCACCACTGGCGCTTGATGTTCTCCTTCAGCGCCGTGCCGAGGGGCCCGTAGTCCCACGCGGAGCGCGAACCGCCGTAGATCTCGCCCGCCTGGTAGACGAACCCGCGGCGCTTCGCGAGAGAGATGATCGAGTCGAGGGCGGACGGCTGCTTGGCCACGAAGTGCTGCTCCTGGAGGTTCTGCCGGGCTGGATGCGCGGCGAGGGCGTTGGGGCATCCAGCCTAGCGGCGAGCGGTGACGGCGAGGTGTGACCGCAGCGGCGCGAGGGCATCGGCGGCACGCGCCACATCTTCTGCCGTGTTCCAGAGGTGGAAGGCGAGGCGCACTCGGCCGGCGCGGCCCGAGGCGCGCAGTCCGGCCGCGCTCAGAGCCGTGAGCGCGGCGCCCTCGGGATCGGGCCAGGTCACGATCGCCTGACGCTGCGGGGTGCAGCCGAGCGTCGTCGCCAGCAGGTCGCCGAGTCCACTCGCGTGCTGCCACACCTCGGCCATGTCGAGCTCGGCGAACATCCCGATCGACTGCTCGGCGCCGACCCACGCCTCCCACGCCGGGGAGACGTCGAAGCGGCGCGCGTCGGCGGCGAGGTGGATCTCGGGCCCGTAGCAGCTCGCCCACACGTCGTCGCCCGCGTACCAGCCGGCCTGCTTCGGCGTGACGAGCTCGGCGAACTCGGCCGAGATGGTGAGGAACGCGACTCCCCGCGGAGCGCAGAGCCACTTGTAGGCGTGGCCCACGGTGGCGTCGAAGAGCGCTGCGTCGACGGGATGGATGCCGGCCGCCTGGGTGAGATCGGCGAGAGTCCGGCTGCCGCTGCGGTGCGCGGCGGCGACGATGTCGGCTACCGGGGCCACCTCGCCGGTAGCGGACTGGATGAGTGAGAACGCGGTGAGCCAGGTGTCGGCGGTCATGGCGGCGGGCAGATCGGCCAGCGGGACGACACGCGTGCGCGCATCCGCCCGTACGAGGAAGGGATACATGAGCGACGCGAAGTCGCCGTCGGCGAGCAGCACCTCGGCGCCGGCCGGCGCGGCGTCGGCGATCAGCGCCACGAGCGCAGAGGTCTGCGACCCGATCGCGACGCGGTCGACCGGCATCTGCACGAGCCGCGCATAGGAGTCGCGCGTGGCCGCGACCACATCGTCGTAGCCCTTGGCGTCGCGGCGACCGGTCGCCCAGGCGTCGAGGTCGGCGCGCAGGGCGCGCACGGTCCGGCGCGGCGGGAGTCCGGAGGTCGCGGCGGCGAGGTAGCCGCGGGCGCCGTCGAACTCGGCGGCGGCGTCGGCGAGGGTCAGCGCGGTCATGCTTCCACGGTCGCGCGCGACGTAACATTGCACAACACGATGTTCCAAGTGGATGACCGTGCCTAGTGTTATGCATATGGATCCCGAGATCGACCTCCACTCGCTTCGCATCGTGCGCGCGATCGCCGAGCACGGCAGCATCTCGGCCGCCGCCCGCGCCCTCGGCTACAGCCAGCCCGCGATCAGCCAGCACCTCCAGCGTGCCGAGAGCCGCATCGGAATGCCGCTCGTGCAGCGTGTCGGCCGCGCATCCCAGCTGACCGAAGCCGGCGAAGCGCTCGCCCGGCACGCCGTGCAGATCGGCTCGGCGGTCGAGGCGGCGGCAGGCGAGCTCGCGGGACTCGCCGGCCTCGAACACGGACGCGTGCGCCTCGCCGCGTTCCCGACCGCCTCGTCGACGCTCGTTCCCGGCCTGCTCGGCGCCCTGCGCGCGGCGCACCCCGGCCTCGCCGTGAGCTACGTCGAGGCCGAGCCGCCGGAAGCCCTCGGGATGCTGCGCGACGGCCTCGTCGACCTCGCGATCACCTTCGCCTATCCCGGCGACCGCGCCGATCCGCACCGCGACGAGAACCTGGAGGTCGTGGAGCTGTTCGCCGACCCCGTCGCCGTGGTGCTGCCGCGCTCGCACGCCGAGGCGGGTGCCGACGAGGTCGAGCTCACCGCTCTCGCCGACGAGCGCTGGATCGCGGGGTGTCCGCTCTGCCGCGGGCACCTGCTGGCGGCCTGCGAGTCGGTCGGCGTCGAACCGGACATCGGACTCGAGACGGACAACTCGACGGCGGTGCTGCACCTGGTCGGCGAGGGGCTCGGGGTGGCTCTGCTCCCCCGGCTGGCGCTGCGGACGGCGGCGGTGCCCGACAGCGTGGTGGTACGTCCGACCTCGCCGACGAGCGATCGCGCCGTGCGGATCGTCGGGCGTGTCGGGGGACGCCGGGTCCCGGCGATCGGCGCCACTCTCGCGATCGCCGAGCGGCGCTGGGTCGCGCAGCGCGTGGACGGTCCGAGCCTCGCGGTCGTCTGACACCGGCGCCGAAGTCCAGGCCGCCGGAGGCGCGCCGGCGCGTCCTGTCGGAAACTCAGGCGGGAGGGCGCTGACCGCACGAGCAACGCGCGATCGCGGCACGTCAGCCTGAGTTTCCGACACGGGCCGAGGGCGGCCGATCCGGTGGTGACGGTGACGGCGGCGGCGGGGCGGGCGAGGCAAGGGCTCCTGGAGCGCGGAGTCCGCAGCGCGCGGCCCTAAGTCCAGCGGACGCAGCGCAGGCGGGACTGAGGCGTTGGATCTCGACGGCGGCGGGCGGCTCAGGGGGCGAGCGAGCGCACCTGGTCCACGGCCGACGCGAGCGCCTCCGCGACGCTGCGCGCAGCATCCGGCGTGAAATCCGACGCGAGGGTGAAGCGGATCGCGGTGCGCGCGATGTCCTCGTCGTAGCCGAGCGCGAGCAGAACGTGCGAGGCCTCGTCGCGGCCGGCGGCGCACGCCGAGCCGCTCGAGCCGATCATTCCGAGCTGCTCCAGTTCGAGCAGCACGGCCTCGCCGCTGATGCCGGGCAGCACGAAGGATGCCGTTCCGGGCAGGCGACCTCCCGCATCCGCCGCGCCGCGTGCTGACTTCGCTCCCGATTGGCCCGCCGATCCTGACGCTGACGCTGACGCTGACGCGCTCGTGCCGCCGTTCGACTCGGCGCGCGACGATCGGGGATCCGCTCCGGTCAGCTCGGCGAGCGGCACCCGGAGGGCGACCTCGTCGATGAGCAGGTCGCGCGCCGCGGCGACCGCGAGCGCGCTCTCCTCGGTCTCCGCACGCGTCGATTCGAGAGCTACCGCTAGGGCGACCGCGCCGGCGACGTTCTCGGTTCCGGAGCGCCGGCCGCGTTCCTGGCCGCCGCCCGCGATCACCGGTTCGAGCGGGATGCCGGCGCGTACGGCGAGAGCGCCGACGCCCTTGGGAGCGCCGAGCTTGTGCCCCGAGATCGTGAGGGCGTCGACCCCGAGCTGACCGAGCCCGACGGGGAACCACGCAGCGGACTGCACGGCGTCGGTGTGGAATGGGACCCCGCGCGCATGAGAGATCTCGGCGAACCGGGCGATCGCCTGCACGGTGCCGACCTCGTTGTTGGCATGCTGGATGCTCACCAGCGCCGTGTCGTCGCGCAGCGCGGCGCGCAGATCGTCGGGGTCGACGCGACCCGCGCGATCCACCGGCAGGATCGTCGCGGTCGCGCCGTGAAGGCGTCGCAGCTGATCCACTGCCGCGAGCACGGCCTCGTGCTCGATCGCGGTCGTGACGATGTGACGCCCGCGTGTCGAGGCGAGCACGATCCCCTTGACCGCGAGGTTGTCGGCCTCGGTGCCGCCAGAGGTCAGCACCACCTCCGAGGCCCGGCATCCGAGCTGCGCTGCGATGCGGCGGTGCGCATCCGCGAGGCCGTGGGCGGCACGGCGTCCGAGGTCGTGCGTGCTCGACGGATTGCCGAACTCCCCCGTCAGCCAGGGCCACATCGCCTCGAGCACCTCGCGGCGCACCGGCGAGGTCGCGGCGTGATCGAGATAGAGCATCGGGTGCGCCTAGCCGACGCGGATGTCGAGACCGAGGTCGAGCGAGCGCACGCTGTGCGTGAGCGCGCCGACCGAGATCACGTCGACGCCGGTCGCGGCGATCGCGGCGACGGTCTCGAGCGAGACTCCCCCGCTCGCCTCGACCAGAGCCCGTCCGGCGACCAGCGCGACGCCCTCGACCAGCTGCTCGGGCGTGAAGTTGTCGAGCATGATCGTGTCGACGCCGGCGTCGACGACCTCCTCGATCTGGTCGATCCGATCGACTTCGACCTCGAGATGGGTCGTGTGTCCGATGCGCGCCCGCACGGACCGGATCGCGTCGCCGAGTCCGATGCCCTGCGCCTGCAGCACGGCGAGGTGGTTGTCTTTCGCGAGCACGGCGTCGCTGAGCGAGAAGCGATGGTTGTGTCCGCCGCCGCTACGAACGGCGTGACGCTCGAGCACGCGCAGCCCCGGGGTCGTCTTGCGCGTGTCGACGATGCGCGTCCGGGTGCCGGCGACGGCCTCGACGTAGCGGGCCGTCTGAGTGGCGATCCCCGACATCCGCTGGGCGAGGTTCAGGGCGACGCGCTCGGCCCGCAGCACGGCGCGGGCGCTGCCGCGCACCACGGCGAGCTCGTCGCCGGGAGCGAACCGGTCGCCATCGGCTGCGCGCAGCTCGACGACGGCGCGCGGCTCGACGAGTGTGAAGGTGCGGGCGAAGACCTCGATGCCGCTCAGTAGGCCGGGCTCGCGGGCCGCGAGAACGGCCTTGGCCGGGGCGTCGGCGGGCAGGAACGCCTCCGAGGTCACGTCACCCCACGGGGCGTCCTCGGCCAGTGCGCGGTGAAGGATGTCGTCGATCTGCTCGGGGGTCATGCCAGGGTCGCTCTCGTGCTCGGGATGCTCGTCGCGGTCACGTCGTCGGTGAGCGCTGTGCCGCGGGCTTCGGTCGGAAACTCAGGCGGAGCCGATCGCGCCCGTGTCGACGGTGTCGGAAACTCAGGCGGAGTGCGCGTCGACGGGGCGGCGATCCTCCAGCTCACTCGGCGCAGCCAGCCGTCGTGCGCCTCAGGGTGATCTCGGCGGAAATGCGCGCCGCGCGACTCGGTGCGATGCTGCGCGGCAGCCACGATGAGCGCGGCGAGTTGACCGAGATTCCGGGCCTCGAGCGCTGCGATCGAGTCGCACGACGTCGCTGCCGTAGGCAGCTCGGCGAGGAGATCGGCGGCGCGTCCGAGCCCCTCCGCGGTGCGTTCGAGGCCGGCGAGATCCCACATGATCTGCCGAATGCGGGCGACCTGGGCTGCCTGAGTTTTCGGCACGGCGGGGCCGGCTGAGGAGGCCGCTGCCTGAGTTTCCGACGGGGCCGAGACCGCGAGCGGGTCCACTGCCTGAGTTTCCGACGGGGCTGGGGGCGCCGTCACGAGGCGCAGCTCGCCCAGCGGGGGAAGGGTGCGCCAGGGAGCTTCGAGGGCCGCGGCGGCGCGCTCGGCGAAGACGAGCGATTCGAGCAGCGAGTTCGAGGCGAGGCGGTTGGCGCCGTGCACGCCCGTGCAGGCTGCCTCGCCGACGCAGAACAGACCCGGGATGCTGGTGCGCCCGTCGACGTCGGTGCGCACCCCGCCCATCCAGTAGTGCGCCGCCGGCGTGACCGGGATCGGCTCGCGGGCCCAATCGAAGCCGTGCGCTCGCGTGGTGGCCGTGAGTCCGGGGAAGCGGCGCTCGAGGTACTCGGCCCCGAGCGCGGTCGCGTCGAGCAGCACGGGTCGACCGCCCTGGCGCGCCATCGCGGCGGCGATGCCGCGGGCCACGACGTCGCGCGGGGCGAGTTCGCCATCGGGGTGGACATCGAACATGAACCGGCGCCCGTCTTCGTCGAGCAGCACGCCTCCGTCGCCGCGCACCGCCTCCGAGATGAGCGGCGTGCCCGCGACCGCCAGCGCCGTCGGGTGGAACTGGTAGAACTCGACGTCGGTCAGCTCGGCGCCGGCCCGCCACGCCGCGGCGACCCCGTCGCCGGTCGTCACGGCGGGGTTGGTCGTGTGGGCGAAGAGCCGTCCCGCTCCCCCGGTCGCGATGATCACCGCATCGGCCGGCTCGACGACCAGGCCCGAGGGTCCGAGCAGCTCGGCGCCGACGACGCGCCCATCGCGCAGGATCAGCTCGGCCAGCGCCGTGTCCTCGTGCAGCGCGACCGCGGAGGCCCGCACCGCGGCGAGCAGCGCCCGCTCGATCTCGCGACCGGTCGCATCCCCGCCGGCGTGCACGACGCGGCGCGCCGAGTGCGCGGCCTCGTGTCCGCGAGCGAGGTCGCCCGAGGCTCCGTCCCGGTCGAAGGCGACCCCGAGCGCGATGAGCTCGCGCACCCGGGTCGGCCCCTCCGAGGTGAGGATGCGCACGGCCTCCGGGTCGGCGAGTCCGTCGGCGGCGCGCAGTGTGTCGGCCGCGTGCGACTCGGCGCTGTCGTCGGGGAAGAGTGCGGCGGCGATGCCGCCCTGCGCGTAGGCGGTGTTCGCCTCGCCGGCGGAGGCCTTGGTCACGAGCACGACGTCATGCCGTGCACTCGCCCGATACGCGGCGATCAGCCCGGCGATGCCCGAGCCGACGACGAGGACGCGCACGTCAGACCTCGACGTTCGGGGCGGCTGCAGTCGAACCGGCAACCGAGTCGGAAGCCGCAGCCGAGCCGACCGGCCCGCCCGACGCGACCACCGCATCCGCCACACCCTCGCGCGACCGCGGAGCCGGTGCGTGGGCTGTGCTGGCGGGGGCGGGATCGCCCGGCATCGGCTTCGGGCGCAGCGCGAGCATGCGCTCGAGCGCGAGCCGCGCATCCGCCGCCGTGACCTCGTCGACCTCGATGACGTTCGGGCTGCGGCCCGCGACGAGCTCCTCGAGCACCCAGGCCAGGTAGCCGGGGTGGATGCGGTACATCGTCGAGCACGGGCAGACGACCGGGTCGAGGCAGAAGATCGTGTGCTGCGGGAACTCCGCCGCGAGCCGGTTCACCATGTTGATCTCGGTGCCGATCGCGAAGGTCGTCGGCTCGGTCGCGGCGGCGACGGCCTTGCGGATGTAGTCGGTCGAGCCGGCCTCGTCGGCCGCATCCACGACCTCCATCGGGCACTCGGGGTGCACGATCACGCGCACGCCGGGGAACTCGGCGCGGGCGGCCTCGATCTGGCCGACGTTGAAGCGCTTGTGCACCGAGCAGAAGCCGTGCCAGAGGATGACGCGGGCGTCCTGCAGCTGCTCCGACGTCGAGCCGCCGAGCGGCTTGCGCGGGTTCCACATCGGCATCTGCTCGAGCGCGACGCCCATCTTCTTGGCGGTGTTGCGCCCCAGGTGCTGGTCGGGGAAGAACAGCACGCGCTGGCCGCGGGCGAACGCGTCCTCGAGCACCGTCTCGGCGTTCGACGAGGTGCACACGATGCCGCCGTGGCGGCCGCAGAAGCCCTTCAGCGCGGCGCTGGAGTTCATGTAGGTGACTGGGATGACGGGCACGCGGCCGTCGGCATCCGGCTCGGCTCCGTAGATCTCCTCGAGCTGCGCCCAGCACTCCTCGACCGAGTCGAGGTCGGCCATGTCGGCCATCGAGCAGCCCGCGGCGAGGTTCGGCAGGATCACGTTCTGCGTCGGCTTGGCGAGGATGTCGGCGGTCTCGGCCATGAAGTGCACGCCGCAGAAGACGATCGTCTCGGCCTCGGGCACCGTCTGCGCGGCGTTCGCGAGCTGGAAGGAGTCGCCGAGGAAGTCGGCGTGCTGCACGACCTCGTCGCGCTGGTAGAAGTGCCCGAGGATGACGACGCGGCTGCCGAGCGTCTCCTTGGCAGCACGGATGCGCGCGTGCAGCTCGTCGTTCGCGGCGAGCCGGTACTGCTCGGGCAGCGCTCCCTGACGGGGCGCGCCGACGGGGATCACGTCGCCCATCGACGATCCCGGACCGTAGCCGGTGACGCGGTCGAACTCCCAGGGCCCCTTGGCGAGGTCGGGGGTGCAGCTCGCACCCGCGCCGGTGGTGCGGATGGTCTGGATGAGGGTGTCGACGGAAGGCACGAGGTTCTCCTAGCTGCGTGCGCTGAGCGGGCCGTTGTCGACCAGCTCGATGTCGGCGTCGTAGCGGTAGAGCCGCGGCGGACGATGACGACCCCCGGTCACGTGCTGCTCGGTGCGCACGATCGCGGGGCTGGATTCCACCTGACGGCGGAAGTTGGCGGGGTCGAGCGGTTTGCCGAGCACGGCTTCGTGCACCTGGCGCAGCTCGCTGAGGGTGAAGGTCTCGCCGAGGAAGGCGTGGGCGATGCGCGAGTACTCCATCTTGGTGCGCAGACGCCAGAGGGCGTAGTCGACGATGAGGTTGTGGTCGAAGGCGAGCTCGGGCAGGGCGTCGGCCTCGAACCAGCGCACGTTGTCGTCGACGGTGGATGCCTCGGCCTGCTCCGCGCGCACGAGGGCCCAGTAGACGATCGAGACGACGCGGCCGGTCGGCGAGCGGTCGGGCTTGCCGAAGGCGTAGAGCTGCTCGAGGTACGCCGGCTGCAGCGCGGTCGTCTCGAACAGCTTGCGCGCGGCGGTCGCGCTGAGGCTCTCGTCGACGTCGGCGACGCCGCCCGGCAGGGCCCAGCTCTCGGCGAAGGGGTCGCGGGTGCGACGCACGAGCGGCAGCCAGACCCGCGCCGCGCCGTCGGCGCACGGGCGCAAGGCGAAGATCACGGTCGAGACGGCGAGATCGATGCCGGGCATCTGCGTCTCCGTTCTCGTGATGGGGCTGCGCTCGTCGGGCGACGAGAGTAAAGGTCTGTCTGACTTGAACAGAGGATAGCACTTAGGGTGGATGCGACACTAACCGAGCGGACGCTCGCACGGCCGGGTCGGCGAGGGACTGCCCGCGCCACCCCTCGCGGACGCGGCGCCGCGGGTCTAGCGTGAGCGCATGAGCGCCTGTCGATTCTCTGCGTCGTCAGCATCCCGCGGCCTGCGACCTGCTGGGCTGTGATCGTGCTCTCCGCCGATCAGCCGCTGCCGCACCGCCCCCACCGTGTTCTCGTCTGCGGGGTCTCGGGCAGCGGCAAGACGACCCTCGCAGCGCGGCTCGGGGGCATCCTCGGGCTCCCCCACACCGACATCGACTCGCTGCACTGGGGCCCCGATTGGACGCCGCGCCCGCAGTTCTCCGACGACGTGGATGCGCTGATCGCCGGCGACGAGTGGATCACCGAGTGGTCGTATCGCCTGGTGCGCGAGCGCCTCCTCGACCGCGCCGACCTGCTCGTGTGGATCGATCATCCGTTCCGCGTGACCCTGCAGCGGGCGGCGCGCAGAGCCATCCGGCGGCGGGTGCGCCGCGAGGTGCTCTGGTCCGGCAACGTGGAGCCGCCGTTGCACACCTTCTTCACCCGACCCGACGACAACATCCTGCGCTGGACCATCGCGACGCGCGACAAGTACCGTCGCCGTGTTCCCGAGGTCGCCGCCGAGCGCCCCGAGCTGCCGATCGTCCGGCTGGCGAGCCCGGCGGAGGCGGCCGGCTTCGCGCACCGGCTGATCACCGATCCGCCGCGCTGACGCTGTCGCCCTCGGCTTGTCCGCGCGGGGTCAGGCTGCGGCGGCGAGCTGGCGCGCGAAGAGCACCCGCCCGTGCACGTCCGCCGCCGCACCCGGCTGGCTCACCGGGAGGTTCACGACGTGGAGGAACCCGGGCCCCTGCACCGTGACCTGCACATGCCCGACGACACGCTGCTCCTTCGCCAGCAGGAACAGCAGGCTGAACAGGGTGATCACGAAGAATCCGACGATCGCGACGACGATCGCCCAGGTGGGGATCCGCTGCTCGACCCGCGAGAAGTCGACGGCGGTGATGTTCGCCCCGCTGACCGGGATCGTGCCGCTCGGCGTCACGATCCAGTGCTGAGTGACCTGGATGTCGCCCACCGCGACCAGCACGGGATCATGAGGGGCGGGGGCGAGCTGCGACACGATGACTCCTCGGTTTCGTCATCGAAGCCTAGCGGGAGAGTCAGCCGGCGAGGGCGGAGAGGAGGAGCCGGGGATCACGCCGGGCCGGGGCCGAAGGCGGTCACCGCGTCCTAGCCCGCTGGTCACCGCGGAGGCGCGCCGGGCGCATCCACCGCTCCCCCGAAACGGCGAGCCCGCTGCGCGAACAGACCGACCGCGTGCCACAGATCGGTGCGCGAGAAGTCGGGCCAGAGCGTGTCGAGGAACACCATCTCGGCGTAGGCCGACTGCCAGAGCTGGAAATTGCTCGTGCGCTGCTCCCCCGAGCTGCGCACGAAGAGATCGACGTCCGGCAGGTCGGGCGTGTACAGGTGCTTCTGGATGGTCTTCTCGCTGATCTTCGCCGGGTTCAGCCGACCGGCCGCCACCTCGCTGCCGATCGCGCGCACCGCATCCGCGATCTCCGTGCGCCCGCCGTAGTTCACGCACATGGTCAGCGTCATCGTGCTGTTGCCGGCGGTCAGGCGCTCGGCGAACTGCAGCTCGTCGATGACGGAGCGCCACAGCTTCGGCTTGCGTCCGGCCCAGCGCACCCGTACGCCCCAGGCGTTGAGCTGGTCGCGACGTCGGTGCAGCACATCCCGGTTGAAGCCCATGAGGAAGCGCACCTCGTCGGGACTGCGCTTCCAGTTCTCGGTCGAGAAGGCGTAGACGCTGAGGTGCTTGACGCCGATCTGGATCGCTCCGGCGACGACGTCGAGCAGCGCCGCCTCGCCGGCCTGATGGCCCTGCGTGCGCGTCAGCCCCTGACGGTTGGCCCAGCGGCCGTTGCCGTCCATGACGATCGCGACGTGCTCGGGCACCGCGCTCGCCGGGATCGCCGGCGGGTACAGGCCGGTCCAGTCGACGGGCTTGAAGTCGACGGCGTCGCGGTGGGTGCGCACGAAGCGCGAAGGATCGGTCATCGCGTCGATCGTGCCATGCGCGCCCGCCGCCGTCCGGTCGCGACGCTCGCCAGGCCGTCGGAAACTCAGGCAGCCGTGTCCTGGGCGGGCCGGTCGAGGCCCATCGGGGCCGACTCAGGAGCCCGTTGCCTGAGTTTCCGACAGCGCGAGCAGGAAGCGCGCGAGCGGCTCAGCGGGAGAGACGTCAGGTGGCGGGGATGCTCGGAGCCGACGGGGGTCGGTCGAGCGCCGCGCTGCGGTCCACGTGCGTGAGCGAGCGGAGGCCGCGCTCCAGGTGGTACTGCACGTAGGCGGCGACGACACCCGAAGCCTGACCGCGCGAACGCTCGTCGCTGTCTTCGGCCGCATCCCAGTCGCCGGCGAGCAGGGCGCCCAGCAGGCTCAGCGTCGACACGTCGAGACGGGGCGTCCCCGGCGGTGCCACCGCATCCGCGACGACACCGCCGAGCTGCGGCGAGAAGGCCGTATGCGGGCCGGATGCGCCGGTGACAGCGCAGTCGACGAAGGTCGGCGCCCAGCCGGCGATCGACAGCGCGCGAAGCAGGTAGGAGTCGAGGGTCAGTCCCGGCGTGTGCTCCCCGCGCGCGAGGGAGCGCAGCGCGCCGACGATCAGGAGGTAGTGCTGGAGTCCGGCGTCGTGATCGGTCAGCCGATCCGCCGTCTCGACCATCGCCGTCGCCGCCGTGTAGCGGGCGTAGTCGCCCACGATGTCGGCGCCGTACGCCCCGATCGACTCGGCCTGCTGCACGATGTCGAGACTGCGGCCCTCATAGCACTGCACGTCGGCGACCATGAAGGGCTCGAGGCGCGAGCCGAAGCGCGACGCCGTGCGCCGCACGCCCTTCGCGACGGCGCGGATCTTGCCGTGGCGTCGGCTGAGCATCGTGACGATGCGGTCCGCCTCACCCAGCTTGTGGGTGCGCAGGACCACGACGTCGTCACGGTAGGTCGGCACCGGGACATTCTGCCTCCGACCGCCGACTCCCGCCGGGAGCCCACTCCCGCCGTGCCCGACCGCGCAGCACTACGCTCAGCCGAGGACGGGTCGCCAGGCCCGCCGGGAGGAGCATCCGATGTCGTACGCCGTGGACTTCACCGAGGTGTCGACCGTCGGCCTGGAGTCGTCGCCGGTCGCCGAGGCGCTGGCCGGACTGCGCGCGAACGAGGCCCGCTACTTCAAGAACAAGTACGACCACGTGTTCACGACCGAGCCCGCCGCGGACGCGCAGGCGACGATCGACTGGGTGCACGGCATCCTCGCCGACGAGCGCGACCTCGCGATCGCGTCGACGCCGCTCGAGGCCACGGAGTTCGAGGTCGAGGGCATCAGGATCGCCTACGTCTTCTACCAGAGCGGACTCTCGATCAACGTCATGTACACGCTCGCCGACTCGGGCAAGCGCGCGGTCGGCTTCAAGCTCTCCGACGGGATGGAGGTGCCGGCCGAGCTGGCGGACAAGTTCAAGTTCGCGCGTCAGAAGTCGAAGCTCGCCGGCACGATCCGCGGATCGTTCTTCGTCATCAAGAAGGAGCACTGAGCTTCTGGGCGCCCTCGGACGCCAGAGGGTCGACACTCGACACTCGGCGCCCGGCACTCGAACGGCTCAGATGAGCGAGCGCAGCAGCTGCTCCGGCGACACGCCCTCGTCCTGAGCCCGCGCCAGCAGCCGGCGATGACCGTCGGCGTCGAGCCGCACGACGATCTCGATCTCCGTCGGGTCGTCGAAGTCGAACAGCGTCGCCTCGGCCGGGATCTCGCGGTCGGAGAGACCGTCGTCCGCGGCGGACGAGGAACCGGGGCGCTCGGCCGCGTCGGACGCCGGAGCCGCCGCAGCCGCCGCAGCGGCTGCCGGTGCCGAGGCCGGTGACGGCACCGACTCGCCGAAGCCCGGGCCCGCATCCACGTCGCGTCCGCGCTGGTACGCCTCGGCGGCGGCGCGCGCCCGCACGTCCGCCGCCTCGTTGAGCCCGTGGCCGGCGTGGCCCTTGACCCACTCGAAGCGGTAACGGCGGCCCTTGATCGCCTCGTCGAGCTGCTGCAGCAGGTCGACGTTGAGCACCGGGGCGCCGTCGCGCTTGCGCCAGCCCTTCGACTTCCAGCCCGGCATCCACTTGGTGACGCAGTTGATGACGTACTGGCTGTCGCACAGCACGAGCAGGTCGTCGTCGAGATGCGCGGTCGCGCGGAAGAACTCGAGCACCGCCTGCAGCTCGCCGCGGTTGTTCGTCGCGTGCGGCCAGCCCCCGGCCGCCCAGTTCTGCTCGTCGACGAACCACGCCCATCCGGCCGGCCCGGGATTGCCGAGTGCGGATCCGTCGGCGGCGGCGGTGATCGTCATGGGGCTCCCTCCGCGCGCCGTCCGGCGCGCCGCGTCCAACCCTAGGGCGCGCCGACGACGTGCCGGATGCGCACGGCGCGCGCCGCAGGACGGCACACTGGAGCCGTGACGAGCGCCGCCTTCACGATCCCGCTGTGGGCCGACCTGCTGTCGATCGGCATCGGCAGCCTGCAGGGGGCGATGTTCGCCGCCGGCTTCCGCGATCGCCGCCTCGATCTGCTCGGCGTCGCGATCATCGGCATCGCGACCGGCTTCGGCGGCGGAATCCTGCGCGACGTGCTGCTGTCGCAGGTGCCCGCGGCCTTGCAGACGAACTGGCACCTGATCGTCGCGACCGGGGCGGCGCTGCTCGGCATGCTGCTCGAGCGCATCTTCCACCGGCTGCGGCACCTCATCACGGTGCTGGATGCGCTCACGCTCGGACTGTTCGGCGCCATCGGCACCACGAAGGCGCTCTCGCTCGGGCTGCCGGTCGTGCCGGCGATCTTCCTCGGCGCGATCTCGGCGGTCGGCGGGTCGATCCTGCGCGATCTGCTGCTGAACCTGCCGATCGCGCTCATGCACGTCAGCTCGCTCTACGCGGTGGCGGCGATCGCCGGGGCGACGAGCCTCGTCGGACTCGTCGCCCTCGGCGCGCCGATCGCGACCGCGGCGACAGTGTGCGTCGCCCTCACGGTCGTGATCCGGGTGCTCGCGGTGCTGTTCTCGTGGACGCTGCCGGAGCAGAGAGCGCTCGCCTGGCGGTTCACCTGGCGTCGCTCGGTTCGTGAGGCGGAGCAGCCGGGTTCCGACTGACCGCCCGCTGTCGGAGACTCAGGCGGAGGGCGCTCCGCGCGACCGGTCGGAAACTCAGGCGGCAGTGTCCGGAACGACTGGCTCCGAACCGGAACGACGGGGCCGGCCACCGATGAATCGCACGGACTGCCTGAGTTTCCGACAGAGCGCTCGGCGGGCGCCTGCCTGAGTTTCCGACGGCGCGGAGATGGTGCGGCCGGGCGCCGGCTCGGGAACTCGAGGGGTCAGACGGCGGCGAGCTCCGGGGCGTCGTCGCGCACACGCACCGCGCGGTTGACAGCCGAGACGACGGCCTTGAGCGACGCGGTCGAGATGTCGGCGTCGATGCCGACGCCCCACAGACGCTGGTCGCCGACCTGCAGCTCGACGTAGGCGGCCGCCTGCGCGTCACCCGAGGCCGAGAGCGCGTGCTCGACGTAGTCGTAGAGACGCACCTCGTGACCCTGCTCGGCGAGGATGCCCAGGAACGCCGCGATCGGCCCGTTGCCGACGCCCGTGGTCTGGCTCACGTCCTCCCCCACGCGCCAGCGGATGTCGAGCTCGATCGAGCCGGTCATCTCGCTCGCCGTGCGGGTCGACAGGATCTCGTAGCGGCCCCACTTGTCGTCGGCCGCGGCCGCCGGCAGGTACTCGTCCTGGAACACCGTCCAGATCTGGTCGCTCGTGACCTCTCCGCCCTCGGTGTCGGTCTTCGACTGCACGACCTGGCTGAACTCGATCTGCAGGCGACGCGGCAGGTCGAGCGAGTGGTCGGCCTTGAGCAGGTAGGCGACGCCGCCCTTGCCCGACTGCGAGTTGACGCGGACGACGGCCTCGTAGCCGCGACCCAGATCCTTCGGGTCGACGGGCAGGTAGGGAACGGCCCACTCGAGGTCGGCGACCGGGGTCCCGGTCTCGACCGAGCGGCGCTCCATCGCCTCGAAGCCCTTCTTGATCGCATCCTGGTGGCTGCCGCTGAACGCGGTGTAGACCAGGTCGCCCGCCCAGGGGCTGCGCTCGGGGACGCGCAGCTGGTTGCAGTACTCGGCCGTGCGGCGGATCTCGTCGAGGTCGCTGAAGTCGATCTGCGGGTCGACGCCCTGCGTGAAGAGGTTGATGCCCAGCGCGACCAGGTCGACGTTGCCGGTGCGCTCGCCGTTGCCGAAGAGGCAGCCCTCGATGCGGTCGGCGCCAGCCTGGTAGCCGAGCTCGGCCGCCGCGATCGCGGTGCCGCGGTCGTTGTGCGGGTGCAGGCTCAGGATGACGTTCTCGCGGTGGTTCAGGTTGCGCGACATCCACTCGATCGAGTCGGCGTAGACGTTCGGCGTCGCCATCTCGACCGTCGAGGGCAGGTTGATGATGACCTTGCGCTCGGGCGTCGGCTCGAGCACCTCGAGCACCTGGTTGCAGATGTCGCGGGCGAACTCGAGCTCGGTGCCGGTGTAGCTCTCGGGCGAGTACTCGTAGTACACGGTCGTCTCGGGGATCGTCTTCTCGTACTCGCGGCAGAGGCGCGCGCCCTCGAGGGCGATGTCGATGATGCCCTGCTGGTCGGTGCGGAAGACGACATCCCGCTGCAGGATGCTCGTCGAGTTGTAGAGGTGCACGATCGCCTGCTTGGCGCCGCGCAGCGACTCGTAGGTGCGGGCGATGAGGTGCTCGCGCGCCTGGGTGAGCACCTGGATGGTGACGTCATCCGGGATCGCGCCGTCGTCGATGAGGTTGCGCACGAAGTCGAAGTCGGTCTGGCTGGCCGACGGGAAGCCGACCTCGATCTGCTTGTAGCCCATCTTCACGAGCAGGTCGAACATGATGCGCTTGCGCTCGGGGCTCATGGGGTCGATGAGCGCCTGGTTGCCATCGCGCAGGTCGACCGCGCACCAGAGCGGCGCGGTGTCGATGACCTTGGCTGGCCAGGTGCGGTCGGGCAGGTCGGTGCGGAACTGCTCGCTGTAGGAGCGGTAGCGGTGCACCGGCATCGGGCTGGGCTTCTGGGTGTTCTGCATGATCGAGCTGGTCTCTCCGGACGAAGGGGAAGTCAACAGCCGTCGACAGACTCCGCGACGAGGGAGGCCGTCAGATCGAGACCTCGTCGCGGCAGCTAAGAAGGAGCTGGCCGAAGCGCACGTCAGCAGGCTAGCACCGTCGGCGCGGCGCCCGCCCCGCGGCCCTGTCGGAAACTCAGGCAGCGCGAGACGAGACGGGCGCCGCGCACCCGGATCACGAGGATCGGGATGCACGGCGCCTGAGTTTCCGACATGCGCTCGGACCGGGTGGATGCGCGCGGCGTCGGCCCGGGGAGCGCGAGGCCGAACAGGCGGCCCGGCAGGCAGCCGGGCGGGTGGCCGGGGTCAGTCGACGGCGAGAGCCGTGACCGGGGCGACACGGGTCGCGCGCCGGGCCGGGGCGAGCGACGCGACCCAGGTGAGCAGCGCGGCCGCCACCACGATCACCGCGAGCAGCACCCACGGCACACCGGGGAGCACGAGCCCGGGCGAGCCGTTGATGCTGCCGAGCAGCGACTGCGCGCCGCACCAGCCGTAGAAGGCGCCCAGCACGAGGCCGACGAGCACCGCCGTGCCGGTGAGCTGCGCGCTCTCGACGGTGATCATGGTGCGCAGCTGCCGCACGCTGAAGCCGAGCGCCCGCAGCAGGCCGAGCTCGCGGGTGCGCTGCACGACGCTGAGCGAGAGGTTGTTGACGAGGCCGACCGCCGCGATGAGCGCGCTGAAGCCGACGAGCACCGAGAATACCGCCTGGATGGCCGTCAGGATCGTGTCGGTTCCGGCGTAGGTCTCCGGCTGGTCGGCCTGCGCCGCGTGGATCATGTCGCTGAAGCTCGCGATCGCGACGCCGAACATCGTGATCAGCGTGACGCCGATGACGACGCCGATCGTCGTGCGGGAGCTGCGCTCGGGGTACCGCAGCGCGTTCTCCGAGGCGAGGCGCGCGGTCGGCGCGCTGCCGAAGAGCCGCCCGACCAGGCGCAGCGCGGGCGGCATGATCAGGTGCGCGCCGGCGATGAGTCCGCTGAAGGACAGGATGCCGCCGACGATCCCGATGAGCACGCCGAAGGGCGACACGAGCCCGACGGCCACTCCGAGCAGCAGCACGAGCGTGCCGAGCGCGAACAGCACGATCGAGATGACCGTGCGCGCGGGGCGGCGCACGAGCTCCTCGCGCCCGGCCTCCTGCGCTCCCCCGATCGCCTGCAGCGGCGTGACGGCGAGCACGCGCCGCGAGCCGATCCACGAGGCGGCCCAGGTGGTGAGAATCACGGCGACCATCGGGATGACGATCACCGGGTTCAGCCAGCCGAGGCCGTACCCGGTGTCGGGGATCGTGTCGGTGACGACGGCGAGCCGGTCGAGCGCGACCGCGAATCCGGTGCCGATGACCGCGCCGAGCAGCGCGCCCAGCACGCCGACCCCGACGCCCTCGCGCGCGATCCCTCGTCGCTGCGCCTGCGCGCTGTCGCCGATGAGCCGCAGCAGCGCGATCGTGCGCGCCCGGCCGGCGACGATCGTCGCGAAGGTGTTGGCGGTGACGATCGCGCCCACGTAGATCGAGATCGCGATGAAGACGAGCGCGAGGATCGAGAGCATGAGCGGCAGGGTCGTCGCACTGCGTCCCGCGGCCGGGTCGGCCTTGACGAGCGCGCCGAGGAAGCCGGTCACCTGCAGCAGCGCGACGCCGAAGGCGGCGCTCAGCGTCGCGACGGTGATGCTCGAGGCGTGGCCGCGCAGGGCGACGCCTCCGCGTGCGCCGCTCACGCGGCACTCTCCATGGCGAGCATGGTGCGCGAGATCTCCTCGGCGCTCTGCCGCGGCCGGTCGTCGACGACGACCCCGTCGGCGAGGAACAGGATGCGGTCGGCGTAGCTGGCCGCGACCGGGTCGTGGGTGACCATCGCGATCGACTGGCCGTAGTCGCGACTCGCGGTCGACAGCAGCGACAGCACCTCACGGCCGGTGCGCGAGTCGAGGTTGCCGGTCGGCTCGTCGGCGAAGACGAGCTCGGGCCGGGTGGCGAGGGCGCGGGCGATGGCGACGCGCTGCTGCTGCCCCCCCGAGAGCTCGTGCGGGCGGTGCCGCAGGCGCGGGCCGAGGCCGAGCGCGGCGATCAGCTGGTCGATCCACGCCTTCTCCTGCTGGTCGGGGCGTCGCCCGTCGAGTTCGAAGGGAAGCAGGATGTTGCCGGCGACGTCGAGCGTCGGAACCAGGTTGAACGACTGGAAGACGAAGCCGACGCGGCGGCGCCGCAGCAGGGTGAGCTGGGTGTCGCCCATCCCGCCGATCTCGGCGTCGCCGAGCCAGACGCGGCCGCCGGTCGGCGAGTCGAGGCCGGCCATGATGTGCATGAGCGTCGACTTGCCCGAGCCGCTCGGGCCCATGATCGCGGTGAACTCGCCGCGGCGGATGCCGAGGGTCACGTCCCGCAGCGCGGTCACCTCGCCGGCGGCGCGGCCGTAGCTCTTGGTCAGGTTCTGCACCCGGGCGACGAGGCCCATGTCGGTGGTCGTGATCTCCATGTCTCCGACGCTACGGAGCGGCATCCTGCCGGTCGTCCCGCTGCGGGAGGTGCGGTGTCATCCGCCGGGATGATCCGCCGCTCCGACCCGCGTCGCATGCCGGTCGCCCACGACGTCCCGCGACGCACGATTCCGCACGACGGCACTGCGCGGCGTCGAGCACCTGCGCGGTCAGGTCAGTCGGTGAGCCGGTTCTCGTAGGCGTAGACGACGAGCTGCACGCGGTCGCGCAACCCGAGCTTGGCGAGGATGCGGCTGATGTGCGTCTTCACGGTCGCCTCGCTCACGTACTCCTGCGCCGCGATCTCGCTGTTGCTGCGCCCCGCGGCCGCCAGGAGGAAGATCTCGCGCTCGCGCTGCGTCAGCTCGCCGAACTCGGGCGGCGGTGCGGTGGCCGAGCTGCGGGAGCCGAACTGCTGGAACAGCTCCTTCGTGGCCGAGGCGGCGATCACGGAGGTGCCGGCGTGCACGGTGCGGATCGCGGCGAGCAGGAACTCCGGGTCGGCGTCCTTCAGCACGAAGCCGCTCGCCCCGGCGCGGATCGCGCGGGCCGCGGCTTCGTCGAGGTCGAAGGTCGTGAGCACGAGGATGCGGGGGCTCTCGGCCCCGGCCGTGCGCGCCTGCACGATGCGCGCCGTCGCGTCGATTCCGTCGAGCACCGGCATGCGGATGTCCATGAGGATGACGTCGGGCTTCGCCGAGGCGGCGAGCGAGATGCCCTCGACGCCGTCACCGGCCTCGCCGACGAACTCGAGGTCGGGCTGCGAGCTCACGAGCATGCGGATGCCGGTGCGGAACAGGGCCTGGTCGTCGACCAGGGCGACGCGGATGCGGTCGGTCACGGAGCGGGGTGCCTCTCGTCGGCGGTGGCCGGCGCCGAGGGCGCCGGGTCGATGGTCGTGGGGGTCGCGCGCGGCCCGACGCCGAGCGCGGGCTGCTGCGCCGCCGTGGCGACCTCGGCGGGGAGCCAGGTGCGCACGACGAAGCGGGCGCCCTCGCTGCCGGCGCCGAGCGTGCCGCCGACGAGGTTGGCGCGCTCGGTCATGCCGGCGAGCCCGTGGCCGGGGTGCGCGTTCGGCACCGCGTTGGGGCGCAGTGCGCTCGCGATCGAGAGGTGCAGACCGCCGGGGGCCCAGTCGAAGCGCAGCTGCACGGGCTCTCCCGCGTCGCCGTGGCGCAGCGCGTTCGTGAGCGACTCCTGCACGATCCGGTAGATCGCGAGCTGCGTGGGCGTGGGGAACGGCAGCGCGACGCCGGACCCGCCGACCTCGATCGCCAGACCGGAGGCGCGCATCTGCTCGTAGAGGCGCTCGAGGTCGGCGATCGCCGGCTGCGGGGCGTCGCCCTGCTTGTGGCGCAGCTGCGCGAGCAGCACGCGCACATCGGCCAGGGCCTCACGCGAGGTCGAGGCGATCGTGGTGAGCGCCTCATCCACCGCCTCGGGGTCGGTCTTGCGCAGGTAGCGCGCGCCGTCGGCCTGGGCGATCACGACAGCGAGCGAGTGCGCGACGACATCGTGCATGTCGCGGGCGATGCGGGTGCGCTCCTGCTCGGCGATGACCTCGTAGGACGCGGCGGCGGCCTGCGCGCGGCTCACGCGGGCGCGGAGGCCGATCGTCATGAGCAGACCGGCCGTCCACGACAGCAGGAAGCCCGCGAGGGCGGCGCCGAAGAGGAATCCGCCGACGAGCAGGAAGCGGGCCGCGTCACCAGGCCCGGGCAGGCCCTCCGACAGCATCGGCACGATCTGGATGTAGAAGGCGACGCAGAAGGCGCCGAGGAACGACGAGGCGAACCCCAGCCAGCGCACGAGACGCGTGCCGTGCGCGGCTGTCGCGAAGAGCACACCGAGGATCAGCAGGTTCGAGGGTCCGGGGCTCGGGATGCGCGCGAGCATCTCGAGGATCGCCACGACCCAGGTGATGCCGAGCGCCAGGCCCGGAGCGAGCCGGCGGAAGACGAGCGCGACAGCGAAGCCGATGAGCGCCAGCGGCTCGGCCGGCATCGTGCTGCTGATCAGCAGCGCCGGCCAGATGAACACGACCACGATGCCCGCGGGCACGGCGATATCGACCGTGAGCTGGGTGCGGGTGAGCGGACGGAACACGTCTCCACGGTAGGCCAGACGCACGACCGCCCCGTCGCGTGAGGCCGGATATCCCTCGGACGGCGGCCGCAGATCATCCTGCGGTCGTACGCGCCCGCCAGCGCGGGCGTCGTGGCCCGCCTAGGCTGAGACCCATGGCCACGGTGGATCTGACCGAGCAGGACTTCGAATCGACGATCCTCGAGGGCGGCATCGTCCTCGTGGACTTCTGGGCCGACTGGTGCGGCCCGTGCAAGGCGTTCGCGCCGATCTACGACTCGGCGAGCGGCGACAATGCCGACATCGTCTTCGGCAAGGTCGACACCGAAGATCAGCGCGGTCTCGCCGGCGCCGCCGAGATCCAGGCGATCCCGACGCTCATGGCCTTCCGCGACGGCATCGGCGTGTTCAAGCAGGCCGGCGCGCTTCCCCGCCCCGCGCTCGACGAGCTGATCACGCAGATCCGCGCGCTCGACATGGACGGCATCCGCGCGCAGATCGCGCAGCAGGAGTCGGCCGCCGGCTCGGCTCCCGCGGCGGAGTAGTCCCCGCACCGGCGCTCCCCCGCCTCGACTCGTGAAGCCGGGCACGCCGTGGTCGCCGTGCCCTCGGGTGCTGCCGGACTCAGCGGGTCGCGCCCATGAGCAGCTCGACCCGCAGGCCGCGCCGGGTCTTCACGATCTCGACGGGGATGCGCGCCTTGTCGCCGCGATCCTCGAGCCGGCGCAGCGTCTGATCGACGACGCTCTCGAGACCGCGCGGCACGACCCCGACGACGCCGCTCACGCGGCGCCCGAGGAACAGCCGAACCTCGATCGGCGCGTCCACCCGCTCCTGCTCGATCGTGCGCGCGGCGACGATCGTCTCGAGCTCGACGCCCTCGTCGCGGGCGAGCTGCACGACCGTCGCGATCTCCGCGGCATTCGGATCGGCCGCGGCGAGGCGGATGCGCACCCCCGCCTTGCGCGGCACCAGGTCGTAGTCGTAGTCGTCGAGCGAGCCGCTGCCGCGGTCGGCGGCGAGGAGCGTCGGGTCGCCCACCGGATCACGACTCCAGGGCCAGCTCACCACGTCGTCGCCTCCTGGGCGATCGCCGCGTCGTCGATCAGCCGCAGCAGCACCTTGCCCGAGAGATGGCCGCCGCGCAGGTGCGCGTATGCCGCGGCGAACTGCTCCAGAGGGAACTCGGCGTCGATCGGCACCCGCACCTGGCCGCCGGCGACCAGGGCCGCCAGCTCGCCCAGCTCCGGCAGGCCCGGAGTCAGCGAGTGACCGCCGATGTTCGTGACGCCGAGGCGCTCGACCGCGCTCGGATCGGTGATCGTGTTGATCCGGTGGGCCGCGACGCCGAGGGCGAGAGCCAGCTCGATCGTGCCGTGCCCGGCCTGATCGAGCACGGCCGTGATGCCGTCGGGGGCCAGGTCGCGCAGGCGCTGCTCGAGGCCGTCGCCGTAGCGCACCGGCTCGACGCCGAGACCGCGGAGCAGCTCGTCGTTGTCGGCTCCGCAGCTGCCGATCACGCGCGCACCGGTGCGTCGCGCGAGCTGCGAGCTGAACACGCCGACGCCGCCGGCCGCGCCGCTGATGAACACCGTGTCCTGCGGGCCGAGGCCGAAGGAGGCGACGCTCGCCCACGCCGTGCGTCCCGCGATGTCGAGCACGCCGGCGACAGCGAAAGGCACCTCGTCGGGGATCGCCACCACCGCATCCGCAGCGACGACCAGGTGGTCGGCCTGCGCGTGGAACCGCGCGCCGCCGAAGACGCGATCCCCCACGGCTCGCTCGGTGACGCCGGCGCCCACGCGGTCGATCACGCCGGCGAAGTCGTTGCCGTTCACCGAGGGCAGCGTCGGCGAGTAGCGCGAGCTCGATCCGCTCAGGATCTTCCAGTCGACCGGGTTGAGGCCCGCGGTCACGACGCGCACGCGGATCTGTCCCGGCCCGGGCTCCGTGGCCTCGACCGCGTCGAGCTGCAGTGAGTCGACGCCGGCCAGGCGGTGGAAGCGGACGGCGCGATCGGCAGTGCTCATGCTCCGAGCGTAGACGCGGTGCGTCACTCGGATGGGGACGTGCAGTGACTGCAACGAGCAGGGAAGAATCCTCGCGTACCTCAGCAGGGAGTCCCCATGACCGATCAGTCCGTCCCGCCCGTTCCCGCGCCGCAGCCGGGCATCGCCCCGCCGCAGCAGTTCTTCCCGCAGCCGGGCAACGCCGATCCGATCCCGCAAGCCGGAGCGGCTCAGCCGCAGTACGGGCAGCAGCCCCAGTACAGCCAGGCCCCGTACGCGCAGGCGCCGTACGACCAGGCTCAGTACGGGCAGCACCAGTACGGCCAGACCCAGTACGCGCAGCCCCAGCCCGGCGCCGCGCCCTACGCCTGGTCGGCGGCGCACCAGGGCCAGCAGAACGCCTCCGCGTTCGGCGCGCCGGCCGCGGGGATGTCGGCGGCGCGGAAGGCCGGACTGCGCACGATGCTCGTCGGATTCGGCATCATGCTCGTCGGCATCGTGATCACCGCAGGCACCTTCTTCTTCGCGGCGCCGGGCGGCAGCTACGTCGTGACCTGGGGCGCGATCATCTTCGGCGGTGTGCAGGGCGTCGCCGGGCTCGTGCGCTTCCTGCGCAACTGAGAGCGCCGGAGGCGGTCGATTCGGCCGCCTCCGGCCCCGGCGGCGACTCGCCGGGAACGCAGAAGCGGGCCGCCACCCGAAGGTGACGGCCCGCTTCCGTGCTGGGTCGAATCAGTGCTGAGGCGAACTCAGCGACGAAGGCCGAGACGCTCGATCAGCGAGCGGTAGCGCTCGATGTCGATGTCCTGCAGGTAGCCGAGCAGGCGGCGACGCTGTCCGACCAGGAGGAGCAGGCCACGACGCGAGTGGTGGTCGTGCTTGTGCTCCTTCAGGTGCTCCGTGAGGTCCTTGATGCGCTTGCTCAGCAGCGCGATCTGCACCTCCGGGGATCCGGTGTCACCGGGCTGGGTGGCGTACTCGTCGATGATCGCCTTCTTGGTGTCTGCATCCAGTGCCATAGAGGGATCCCTTCTCTCGTTGCGCGGTGCGCGACGCGGGGTGCGTGCGCTCTCTCGATCCGCGGCCGTCGTGACGGCAACCTCGCAAGATTAGCAGGAGTCGGCGGCTGCCGTGACACCGTCCGACGAGCGCGTCAGAGTCCGAGCGCGCCGCTGAGCCGCGTCAGCACCTCGGGTGCGGCGACTGCGATGGCGCCCAGCATCGCCGCGAGGCCCGCCGCGCTGCCGAGAACGGTCCAGAGCAGGCGGAGCCGCCGAGCCACGAGCACGTCGAGTTCGAGGCTGCGGAAGCGCTGCTCGACGTCGATGTCGGCGTCGTCGATCGCCTCGACCGGCTGCTCGCGCCAGGTGCGCGGCTGCTCGGCGACGGCACGGAGCAGCGTCACGGTCTGGGCGTCGAGGCGGCGCGGCGCCCGGGCGAGCACTCGCTCGAGTTCGGCCGGCGTCACGAAGGAGACTCCGTCGGCGTGGCCGCTCACCCGTCCGGCGCCCACCGCGACGACGAAGGAGCGCACCTCGACCTCGGAGCCCATCGCGACCGAGAGGCGGCTCTCGGCGTCGAGTCGCTCCGCGATCGCCGAGCGCAGAGCATCCGCCTCGGCGCCGGCGAGCTCGAAGCCCTCGCTCGTGAGCGGACGGCGAGCTGCCGCGCGGGCGACGACGGTGAAGACCCCGGCCGGGCCGATGAGCAGATGGTCGACCTGACCGGAACGCCCGACGGGGATGCTGTTGAGCACCGTCCACGGCGCGCCGAGACCGGCGAGCACGGCATCCAGTCGGCGCTCCCCCTGCGCGGCCCGGAACCAGCGGCGGGTGCCGGCGTCGAGCGGATCGGCGCCCAGTGCGCGATCGACTCGGCCGCGAACCCGCACCTCGGCCTGGTGCTCGAGGCACTGCCGCACGACGCGATACGACGGGGCGCGGCCCCGCAGAGTGCGCCCCGTGTGCGCCCAAGTCACTGTCATCGTTCCCCCCAGAACGTTTCCGGTTCGACGGTAGCCCGGCGACTCCTCGCGCAGAATCCCCCGAACGGGTGCTCGGGATGCGGCGCACGCGCACCTCCCGGGCATCCCGACAGGGCAGAATCGACCCCGATCGTCCCGACCCGGAGTGCCCATGCTTCTCGCCCGCCTGCTCGACGTGCTGCTCGTGCTCGTCCTGCTCGTCTACTTCGTCGTCGGCTGGCGCACCGGCATCCTGCGCACCCTCGGCGGGCTGCTCGGCGTCGTCGCGGGTGCGGCGGGCGCGTTCTTCGCGATCCCCCTCATCGTGCCGCTGATCCCCGAGCCGGGCTGGCGGCTGACCGCCGCGATCGGCCTCGCGCTGGTGCTCATCCTCGCCGGCCAGGGTCTCGGCGTCGGACTCGCTCGCGCGCTGCGCGGCCGGGATGCGGAGGATCGACGCGTCGCCTGGCCGAGCCGCCTCCTGGGCGGGGTGATGGGCGTCGTGATCGCCGCGCTCGCGAGCTCGCTCGTGATCAGCAGCCTCAGCGCCCTCGGCTCTCCCCTGCTCTCGCAAGCGGCTGCGGGCTCAGTGGTGCTGCGCGGCATCGACCAGCTCACGCCGGACCCGGTTCAGCAGGGACTCTCGCGCATCCGCGCCGCCGTGCTCGACAGCGGGCTCCCGCGCATCACCGAGGCGCTCGGCGGGGTCGACTCCTCACCCGGCGCGCCGACCCTGCAGGGCACGGATGCCCTCGGTCGCGCCTCCGCGTCGGTCGTGCGGATCAACGGCACGGCCTACGCCTGCGGCCAGAACCAGTCGGGGTCGGGATTCGTGGTCGCCCGCGACCGCATCGTCACGAACGCGCACGTGGTCGCCGGAGTCGCCGAGCCCGTCGTCGACACCCGCGCGGGCCAGGTCGTCACGGCGAAGGTGGTCTACTTCGACCCGAAGGCGGACCTGGCTGTGCTCGCGACGAGCGGCCTCGCGGCGACTCCGCTCAAGCTCTCCGACCCGCTCGATGTCGGTGCTCAGGGCGCTGTCGACGGCTACCCCTACGGCGGCCCCTACACCTCGGGCGGCGCGCAGGTGCTGGCCCGGTCGACCGAGCTCGTCGCGGACATCTACAACGACTCCCGGAACCCGCGTGAGATCTACACGCTCGCCGCCGTCGTCGAGCCCGGCAACAGCGGCGGCCCGTTGCTCACGACCGACGGCCGTGTCGCCGGCGTCGTCTTCGCCGAGAGCGCGACCGACGATCAGCTCGGCTACGCCTCCACCGACGCCTCGCTCGCTCCGGTGGCGGCGCAGGCGCCGGGACTCACGACGGCGGTCACCGCGGGTCACTGCACGCGGGGCTGAACTCCGCTTCCGATCGCTCGGCAACGGGGGTATTGACCTCGGGACCGGCCGGGTGCACCCTGGACTCAGATCAGCTCATCGCCCAGAAGCGTCGGAGTCACTGACCCGCCACTGGGCGATGAGTCTTTAACGGGCGGACTCGGTGATTCGACCGGCGCTCCGGCTCAGCCGCCGACGCCGAGCAGTGCCCGTCGCGAGGCCGTGACCTTGCCGAGCAGCACCAGCTCGTCCGACTGCGCCTCGGCTCGTCCCGTGTCGCGGATCACGCGCTGACGGGCCGCCGCCAGCATCGTGGCGTCGCGGATGTACCGCCCCATGAGCGCCTTCTGCCCTCGGGACGCCGCCCAGGCCCGCGCCTGCCGTCGCCCGGCCGGGCTGCCGAGCGCGACGACCTCATCGCGGTTGATCCACCCGGCGGCCGCATACTCGGCGAGGCGCGCGAGCGTCTGCCGCGACTCGCGACGCCGCAGCCAGAAGACGATGACCAGCAGTCCGATGAAGAGCGGCACCTCGACGACGCAGTAGTAGAGCAGGTAGCCGGGGATGCCGCCGGGAACGAGCGACGCCGCGGCGTTCCAGATGCCGTGCAGCAGCATCGCACCCAGCAGGCCGACGAAGTAGAAGCCCACCGACGGAGCCCAGTGCTTGAAGCGGCTGGCGGCGAGCCCCAGCGCGAGTCCCGTCATCGACGTGAACATGACGTGCGCGAACGGCGCGAGCACTCCACGCAGGAAGAAGATCGTCACGACCTCGCCCGAGAACAGGCCCGAGCTCAGCATCTGCTGGCCGAAGTAGAGGATGTTCTCGGTGAAGGCGAACCCGGCGGCGATCGTCGCACCGTAGACGATGCCGTCGACGGGGCCGTCGAAGTACTTGCGGCCGATGAGGAAGATCAGCAGGATGCCGAGACCCTTCGCGCCTTCCTCGACGATCGGCGCCTGCACGACCGCGCCCAGGAACTGGGCATCGCCCGAGCCCGGGTTCGACCCGGAGATGTAGAGCGCCACATCCACCCCCACGCCGACGACGAGGGCGGTCACGACGGCGACGCCCGCGCCCCAGAGGAAGGCGAAGATCTTGATTCCGAGCGGCTCGGGCTCCCAGCGGTCGACCCAGCGGATCGCGAGCAGCACGACCGTGAGCGGGATGAGCGCCAGCACGGCGGCGAAGATCGAGGCGACGCCGAGTGCGATGAGCGTGTAGACGAGGGCGAGGAGCAGGGCCAGTCCGGCCACGACGATGCCGATGATCAGCGCGACCCGACGACCGGTGTGCGGCTGGGGCGGCGGGGCGGCGAAGACCGGAGCCGCGTGCTGCATCGTCTCGGCGCGGATGTCGGCGGGCGCCGTGGCGAGGGCCGAGACGGTCACGCCCTGGGTGCGCACGAGCGTCGGCTCCGCCTCCTGCGGCTCGAGCGCGACCTCGTAGCCGGGCGTGAAGTGCGCCGCGTCGTAGGAGGGCTGACGGGAGTAGCGCGCATCGGGCAGCTCAGCGTCGGTCAGTCCGGGCTGCTGGCGGTAGTCGCGCGGCGGGGCGTACTGCGGCTGAGCCGGCTGGCCGTATTGAGGCTGGCCGTACTGAGGCTGGACCTGCTGGCCGTACTGAGGCTGGCCGTACTGAGGCTGGACCTGCTGGCCGTACTGCGGCTGAGCCGGCTGCTGCCCGTACTGCGGCTGCGGGTTGCCCCGCTGGGGCGGCGGGCCGGTGGGCGCGGCGGTCTGAGGCGGGGTGCCGTTCTGCTGATCGGGCTGCTGATCCGGCGTCCGCGGGTCGCTCATGCCGACACTGTATCCGGCGGCCCGGGCCGATCGCCGTGGACACGTCTCCCCATCCGTTCCGGCTCCGCCGGGGTGGGCGGGGTGCTCAGTTCGCGGCGACCGTGGTCGTCCGCCGCGCGATCCCCGCACTGATCACGGCGGCCACGACGCACAGGCCGGCGGCGCCGAACCACGCCGCCGTGTAGGTGCCGCTCGACTCGCGGATCACCCCCGCGACGATCGCGGCGATCGAGGCGCCGATCTGGTGCGCGGCGAAGACCCAGCCGTAGACGACGGGTCCGTCGGCGCCGAACAGCTCTCGGCACAGCGCCGCCGTGGGCGGCACGGTCGCGACCCAGTCGAGGCCGTAGACGACCACGAACATCAGCACCGGCGGCTGCACGGTCGACGCGAGCAGGTAGGGCAGCATCAGCAGCGCGAGTCCGCGTCCGGCGTAGTAGACGGCGAGCAGGATGCGCGGATTGATCCGGTCGGTGAGCCAGCCCGAGGCGATCGTGCCGACGACGTCGAACACGCCGACCAGTGCGAGCAGCCCGGCGGCGGTCGTCTCCGACATCCCCGCGTCGTGCGCCCCCGGGATGAAGTGCGTGCCGATCAGCCCGTTCGTCGTCGCGCCGCAGATCGCGAAGCCGGCCACGAGAGCCCAGAAGGTGCGCACGCGGGCCGCTCGGGCGAGCACCTGCAGCGCGCGTCGCGCCGGCGCGACGGCGCTCTTCGGCGGGAGGGCCGGGAGCGCGTCGGCGGGCGAGCCGTACGGGGTCATGCCGAGCTCGGCCGGGGAGTTGCGCAGACCGAGCACCGCGAAGGGCATCACGACGAGCGCGATGACGGCGATCACGAGCGAGGCGACGCGCCAGTCGCTCTCGACCGCGAGCCGCGCGACGATCGGCAGGAACACCAGCTGGCCCGCGGCGCTGCCCGCGGTCAGCACGCCCGTGATGAGCCCGCGACGGCGCAGGAACCAGCGGTCGGCGATCAGCGCGGCGAAGACTAGCGCCATCGACCCCGTGCCCACGCCGATCAGCACGCCCCAGGTGGCGACGAGCATCCACGGCGCCGTCGACAGCGTGCTGAGCGCCGCTCCCGCCGAGATGAGCAGCAGCGCCACCGCGACGACGCGACGCAGCCCGAAGCGTTCCATGAGCGCCGCCGCGAAGGGCGCGGTCAGCCCGAACAGCAGGATGTTGATGCCGACGGCCACGGAGATGTCGGTGCGCGACCAGCCGAGATCCTGCTCGATCGGCACCATGAGCGCGCTCGGCGCCGAACGGAAGCCGGCGGCGCCGACGAGGGCGAGGAGCCCCGCGCCGGCGACGAGCCAGGCGGGGTGGAGTCGGCGCGGGCGGCGCGTCTCGGGCGAGGTCACAGGGTGAGTATGCCGACTCGGCGTGCCGGTGACGCGCGCGCCGGCGCCGCCGTTCGTCGCGTTCCTGCCGTTCTCACCGGTCGAGACGGCGCGACGCGTCCGCCGACCGAACGGCTCCGGTCGACGCGACCGCGCTCCGACGGCGGGCGGTCAGCTGGTGCGCAGGTCGCCCGGGCGGCGGAACTCGAGCAGCGGCTCCGCGAGCGGGACCCGCCCGACCGCGGCGAAGACCGCGGCGGCGACGGTCTGTCCCGCGAAGGCGACGAGCATCAGCCGCAGACCGGGCGAGAACTTCGCCTGGATCAGGTCGGCGACCTCGTCGGGGATGCCGTTCGCGTCGGCTCCGATCCGGCGACCCCAGTCGAGCAGCACGCGCTCGGTCTCGGTGACCTCGGCGGAGTCGGGATCCCCTCCGCCCTCGACGAGCTGACGCCGGAACCAGGCGGTGCCGTGCAGGCTGTCGAGCGCGTCGGTGATGGCGTAGCCGAAGAGAGCGAGGGCGCGCTCGCCGATGTAGGGCACGAGCTCGTCGCGCAGCGCGTACCACTGGGTATAGGCGTCGAAGCTCGGCAGATGACCGAGCAGTGCCCGCTCCGACGGCGTCGCCGTCGCGCCGTCGGGCAGTCGGCGCAGCGCCGCGACTCGGGCGGCGGCGGTCAGCTCGGCGTCGGCCGGGATCGGCAGGAACGTCATGCCGACCAGCCTAGGCGGGGCGCCACGCCGCAGCGCGACGTCCCGCCACAGTGCGTCACGCGGCGGTGACGGCTCGCGGCTGATCTGCGTCGATGTCGTCGAACATGCCGGCGCGGATGGCCTGGAACACGTCGACGGCGGCCTGTGCGAGGCGACCGTGCGCCTGCGGGAAGACACGGCCGCGGGTGCTGTGCTCGAGCACGAGCGCGGGGCCCTGCTCGACGATGTGAGCGCCGAGATGACGGGCCCAGGCGGTCGCCATGGCCGAGACGCGCGCGTCGGTCGAGATGACGCGGACGTCGTCGCCGCGGCCGACGGGGTGGCTCGAGCGCATGAGCGCCCGGGCGACGAGACCCGGGCCGAGGTAGTCGACGACCTGCTGATCGGTGATCCACGAGGGGACGCCGAGCACGTCGTCCTGACTCTTGAGCAGGAGGTCGGGCAGCTCCGTCGAGTCGTCGCGCCAGGCGACGCGGTCGCGGTTGGCGAAGCCGACGGTGTCGGGGCCGTTGGCCTCCACCGATCCGACGACGAAGCCGTTGCCGCGAAGACTGGGGCGCAGTCGCAGCTGTCCGGTCGAGGGACGGGGCACGTGCAGGGGTCGCAGCTCTCGCGGCGCCTGACGCAGGGAATCCGAGGTGATCATGTAGCGGGTCGCTCCCTTCCAAGGCCTGCAACTCACGACCCTGGCGTGGTATTCCGGGCGAGGGGACGGTGGTGCCCGGGTGTTTCCTGAGAGCGATCCGAACAGCGAGCGTCCGCTGCGCGGTCAGAGCACCTTGCCGGGGTTGAGCAGCCTCTGCGGGTCGAAGACCGCCTTGATGCCGCGCTGCAACTCGAGCTGCGTGTCGCCGATCTCGTCGCCGAGCCAGCGCTTCTTCAGCAGCCCGACGCCGTGCTCGCCGGTGAGCGTGCCCCCGAGGCGCAGAGCCGCGCGGAAGAGCTCGCTCGCCGCATCCCAGACCTCCTCCGGCACATCGAGCGCCGAGCCCGTCGCCCTCGTGGGCAGCACGAAGTTGGGGTGCAGGTTGCCGTCGCCGGCGTGCGCGACGGTGGGGATCGGGATGCCGTGCTCGGCCGAGATGCGGTCGATCTCGGCGAACATAGCCGGGAGCGCGCTGCGAGGCACCGCGACGTCTTCGATGAGCACCGTGCCGTGCGACTCGAGCGCGGGGTGGAAGGAGCGGCGGATGCGCAGCAGGCGCTCCCCTGCCTCTGCGTCGGGCGCGAGCTGGGCCTCGCCGCCGAGGGAGGCGATGATCGGCAGCAGCTCCTGCGCCTCGCGAGCGGCATCCGCGCCGTCGGTCTGCACCAGCAGGTAGGCGCCGCCGGGCAGGTCGACCGCTTCGCCCTGGGACGCGAACCAGGTGCGCAGCATCTCGAGCGCGCGCGCATCCAGCAGCTCCATGACCGCGGGACGCACCGAGGAGGTCGCGATGACGCTCGCCGCCCGAGCCGCGTCAGCGACGTCGGCGAAGCTCGCGCCGATCGTGACCGGATCGCCTGCGGGCACGCGGCGCAGTCTGAGCGTGGCCTCGACGACGATGCCGAGCAGCCCCTCCGAGCCGATGAACAGCGCGGTGAGGTCGAGCCCGGTCACGCCCTTGACGGTGCGGTGACCGGTCGAGATGAGACGTCCGTCGGCGAGCACGACCTTGAGGGCGAGCACCGCCTCGCGCGTGACGCCGTACTTGACGCAGAGCAGTCCGCCGGCATTCGTCGCGATGTTGCCGCCCACCGTCGAGATCGCCTTGCTGGCGGGGTCCGGCGCCCACCAGAGCCCCTGCTGGGCGAGCCGGGCGTTGAGGTCGGCGTTGATGATGCCGGGCTCGACGACCGCGAGCTCGTCATCCGCCGAGATCTCGAGGATGCGGTCCATGAGCCGGGTCGAGATGACGAGCTCCCCCGCATCGCCGACCGCGCCGCCCGCCAGGCCGGTGCCCGCACCGCGCGGGACGACGGGGATGCCGTGCCGGCTGGCGAAGCGCAGTGCGGTCTGCACGTGCTCGATCGTGCGGGCCTCGACGAGCGCCAGCGGAGCCGCGGCGGAGACGTGCCCCGACTTGTCGGCGCGCAGCGCGTCGAGGGCGGCCGGGTCGAGCACGAGGGCGTCGCCCAGCTCGGCGAGCTCGTCGCGGATGATGTCGATGGTGGGCTGCGTCACGCCTGTCCTCCGGTGGTGCGGCGGCCGGCGGCGGGATCGCGCCTGGCCGTCGACCGAGTCTAGGGACGCGCGGCTCAGGCCCGCCGCTAGCCTCGCCCCATGCCCGAATCCGCCCCGGTGAGCCGTCGCGGTCGCGCGGTCTACGCGCTGCGGCGCACCTGGCGCGGCTACCTGCGCGGGCGCGGCTACGACGCTGCGGCGGCGCTCACCTTCTTCGCTGTGCTCACCGCCTTCCCCGCCGTGCTGCTCACGGTCGCCGCCTTCGCGCTCCGGGATTCGTCGGCGGATGCGGCGAGCGAGCTCGTGGCCGTGATCGGTCCCTTCGTGCCCGCCGGCGAGACGGACACGGTGCGTGACGCGATCGGCGAGCTGCTGAGCCTGCGCTCGCCCGGCGTCGCGGTGCTGATCGGGATCGCTCTCACGCTGTGGACAGCCTCCGGCTGGTGCACCGCCTACGGCCGCGCCGTGAACACGATCTGCGGGGTGCAGGAGGGTCGGCCGTTCTGGTTCTTCCGCGGCTGGATGCTCGTGGTCGCCGCCGCGGCGATCGTGCTCGGCGGGGCCGCACTCGGCATCCTGCTCATCGGACCGGACACGATCGGCGAGCTCGTGGGCGGACCGCTGAGTCCGGTGACCGCGACAGCGTGGGCGATCGTGCGCTGGCCCCTGCTGCTGGTGCTGCTCGTGGCCCTGCTCGCGCTGCTGCAGCGGCACGCGCCGAATGTGCGCGTGAGCGGGCTGCGTCGCCTGAGCATCGGATCGCTGCTGACCTTGACCGCGTGGTCGGCCGTCACGGCGGGATTCGCGCTCTACCTGCACCTCATCGGGGCGTACGGCCAGCTCTACGGACGCCTCGGCATCCTGCTCGCCGGGGTGCTCTGGGCCTACCTCAGCAGCACCGCGCTGGTGCTCGGCGCGCAGCTCGATGTCGAGCTGATCCGGCTGCAGCAGCTCGACGAGGGCGTCGAGGCCGAGGATCACATCCGGCTGCCGGTCAAGCGCACCGACCGGATGCTGCAGCTGGCCCGCCAGCACGACCAGGACGTCGCCGAGGGGCGGCGGATGCGCGAGTCGCTCAGTCGTTCCGGGGCGTCGACGTCGTCAGACTGACCGGCTCGTCACCGAGCTGGAGGCCGCCGTTGCTGCCGGCCGAGAGGGTGAGCTGCTCGAGCCACTGACGGTTGAGGTCGATCGGCCGACCGCCGTAGTACTTGAAGTAGAGCGGGATGCCGGCGCCGATCCAGATCGCGGAGTGGCCGTCGCCGACCGAGGGGTCGTCCTTCCAGTTGAGGAAGAAGCTCTCGCCCCGGCGCAGCTTGCTCGAGATCACGGCCTGCAGGTGAGCGAGAACCCGATCGTCGAAGGCGATCTCGGTCTTCACCGCGCCGTACAGAAGCTTGCCCATCGATCTCCTCATGCTCTCCCGCGCGGGTCACCGGCGGTCGGTCGTCATTCTCCCATTCCCGCCGAATCGTACTTCGGGGCTGGACCTGAGGTGGCGCGGGCTGCTATATCGTTCGCGCCGCGCGGATGCCGTGTGCGAGCGCGCTGAGAGCCTCGCGGAACCCTCGCCGCAGCGTCGTAGCGTGCCCGCATGCCAGGGAAGACGAATCCGAGTCTGAAGAATCCGGAGATGTACGAGGAGCTGCGCGACGACGGCGCCGGCAAGCAGAAGGCGGCGCGCATCTCGAACGCCGCCGCGGCGCGCGGGAAGAGCGCGGTCGGGCGGAAGGGCGGTGAAGCGGGCAGCTACGACGACTGGACGGTGGCCGAGCTGCGCACGCGCGCGAAGGAGATCGGTCTGACCGGATACTCGGGCCAACGCAAGTCGGAGCTCATCCGCGCGCTCCGGAACTCCTGACACCGCGTCCTCCCGTCACGACGCCGCCTTCCGCGAACCGCTCCCGCCCGAGGATCGCTTCTTCGGAGTGGACGCCGCCGGCGCCCGCTCCTCGGACGACGAAGACCGCGACGCCGCCGAGGCGCGCTTCTTCGGCGCGGAAGCCGCGTCCGTGCTCTTCGTCGTCGGCGTCTTCTTCTTCGCGGGGGCCTTCCGGGCGGGAGCCTTCTTCGCCCCGCCGGCGCGACGCCGCTCGACGCTCTGCCGCAGCGCCTCCATCAGGTCGAGCACCTCTCCCCCGCCGCTGTCGCTCTCGCGACCGAAGGTCTCGTCGGTGTCGAGCGTGTCGCCCTGCTCGAGCTTCGCCTCGACCAGCTGCCGCAGTTGCACCTGGTACTCATCGTCGAACTTCTCCGGCTCGAAGTCCTTCGAGAAGCTCTCGACCAGCTGCTGCGCCATCTTGAGCTCGTTCTCCGAGACGCGCGGATGCTCGTCCAGCCCGGGGAACTCGGCGTCGCGCACCTCGTCGTCCCAGAGCAGCGTCTGCAGCAGCAGCACCTCGTCGTGCACGCGCAGGGCGGCCAGGCGGGTGCGCTGGCGCAGCGAGATGCGCACGATCGCGGTGCGCTCGGTCTCCTCGAGCGTGCGCCGCAGCAGCGCGTAGGCCTTCATGGAGCTGGAGTCGGGCGCCAGGTAGTAGCTGCGGTCGAGGCGGATCGCATCCACCTGCTCTGAGGGGACGAACTCGACGACGTCGATGTCGCGACTGCGCTCGGCCGGCAGCGAGGCCAGATCGGCCTTCGTCAGCACGACGGTCTGATCGCCGTCGTCGTAGGCCTTGTCGATGTGCTCGAACGGCACGACCTCGCCGCAGATCTCGCACTTGCGCTGGTAGCGGATGCGTCCGCCGTCGTCGTCGTGCACCTGGTGCAGCGGCACGTCGTGGTCTTCCGTGGCCGAGAAGAGCTTGACCGGCACGTTGACCAGCCCGAAGCTCAGCGAGCCCTTCCAGATCGCCCTCATTTCTGCATTGTTCCGCAGAACGGCCGATCAGCCCAGAGGTGCGGCCCTACGTTCAGCTCATGGCCGAGAAGGGCACGCAGGTCGACGTCGACGGGCGACGTCTCACCCTGACCAACCTCGACAAGGTCATGTACCCCGCCACCGGGACGACCAAGGGCGACGTGATCGACTACTACGCGGCCGTCGCCTCGCGCCTGGTGCCGCTCGCGGCCGGGCGAGCGGCGACACGCAAGCGCTGGGTGCACGGCGTCGGCACCGCGCAGGATCCCGGCGCGATGTTCTTCCAGAAGGACCTCGGCGCGGGCACCCCGAGCTGGGTGCGCACCCGCGTCATCGCCCATGCCGATCACGACAACGTCTATCCGCTCGTCGACGACCGGGCGACCCTCGTCTGGCTCGCTCAGCTCGCGACACTCGAGCTGCACGTGCCGCAATGGCGCTTCGGCCCGCGGGGCGGACGCCACGATCCGGACCGGCTCGTGCTCGACCTCGACCCCGGCGAGGGCGCCGGTCTGCCGGAGTGCGTCGAGGTCGCCAAGCTCGCCCGCGCGATCCTGCGCGACGTCGGGCTCGATCCGATCCCGGTCACGAGCGGCAGCAAGGGCATCCACCTCTATGCCGGGCTCGACGAGTCGCGCTCGAGCGAGCAGATGAGCGCCTTCGCGCACGAGCTGGCACGAGCCCTCGAAGCCGACCACCCCGAGCTCGTCGTCAGCGAGATGCGCAAGGCGAAGCGCACGGGCAAGGTGCTGGTCGACTGGAGCCAGAACAACGGCAGCAAGACGACGATCGTGCCCTGGTCGCTGCGCGGACGCCCGCGGCCGACCGTCGCGGTGCCGCGCACCTGGCGGGAGCTCGGGATGGCGTCGCTGGCCCAACTCGAGCTCCCGCAGGCGCGGGAGCGGATCGCCCGGCGCGCCGACCCGATGGCGCAGCTCGAGGCCGGGCACGTCGAGCGGCGGCTCGGCGAGTACCGCGCGAAGCGGCGCGCCGGCGGCACCCCGGAGCCCTTCGGCGACGAGGCGCACCGCGCGCGTCGGGGCGAGGACGACGCGCCGATCTTCGTCGTGCAGGAGCACCACGCGACCCGACTGCACTGGGACTTCCGGCTCGAGCACCGCGGCGTGCTGGTCAGCTGGGCCGTGCCGAAGGGCGTGCCCGACGACTCCGGTCAGAACCGACTGGCCGTTCAGACCGAGGACCACCCGCTCGATTACGCGGGGTTCGCGGGCGAGATCCCGAAGGGCGAGTACGGCGCCGGCTCGGTGCAGATCTGGGATCACGGCCGCTACGAGCTCGAGAAGTGGCGCGAGGGCGAGGAGGTCATCGTCGACCTGCGCGGCGAGCGGCTCAGCGGGCGGTACGCCCTCATCCACACTGACGCCGACCAGTGGCTGCTGCACCGGATGAAAGAGCAGGGGGACGCCGAGTCGGCATCCGGTCAGGCTGCTTCGGTGACGACGGCGGCGTCTCATCCGCCCGCGCGTCGGCCCGGTCGCGCCTCGTCCGCCACGCCGCGCGACACGACACTCGCGCCCATGCTCGCGACGGCGGGCGCACCCGCCGACATCCGCGACCGGGATCCGGCGAAATGGCGCTACGAGATGAAGTGGGACGGCGTGCGCGCGCTCGCGCGGATCGCCGACGATCGGGTCGAGCTGCGCTCGCGCAACGGACTGGACCTGACTGCGACGTTCCCCGAGCTGCAGGAGCTCGCCGCCGGCGTGCCCGGATCGGCCGTGCTCGACGGCGAGATCGTGGCGCTCGACTCCGCGGGCCGGCCGAGCTTCGCGCGGCTGCAGCAGCGGCTCGGGCTGACGAAGGAGCGCGACGTCGAGAAGGCACGGCGTCGGGTCGCGGTCAGCGTGTTCCTCTTCGACGTGCTCGAGATCGACGGCAAGGCGACTGTCGAGCGCACCTGGCAGGAGCGCCGCGCGGCGCTCGAGGCGCTGGTCACCACCTCGTCGGAGCGCATCCAGGTGCCTCCGCTCGCGGGCGACGATCTCGAGCACGCCCTCGAGGTGAGTCGGCGCCTGGGGCTCGAAGGCGTCATGGCGAAGCGCATCGACGGCCGCTACCGGTCCGGACGCCGCAGCGCCGACTGGCTCAAGCTCAAGCACCTGCGCACGCAGGAGGTCGTGATCGGCGGCTGGCGCCCCGGCAACGGCCGTCGTGCCGACTCCATCGGCTCGCTGCTGCTCGGCGTGCCCGACGGCGGCCGACTGCGCTACGTCGGCCGCGTCGGCACCGGCTTCCGCGAGCGCGACCTCGAGCGGATGCGTCACCGCCTCGACGCGCTCGCCCGGGTGACCTCCCCGCTCGACGACGTGCCCGAGGCCGACGCGGCCGACGCGCACTGGGTCACCCCGTCGCTCGTCGCCGAGGTGGAGTACGCCGGGCTGACCGGCGAGGCGCGGCTGCGTCAGGCGAGCTGGCGCGGGCTGCGCCCCGACAAGGGCGCCGCCGAGGTGCACGACGAGACCGGCGATCCGGCCGTGGACTGAGAGCGGACGCTCCGGAATCGCAGCGGTCGCCGACGGTCACCTCGTCGACCGACCCGCTCCGGAACCCGCGACTCGGCTCAGGTGAGGTCGGCCTCCGTGCGCGGCGCGCCCGCGGCACGATCCTTCGCGGCCTGCTGCGCGTGCTGGATCGCCGCGAGATCGACGACGCCGGTGATCGGCGCGATGCCCGAGAGGCGTTCCGGCGACAGCACCCGCTGCACCTCCTCGCGCTCCATGAGCCCCGCATCCACCACCAGATCGGCGATCGACGACTGCGTGGTCAGCGCGGTGTGCGCGAGGGCTGCCGAGGCCGCGTAGCCGATGTACGGGGTGAGCGCCGTCACGACGCCGACGTTCGTCTCCACCTGGCGCTCGAGCCGGTCGGTGTTCGCCGTGATGCCGTCGATGCAGTTCACGCGCAGCGTGCGGCACGCGTTGGTCATCCACGCCAGCGACTGCAGGATGCTGTGCGCGATGACCGGCTCGAAGGCGTTGAGCTGCAGCTGGCCGCCCTCTGCCGCCGCGGTGACGGTCGCATCCGCGCCGATGACCGAGAAGGCCACCTGGTTCACCACCTCGGGGATGACCGGGTTGACCTTGCCGGGCATGATCGACGATCCGGCCTGACGCGGGGGCAGGTTGATCTCGCCGAGTCCCGCCTGCGGGCCCGAGGAGATGAGCCGGAGGTCGTTGCAGATCTTCGAGAGCTTCACCGCCGAGCGCTTGAGCACCCCGGAGAGCGTCATGAACACGCCGGCGTCGCTCGTCGCCTCGATGAGGTCGGCGGCGGTCTGGAACGGCAGCCCGGTCAGCTCGACCAGCTGGTCGCGCACGGCCGCGGCATAGCGCGGATCGGCCGTGATGCCCGTGCCGATCGCGGTCGCGCCCAGGTTCATCTCGGCGAGCCACGGGATGACCTCGCCGAGGCGCTCGTGGTCTTCGGCGAGGGTGTGGGCGAAGCCGCCGAACTCCTGGCCGAGCGTCATCGGCACCGCGTCCTGCAGCTGCGTGCGCCCGACCTTCAGCACGTGCTCGAACTCGCGGCCCTTCGCGGCGAACGACTCGGCGAGCAGTCGGTGCTCGGCGAGCAGACGCTGCAGGCCGAAGATCATCGCGAGCTTGATCGCCGTCGGGTAGGTGTCGTTGGTCGACTGGCTGCGGTTGACGTCGTCGATCGGGTGCAGCGTCGCATAGTCGCCACGCGGGCGGCCGAGGTGCTCGAGGGCCACGTTCGCGATGACCTCGTTGCAGTTCATGTTGGTGCTCGTGCCGGCGCCGCCCTGGATCGCGCCGACCACGAACTGGTCGTGGTGCTCACCCTCGAGGATGCGCTGGCAGGCCCACTCGATCGCGTCGGCCTTGTGCGCCTCGAGTGCGCCGAGCTCGCGGTTGGCGCGCGCAGCGGCCTGCTTGACCCGGGCGAGCGCGCGCACCAGGTCGGGGTAGTTGCTGATCGCGCGACGGGTGATCGGGAAGTTCACGAGCGCCCGGGCGGTGTGGATGCCCCAGTAGCTGTCGGCGGGGATGGGCAGCGATCCCAGCGAATCCGACTCGGTGCGGGTCTCGGCGGCGGCCGCGAGCTCCTCGGCCGCGCGCTCGGGACCGGTGGTCTCGAAGTTCTCGTCGCCGACGATGCGCTGCTCTTCGGAGAGCGGCGGGGAACCGGCGTCGGTCGATCGGGCGGCGGGCACGGAATCCGTCATCGGATCACTCCTTGAAGCACGAGAACAGCCTATTCAGCGCCGGCGGCGCGCGTCATCCCCCGTGCAGTGCGGGGACGATCAGGTAGATGCCGAAGAGCACGACGAGCGCGCAGAGCACGTAGAGGCCGACCGAGACGCGGCGTTGCCAGGAGCCCGTCGCCCCGCCGTCGCCGAAGCGCAGCGCGAGCGAGAACAGCGTGACGATCGCGCTCGCCGCGACGAGCGCCGCCGCTGCGACGATGAAGAAGGCCGCCCAGTCGATCATGCCGTCGCCCCCGATCCGCCCTTGCTCTTGCGCTTCTTGCGCTTCGGCCGCACGATGTCGCCGGGCTCGACCGTGTCGAGCGCGCGGCTGTCGACCGACTCGCGGCGCGAGTAGATGAAGATCGCCAGGATCGCGGCCAGGGCGAACGCGGCATCCGCGACGATGCCCCAGAAGCCGAGCTTCTCGACCAGGGCCATGAAGGCGCCGACCGCGCCGGCGGCGGGGATCGTGATGAGCCAGCCGAGGGCGATGCGCCCGGCGGTGCCCCATTTGACCGAGGCTCCCTTGCGGCCGATGCCGACGCCGATGACGCCGCCCGAGGCGACCTGCGTGGTCGAGAGAGCGAAGCCGAGGTGGCTCGAGGCGAGGATCGTCGCCGTCGTCGAGGCCTCGGCCGCGAAGCCCTGCGCGGGCTCGACCTCGGTGATGCCCTTGCCGAGGGTGCGGATGATGCGCCAGCCACCGCTGTAGGTGCCGAGCGCGATCGCGAGCGCGCAGACGATCACGACCCAGAGCTGGGGGCCGGAGCCGACCTCCTGCTGGCCCGCGGCGATGAGCGCCAGGGTGATCACGCCCATCGTCTTCTGCGCATCGTTCGTGCCGTGGGCGAGCGAGACGAGGCCGGCGGTGAAGATCTGACCGCGCTTGAAGCCGTCGCGGGCGCGCTTGGCGACGATCGCGTAGGCGATCTTGGTCGCGAGGAAGGCGACGAAGCCGGCGAGCACCGGCGCGAGGATCGCGGGGATGACGATCTTCGAGAGCAGGACGCCGCCGTCGATCGCCTGGAATCCGACGCCGACGATCGCCGCGCCGATGAGGCCGCCGAACAGGGCGTGGCTCGACGAGGAGGGCAGACCGAGCAGCCAGGTGATGAGGTTCCAGACGATCGCGCCGATCAGGCCGGCGAACACGAGCTCGGGCCCGATCTGGATGCCGCCCTCGCCCTCGCGGATCAGCCCGCCGGAGATCGTCTTCGCCACCTCGGTCGAGAGGAAGGCGCCGACGAGGTTGAGCACGGCGGCCAGAGCGACGGCGACTTTCGGCTTCAGAGCGCCGGTCGCGATGGGCGTCGCCATCGCGTTCGCGGTGTCGTGGAATCCGTTCGTGAAGTCGAAGACGAGAGCCAGTGCGATGACCAGCGCGACCATGAGAGTGACGTCCACCGCGAATGACCTTTCCACTCGGGTGAACGGAACACAACTCGGAGATGAACACGGAGTGTCGTGAGCACTCCTTGCGGACGACCGTTCTGTACCCCGGGCGCGGGTGCCCCGTTCTGGGCGTGTCCCCCGATGGCCTCCGATCCCTAGCCTGAACGCGGACGCACCCTCCCTCCGCAGCGTCCGGAAAGTACGCCCGTGCCGTCTCGCAGAACTCTCGGCGCGGTCGCGCTGAGCTCGCTCGGCACGGCCGCCGTCTCCTTCGCCGTCGTCGACGTGACGACGTCGATCAGCCGCGGCTGCGCCGACGCCACTGCCCGGGCGTGCTCGCACGAGGCGATCCCGGTGGCGGCCATCGTCTTCACCGTGCTCGGTTTCGTCGCGGTCGCCGTCGGCGTGGTGCCGGCGCTCATGTGGATCGTGCAGTCGGTGCGCGCCGCCCACGAGCAGACCGACGAGGAGGTCGACGACGAGCTGGTCGCCGACGACCACCGCCGTGCGCTGCGCGAGCCGGGCGACAAGCTGCTCACCGGGGAGGTCGACCTCGGCGACCCCGACGACGACGCGCCCGGTCGCCCGGGCCTCGGCGGGCTGCGGCGCTTCCTGCCGTGAGCCGGCTCAGCGCCCGGCTTCACTGACGCCTCAGCCGTCGAGCCGCTCCACCGCGCTGATCCGCACGACGGCGATGCCCTCAGCGGCGGACGCCTCGAGGTCGACCTCGCCGCGCACGACCCAGTCGTGATCTCCCGCCGGATCGGCGAGCGTCTGACGCACGAGCCAGGTGTCCGCCTTCTCGTCGACGTGCAGGAACGCCGCCGAGCGGGCATCCGCGCCGATGCCGATCGAGTCGTGCTCGTCGAAGTAGGCGTCGAGCGCGGCAGGCCAGTCGACGTCGGGATCGAGGGCGACCAGCTCGTCGTCGGCCTGACGGGCGGCCAGCTGCACCCGGCGCCAGAAGGCGTTGCGCACCATGGCCGTGAACGCGCGCCGATTGGCGACCACGCTGACCGGTCCCGGCGGCCGCACCGGCGCCGCTGTCGCGCTCGTCGCGACCGCGGCCCCCGGCTCGAGCAGCGCCTGCCACTCGTCCACGAGCGAGGAGTCGACCTGGCGCACGACCTCGCCGAGCCAGTCGATGAGCTCGCGCACCTCCTCGGTCTTCGCCTCGTCGGGCACCGTCTGACGCAGCGCGCGGAAGGCGTCCGAGAGGTAGCGCAGCACGAGGCCCTCGCTGCGGCCGAGCTTGTGGAACGCGACGTACTCGGCGAAGGTCATCCCCCGCTCCCAGAGCTCGCGCACGACCGACTTCGGCGAGACCGCGAAGTCGCGCACCCACGGCTGTGACCCGGCGTAGACCTCGTAGGCCTCGGCGAGCAGCTGCTCGAGGGGCATCGGCCAGGTGATCTGCTCGAGCAGCTCCATGCGCTCCTCGTACTCGATCCCCTCCCGCTTCATCGCGGCGACCGCCTCGCCGCGGGCCGTGAACTGCTGCTGGCTGAGGATCGCCCGCGGGTCGTCGAGGGTCGACTCGATCACGCTGAGCACGTCGAGCGCGTAGTCGGGAGCGTCCTCCTCGAGCAGCTCGATCACCGCGAGCGCGAACGGCGACAGGGGCTGGTTGAGCGCGAAGTCCGGCTGGAGGTCGACGGTCAGGCGGATGCGGGCCGTGCCGTCGAAGCCGCCGCCCTCCTGCGCGACGACCTCGGAGGTGCGCAGCGTGCGGTAGATGCCGAGCGCACGTCGGGCGAGCGCGCGCTGACGCGCGGGGGCCTCGTGATTGTCGAGCACGAGCCGGCGCACGTCGTCGAAGACCCCGCGGCCGTCATCGCTGCCGCGCGCGATCACGTTGATGAGCATCGCGGCGGTGATCGTCATCGAGCTCTGCAGCGTCTCGGGCTGCGCGTTCTGCAGCCGCTCCAGACTGCCGGGTCCCCAGCTCACGAAGCCGTCAGGGGCCTTCTTCTTGCTGACCTTCTTCGCCTTGCCCGGGTTCGCGGCGGCCTTCGCCGCGGCCTTGGCGTTCTCGATCTCGTGCTCGGGCGCGAGCACGACGACCTCGCCCGCGGTGTCGTAGCCGGCCCGCCCGGCGCGTCCGGCGATCTGATGGAACTCCCGGGCGCTGAGCTGCCGCATCCGGGTGCCGTCGAACTTCGTCAGCGCCGTGAACAGCACGGTGCGGATCGGCACGTTGATGCCGACGCCGAGCGTGTCGGTGCCGCAGACGACCTTGAGCAGGCCGTCCTGCGCGAGGGTCTCGACCAGGCGGCGGTACTTCGGCAGCATCCCCGCGTGATGCACGCCGATGCCGGCGCGGATGAGCCGGTTGAGCGTCGCGCCGAAGCCGGGGGCGAAGCGGAAACCCGCGATCGCCTCGGCGATGCGGTCGCGGTGGGCGCGATCGGCGACCCGCACGCTCGCGAGCGCCTGAGCCCGCTCGATCGCGGCGGCCTGCGAGAAGTGCACCAGGTAGATCGGAGCGAGGCCGTCGGCGAGCAGCGACTCGACCTCCTCCTGCACCGGCGTCAGCTCGTAGCGGAAGTCGAGCGGCACGGGCCGCTGCACCCCCGTCACCATCCCGACCTCGCGCCCCGTGCGGCGCTCGAGATCCGACGTGATCGCGCTTACGTCGCCGAGCGTCGCCGACATGAGCACGAAGCGGGTGCGCGGCATCTGCAGCAGCGGCACCTGCCACGCCCAGCCGCGCTCCGGGTCGGCGTAGAAGTGGAACTCGTCCATCACGACCGTGTCGTAGGGGGCCTCGTCACCGTGGCGGAGGGCCGCGTTCGCGATGATCTCGGCCGTGCAGCACAGGATCGGCGCGTCCGGGTTGACCCGGGTGTCGCCCGTGATCATGCCCACGCGCTCCGCCCCGAAGAGCTCGACCAGCGCGAAGAACTTCTCGCTCACCAGCGCCTTGATCGGCGCCGTGTACACCGAGCGGCGGCCCTGCGCCACATCCATCGCGTGCGCGGCGATCGCGACCAGCGACTTGCCGGTGCCGGTCGGGGTGCTGAGCACGAGGTGGCGGTCGAGCAGCAGCTCGAGCAGCGCGTCCTCCTGCGCCGGGTAGAGGGGCAGGCCGCGCCCCTCCGACCAGGACATGAAGCCCTGGGCGAAGGCGTCGGCGTCCCAGGGGCGGGTCAGCAGGTCGGCGAGCACCCGTCGAGTCTGCCGCACCGCGTCGAACCGAGCCGACGGACGCCGGCCTGTCCCCCGGATGCCCTCCAAATGGGGCCAGCCTGTCCCCCGGAGGGGGCGCGCCCACCCCGTTCCGGCGCGCACAGCTCTCCCCTAGGCTCCCAGTCCAGAAGGATCGATCGGGTTTCGGTCCTGGCGCGGGCGGGGGTCCGCGCCGCAACGATGGCAAAGGGGATCGTCACGGTGGCTGAGGGAGATGTTCGCGTTCCTGCGGGGTGGTATCCCGACCCGCTCGGACTGCCGCAGCTGCGGTGGTGGGACAACCACGCCTGGACCGAGTACACCTCGGATGCGCGCCAGCCGATGGTCGCGCAGGAGACCGTCACCCAGCAGGCCCGGCTGACCTTCGCCGACGCCGAGGACGAGCTTCCCGCCACCGACGCGGGAGCGACTCTCCTCGCCGAGGAGCCCGCGAAGCCGACGCAGGAGGCCCTGCTCTCGCTCGAAGCCCCGGTCAAGGAGGCCATCGTCGAGGAGGAGCTCTCGCCGGCGGCGAAGTTCGCCGAGTTCGTGCCGAGCAACGCGCCGACCACGCCCGCCTTCGACCTCGACACCCGCTTCGACGACCTGCTCGGCGACGCGCTCTCCGCGTCGCGCAGTGCCTTCTCTCACGTCAGCGAGGCGTCGGAGAGCTTCATCCCGGCCGCGGCCGACGACATGGCCGCCGCTCCGCTGGCTGCGACCACGGCGAAGGGCTCGACCTCGACCGGTCCCGCGTGGGTCATCGCGATGACGCCGCTCTACGTGCTGCTCGTCACCATGTTCTTCCTGCTGTCGCACTCCGGCGGCACCCTGCAGCTCGTCATCAGCCTCGTCGTGCCCTACCTCGGCTCGATCGTGCTCGCCTTCTTCGACTGGAAGATCCTGCGCGAGCGCGGTCTCGCGCCGGCGCACTGGGCGTTCTCGGTGCTCTCCGGCCCGGTCTACCTGATCGCCCGATTCGTGCAGCTCGTGCGCCGCTCGGGTCGCGGCTTCGGCCCGCTGCTCGGGATGCTCGGCTTCGCCGCCGTCAACCTCGTCGCGGTCGTCGCCGTTCCCGGCCTGATCATCTCGCTCGCGCCGGCCACCTTCGCCCACCAGGCCGAGTCGTCGATCACGGCCAGCGCCAAGGCCTTCGGCGCCGACATCATCGTCACCTGCCCCGAGACCGTTCCGACGATCGTCGGCGACGGGATGATCTGCAAGGCGAAGAACAACGCCTCCGACCCGATCGGCTGGGGCATCAACGTCAGCCTGCAGCGGGCCAACGGCTGGTTCACCTGGCAGGTCGACAACTGGGGCATCTACAGCTTCGACCAGGGCGACCAGGGCTGACGGCCATGAGCGACCAGGTGAACCGCGTCGTCGCCGCCGGCTGGTACGAGGACCCCGACGACGCCACGATCGTGCGCTGGTGGAACGGCCTCGGCTGGACCGAGAACGTCGCCGCGAAGCCGGAGCGCGCCGCTCCGGTCGGCGAGCTCTGACTCCGCCGCCACGCAGCTGAGCGGAAGGGCGCCCCGAGATCTCTCTCGGGGCGCCCTTCCGTGTCATCGGCGCCCGCTGCGATCGGGCGCGACCGCTCACCCTGGCCCCCGGTCGGGGTGAGGCGCGCCTCACCCCGGGATTCCTAGAATTCAGGGGTACCGCGCGACCAGGGGGGACGTGCGGCACGACACTGGGGGAACGATCATGACCGACGTCGCGAGCGCGCGGCCGCGGGCCGGGTGGTACGACGACCCGACCGACGCCGCCGGGCTGCGCTGGTGGGACGGCATCGTCTGGACCGACAACGCCATGCCGAAGCCGGCGGGTGCGCCCGTCGCCGTCCCTCCGCCGCTCGGTTCCGCCTACTCCGTCGACGACCAGCGCGCCGCCGCCTCGCCGCGCCGTGCCGCCCGGATGGCCGCCCGCGAAACCGCGCGCCGTGAGTCCGATGCCGAGCCGCTCGCCCGTGTGACGCAGCTGCGCCCCGCCGCCGACGTCATCCCCTCGCTCGGACTCGTGCCCGATGCGGTCTTCGCGCCCGAGCCGGTGCCCGTCGCGGTGCGACCCGAGCCGACCCCGGCCGAGCCGGCGCCGCTACCGAGCTTCGACGACTTCCTGGCGGCGGCATTCCCTCCGGCCGTGGACGCGGCGGCGACGCCGGCCACGGCCTCGACCCCGGCCACGCCTTCGATCCCGCAGCCCGGCGAGCTCGTCGGCGGGCCGGCGCCCGGCACCGCCGTGCTCGACGCCGCCGCGACCGCGCTGCCCGAGCCGGTGGCGCTCGCGACTCCCGCACCCTCATCGCCGGTGAGCGCCCCGCCGTCGCCCGAGCGCACGGCTCTGCCCGCGCCGGCCCCGCAGACGGCCGCCGCGGCGCCGCTGCTCGCACCGCGCCCTGCCGAGACCCGCGCACCGGACCGTGCGGAGCCGACGCCCGCGTCGCCCGGACGCGAGCTCGCCCCCGCCGCTCCGGCGGCCGGCGCTCAGATCGCCACGGGCGCGGTCGTCCCGACCCCGGGCGTCGACGCTCCGGAGAGCACCGGCGCCTTCGTCCCGGACTTCGCTCCCGACGGCCGGCCGATCGCGCCGGCCCCGGAGCTCCGGCTTCCCCCCGAGGTGCAGGCCGTCGCCGCGCCCGCGGTCGCAACCGCATCGCCGGCGCCGAGCCGGCGCGCCGACGACTGGTGGCGAGGACTCATGCCCACCGGCTCGGTGACCACGGCCTCGGTGCTGCTCGCCCTGACCCCGGTCTTCTCGGCCGTGCTGCCGCTCGCTCTGCTCGGCTTCGCCGTCGAGCTGCCGGAGTTCGCGATCGTGCTGCTCCTGCTGCCGGTCGCTCTGATCGTGCCGCCGGTGGTGCTCGCGCTCGTCGACCGCAGGCGCCTGCGCGGAATGGGCTGGGGTGCTCAGGCCAGCCCTGCCTGGGTGGTGCTCGGCCCGTTCGTCTACCTGCTCGCCCGCCAGTTCGTCCTGCAGCGACAGGGGGCGCGAACTCGCGCCTTCACCGTCACGACCGTGCTGATGCCGCTCGTGGCGATCGCCACCACCGGCGCGCTGCTCGCCATGTACCGGCACGACCTCCTCGTCTGGCTGCTCGTGCTCCAGGTGCGCCTGGCCTGACCTCGCCCCCGCCGCTCCGCATCGACGGGCACGCCCCGGGTACCGTGGCGTGATGACCGCCGCGCGCCGCATCCACGCCGTCGTCACCGGCCGCGTGCAGGGTGTCGGATTCCGCTGGGCGACGCTCGAGCACGCCGAGAGCGCAGGACTGAGCGGATGGGTGCGCAACCGCCCCGACGGGTCGGTCGAGCTCGAGGCGCAGGGCCCGGTCGAGCGGATCGACGACCTCGAGCGGTGGCTCCACGAAGGACCGCGCTGGGCCGAGGTCGCGTCGGTCGAGCTGCGGCCGATCGACGTCGCCGACGACGAGGCCGACACGGCATTCGAGGTGCGATGAGCGCCGCAGGGTCCGTGGGTCCGGTGCGGCTGCTGCTCGTGAGGCACGGCGAGACCGTGCTCAACGAGCGCGGCGTGCTCGACGCGGAGGCGCCCGGCGCTCGGCTGAGCGCGCTCGGACGCGCCCAGGCCGCGGCGCTGGTCGACCGGCTCGCCGGCGAGCGGATCGCGGTGCTCGGTCACAGCTCCATGACGCGCACGCGGGAGACCGCGCAGCCCCTCGCGTCCGCCCGCGCACTCCCCCTGCGGCTGATCGCGGGCAGCGAGGAGATCCTCGCGGGCGACCTGCAGGGCGTCACCGATCCGCGCCTCGTGCACCGCTACCTCGAGACCGCGCTCGCCTGGAGCTCGGGCGATCTCGCTCCGCGCATCCCCGGCGGCGAGGACGGTGGAGAGTTCTTCGACCGCTTCGATGCCGGCATCGCCGAGATCGTGCGGCGACTGCGCTCCGCTCACCGCGATGGCGTGACGGGTTCGGCCGTGCTGGTCACGCACAGCGCCGCGATCCGGGTCTGGGTGGCGCGCCGCGCTCAGGGCCTCGGTGCGGACTTCTCAGCGCGACGCCCGCTCTCGAACACCGGGATCGTCGTGCTCGAGGGCGCTCCGGAGAGCGGATGGCGTCTCGCGGGCTGGGCGGTCGACCGCATCCCTGGCGCCGTCGACGGCGGTCACGACGACGCCGGCGATCCGCTCGGCGCCCCGCTGGACGCGTCCGCCGACGACCTGGACTGATCCGGCGTCAGCGCTCGTCGTCGAGCTGCCCGAGCAACGCGCCGAGATCGCTCTGCTCGCCGCAGAGCCCGCTGAGCGATGCCTGACCGGCGTCGATCGACTCGCCGAGATGTGCGATGGTGCTCATGGTCTCCCCCCTGGCGACGACGGTAGGCATCCGGCCCGCGCGGCGCGCCTCCGTCTTCGGGTGGCGCCCGTCGTGAGGGGCACCCGAACCGGGGAGGCCGATCGCGCGCGAGAGGAGCCCCGTGACCGACGCCCCCTTCCCCGAACTCGATCCCCACGGCTGGGCGGCCCTTGCGGCCTGGATGCGCGAGCAGCGCTGGTACGCGGCGAAGGGCTCGACGCCGCGACTGCGCCAGGTCGCGCGCATCGAACTGGCCGCGACTCCCGACGGAGCGCTGCCGGTGACGCTGCTCGTCGCGGACGACGCGGACCCGCGCCGGCCGGTCTACCAGCTCGCTCTCGTCGTTCGTCCCGACCGCGATCAGCCGGCCCCGACTCCGGACGCCGCGGCGCGTATCGTGGAGCTCCCCGGCGGCGCCCTGCACGACGGCGCTCGCGATCCGGCCTACGCGGAGGCCGTGCTCGCGGAACTCGAGAGGGCCGGAGCCGAGATCGGCGAGGCGCCGCGCTCCCCCGCCGTCCCCTTCGCCGGCGAGCAGTCGAACACCTCGCTCGTCATCGGGCGCGACGGCGACCGCGACCTCGTGATCAAGCTCTTCCGTGTCGTCCGCCACGGCGAGAACCCCGAGATCGAGCTGCAGCGCGCCCTGACCCACACCGGCTCGCCGGTCGTGCCGCGCTTCATCGGATCGCTCTCCGCGGAGTGGTCTGTCGATGCCGGCGCAGCCGAGCGCGGCGATCTCGCCGTCGTGCAGGAGTTCGTGGCCGACGCGGTCGACGGCTGGTCGCTCGCGAGCCGAGCCGCCGCCGGCGGAATCGACTTCGGCGCCGAAGCCCGTCAGCTCGGCGCCATCACGGCGGCGGCCCATCGCGGGCTCGCGGCCGAGCTCGGAACGGTCGGCGCGACCGACGATGACGTCGCAGCGCTCACCCGGGTCTGGGAGCAGCGGCTCGACGACGCCGTCGCCGCGGTCCCTCAGCTCGCTGAGCGCGCCGACGCGATCCGGGGTCGCTACGCGGCGGCGGCCGCCTCGTCCTGGGGTGAGCTGCAGCGCATCCACGGCGACCTCCACCTCGGGCAGGCGCTGCACGCGGCCGACGGCCGCTGGCTGCTGATCGACTTCGAGGGAGAACCGCTGCGCTCGCTCGCCGAGCGGACGCACCCCGAGCCGGTGCTGCGGGATGTCGCGGGCATGCTGCGCAGCTTCGACTACGCCGGAGCCGGGCACGGCGAGTCGGGGGCCCGCTGGGCCGAGGCGGCCGCGACCGCCTACCTCGAGGGCTACGCGGATGCGGCCGGGGCGCTTCCGGGACCGCCCGAGCTGCTCACGGCGCTGCTGCTCGACAAGGCGGTCTACGAGGTGAGCTATGAGGCGCGCAACCGCCCCGACTGGGTCGGCATCCCGCTCGCCGCCGTCGTCCGGATGAGCGACGGCGGCTGAGCCGCCACGCCGTTCCCGGCGCACGCGCAGCCGGTGACCCCCGTTGGGGGGATATAACTGTCACATGCAGAGCACCCTGGACCGGATCGCCCAGTGGATGTCTCAGCAGGACTGGTACGTCGCGGTTCCCGGATCCGCCCCGCGTCTGCGCGAGCTCGTCGAGGTCTTCCTCCCCTCCGCCGATCCGACCGCCCGTGTGCGCGTGCTCGTCGTCGAAGACGAGGCACGGCCTGAGGGCGTGATCTACCAGGTGCCGATCGTCGAGCGCGACATCGCGCCCGAGCCGGGCGACCCGCGCTGGATCGGGCGAGGCTACGGCGGTGCCGCGTTGTTCGACGGCGTGGGCGACACCTCCTACGCCGCCGCGCTCCTCGCGGCGATGCACGAGACCGGCACCCTGGTCGACCCCGCCGACGATCGCTTCGTCGTGCGCTGCGAGGCCGTGCAGGATGCCGGCCCGAGCGCCCGCCTGCACGTGCAGGTCTACGGGCGACCCGAGATCACCGTCACCGTCTACCGCCAGGTGCTGCCCGGCCCGCACCCCGACGCGGATGCCGCCGCGCGGCTCGCCGGCCTCGGCGTCCGACCCCGACTCGTGGGGACGCTGCCGGTGCGGTGGACCGACGACGACGGCTGGGTCGAAGCCGCGCACCTGGCGCTCGCCGAGGAGAGCCAGGCCGGGCTCGTCGACGGCTGGACCTTCTTCGCCGCCGCAGCCCGAGCCGGACGCCCGGTCGACGACGAGCTGCGCCGCATCGGCGCCGCGATCGCCCGGATGCATGACGGCTTCGGCGCGACCGCACGCCGGGTGAGCGCCGCCGAGCGCACCCGCACCCTCGACTCCTGGCGCACCCGGCTCCTCGCCGCCTCTCACCTCGTGCCCGGCCTCGCGCCGCACTCCCTGGGCGCGCAGCGCGTGCTCGACCTGGCCGAGAACGCCGATTGGCCCGACGCCCAGAGCGTGCACGGTGCACTCGAGCTCACCGCGCTGCGCCGCACCCCCGGCGGCGCGTGGCAGATCGCCGACCACTCCGGACCCGCTCCGGCCCCGGCCGACGACCGCACCGACCTGCCCGACCGCGACCTCGCGGCCGTGCTGCGTTCGCTCGACTACGCCGCCGGGCTCACCGGAGCAAACCCGGTCTGGGCCGAGCGCGCCCGCGCGGCGCTGCTCGAGGGCGCGGGCGTCGAGGAGACCCCGCTGCTCGTCGCGCTGCAGCTCGATCTCGCCGTGTTCGACGCGGTCTCGGAGCATCGCACGCGTCCCCAGGCGGTCGGCATCCCCCTCGCCACGATCGCGCGACTCACCGCAGCACGACGCGACATCGACAGCGCGCTGACCGCCGCCTGACGGAGCGGGGTCCTCTGTCTGACGGTCGCTCACGATCTCGGTAGCCTGTCCTCATGACGCAGGATCGGGCGAGACTCACGCGTCGCATCGCGATCGCCGCCGTTGCCGCCGTCGCGCTCGTCGGCGTGATCCTGGTCATCGCACTCGGTGGGCTCGCCGATGACGAGGGCCGCGTGGTCGACAGCTACAGGATCGGCGAACGGATCGAGGCGAGCGGAGCCGCCACCGTCATCGAGTCGGTCACCCTCACCGATCGTCGCCCGGCGGGAGACCTCGAGGCCGCCGAGGGCAGGAGGTGGCTCATCGTGTCGGTCACGCAGACGAACCTCGGGACCGTGCCGCTGTTCGTGGCGAACCTGCGCATCGGCATCAACTACGGCTCGGCGCTCGACCAGACCGACGACACCAGCACAGTCGACCGCGTCGATGGCGGATTGTCCGCCTCGCCCCTGCAACCCGGCGTCGCCACCCGACTCGATTACGTCTTCGACGTGCCCGCTGACGAGACGGACGCCCGCAACGCCGTCGTCGGGGTGTACCGAGTGGATCGGGTGTACGGCGACCCGGTCTTTGGCGACACCTCCTACTCCTCGCCGCACCCGGTCGGTCGCATCGAGGTCGCCGACATCGAGGTCGCGTCATGAAACGGTCGGCGCGTGTCCTCGCGTCGCTCGCGGCCCTGGCCGTGGCGATGATCGCCGCCGCGACGGCGCCGAAGGACAACGCCGCGATCTCCGAGCCCTTCGCCGTGCACGGACGGCAGGGCGAGGTGGTGTCGACCCGTCTGCTGCTCAGTCGACTCGACGACGTGGAGATCGCCCGCACGCTGACCACCGATGACTGGGCGCCTCAGACGATCGACACGACAGGCCGGTGGGTCGTCGTGCATCTGACGGTGCAGACCCGCCGCGCGACCGAGAGCATCTCGTCAGCGCGGCTCGTGGTCGGCGGTCGCGAGTACGCGAACTACCTGGGACTGCGCAACGACCTCGGTTCGATCCAGAACGGCCCCGGCATCGCGACACGGGGCACGATCGCCTTCGAGGTCCCGACCGAGCTGCTGAGCGAGGCCGCCGCGGCGAAAGCCGAGGTGCGGCTGCAGACCGCGGTGCTGCCGTCGCTGGACGATGTGCCCACCTTCGAGGTCGATCTCCGTGCGGCGCCACGCTCCCGCTCGCTCGTGATCCCGGAACCCGAACCCGTGGAGCCGCTCGGATGAGCGCCGCACCGGCCACGGCCTGGCTTCGACGCAACCTGCTCGCCCTGGGAGTGATGGTCGTCGCCGGCGGCACCCTCGCCGTCCTGCTCGTCGCCGAGCCGTTCCTGCCGGGCGGTGGCGCCTCGACGACGCCCGTGCACCGCGTCGCGACGGGCGACGACCTCGAGCAGCAGGGCACGTCCTTCCGCATCAGCAAGGCCGGGATCTTCACGGCGGAGAGCGCGAGCCCGGTCACCGTGCCGAAGGGCTACGCACTCGTCGGCGTGCTGGTATCGATCACCCCCGGCGACGACGCCCCGGCCGACCCGGGCAGTTGCGACATCGTGCTGGCGGCGCCGGGAGGGCCTGGGGATGTGGACCGGGCCTGGACCAGCGAGAGCAGCCCGTCGCAGTACGACTACGGGACATCCCGCGGCACCCGCTCGCTGTGCCGTTTCTCCGACGACGGGGAGCGGCTCACCTACGAGGGCGTCTTCCTCGTGCCGGAGGCCGTCTATGACGACGCGTGGCTGGAGATCCGATTCACCGGATCGAAGGCGCAGAGCTACGCCCGCAGCGTCTACCGGCTCGCACTGCCCGACGACCCCATCCGCTGATCGTCGGTCTCCGCGGCGGAACGACGCGGTGCGCGGATGCGCACACGCTGCGGCGGGAGCTCACCCGTGCGCCGCCGCCACCAGCGGCCGATCACCTGATCGAACACCGCCGCCAGCAGCGCGATGCGGAGCGGCTCGGTCACCAGGCCGATCAGCACCGAGACGTTGTGGAACTCGTCGCGGGCGTACGCCATGTCGTGCGGGCCGATCAGCACCAGCACACCGCGGAACAGCCACTGGTGCACGGCGTACAGGAGGCCGGAGAGCGTCATGAGGATCACAAGGGTGCGAGCCCGCGCGTGCAGGATCATCCGCGCGCTGATCAGCAGTGGCTCCGCGGTCTCGTACCAGAGGCTCACCGTGCCGCGGATCCAGCGTCGCACCGGGCGCGGCATCGTCGCGAGTCGCACGCGCAGGCGCGCCTCGACCTTCACCGGCATCAGCCGCTCGTGCCGTGACTCCGCGATCGCCCGGCTGTACAGCACACCGCCGATCACCAGCCACGCCACCGGCAGCACGATGACCTGCAGGAGCAGCGGGATGGCGCCATCGATACCGCGGAAGATCAGGCCGACCCCCGACCAGAGCGACTCCAGATCACCGCGCAGATCCTGGATGGCGACCACGATGCGCCGCGACGCGAACCAGCCTCCCGCCTCGCCGAACACCGTGGACAGGCCGCCGACGGCGACGAAGATCCAGGTGGCCTCCAGGTAGATCTCCACGACGGCGAAGAATGACGGCAACCGGTCGCGGAGCCGGTCGATGAGGATGCGCAGCACGAAGGCGACCACGACGACGGAGGCCACGACCGGGCCGCTGCCGGGGTCGAGGACGTAGCGCCCCGACCCGAAGCTGTAGTAGAACGCCGTGACGGCGTAGTCGGAGAGATCGTCGGCGACTCCGCCGATCAGCGCGTAGAGCACGAAGAACGGCACGATCGACGAGAACAGCACGTCGCCGAACTCGCGCACGCGTCCGCGGAACGTCGGGGGGATGCCGCCACCCGGTACGGCCAGATACTCGCGCATCGCTCCACGTGCGACGAGGAACATGCCGACGAAGGCCACGAGACGAGCCAGCACGGCGATCGGCAGGAACAGGAGTGGCAGAAGTCCGCTGTCGAAGGAGAGCGGCGCCGCCGTCGAGATGACCACCTGACGCACCAGCTCGCCGGCGAGGTACCACGCCATGAGCGCGGCGAGGCTGCGACCGAGGATCCGGACCAGATCGGTGACCGTGCGGCGCATGCCCCCGATGCTAACGGGCGCTCAGCTCCGGAACGCGCGGGCTGCTCCGCCCGGCTACCGCCATTGCGCGCTGCGCCGCCGCGCTCTCTCGACGCGCAGGGTCCGCACGCCCCGACCGTCTTACTGTGGTGGCATGAGTCTCGAACCGCCCGTCGCCGCCCGCCGCCCCGTCGAGCGCCGTCACCACGGCGACGTGGTCGTCGACGACTACGAGTGGCTGCGCGCCAAGGACGAACCCGAGGTGCTCGCCCACCTGCACGCCGAGAACGCCTACACCGACGGGCAGACCGCCGACCTCGCCGTGCTCGAGGAACTCGTCTACGAGGAGATCACCCGGCGCACCCAGGAGGACGACCTCAGCGTGCCCGTGCGCGAAGGCGGCTGGTGGTACTACGCCCGCACCGAAGCGGGCTCGCAGTATGCGCTGCACTGCCGCATCCCGGTCGCCGACGAGTCCGACTGGACACCGCCGTCGCTCCCCGCCGATGGTTCGGCCCCCGAGGGTGAGCAGATCATCCTCGACGGCAACGCCGAGGCCGACGGCGACTTCTTCTCGATCGGCACCCTCGACGTCTCCCCCGACGGAGCCCTGCTGCTGTGGAGCGTCGACGCCGTCGGCGACGAGCGCTACGAGCTGCGCATCCGCGACCTCGCGACCGGCGTCGACCGGGAGGAGCGCATCCCCGGCACCTCCGGCGACGCGCTGTGGGACGCGAGCGGCGAGTGGATCTTCTACACGACGGTGGATGCGGCCTGGCGCCCCGATCGCGTGCTGCGCCACCGCCTCGGCTCGGCCCCGGCCGACGACGCCGTCGTGCTGCAGGAGCCCGACGAGCGCTTCTGGGTCGGCGTGGGCCTCTCGCGCAGCCGCCGCTACCTCGTCATCGAGCTCGGGTCGAAGATCACGAGCGAGGTGCACCTCATCGACGCCTCCACGCCCACCGCCGAGCCGAGGGTGGTGTGGCCGCGGCGCGACGGCGTCGAGTACGACATCGTGCACGCCGTGATCGGCGGACACGACCGGCTGCTGATCACCCACAACGAGGGCGCACCCGACTTCCGCATCGACGCGGTCGACCCGGCCGATCCGGCGGGCGCGCGCCAGGAGCTCGTGCCGCACCGCGAGGGCGTGCGCGTCAGCGGCGTCTCGGCCTTCGCCCACCACCTCGTGCTGCACTACCGCCGCGACACGCTGCGCCGCGTGGCGCTCGCCCGCCTCGACGCGACGACGACAGAGCCCGAGTTCCGCGAGCTCGAGGTCGACGAGGAGCTGTTCACCCTCGGCGCCGGCGGCGGACCGGAGTGGGAGCAGCCGACCGTACGGCTCACGCAGACCAGCTTCGTCACGCCGACGGTCGTGAGCGAGCTCGATCTGCGCACCGGAGAGCGGCGCGAACTCAAGCGCCAGCCCGTGCTCGGCGGCTACGACCCGGCGCTCTATGTGCAGCGCCGCGTCTGGGCCGAGGCGCCCGACGGCGAGCAGGTGCCGATCTCGCTGGTGTTCCGCCCCGACCTCGTGGGCCTCGACGCGGACGGTCTGCCGACCGCGCCGGCTCCGCTGCTGCTGTACGGCTACGGCTCGTACGAGCACTCCATCGACCCGGGGTTCTCGATCCCGCGGCTCAGCCTGCTCGAGCGCGGCGTCGTCTTCGCCGTCGCTCACGTGCGCGGAGGCGGTGAGCGCGGCCGGCGCTGGTACGAGCAGGGCCGGCTCGAGCACAAGCGCAACACCTTCACCGACTTCGTCGCCGCGGCGCGCCACCTGGTCGACCGGGGCTGGACGGCGCCCGACCGTCTCGTCGCCGAGGGCGGGTCCGCGGGCGGGCTGCTCATGGGCGCGGTCGCGAACCTCGCTCCGGAGCTGTTCTCGGGCGTGCTCGCCGCGGTGCCCTTCGTCGATCCGCTCACGAGCATCCTCGATCCGGAGCTGCCGCTCACGGTCGTCGAGTGGGACGAGTGGGGCAATCCGCTCGCCGACGCCGAGGTCTACGCGCTGATGAAGGGCTACTCGCCCTACGAGAACGTGCGCGACACCCACTACCCGCGCATCCTCGCCGTGACGAGTCTCAACGACACCCGGGTGCTCTACGTCGAGCCGGCGAAGTGGGTCGCGAGACTGCGCGAGGTGAACGCGCCCGTGCTGCTGCGCTGCGAGATGAGCGCCGGTCACGGCGGCGTCTCCGGTCGCTACGCGGGCTGGCGGCGTCGGGCCTTCGAGCTCGCCTGGATCCTCGACGCGGCCGGGGTGCACGGCCGCTGAGCCCGCCTCGTGGGATGCTCAGCGCATGATCATCGTGACTGGCAACGACATCCCCGGCTATCGCATCGACGCCGTCTTCGGCGAGGTGATGGGGTTGACCGTGCGCTCCCGCGACTTCGGCTCGAACCTGCTGGCGGGCTTCCGCGCGATCGGCGGCGGCGAGTTGCCCGAGCTGACCCAGGCGCTCTACGAGAGCCGTCACGAGGTGATGAACCGCATGGTCGTCGAGGCGCAGCAGCGCGGCGCCAACGCGATCATCGCGATGCGCTTCGACGCCTCGGAGATCGGTCAGCAGTGGACCGAGGTGTGCGTCTACGGCACGGCCGTCGTGGCGTTCCCGATCCCGGCCGGCGAGCCCGGTTCGACGGGGCAGTCGGCCGCGATCGCGGCTCAGGGCTGAGGATCGCGCGAGGCCCGCGGAGCTCACCGCACCGGCACCGGCTCAGATGAAGCGGATCGCCGCCTGGAGGCGGCTGCGCACCTCGAACAGATCGGTGCCGCCGATCGCGACGCCGGGGATGCCGCGACGCAGCAGGTCGACCGCGCGTGAGCGCTCGGCCAGCAGCGTCACGACGCCGCGCATCTCGCCGATGTCCTCGACGCCATCAGCGTGACCGTCGGGCACGACGATGAGCGCCGCGGTGAAGCGCACATGGGCCGACCGGCCGAGCTTGCGCGCGTCGAGGACCGTCTCGCGCACCGGGCGCGCGCCCGGCTCGATGCCGTCGCCCACGAGGTCGCCGCGTCGCGCCGTGACGGGCGCTCCCCAGTCGGCCGACTGCACGGCCCACAGTCCCGTCGGACCGAGCACGACGTGGTCGATCTTGCCGTCGCCGGCCGCGACGTCGTGCCAGAGCGTGAAGCCGATCCCGAGGGTGCCGAGGCGCCGTGCGGTCTCCTCCTCGGCGACGGCCGCCGCGAGCAGCGAACGCACCTCCCACGGCGCGCGCCGCACGAGGGCCGGGTCGTAGGGGTCGGGGATCGGGTCGCCGAGGCCGATCCAGGCGCGCACCTCGTCGAGGTAGCGCTGGCGATACCAGCCGCCTGGATGACCGGATGAGCGGGCGCTCGCCCGCGTGTCCTGCCGGGCGCGCGGCGCGCTCGGCGCCCACACCTGCGGCTGCTCGTCGGCGGCTGCCGAGCCGTCGTACCGGGCGCGGCTCTGCGGATCGCCGATCAGCGACCACGCCCGCTGCACGGCGTCGAAGGCGGCGGTCGAGCCGCCGGCATCGGGGTGCGTCACGCGCATCTGGCGACGGAAGGCCCGCCGCAGCTCGTCCTGCGACGCGGTCGGCGGAACCCCGAGCACGTCGTAGGGGCTCGCGGAGAGCGGGCTGTCGGGCATGAGCGGAACCTTATCGAGTCCCGGCCGGGAGATTCCGCCATCGGCATGAGCGGGCGATGGGAGGCGTCAGGCCCAATCGTCAGGAGCGATCCAGCGGAGTCCCTGAGCTCCGGCGAGAAGGCTCGCCCGCAGACGCAGGCCCGACACGGTCGCCGCCTCGTGCAGGGCCCGGATCCACGCGCGGTCCCCCGGCGGGAGCGTCGTGAGCGCCGGCCGCTCGAGCACCGCGACCACCGCCCGCGCCTCTGTCTCGGTCCGCAGCATCCTGAACACTCCCGCGAAGCCCTCGGAGGCGAGCTCATCCGGTTCGCTGGGGAGGTCGTCGATGGGAAGCAGCACCGGCAGCTGCACGTCGGCGCGGTCGAGCAGCAGCAGCCAGAGCTGGTCACGGCGGGCCTGGCCGATGAGCTCCTCCGCACGCCGCAGCACCAGGGCATCGGAGTCGAGCGGCGTGAGCACGGTCTGGTCGTAGTGGGGGATCGTCATGCGGCCAGCCTGGGGCGACGGGCGGGCCCGCAGATCCACCCGGTCACGATCCGTGGGGAATCGATCGAACGCGCGATTGGGGAGGAGGCCTGGACCGAGGCCGCGTGACCGTGGCCCGAACGGGGGCCTGACCGACGCCCGTCGGCTACCTACCCTGGGTCACGCGACCGAGGAGGAGCGATCGGTGACCGACACGCTGAGCACCAGCCCCGACGCCGGGTGGTACGACGACCCCGCCGCCGGAGGCGAGCTGCGCTGGTGGGACGGCGCGCGCTGGACCGCCGCGACGCGTGAGCGGCCGACCGCTGCCGACGGCGCGGCGCGGGTGCCGACCGAGGCCATCCCCGCCCCGTCTCTGGCCGAGCTGCTGCGCGAGGACGCGGAGCTCGATCGACGCCTGCACGAGCTCGGCGACGACCTGCCGCGGCCGCCCCGGCGCCGGCCCGACCCGGTCGGCCCGCGCCGCTCCACCTGGACCGCCGCCCCGGTCGAGGAGCCGGATGCGGGAGACCGCTCCTCGCGCACCCCCGCGGCGTGGGCTCTCGTCGCGCTCCCGCTCGTCCTCGGGCTGCTGCTGCCGCTCGGCTGGACCGTGCTCCGCGGCGTCGGCTTCTCGGCCGTGTTCGGAGTGCTGCTCGTGCTGGTGCTCGTGCACGCCCTCGCGGCGCTCCTGCTCGGCCTCGACGCGCGCGAGCTCCGCCGCCGCGACTGGGAGCCGCTCTCGCCGGTCTGGGCGCTGACGAGCGTCGTCGGACTGCTCGCCGCACGGATCGCCCTCGTGCACCGCCAGGGCGGCGAGGTGCGCCTCGGCATCATCCTGTCGGCGGCGTCCACCGCGCTCGGCATCGCGGCGGCCGCGCTGCTCGGATCAGCCTGACGTCACGGCCCGGAACGCGCGAGCTGCGGCGTGGCTGCTCAGTCCTCGGCGGGCTGGAACCAGGGCGGATAGACGCTGACCTTGGGGGTGCGCCCCGAGGGCAGCAGTGCGCGCAGCCGCTCCTTGGCCGGCTCGTTGGCGAGCCCGATCACCGCGATCGCCGCGAACGGGACCACCGCGGGCACCAGGAACTCGGCGCCGAGCAGGCCGTCCTCCTCGAAGCGCAGTCGGCGCAGCATGGTGGTCTGCGCCTCCTCGCCGACCGCGAAGCGCGTCGTCGTGCCGGCGGCGTCGCCGTCGGTCAGCACCGTCGCCTCGACCCCGGCCGACACGGCGGCGATCGTGGACACCAGCACGACGAGATCGGCCGAGGCGGTGGCCCGCGCGGCGTCCGACCAGGTCGCCCCCTCGGCGCCCGAGCGCAGCTCCACCCAGCGGCTCGCCTCGGGTGAGACGTGGAAGGCGACCGTCGCGGAGACGGGGAGCCCGGCGACCTCGGTCTCGCGGCGCAGTTCGCGCGTGACCGGAGAGCTGAGGTCGACAGCGGGCTCGGCGCCCGGCACGAGGCCGTCGGCGATGATGCCGGGCAGATTGTCGACGTGGGTCACGTGGAACAGTCGCTGGGTGCCGCGGTCGATGCGGACGGGCGGGGGCGCGGCGGCCACACGAGCGCCGCTGCGGTCCGGCGGAGGCGTGCGCAGCGAGGTGCGCGCGATGCTCGGCTTGGCTGTGCGCGACGGCGTGGACCGAACGGGCTCCTCGACGACGCGCGGGGTGCAGATGTCGCACAGTCCCGGCTCCAGTCCGTGGATGCACTCCTCAACCGGCAACGCTCACCCTCTCCGACCCGGAGACGCTCCGCGGGCCTCGACCAGGGTACGCGGATCGCGGCAGCGCGGCCGACGCGGTGAGCGGATGTGCACGCTCGGGCGGGGCGGCCGCGCGCGGCATCCCTCGGGCGGATGCCCCACGTCCTGGGGACTGTGCGACGCCCGTCGCCTGCCTACAGTGAGAGGGCATGCCGACTTGAGGGGGGAAGCGTGACTGATCTGGCGGTGCGTCTGCCCGTTGCCGGCTGGTACAAGGATCCGGCCAACGCAGAGCGACTTCGCTGGTGGACGGGCGAGACCTGGAGCCAGCACACGATCGAGCGTCCGACGAAGAAGGACGACGTCGAGGCCTCCGACGAGCGCCCGCGCAGCCGCGGCGCCCATCGCGCCGCCGGCGAACCGGACGTCGCAGCGGCGGCCCGCGAGGCCGCCGGAACCGAGGGTGTGACCACCGGCGAGATCGCGGCCTTCATCGCCGCCGAGACCGGCCAGACCCCGGCCCTGGCAGCTGCACCCGTCATCGTCGAGCCCGCGGGCTCCGAACTGGTCGCCGCTGTCGAGGCCAGGGATGACGTCGATCTCGACGAGGATCTCGAAAGCATCGACGATCTGGACCTGCAGCCCCGTCCCGCTGTCGAGCAGGCGCGGGACGTTACCACGACGACGCCCGAACCCGGCGTCGAGATCCGTCCTGCCGATGCGGGCGACCCGTCTGAGACCGCGCCCGCCGCCGAGATCCCCGTCGCCGAGGCCTCCTCCATCGAGCTCGCTGTCGAGCCCGAGCCCGCGCCCCGTCCGGTCTCGCTCGTCCCCGAGGTCATGGAGACCTCCGTCAACTCCCCGCTGCTCGAGCAGCTCGCCGCCGCCCCACCGCCCGTCGTCGCGGGCAGCACGCCGGGCACCGACGTCGTCGTCGCCGCCTCCGGGGTCAGCTTCGACGAGCTCATGAAGCAGCTGCCCTTCGCCGTCGACCCGGCGACGCCCGAGGCCGACGCGCTGCCGGGCAAGGCCGGCAGGTCGGGCAAGGGCGCCAAGGCCCGGAAGACCGCCAAGCAGGGCAAGGCCGTCGCGCCGGCGAGCGCGAAGAAGGCCGCCGGCACGAGCGACCAGGCTGCGCCCGCGGGCGCAGCGAAGTCGGGTCCGCGCACCGAGAGCGTCCAGACCGTGGGCGCCTGGCTGCTCGCGCTGCTCCCGATCGTCGCGGCGGTGCTCGCGACCGCGGCCCTCGTGCTGCCGCTCGTGGTGCCGGCCGTCGCCGACTTCGCCCTGCTCGGCGCGGGTGCGCTCACGCTGCTGCTCGGCGTCGTCTTCGCCGCCGCCGACGACGCGGCGCTCGCGAAGCGCGGCGTCGAGAAGCGGGTCACGGCGGTCATCGGCCTGCTGACCCCGCTGCCGTACCTGGCGCTGCGCACCCTGTCGCTCGCGCGGCAGAAGCGCAACGGCGTCGCACCGCTCGCGGTCTTCGTCGTGCTGCTCGGCGCAGCTGCGGCCGGCTACCTGCTCGCCGGGGACCGCCTTCCCGAGCTCGTCACGCTCGTGCAGGACCAGGCGAGGGCCCTGCTCGGCCTCTGACGCCCCGCCCGCCGCTCAGTACCAGAAGCTGAGGAAGGGCGGCACGGCGCTGTGCAGCACACGATCCGCGATGGCGACCGCCTCCGCATCCGATCCGGCGGTGCGTCCGGCGTCCGCGAGGGTGCGCACCCCGACCCCGCCGAGGTAGAGCGAGCCCAGCGTCGCCACGTCGGTGCGCAGCAGCGGAGCGTCCTCGTCGTGCCCGGCGTCGCCGACCCGCACACCGCCCTCGGCATCCGACTCGACCAGCCACCGCCCGCTCGCGAAGCCGAGCTCGTCCGCCACGTCGAGCCGCCAGCGCCCGGCGCCGGAGAAGCGACGCGCCTCGAGTGCGCGCGGCACGTCGAGGATGCGCAGCCACTCGTGATCGCGCACGGTCACCTCGGCGGCACGCTGGTCGGCGAGCCGCCAGCGCAGCGGCTCGTCGGCCGAGAGCAGGTTCGCGTCGAGCCGTGCGACGAGATCGAGCGAGAGCAGGAAGCGCAACACACCGAGTCGAGCCGAGGGGGTCGTGCTGTCGAGGTGGAGGACGCGCACCGTGCTGTGCTCGTCGCGCTGCGGGTCCTCGACGATGCGGAAGGCCGCCGCGGCGCGCACCTCGCCGTCTTCACGGAACTGCACCGCGCGCACGCCGGCCGCGTCGCTGTCGCCCGGTCGCAGCCCGGCGAACTGACGCCAGCGCTGCGGCCAGCCGTCGACCTCGCCGGGGCTCTGGATGCGGGCGGTCTCGTGCAGCTCGTAGGCGACGCGCGCGTAGTCCTCGACCGGGATGAAGTCGACGCGCCCCTCCGGTTCGTCGCCGACCCAGCCAGCCGCGCGCGTGTCGATGCGCCAGTCGGCCGCCGTCGTCGCCGGCCCGAAGCCGTAGCGACCGTAGATCGTCGCCTCGGAGACGGTCAGCGCAGCGAGCGGCAGGCCGAGCCGCTGAGCCGTGCGCAGCTCCCCCTCGAGCAGAGCTCGCGCGATGCCGCGGCGGCGGTGCGTGGGCGACACCGTGACCGAGCTGATCGCCCAGGTGCCGACGGTCCGCTCCCCCGGCACGCTGAGCTCGACGGGCCAGCTGTTGACGGTCGCGACCGGCTCGGCGATGAGCACCGACTGCGGATCCCACACGCCGGTCGTGCGCCGGGATCCCATCGCGACCCGCGAGAAGGCATTCTGCTCGTCGGTCGACGCCGGCCCGTGGAAGCCGCGCTCGTCGGCGCGGATCCAGGCCGCATAGGCGGCCTCATCGGCGGTGTCCAGGAGCCGGTAGTGCAGGCCGCGCTCCGCGAGGCGGCCGGCCGAGATGGCGTCGACGGGAAGGGCGAGGTGGTCGGGGGCGTCGCTCATGCCCCCAGCCTAGGAACACCCTCGGACTCGGGGCATCCCGCATGCGTCGCGCCCGATAGCCTCGCGCCATGCCGCGCTTCTTCGGGGTCGATCTCGCCTGGCGCGACAGCACCCCCGCCCGTGCCGCGAACGAGACCGGGCTGGCCGTGATCGACGAGACCGGCGCCGTGCTCTCAGCAGGCTGGGAACGCGGGGTGGATGCGGTCGCGGCCTGGCTGATCGCCTCCGCGGCGCCGGGCGACGTGATCGCGATCGACGCCCCGCTCGTCGTCACCAACGCGGCCGGGATGCGGCAGGCCGAGCGTGAGGTCGCGTCCGGCTACGGGCGGTGGAAGGTCGCCGCCAACCCGATGAACCTCGCCAGCCCGCTGCAGGGCGGCACGCTGCTGCGCGAGCGGCTCGAACACGCCGGCTTCGTCTACGTCGACGGAACCGAGCCCGCGCCGACCGACCGCGTCGCCCTGTTCGAGTGCTACCCGTACACGACGATCGTGGGCATGGAGGAGCTCGGCTACGACGAGCGCCGGCCGCGCTACAAGCGGCTCGATCCCGCCGCCTCCCGCACTGAGGCCCGGGTGCTGCGCGCCGCGGCGTGCGATCAGCTGATCGAGCGCATGACGGGGCTCGACACGGCCGATCCGCCGCTGCGGATGCGCTCGCATCCGCTCTCCGCGGCGCTCGTCGACGACGACTCGCCCCTGCTCGACGCGCCCTACAAGCACCGCGAGGATCTGCTCGATGCGCTGCTCTGCGCCTGGACGGCGTCGATCTGGCATCGCCACGGCGGGGCTCGCGTGCAGGTGCTGGGCGCGGGAGCGGCACCGGACGAGTCCGGCCGCCGCCCGACGATCGTGGCTCCGGCGCGACCGATGCAGCGCGTCGCCGAGCCGGAGCCCGCCCCGGTCGCGGCCGTCAGCGCCGACCTCGAGGATCGGGCCGACGGCGCCTCGCGATCCACGGCGCTGTCCGCCGGTGACGCCGAGCTCGAGATCGGGATGCTCGCCCGGGTGCTGGCGCTGTCGGCCGAGCTGCAGGCGAGTGACGGCCAGCGTCTCGAGCCCGCGCTGCGCTCCGAGCTCGGCGAGCTCGCCGCCCGGATCGCCCGCCGGCTGGCCGCCGAGCACTGACCAGCGGTCTCAGCCCGCGGCGAGCTCCTCGAGCAGCTCGTCCAGCTGCTCGTAGCCCTCGGTCACGCCGGTCTCCATGCCGGAGGCGACCATGCCGTCGCGCGACTCCACCGTCGGGTAGACCGAGTGGATGTCGAGGCGCGTCCGTCCGCCGTCGAGCCGGGTGAAGGTGAGCGACTCGAGGGCGACAACATCGGGGTAGCCCTCGAACTCGAAGGTCTGCAGCGCGAACTCCTCCTCGCGCACCGTGTGGAACACCCCGCGGAAGCCGTACCGCTCGCCGTCGAGCTCGTGCACGTAGTGCCAGGAGCCGCCCGTGCGGAAGTCGTACTCGACCAGGTCCATCTCGTAGCCGCGAGGTCCGAGCCAGCGCCGGAACAGGTCGGGCTCCCGATAGGCGCGGAAGACGAGCTCGACGGGGTGGTCGATCTCGCGCGAGATCTCGATGAAGGGCAGGCCCTCGGGGGCGCTGATGGTGACGGGGTTGCTCATGATGGTTCCTCCGGTGAATCGCCGGTCGGCGTCGACCGGTCTGCTGCCGCATCCCCGTCGTCGGCCAGCCCGGCCAGCACGTCGTCGAGGTCGCGGAACTGCCGCTCGTGGATCAGCCGGTAGCGATCGATCCAGGCGGTGAGGGCCTCGAGCCGCGCAGGCTCGAGGTGCACGGGGCGCCGCTGGGCGTCCCGGCTGCGGGTGACCAGGCCGGCCTCCTCGAGCACTCGGATGTGCCGGGAGACGGCCTGGGTCGTGATGGGATGCGGCTCGGCGAGCTCGTTCACGGTCGCCGGACCGCGGCTCAGTCGCGCGACGATCGCGCGGCGCACCGGGTCGGCGAGCGCGAGGAAGGCGCGATCGAGTCGATCGTCCTCGGCCCGGGGATCCCTCATTCCAACACTTCCCTTTAGCAACGGTTCTGTTGAGTACAAGCTAGAAGAGAACGCCGGACCCGTCAAGGCCCGGCGTCGGCGCTCTCGCCCCGCGAGCTCAGTCGCGCGCGGCGTCCGCGGCGGCCTTCTTGCGATAGGCCGCGTCGGCACGCACCTGAGCCTGCGTCGCGCGCTCCTGACGCAGCCACTCCGGCTGGTCCTCGAGCAGCGCGCGGATCTGCTCGGTCGTCAGCGCATCCGTCACACCGGCACGAGCGAGCCCCGACGTGGAGACGCCGAGCTTGCGAGCCACCTCCTGCTTGGGGTGCGGCCCCGTCAGGCGCAGCTGCACGAGCCACTCGGGCGGCGAGCTCTGCAGCGACTGGAACGCCTCGCGGGTGAGCGGGGTCTGCTGGAACTCCTCCGGCGTCGACGGCAGGTGGATGCCGAGCTTCTTGGCCGCCGTGGCCGGCTTCATGGTCTGCTGCTGCGCGCTCACGACACCAGGTTACGCGGGCCCGGCGGCACGAGATGACCGCCTAGCCTGGGGACGTGAGCTTCATCGTCGCCTTCGTGCCCGGGGTCGTGCCCGGCAAATGGGGCCGCACCTGGAACGAGCGCGAGAGCGAGACGCTCGAGCTGCGGCCGCTCGGCGAGGCTGTCGCGCTGGCGGAGCTGCGCGAGGGCGGCATCGCGATGGCCCTGCTGCGCGATCCGCCCGAGGATGACGCGCTGCGTTCCATCCCCCTCTACCGCGAGCAGCCGGTCGTGGTGGCGCCGAAGGATCACGCGATCGCCGACCTCGCGCGCATCGACCTCGCCGACCTCGCAGGAGAGACCCTGCTCGAGGGCACCGGAGCCGACGCCGTCGAGCTCGTCGCCGCGAACGTGGGCGTCGCGATCATGCCCCAGGGCGTGGCCCGCGCCCACTCCCGGCGCGACGTCATCGCCCGCCCGCTCGACGGGGCCGACGACACCGGGATCGCGCTCGTCTGGCGTTCCGGCGACGCCGGCGACGACCGCGTGCAGGCCTTCATCGGCATCGTGCGCGGCCGCACCGCGAACAGTTCCCGCGGCGCCTCGGGCACCGCCGAGGCCGAAGCCCTGCAGCAGGCGAAGGCGGCCCAGCGCGCCGCGAAGGCGGCCAAGAAGAAGGCCAAGCAGGATGCGGCGGCGAAGTCCGCTGCGGCCACGAGGAAGGGCGCCCGCCCGACACGCCCGGGCCGCCCCGGCGGCCGTTCGGGGGGCGGCGCGTCCCGGCGTCGCGGCTCGGGTCGCGGTTAGTCTCGACGTCATGTCGTTCGATCCGGATGGCGGTCACGCCCGCCGCGCCAGCCTCGAGGTGCTGCGCGCCGAGGCGAACGACGAGCTCGGCACCGTGGTGCTCGAACGGCTGCACGCCGGTGAAGACCCCTGGGCGTTCATGGAGGAGATCCCCTCCGTCGACGAGCTGGTCGTCTGGACCCTCCGCGCCGAGATGATCCGCGCCGACGGCGGACGCGTGCCGACCGCCGACCGCGACTACCGCATCCTGCGCCAGATCGCCCTCGCCTACCCGGGCCTCACGACGACGGTCTGGTCGCTCATCGGCCGCCTCGAGGCGCGCCGCGACGCCTGAGCGCTCCGACGCCGCGGCGGGCGCAGGATGAGCCCATGCACCACCCCGACGCCGTACTCGCCCTGCTCGACCTCGCGCCCTCCGGCCGGGTGGATGCGGTGCGACTCGTCGATCCGGACGCGCCGGCTCTGCACGCGCTCGAACTCGCGGCGACGCGCGGCGACGGCGTCTTCGAGACGATCAGCATCGGGCGGGGTCACCCCCAGGCGCTGCGTCCGCACCTGACCCGACTCGCCTCCTCAGCGGCGATGCTCGACCTCCCGGCGCCCGATCTCGACGGGTGGAGGGAGGCGATCCTGCGCGTCGCCGATACCCTCGCCGCCCACGAGGAGTCGTGGGTCAAGATCGTGCTGAGCCGCGGCGTCGACGGCGGCGACCGGCCGACGGGATGGGCCTGGGGCGAGCCCTCCGGCGACTTCCACGCCGCTCGCACCGAGGGCATCCGGGTCGCGTTGCTCGACCGGGGCTACCACTCCGACGTCGCGAGCACCTCGCCGTGGCTGCTCGCCGGCGCGAAGACGCTGAGCTACGCCACCAACATGGCCGCGCGCCGCGAGGCAGTGCGGCGGGGCGCCGACGATGCGCTGTTCGTGTCGACCGACGGGCTCGTGCTCGAGGGGCCGACCGCGAACCTGGTCGTGCGCCTCGACGGCGTGCTCGCGACGCCGCGCACCGATGTCGGCATCCTGCCGGGCACGACGCAGGCCGACCTGTTCCGCTGGGCGGCGAGGCAGGGCATCCCGACCCGTTTCGCGTCGATCAGCCCCCTCGACCTGCAGCGGGCCGACGCGGCGTGGATGGTGTCCTCGGTTCGGCACGCCGCCGCCGTGCGGGCGATCGACGAGCGCGCGCTGCCGGTGGATGCGCAGCTCTCGGCCGCCATGAACGCCTACCTGGCCGGCCGCACGGAGTAGCCGAGCGCGGTCCCGACCCGACTGCGCACCCGGGAATGACGAAGGGGCCGCTCCCCCGAGCGGCCCCTTCCATGTCGGCGGAATCCCCCTCCGCGACATCCCCCCAAAAGACTTTGAGGATGCACTGGCGGCGGTGCTCCCGGAACACCGGGTCAACCCCCGTATCACCGGTTTCTCGACGAGATCACCGCCGCCTTCCAGTCCCCCGACTGGTGCAGGCACCACGTTACGAAATGAGGGAACCCCCGCGCGCCCCCCACCTCGGGTCACCCCCGCGCGGGGTACACGAGCGCATGCGCAACCGGGCCCGATCGCGGCGTCGCCGCGACTCCGGGGTGATCGTCAGCGCGCCGCGGGGTACAGCCGAGGGGCCGCCGCCCTGCGGTGACGGCCCCTCGTGCGGCGCTTCGGCCGCGCCCGGCTCAGCCGCGCGCGGCGACCGCGTCGGTCAGCAGCGCGACGAGCGCATCCTGCTGCACCGAGCCGCCGGCCTGCTCGTCGATCTCGGCGCCGTCGAGCGCGCGGGCGGCGAGGCCCGCCTTCGAGTCGATGAGCTCGGCGATGCGGCCGTCGAGCGTCTGCGCGGCGATGATGCGCCACGCGGTGACGGGCAGCGACTGGCCGATGCGGTGCACGCGGTCGATCGCCTGGGTCTGCTCGGCGCTGGTCCAGCTGAGCTCGGCGAGCACGACGTTGGAGGCGACCTGCAGGTTCACGCCGACGCCGGCGGCCGTCAGCGAGCAGACCGCGATCGCGACGTCGGGGTCGTTCGTGAACGCGTCGATCTGCGCCTGACGCGCCGTGGCGGTCTGGTCGCCGCGGATCGAGATCGTGCGCAGGCCCGCGGCCGCGAAGTGCTTCTCGGCCGCATCCATCACATCGATGTGCTTGGCGAAGAAGACGACCTTGCCGACGTTGCGCGCCAGGTTGACCGTGTAGTCGGCGGCCGGGGTCGCCTTGGCCTGGCCGATGCGGCGCACCATCGTGAAGACGTTGTCGCCCGTGCCCTCGCTCGAGCTCGCTCCGCGCGACTCCTCGAGCTCGGCGTGCGCCACGAGCCGGATGAGGTCGGCCTCGTCAGCGTCGGGCTTCGCCTGGCGGATGCGGTCGAAGCGCGCGAGCAGTCGAGCGACGAGCGCCTGCTCGGCCGCACGGATCGAGCGGCCCTCCTCGCCGTCGAGCTCGACCGGGATGTCGGCGACGCGACGCGCGGGGATGTCGGCCGCGACGTCCTCCTTCTTGCGCCGCACGATGCCCATCTCCACGACGGCCTCGCGGGCGGCGGAGAAGAAGCCCTGGTCGCCGGGCGAGAGCTCGGTGTCCTCGAGCTTCTTCATGAGCCCGCTCGTCGGCTTCTTCTCGTCGATCCAGCCCAGGTACTGCCAGATCATGCGGAAGTCCTCGATCTGGTTGATCAGCGGCGTTCCGGTGAGCGCGATGAACAGCGCCTTCGGCTGCGCGGCGCGGATGCTGGCCGAGAGCGCCTGCACGTTCTTCGAGCGCTGCGAGTCGCGGTTCTTGATGAAGTGCGCCTCGTCGACGATCATCCCCTTGAAGCCGCGACGCGACAGCCAGGCGACGTGCCGATCGAGCACCTCGTAGTTGACGACGACGATGTCGGCGAAGGCGTCGATGTTCTGGCCGTCGCCCTGCACGACCGTGACGGTGCGCTGCGGCGTCCACTTCTGCACCTCGCGGGCCCAGTTCATCTTGACGACATTCGGCACGACGACGAGCAGCGGGTAGGAGGCGGTGACGGACGCGGCGAGCAGAGCCTGCGCCGTCTTGCCGAGGCCGGGCTCGTCGGCGAGCAGGTAGGTGCGGTGGCCGTCGCGGGCGCTCTCGATGAAGCGTGCCTGGTGGCGCATGAGCTCGGTGCCGCCGGGCGTCGCGAGGCTGTGCGCCTCGGGCAGCGACATGCTCGCCGCTCCCCCGCCGCCGACCTCGAAGCTGCGGAACAGCGGGTCGATGAGCTCCCAGTTCGCGAGGCGGCCGGTCATCTGCGGCTTCGGCGTCGCGAGACTGAAGTCGGGCGCGAGGAACGGGTTCGACATCTGGTACTGCCGCACCGACTGCGGAACGACCTGCTTCTCCTGCTCGATCGTGACGACCGGAGCCTCGGTGACGACGATGAGGTCGTCGGGGCTCAGCTCGGTGCCGGCGTCGATCAGCAGCGAGCGACGCAGCTCCTGCTGGGCCGCGTTGAGCGGAGCGGTATCGGTGAGCAGCGCGATGAGCGAGGTGTCGCGCGAGGCGGTCTTCGCCATGATCGTCGCGATGCCGTCGAGCCGCGTGAGCTCCTTGACGCGCTCGCCCTCGCTGATCGCGGTGTCGGCCTTGATGCGGGCGCGCTCCTCGCGCACCAGCACGGCCACCACGCGGTAGCGGGTGCGTCCGCCGGCGTTGACCTTGCCGCGCTCGGCGGCGTTCTCGATCGCGCGCACGGTGCGGGCGAGCACCGGGATGAGACCCGCCTCGTCCGCGTGCGCGCGGCGTCGCTGCTGCTGACCGCCACGGCGCCCGGAGGTGCGCGGCGACTGCTTCTGCCCTGATTGGGCCATCGTTCTCCTCGAACGTCTCGCATCCACCCTCTGGCGGATCGGAATCGCTGTGCGATCGCGGGCGACACGGGCCGGATGCGCTCGGCCGACGGTGGTGGCGGAGTGCGGCGGACCGGGTGATCCACGATCTGCCCGCGCCAGACCCGGCGTCGAAGAGCCGGTGGTGCGAGGCGCAGTCAGTCTACCCCAGAGGAGTGCTCAGGCCTATTTGCGGCCGCGCGCGGCGTTGCGGTCCTCGGTGTTGCGCACCCGGATCGTGAGCCCGGCGGCGATGAAGACGATCGCGGCGAGGTACTGCGCGCCCATCCAGAGCTGGCCGGAGAAGTCGAAGGGGTAGACCGGGTTCCAGATCACCGCGACCGCGAGCATGACGGGGATCCACCACCAGTGCTTCGCCTGCAGCGCGAACCAGCCGACGATGAGGGCGAGGATCGCGGCGGCGTAGCGGATCCAGGTGAAGCCGTCGGTGCCGACCAGCAGCGAGCCGGCGATGAGCACGAGCGCGGAGATGATGCCGGGGGCGAGCGCGAAACGGCGCCACGGGGCGTCGGGATAGCGGGCGCCGGGACGGTCGGGTGCGGATCGGGTGGGCATCGCGTCCAGCCTAGGGCGCTCCCCCGGGGCGTCAGGCCACGGGGATACGCTCGGGGGATGCCGCATCCCGAGAGCGTCGAGCGGTTCCGCGAGCTGCTGCGCATCCCGACCATCTCGATCGAGCACGCCGACGACGGACGGGCCGAGCAGCTCGCGCTGTTCCGCGCCGCGCTCGAGCGCCTCTACCCGCGCGTGCACGCCGAGCTCGAGCGCGAGCTCGTGGCGGAGCACACCCTGCTGTTCCGCTGGCGGGGTCGCTCGTCCGAGCAGCCGACCGTGCTGATGGCGCATCAGGACGTCGTACCGGCCGACGACGGGGGCTGGACGCATCCTCCCTTCGCCGCCGAGCTGGTCGAGGTCGACGGCGAGCAGCGCATCTGGGCTCGCGGCGCGATCGACGACAAGGGGATGCTGGTGGCCCTGCTCGAGGCGGTCGAGCAGGCGCTGGCCGAGGGGGTCGTGCCGCAGCACGACATCTGGCTGCTGCTGGGCCACGACGAGGAGCGCTTCGGCACCGGTGCACAGTCCGTGGCCCGTCTGTTCGAGCAGCGCGGCGTGAAGCCGGCCTTCGTGCTCGACGAGGGCGGCGCGATCGTCACCGGAGTGCTGCCGGGGGTGGATGCCCCGCTCGCCATGATCGGAGTCACCGAGAAGGGCATCGCGAACTTCGAGCTGCGGGTCGAACAGCAGGGCGGGCACGCCTCGACTCCCCCGGCGACGACCGCCGTCGACCGTCTCGCGGGCGCGATCGCCCGCCTGCGTCGCCGCCCCGCGCCGGCCGAGGTGCCGGAGCCGGTCATCCGGATGCTCGAGGTGGTCGCGCCGCACGCCGCAGGGCCGCGCGGGCGGCTGTTCGCGCGCGCGCGCTCGCTGCGCGGCCTGCTCGCCCGCGTCTTCGTGCGGCTCGGGCCGGAGACGGCGGCGCTGGTGCGCACGACGCGCGCGGTGACCGAGCTGCGCGGCAGCGCGGCGCCGAACGTGCTGGCTGAGCGGGCCACGGCGACCGTCAACGTCCGCGTCGCCGTGGGCTCGTCGGTCGAGGCGGAGCGGCAGCGGATCGTGCGCGCCATCGATGACCCGAAGGTGCGCGTCACGACGGTCGAGGCCTCCGAGCCGTCACCGGTCTCGCCGACCTCCGGCGCGATCTGGGAACGGCTCGGGCGCGCCATCACGGGCGTGCATCCGGCTGTCGTGCCGACGCCCTACGTCATGCTCGGCGCGAGCGACAGCCGCCACCTCGCGCACCTCTCCCCCGCGGTCTACCGCTTCTCGCCCTTCGCGATCTCGGCCGCCCAGCGCGCGGCCCTGCACGCGATCGACGAGAACGTGTCGGTAGCGACCTGGCTCGACGGCATCCGGGTGTTCCGCCGGCTCATCGACGAACTCTGACGCCGCCGGCGGCTCTCGCCCGCGCGGCGCGCTGTCCAGCACCGTGGGCGCCGGAGGCCGGCTCGGTCGCTCGCACCGCGTCAGGGCGCGGCGCCGCCGGCCGGTCCTGCTCGGCCTCGGCCGTGATCCGCTGGGCCATGCTCGCGAAGATCACCCCGTGGAAGGGCAGGATCGCCAGCCAGTAGGCCCGGCCGGCGAGTCCCTTCGGGAAGAACACGGCCCGCTGCCGATACACCGAGCCTCCGCCCTCAGCACCGCCGCCCTCCCCCGGCTCGACCGAGAGCTCCAGCCACGCGCGCCCCGGCACCCGCATCTCGGCGCGCAGCCGCAGGAAGCGACCGCGTTCGAGCTTCTCGACACGCCACCAGTCGAGGGCGTCGCCCGGGGCGAGCCGGTTCGGGTCACGGCGGCCACGACGCAGGCCGACGCCGCCGACGACCTTGTCCATCCACCCGCGCAGCGTCCAGGCGAAGGGCAGCGAGTACCAGCCGTTGTCGCCGCCGACGGCCTCGATCACGCGCCAGACCCGCTCGGGCGGCGCCGACGACGGCCGCTCGCGCTCGTCGAGGAAGACCGTGTTGCCGGCCCAGTCCGGGTCGCTCGGCAGCGGGTCGCTGGGCGCGCCCGAGACCGGCGAATCCTGCCAGCTCGTCTCCACCTGGCCGTCTCGTACCCGCTTGAGAGCGAGCCGCACGGCCTTGCGGTAGCCGGTGAGCCCGCCGGGCGGGTCGGGGATCCAGTCGCGGATGTCGTGCTCGCGCACGACCGCGTCGTGCTGCAGCGAGGAGATGATCGGCACGGCGAGCGAGCGCGGGATCGGCGTCACGAGGTTGACCCACTGCGACGCGAGCCACGGGGTCAGCACCGGGAGCGTGGCGATCGGCCGCTGGCGCAGCCCCGCTTCGAGCGCGTAGCCGTTCATCAGCTGGCCGTAGCGGAACGCATCCGGACCGCCGATGTCGAAGGTGCGATTGACCTCGGGCGGCAGTCCCGCCGCGGCGATGAGGTAGTAGAGCACGTCGCGCACGGCGATCGGCTGCACGCGATTGCGCACCCAGCGCGGCGCGGGCATGTAGGGCAGCACATCGGTCAGGTGGCGGATCATCTCGAACGACGCGGAGCCCGAGCCGATCACGACCCCGGCCTGCAGCGCGGCCGTCGGCACGCCGGAGGCGAGCAGGATGTCGCCGACCGCGGCGCGCGAGCGCAGGTGCGGCGACAGCTCCTCGGCCGGACCGTCGGGGTGCAGCCCGCCGAGGTACACAATCCGCTGCACGCCGGCGTCGCGGGCGGCCGCGGCGACCGTGCGCGCCATCGCCGACTCCTGCTGCTCGAAGCGCGCATCCGCCGACAGCGAGTGCACGAGGTAGTAGACGACGTCGACGCCCTGGACGGCGGCGCCCACCGCGTCGGCGTCAGAGAGGTCGCCCTCGACGATCTCGACGCGATCCGACCAGGGCAGGTGGCGCAGTCGCTCCGCATCGCGGGCGATCACCCGCACGTCGTGTCCGGCGTCGGCCAGACGTGGAGCGAGTCGTCCGCCGAGGTACCCGGTCGCGCCGGTCACGAGCATCCGCATGCCGCCGACGCTAGGCGCGGCCGTCGCACCCGGTCGCCGACGTTGCGCGGACGCTCAGCCGGCATCCGGATCGCTCTCGACCTGAACGTGGCGGCGCGGTAGCTTGCGCGCATGGTGGCGATCAATCCCGACCACGACCGGCTCGCGCGACTCGCGGCCGAGCTGCTCGAGCACGACGACGTCGACTGGGGCCGGATGTTCGGGTCGATCGGACTGCGGGTGCGCGGCAAGGTCTTCGCCGTCGCGCTCTACCAGGGCGGCATGATGGCGAAGCTCCCCGAGTCGGAGGTCGACGCGCTCGAGGCCGCCGGCGTCGGCGAGCGGATGACGATGGCCGGCCGGCCGCGTCGCGAGTGGGTGCGGATCCCTTCCGAGGTCGACGATGTGCGATGGAGCGCCACGATCGCGGCAGCTCATCGCTACGTGGACGAGATCACGCCGGCCTCCGACGCGCGCTGAGCGACGGCCCGCCCGGCCGCGCGGCGGATCCGAGCCGCCCTGACGTCAGTGCGCGAGCCGCTGCTGGGCGAGCTCGAGCTGCTCGCGGTACTCGGAGCCTCGGTCGCGCTCCCAGTGGTCCCAGTCGACCGGGTGGCCGCGCAGCAGATCGGCGAGCTGGTGCAGTCGCACGCTCCAGCCGGCGGCGATCGGCGGGCTGAACCGCAGATCGCCGAGCGCGGGCAGCTCGACCGTCACGACCGTCGCCGTGCCGCGGGTGCCGCCGGCGACCGGGTCGAGCAGGATGCGCACCTGGCCGAACTCCGCGTGATCCACCTCGAGCAGCACCTCGGGCTCCTCGGCGACGAGGAGCGCGCCATCGCCGAGCAGCGTCAGCGAGGGGTGCAGCCAGCCCTCCACGAGCACGGGATCGACCAGCGCCTCCCACACGATCCCGGGCGGGAGGTCGATCGTGCGCACGACGTGCGCGGCGGCGGCCGACATGGCGCCAGTGTAGGTCGGCCGACCGTCATCCGACGGCACTCCGACAGCGCTGTCACGCGAGGGGGCCTCGACCCCGCTACGCTGGCGCTCATGCCCACGACGCCGCGCGCACCGCGCAATCGCGCCCTCGTCGTCGTCGATCTCGTGGTCGGCTTCGCCGTCCTCGCCTTCGGACTCGTGCTCGGCGGCGTCTGCACGGCGATCATCGGCGACGTCGGACTGCGCGAGGCCTGCTCGAGCACGAGCGGATGCGACGTCGGCGCGCTGTCGACGGCCACCGCGATCGGCGCCGGCGTCATCATCTTCGGCTTCGCCGCTGGTCTGGCCGTGTTCCTCGTCCGGGCGCTCCGGCGCCGCTGGGCCTGGTTCGGGCCGGTCATCGGACTGGTCGTCATCGTCGTCGCGTACTACGCGACCGTATTCGTCGCCGGGCAGCAGCTCGGCGGAGGAGGTGCCTCGTGAGCTCCGTCGCTCTCGCCCTGGACTTCGGCGGAACCAAAGTCGAGGCCGCGCTCGTCAGCGCCGACGGCGTCGTGATCCCGGGTACCCGCTTCCGCCGACCGAGCGGCGGCTCGAGCGACAGCGCGACCCTGCAGCGCGCCGTGCTCGACGTCGTGCGCGAGGCTCATGCCGCGCTGGCTCCCGAGCACGAGCTGCTCGGAGTCGGGATCGGGTCGGCCGGCCCCATCACCCTGGCCGAGGGGCTCGTCTCGCCGCTCAACGTGCCGGCCTGGCGCGACTTCGCGCTGCGCGACCTCGTGCAGCGCGAACTGCCCGACGTGCCCGTCACCCTGCAGATGGACGGCATCTGCATCACCCTCGCCGAGCACTGGGTCGGCGCAGCGCAGGGCTACGACAACGTCATGGGCATGATCGTGTCGACCGGAGTCGGCGGCGGCCTCGTGCTCGGCGGCCGCACGGTCGCCGGACCCACCGGCAACGCCGGGCACATCGGTCACATCGAAGCCGGCGGCTTCGACGACGCCTGCCCCTGCGGCGGCCGCGGCTGCCTCGAGGCCGTCGCCTCGGGTCCCCGCACGGTCGCCTGGGCGCGAACCCAGGGCTTCACCGGCTCGACCGGCGAGGAGCTCGCCGCCGCGCATCGCGCGGGCGATCCCGTCGCGATCGCGGCCATCGAGCGGTCGGGACGCGCCATCGGCCAGGTCGTCGCCTCGGCCACCTCGCTCGTCGACCTCGAGATCGTCGCGATCGGCGGCGGCTTCTCGCACTCGTCGCCGCGCCTGTTCGAGGCCGCCCGCGAGGCAGTCGCCGAGCGCCGCGAGTTCGGCTTCGTCACCAAGGTGAAGATCGTGCCCTCGGGTCTCTCCCACGACGGGCCGCTGATCGGCGCCGGCGCCCTCGTGCACCGGGCCGACCGCGTCGGCGGCTGATCGCCGCACGCATCCGCATCCGCGGCGGGATCAGCGAGCCAGCTCGTCCTCGACGTAGCGCGAGCGCAGCAGGATGATGCCCGCGGGGATCGCCGGCAGCGCCATGACGACCATCGCGACGCTGCCCGCGAACCAGGATCCGGTCGCATCGAACAGCGAGCCGACGACGATCGGGCCGAGCGCGGCAACGACGTAGCCGAAGGTCTGCACGAAGCCGCTCAGCGCGACCGAGCCGCGGTGGCTTCGGGTGCGCGCCGTGATCAGGTAGAGCGCGAGCGGGAACAGCGACGGGCCGAGCCCGTACACGAGCACCCACGCCCAGGTGCCGTTCGCGGGCGACAGCAGCAGCCCGAGACTGCCGATCAGCAGCAGGGCGGCGTCGCCGAACACGAGCGGCGCGACGTTGCGCAGCCGCGAGGCGATCAGCGGCAGCGCCGCCGACAGCGGCGCCACGATGCCGCTGAAGGCCGCGAGCATCGCCGCGGCGGTGCCGTTGTCGACGTGCGCGCGCTCGGTCAGGATCGCGGGCATCCAGCTGAACGCGGTGTAGACCGTGACGCTCGAGGTGCCGAAGACGAGCGCGATCGCGATGGCCGTCGGCGAACGCCAGACGCGGCGCGGCGCAGGCTCCAGCTCCTCGGCGTCGCGCTCGGCGGCATCACGCGGCTCGGCCGGCTGACCGCTGGCTCGGCGCTGCGCGAGCACGACGATCCACGGCGCCAGCGCGATGCCGGCCGTGATCGCCCACTGGGCGAGCGAGACCCGCCAGCCGAGCGCATCGGTCACCGGCACCGAGAGGGCGGCCGAGACCGCGGTCGACGCGGCGATCACGGTCGAGTAGATCGCCGTGAGCAACCCGATCCGCTTCGGGAACCAGCGCTTCACGATCGGCGGCATGAGCACGTTGCCGAAACCGGTTCCGAGCAGCGCGATCGCCGAGCCCGCCACCAGCACGACCGCATCCGGCGCCGCCGCACGCAGCACGTGCCCCGCGGCCATGACGATGATCGACACGACCGTGGCCGTCTCGAGTCCGAGCCGACGCACGATGAGCGGCGTCAGCACACCGCCGAGAGCGAAGGCGAGCGGCGGCAGTGCGCCCATGATCGAGACGACCGGATGCGGGAAGCCGATGTCGGAGTCGATGGCGTCGACGATCGGCGACACCGACGCGACCGCCGTGCGCAACGAGAACGCGAGCAGCACGATGCCCACGATGACCACCGCCAGCCGCACACGGCTGGACGAGAGCGCCGCGCTCACGAGTTCGCGTCGGCGGGGAGCGGGTACCCCAGGACCTCGCGGATGCGCAGCTCGTCCGCGTGCATCTGCGCGACGAGCGTGTCGGCGTCGGGGAACTTGCGCATGGGGCGGATGTACTCGACGAAGGCGATCTCGAGCTCACGGTCGTAGAGGTCGAGCGCCTCGTCGAGCAGATGCGCCTCGAGCCGGCGCTCGATCCCCTCGCCGAAGGTCGGATTCACTCCGATCGACACGGCAGCGCCGACGCGCCGGCCGTCGACCGAGGCCCACGCCGCGTAGACGCCGTCGGCGGGCATCATCCCCTCGGAGTCGGGTGCGAGGTTCGCCGTGCGGTAGCCGAGGTCGCGTCCGCGCGCCTCGCCGTGCACGACGCCGCCGCGCACGGCGTGCAGTCGCCCGAGCAGCTTCGCGGCCTCCGCGACGCCTCCCTCCTCGAGCAGCGTGCGCAGCTCGGTCGACGAGATGCGCCGGCCGTCGGCGGCGACGTCGTCGACGACCACGACTTCGAATCCGAGCTCGGCGCCCCAGGTGCGCAGCGCATCCACGTCGCCGGCGCCGCGCGCACCGAAGCGGAAGTCGCGCCCGACCAGCACGAGGCGGGCGTGCGCCGCATCGACCAGGAGCTCGCGCACGAAGCGCTCGGGGTCGAGCGAGCGCAGCTGCTCGTCGAAGACCAGCTCGATGACCTGCTCGGCGCCCGCGTCGTGCAGCAGCTGCATCTCCTGACCGCGGCCGACGATCGACGGCGGGCAGGATGCGGGGTCGAGCAGAGCCAGCGGGTTGCGGTCGAAGGTGATCACCGTGGGCACGAGCCCGCGCTGCTGCGCCTCCTCGCGCAGTCGGGCGATGACCGCCTGGTGGCCGAGGTGCACGCCGTCGAACTTGCCGATGGTGACGGCCGACGCCGGCAGATCGGCGGGGATCTCGCCGATGCCGTGGAACGTGCTCACGCGTTCACCTCCGACGACGACGTGGCGGCCCCGTCACGGCCGGCGGCGCGCCGACTGCGCAGCCAGAGCAGGCCGAGCACGGGGAGCACGAGCGGGATGCAGAGGTATCCGGCGCCGAAGTCGCTCCACACGGTCGAGTAGCGACCGAACGGGTTCGTGTCGGGCAGGCCGAGCAACTGCGGCGCGAGCAGGCTGATCGCCCCGATCACGATGACGCCCGCGAGCTCGAAGCCGATGGCGATCCAGGCTACGCGATTCCAGACCGGTCCCTTCGCCACGAGTGCGATCGTCGCCACGATGTACACGGCCGCCGCGAGCGCCGAGAGCGTGAAGGCGATGGGGGCCTCGTCGAACCGCGTGATGATCTGCGAGACGCTGCGGCCGGCGGCCGCGAGGGCGAGGATCGCGTAGACGATCACGAGCACCCGGCCGAGCCCGGTGGCGAGAGAGGAACGAGCTTCTGGCACCGATACAGAGTAGTGGAGCGGCAGGGGGTCGCCGCTGGCCCGCACGCGCACGCCGCCGTCCCGTCCGCGAACAGCGCTGAGCCGCACGCGCGCCGCCGCAGCGGCGTCAAGCGAGTTGCACGGTCCAGATGATGTGCATCCGCCAGATCATGACCGCGACGGCCAGCGCCGCGATGCCGAGCACGACCGTGCTCCACCGATTGCGCTCCCCCAGCGCCCAGAAGGCGGCGAGCACGGGGATGACCGCGGCGGCGATCAGGTAGGCCCAGAACTCCACCGGGTTGCCGCTCGGCGGGTTGCCGACGAGCGGCGCCACGATCGCGACGACGACCTGCACGACCAGGACGAGCTCGACCAGCGCGAGCGCCCCGAGGCCGAGGTCGTTCGGTTTGCGGCCGAGGAGGCCGAGCACGACGTTCAGCAGACCCGCCGCGACCGCGATGACGAGCGCCGCGATGGTCAGCCACAGGATCACGACAGCACCTCGGCGGTCGGGAAGTTCACGAGCACCCGGGCGACCCCGCGGCGCAGCGCCACGAGACCGGCCAGGCGCTCGTCGGGGGTGAGAGCTGCGACGATCTCGCTGACGGCGAGCTCGTGCTCCGGAGCGACCAGCGACGGCCGACGCCCGTGCACGAGCTCGGTGAGCTGCTCGGCGTCGAGCTGCACCGTGGGGAACAGCGCCGCGGCCACCGACGCCGGAGTGCGCATCCCCTCGAGCAAGCTCTCGTCCGGCGGTGCGGCGGCGTCGAGGCCGAAGGGGCCGACGCGGGTGCGCCGCAGTGCGGTCAGGTGCCCGCCGACCCCCAGCGTCGTGCCGAGGTCGCGAGCGAGTGCTCGCACGTAGGTGCCCGACGACACCTCGACGCGCACGTCGAGATCCAGGTGCTCGCCGTCGACCCGGCGATCGAGCACCTCGAAGGTCGCCACCGTCACCTCGCGCTCGGCGAGCTCGACCTTCTCGCCCTGCCGCGCGAGGTCGTAGGCCCGCCGCCCCTGCACCTTGATGGCGCTGTAGTCGGAGGGACGCTGGCGGATGAGGCCCGTCAGCCCGCCGATCGCCGCGTCCACGTCGTCGGGGTCGAGACCCGAGGCGTCGGCGCCCCCGGTCGACTCGCCCTCGGCGTCATCGGTCGTCGTCGACCGGCCGAGGCGGATGGTCGCGGTGTACTCCTTGTCGAGCCCGACCAGGTAGGTGAGCAGCCGCGTCGAGCTCTCGATGCCGATGAGCATGAGGCCGGTCGCGAGCGGGTCGAGGGTGCCGGCATGCCCGACCTTGCGAGTTCCGGCGGTGCGGCGCACGATCCGCACGACGTCGTGACTCGTGACCCCGAGGGGCTTGTCGACGAGCAGGATGCCGCTGGCCGGCTTCGGGCGCTCGACCCTCCCCTCGTTCAGCGACGCCTCAGTCGGGGGCGCCTCGGCCGGGTTCTCGTGCTGCACGCCGCTCAAGCTAGCAGTGGACGGCCGAGCGACTGCCGGGGCGCGACGCGCGCCCCGGCAGACTCATCCGCCCTAGGCTCGGAGGATGCGCATCGGGGTCATCGGAGCCGGAGCGATCGGCGGCACGATCGCCGCCCTGCTCGACCGCGGCGGACACGAGGTCGCCGTGACGGCACGCGGAGAGCACCTCGCCGTAATCGCCGGCCACGGGCTCCGGCTGCGCGGCGGCTGGGGCGAGCACCTCGCCCGGCCCGAGGCGGGCGAGCGGCTGCGCGGCCGCTTCGATCTCGTGGTCGCGACGACGAAGGCCGCCGACGCCGAGACCGCGCTGCGGCAGAACGCCGACGCGCTCGTCGACGACCTGCCCCTGGTCGTCGTGCAGAACGGGCTGGACGGCATCCGGGTCGCGCGCTCCGCGGCGCCGCAGACCGCCGCGATCGGCGCGCTCTCGCTCATCGCGGCGTCGTTCCTCACCCCGGGCGAGGTCACCGTCACGGCCGCGCTGCCGACCGTGCTCGGGCGGGAACCGGGCGTGGACCCGACGCCCCTGATCTTCGCTGCCGAGCTGCTCGGCGCGGTCATGCCGATCGAGACCGTCGCCGATCTGCGCGGCGCCCAGTGGACGAAGCTCGTCATCAACCACGTCAACGCGCTGCCGGCGATCACCGGGCTCAGCGTGCAGCAGGTCGTCGCCGAGCCGCGGCTGCGCCGCATCCTCACCGCCAGCATGCGCGAGACCGTGCGCCTCGCCCACGCGATCGGAGTGCGCTTCGCTCCGCTGCGCGGGCTCACGGATGCGCGGCTCTCCCTGCTGGCGGCCGCTCCGCTGGCCGTCGGCGGGCTCATCCCCCGCGAGATGGCGCGCACGATGGGCGAGGTGCCGAACCCGGGATCGACGCTGCAGAGCATCCGCCGCGGCCAGCCGACGGAGATCGACGCGCTCAACGGCGCGGTCGTGCGCACCGCCCGCGAGAACGGGCGGGAGGCGCCGATCAGCGCGGCCCTGACCGCGCTGGTGCACGAGGTCGAGCGCGGCGGGTTCCTCACCGTCGACGAGGTCGTGCGGCGCGTGCCGCTGCACTGAGACGCGAGGCCTCCGACGACTCGATCTCAGCAGCTGTCGGCGAAGATGCGGCGGGGATGCTCCGGGTCGGCGAGGTCGATGAGGGCCACGGCGCGGACGGTCGGGTCGGCCTCGCGCCGGTAGTGCTCCTGCGCCCAGCGCCGACGGCGGTGCTCCTCGGCGTCCGGGTCGCGGCGCAGTCCGGTGCGCTCGGCGAGACGCTCGTAGACGGTCTCGACCGGGGCTTCGAGCCAGAGCGACCAGCTCCAGAGGTCGCGCAGCTCGGGCGCATTGGCGAAGTCGCCGTGCACGACCAGGTAGGCGTCGGCGGGCGCGGTCGTCCAGGCGGATTCGCGGGGCGCATCCCGCTCGGGGTCGAAGGCGGCGAGCTGGAATCCGGTGCTGCCGCCGAGGCGGAACGGCTCGATCAGCGCGCGGCGCAGCAGCCCGATGTCGAGGTGCTCGCGATACCAGGCGGGGTCGCCGTCGCCGCCGCGTTCGAGGATCTCCGCGCGCGAGCGACCGAAGTCGGCGAGGTCGGCGGAGAAGGCGGCACGGTCGTCGCGGCGCAGCGCCTCGACCAGGTCGCGGGCGAAGTCACCCCGGCCCACGCCCTCCAGGCCGTCGACCGCTATCGCGATGCGTCCGTGCGGGTAGAGGTGGGTGATCTCGGCCGCGAGCGCCTCGAGGACGGCGCGGCGCTTCGGTGACCAGCGGGGCATGCCGTCAGCGTAGGCGTCGGGCGTGGATGCGCGCTCCGCCTACGCTGGACGGGTGGACCTCGCGCAGACGATCGCCGACTGGTTCACCCGTGAGAAGCGCGATCTGCCATGGCGGCGGCCCGGCTTCCCGGCGTGGGGTTCGCTGGTGAGCGAGTTCATGCTCCAGCAGACGCCGGTGATCCGCGTGATCCCGCGGCTGGAGGAATGGCTGGTGCGCTGGCCGACGCCGGCCGACCTCGCCGCCGCGCCCGCCTCCGAGGCGATCCGCGCCTGGGATCGTCTCGGCTACCCGCGCCGCGCCCTCGCGCTACACGGCGCAGCCGTCGCGATCACCGAGCGGCACGGCGGGGTCGTGCCCGCCGATGTGGATGAGCTGCTCGCCCTGCCCGGCATCGGCCCGTACACAGCTCGGGCCGTCGCCGTCTTCGCCTACGGTCACCGGCATCCCGTCGTCGACACGAACGTGCGCCGCGTGCTGGCTCGGGCCGTTCGCGGTGTCGCGCTGCCCGGTCCGCCCTCGACGAAGCGCGACCTCGCCGAGATGGAGGAGCTGCTGCCGGAGGATCGCGAGCTCAGCGTGCTCGTGAACGCCGGCACGATGGAGCTCGGCGCGATCGTCTGCACCGCCCGCGCGCCTCGCTGCGAGCTGTGCCCGATCGCCGCGGCCTGCGGCTGGCGCGCCGCCGGCTACCCCGAGCCCGAGCCTGATGCCCCGCGTCCGCCGCGGCAGAAGAAGTACGAAGGCTCCGACCGTCAGGTGCGCGGCCTGGTGCTGCGCGAGCTGCGCGGGGCCGACATCCCGGTGCCGGATGCCGCGCTGCGAGCGATCTGGCCGCATGCTGCGCAGCTGGAGCGCGCGATCCGCGGGCTCGCGGCCGACCGGCTCATCTCCGGCTCTGCCGAGACGGGCTGGACGCTGCCCGATTGAGTGGACGGCGCGCTCGCCCACCCGTGACTCTGTCGGCGGTGGGAGGCAGGATGGGCGCATGCCCGAGCTGCCGGAGGTGCACGCGCTCGCGACCGACCTCGGTCGGCGGATGGGCGGGCGCACGGTCGAGCGGATGAGCGTGCTCGCGTTTCCGGCGCTCAAGACCTTCGATCCGCCCGTCGAGGCGCTGAGCGGGCGGCAGGTCACGCGGGTCGACCGCCACGGCAAGTTCCTCGATCTCGTGCTCGAGCATCCCGCCGGCGGCACCGAGGACAAGGCGGACAGCAGTGCCGGCGCGCCGCTCCACCTGATCCTGCACCTGGCCCGCGCGGGCTGGATCCGGTGGCGAGCGGACGTCCCCAAGCCGGTGACGAAGCCGGGGCGCTCCCCCATCGCCGCACGACTCGTGCTCGACGACGGCAGCGGCTTCGACGTGACCGAGGCCGGCACCAAGAAGAGCCTTGCGATCCACGTCGTGCGCTCGCCCGAGGAGGTTCCCGGCATCGCGCGGCTGGGGCCGGATCCGATGGCCGACGACTTCGACGAGGAGCGCTTCGCCGCGATCCTCGCGACGCGCGGTCGCGAGCAGATCAAGGGCGTGCTGCGCAACCAGTCGGTGTTCGCGGGCATCGGCAACGCCTACTCCGATGAGATCCTGCACACCGCCCGGATGTCGCCCTTCGCGCCGGCGAGCATGCCCGCCGAGAAGGTGCAGGTGCTCTTCGCGGCGCTCCGCTCGACGCTGAACGACGCGCTCGAGCGGGCCGACGGCCTCGCCGCCTCCGAGCTGAAGTCGGAGAAGCGCAGCGGGATGCAGGTGCACGGCCGCACCGGCGAGCCCTGCCCCGTCTGCGGCGACACCGTGCGCCAGGTGATCTACAGCGACTCGACGTTCCAGTACTGCCCCACCTGCCAGACCGGCGGCAAGCCGCTCGCCGACCGGGTGCTCTCGCGGCTGCTCAAGTAGTCGGCGCCCCGAGACGGTAGACCGGGCGGCGGTCGAGCGTCGTCAGACGCGGCGGACGCGGTACTCGGTTGTGATCTGACCGGCCGGATACGCGCGCGTCGACACATGCGTGAGCGGCAGCATCGCGAGACCGGGCGGCGTGACGGGGCGCCCGCCGCCGATGACGACGGGCAGGGTGCGGAACCGCACAGTGTCGACCAGATCGGCGCGGAAGAGCGAGTCGGTCAGCGTGAGACTCCCCCACACGATCACGGCGCCGCTGTACTGATCGAGCAGCCGGCGGGCGATCTCGACGCCGTCGCCGGTCTCCACCTGGGCGGGTGCGTGGCTCCCCCAGGGCGCCGCCGTGAGCGTCGAGCTGACGACGTGCTTCGGCAGCGAGTTCATGGGCCCGGCGGCCGGCTGGCTCTCGACGGTCTCATTCGGCCAGAACCCGGCGAACATCTCGTAGGTGCGGCGGCCCATCAGGATCGCGTCGACGCGCTCCAGCATGATCAGCTGATCCGTGTCGACCTCGCTCGGGTCGGCGACGCCCATGAAGGACATGCCCCCCTCGTCATCCACCGCCTTGCCGTCGGCGCTGACGATCTGCTCCACGATGAGCCCGCTCATGCGGCCACGCTAACCCCGAGCCCCGCTCGCGTCCAGACCGGACGCGAGCGGGGCTCGGCGGGCATCAGTCCTCGTCGTCCTCGTCGTCGAGCTCGCGCGGCTTCACGTAGGGGTCCTCTTCGCCGGCGTAGTGGGCGCCCGAGGCGAGCGCCGCCGAATCCGAGTCGCGCTGGGCGGCCTCGCGCAGCAGCGACGAGATGCGGTCGGCGTTCTCGGGGATCGCGTCGGCGATGAACTCGAGGCTCGGCGTCAGGCGGGCCGTGATGTTGCGGCCGACCTCGGTGCGCAGCATCCCGGTCGCCGCCTTCAGAGCGGCAGCCGAGTCGGTGCGCTCCTCGTCGGTGCCGTAGACGGTGTAGAAGATCGACGCGTGCTGCAGGTCGCCCGTGACGCGCACATCGGTGATGGTCACGAAGCCGAGACGCGGGTCGCGCAGCCCCTTCTCGAGGCGCTTGGCGACGATCTCCTTGATGCGGTCGGCGAGCTTCGCCGCGCGGGGGTTCTCACCCATGAGTCACAACTCTCTGTCGGTTCCCCGATCGTGCCGCGCGGGGCGCGGCCGGGGCAAGTCGGGAAGGGCCCCGCCCTCGCGCGAGCGAGTGCGGGGCCCGGTGAGCCGGAGGCTTACGCCCGCGGCTTCTCCTTCATCTCGATGGTCTCGATCTCGTCGCCGATCTGGATGTCGTTGAACTTGCCGAGCCCGATACCGGCCTCGAAGTCCGTCTTGACCTCGGTGACGTCGTCCTTGAAACGACGCAGCGACTCGATCGCGAGGTTGTCGCCCACCACGACGCCGTCGCGGATGACCCGCGCCTTCGCGTTGCGGGTGATGGTGCCCGAGCGGACGAGCACACCGGCGATGTTGCCGAACTTCGAGGAGCGGAACACCTCGCGGATCTCGGCGACACCCGACTGGACCTCTTCGTACTCCGGCTTGAGCATGCCCTTGAGCGACGACTCGATGTCGTCGAGCGCGGAGTAGATGACCGAGTAGAAGCGCACGTCGATGCCCTCGCGCGCAGCGCGCTCGCGGGCCTTGACGTCGGGGCGGACGTTGAAGCCGATGACGATCGCGTTGTCGATCGTCGCCAGGTCGATGTCCGACTCGGTGACGGCACCGACACCGCGGTGCAGGATGCGCAGCTGGACGCTGTCGTCGACCTCGATCTTGAGCAGGGCCTCCTCGAGCGCCTCGACGGCACCGGAGACATCACCCTTGATGATGAGGTTGAGCGACTCGACCTTGCCCTCTTCGAGAGCGCGGGTGAAGTCCTCGAGCGAGATGCGCTTGCGGGCCTTGGCCAGCTGGGCGTTGCGCTGAGCGGCTTCGCGCTTCTCGGCGATCTGACGGGCCGTGCGGTCCTCCTCGGTGACGAGGAAGGTGTCGCCGGCGCGGGGCACGGTCGACAGACCCTGCACCTGCACCGGACGCGAAGGCCAGGCCTCCTCGACCGCGTCGCCGTTCTCGTCGTGCATCGCGCGGACGCGGCCGTAGGCCGTTCCCGCGACGATCGCGTCGCCGACGCGCAGCGTTCCCGACTGGATGAGCACGGTCGCCACGGCGCCGCGTCCCTTGTCGAGCTTCGCCTCGATGGCGACACCGCGGGCGTCCTTGTTCGGGTTCGCGCGCAGGTCGAGACCGGCGTCGGCGGTCAGCAGGACCGCATCCAGGAGCTCGGTGATGCCCTTCTTCTGGATCGCCGAGACGTCGACGAACATCGTGTCGCCGCCGTACTCCTCGGCCACGAGACCGAACTCGGTGAGCTGCTGGCGCACCTTGGCGGGGTTGGCCCCCTCCTTGTCGATCTTGTTGACCGCGACCACGATCGGCACGTTCGCCGCCTGGGCGTGGTTCAGCGCCTCCACCGTCTGCGGCATGATGCCGTCGTCGGCCGCGACCACGAGGATCGCGATGTCGGTCACCTGCGCACCACGGGCGCGCATGGCGGTGAACGCCTCGTGACCCGGGGTGTCGATGAAGGTGATGGCGCGCTCGATCTCCTCGTGCTCCGTCCACACCTGGTAGGCGCCGATGTGCTGCGTGATGCCACCGGCCTCGCCCGCGACGACGTTCGCCTGGCGGATCGCGTCGAGCAGCTTGGTCTTTCCGTGGTCGACGTGACCCATGACGGTGACCACCGGAGGACGGATCTCGAGATCCTCGTCGTCCTCGTCGGCGAGCTCCTGCTCGATGTCGATGTCGAAGGCCTCGAGGAGCTCCTTGTCCTCGTCCTCGGGCGAGACGACCTGGATCTTGTAGCCCAGCTCCTCGCCGAGGATGCCGAAGGTCGCCTCGTCGAGCGACTCGGTCGCGGTCGCCATCTCACCGAGGTGGAACAGCGCCGTGACGAGCGCACCCGGCTGCACCGGGATCTTCGTCAGGTTCTCGATCTTGTCCGCGAGGTCGCTGATCGAGGCGCCGCGACGCAGACGCAGGACCGCGCCGTTGCCGCGAGGGATCGCGACGCCGCCGAGCTGCGGGGCATCCCGCATCTCGAATTCGGCGCGCTTCGTCCGCTTCGACTTGCGGGCACGGCTCTTGCCGCCGCCACGACCGAAGGCGCCGGCCGTGTTGCCACGACCACCGCGACCGCCGCCGCCACCGGGGCGACCGGCGAAGCCGCCGCCCGGACGGGGACCGCCGCCGCCGGCACCGCCGGGAGCGCCGCCGGGACGACCGGGGCCGCCGGGACGCTGCTGGAACGGAGCACCGGGACGACCGGGGCCGCCGGGACGCGGAGCGCCCGGGCGCGGGGCGCCGGGACGCGGAGCACCCGGACGGGGCGCTCCGGGACGCGGAGCGGCCGGACGCGGGATGCCCGCGCCGCCGCCGGGACGCGGCATGCCCTGGCTCGACGAGAAGGGGTTGTTGCCCGGGCGCGGGGCGCCGGGGCGAGCCATCCCCTGGCTCGAGGCGAAGGGGTTGTTGCCGGGGCGCGGGGCACCGGCGGGGCGGGCCCCACCGGGACGCGGAGCGCTGCCAGCGTCGCCACCCTGCTGGGGCGAAGCCGGACGGGCGCCGCCGGGCTTGGGCGCCGCGGGGGCGCTCGGCGCCTGGGCGGCCGGCTTCTCGGCGGAGGCCGGAGCGGCAGCCGGGGCTGCGGGCTTCTCGGCGGCCGGGGCGGCAGGTGCCGCGGCCGGCTTCGGCGCGGCGGGCGCGGGGCGCGGGCCGGGCTTGGGGGCGGACGAGGCGGGCTTCGCCTCGACCTTCACACCGTCGGCCTCGAGCGCTGCCTTCAGGCGGCGCGCGACCGGCGGGGCGATGGAGCTCGAAGGACTCTTGACGAACTCGCCCATGTCCTTGAGCTTGTCCATCGCAAGCTTGCTGTCGATCCCGAGTTCATTCGCGATCTCGTGTACGCGTGGGTTGGCCACAATTCTCCTGTCGGGGGTCCACCCCGGACAGGGTGGACGTCATCGAATGACGGAACTCATCTCGAGCCGCTCATTACTTGTCCATGCTCTTCAGACCGTTTCAGTCCTGGGATCCGCATCGGGCGAGATCCTCTGCCGTCGTCGGAACCAGTGAGGTGTCGAGACCGGGCTCACGCAGCGCGCGCCCGAAGGCCCGGCGGTGGAGGGCGGTCTCGATGCACCCGAGATGCGGATGCACCCAGGCTCCTCGGCCCGGGAGTCGTGTCGCGGCATCGGCCACGACCCGTCCGTCGCGCGCGGCGAACCTCAGAAGAGAGGTTCGGGGAGCACGCTGCCGGCAACCCAGGCAGGTTCTGACAGGGGTCAGTCTAACGTGCTCGACGGTGTCCATGTGTCCGCCAGGCTACCGGCGCGGCGCGGCACGCTCCGCCGAGAGCGGACGATCACGCTCCGCGGCGGTGTCGCGGTGGCTCGACGGGCCGGCCGACCGGCAGAATGAGCGCTCGTATGGATGCCGCGCTCGACCTCCTGAATCTGCCCCTGTTCACGATCCTCGGCGAGCACGTCACGGTGCTCGAGATCTTCGGCTTCGTCACCGGCGCGCTGTGCGTGTGGGCGGTGAGCCGGCAGTGGATCTGGAACTGGCCGGTGGGGCTCGTGAACAATCTGGCGTTCCTGCTGCTGTTCTTCGGTGCCGGGCTCTACGCCGACGCGAGCCTGCAGGCCGTGTTCTTCGTGCTCGGCGTCTACGGCTGGATCGTCTGGGCGCGCCGCCGCCGCGGCGGCGGCGGAGCGGATGCCCTGCTCGCGCCGATCCAGCGCGCCGGGCGCCGCGACGTCGTGATCGCCCTCGTCGCGACGGCGCTGGGCACGGTCGCGGTCGCCTGGCTGCTCGCGACCGAGACCGACTCCGCCGTTCCCTGGCCTGACGCCTTCGTGCTCAGCGCCTCGCTCGTCGCGACCTGGCTGCAGGCACGCAAGGTGCTCGAGCACTGGTGGATCTGGATCGCGGTCGACCTCGTCTCCGTTCCGCTCTACATCGTCAAGCACCTCTACCTGACCGCGATCCTCTACACGGGCTTCCTCGCGCTCTGCGTCTACGGCCTCGTCGGCTGGCGGCGCGACTGGCGTCGGCAGCAGGCGGTCGCCGGACGCTCCGCCGATCCTGCGGCGATCCCCGCATGACCGGCACGGCATCCACCACCGGACTCGTGATCGGCAAGTTCTACCCGCCCCATCTCGGCCACCTCGCGCTCATCGAGCGCGCTGCCGGAGAGGTGGATGCGCTGGCGGTGCTCGTGCTGGCGAGCACGATCGAGTCGATCCCGCTCGACGACCGCGTCGCCTGGCTGCGCGAGGCCACCTCGGCGCTGCCCGGGGTGACCATCATCGGACTGCCGGACGACGGCGCCGTCGACTACGACAGCGAGGCGGCGTGGGTCGCGGAGTCGGCCCGGATGTCGGCGGCCGTCCGCGCCGCAGGGATGGGCTCGCTCGACGTCGTCTTCACCTCGGAGGGCTACGGCGAGGAGCTCGCGCGTCGCCTCGGCGCCCGGGCGGTCACGCATGACGCGCGCCGCTCCGGTGTGCGCGTCAGCGGCACCGCGGTGCGCGGCGACCTGCTCGCGAACTGGCAGCTGCTGCCGGAGACGACGCGACGCGGTCTCGCGACGCGCGTGATCGTGGTGGGAGCCGAGTCCACGGGCACGACGACCCTCGCCGACGCGCTCGCGGCGCACTACCGCGATCATCCCCGCTGGCCGCATCCGGGCCTCGCCGCGGTGCCCGAGTACGGCCGCGAGTTCACCTACCTCCTGCACGCCGAGGCGAGCGTCGCGGCCGAGACCGCGGGCCGACCGGCGCCGAGCATGGACGACCTGGTCTGGCGGCCCGAGCACTTCGCGCTCATCGCCCACGAGCAGAACGCGCGCGAGGAGGAGGCCGCCCTGGCTCTGCCTCTCGTGATCGCCGATACCGACGCCTTCGCGACGACCCTCTGGGAGCGGCGCTACGTCGGCGAGCACAGCATCGCCTCGGCGACGGCCGGCGGCGCCACGCTCCCCCGCCGTGACCTCTACCTGGTCACGGACCACGTCGACGTGCCCTTCGTGGACGACGGCTGGCGTGACGGCGAGCACATCCGGCCCGCCATGACCGGCTGGTTCGTCGACGAGCTCACCCGCCGCGGCGCCTCGTGGATCCTGCTGCGCGGCAGTCACGAGGAGCGCCTCGACTACGCGACGCGGGCGGTGGATGCGCTGCTCGCCCACCGCCGCAGCTTCGCGAGCCCGCCCTGGGACGAGCCCACGATCCTGGCTTAGCCCTCGCGTACGGACGCGAACGGCCCACCGCACGCCAGAGGGCGTCCGATGGGCCGGAATCGCGCCGACGCGGTGTCGGCCGCGGCTGAGCCGCTCAGCTCTCCATGACGGAGTCGGGCTGGATGTCGATGCGCGCGCCGGTCAGCTTGGCGGCCAGGCGAGCGTTCTGCCCCTCCTTGCCGATCGCGAGCGAGAGCTGGTAGTCGGGCACGAGGGCGCGCACGGCCTTGAGCGACTCGTCGACGACGAAGGCGCTCGTGACCTTGGCGGGCGACAGCGCGCTCGCGACGAACGTGGCGAGGTCGCCCGACCAGTCGACGATGTCGATCTTCTCGGCGCCGAGCTCGGCGGTCACCGCGCGCACGCGCTGGCCGAGCTCGCCGATGCAGGCGCCCTTGGCGTTGATGCCGGGCTCGGTCGCGCGCACGGCGAGCTTCGTGCGGTGGCCGGCCTCGCGGGCGAGGGAGGCGATCTCGACCAGGCCCGAGGCGATCTCGGGCACCTCGAGTGCGAAGAGCTTGCGCACGAGGCCCGGGTGGGTGCGGCTGACGGTGATCGAGGGCCCCTTGAGGCCCTTGGCGACGCTCGTGACGTAGACGCGGATGCGCTGGCCGTGCACGTACTCCTCGCCCGGCACCTGCTCTTCGGGCGGCAGGATCGCCTCGATCGTGCCGAGGTCGATGTGGATCATGCGCGGGTTCGGGCCCTGCTGGATCACGCCGGCGACGATGTCGCCCTCCTTGTTGCGGAACTCGCCGAGCACCTTGTCGTCGCCGATGTCGCGCAGGCGCTGGTTGATGACCTGCTTGGCGGCGAAGGCGGCGATGCGGCCGAAGTCGTCGGGCTCGTCGACGGCCTCGCCGATCTGCTCGCCGTCGTCATCGAGCTCGGGCACGAAGACCTTGACGTGGCCGCTCTTGCGGTCGAGCTCGACGCGGGCGCGGAAGTCGGGGCCCTGGTCGACGTGCTTGAGGTAGGCCGTGAGGATCGCCTGCTCGATGATCTGCACCAGCTCGTCGAACGGGATCTCCCGCTCGCGTTCCATGAGCCGCAGCACTCCGAGGTCGATGTCCATGAGAGGGCCTCCCGCTATTCAGATGACGCACCCGGAACCCGGGGTGCGACTGATCAGCCTAGCCGATGCTCCGACGCCGACCACGCCGTCGACTACGACTGTCGGTCACCCGGAGGACATAGCCGGTTCACAGCCCGATGACAGCGTTGTCACGCTCCGCGATCGCGGCGCACACCACCACCATCGAGACCACGAGGACCCCCGTGATCCGTTCACCGTTCCGTGCCCGCGGGCACGCCACGTCGCCGCACTCCGCGGCCCCGACCCGACGCGCCCTGGGCGCCGTCGCCGCACTCGCCGCCGCCGGCGTCGTCGCCTCTCTCGCCGCCGCTCCCGCGGTCGACAGCGCGAGCGCGGCCACGGCGCCCGCCGCGCCTCGTGCGGCCGCTGCCGACCAGGGCTCGCGCTTCACGCTCGCCGTGCTGCCCGACACCCAGTTCTACTCGCGCTACTCGGCCTCCGAGTTCGTGCCGCGCTACGGCAAGGATCCCTTCCAGACCCAGACGCAGTGGATCGCCGACCACGCCGACGAGCTCAACATCCCCTTCGTCGCGCACCTCGGCGACGTCGTCGACCAGGTCGGCCAGTCGGGCGAGTGGGATGCCGCCGATCGCGCCATGACGGTGCTCGAGGACGCGAAGATCCCGTACTCGATCCAGCCCGGAAACCACGACGTGCTCGACAGCTCCGACAACAAGATGGACACGAGCTACGACCTCGCGAGGGAGCCCTATCTGCAGCACTTCCCGGTCTCGCGCGCAGCGGAGCAGGACGCCTTCGGCGGCGCCGACAGCACCGGCCTCAACCGCTACAGCCTGTTCGAGGCGCAGGGCCAGACCTTCATGCTGCTGCAGCTGAGCTGGCGCGCCTCCGACGAGACCCTCGCCTGGGCCGACTCGGTGCTGAAGCAGCATCCCGACGTGCCGGTCATCATGACCAGCCACGAGGTGCTCAACATCGCCGCGGACGGCGTCAGCCCGTCGGAGACCGGCTACGGCCTGCGTCTCTGGGACGGCTTCATCCGCAGCCACGACCAGGTCTTCCTCACCCTGAACGGCCACTTCCACGGCGCGACCCGACTGACGAAGACCAACGACTTCGGCAACCCGGTCACCGAGATCCTCTGGGACTACCAGATGGCCTACGAAGGCGGCAACGGCTACCTCGGCCTGCTCGAGTTCGACCTCAGCGGCGACCGCATCGTCGCCCGCACGGGCTCCCCGTGGGTGCTCTCCAAGCCGACCGACGCGCTGACCTCCTACGACCAGCCGATGATGACCGCCGACGGCAACCAGTTCGAGCTGCCGCTCGACTTCGGCCAGCGCTTCGCGCGCTTCGCGCCCGGCTTCAGCGACGGCCCGGCCGACCAGGGCGACCTGTCGGCGAAGGCCACCTCGCTGTTCACCGACGGCTTCACCGCTCCCCCGGCCTCCACCCGGGTCGAGGCGGGCGGCGCCGGCGACTACCGCCGCGTCGACGGCACGGTGGCGCACTGGCGCTTCGATGGAGCCCCCGGCCCGGTGGCCGAGGGCCAGGTCTTCGCGGATGTCGCGGGCGACTCCGACCTGCACCGCGTCTCGATCGCCGAGTCGGGTTCGACCGGCGCGCAGGTCGACGACGTGACGCTGATCCCGCAGGGTGATCCGTTCTCGTCGTCGGGTGCGGTCTGCTTCGCGAACTCCGACCAGACGACCGGACGCTTCAGCTACCTCGCGACCGAGGCCGGCGCCGCGGCGAACAAGCACAAGCTCGAGAAGGGCTACACGATCGAGAGCTTCGTCAAGATCGACGAGGCCTGGACCGCGACCAAGAACGGCTGGATGAAGGCCGTCGTGCGCTCGGGCAACCGCTCGCACCTCGACGGCATGCCGGTCAGCCGCTGGGACTACACCGCCTCCCCGGCGGCACTCGGCCTGTCGAACCTGCGCGAGTTCCAGTGGACCGAGGTGCCCGCCGACACCACCAAGGGCGACCGCACGGCCTGGTCGGGCGAGATCATCCCCGGCCGCTGGTCGCACGTCGCGATCGTCAACGACGCCGAGGCCGGCACCACGACCATGTACGTCGACGGCGCCCCGGTGCTGCGCAACGGCCGCGACACCGGCGGTCAGAGCATCGAGGAGACCATGCCCTGGATCCTCGGCGCCGACTTCGTCGACGACAAGGCCCGCAACGGCTGGGCCGGCTGCATCGGCGAGACCCGCGTGATCGACCATCCGACGGGCGCGTCCGACTGGCTCACGGCCCGTCCCGCACTCGACGCGGGCTTCACGACCTCGGCCCCGACCGGAACCGTGCAGGCGGTGACCTCCCTCTCGGGGACCGGAGCGCCCGGCGCGACCGTCAGCCTGAGCGGCGACGTGCAGGGCACCGCCACCGTGAGCGAGAAGGGCGAGTGGATCATCCCTCTCATCACCGCAGGCAGCGGCGGCGCCGCCGGCGCCGGACGTGCCTCGACGGCCGTCGGACCGACCGGGCTCACGGCCGGGGCGTACCGCTACGCGCTGGTGCAGGGCTTCGGCACGCGCGTGTCGAGCCCGCTGACCGGCGGCTTCACCGTCGCGGCGGTCGGCGACCCGGGTTCCGGTGACAGCGGCGCGGGCTCCGGCTCGGCCGGCGGCTCGAACGGCGCCGCGGATGCCGGCTCCGGAACCAGCGGACGCGACGGCCTCGCCGCCACCGGCGTCAGCGCCCAGGCCGGGCTGATCGCTGCGGCGCTCCTGCTGGTGACGGGCCTCGTCGCCGTGGGCGTCACCGCTCTGCGACGCCGGCGCCTCGCCGGCGGAAGCGCTGTCGGAAGCGCTGTCGGAGGCTCCGTCGAGAGCGACTGACCGCAGGACTGACGACAGGAAGGGCCCCGGGATCTCTCCCGGGGCCCTTCTCGTTCCTCCGCCGCGCGCCGGCGACGCCGCTCAGCCGAGCAGCGCCGCGACCTCACTCGCGGGCACGTCACGGCGCTCGCCGCTGCGGCGGTCCCAGAACTCGACCACGCCTTCGCCTGCGTTGCGACCGGCGATCACGATGATCGGCACGCCGAGCAGCTCGGCGTCGCCGAACTTGACGCCGGGCGAGACCTTCGGTCGGTCGTCGAACAGCACGTCGTGGCCGGCGGCCTCGAATTCGGCGCTGAGCTTCTCGGCCAGGTCGAAGGCGACCTCGTCCTTGCCCGTCGCGACCACGTGCACGTCGAAGGGCGCGACCTCCTTCGGCCAGAGCAGGCCGCGGTCGTCGTGCGTCGTCTCGGCGATCGCGGCGAGGATGCGCGTCACGCCGATGCCGTACGAGCCCATCGTGACGGTGACGAGCTTGCCGTTCTCGTCGAGCACCTTGAGCCCCAGGGCCTCGGCGTACTTGCGGCCGAGCTGGAACACGTGGCCGATCTCCATGCCGCGCTCGAGGTGCACGGGACCCGAGCCGTCGGGGGCGGGATCGCCCTCCTTGACCTCGGCGGTCTCGACGACGCCGTCCCAGTCGAAGTCGCGACCGGCGACCAGGCCGAAGACGTGCCGACCGTCGCTGTTCGCGCCGGTGATCCAACCCGATCCCTCGACCACACGCGGGTCGACGACGAAGCGGATGCCGGTGGCCGACTCCTCGCCGAGCACGGCGCCCTCGGGCGACCACGGACCGATGTAGCCCTTCACGAGGCCCGGGTGTTTGAGGAAGTCCGCCTCGGTCGCCGCCTCGATCTCGGCCGGCGCGAAGGCGACCTCGGCGCGCTTGGTGTCGACCTCGCGGTCGCCGGGAACACCGACCACGACGAGCTCGCGGCTGCCGTCGAGGTGCGTGAGGGCGAGCACGACGTTCTTGAGGGTGTCGGCGGCCGTCCAAGCCCGACCATCCGGGCGCGGGTGCTTCTCGTTCGCGAGATCCACCAGGGTCTGGATGGTGGGCGTGTTCGGGGTGTCGAGCACCTCCGCCGGAGTGAGGCCCGTGGAGTCGCGCGAGGGCGGCGCGACCGTCGTGAAGGCCTCGACGTTCGCGGTGTAGCCGCCCTCCGAGCGCACGAAGGTGTCTTCGCCGATCGGGGTGGGGTGCAGGAACTCCTCCGAGCGCGAGCCGCCCATCGCGCCGGCGTCGGCCTGCACGATCACGTACTCGAGACCGAGACGGGTGAAGATGCGCTCGTAGGCGTCGCGCTGGGCCTGGTAGCTCGCATCCAGACCTGCGTCCGAGGCGTCGAAGGAGTACGCGTCCTTCATCGTGAACTCGCGACCGCGCAGCAGGCCGGCACGCGGGCGGGCCTCGTCGCGGTACTTGTCCTGGATCTGGAAGATCGTCAGCGGCAGGTCCTTGTACGAGGAGTAGAGATCCTTCACCAGCAGGGTGAAGACCTCCTCGTGCGTGGGAGCCAGCAGGTAGTCGGCGCCCTTGCGGTCCTGCAGGCGGAAGATGCCGTCGCCGTACTCTTCCCAGCGGCCGGTGGTCTCGTAGGGCTCGCGCGGCAGCAGCGCCGGGAAATGCACCTCCTGCGCGCCGGCCGCATCCATCTCCTCGCGGATGATGGTCTCGATGCGCGCCTTCACGCGCAGACCGAGCGGCAGCCACGCGAACACACCCGGGGCCTGGCGGCGGATGTAGCCGGCGCGCACCAGCAGCTGGTGGCTGGCGACCTCGGCATCGGCGGGGTCATCGCGCAGCGTGCGGACGAAGAGACGAGTCAGGCGTGTGGGCACGTGCTCCAGCGTACCGAGAGCGCGGCTCCCGGCACGCCGGAACGGCTCACCAGGGCTTGTCGGAGCGCGACCCGCCGGAGCTGTTCTCGTCGCCGTGCTGGTCGCGGTTGCGACCGGCCTGCTCGTCGCGGCCCTTCAGCTCCCCGAGCTTGTCGCCGAGCGTCTTGCTCGAGTCGCCGTCGTCGCTGCCGTTCGACCCGCCGCCCCCGGAGTCGTCGCCCGGCTGGCCGGATCCGTTGCTCGGCTGTCCCGAGGGCTGCCCCGACGGCTGACCCGAACCGCCGCCCGGCTGGTCCGACGGCTGACCCGAGCCGCTGCTCGGCTGACCGGAGGGCTGGCCGCCCTGCCCGCCCTGGCTCGGGTCCTGATTCGGATCCTGGCTCGGGTCCTGATTGGGGTCCTGGTTCTGGTCGGCCCCGCCCGACTCCTCGAGCTTCTTGTTGAGGCGCTCGATCGACGACTCGCCCTTCTTCACGAAGGGCTTCGACTCCGCGCAGTCCTTGTCGACGGCCATCTGCCACTGATCGCGGGCCTCGAACCAGGCGGCGCGCGCGTCGTCGGTCTGCCCGGCGGCCTTCGCGGCATCCCCGATCTTCTCGGTCGTGAGCTCGAGGTTCGCGACGGCCGGGCAGTACTGCTCGATCGAGCCGGCGTTCTGCACCGAGGTCGCGAGCTCCTTCTTCGACTCCGGCAGCAGATCCGCCTGACCGTAGGCGGTGCCCAGGTTGTAGTGCGGCAGGTACTGATCGATCGGATTGAGACTCACGCCCCAGCGCGCCCAGCTGACGGCCGCGCGATAGTCCTTCTGGTCGTAGGAGTTCGACACCCCGAGCTGGATGATCGCGTTGACGAAGGTGCCGACCGCGAACAGCCCGACCGGCACGACGAGCAGCAGCGAGACGCCGAGCATGCGCCGGCGCAGGCGGCGGGCGTCTTCGGAGGGCGCGATCAGCCGCGCCCACGGCGTGCCGGGTCCAGTGGCCGGCTCGGCCTCGACCTCGACGGTCGGGACGTCCTTCTCGGCGGTGGCGCTCATCTCAGTTCACCTTCTTCGGCTTCGCGGTGCGGAGCTCCGACAGCTGACGCCAGCCGATGAAGAGCTCCCACGCCAGCAGCAGGAACGCCGCGATCGCGGGGACCCAGTACAGGCGCTCGGCGATCGACAGCTTCTTCACCTCGACCTGCTCGCCGAGGCGATTGCCCACATCGGGCAGCGTCGGCGATGAGCCTGGCGCACGATGCTGGTACCCGACTCCGAGGTCGGAGGCGATCTTCTTCAGCACGGTCTCGTCGATCTTCGAGATCGCGGGCTGGCCGGTCGTGGGATCGACCAGGTACGGCGGCTCGGTCGGGCTCGCCGAGGGGTCCGGCTGCGGCGGGGTCGACGGGGGCGCGTTGGGGTCGCTGTAGAGCTCGTCGTACTGGTCGTCGACGAAGATCTCGGGGTTGTTCTCGCGCATCGGGCCGCCCTGCGCCGTGCCGTAGCCGAGCACGGCGCCGGCGTCGAAGAGCCCCTTCGCAGCCGAGAAGCTCTGAGCCCCGTCGACCGTCGCCGTCTGCTCGCCGTCGCCCATGTAGACCACGACGCGCACCCGTGAGGCGTGCTCCTTGCGCGAGGACTGCAGGCGCTCCGCGAGCAGATCGTTCGCCTGGTAGGGCGTCGAGCCCTGCGAGTAGTCGGTGATCTCGACCTGCAGGGTGTCGGCGAGGGAGAGCAGCGCATCCGGATCGGCGATGAGCGGAACCCGCACCTGCGCGGCGCTGTCGAAGGTGATCAGGCTGTAGCGCGCGCCGCCGTACTGCTCGACGACCGACCGCAGGTCCTGCTTCATCAGGTCGAGACGGGTGCGCCCGTCGCCGTAGTCCTCGGCGTTGGAGCTCGTCGTGGTGTCCATGACGATGAACACGTCGACGTCGGAGCGGATCTCCTTCGTCGTGCCGCCGGGGATCGCCGGTCCGAGCGCGGCGACGCCGAGCAGGAGCACCGCGACGAGGCGCCGGATCGGCGAGATGCGCGAGCGCATCCCCCCGGCCCGCACGATCTGCCAGACCGTGAAGACGAGCGGCGGGATCAGCAGGACGACGATCCAGCCGATGCTGATGACCGGGTCGAAGATCACGTGCGCATCCTCCATCCGATGAAGGCGACAAGCCAGACCGCGAGGATGCCGACCACGAGGGCGCCGCCCGGCTCGTCGGTGATGACCAGGCGCGGCGTGCCCTTGAGCTTCGACGCCTGATCGGCGAGCACGCGCTTGACGATCTCATCGGCCGCGCGGGCGTCGTCGAGGCCGAACAGCTTGCCGCCGGTGGCCTCCGACTCCTGCTCGAGCTCGCGCTTCTCCGGCGTGGAGATGCCGAGGAACGACGGCGTCAGCGCGTAGACCCGCACCTTGCGCTCCTGCGCGAACCTCGACGCCTCGTCGAGCGTGACGAGCGGCTCGCCGTAGAGCTCGTTGTCGGTCGCGAGCAGCACCGTGCGCGAGCGCTCCGAGTCGGTGTTGTCGAAGCGCAGCACGCAGCTGGCCAGACCGTCGCCGATGAGCGACGAGCCGCTGCCGAGCAGGGTGCCGCTCAACAGATCGAAGCTGCCCTCCTGCGGGTCCGGGTAGTAGCCGAGGCGATCGGCCTCGGCCGCCGCATCCGCCACCGTCTTCAGCTGCTCGTCGACGTAGCTGTAGTCGTCGGTGAGCGGGAAGACCTGCACGGCGGAGGCGTTCCAGATGACGAGCGAGATGCGCTCACCCGAGAAGCCCTTCGCGATCGTGCGGAACTGGTCGAGCACCTCGGCGTCGTCGCCGAGCATCGACCCGGAGACGTCGAGGCAGAGCACGATGTCGCGATTCGCGGTCTCGGTGGTGACCACGTCGGTGGTGACCGGACGCGCGGCGACGATGGCGAGACCGCTGAGCGCGAAGAGACTCACCGCGATGAGCCCCGCGAACAGCACGCGGCCGCGGCGATACGCCCTGCGGTACTCGGGCAGGGCGAACAGACGCTCGACGTGGGCGGCGGCCAGGACGGTCGTGTCGCTACGACGGCGACGGCCGCGCGACACGATCAGGTAGACCGCGAAGCCGGCGACCACGAGCCCCAGCAGGGCGAACGGCATCCAGCCGAAGACTAGCTCCATGCCTGCACCACTCCTCTCGCGGAATCGAGCGCCGGTCCGATGTCCTCGTCGGCATCGGGCGCGAACGCGATCGGGTACCAGCCCGAGACGGCGTCGGCGATCGGCACCAGCCGGCTCTCGCGCAGCTCCTCGAGGGTCATGCTGCGCGCGTCGATGCCGGTGCGCTGGTAGCCGAAGTCGCGCACGATCTCACTGAGCTCGATGTGCGCGTCGCGGGTGTCGATGTCGCCGGCCTCGAACTGCCGACGCACGCGGTCGATGCGCGCGAAGGCCTTCGGGCCCGCGTCCGGCGGGGGCACGTAGCGCTTGATCACCGGGGCCGGCGGCGCCTCGACGGGGCGCGCGGCGCGCTTCGCGATCACGCGCGACAGGATGATCCAGGCCGCCAGCAGCAGCAGGAAGACCGGCAGGATGATCCACCAGAACCAGTCGTAGACCTGGGGCGGGAAGTACGGGTCGACGGGGTCGTTCATGACCGCGCACCTCCCCCGGAGTCCGCGACGCCACGACGCTCAGATGCCGGCACGGGAGCGCCTCCTCAGCAGGTTGAGCAGCGTCGGAACGACCGCGTCGATGCTGCCGACGCGGGCGTGCGAGACGGCGAGCCGGGTGAAGAAGGTGCGCTGCGAGTCGATGCGCCACGTCGCGGCCTCGGCGTAGAGGCGGCGCAGCTTGCGGTCGGAGCGGAAGATCGTCGGGATGAGCTGATCGTCTTCGACGCCGACGATCTGACGACGGCTGCCGTCGCCGGAGATCAGATCGAGGTCGGCGACGGTGATCCACAGCAGCTCGTGGCGCACGCCGAGAGCCTTGAGCGTGTCGTCGAGGTCGTCGGGCGGCATCAGGTCGTCGGCGACGACCACGAGGATGCCGCGGTTGCGCAGCACCCGCGCGACGTGGCGCAGCAGCTCGGTGATGTCGCTCTGCTCGCCGTCGAGCGTCGTCTCGTCGCGGATGCCGCGCAGCAGCGATTCGAGGTAGCCCTCGGTCGACTTCGGCGGACGCACCCGCACGCGCCCGTCGGCATGCGTGATCATGCCGACCGAGTCGCCGTGCTTCAGGGCGAGGAAGCCGAGCACGCCGACGATGTCGATCGCGAGGTCGCGCTTGGCCTCGCCGCCCTCGGCGACCGCCGCCATCCCCCGCCCGGTGTCGACGAGGAAGAGCACATCCTGACGCCGCGTCTGCAGGTAGCGCTTCACGAGCGGCTGCCCGGTGCGGGCGGTCGCCTTCCAGTCGATGTCCTCGACCTGGTCGCCGGGCACGTAGACGCGCAGGTCGTCGAAGTCGAGACTGCGACCGACGTGCAGCGAGGCGTACGCGCCGTCGAGCAGGTTCGTGGTGCGTCGGTTGGCGTGGATGAACAGCCGCGACTTGACGCGCGGGAGCAGGGAGGCCATGCCGCTTACGGGGTCGGGATCGCGGCCACGATCGCGTCGATGATCTGCCACGACGTGACCTCGAGGGCATCCGCCTCGAAGGTCAGCACGACGCGGTGGCCGAGCACGCGGCGCGAGAGCTGCTTGACGTCTTCGGGGATGACGTAGCCGCGGCCCTGCAGCAGGGCCAGCGCACGGGCGGCCTGCAGGAAGGCGATCGAGGCACGGGGGCTCGCGCCGTAGTCGACCAGGCGGGCCCAGTCGGCGTTGATGACCGAGGCGGGGTTGCGGGTCGCCTGCACGATGGCGATCAGGTACTGACGCACCTGGTCGGCGACGAAGACCTTCTGTCCGGCCTGCTGGATGAAGCGCACGTCGTCGAGCGTCAGCGGATCCGGGTCGTGGTCGTCGCGGTCGAAGACGCCGCTGTCGATGCGGCGCAGGATCTCGAACTCGTCGGCCGGGTTCGGGTAGTCGAGCACCTCCTTGAGCAGGAAGCGGTCGAGCTGCGCCTCGGGCAGCAGGTACGTGCCCTCCTGCTCGATCGGGTTCTGCGTCGCGATGACCAGGAAGGGCTCGGGCAACGGGTAGATCGTGCCGCCGATCGAGGTCTGACGCTCCTGCATCGCCTCGAGCATCGCGCTCTGCGTCTTCGCGCTCGAGCGGTTGATCTCGTCGAGCAGCACGATGTTGGCGTGCACCGGGCCGAGCTGGGTGACGAAGCGCGAGTTCGGCGCGTCGTAGATCTGGGTGCCGAGGATGTCGCTGGGCAGCAGGTCGGGCGTGCACTGGATGCGGCGGAACTCCGCCTGCACGGCCGTCGCGAGCGTGCCGGCCGCGGTCGACTTGGCGAGACCGGGGACGCTCTCGAGCAGGATGTGCCCGCCCGCGACCAGCGCGGTCATGATGCTCGTGCGCAGGGCCTGCTGGCCGACGACCTTGCGGGCGAAGGCCGCCGACATCCGCTGCACGATGCGGGCGGAGCGCTGCAGGTCGGCGTCGGTCAGCTGCACCTCGGAGACGCGTGGCGCCGCGGCTGCCGCGGCAGCCTCGCTCGCCGCGGTCGGCGTCGGGGTGGGCCCGAAGCCGGGCTCGGTGCCGTCGTGGCGGATGGGCACCTGCTGCTGCACCGGCTGGCCGACCGGCGCCGGGGCCGCGGGAGCAGCCGCGGGAGCAGCCGCCGGAGCAGCTGCGGGAGCCGCCGCCGGTGCGGCTGCGGGAGCCGGGGCGGGCTGACCGGCGGGCGCCGGCTGGCCTGCAGGAGCCGGCTGGCCTGCGGGAGCGGCGTGCCCGGGCTGCGGAGCCTGAGCGGGCTGCGCCGGCTGGCCGCCCGGCGCGACGGGGTGACCGGGCGCCGACCAGCCGGTGTTCGGCTGCGGTGCGGGGCTCTGCGGTGCGGGGTCGGTCACTGATCTTCCTCCGGGAGGGGCGGCAGGTGTCCAGTCGAGCCTAGGCGACCGGACGTTCTCTCGAATTCTGCGGGAGCGGGTGTGGGCTGACGATGGGGACGCGTGCCCATGCGGTGGGCCGCGCGGCGGATCAGGACGTGACGACCTCCGGCGAGCCGACCGGAGCATCCGCTCCCATCTCGTCGGCGAGGCGCTGGGCCTCGAAGATCAGGGTCTCGACGATCTCCGACTCCGGCACGGTCTTGATGACCTCGCCCTTGACGAAGATCTGACCCTTGCCGTTGCCCGAGGCGACGCCGAGGTCGGCCTCGCGTGCCTCGCCCGGTCCGTTGACGACGCAGCCCATGACGGCGACGCGCAGAGGCACGGTCACGTGCTTGAGCCCCTCGGTCACGTTGTCGGCGAGCGAGTAGACGTCGACCTGGGCGCGACCGCACGAGGGGCAGGAGACGATCTCGAGCTTGCGCTCGCGTAGGTTGAGCGACTGCAGGATCTGCAGGCCGACCTTGACCTCCTCGGCGGGCGGCGCCGAGAGCGAGACGCGGATCGTGTCGCCGATGCCCTCGCTGAGCAGGATGCCGAAGGCGGTCGCGCTCTTGATCGTGCCCTGGAACGCCGGGCCCGCCTCGGTCACGCCGAGGTGCAGCGGCCAGTCGCCGCGCTCGGCGAGCTGACGGTAGGCCTTCACCATGACGATCGGGTCGTTGTGCTTGACCGAGATCTTGAAGTCGTGGAAGTCGTGCTCTTCGAACAGGCTCGCCTCCCAGACCGCGCTCTCGACGAGCGCCTCCGGCGTGGCCTTGCCGTACTTCTCGAGCAGGCGGCGGTCGAGCGAGCCGGCGTTGACGCCGATGCGCAGGCTCACGCCCGCATCCTTCGCGGCCTTCGCGATCGCGCCGACCTGGTCGTCGAACTTGCGGATGTTGCCCGGGTTGACGCGCACCGCGGCGCAGCCGGCGTCGATCGCCTGGAAGACGTACTTCGGCTGGAAGTGGATGTCGGCGATGACCGGGATCTGGCTCTTCTTCGCGATGATGTGCAGCACATCCGCGTCGTCCTGGCTCGGGCAGGCCACCCGCACGATGTCGCAGCCCGAGGCGGTGAGCTCGGCGATCTGCTGCAGCGTCGCGTTGATGTTCGTGGTCGGCGTCGTGGTCATCGACTGGACGCTGACGGGGGCGTCGCCGCCGACCAGCACCTTGCCCACCTTGATCTGGCGGGACTTGCGGCGGGGGGCGAGCACCTCGGGAGCCGGTTTCGGCATCCCGATGTTGAGAGCGGGCATGGTCGTCAGGTTACGCGGGTGAGGTGACGGCTGTCTGGACGGCGCACGGCGCTCAGCGTCAGGACAGCTTCACCGGGTTGACGATGTCGGCGTACATGAGCAGCAGGCTCGTCGCGCCGAGGACCACGACGATCACCATCGTCAGCGGGATGAGCCGCGACAGGTCGAAGGGACCCGGGTCGGGACGCTTGAACAGCTTCGCGACGCGCCGGCGCAGCGACTCCCAGATCGCGCCGAGCACGTGGCCGCCGTCGAGCGGCAGCAGCGGGATCAGGTTGAAGACGAAGAGGGCGATGTTGACGCCGCCGATCAGGCTGATCAGGCTCTGCGCGCGGGCCGCGACCGGGGTCTGGTCGCTCGACGAGATCTCGCCGGCGATGCGGCCGACGCCGATCAGCCCGATCGGGCCGTTCGCGTCGCGTTCTCCCCCGCCGAAGGCCGCCTTCGCGACGCCGACGATGCGGTCGGGGAAGTTGAGGATGACGTTGCCGACCGCGGTCACGTTGTGCCAGACGTACGGCAGCACCGTCGCCGGCGACTGCGCCTCCTGCTGCTGCTGGGACACGATGCCGATGAAGCCGACCGTCTCGGTCTTGTACGAGCCGTCGGCGTTCTTGACGGGGTTCCCGGCGTCGTCGACGACCACGACCGTGTTCGGGATCGGAGTCAGCGACAGGGTCTTGCGCGCGCCGTCGCGGTCGACGACCACCGTGACCGGGTCGCCGAGCGACTTGCGGATGATCGCGGTCGACTGATCCCAGCTCGTCACCGCGGTGCCGTTGACGCTGACCAGGCGATCGCCGGGCTTGAACCCGGCCGCCGCGGCGGGCGAGGGGTCCAGGCCGTCGCAGCTGCTGGTGTCGCTCGCGGTCGACGGCACCACGCACTTGCTCACCGAGGCGATCGTGGTGCTCGAGGTCGGGAGCCCGAAGCCGCAGAGCACGATCGCCGTGCAGGCGATGCCGATCAGAAGGTTCATGGTCGGACCGCCGAGCATGACGATGATGCGCTTCCACGGCGAGAGCTTGTAGAAGACCCGATCGGCGTCGGCGGGGTCGAGCTCGTCGCCGGCATTCTCACCCTCCTGCACGAGCGTGTCGAAGAACCCGGTCGTGGAGCTGCGGACCGTGGTGGATGCGCCCTCCGCGTCCGACCGCGTCGCGCGGGCGCCGATGCCGGCGTCCTCGACCGCTCCCGGCGCGAGCAGCGACTCGGCGGCCAGCTCGGCGTCGAGCGCGTCCGACGAGGTCTCACGCCGACCCCAGCGGCGCTTCCGCGGCTTCTCCGGCGGGTACATGCCCGCCATCGAGATGTAGCCGCCGAGCGGGATCGCCTTCACGCCGTACTCGGTCTCGCCCACCTTGCGCGACAAGATCGTCGGGCCGAAGCCGATCATCCACTGGCCGACCTTGACGCCGAAGATCTTCGCCGGGATCAGGTGGCCGAACTCGTGGAGCCCGATCGAGATGGCGACGCCGAGCGCCACGATGACGACGCCCAGGATGAACAGCAGCACGGACTCCACGTCGGGAAGGCTACGCGCGCGACGCTGGGAGCGCGCCCCCGCGTGCTGGGGTGTCGGCTATGTCCGCCCTGGACGGCGTCCGACGACAGTCGTCGCAGGCGGTCTCCTCATGCGCGGGCGATGAGCGCGTCGGCCTGCTCGCGGGCCCAGCGCTCCGCCTCGAGCACCGCGTCGAGGTCCAGCGTCGCCGCCGGCTCGTGGCGGTCGACCACGTCATCCACCGTGTCGAGGATGTCGAGATACCCGATGCGCCCCGCGTGGAAGGCGTGCACCGCCTGCTCGTTCGCCGCGTTGAAGACCGCCGGGTAGGTGCCGCCGGCGGTGCCGACGCGCTTCGCCAGGGCGACCGCGGGGAAGGCCTCATCGTCGAGCGGCTCGAAGGTCCACGCCGAGGCGGTCGTCCAATCGAGCGGCGCGCCGACCCCCGAGACGCGCTCGGGCCAGGCGAGGCCGAGCGAGATCGGCAGCCGCATGTCGGGCGGCGAGGCCTGCGCGATCGTCGAGCCGTCGATGAACTCGACCATCGAGTGCACGATCGACTGCGGGTGCACGGTGACGGCGATGCGGTCGTAGGGCACATCGAAAAGCAGGTGCGCCTCGATCACCTCGAGGCCCTTGTTCACGAGCGTCGACGAGTTCGTCGTCACGACGAGGCCCATGTCCCAGGTCGGATGCGCGAGCGCCTCCGCCGGGGTCACCGCCGCGAGCGACTCCCGGCTGCGCCCGCGGAAGGGACCGCCCGACGCGGTCAGCACCAGCCGCCGCACCTCGTGCGCCTCCCCCGCGCGCAGCGCCTGCGCGATCGCCGAGTGCTCGGAGTCGACCGGCACGATCTGACCCGGCGCCGCGGCGGCCGTCACGAGCGGACCGCCGACGATGAGGCTCTCCTTGTTCGCGAGAGCCAGGCTCGCCCCGGTCTCCAGCGCCGCCAGCGTCGGCGCGAGACCGACCGAGCCGGTGATGCCGTTGAGCACGACATCCGCCTCGATGTCGCGCACCAGCTGCACCGCCTCGTCGACGCCGAGCGCCAGCGCATCCACCGCGAAGTCGGCGCCCTGCTGCTCGAGCCGCTCGCGGTTCGTGCCCGTCGCGAGCCCGACGACCTCGAATCGCTCCGGATTGCGCCGGATCACGTCGAGCGCCTGCTCGCCGATCGAGCCCGTGCTGCCGAGGATGACGACGCGGCGCGACACGATCAGCCCTGCGTCGAGGCGGTCGCGCCGGTGTCGAGGATGTCGACGACGAAGATCAGCGTGTCGGTCGCCGCGATGCCGGCGCTCGGCTGGCCGCCCGAGGCGCCGTAGCCCTCGGCCGGCGGGATGATGGCGATGACCTGCGAGCCGACCTTCTGACCGACGAGCGCCTTCGAGAAGCCGGCGATCACGCCGGTCGTCGGGAAGCTCGCGGTCTGACCGCGGGTCCAGCTCGCGTCGAAGGTCTTGCCGGTGTTCCAGTCGATGCCCTTGTACTGCACCGTCACGGTGTCGCCCTCGGCGACCGTCGCGCCGTCGCCCTGCTTGAGCTGGCCCACCAGGGTGGTCGCCGGCTCGACGACCTCCTTCGGCAGCTCGACCTCGGGCTCGCCCGACTTCTTCAGGGTCACCTTCGGGAACTCGGCGCCCGGGTCGACGCTCTTGCCGTCGGCCTTGTCCTTGATGATGCCGATCACATCCGCGACCGCGACGAGCGTGTCGTCGGCCTTCAGCTCGCCCGCGCCGGTCGCGCCGAAGCCGTCGTCAGGCGGGATCACCGCGGCGATGATCGCGCCGGGCTTGGCGCACAGCACGGCCTTGCGCAGGCCGGCGGGCACCTGGGTGCTGGTCATCGGCAGCGTCTCGACCGCCGAGCCGTCGTAGCCGGTCGCGCCCAGCGCCTTGCCGGTGGTGCCGTTGACGAAGGTGAAGCGCACCTTGACGCTGTCCTTCTCGGTGATCGCGGCGCCCTTGCCCTCCTTGATCACCGTCGCCTGAGTGGCGTCGGTCTTCAGCGGGGCGTCGAAGCTGACCTTCGGCGCCGCATCCGCGCTGTCGCCGACCTTCACCTCGACCGCCTTCGACGCGTCGCCGGCGGCGGGGCAGCTGAGGGCGGCGTCGCCCGGGTCGCCCTTCTCGGGCGTGCTGCAGCCGGCGAGGGTCGCGACGAGGATGCCGGCGGCGGCGAGAGCGGGGATGACGGGGCGGGCGAGGCGCATGCGCAGACCTTCGAGTCGAGGGCGGGATCGTGACCAGTCTGCCCCACATGACGTGACGCCCTCCTGTGCGCAGTGACGCGACCAGGCGCCAGTGCGGTCCCATCGCCGCGGGCGCCCCTGCGCGAGCGAGCCCGGCCGAGCGCCTAGGCTCGACCGCATGGACTTCAGCGTGCCCCAGGAGCGCAAGCTCGTCACCGAACTCCCCGGCCCGAACTCGGTCGCCCTGCAGGCCCGCCGCGAGGCCTCGGTCTCGCGCGGTGCCGGCACGCTCGCGAACATCTACATGGAGCGCGGCTCGGGAGCGATCCTGGTCGATGTCGACGGCAACCAGCTCATCGACCTCGGCTGCGGCATCGGCGTCACCACGATCGGCCACGCCAACGCCGACGTCGCCGCGGCCGCCGCGGAGCAGGCGACCAAGCTCACCCACACGCTCTTCACCGTCACCCCGTACGAGAACTACGTGCGCGTCGCCGAGAAGCTCGCCGAGATCACCCCCGGCGACTTCGAGAAGCGCAGCGTGCTCGTCAACTCCGGCGCCGAGGCCGTCGAGAACGCGGTCAAGATCGCGCGCAAGTTCACCGGACGCCGCGTCATCCTCAGCCTCGATCACGCCTTCCACGGCCGCACCAACCTGACCATGGCGATGACCTACCGCCCCTGGCCGGAGCGCGCCGGCATGGGGCCGTTCCCCGGCGACCTCTACTCGGTGCCGATCAGCTACCCCTTCCGCGACGGACTCACCGGCGAGGAGGCGGCGGCCAAGACGATCGACTACATCCGCACCCACATCGGCGCGGAGGAGGTCGCGGCCTTCTTCGTCGAGCCGATCCAGGGCGACGGCGGCATCATCATCCCCGCCGACGGCTACTTCCAGGCCATCAAGGCCTTCTGCGAGGAGAACGGCATCCTCTTCGTCGCCGACGAGATCCAGGCCGGCATCGCCCGCACGGGCGCCTGGTACTCGATCGAGCACCACGGCGTCGTGCCCGACATCATCACCACGGCCAAGGGCATCGCGGGCGGCTTCCCGCTCGCCGCGGTCACCGGCCGCGCCGAGGTCATGGACGCGGTGCAGCCCGGCGGCGTCGGCGGCACCTTCGGCGGCAACCCGGTCTCGACCGCGGCCGCCCTCGCGACCTTCGAGGTCATCGAGCGCGAGAACCTCATCGGCGAGGCGCAGCGCGTCGAGAAGGCGCTCTGGGCGCGCATCGGCGACTGGGCCGAGAAGTTCGCCGTCGTCGGCGAGGTGCGCGGCAAGGGCGCCATGTTCGGCATCGAGCTCGTCAAGCCCGGCACCCGCGAGCCGAACCCCGAGGCGCTGAAGGCCGTGCTGAAGCACGCGACCGCGAACGGCGTCATCCCGCTGGATGCCGGCAGCTGGGACAGCGTGCTGCGCCTGCTGCCGAGCGTCGTGATCAGCGAGGAGCTCATCGACGACGCCGCGACCGTCATCGAGGAGGCGCTCGCGCGGCTCGGCTGAGCCTGCCGGCCGCATCCGCCTGCTCCGCGACAGCGAACGAGCGCCGTACCCGATCGGGTGCGGCGCTCGTTCCGCGTGGGGGGAGCTCGTGTGCGCTGGGGTCGCGCGGTGCGGTCGAACCGTCTCTCAGGCCGCGAGCAGCACGTCGTGGGAAGTCGATCCCGCGTCGCCGCCGTGCCGGATCGACGACGGGGCGCCAGGCGCACGCAGCACGCTGATGCGCGCCTCGCGGCGCTCGGCGAGATCGACCACCGGGGCCTGCGCACCCGCCTCGACGCCGGCTTCGCGCAGCAGATCGAGGATCGTCAGTCCGAGCGCCCGGCACAGACCGGCGAGCACCTCGCTCGAGGGCTCCTTGCGACCACGCTCGATCTCGGAGAGGTAGGGCATCGAGATCGCCGCGTCGTGCGCGACCTCGCGCAGGGTGCGACCCGAGTCCAGACGGATGCGGCGCAGCGCGGCGCCGACGGCGTGCCTCAGGAGCATGAGGCCGACGCTAGTGCGCGACACCGCGAGACGGGAGAGGGGCCGTGCCGGGTTCGCCGAGGGCGGACGCGGCGCAGGGGGCGCAGTGCCGGCGGCGCGTGCCGTGGTCGCGAGCCGCTCAGCTCAGCGGATCGTCCGCGAGCAGCACGACCGGCTCGTGCCGCACGGGGAAGGCGACGCTGTTCGCGATGAAGCACTTCGACTTCGCGGAGTCGTGCAGGCGCTGGGCGAGCCCGGGGTCTCCGGCCGCGATCGTGACGACCGGACGCAGCACCGCCTCGGTCACCGCTCCCGAGCCATCCGCCTCGGTCTTGAGCGTGGCCGTCGCGTCGTCGGTGTAGCCGACCACGACGACCCCGTTCGCGGCCGCTTCGTAGAGGTAGGCGAGCAGGTGGCACTGGCTCAGGGCGCCGAGCAGCATCTGCTCGGGGTTCCAGAGCGCGGCGTCGCCGTGGAAGACCCGATCCGCCGAACCGCGGATCTCGTGGTGCCCCTCCGCCCGCAGCACGTGCTCGCGGCTGTAGGCGCGCGCATCCGCCGTGCCGCGGCCGAGGTCGCCCGTCCACTCCAGCTGCACCCGGAAGCCGTGCTCGAAGCGCATCGTCCGTCCCCTCCGGCGGTGTCGGCGCCGATCAATAGACTCGATCATCATGACGGACCAGCCCTTCGCCCCGCATCCGCTCACCGCCGCCGGCTCGGTCGAACTGGCGGTCGTCGACCGATCAGGTCTCGACGAGTCGCGCCACCTGGGCGTCGCCGTCGTCGTCTCCCCCTCGGGCGAGGTGCTCGAGGCCCACGGCGACGCCTCGGCCGCCATCTACCCCCGCTCCTCGCTCAAGCCCCTGCAGGCGACGGCCGCGCTGGCGACCGGTGTTCGGCTCGACCAGGAGCAGATCGCGCTCGCGACCGCGAGCCACGGCGGCACCTCGCGTCACATCGAGGTCGTCGAGCGCACCCTGCTCGGCGCCGGACTCAGCGCCGACGACCTGCAGTGCCCGCCGGACTGGCCGCTCGACGCCGCCTCCGGGCGGGACGCGGGCGAGAAGCGCCGCGTCGCCATGAACTGCTCCGGCAAGCACGCCGCCTTCCTCGCCGCGTGCGTGCACGCGGGCTGGTCGATCGACGACTACCTCGACCCGTCGCATCCGCTGCAGCGCTCGATCGCCGAGATCGTCGAGGAGAGCGCCGGAGAAGCCATCGCGCACAGCGGCGTCGACGGCTGCGGTGCACCGGTGCACGCCATCACCCCGGTCGGGATGGCGCGCGCGGCGAGCCGCGTCGCGAACGGACCCAGCGTGATCGCCTCGGCCGTGCGCGCGCACCCCTGGGCGATCGACGGCCCCGGTCGCGACAACACCGTCGCCGTCGAGAACCTCGGCGTCTTCGCGAAGCTCGGCGCCGAGGGCTACTACATCGCGGTCGCACAGGACGGCACGAGCGCGGCGGTGAAGGTGCTCGACGGCTCCGGTCGCGTGGGCAGCCTCGTCGCGCTGAGCCTGCTCGCCCGCCACAGCCGCCTCGATCCGGGCGCCCTCGCCGAGACGCTCGAGCGCACCGCTCCCCCGATGCTCGGGGGCGGGCAGCCGGTCGGCACCTGGCGCCTGCTGGTCTGATCCCGGGCCCGCCGCTACTCGGCCCGCCGGGCGAGGCGGGCGAGGGCCGCGGCGTGCGCGCGGTCGACCAGGTCGCGCAGCAGGTCGGAGGTGCGCTCTCCCGGCAGCACCACGCAGGCCCAGCTCTGCCCGGCGTAGGTCGGATGCGGCAGCAGCACATCCGACTCGGCGAAGTCGATGCCGTCGAGATGCGACCCCGCCTCCCGCGGCGCGAAGCCGAAGCTCGAGCGGAACGTCGCGCGATCGAGCTGCACGTTGACGCGGAAGCGACCCGGGGCTGACAGCGCGGACACCGCATCGAAGCCCGGGTAGTCCTTCGTCACGACGGTCGTGAAGGGCTGTCCGCGCTCGGCCAGCGAGCGGCCAGCGCCGACGGTCGCGAAGCTGTCTCCCCACGCCGCCTCGGGCGAGCCGTCGCCGGGGCCGGCGGTCTGCACCACGACGTCGTCGAGGTCGCGCAGGTGGTCGAGGATCTCCGTCTCGGTCATGCGGCCACTCTCACACGGGCCCGCCCGGTCAGCCGCGCAGCAGCCGCTTGCGCCGCGCGGCGCCGATCAGGCTGATCGTGATGACCGCGGCGATCGCGAGGAAGAAGATCAGCGAGGCGAACACGTTCGCCTGCGCCGGGATGCCGCGCGCGGCCGCGATGTAGATGTACTTCGGAAGCGTCTCGGCGCTGCCCGACACGAAATTCGTGATGATGAAGTCGTCGAAGCTCAGCGCGAAGCTGAGCAGCGCCGCCGCTACGATGCCGGGCAGCAGCAGCGGGAAGGTCACCCGCCAGAAGACCTGCGCCGGCGAGCCGTAGAGGTCGCGACCGGCCTCCTCCAGCGCCGGATCGAGCGAGGCGGCGCGGGCGCGGACCGTCACGACCACGAAGCTGATGCAGAACATGACGTGGGCGATCGTCACCGTGACGAGGTTCTTCTCGATGCCGAGGTTGACCAGCTGCGAGGAGAGGCCCGCGCCGAGCACGATCTCCGGTGTCGCCATCGGCAGGAACAGCAGGATCGTCAGGGCATTGCGGAACCGGAATCGGAAGCGCACGAGGGCGATCGCGATCGCGGTGCCGAGTGCGCAGGCGACGAGCGTCGCCGCGCTGCCGACGCCGATGCTCGCCCCGAAGGCGCCGCAGACACGGGCGTCGTCGCAGATGCCGGTCCAGTTGTCGAGCGTGAAGCCGCGCCAGATGATGTTCGTGCGCCGCGAGTCGTTGAACGAGAACAGCACCGTGTAGCCGATCGGCACGAGCAGGATCGCGAAGACGACGATCGAGTAGACGGCGACGCCCCAGCCGCGGAATCGGCCGGTCACAGCAGGTCCTCCGTCTTCGTCGCGCTGACGTACACCGCGACCGGGATGAGGATCGCCACCATGAGCACGATCGACATCGCCGCCGCGGCCGGATAGTTCTGCAGCACCAGGAAGTTCTGCTCGATCACGTTGCCGATCATCGCCGTGTCGAGCCCGCCGAGGAAGCTCGGGCTCGCGTTGATGTAGTCGCCGGTCGCCGGGATGAAGGTCAGCAGCGTGCCCGAGACGACGCCGGGCAGCGAGAGCGGGAAGGTCACGCGCCAGAAGGAGTGCCAGCGGCTCGCGTAGAGGTCGGAGGCGGCTTCGAGGTAGCGCAGGTCGAGGCGCTCGAGCGAGGTGTACATCGGCAGCACGGTGAAGGGCAGGAAGTTGTAGGTGAGGCCGAAGATCACCATGAACGGCGTGCCGGTGAGGTGCGCGTCGTGCGGCAGCAGCGAGAGCCCCTGCAGGAAGGAGACGACCGGGCCCTCGTCGGAGAAGATCTGCTTCCAGGCGAGCGTGCGCAGCAGGAAGCTGATGAAGAACGGCGCGATGACGAGCACGAGCGCGAGGCTCTGCAGCAACGGGAAGCGCCGCAGGGTCACGCCGATGAAGTACGCGAGCGGGTAGCCGATCACGAGCGTCAGCACGGTCGCCGTCAGCGCGAACAGGAACGAGCGCCCGAGCACCGGCGCGTAGGTCTGCAGGGCGACGACGTAGTTGTTCACGTTGAAGCCGTACACGTACGACCCGATCGCGAAGTCGGGGCTCGGCGACTGCAGGCTCGTCAGCACGAGCGAGATGAGCGGGGCGACGTAGGTGATCGCCAGGTAGATCACGCCCGGCAGGAGCAGCAGCAGCACGATGCGGCTCTTCCGCTGTGCCGCGGCGACCCCGGGAGCCGCCGCGGGGCCGCCCGCGAAGGCGCCGAACGCCATGTCAGTCCTCCGCCGCGGCGGCCGCGGCGTCACTGGATTCGCTGGACTCGCTGCCGCGACCGGCCTCGGCGGCGAAGCTCGAGCCGGGCGTGGCGGCATCAGCGAGACCGAAGCTGTGGTCGGCCGACCAGGTGACCCAGACCTCGGCGCCGGGGTTCAGCGTCGAGCCGAAGACCAGGTTCTGAGCGAACACCGTCACGGCCGGCAGGGCCGGGTTCTCGGGGAACTCGACGACGTACTGGGTGCTGACGCCGGCGAAGGAGGTGTCGGTGATGCGGCCGGGGCCGATCACGTTGACGCCGGTCTTCGCCTTCGGCTCATCGGTGACCAGCAGCAGCTTCTCGGGCCGCACCCCGACGGTCACCGTGCCGCTGGTGCGCTGCGCGCGCGCGGTCGGCACGGCGATGCGGCTGCCCGCCACGTCCACGACGGTCGCGTCATCAGAGGAGCTGACGACATCGCCGGTCAGCAGGTTCGACTGGCCGAGGAAGTTCGCGACGAAGGCGGTGCGGGGCAGCTCGTAGAGCTCCTGCGGCGATCCCATCTGCTCGATGCGGCCGTGGTTCATGACGGCGACCGTGTCGGCCATGGTCATGGCCTCCTCCTGATCGTGCGTCACGTGCAGGAAGGTGAGGCCGACCTCGGCCTGGATCGCCTTCAGCTCGAGCTGCATCTCGCGGCGCAGCTTCAGGTCGAGCGCGCCGAGCGGCTCGTCGAGGAGGAGCAGAGCCGGCCTGTTCACGATCGCGCGCGCGAGGGCGACGCGCTGCTGCTGCCCGCCGGAGAGCTGCGAGGGGCGACGCGCGGCGAGGTGGTCGAGCTGCACCAGGCGCAGGGCCTCGGCGGCCCGCCCGGCGGCATCCTTCGCTCCGCGACGTCGGAGGCCGAATTCGACGTTGCCCTGCACGGTCATGTGCGGGAACAGCGCATAGCTCTGGAAGACCGTGTTGACGGGTCGCTCGTGCGGCTTCGTCGTCGTCACGTCGCGGCCGCCGATCACGACCCGCCCCGAGGTCGGCTCCTCGAGCCCGGCGACGAGACGCAGGGTCGTGGTCTTGCCGCAGCCGGAGGGCCCGAGCAGTGCGAAGAACGACCCGGCGGGAATCGTGAGGTCGAGCTGATCGATCGCGGTGAAGCCGGGGAAGGTCTTGGTGATCTGGCGGAGCTCGAGGTCGGCTCCGGCCTCGTCGAAGGCCGCCATCAGGCGCCGAGCAGGGCGCGCTGGAACTCCTGCGTGAAGGCCTGGTCCTCTTCGGCCGACAACGTGCGGAAGGTGTGCACGGTCTTGAGCGTCTCGGCGTTCGGGAAGATGAGCTGGTTCTCGGCGAGCTGCGGGTCGATCGCGGCAGCCGCCGCGGCGGCTCCCTCGACCGGGGTGACGTAGTTGACGTAGGCGGCGACCTCGGCGGCGACCTCTGGCTCGTAGTAGTAGTTCATGAGCTTCTCGGCGTTCGCCTTGTGCGTCGCACCCATCGGCACGACGAAGGTGTCGTTCCAGATCGTGCCCCCGGTCTCGGGGACGACGAACTTGAACTTCTCGTAGCCGATCTCGCCGTTGAGCAGGGTGATGTCGCCCGACCAGCAGATGGCCGCGAGCGTGTCGCCGTTGGCGAGGTCCTCGGTGTACGAGTTGCCCTTGACGTTGCGGATCTGCTTGTTCGAGAGCTGCTTCTTGAACTCGTCCATCGCCTTGCCGAACTCGTCGGCGCCCCACTTGTCGCCGCTGATGTCGACGCCCTGCTCGAGCAGGATGAGGCCGATCGTGTCGCGCATCTCGGAGAGCACGCCGACGCGGCCGGCGAGCTCGGGCTTCCAGAGATCGGAGACCTGCTTCAGCTCGCCGACCTGCTCGGTGTTCCAGGCGATGCCGGCGAAGCCGCCCTGCCACGGCAGCGAGCGCGAGCGGTCGGGGTCGAAGTCGGGGCTCGCGAGCGTCGAGACGAGATTCTTCGCGTTGGGGATGTTCGCCTTGTCGAGCTCCTGCACGTAGCCGGCGCGTACGAGGCGGGCGACCATCCACTCGGTGAGGCACACGGTGTCGGCGCCGATGTCGGCGCCCTTGAGCAGCTGGTCGCGCACCTTGGCGAAGTAGCTGTTGTTGTCGTCGACGTCTTCGCGGTAGTCGACCTTGATGCCGGTCTGCTGCGCGAACTTCTCGAGGGTGGGGTGCTTCTTCGCGTCGTCGACGTCGAGGTAATCGGGCCAGTTCGCCCAGACCATGGTCTTGTCCGACGCCGAGTCGTCCTTCGCCGGCTTCAGTTCGGCGGCCGGCGTCGAGCAGGCCGCGAGAGCGAGAGCCCCCGCTCCGATGCCCGCGCCGGCGAAGACCTGCCGGCGGCTGAACTGGGTGCGTCGCGCCTGCTGGACCAGCTGGCGGATGACCGGGTCGGCGGGAAGGGGTCGGGGCATCGGGGTCTCCTCGTCGTGACACGGCCCGGCGGCCGTGGGTCGATAGTGACACAAGCCCGCATTCCCGCCTAGGCATGTTCCGCGGATCGCGCTGTTTCGAAACATAGATTTCACGCGATCGCGCGCGCTGACCCCCGAAGACGGGGTCGATCGGTTGCGTGCGCGCTCACCACGGCGTCGTCACCCTGGTCACCTCTCGGCCGTCGATGCACCAGGCCTCGTCGCGGCGCGGGTCGAGCGGCGGCAGCGGTCGACGGATGCGGGTGAGGGCGCGGACGTCGGCCGGGGATGCCGCGTGGACGAGCAGGCGGCCGCTGCGACGTGCGCGATCGAGCGCGCCGAAGTCGGCGAGCCAGTCGTCGATGTCGCCGATGACGGGGATCCCGAGCGGCAGAGCGCCGCCCTGACGGTCGACATCGTCGAGGGTCAGCGTGGTCGTCCCGGCGTGCCGAAGCCCTTCGCGCACGACGCCGACTCGACCCGTGGCGATCGCGAGGGTCTGCGTCGGGTCGAGTGCCACGCGCGCGACCTCGATCTCGTGGGCGGGCGGGGCGGGAGCCGTCGCGACCTGGATCTCAGCGCCGCCCCAGATGCCGGATCCGGGTCGACGTCGGACCGACCAGTCCCGACCGTCTCCGCCCGCCATCACGTGGTCCTCGCGCGACGGGAGCGCGAGGAGCAGGCGCCGGTCGATCGCCGAGTTCAGCGTCGAGACGCCGCCGAGCGGACGGGAGGCGCCCAGCACGAGGGCGCCCCCGCCGACCTCGAGCGAGCGTGCGGCCCGCACGAGGAGCGCGGCGAGGTCGACCCGGGCCTCGTCGCCGGCTTCGTCGAGCAGTCGGTCGACGTCGTCGACGAGCAGGAGCGGCCCGGCTGCGTGCTTCGACGGCGCGCTCGGGAGATCGGCGACGCGCTGGATGAGCGCCCACGCGTCCGGAAGGCAGCTCGATCCGACGAGCGCGGCAGCTCCGGCGGCTTCCGCGATCGCCGCGAGCGTCGTCGTCGTGCCCGCGCCGCGCCCGCCGATGACGAGCAGATGGCCGTCGACCGCCGGGTCGTAGACGGCCGCGCCGATCCTCTGCTGCTCCGGGAGATCGACGAGCCCGAAGACGAGCCCAGGGGCGGGCGGAGCCGGGAGGCTCACCAGGTCGGCTCGCGTGACCAGCTTCGGCAGCCCCGGGGTCCAGAAGGCGGCGGCGGTCGGCGCTCCGCGCCAGTTCTCGGAAACCGCGGCGATGTCGGACTCCGTCGCGCGGGCGACCTGCATCGGCACCGGCCGGCCCTCGACCGCCAGCACGCCGCGCCCGCGCGGCAGGCTCGGCAGCTCGGCCGCGGCGTCGCTGCCGATCACCGAGCTGCTGTCGTGGCGGTTGTTCACCCGCAGACTCACCCGCAGCGTCGCGTTCGCGAGCACGGCGTCCTTCACGATCCCGGCCGGCCGCTGGGTGCAGAGCACCAGGTGGATGCCGAGCGATCGACCGCGCGCGGCGAGATCGGTCACGACCGCGCCGAGCTCGGGCTGCTCCGCGATGAGCGCGGCGAATTCGTCGACGACCACGACGAGCCGCGGCATCAACCCCGGATCGAGCTCCTCGATCGACCGCGCACGTCGCTCGGCGAGCATCCGCTCGCGGCGCAGCAGTTCGGTGCGCAGGCTCACGACGGCTCGTCGGGCGGCCTGCGAATCGAGATCGCTCAGCACACCGACGACGTGGGGCAGCTGCTCCAGCGGTGCGAACGCGGCACCGCCCTTGAAGTCGACGAGCAGCAGCGAGAGCTGCGAAGGCGGGGTTCGTGCGGCCATGCCGAGAACCCAGGTGACGAGCAGCTCGCTCTTGCCCGACCCGGTGGTGCCGCCGACGATCGCGTGCGGACCGTCGTCCACGAGATCGACGAGCACGGGGCGCCCATCGACGGCGAGCCCGAGCGGCGCCGCGAGTCCGCCCGCGCGCCCCACGACCCCGGCGAGCTCGTCGTAGTCCACCGACGCGGGGAGCTCGCCGGCGGTCGCGCCCGGCGATGTGTCGCGGTCCCGGGCGGCGATCGCGAGCGCAGCCTGCGCCCGGCTCACCCGCTGGGGTCGGAACGCCGCCAGCCGATGCGTCACGCCGTCGCCTGCCAGCATGGCGTCGTCGACGCCGATGGTGAGGCGCATCGCGGCCGAACTCGCTCGCTCCGGGACGCCGATCCGGATCTCGCCCGCCGGCCCGGTGAGCACCCACTCCCCGCCCGAGACCGGTTCGCCCTGCTCCGGCGGGGACGCGGTGGTCACCCGTCGCGCGAGCCCCCGGCACCAGTCCTCTCCCTCGGGCGCCAGGAGATCCCAGTCATCCGGCAGCGCCAGCGCGCAGCGCAGGGCGAGCGCCCTCCGCACGGCGGCGCCGGTCGCTCCGGCATCCGCGTCACCCTCGATCGTCACGGCGAGCCCGCCCCTCGCATCCACGACGACCGGGCCGCGAACGCGGTCGGAACGCCGCATGACCTCACGCGCCTCAGCCGCGAGCACAGCCGGCAGCCGCCCGAGATCGTCGGTCGGCCACTCCAGCGCCGACGGCAGCTGCGCCGATCCGAGGGCGATCGGCATCTCGAGTGCGTCGCCCCGGAGCGTCGCGCCGGCGCCGACCCGAGCCGGCCCCCGCGCGGCCCGGGCGAGTCGGTCGCGCTCGGCGTCCAGATGGTCGGAGAGCCGGCGCTCGAGTGCGGCGAGCTCCTTCCGCACGCGAGCCGCCTCGTCACGCCGCTGTCGGCGTGCGCTGAGCCGCCGGTCCAGCAGTCCGGCGAAAGCCAGCACCGGGCTCAGCAGCCCGATCAGCAGGGAGAAGATCGACTGCGTCACGGCCCAGAGCACGACCGCCATCACCAGGGGCGCGAGCGCGCCGAGGAGCGGCAGACCGGATCGGGACGGCGGTGCGTCGACCCGCGGGAGATCGAAGCGACGCGGGTGAGGAAGCAGAAGCACTCCCCCAGTTCAGCCGGTCGAACCCGGCCGTGACGCCGGACGAGCGCGGATCGGGGAGAACCGGCCGGCGGCGACCCTGGGGAGGGATCAGCTCACGACGAAGAACTGCTCGCCGATGTCAACGCGCGTGCCGCGCGACACCAGGTAGCGTCTGCCGGGCTCGCAACGCCGCGGCTCCGAATCCGGCGGGCGGATGACGGACCCGTTCGTCGAGTAGCGATCACTCACCCAGAAGCGGCCCTCGTCCTGGCCGAACTCGAGATGGGTCTTCGACACCGACTTGCCGGCGTCGAAGAGCGGGACGAGCTGATCCATGAACTCCGCCGGCTGCGCCGAGGGATTGCGTCCGATCAGCCCGCTGCCGCTGACCGTGAACGACTCCCCCGTCGAGAACTGCAGAACCCAGCTCGCCGGGCGCGGCGAACGGCTCACCAGGCGGGTGTCTTCGAGGTCGATCGCCACCTCGCGCTGTCCGTCGGGAAGCTGCGGCAGACCCGGCGCGACCTGGGGTCGCAGCACCGGGATGTCCGGCACCGGCAGCAGAGGCTCGCTCGGAGCCGGCGCGACGCGCGGAGGCGCGGCCTCGGGCCCGACGGCCGCGGAAGGAACGGCCGGGGGCGACGCGACGGCGGGCGGGTCGGCGGGCGGCGGCGTCACCGGCCCGCTCGGCCATGATCCTCCGCCGGGAGGGGCCGGGAGCGGGTCGGTGGCGGATCGGCGACCCGACGAGCGATGCGGCGGCTCGGCCGGCGCCTCGACCGGGGCCGGCGTCGGGTCTGCCCTCGGCACGTCGATCGCCGAATCCGTCAGCGGGCTGACGAGGGCCGGAGGCGCGTCGACGGGCCGGCGCTCGTCCGGTGCCGGCTCCGACGATGCGACGGGATCCGGCACGCGCTCCGCCGCCACCGGGCCGCTGTGCCGTCCGTAGCCGGCGTCCGCCGACGCGGCCGACTCGGGGAACTCGTCTGGCAACTGCACCGGCACGGGACGTGCAGCGCGCGCCGGCACCCCGTGGAAGGCCCCGGGCGCGTCCGCATCGCGAGGCACGTGAGCAGCTTCGTACGCGCCTGCCTCGGCCGCACCGTCCCGAGCTACGTCACCGTGGGGCTGAGCGGCTCCGACCGCGGTCGGCTGGACCGCGGCCTCCTGGACAGCGGCCGGCTGGACCTCGGCACGTTCGATCACCGGCGTGGGCTCGACGATCACCGGCTGCCCGGTCGGGCTCGCCGCGGCAGGGCGGCCGCACTCGCCGCAGAACAGCGCGCCGGACGGCAGGGCGCTGCCGCAGAATCGGCAGTTCATCGTCGGGTCCTCCTGCCTCGCAGCAGCCTCCGCACAGAGTAGCCGCCGAGCGACCGCAGGGAGATGCGGGCGCGGATGCGCTGCCATCGCGTCAGGCCGCGATCGAGCGAGTTGTCGAGTTCGCGCAGGGCGCGCCACATCCGCTCCGCCTCGGCCGGCTCGACCACGTCGGAGGAGAAGACGGCACGGTCGGCGACAGCCGCCAGAGTGCGCGACTGAGCGAGGCCGACCGATTCCGCGAACTCGGTGCGCGTCGCGGCGGGGATGTCGGCGAAGCCGCGGTCGATCGCGGCGTCGCGGAACTCGTCCCAGGCGCCGCTGATGCGATCGAGCGGCCTCCGCGCGCGGCGTCGCAGTCGACGCCGGCGCGCCTTCGCGGCCACCACCACGAGGAAAGGCGAGGCGAGCAGGCCGAGCAGCAGGGCGATGGGCCCGGCGATGCGCAGCACGGCGAGGATCACCTGCAGCCAGGCGTCGTCGGGCGCGTCCGGCTGCTGCGTGGTGTCGGGCGTCTTCTGCGTGGTGCGCGGGTCCGGCTCGTCCGGCGGCGGCTCGACCGGGGTCTGCGGGCGGGAGATCTGCGTCGGGTCCTGCGGCGGCGCCTCCGGGATCGGGCGCACCTCCGGCACCGGGTCGAGCGAGACCCAGCCATACTCGGCCGTGTTCACCTCGATCCATGCCGAGATGTCGGAGCCGAGGATGACGCCGGGATGCTCGTCCGACGGCACGAAGCCGACCACGACGCGCGTCGGGAAGCCGATCTGCCGCGCCATGAGCGAGGCCGCGACCGCGTACTGCTCGGCGTCGCCGATCATGAGCGGCGAGGTCAGCAGGTCGCTGATGCGCTCGGCGGAGTGACCCGAGCGACTGGGGGGCTCGGTGGGCTCGATGCCGTGGCTGATGTAGCCGTCGCGGCGCAGGCCGTCGAGCACGGCCTGCAGCTGACGTCCCGGCGTCGACTGACCCGCGGTGTACTCCTCGACCCGGGTGCCGACGGCATCCGGAACCGACTTCGCCGCCGGCACGCGCGCCGATCCGGGCGTCGCCGCGGCGAGCTGCACGGCCGTCGGCGTGCTCGGCTCGATCGCGTCGACGCGGTAGCTGTCGCCCGCGCCGACACCGCCGAGGACGGCGCCGGTGCCGCTGACGCGGTCGTAGTAGAAGCGTCCACGCAGCGCCTCCGCGTCGGAGCCCGAGAAGTCGACGGAGGTCAGATCGCCCACGGTGGGGAGCCAGACTCCGCGATAGTCGGCCACCTGGATGGAGACGGAGATCGGCTGCCCCTGGTCGCCCGAGCGGTCGAGGCTCGTCGGCACGCGGACGAAGCTGCCCGAGCCGCCGTCGGCGTTGCCGGTTCCGCTGCGGTAGACGACGCCGTCGTAGGCATCGAGGGTGGCGATGCGGATGCGCTGGCCTTCGCCGAGGCCGCTGACGCGCAGCATCGTGTCCTCGTCGGCGCCGTCTTTCAGGTAGCCGCGGAAGGCGGCGAGCGGGCTCGCGTAGTCGCGCGGGTCGACGGGCTGCACGACGGCCGTGCGCAGCACCGCACGCGGCACGCCGGGCGCGAGCTGCACGGCGGCGACGCCGGATCCGGCGCCGGCGAGCAGCAGGATGGCGAGGGCGGCGGCGAGCGACCGTGTGCCGAGCGATCGCTCCGACGCGGCCGCCGAGGAGCCGAGCAGTCGGCGCACGGCCTCGCGTCGTCGCGCGGCGCGGCGCCAGACGCACCAGATCAGCGTGATCGCGAGGGCTCCGCCGGCGAGAGCGCCGCCGAACGCGGCCCGCTCGGGCCCGAAGGCGATCCCGAGCACGAGCACGACGGCCGGCGGGATCGCGCCGAGCTCGCCGTGACGGGCGCGCAGCCCGACCGAGAGCCCGACGACGGTGGCGACGAGGATCGACGCGAACGCCGGCACGAGAAGCGCCTGGTAGTCGCCGACCGGCAGCGTGATGGTGAGCAGCTGCCGCCAGCCGAGGGCGACGCCCGACACGAGCGAGGTCAGACCCTCGACCGTGGGCACGACGCCGCGCGCCGCCTGCGAGGGCACCGCGAGCGGAACCCCGGTCGCGAGGAAGGCGAGGAAGGCGGCGAGCATGAGCGCCCAGGCCCGCCAGCGGAACACGGCGGCGACGACCGCCAGCAGCGTGCCGACCAGCACGGCGCCGCCGGCCGCGACGACGAAGCTCAGGTCGCGGTAGACGGGCCAGAACCCGGCCGCGCCGATCGCGATGAGCGCCCAGAAGATGAGGATGGTCGTGACGGCGAACAGCGGACGCAGCCGTTCGCGGGTGCGCGTCCGGCCGCGCGCCGGCGCAGCGGTCCGGGTGCTCATGACACCGCCGCCGCACGGGCGAGGGACTGCCGCAGGTCGTCGAGCAGGCCGACCCGCAGCACGTTGAGGCCCGGAACCCGACGCAGACCCGGCCGCGCATCCGGATCGCAGACGACCGCGACGACCTCGACGTCGGCGGGGAACGCCGCGGATGCCGCTCGCAGGTCGGCCAGCGCCGTGCGGGAGCCGGTCACCAGGAAGGCGATCGAGACGCCGGTGACGGTGTCGGCGATCACACGGGCGACGTCGCGCACCGGCAGCGCGTTCTCGTCGGAGGCGACGACGGCGAGATCGTCGAGCAGGCGGCCCGGGCGCACCGTCGAGAGCGGACGCACGGCGTAGACACGGCGCTTCGCGAACTCGGGCGTCTTCTCGCCCACGACCACCGAGACGGTGCGCCCGTCGCGGATCGCGCGCACGCCGAGGCTGCCGGCGACGCTCACGGCGAGCTCGAACTCCTCCGCATCGAGATAGTCCGCCTCGGCGGTGCTCAGCCCGACGACGAGGTGGCTGCGGCGGGTCTGCTCGAACTGCCGCACCATGTAGGTGCCGGTCTTCGCGGTGGACTTCCAGTGGATGTAACGCCGATCATCCCCCGCCTGATACTCGCGCAGCGCGTGGAAGGACACATCGCTCGGCGTGAGGTCGGTGGTCGCCGCACCCTCGAGGTCGCGGATGAGGCCCGTGCTGGTCGAGGGGATGGCGATCGTGCGCGGGTGCACGACGAGCTCCTCGCGGCCGGTCCAGATGAGCTCGCGACGCACCAGACCGACCGGGTCGGCGCGCACCGTGCGCACCGGGCCGATCGGCACGACGCCACGTCGCCCGGTCGGCACCGCGAACTCCTGGCGGTGCACCCCGTCGCGGCGGAGGCTCGGGATCGCCGCCTCGGCGAGTCCGTCGCCGACGGGGATCTCGGCGGTCGCGCCGAGCGAGCGGTGCGCGCCGGTGCTGCGCACGCTGATCGCCGCGGTGGCCGGCTCGCCCACGACCACCTTGTGCCGTTCGAGCTCGAGCGTCACGGCGAAGGCGTTGCGGCCGATCAGCGACACGACCGCGACGAGCACGAGCACGATCGCGATCCAGAACAGCACGACCGCCTCGACCCAGCCGAGCAGCACGTAGCCGACGAGGCCCGCGGCGATGAGCAGTGCGAGCACGACCCAGCCGAGCGTGGTGACGACCGACGACACCCGGCGGGCGACGTCGCCGACCGCATCGCCGACCCGCCGCCCGATCCGCACGACGCCGACGACCCCGTCCGCGAGCACGCCGGTGCGCGCGCCGACGATGCGGGTGCGCGTGTTGCTGAGCGTGTCGGTGCGGGTGTGCGGGTCGAGCGAGCGCGTGCCGGTGCGCTGGGTCGCTCCGCGGGGCGACCCGGTGCTGCGCGGTGAGCCGGGTGCGCTCACACGGCTTGCCGATCGCTCGGCGGCGGGGTCTCGATGAGGATCTGGGAGATGACGCCCGAGGTCGTGACGCCGTCGAACTCCGCCTCGGGGTCGAGCACGAGGCGGTGCGCGAGCACCGGCTCGGCCAGCGCCTTCACGTCGTCGGGGATGACGTAGTGACGTCCCGAGGCGGCCGCGAGGGTCTTCGAGGCGCGGATGAGCGCGAGCGCCGCGCGCACGCTGCCGCCGAGGCGCACCTCGGTCGCGGTGCGCGTCGCCTCGACCAGGCGCGAGACGTAGTCGTTGATGGTCGGGTCGACGTGCACCGTGCGGGCGAGGCGGGCCAGCTCGACGACCTGCTGCGCGCCGATCACCGGGTCGAGGCGCACCTCGTGCGAACGGGTGCCCGCCGATTCGAGGATGCGGAGGGTCGAGGCGTGGTCGGGGTATCCGATCGACGCCTTGAGCAGGAAGCGGTCGAGCTGCGCCTCGGGCAGGCGGTAGGTGCCGGCCTGCTCGATCGGGTTCTGGGTCGCGATGACCATGAACGGCGCATCCACCGAGTGCTCGACGCCGTCGGCGGTGATGTGGCGCTCCTCCATGACCTCGAGCAGCGCGGCCTGCGTCTTCGGCGAGGCGCGGTTGATCTCGTCGGCGAGCACGATGTTCGCGAACACCGGCCCGAGGTGGAACTCGAAGGCGCCGCTGCGCTGGTCGTAGATGCTGACGCCGGTGATGTCGCCGGGCAGCAGGTCGGGCGTGAACTGGATGCGGCTCGAGCTGCCCTCGACGCTCTGCGCGATCGCGCGGGCCAGCGAGGTCTTGCCGGTGCCGGGCGAGTCCTCGAGCAGCAGGTGGCCTTCGCTGAGCAAGGCGACGAAGCCGAGGCGGACGACGAAGGTCTTGCCGACGAGCACGTTCTCGACGTTGGCGACGAGGCGCGCGAAGGTGTCCTGGTACCAGGTGGCCTGCTCGGCCGTCATGGTCACGCGCTGGGCGGGGAACGCCGTCGTGCCGTCTACCACTGGTAGCTCCGTTCGTAGGTCTGTCCGCCGGAGGTGATCCGGATGATGAGCGGCTTCCAGCCGGTCAGGAGGGGCAGGGGGCTGTCGCCGACGCAGCTTCCGGGGCCGGCGTCGTTCAGGGCGGTCCAGGTGGACCGTCCGTCGCAGCTGACCTCAACTCTGTCGTAGACCGGGCTGAAGCTGGTGGAGGTCCACGACCATGTCGTGGTGACGCTGGTGATGCCGTCGGGCGTGTCGTGCGTGATCCCGTCGATGGCCAGCCGCACCGGCACGCCGATCTCCACGGGGTCCGAGAAGTTCGGGTTGCACAGCAGGCCGTCCGGATTGCTGGAGGAGACCAGCTCGCCGTACTTCTTGCAGCCCTGCACCTCGAGCGACACCCGCTTGCCGTAGTGCGAGCCGTTGCTGGCGCGCAGGTAGGCGTTCTGGCCGGGCGTGACCGGCCCCATCACGGTGGAGTCGACGCCGTCGCCGCTCAGTCGGTAGCGCACGACGTCGTAGGCGCCGGCGGGCGACACCGAGTCGCTGCCCAGGCTGAAGTCGCCGAGGCCGTCACCCGCCGCCGCGGCCGGATCGGGCGCGACGGCATTCACGGCGGTCACGCGCGGCGGAACGACGCGCGGCGTGAACGGGATCGAGGCCGAGGGGGTGCAGCCCTGGCGGTTGTAGGCGAAGACGACGAGCAGATAGCTGGTGTCGGTCGTGAGCCCGGTGAAGGTCGTCGAGGTGAAGCTGCTGTCGAGACGATCGACCTTCGCGCCCGTCGGCTCGACGCTGACCATCGGATTCCCGGTGTCGACGCCGGTGACCGTGCAGACGGGCACGGCTCCCCCGGCGACGTAGGCGACCGCGTAGTAGCGCCGGATGTCGCTTCCGTTGGGCGAGAAGACGCCGGACCATCCCAGGGTCACCTGCGCAGTGCCCACCCCGGAGGCGCTCGGCGAGGTGGTCGCGATCGGCGCGCCGGCCGGCGTCCCCGTGCCGGCCGCTTCGTTCCAGACGGCGAGCGAGTTCGGGGCGCTGTTGCGGGCGCTCACGGTGTAGCCGACGGAACTGCCGTTGATGATCGACGTTCCGGTCACCGACGCGGAGTAGGCGGTGCCGGTCGCGTCGCCCGGATCGACCGAGACGGTGCGCGAGATGCCCCCGACGGTGACGACGTAGTAGGTGATCGGGCTGCCCGCGGCGTCGGCGTCGGGCTTGGTCCAGGTGACGCGCAGCCCCGTGTCGAGCGGCGTCGAGTTCAGCGAGGTGGGCGCCGGCGGGATGATGTCCGACCAGATCGTGCCGGCCAGCGCCGTCGCGTCCGAGCGGCCGATCGCGTTGATCGCGGTGACGCTGACGCCGACGGCGTTGCTCGGCCCGTTGCCCGGGGTCGTGACCTTGCACGACGAGGAGCCGCTGCACTTCGTCGTGGTGACGCTGCCGTCGCCGCGGGTCAGCGCGACCTCGTAGGAGGTGATCGGCGAGTTGTTGGCCGGCCCGGGCGAGAAGCCGATGCGCAGGCTGCGGTCGCCGAACTCGGTCACGCGCACGCCGCTGACCGGGTCGGGGCGGTCCTGCACCGAGATGCGCACACTGCCCCAGACGTAGCGGTCGGGATCGCGGGTGGCGTCGGCCACCTGGTACTGCAGGTTCGTGTCGCCGGGCGCGGCCGAGGCCGCCACCTGGACGGTGAGCCTGCTGTTGTCGGCGCTCGGAGTGACCTTGACGCCGGCCGGCAGCGACGCCGAGTCGAGTCCGCGCACATCCATCACCCGCAGCGGGCTGCCCGGGAAGGGATTGTTCGCGAGGTCGTTCGCGAGCACGTCGACGGTGGTGGTCTGCCCGCGCTGGGCGATCGCCTGGTCGGCGACGGGCCGCACCAGCGGTCTCGTCGACGAGACGACCTTAAGCTGGATGCGCCCGGCGGTGCCGGTGTTGTCGCGGTCGCGCACGCCGAGCGTGACCGAGGCCTGCGTGCCCTTCGCCGCGGAGTCGTCGGCGGTGATGACGAGCCGCTGCCCGTTCACCTGCACGCGGAACCCGCCCGGGCTGCCGCCGGCGAGCGAGTAGGCGAGCTCGTCGAGGTCTTTCGCGTAGGGGTAGTTCGTCAGGCGCACCAGGTCGACCTCGCGCTGCTGACCGGGTTCGAACTCGAGGCTCGCACCGGTGAAGACCGGAGGCTGGTTCTGGCGCGGCTCGACCTGGATCGGCAGCGACAGCACGGCACTGCGCGTCTTCGGGTCGGTCGGGTCGCCGTCGGCGACCTCGAAGGAGATCGACGCCGGGCCGAAGTACTGATCGGCAGAGGTGTACTGCAGGGTGTCGTCGTCGACGACGAGGCTGCTGCCGTCGGCGTGGGTCGCCCGCACGCTGCTGCTGTCGGTGAGCCGCACGCGCGTGCCGCCGAGCGCGACGACGTAGTCGTTGAGGTCGATGCGCACGGTCGATTCGCTGCGCACGGTGATCTTCGGCGCGCGGGTGTCGATCTGCGGGAGCGCATCGTCGTAGCCGGGCACGCGCAGGAAGGCGTAGGCGCGCACGTTCGGGTCCTTGGGGTGCACGACCGCGAAGGGGATGATCTGACTGGCGTCGCCCACCGTGACGCGGATGCGCTTGTCGGCGAGCACGCGGGCATCCGAGGAGTAGCCGGAGAGCAGCTCCACCCCGAGACTCGACACCGCCCCGTCGGCGAAGAACACGTTGTCGAGCACGGGCACGCTGATCGTGCGCTTGCCGAGCACATCGGTGACGGTGAGCACGGTGTCGTCGGCGACCGGACGCGACAGGGGCGCATCGGTCGCCACGGTGAGCGTGATGAAGTCGGAGGCGGTGCCGCCCGTGGCGTTCTCGATCGTGTACACGAGGCCGTAGGTGCCCTCATCGCGCGGCACCTGCACGCGCACGTAGCGCGCATCCACCACGTTCGCCTTGACGGTCGCGTCGTTCGGGGTGACCGCGGTCACGCTGAGCTGCCCGCCGTCGGGGTCGGAGTCGTTGTCGAGCACCGGGATCGTCACGGTCGTGCCCGGGCGTGCTGTGACGGCGTCGGGCACCGCGACGGGGTTGCGACCGGCGTCGACGCGCGCCGCGATGCCGACGCGGATGGTGCCGGTGGCCCGCGCCCCGAGTCCGTCCATGACCGTGTAGGTGAAGGTGTCGGTTCCGCTCGAGTAGGCGCCCGCCTGGTAGACGATGCCGGTCGCCGTGGTCGAGGTGACGGAGCCCTTCTCGGGGTTCGTCGCGAGGCCGAGCAGCTGCACGGAGTCGCCATCCGGGTCGATGCCATCGAGCGGGATGCGGATGTCGACGGTCTCGCCCGCGATCGCGCGCGCGGTCACCTGGCGCGGCACCGGCGGGTTGTTGGTCGCGGTGTCGCGCTCGCGCACCGAGATCTTCACCTCGGCCTGGGCCGTCTGCCCGAGGGAGCTGATCTGGTACGCGGCGGTGAAGGTGCCGGCCTGCGACGGTGCCAGGAATCGCAGCCGGTCACCTGACGCGAACAGCAGCCCCGATCCCGAGGGCACGTCGCGCGGCAGCACGGGGTCGAGCGTGATCTCCTGGCCGTCCGGCTGCTCGTCGTTGTCGAGCACGGGGATGTCGATGATGTCGCCGACGCGCACGGTCGCGGTGTCGTCGCGCGCGATCGGCGGCTGCACGACGCTCGGGAACGGGATCTGCACGACCGTGATCGTGCCCGTCGACTCGGCGAGGCCGTTGGTGATGCGGTAGCCGAACGTCACGGCGTGCTCGAGAGGCGTCGTGAGCGTGACCCGCACCGAGCGCTGCTCGAGCACCTCGGCCTGCAGCTGCCCGGGCGGCACGTCCGTCAGCGCCGTCACCATGAGCACCCCGCCCGCCGGGTCCTTGTCGCTGCCGGCGACATCGAGGGTCTGGCTGTCGAGCGGATGCACGAACACCGTCTTCGGGATCGTGATCGGCTTCGCATTCGCGTCGGGCGGCAGCAGCACCTCGATGCGCACCTGACCGGTGACGGTCTGCGTGCCGTCGGTGACCACGTACTCGAGGTTGTGCGTGCGCACCTGGTCGCTGACGAAGGTGAAGGTGCCGGAGTCGAAGCTCGGCACGACCGTGGCGCCCGACTTCGCCGGGACCGCGTTGAGGCGCACCGCCCCGTTGCCGCCGCGCACGTGCTCGAGCGGCGAGACCGTGATGGTCTGGCCCGCGTAGGCGATCACGGGGAACGGATCGGCGATGATCGGCACCTGACCGGCGGCCCGCACCGTGATGGCGAGCGAGCCGGTGCCGTCGGCGATGCCGTCGGAGACCACGAGCGTCACCGTCTTGAGGTCGCCGCCCTCGCCGAGGTCGGAGAACAGCACCGCGCCATCCGGCTTCGAGCTGACCCGGTCGGGTGCCGGCACCGATGCGCCGCGCACGTACATCGCATCGCCGTCCGGGTCGATCCAGTCGCCCAGCACCTGGGTCGTGACCTCGCCGCCCGCGCGCACCGTCGTCTTGGAGGCGCGCACCTGCACCGGCGGCGAGTTCTCCCCGGGCTGGCGCACCGTCACCCGCACCGTCGCCGACGCGAATCCGCCGTGCCCGTCGGAGATCGTGTAGCCGAACGACAGCGCGCCGCTCGCCTCGGCCGGCAGGGTCAGCAGCAGCTGCTGGTTGCGGTTGATCAGGTCGAGTCGGCCCTGCTGCTCGGGCAGGGCATCCGCCGAGTCGATGACGAGCACGTCGCCGTTGGGGTCGTAGTCGTTGAGCAGCACCGGCAGCACGGTCGCCCGACCGGGGCGCGCGCCGAACTCGTCGTCGACGGCGACCGGCGGCTCCTGCTTCTCGGCCACCTCGGGCGGGGTGTCCTCGTCGGCGTCGACGATCTGCTGCTGGTCGTCCTTCTTGAGCAGCTCCGTCCAGTTGTCGATGAGCTCGCCGTCGTGCTGCACCGCCCAGCTGCGCCCGGTGCGCACGTCGTTCAGCACGAGGCGCTTGCCGTCGCGCACGAACACCAGCGACGCCGATCCGCCGAGCTTCTCGAGGTCGAGATCGCGTTCGCTCGAGCCCGTGCACTGACGCCAGGCCGCGCCGCCGGCCCAGGCCGCGTAGCGGCACTCGCCGAGCACCACCGGAGCCGCCGCGGCACCGCCGTCGCGGCTCACGAGTCGGCGCACGGCTCCGTCATCGAAGGGCACCGACACCAGTCCCCCGCTCCCGGCGACGAGCACCGCGTTCTCGGGCGAGGAGGTGGGCTGCTGCACGACGAGGGCGCTCGCGGCGCCGAGCGACGTCGGCAGCCCGACGACGCCGCGGTCCTGCATGGCGATGCGACGCGCATCCGCGTCGAGCACCGCCCAGCGTCCGTCGACCGCGGTGATGCCGTAGCTGTCGTCGTCGCGGGGAAGGTCGACGGGCCAGCGGCTGTCGGCCTTGAGCGCGCCGGCGGCGGCGTCGACGCGGTACACCTCGCCCGTCGACGGCCCGTAGGCCCAGAGGACGCCGTCGGGATCGACGGCCGCGACCGAGCCCTTGCCGAAGGTGAGCTGCGCCTCGGCCGAGGGGTCGAAGCTCTGCAGGTCGGCGACGGGCACGATCCAGACCTCGCCGGTGCCGCGCGCCATGATGACGACGTTGTCGCCGGCGAGCCAGGCCTCGGGCTGCTCGGGCGGCAGCGCCACCGTCTCGCCCAGCTCCCCCGTCGCGGGGTCGAGCACATCGAGCGCCGCATTGCTGCGGTCGACCACGAGCACGGTGTCGTCGTGCTGCAGCACCTCGACGTCGGTGCCGGTCGTGCGCACGACCGAGTCGAGCTCGCGCACCTGGGTGTTCACGCGGCCGACGGCCTGCTCGGCGTCGTTGACCACCCAGACCGAGCCGGGATCGAGGTCGAGCTGCTGCGCCGAGTAGCCGTTCGAGAGGATGGCGCCGGCCGCCACCACGGCGGTGATGACGGTTCCGCTCAGCGCGGTCGCCACAGCGCCCTTGCGGGCTGCGAGCCAGCGTCTCATGTCGACCTCAGCCCGCCACGATGTCGACGCACTTCGGCGAGCTCGGCTCGCCGGCGCGCCCGCCGCGGTTGACGGTCACGGTGATGCAGACGGTCGAGCCGGCGGCCGCATCCACCTTGAAGGAGTTCGCCTGCTGGAAGCTCGGCGTGTCGTCATCGACGGCGACCGAGTAGCGGTCGCCGGAACCGAGCCCCGGGTCATCCCAGCTGAAACGCACCGTGCCGTTCGACTGACTGTCGCGGATGTCGGCGACGCGCGGGATCGACTGCGCATCCTGAGTCGAGTACACGAGCACGCCGACGATGACGCCGATCACGGCGACGAGCGCCGCGATGGTGCCGATCAGCCAGCCGTTCGGACCGCGGCGTCCGCCCGCGGCGCCGGCGCGGCCCGACGACGGGACCGCCCCGCCCGACTCGCGCGGGGCGCTGCGAGCCGCCTCCGGCTGATCACCGGAGCCCGCGACCGCGGCGGCCGCCGCGCGCCGTCGTCGTCGGCGGGAGCCGCCGGCGGGAGCCGCCGCGCCGGGTGCAGCGCGGAGGCGCGTGCGCTCCCCCAGATCGCCCGCCGTCGACAGCGCCCATTCGTCCATCGCCAGCTCGATCGGCGTCTGCGCGACGCCCAGCTCCGACTCGACCAGCTGCAGCTCGCGCACGAGCTCGATGATGCTGCCGGGGCGCTGCTCCGGACGCCGCGACATCGCGCGCCGCAGCGCCTGCTCGAGGCTGGCCGGCACATCCGGGCGGCCGATCGGCTGCGGGCGGCCGCGGTTGATGCGGCCCATCAGGTCGGCGGAGCTGTTGGCGCCGTCCGGGATCTCGAACGGCGAGCGTCCGGCGAGCAGCGAGTAGATGGTGGCGGCGAAGGCCCACACCTCCGAGGCGACGGTTCCCGTCGTCTCATCCATGAGCACCTCGGGGGCCGACCACGGGATCGAGAGCCCGATCGACTCCTCGATCACATCGGTGCTCAGCGTCGAGGCGATGCCGAAGTCGCTCAGCACGGGGTGTCCGTAGGCGGTGAGCAGGATGTTCGAGGGCTTGATGTCACGGTGCAGCACGCCCGTGCGGTGCGCGGTCTCGATCGCGCTGCCGATCGTCACGGCGACGCGGAGGATCTCGGGCACGGGGATGCGCTCGCGTCGGTAGCGCTCGCTCAGCATCGCCGAGCAGAGCTCCATCACGAGGTAGGGCCGTCCGTCGGCCGAGACGCCGGCCGAGTGCACCGTGAGCACGGAGGGGTGCGCGCTGACCTGGCCCATGAGGTTCGCCTCGGCCTGGAACATCTGGCGCACGTTCTCGTTGACGACCTCGTTGAGCAGCACCTTGACCGCGACCTGCCGCCGCGGCATGTTCTGCTCGTAGAGGAACACGTCGGCGAAGCCGCCGGATCCGAGGATGTGGACGAACGAGAACCCGGGCAGCACAGGGGGCTGAGACGGCAGACGGCGCGCCAAGATCGTCCCCCTCTCCTCGAGACTCGTTGCGATTGTAGGCAGGCGCACCCGCCCATCCCGGGCACCACCCCCGAACGGGGGGCGATCGCGCGCCGCCCCGGATCGGGGGGCGCGCGGCGCGGTGACGGGCGCCCGGCGACTCGCCGGAGCGGCGTCAGCCGACGTCGACGATGAGCACCGTGATGTTGTCGCGGCCGCCCGAGGCCAGCGCCGCGTCGACGAGCGCATCGGCGGTCACGAGCGGGTCGAGACCGGCGCTGAGATGCAGTCGGATGTGCGCGTCCTCGACCTCGCGGGTGAGGCCGTCGGAGCAGATCAGCAGACGCATGCCGCTCTGCACGGGGATGCGCGTGAAGTCGGGCTCCGGATGCTCGGCGAAGCCGAGGGCCCGGGTGATGACGTTGCTCTCGGGGTGGAACTCGGCCTCGGCCTCGCTGATCGCCCCGGCGTCGACGAGTTCCTGCACGACGGAGTGGTCGACCGTGATGCGGCGCAGCTCGTTGCCCGAGAAGCCGTAGGTGCGGCTGTCGCCGAGGTTGAAGACGAGCAGCTCGGGCGCCTCCTCGCCGGCGGCGAGCACCACGCCGGTCACGGTCGTCCCGGCGCCGGCCGGCACCCCGGCGGCGACCTCGGCGATGTCGGCGACCGCGTCCTCGAGGTGGGCGATCACCTCGTCCTCGGTGCCGAGCGCGCCGCGCTCGTGCTCGTCGAGGCGCACGACAGCGGCCTTCGAGGCGAGGTCTCCAGCGGCGTGGCCGCCCATCCCGTCGGCCACGGCGAACAGCGGCGGCTTGACCACGGCGCTGTCCTCGTTGTTCTGGCGGCGGCGGCCGATGTCGCTCGCGACACCCCAGGCCAGACGCACCGGCTCCGCCCCGTCGACCTCGATCGCGATCTCGCCCGTGTACTCGCCCAGCACCGTCATCGCGGTTCCTCCCCGTCCTGCGGCGCGGCGACTCCGGGCGCCAGCACCTCGAGGGCGACACCGTCGCCCAGCTCGATCACCGTACCCGGCGGAACCACCGCCGACTCCCCCGGCCCCAGCATCCGCGCCGCCGTGCCCGGCGCCAGCACGCGGGTGCCGTTCGTCGACCGCAGGTCGCGCACGACCACCGCCGCGCCGACCTCGGTGAGCTCGACGTGCGCCGAGCTGATCTCGCCGAGCGGGGATGCGACCCGCACCAGAACCGGGGCGAGACCGTCGGGGATGCGCGGCGCCCGAGGCGCCCGGCCGACGATGACCGGCGCGCTCAGCGGAAGCGGCGCGGCGCCCCCGACACTCACTCGAAGCGTCAGATGGGCGGTGGGCTGCGGAGCCCGGGCCGCGGGCGGCGACGCCGCGAGGCCCGCGGGCTCCCGCAGCAGCCGGTGCCGCGTCTGCGTGCTCAGCTGCACCGTGTCGTCGAGGTCGTCGCGACGCACCGGCGGCGGCGAGAGCGGCATCACGGCGCCCGGGCGCGTGTCCTCGTCGTCCGCGTGCATCACCCCATCATCGGGCATCCGCCTCACGGGGAGACCGATCCGTCCGCAGCCCGGCCTGCCGCCGGCCGCGTCCGAGCCCTCGAGCACCGCGCCGCTCGGTTCGGAATCCGTGGCCTCGTCGGCGACATCCTGCGGATCCGCTTGTCTCGGCCCCGCCACGCTGTCATGATCTGGACATGGCACCCCGTTCGCGCCCGCTCGTCCTCGACGATGTGTCGAAGGCGATCATCGAGCAGCTGCAGACCGACGGACGACGCTCCTACTCCGAGATCGGCAAAGCCGTCGGTCTCAGCGAGGCCGCCGTCCGCCAGCGTGTGCAGAAGCTCACCGACGCCGGTGTGATGCAGGTCGTGGCGGTGACCGACCCGATGCAGCTCGGGTTCTACCGCCAGGCCATGATCGGCATCCGCGTCTCCGGCGACACCACCGCGGTGGCCGAGGAGATCGGAGCCATCCCGGCCGTCGACTACGTCGTCCTCACCGCCGGCAGCTTCGACATCCTCGCCGAAGTGGTCTGCGAGAACGACGACGACCTGATCGACCTGCTCAACAAGCGCATCCGCGGGATCGACGGGGTGCAATCGACGGAGACGTTCGTCTACCTGCGACTCCACAAGCAGTTCTACAACTGGGGAACACGGTGATACCGATGACCGACACCACGACGACGCTGAACGAGGCCGCTCTTCAGCAGAAGGCCAAAGACCACCTCTGGATGCACTTCTCGCGCCAGTCGACGATGGAGCACGGCGTTCCCATCATCGTCAAGGGCGAGGGGCACCACATCTGGGACGCCAAGGGCAAGCAGTACATCGACGGGCTCTCCGGGCTCTTCGTGGTCGCCGCCGGACACGGGCGCCGACGCCTGGCCGAGGTCGCCGCGAAGCAGGCCGAAGAGCTCGCCTTCTTCCCGATCTGGAGCTATGCCCACCCCGCCGCGATCGAGCTGGCCGACCGCCTGGCCGACTACGCCCCGGGCGACCTGAACCGCGTCTTCTTCTCCACCGGCGGCGGTGAGGCGGTCGAGACCGCCTTCAAGCTCGCGAAGTACTACTGGAAGCTGCAGGGCCGCCCGACCAAGCACAAGGTCATCTCGCGCGCGGTCGCCTACCACGGCACCCCGCAGGGCGCGCTCGCCATCACCGGCATCCCCGCCATGAAGGAGATGTTCGAGCCGATCACGCCCGGCGGCTTCCGCGTGCCCAACACCAACGCCTACCGCGCGAACGAGATGGGCTTCGTGGGCGATGCGCAGGGCGCCGACGCCGAGGCCTTCGGTCTCTGGGCTGCCAACCGCATCGAGGAGATGATCCTCTTCGAAGGTCCCGAGACCGTCGCCGCCGTCTTCCTCGAGCCGGTTCAGAACTCGGGTGGATGCTTCCCGCCGCCGCCCAGCTACTTCCGCCGGGTGCGCGAGATCTGCGACCAGTACGACGTGCTGCTCGTCTCGGACGAGGTCATCTGCGCCTTCGGGCGCATCGGCCACATGTTCGCCGCCGACGCCTACGGCTTCCAGCCCGACATGATCACCTGCGCCAAGGCGATGACCTCGGGTTATTCGCCGATCGGCGCGACGATCATCAGCGACCGCATCTACGAGCCCTTCCGCACCGGCAACACGAGCTTCTACCACGGCTACACCTTCGGCGGGCACCCGGTCTCGGCCGCCGTGGCGCTCGAGAATCTCGACATCTTCGAGGAGGAGGGGCTCAACGAGAACGTGCGGCAGAACTCGCCGCTCTTCCGCGCTGCTCTCGAGCGGCTCACCGATCTGCCGATCGTCGGCGACGTGCGCGGCGACGGCTACTTCTTCGGCATCGAGCTGGTGAAGGACAAGGCGACCAAGGAGACCTTCGACGACGACGAGTCGGAGCGCCTGCTGCGCGGCTTCCTCTCGAAGGCGCTCTACGACGCCGGCCTCTACTGCCGCGCCGACGACCGCGGCGACCCCGTCATTCAGCTCGCCCCGCCGCTCACGATCGGGCCGAAGGAGTTCGACGAGATCGAGGGCATCCTGCGCGGCGTGCTGACCGAGGCGTGGACGCGACTCTGATCGGCTGATCCGCTGCCGCGCTGCGCGCGCTGACCATGACGGCCCGGGATGCTCATCCCGGGCCGTCATGTCATGTTCCGAAACATTTCGGCGATTCGGGGAATGGAATCCGGTTCCATGCGATTGCATGGATTCATGACCACTCAGACTCACCCCGACTTCGCCACCGGCACCTGGAAGCTCGACCCCACGCACTCGGCGCTGAACTTCAGCGTGCGCCACCTCGCGATCAGCAAGGTGCGCGGCAGCTTCGAGACCTTCGACGTCACCATCACCGCCGGCGAGACCGCCGCCGACCTGACCGTCGACGCGACCATCGACGTCGCGAGCGTCAACACCAACCAGGCCCAGCGCGACGAGCACCTGCGCACGAGCGACTTCTTCCAGGTCGACGAGCACCCCACCGCGACCTTCCGCTCGACCTCGGTCGTGCTCGACGGCGACGACTTCACCGCCGAGGGCGAGCTCACGCTGCGCGGCGTCACCAAGGCCGTCACCCTCAAGGGCGAGCTGGGCGGCGTCGTCGTCGACGGCTACGGCCAGACCAAGGCGGGCCTCGAGGCGACCACCAAGATCAACCGTCACGACTTCGGCGTCAGCTGGAACGCCGCCCTCGAGGCCGGCGGCGTCACCCTCGGCGACGACGTCACGCTGAGCTTCGAGCTGCAGTTCGTCCTGCAGAAGTAACGACCTCCGCTTCCCCTGAGAGGGCGGCTCCCGCGATCGCGGGAGCCGCCCTCTCTTCGTAGCGTCGGGGCATGAGCACCGCATCCGCCCCGTCCTCGCTCCCCCGCCGCTCGGCCGGAACCGGTCCCGCGGCCGCGATCGGAATGCTGGTGGTGTTCCTCGCGATCTCCTTCGCGGTCGCCGCCCTCGGATCCCTCGCCACGCTGCAGAACGTGCAGGGCTGGTACGCGGATGCCGACAAGGCCTTCTGGACTCCGCCGAACGCCGTCTTCGGCCCGGTCTGGACGGTGCTGTACTCGCTCATGTCCGTCGCCGCCTGGCTCGTCTGGCTGCGCCGGGATCGCGACGGCGAGCCCGGGCGTCGCCTCGCTCGGCGTGCACTGGGAGCGTACGTCGCCCAACTCGTGCTCAACGCCGTCTGGACGCCGGTGTTCTTCGGGCTCTACCCGTTCGCCGGGCCGGCGGCGCTCTGGATCGGACTCGCGATCATCGTGCTGCTCGACGCCGCGGTACTGGTGACGATGCTGCGGTTCTGGCCCGTGCGGCGCCTGGCCGCGCTGCTCCTCATCCCCTACTGGGCGTGGGTGCTCTACGCGACGACGCTCAACGCCGCGCTCGCGGTGCTGAACCCCTGACCTGGCGGCAGTCCGGGTCGCTCAGTCGGCGACTGCGGCCGATGCCGGGAACAGCCGCGAGATCGCGCTGACCTCCTCGACGTCGGGGGTCCAGGCGGAGGCGGCGGCCGCGTTCTGCTGGATCTGCTCCGGCTTCGTCGCTCCCGCGATCACACTGGTCAGCGCCGGCTGAGCCAGCAGCCAGCCGATCGTCGCCTCGAGGATCGTCACGCCGCGCTCGGCCGCGAACGCCGTCATCGCCTCGATCGCATCCCACGGGGCATTGTCGGCGATATGGGGGCGCTGGCGGGAGATGCGGGTGTCGGCGGGGCGCTCGGTGCGCGAGAACTTGCCACTGAACAGACCGTTCGCGAGCGGGAAGTACGGCAGGAAGCCGACACCGAAGTGCTCGGCCGCCGGCAGCAGTTCCTGCTCGACGCCGCGCTCGAGAAGGCTGTACTCGTTCTGCGCCGAGACGAAGTGCGCGGTTCCGAGCAGCTGAGCGGTGAGCTCGGCCTCGGCGAGCTGCCAGCCCGAGAGGTTCGAGTGCCCGATGTAGAGCACCTTCCCCTCCTTCACGAGCTCGTCGAGCGCCGCAAGAGTCTCGTCGATCGGCGTGATCGGGTCGGGCGTGTGCAGCTGGTAGAGGTCGATCCGGTCGGTTCCGAGGCGGCTGAGCGAGCCCTCGACGGCCTGGCGGATGTAGCGGCGCGAGCCCTTCGCACCCCACCCGCTGATGGGAGCCGGGTAGCCGGAGTGGCCGAACTTGGTCGCGACGACGACCTCATCACGGCGCGAGCCGAGTGCGCGCCCCAGCATCCGCTCGCTCAGACCGTACTCGGCGCCGTACATGTCGGCGGTGTCGAAGAGTGTCACGCCGGCGTCGATCGCCGCGCCCACGACGGCGTCGGCGCCCTCCTGCTCGAAGGTCAGGGTGCCGGTGCGGCCGAGGTTGTTGCAGCCGAGGCCGACGGCGGAGACGCGGAGGCCCGAGCGGCCGAGGGTGCGGTATTCCATGCTCACGAGGCCAGCCTAGGACGGGATGAGGGGACGCCGCCCGGGTCGGCATCGGCGTGCGAGCGCGGCGGCCGCGCGCGGACTCGCGCGCGATCATGATCCCTCCCCATCACCGCCGTCGAGCTGTTCTCCACGGGCGGACGGATCACCCGGCCGGATGTCCGCGCCCCTCGCTACCGTGAGCACATGACGACCACCGTCCAGAACCCCCGCGCTCTGCGTCGCGTCGACTCCCCCATCGGCCGGCTCGAACTCGTCGGCGACGGCGAGGCCGTCGTGGCGCTCAGCATCGAGTGCCGTGGCCGGCTGCCGCACGACGAGCTGCCTGAGTCGAGCGACGCGGTGCTCGATCGCGCGGCCGAGCAGCTCGACGAGTACTTCGCCGGATCGCGGCGCGACTTCGACGTGCCGGTGAAGCTCGGCGGCACGACGTTCCAGACCTCAGTGTGGGAGGAGCTGGTCGACCTGGAATGGGGCGAGGTCGTGACCTACGGCGACCTCGGCCGGGCCACGGGCCGGGCCACTGCGGGGCGCGCCGTGGGCGGCGCCGTCGGGGCGAATCCGGTCCCCATCCTGGTCCCCTGCCATCGCGTGCTCGCGAGCGACGGCCGCATCACGGGCTACAGCGCCGGTGAGGGCGTCGCGACCAAGGCGTGGCTGCTCGAGCACGAGGGCATCCCCTTCCGGCTCCCCAGCACCCGCGAGGTCGAGACCGCCGTCGAACTCGCTCTCGGCCTCGACGAGGCCGCTGCCGAGAGCGCAGCGTGACGGAGCGCCCGGCGCTGCACACGGGCGCCGACGGCGTCGCCCGCTGCAGCTGGAGCGGCGACGACCCGGAGTACCAGCGCTACCACGACGAGGAATGGGGGCGGCCGCTGCACGGCGATCGCGCCCTCTTCGAGAAGCTGAGTCTCGAGGCCTTCCAGTCGGGCCTGTCGTGGATCACGATCCTGCGCCGCCGGCCGACCTTCCGCGCTGCCTTCGCCGACTTCGACATCACGACGGTGGCCGCCTTCGACGACGACGATGTCGTGCGGCTGCTCGCCGACCCGGGCATCATCCGCAACCGGGCGAAGATCGACGCCACGATCGCGAACGCCCGCACGCTCGCCGACCTCGTGCGCGACGACCCCGGCGCCCTCGACCGGCTCGTCTGGAGCTTCGCGCCGCCCGCCCGCGCGGCGGCCGACCGACCGCGAGCCTTCGACGACGTCCCCGCGATCACCGCCGAGTCGACCGCCGCGAGCAAGCAGCTCCGCAAGCTCGGGTTCCGGTTCGTCGGGCCGACGACGTTCTATGCGCTCATGCAGTCCGCCGGACTGGTCGACGACCACCTCGCCGGCTGCTGGCGCGCCGACGTCGCCTGACCGGTCCGCCTCGAACCCGGGCGACACTTCGCGCTCCGAGCCGTCGCTCCGCCGACGTCAGGGCTGCTCGACCACCAGATCGAGCTCGCCCACCGCACCACGGCGCAGAACGAATCCGGCTGACTCGGCCCAGGCGAGCAGCTCGTCCAGCGACGCGGGTGCGACCTCGGACTCAGCGAGAGCGCGAGTCAGACGCCCCTTGGCGGCCTTGTTGAAGTGGTTGAGCGCGCGAGCACGGCCGTCCGCGCCCTCGGTCACGACGCGCAGGTAGGCGCTGTCGGCGCGCACCGGCGCCGGGCCGAGGCCGGCGTACGCCTCCGAGCGCAGGTCGAGCACCACGCCGTCGACTCCGGCGAGAAGCTCCGTCTGTGCGGCCCGCCAGTGGCGGCCCAAGGAGAGACCGGGCAGGCGCGAGTCCGCGCTGAGCCGGTAGGCCGGAACCGGGTCGAGAGCACCCACCAACCCGAGCAGCGCCGAGGACACGACGACGCTGCGGCCGAGCCATGCGCGAGCCGGAGCCGCAAGCGAGGCGGCGTCGAGCGACTCGTAGAGCACGCCGTCGAAACGATCGATGGCCGGCATCGTCGGCGCATCGGCGAGATCGACGTTGAGCGCCGCATCCGCCGCCGACTTCGGCCCGAGCTTGAGCGCTCGGGCGGCGGCGGGAAGATCTCGGGAGAGCTCGGCGACCGCGGCGAGGGTCGCGCGTCGGTGCTCGGTGAGAGCAGGGAACGACAGCGCGGCGAGATCCAGCCCGGAACCCGAGCCGCCGCGACGCTTCGTCTCCGAGGGAGGCAGAAGCAGCAGCATCAGGCGCGCACGAACTCCACGGCCTCGGCGACGCACTCCTCGAGCGGGCGGAGCGTGTCGATCGTCAGGCGTCGCACGTCGGCGGACTCGCCGCTCCAGTCCTCCCACTCGTCGAGACTGCGCTCGACGGCGTGCCAGGTCGGCTCCTCGAGCGGAGCCAGGTCGCGCTCACGCGATTCCAGGCGCGAACGATGCACCTCCGGATCGGAGCACTCGACCGCGATGAACCGGACTGCGACGTCGCGGCGGGCAGCGAGGCGCACCCACTGCTCGCGCGCCGGCGTCACCGCGTTCACGGCATCGACGATCACGCCGCGTCCGCTCTGCAGCACCGCATCAGCGAGGGTCTCCGCCACGAGATAGGCGGCGAGACCCGTCGGCTGATCGCCGTCGATGCCGGCCTGCAGGATCGCGGATTCGATCGGATCGACCGACACGACCGCGAGGCCGAGTCGCTCGCCGATCGCATCCGCGATCGCGCTCTTGCCGACGCCGGGAAGCCCGGCCATGGCGATCAGCACGACGATGCTCGGATCAGACGAGGGTGGCGTCGCCTGCGACGACCGTCACCACGTCGTTGTCGACCGAGAGGAAGCCGTCGGCCGCGTTCGCGGTGACGACCTCGCCCTCCGTCGTGGTCACACGCACCTCGCCCTGGGCGAGGATCGCGAGGATCGGCTCGTGTCCGGCCAGGATGCCGATCTCTCCCTCGGTGGTCCGCGCGACGATCTGTCGCGCGGACCCCGACCAGAGTTCGGCGTCGGCGGAGACGACGCTCACCTTGAGGTCGGCCATGATCAGCCGTTCTCCTTCTGGATCTTGGCCCAGTTCTCCTCGACGTCCGAGATCGGGCCGACGTTGAAGAACGCCTGCTCGGCCACGTGGTCGAAGTCGCCGCGAGCGATCGCGTCGAACGACTCGATCGTGTCCTTCAGCGGAACCGTGGAGCCCTCGACACCGGTGAACTTCTTCGCCATGTAGGTGTTCTGCGAGAGGAACTGCTGGATGCGGCGCGCGCGGGCGACGGTGATCTTGTCCTCTTCGCTGAGCTCGTCGACACCGAGGATCGCGATGATCTCCTGCAGCTCCTTGTTCTTCTGGAGGATCTGCTTGACCGTCGTCGCGACGCGGTAGTGGTCGGCGCCCAGGTAACGGGGGTCGAGGATGCGGCTGGTCGAGGTCAGCGGGTCGACGGCCGGGTACAGGCCCTTCGACGCGATCTCGCGCGAGAGCTCGGTCGTCGCGTCGAGGTGCGCGAAGGTCGTCGCCGGGGCCGGGTCGGTGTAGTCGTCGGCCGGCACGTAGATCGCCTGCAGCGAGGTGATCGAGTGACCGCGCGTCGAGGTGATGCGCTCCTGCAGAACGCCCATCTCGTCGGCGAGGTTCGGCTGGTAGCCCACCGCGGAGGGCATGCGGCCGAGCAGCGTCGAGACCTCGGAGCCCGCCTGCGTGAAGCGGAAGATGTTGTCGATGAAGAGCAGCACGTCCTGCTTCTGCACATCGCGGAAGTACTCCGCCATGGTCAGGGCCGACAGGGCGACGCGCAGACGCGTTCCCGGCGGCTCGTCCATCTGGCCGAAGACGAGGGCGGTCTTGTCGAAGACGCCCGCCTCCTCCATCTCGTGGATGAGGTCGTTGCCCTCACGGGTGCGCTCGCCGACACCGGCGAACACCGACACACCACCGTGGTCCTGCGCGACGCGCTGGATCATCTCCTGGATGAGGACGGTCTTGCCGACGCCCGCACCGCCGAAGAGGCCGATCTTCCCACCCTGCACGTAGGGGGTGAGGAGGTCGATGACCTTGATGCCGGTCTCGAAGAGCTGCGTCTTCGACTCGAGCTGGTCGAACGACGGCGGCTTGCGGTGGATGGGCCAGCGCTCGGTGATCTCGATCTTCTCGTCGGGACCGAGGTTGAGGATCTGACCCGTGACGTCGAAGACCTTGCCCTTGGTGACGTCGCCGACGGGCACCGAGATGGCGGCGCCGCTGTCGCGCACCTCCTGGCCGCGGACGATGCCGTCGGTCGGCTTCAGGGCGATCGCGCGCACCAAGTCGTCGCCGAGGTGCTGGGCGACCTCGAGGGTGATCGTGGTGGTGTCGTCGCCGATCGTGATGTCGGTGTGCAGCGCGTTGTAGATCTCGGGGATCGCGTCGTGCGGGAACTCGATGTCGACGACGGGGCCGGTGACGCGGGCGACGCGTCCGACGCCGGCCGGCGCGGTCGACGACCCGGAGGTCTGGTTCTCGGTCGCGGTGGGAGTCATCTCGTGTCTCTCTTTTCCTGTGGTCACTTCGCCGAGCTGAGGGCGTCGGCGCCGCCCACGATCTCGGAAATCTGCTGGGTGATCTCGGCCTGGCGGGCGTTGTTCGCCAGTCGGGTGTAGTCGCGGATCAGCTTGTCCGCGTTGTCACTCGCGGCCTTCATGGCCTTCTGGGTGGCGGCGTGCTTGGCGGCCGACGACTGCAGCATGGCGTTGAAGATGCGGCTCTCGATGTAGACCGGGAGCAGCGAGTCGAGCACCGTGTCGGCGTCGGGCTCGAACTCGTAGAGCGGCAGAGCGCCCTGGGTCTCGACCTCGTCCGAGCCCTCGACGACCTCGAGCGGGAGCAGGCGCACGGTCTCGGGCGTCTGCACCAGCATCGAGACGAAGCGGTTGTACACGACGTGGATCTCGTCCACGCCGCCCTCCTCGGTCGGCTGCACGAACTTGTCGACGATCGTCTGACCGATCTCGCGCGCCGTCTCGAAGTCGGGGCTGTCGGTGCCGCCGATCCACTGCGCCTCGGACTCGCGGCGGCGGAACTGGAAGTACTGCACCGCCTTGCGCCCGATCAGGTAGTGCACGACCTGCTTGCCCTCGTTCTCGAGGCGCGTGCGCAGCTCGGAGGCCTCACGCAGCACCTGCGAGTTGAACGCGCCGGCGAGGCCGCGGTCGGAGGTGAACACGACGATCGCGGCGCGGGTCGGGTTCTGGGGCTCGGTCGTGAGGATGTGATCGACGTTCGAGTACGTCGCCACCGCCGACACCGCACGCGTGACCGCGCGGGCGTAGGGGGTGGACGCGGCCACCCGCTGCTGGGCCTTCTGGATGCGGGAGGCCGAGATCAGCTCCATGGCACGGGTGATCTTCTTCGTCGTCTGGGCAGAGCGGATCTTCTGCCGGTAGACGCGGAGTTGGGCTCCCATGTCGTTTCCTTGTCTGTTGTCGGTGCGGGCCCGGCGGCTCGGGGCTTCTCAGCGCCCGAGCCGCCGACCGCATCGGCGGTGTTCTCGGTGGGGGTGTCGCGTCAGCGACGGCCCTTGACGATCTTCTCCTGGTTGATGTCCTCGGCGGCGAGCTCGTCGCTCGACTCGGTGCCGGGGGCGCCGAGGGCGCTGCCGTCACCCGCCTGGAACTCCTGCTTGAAGGTGTCGATGTTCGACACCAGCTGCTCGACGACCTCGTCGCTGAGCACGTTCGTGTCGCGCAGCGTGGTCAGCACCTCGGTGTTGCGACCGAGGTAGTCGAGGAACTCGCGCTCGAAGCGCAGCACGTCCTCCACCGGCACCTCGTCGAGGTGGCCGTTGGTGCCGGCCCAGATCGAGACGACCTGCTGCTCGACGGGGAACGGCGAGTACTGCGGCTGGCGCAGCAGCTCGGTGAGGCGGGCGCCACGAGCGAGCTGGCGGCGGCTGGCCGCATCCAGGTCGCTCGCGAACATCGCGAAGGCCTCGAGCGAGCGGTACTGCGCGAGCTCGAGCTTCAGCGTGCCGGAGACCTTCTTGATGCTCTTGACCTGGGCGTCGCCACCCACGCGCGAGACCGAGATGCCCACGTCGACCGCCGGACGCTGGTTGGCGTTGAAGAGGTCGGACTGGAGGAAGATCTGACCGTCGGTGATCGAGATCACGTTGGTCGGGATGTAGGCCGAGACGTCGTTCGCCTTGGTCTCGATGATCGGCAGACCGGTCATCGAGCCGGCGCCCAGCTCGTCGGAGAGCTTCGCGCAGCGCTCGAGCAGACGCGAGTGCAGGTAGAAGACGTCACCGGGGTACGCCTCGCGGCCCGGCGGGCGGCGGAGCAGCAGCGACACGGCACGGTAGGCCTCGGCCTGCTTCGACAGGTCGTCGAAGATGATCAGCACGTGCTTGCCGCCGTACATCCAGTGCTGGCCGATGGCCGAGCCGGTGTAGGGGGCGAGGTACTTGAACCCGGCCGGGTCGGAGGCGGGGGCCGCGACGATGGTGGTGTACTCCATCGCACCGGCGTCCTCGAGCGCGCCCTTCACCGAGGCGATGGTCGAGCCCTTCTGGCCGATCGCGACGTAGATGCAGCGCACCTGCTTGTTGACGTCGCCCGACTCCCAGTTGGCCTTCTGGTTGATGATCGTGTCGATCGCGATGGCCGTCTTGCCGGTCTGGCGGTCGCCGATGATCAGCTGACGCTGGCCGCGGCCGACGGGGATCATCGCGTCGATGGCCTTGATACCGGTCTGCAGCGGCTCGTGCACCGACTTGCGCTGCATGACGCCGGGAGCCTGGAGCTCGAGGGCACGACGACCCTCCGCGGCGATCTCGCCGAGGCCGTCGATCGGGTTGCCGAGCGGGTCGACGACGCGACCGAGGAATCCGTCGCCGACGGGCGCCGAGAGCACCTCGCCGGTGCGGGTGACCTGCTGGCCCTCCTGGATGCCGTCGAACTCGCCGAGCACGATGACGCCGACCTCGTCCTCGTCGAGGTTGAGGGCGAGGCCGAGCGTGCCGTCGGCGAACTTGATGAGCTCGTTCGCCATGACGCCGGGGAGACCCTCGACGTGCGCGATGCCGTCAGCGGCATCGGTGACGACGCCGACCTCGGTGGTGCCGGCCTTCGTCGGCTCGTAGCCGGCGACGAAGTCCTTGAGCGCGGCGCGGATCTCGTCGGGGCTGATCGTGATGTCTGCCATGAGGTTCCTGTTCTGTGTGCCGGGTCAGCCGGCGAGCTGGATTCGGAGATCGTTGAGACGCGAGACGACGCTGCCGTCGATCACATCATCGGCGATCTGCACTCGGATCCCGCCGATGACGGCCGGATCGATGATCACGTTGAGCTGCGGAGCGGTTCCGTACCGCGCCTCGAGCGAGGCGGCCAGGCGCTTCTGCTGCTCGGCGCCGAGCGGCGCCGCGACAGTGACGGTCGCGACGACGGCGCCCGAGGCCGAAGCCACGATCTCCGCCGCGCGGCTCAGGGTCTGACGCACGCGACGACCGCGCGGGCTCTGCACGAGGTGTCCGACGATCGTGACGGCCGCCGGCGAGGCCTTGCCCCCGAGCAGCTTGTCGACGAGCGCGGCCTTCGCGGCGGGGTCGCCGAGCTTGCTGCTGAGAGCGAGCTCGAGCTCCGCGTCGCTGGCCACGACACGCTGCACGTCGAACAGCTCCCGCTCGACCGAGGCGCCCTTGGGCGCGGCCGAGACGGTCGCCCGGATGCCGAGCTCCTCGACGCCGTCGACCAGGTCGGACGGCGACGACCAGCGCTGCTCCGCCGCGGCGACAAGCACCTCGGCGGCAGCCGCCTCCAGCGAGCCGAACACGCGCGACACGATCGTGCGCTTGTCGGCGCCGCTCACGGCGGGATCGGCCAGGAGCGAGCGGAGCTGCAGCGACGAGTCGATGGCGCGCGCGGCCGAGAGCAGCTGCTCACCGGTCGCGGCGGTCGCCTTCTGAGCGCCGAGGGCGGCGATGCCGGCCTCGAGCGCGCTCCTGGTCGCGGAACCCATCTACTTGCCTGCCTTGCCGGCCGTCTCGCTGGCCTCGAGGTCCGCGAGGAAGCGGTCCACGAGCGCGGTCGACTTCGCGTCGTCGTTCAGCGCCTCGCCCACGACACCCGACGCGAGATCGAGTGCGAGCGATCCGACCTCGCTGCGGAGCGAGACGAGAGCGGCGGACCGCTCGGCCTCGATCTGCGCGTGGGCGTTCGCGGTGATGCGATCGGCCTCGACCTGCGCCTGCTGCTTGAGCTCGGCGATGATCTTCTGACCGTCGGTGCGGGCCTGCTCGCGGATGCGGCCGGCTTCGGCACGCGCCTCGGCGAGCTGGGCGGTGTAGTTGTCGCGCGCGGCGCTGGCCTCGGCCTGAGCGGCCTCGGCGCGCTCGATCCCGCCCTCGATCGCGTCCCGTCGGGCGTCGAGCGCGGCGTTGAGACGCGGCACGACCTTCCAGATGAAGACCACGAGGACGATCGCGAAGACCACGAGCGACCAGACGATGTCGTAGATCTCAGGCAGCAGCGGATTGCGAGCCGGAGTCTCCTCCGCGGCGGCGGTGAGGAATGCGTTGAGCATCCCGCCTCCTTCAGGCTAGGGAGCGGCTTACGGGAACGGGATGAAGCCGACGGCGATCGCGATGAACGCGAGCGCCTCGGTGAAGGCGATGCCGAGGAACATCAGACCGGTGAGGCGGCCCTGCAGCTCGGGCTGGCGCGCGACCGACTCGACGGTCTTTCCCACGACGATGCCCACACCGATGGCCGGGCCGATCGTGGCGATGCCGAAGGCGAGAGGGGCGAGGTGTCCGGTGACGTCAGCGAGGTTCACTGTGTTTCCTTCCGAAAGGGTGGCTGGAGTCCGAGGCCGGATGCCTGGACGTTCTTAGTGCTCGTCGGCCAGCGCGAGCTGGATGTAGACGGCGGTGAGGAGGGTGAAGACGTAGGCCTGCAGAGCTGCCACCAGCAGCTCGAAGAGCGTGAAGGCGAAGCCGAAGGCGAAGGTGCCGACGGAGAAGAGACCCCAGGCGCCACCCAGCGAGAACAGGAAGAACTGCGTCGCCGAGAAGCAGAGCACCAGCAGCATGTGGCCGGCGACCATGTTCATCAGAAGACGGATGGCGAGCGTCACGGGCCGGAGGATGAAGGTCGAGATGAGCTCGATCGGCGTGACGATGATGTACAGCGGCCACGGCACGCCCGACGGGAAGAGCGAGTTCTTGAAGAACGCGCCCGGGTGCTTGCGGATGCCGGCATAGATGAACAGGATCCAGGCGACGACGGCGAGCACGAGCGGAAGGCCGACGACCGAGGAGCCGGCGATGTTCAGGAACGGGATCACGCCCGTCAGATTGAGGCCGAGCACCAGGAAGAAGATCGACATCAGGATCGGCATGAAGCGCTTGCCGTCCTTCTCACCGAGGGTCTCGATGATGATGTTGTTCCGGACGAAGCCGAGCAGGAACTCGAGGCCGGCCTGGAAGCGACTCGGAACCACCTTCATCCGGCGGGTCCCGAGCCAGAAGAGCAGGACGATGACGACCATGACGAGCAGGCGGATCAGCATGATCCGGTTGAGCTCGAAGGGGGTCCCCTCGAAGAGCACGGCCTGGGGGAAGAACTCGTCCAGAGAGGGGCCGTGGAACGAGTCACCTCCGTCATCGGTCGCAGACGGAAGCACAGAGGTGAAGGCGTTGAATAGCAGCGCAGTTCTCCTGAATCGGGGCGCGCCGACGCGCGACGATCAAACGGGGAGGTGAGACGACCCTAACAGAGATTCACACCTGTCAGACACCGCCGCGGGGCTCGTCAGCCTGCGCGTCAGCGCCGTCCACGTCGCCCGGGAGCGTGGTCTCCACGTAGGGCACGCGCGACTTCTGGAACGCGACGACATCGATGACGAGCGAGCCCATCACGGACACCACGACCGTGATGAAGAACACGTAGGGGTTCAGCCACGGCTGACCGCGCAGGAGGATCGAGAAGACCAGGAACAGCACGAGCTTGAGCAGCCAGCTGCCGAGCACGACGCCGAAGAAGAGCGGGCTGCCGAGGTCTCCCCCGGTGACCCGGCCCGCGAGCAGCACGCTCGCGGCGGTGAGGGCCAAGAAGACGGCCGCGGCGAGTGCGCCGATCAGACCGCCGAGGAGTCCGGGCACCCCGGCCGCGATCAGCCCGATCCCGCCGCCGAGGACGGCGACGACGAGGGCGAGGATCGCGCCGTCACGGAGGATGCGGCGGAACAGCGGGGCGGTGGTCACGATCAGGGCTCCTGTCGGGGCGGGCGGCCGGTGCGGCCGGGCAGGGGGATGCCGCCGGTCGCGACGCGGCGGAGGGCGGCCTCGGCCGCCGCATCCGTGGGCTCCTCGTCGTCGCGGGCGGCCGAGTCGAGCGGGTCGTACTGCGCGAGCTGCGCATCCGGCTTCGCGCTCTGCACGGCGACCTCGACGGCCTTGCGCCGACTGAGCGGCGAGAGGGTGATGATCGCGCAGACCAGGAATCCGAGCGCGGTCACGATGAGCGCCCACCACCAGTCGACGAAGAGGAAGAGCAGGCAGCCGACCGAGGCGGCGAGCGTCCAGCCGTAGAAGATCAGCACGGCGTGCAGGTGCGAGTGGCCCATGTCGAGCAGGCGGTGGTGCAGGTGCTTGCGGTCGGCGCTGAACGGCGACTTGCCGGCGCGCAGGCGCCGCGTGACGGCGAGGGCGAAGTCCATGAGCGGCACGATGAGCACCGCGAACGGCAGCAGGATCGGGATGAACGCCGGGAGCAGCCCCGATCCGCCGAGCACGACGCCGCTGTCGGGCGTCGGCACCTGCACGGTCACGTTGCCGGGATCGAGCTGGCCCGTCGCGGCGATCGTCGAGGCGGCCATGAGCAGACCGACGAGCAGGGCGCCCGCATCCCCCATGAACAGCTTCGCTGGACGCCAGTTCAACGGGAGGAAGCCGATGCAGACGCCGATCACCGTCACGGCGAGGAAGGACGCCAGGTTGAAGTACTCGGTCTGGGTCGGCCCGACGCTGAGCACGTAGGTGTAGATGAAGAACACGCCGCTCGCGATGATCGCGACACCGGCCACCAGGCCGTCGAGTCCGTCGATGAAGTTGACCGCGTTCATCACGAGCATGCAGATGAAGATCGTCGCCGCGAGCGAGAGGAACGGCGAGCCGATCAGCAGACCGCCGGGGATCGGGAGCGACGCGAGCTGGGCGCCCTGCCAGGCGAGCAGCGCGGCCGAGATGACCTGGCCGGCGAGCTTCGTGACCCAGTCGAGGTCGATGAGATCGTCGATCACGCCGATCACGACCGTGAGCAGCGCGGCGCCGAGCACTCCCAGGATCTTGCCCGAGTCGGAGAACACGAGCTCGAAGGCCGGCAGCTTCGAGGCGACCGCGAAGGCGGCGATCACGCCGACGAACATCGCGATGCCGCCGAGGCGCGGCGTCGGGCGGGTGTGCACGTCGCGGGCGCGGATCTTCGGGTACAGCCGGTACTTGTGGCTGAGCCGGTAGATCAGCACCGCGACCGTGAAGGTCACGATCGCCGCGATGCCCGCGACGAGGACGTAGAAGACTATTCGCACCGATCGGCTCCCACGACGCGGATGATCTCGTCGTCGGGGATGACGCCGTGGCGCAGGAAGCGCAGCTTGCCCTCGGGGTGGTCGAGCAGCGTCGCGTCGACGATCGTCGAGCCGGTGCTCGCCGCCGCATCCGCGTAGCCCTCCCCCGCCGGTCCGCCGTCGAGGTAGACCGCGACGCTGTCGCCGAGCATCTCCTCGGCCTCCTGGGCCGTCATCGCGGCGGGCTTCCCGGTGAGATTCGCGCTCGACACGGCGAGCGGCCCGGTCTCGGCGAGGAGCTCGAGTGCGAGCGTGTCGCTCGGCATGCGGAGGCCGACGGTGCCGCGGGTCTCGCCCAGATCCCAGTCGAGGGTGGGGCGGGCGCGCAGCACGATCGTGAGGCCGCCGGGCCAGAACTCGTCGACCAGATCGCGCACCGGCTGCGGAACCGACTCGGCGAGGGCCTCGAGCGTGGCGATCCCGGGAACCAGCACGGGCGGCGGCGCGGTGCGATCGCGGCCCTTCGCCTCGAGCAGACGGTTCACGGCGGCCGCCGAGAACGCGTCGGCGCCGACCCCGTAGACGGTGTCGGTCGGCAGCACCACGAGCTCGCCCCGGCCGATCGCCTGCCGCGCGAGCCGCATGCCGGTGAGGAGCTCGGATGCGTCGGAGCAGTCGTAGATCGAGGTCATGGCGGTGGCAATCCTACTGTCGACCACCTGGAAGACTGGACCCGTGACTCTGCTCTTCGCCTTCGACATGGACGAGGTCATCTACGACTACGACTGGCGACGCCGGATGGCGGGCCTCAGCACGCTGACCGGGCTTCCGGTCGACGAGCTGCGCGCACGGTGGTGGACGCATCCCGAGGGCGAGATGAAGGCCGAGGCCGGCGGCTGGCGCACCGGCGACGAGTACCTCGCCGCCGTCAACTCCACGCTCGGCATCGACGTGCCGGGTGATGCCTGGCTGGCAGCGCGACGCGACGCGATGGCGCCGCGCCCCGCCGTCATCGCGGCGATCGAGCGGGCGAAGCAGCTCGGCGAGGTGACGATGCTCACCAACAACGGCGCGTTCATCGGCGAGAACCTGCACCGCCTCGTGCCCGAGGTCGCCGAGCTGTTCGGCGACGGCCTGCGCGCCACCGCCTACTACGGCGCCCGCAAACCCGACCCAGCCGTGTTCCGCGCCCTGCTCGCGGCCTACGACCGCGCCCCCGAGGACGTGTTCTTCGCCGACGACCTGACCGAGAACGTGGCCGGCGCCGCCTCCGTCGGGATCACGGCTCACCACTACACGGATGCCGAGCGACTGCTCGAGGCGATCGAGGACTTCGCGAGCGCTCGGGTCTGACCTGCGGCGCCGGCGTCTGCGCCGCCGTCCGAGCCGGAGCGGCGCTCCGGCCGTCAGCGCAGTGCGGTCGTCGCGCGGTCGCGGCCGAGCAGATCGCTCGACGTCGCCGCGGCGCGCCAGCCGTCGGCCGTGAGCAGCTCGCGGATCTCGGCGCCCTGCAGCTCGCCGTGCTCGAGCACGAGCGTGCCCCCCGGACGCAAGAGCGCAAGCGCGCGCTGCGAGAGGGCGCGCACGACGTCGAGGCCGTCCTCTCCCCCGTAGAGCGCGGCCGGCGGGTCGTAGAGACGCACCTCGGGGTCGCGCGGCACCGCGGCGGCCGGGATGTACGGAGGGTTCGAGACGACGACGTCGACGAGCCCGTCGAGCTCCGGCACGGCGACGGCGAGATCGGCGAAGACGAGGCGCAGGTTGTCGGCGCCGCTCTCACGCACGTTCTGCGTCGTCCAGGTGAAAGCCTGCGGCGAGTTCTCGACCGCGATGACGCGCGCGTGGGGAACCTCGGTGGCCAGTGCGATCGCGATGGCGCCGCTGCCGGTGCCGAGGTCGATGCCGACCGGCTCCGGCGTGGGCACGGCGCGCAGCGCGTCGATCGCGATCTGCGCGACCGTCTCCGTCTCCGGTCGCGGCACGAACACCCCCGGTCCGACCGCCAGCTCCAGCATGCGGAACGGGGCGCGTCCGGTGATGTGCTGCAGGGGCTCGCGAGCCGCGCGGCGCTCGACCAGCTCGACGACCTGAAGGCGCTGCTCCGCATCCACGCCGGCGCCGGTCGCGACCTTCGCCTGGATCTGACCGCGACTCAGGCCGAGCACGTGCCCGATCAGCAGCTCGGCATCCGCCTCGGGCGTCGGGATGTGCGCGGCCGTCAGCACGCGCACCGCCTCGCCACGCAGCTCTGCCACCGTGCGCGGCATCGTGCGCCCCGTCTCGGTCCCGGCCGACACGATCACGACGCGGTGTCGCCGAGGTCGGCCAGCTGGGCCTCCTCGTCGGCGGAGATCAGCGACTCGATGACCGGGCCGATCGCGCCGTTCATGACGGCGTCGAGGTTGTAGGCCTTGTAGCCCGTGCGGTGATCGGCGATGCGGTTCTCGGGGAAGTTGTACGTGCGGATGCGCTCCGAGCGGTCCATGGTGCGGATCTGCGTCTTGCGCGCATCCGAGGCCGCCGCCGCGAGCTCCTCCTGCTGACGCGCGAGCAGGCGCGCACGCAGCACGCGCATCCCCGCCTCGCGGTTCTGCAGCTGGCTCTTCTCGTTCTGCATCGACACGACGATGCCGGTCGGCACGTGCGTGATGCGCACGGCCGAGTCGGTCGTGTTGACGCTCTGACCGCCGGGGCCCGACGAGCGGAACACGTCGATCTTCAGATCGTTCTGGCTGATCTCGAGCTCTTCGGGCTCATCCACCTCGGGGAAGACGAGCACGCCCGTCGTCGAGGTGTGGATGCGGCCCTGCGACTCGGTCGCCGGAACGCGCTGCACACGGTGCACGCCGCCCTCGTACTTGAGGCTCGCCCAGACACCCTGCGCCGGGTCGGTCGCGGTCGACTTGATCGCGACCTGCACGTCCTTGTAGCCGCCGAGATCGCTCTCGGTGCGCTCCAGCAGCTCGGTCTTCCAGCCGCGGGACTCGGCGTAGTGCACGTACATGCGCAGCAGGTCGGCCGCGAACAGCGCCGACTCCTCGCCGCCCTCGCCGCCCTTGATCTCCATGATCACGTCGCGCCCGTCGTCCGGGTCGCGCGGGATCAGCAGTCGGCGCAGCTTCTCCTGGGCGGCGGCCAGCTGCTCCTCGAGCGCCGGCACCTCCTCGGCGAAGGCCTCGTCCTCCTTGGCCAGCTCGCGCGCGGCCTCGAGGTCGTCGCCGAGCTGCGTCCACGCGGAGTGGGCGTGCACGATCTGGCTCAACTCGGCATAGCGCCGGTTGACCTTCTTCGCGCGCGCGGCATCCGCGTGCAGGGCCGGGTCGGCCAACTGCTCCTGCAGCTGATCGTGCTCGGCCCGCAGCGCGGCGACGGACTCGAACACCGATTACTCCTTGTGCGCGGCGCCGCCCTGGTGGCCGCCCGCCGGGAGCGAGTTCTGGATCTGAACCAGGAACTCGGTGTTCGACGACGTCTCCTTGAGCTTGCCGAGCACGACCTCGAGCTGCTGCTGCAGCTCGAGACCGGCCAGCGCACGACGCAGGCGCCAGGTGATCTTGACCTCGTCGGCGCTGAGCAGCTCCTCCTCGCGGCGGGTGCTCGACGCGTAGATGTCGACCGCCGGGAAGATGCGCTTGTCGGCGAGCTGACGCGAGAGGCGCAGCTCCATGTTGCCGGTGCCCTTGAACTCCTCGAAGATCACCTCGTCCATCTTCGAGCCGGTCTCGACGAGCGCGGTCGCGAGGATGGTCAGCGAGCCGCCGCCCTCGATGTTGCGCGCGGCGCCGAAGAAGCGCTTCGGCGGGTAGAGCGCCGAGGCGTCGACGCCGCCGGAGAGCACGCGGCCGCTGGCCGGCGAGGCCAGGTTGTAGGCGCGGCCGAGGCGCGTGATCGAGTCGAGCAGCACGACGACGTCGTTGCCCAGCTCGACGAGGCGCTTGGCGCGCTCGATCGCGAGCTCGGCGACCGTGGTGTGGTCTTCGGCCGGGCGGTCGAAGGTCGAGGCGATGACCTCGCCGCGCACGGAGCGCTGCATGTCGGTGACCTCTTCGGGGCGCTCGTCGACGAGCACGACCATGATGTGGGTCTCGGGGTTGTTGACCGCGATCGCCTTGGCGATGGCCTGCAGGATGAGCGTCTTGCCGGCCTTCGGCGGCGCGACGATGAGGCCGCGCTGGCCCTTGCCGATCGGCGCGACGAGGTCGATGATGCGGGTCGACAGCTTGCCGGGCTCCGTCTCGAGACGCAGGCGCTCGTTGGGGTAGATCGGGGTCAGGTCGCCGAATTCGACGCGGTTCTCGACCTGGTCGACGGGCTGGCCGTTGACCAGGTCGACCTTGACGAGCGCGTTGTACTTCTGGCGGCTGCTCTGGCCGTCGCCCTCGTTCGGCTGGCGGATGGCGCCGACGACGGCGTCGCCCTTGCGCAGGTTGTACTTCTTGACCTGGCCGAGCGAGACGTAGACGTCGTTCGGGCCGGGCAGGTAGCCGGTGGTGCGCACGAAGGCGTAGTTGTCGAGCACGTCGAGGATGCCGCCGATCGGGATGAGCACGTCGTCATCGCTGATCTCGGGCTCGTCGTCGCCCCCCTGGCCGCGGCCGCGCTTGCGGTCGCGGTAGCGGCTGCGACGGCTGCCGCCCTGGCCGTCCTGCTGGTCGTCGTCGCGGGCGCCCTGCTGCTCGGGGCCGTTGCCGCCCTGGGCGTCGTCGCCCTGGTCCTTGGCCTGGCCGTTCTGGTTCTGGCCGCCCTGGTTCTGGCCGTTGCCGCCCTGGCCGTTCTGGTTCTGGTTGCCCTTGCCGCGGTTGCGTCCACGGCGACGGCCCGAACCCTGGCCCTCGCGGCCCTGGTTGTCGCCGTCGTTGGCGTTCTCGGCAGTGGTCGACGCCTCCTCGGCGCCCGACTCGGTCGTCTCGACGGTGCCGGACTCACCGCCGGCGACGTGCTGGTCGGCGCCGCGGCGGTCGCCCCGGCGACGACGACCCGAGGTCTGCTCGCGCGGGGTCACGCCCTCGGCAGCGGCGGTCTCCACGGCGGGAGCCTCCGCGGCCGGGGTCTCGGCGGCGTCGGCGGCGGTCTCGGTCGCGGGGGCCTCGGCGGGGGCGCTCTCGACGGCGGTCGCCAGCGCGGCGACGTCGGCGGTGGATGCGGTGGCACGACGCGAGCGGCGGGCGCGGCTCGCGGTGGCCGGCGCGGCCTCGGCGACGGGCGCCTCGACAGCGGCCGGAACCTCGGCGGCGGGCGCCTCGACGGCAGCCGGAGCCTCGGCGACGGGCGCCTCGGTGCTCGGCGCGGCGGGAGCGTCGGCGCTCTCCACCGAGCTGAGCAGCAGCTCGACGAGCTCGCCCTTGCGCAGGCGCGCGGCGCCGGGCACGTTGCGCTCGGCGGCGATGGCCTGCAGCTCGGCGAGCTTCAGCTTGGTCAGCGCGGCGCGGTCGCCGGGCAGGGGTGCAGTGATGTCAGTCACGGGATTGCGGTTCCTTCTCTCGATCCGAGCACAGAAACGCTCGGGGACGGGACACACGGGTGATCCGCGGCTCCGAAGTGCTCTCCTCCGCTCCGTGCGGGAGCTCAGGGCGGGATCGTGCGGAACCGCGTTCGGCGAATGCCGGGTGAATGCTCCGGGTCGTGCGGGCTAGGCCACTGCGGCGACCGGAAGCGGTCCCACTGTAGCACCGCGGAAGTCGACGGCCAGCATGAGCGGACGCCAGGTCGTGCTGGCGTGTCGCTCGATGAGCTCGGCGGCGACGAGGCGCTGCGCGGGGTCGCTGCCGAGCACGAGGATCGACGGACCCGCCCCGGAGACGACCGCGGCGAGGCCGTTCTCGCGCAGCACGCGGATGAGAGCATCCGTCTCGGGCATCGCGCTGGCGCGGTAGCTCTGGTGCAGACGGTCCTCGGTGGCGGCGTGCAGCAGCTCGGGGCTCTGGATGAGCGCGGCGATGAGCAGCGCCGAACGGGACACGTTGAAGATCGCGTCCTGGTGCGGCACCGACTGCGGCTGCAGGCTGCGCGCGAGCGCGGTCGACATGGTGATCTGCTCGGGCACGGCGACGAGCGGCGAGACGCCCCGGTGCACGCTGAGCTTCTTGAACTCGGGGCCGTCCTCCGAGGTCCAGGCGATCGTGAGACCGCCGAACAGCGCCGGAGCGACGTTGTCGGGGTGGCCTTCGAGCTCGGTCGCGAGACGCAGCAGGGTACGCGAGTCGAGGTCGACGACGCCCTCGAGCAGACCCTTCGCGGCCATCACGCCGGCGACGATCGCGGCGCCGGAGCTGCCCATGCCGCGGCCATGCGGGATGCCGTTGCGCGCCACGAGTCGCAGACCCGGCAGCGTCTGCCCCTGGTCGGCGAAGACGTGCGCGATCGAGCGCGCGACGAGGTTGGTCTCGTCGGTGGGCACCTCGCCCTCGCCGACGCCGTGCACCTCGACGATGACGCCGGGCTCGGCCACCGCGGTGACCTCGAGCTCGTCGTAGATCGACAGGGCGAGGCCGAGGGTGTCGAAGCCGGGGCCGAGGTTCGCGGTGGTCGCCGGCGTCTTCACCGCGACGGCGCGGCCGACGATGCTCATGCCGGGGCGTTCGCGGCGAGGCCGAGCTGGCCCGCCACATCCGCGAGGTCGACGTCGACGACGGTCGGCGAGACCTCCCCGCCGTCGGCGGCGCGCAGGGCCCACTGCGGGTCCTTGAGGCCGTGGCCGGTCACCGTCAGCACGACGGTCGCGTCCTTCGGGATCGCTCCGGCGGCGCTGCGCTCGAGCAGACCCGCGACGCTGATCGCCGACGCCGGCTCGACGAAGATTCCGACCTCGGAGGAGAGGATGCGGTGGGCGGCGAGGATGTCGGCGTCGCTGATCGAGCCGAAGTAGCCGTCGCTGTCGTCGCGGGCGGCGAGGGCGAGCTCCCACGAGGCGGGGTTGCCGATGCGGATCGCGCTGGCGATCGTCTCGGGGTCGCGCACGACCTCGCCGCGCACGATGGGCGCGCTGCCCTCGGCCTGGAAGCCGAACATGCGGGGCTTGCGTCCGGCGGCGCCGCGGGCGAGCTCCTCGCCGTAGCCGCGGTGGTAGGCGGTGTAGTTGCCGGCGTTGCCGACGGGCACGAAGTGGAAGTCGGGGGCATCCCCGAGCACCTCGACGACCTCGAATGCGGCCGTCTTCTGGCCCTCGATGCGGTCGTTGTTGACCGAGTTGACCAGGTGCACCGGGTAGTTGGCGGCGAGGTCGCGGGCGATGTCGAGGCAGTCGTCGAAGTTGCCGCGCAGCTGCAGGATCGAGGCGCCGTGCGCGACGGCCTGGCTCATCTTGCCCATCGAGATCTTGCCCTCGGGCACGAGCACGGCGGCGGTGATGCCCGCGTGCGCCGCGTAGGCGGCGGCCGACGCGGAGGTGTTGCCGGTCGAGGCGCAGATGATCGCCTTCGCGCCGGCTTCGACGGCCTTCGTGACGGCCATCGTCATGCCGCGGTCCTTGAAGGAGCCGGTCGGGTTCATGCCCTCGAACTTGACCCAGACGCGGGCGCCGGTGCGGGCGCTCAGCGCCGGCGCCGGGATGAGCGGCGTTCCGCCCTCGCCGAGCGAGATGATCGGGGTCGAGTCGCTGACGTCGAGACGGTCGGCGTATTCGCGGACGACTCCGCGCCACTGGTGGGCCATGAACTAGATTCCTTCGACTCGGAGCACGCTGGCGACCTCGGTGACGGCATCGCTGGCCGTCAGCTCGGCGACCGTGGCGGTCAGCGCCGCCTCGGTGGCCGTGTGGGTCACGATCACCAGGGTAGCGGTGGCGGACCCGGGCTCCGTGCCACCGGAGAACGGCGACTGCTGCACGGTCTCGACCGAGACGTCGTGGCGGCTGAAGACACCCGCGACGTGGGCGAGCACACCGGGCTCGTCGATCACCCGCAGGGTCACCTGGTAGCGGGTGACGACGTGCGCGATCGGCAGCACGGGCAGGTTCGCGTGCGTCGACTCGGCGACGCCCGGGCCGCCGAGCACGTGGCGGCGCGCCGCCGAGACGACGTCGCCGAGCACCGCCGAGGCGGTCTGCAGCCCGCCGGCGCCCGCACCGTAGAACATGAGCGGGCCGGCGGCCGCTGCCTCGAGGAACACGGCGTTGTTGCCGCCGTGCACCGCGCCGAGCGGATGCGTGCGGGGAACGAGCGCCGGGTGCACGCGCACGCTCACGCCCTCCTCCCCCGAGGTCGGGTCGACGAGGCGCTCGCAGACGGCGAGCAGCTTGACGACGAAGCCGGCCTCGCGGGCCGAGCGCACCTGCTCGCGCGTGACGTTCGTGATGCCCTCGCGGTGCACCGACTCGAGCGGCACCGTGGTGTGGAAGGCGAGGCTCGCGAGGATCGCGGCCTTCTGCGCGGCGTCGTAGCCCTCGACGTCGAGCGTCGGGTCGGCCTCGAGGTAGCCGAGCTCGAGCGCGATCTGCTGCGCGTCCTCGGCGGCGAGGTCGTCGGCGTCCATGCGGTCGAGGATGTAGTTGGTCGAGCCGTTGACGATGCCGTAGATGCGCTCGATGCGGTCGCCCGCGAGGCTCTCGCGCAGCGGGCGGATGATCGGGATCGCCGCGGCGACCGAGGCCTCGTAGTAGAGCTGGGCGCCGAGCTGCTCGGCGAGCTCGAACAGCTCGGGGCCGTGGGTGGCGAGCAGCGCCTTGTTGGCGGTGACGACATCCGCGCCGCTCGTCATCGCGAGGGTGATGAGCTCACGCGCCGGCGAGAGACCGCCCATGACCTCGACGACGATGTCGGCGCCGACGATGAGTGACTCGGCATCGGTCGTGAACAGCTCGAAGGGGATGTCGGAGTCGCGATGCTTCTCCGGGTCGCGCACTGCGACGCCCACGAGCTCGAGGCCCGCGCCGACGCGCTGGGCGAGCTCGTCGCCGTGCTCGAGCAGGAGGGCTGCCACCTGGGAGCCGACGGAGCCGGCCCCGAGGAGGGCGATGCGGAGGTTGCGGTATTCGATCACGCGATCTTCTCTGTCGTCGAAGGGGCGGCTGAGGGGGTGGCGGAGAGCTCGACCGGACTCGCGTCGACATCGCGCGCCAACACGTCGTCGATGCTCTCGCCGCGCACGATCACCCGCGCGCTGCCGTCGCGCACGGCGACGACGGCGGGGCGGCCGAGGTGGTTGTAGTTGCTGGCGAGCGACCAGCAGTAGGCGCCGGTCGCGGGCACGGCGACGAGGTCGCCGGCGGTCACGTCGCCGGGCAGGTAGTCGGCCTGCACGACGATGTCGCCCGACTCGCAGTGCTTGCCGGCGAGGCGCACGAGCGCGGGCTCGGCGGTCGAGGCGCGGCCCGCGAGACGGACGGAGTAGTCGGCGCCGTAGAGCGAGGGTCGGGCGTTGTCGCTCATGCCGCCGTCGACGCTGACGTAGCGGCGCACCGCCGCATCCTCGCCGTCGCCGACGCGCACGTCCTTGATCGTGCCGACCTCGTAGAGGGTCACGCCGGCCGGGCCGATGATCGAGCGGCCGGGCTCGATCGCGATGCGCGGCACCGGGATGCCGAGGCGCGCGCTCTCCGCGGCGACGACCGCGGCGAGCTCGTCGGCGATGGTCTCGATCGGGGTGACCTCGTCGGCGGTCGTGTAGGCGATGCCGAAGCCGCCGCCGATGTTGAGCTCGGGGACGGGCGCGACGACGGAGAGCTCGGCGTGCAGAGCGAGCAGCCGCCGTGCCGCTTCGCCGAAACCCGACGACTCGAAGATCTGCGAGCCGATGTGCGAATGCAGGCCGAGGAACTCGAGGCTCTCGTGTGCGCGGATCAGCTCGACCGCCGCCGCGGCGTCCGCGATCGGGATGCCGAACTTCTGATCCTCGCGCGAGGTCGCCAGGTACTCGTGGGTGCTGGCGTGCACGCCGCTGTTGATGCGCAGGCGCACCGCCTGCACGCTGCCGTGGCGGCGGGCCGCCTCGGCGACACGGCCGATCTCGACGACGCTGTCGAGAACGAGCGCGCCCACGCCCCGACCGACCGCGAGGTCGATCTCGGCGAGGCTCTTGTTGTTGCCATGGAACCCGACGCGAGCCGGCTCGACGCCCGCCGCGAGGGCGACGGCGAACTCGCCGCCGCTGCACACGTCGATGCGCAGCCCCTCCTCGACCATCCAGCGCGCGACGGCGGCGCTGAGGAAGGCCTTCCCCGCGTAGTAGACGCCGACGGTCGTGCCGATCTTCTCGAACGCGCTGTCGAAGGCGGATCGGATGCGAGCGGCGCGTGCCCGCGCATCCGTCTCGTCGACGACGTAGAGCGGGGTTCCGTGCTGGGCGGCGAGCTCGGTCGCGGCGACGCCGCCGACGTGGAGCCGGCCCGCTGCGTCGCGCATCGCGCTCGACGGCCAGATCGAGTTGGGCAGCTCGTTCGCATCGACGGGGTGGGCGAGCCACTCCGGGGCGAGCGGGTTCACAGTCACGCAGGGCCTCGCGGTCGGGTCAGGATCGGTTCGAGGCGAGCGGACCCGGCTTGGTCCCTGAAGCCGCGTCCATGCTAGCGAACGCGGCGGCCTCCCCCGCGCCACCCGGCGTTCACCGCGATCGGGCGGCGACGCCGACGCGCCGGGCCGTCGGACGCGCGGCGCGAACGGGACGCACTCGGCTCAGGAGCAGGCGCCCTTCGCCGATCCGCCGGCCAGCGCGACGTCACGCCCGCCGAAGCGCAGGGTGACGTCGCCGCCCTTCATCACCGCGCTCTGCAGGCCGATGCCGTTCGGCAGCTGCTCGTTCACGCAGTAGGTCTTCGGCCCGATGTACTTCGCCAGCGCTCCGCCGAAAGGGCTGTCGGCGACGTCGGCCAGATCGATCGAGCTGCCCGCGATGTCGACCGTGGTCGGCGTGAACACGAGCGCCCCGCCCGCGGCGCCCACACCGACATCCACCGACACGGGGATGCGCTGGCCGAGCAGCGACAGCGAGGTGCCCAGCCGCGCGCGATCGCCCGCGAAGGTCACCGAGTCGAACCCGGCGCTGCGGAAGTAGTCCGAGAACCCGGCCGCCTGCTCGCTGTCGACCGTGAAGGTCGCCGCCACCCGGTCGGCCGTGCCGCCGCCGCGGATCGGCACGCCGCTCGCCTCCAGGTGCAGGGGCCCGGTGACCGCGGCGACCTTCGCGTCGGGCAGATCGACCGTCACCCGGTCGACCTGCCCGCTGAGCGCCTGCAGCACGAGCGAGCCGCCGCCGAGGTCGACGTCGACGCGCGAATCCGGATCCTGGTCGAGCGCGGCGACGACCTTCTCGCGCACGACACCGGCCGCGATCGAGCGCCCCGCGGTCTCGGCGACGATCACGAGCGCGACCAGCACCACCACGATCGCGGCGATCACTCCGATGAGGATGCGGCGGCCGCGACGGCGCGCACGCGGGGGCGTCGACGGCTCGAGGCTCGGGGAGGACACGGCCGGGGCGGACGGGGTCGGTGCGCCGTCATCGGCAGGCGCGCCCGCGGGACGGTCGGCGGGGTCGGTCATGCGGATCCTCTCCTCGATCGTCCGGGCCGCGCAACGGCGGCCGCGGGCGCGGTCGTCACATGCGCTCGGGCGCGCTCACTCCGAGCAGCTCGAGTCCGTTGCGCAGCACCTGGCCGGTCGCCGCATTGAGCTGGAGGCGCGTGCGGTGCACGGTCTCGATCGGCTCCTCGCCCATCGGCGTCACGCGGCAGCTGTCGTACCAGCGGTGGTACGAGCCGGCGAGCTCCTCGAGGTAGCGGGCGACGCGGTGCGGCTCGCGCAGCTCCGCGGCCTGCGCGACGACGCGCGGGAAGTCGGCGAGGGCGCCGAGCAGCGCGCTCTCGGTCTCGTGCGTGAGCAGGCTCGCGTCGAACTCGGTCGCCTCGACGCCGAGCTGCGCCGCGTTGCGGGCCACCGCCTGGGTGCGGGCGTGCGCGTACTGCACGTAGAACACCGGGTTGTCGTTCGTGCGGCGCTGCAGGATCTCGGGGTCGAGCGTGATCGGCGAGTCGGCCGGGTAGCGCGCGAGCGAGTAGCGGAGCGCATCGGTGCCGAGCCAGGCCTGCAGGTCGTCGAGCTCGATGATGTTGCCGGCGCGCTTCGACAGCTTCGCCCCGTTGATGTTGACGAGCTGCCCGATCAGCACCTCGACATTCTTCTTCGGGTCGTCGCCCGCCGCGCCGGCGATCGCCTTGAGACGGTGCACGTAGCCGTGGTGGTCCGCTCCGAGCAGGTAGATCTTGTGCGCGAAGCCGCGGTCGGTCTTCGACAGGTAGTACGCGGCATCCGCGGCGAAGTAGGTGTAGACGCCGTTGCCGCGACGGATCACGCGGTCCTTGTCGTCGCCGAAGTCGGTCGTGCGCACCCACACCGCGTCGTCGGCGTCGTAGACGTGACCCTGCGCGCGCAGGCGGTCGACGGCGCCGTCGATCGGGCTCGGGGTGCCGTCCTCCCCCGCGGCGTGCAGCACGCGCTCGCTGAACCAGACGTCGAAGTGCACGTTGAAGCGCGCGAGCGAGGCGGTGATGTCAGCGAGCTGCAGCTGGTAGGCGAGCTCGCGCACGCGCGGCTGCGCCTCGTCATCCGACAGGTCCTCGATGCCCGGCTCGGCCTCGAGCACGCGCGCGGCGAGATCGGTGACGTAGGCGCCCGGGTAGCCGTTCTCCGGCGTCGGACGCCCGCGCAGCGCGGCGAGCACCGAGGCGCCGAAGCGGTCCATCTGCTCGCCGGCGTCGTTGATGTAGAACTCGCTCACCAGCTCGGCGCCGCTCGCCTTGAGCAGGCGCGCCAGCGCATCCCCCAGCGCCGCCCAGCGGGTGTGGCCGATGTGCAGCGGACCCGTCGGGTTGGCCGACACGAATTCGAGGTTGATCGTCTGCCCGGCGGCCGAGTCGTTGTGGCCGTAGGCGGCGCCTTGCTCGACGATCGTCAGCGCGAGTGCGCCTGCGGCGGCGGCGTCGAGGCGGATGTTGAGGAAGCCGGGACCGGCGACCTCCACCGAGGCGACCCCATCGATGGCCGCGACGCCGTCGGCGATCTCCTGCGCCAGCTCGCGCGGCGCGACGCCCCACGGCTTCGCCAGGCGCATCGCCACGTTCGTCGCCCAGTCGCCGTGGTCGCGGTTGCGCGGGCGCTCCAGCACGATGCCGTCCAGCGCCGGAGCCTCGGCCCCGCGTCGCTCGGCGGCAGCGGAGACGACCTGGAAGATGGCGGCGGAGAGCTCGGCGGGATTCACGGGGGTCGAGTCTATTCGCGTGCACGGCGAGCATGACGACGACCGCCGTGCGCGCCGACTGCGTCACACGCCGCGCGCGCTCCCCCGCCCCGGTCGCCGTCGCGGCAGGATGAGCGCGTGAGCCGTTCCCTCCGCACCGCCGCCCTCGCCGCCTCCGCCGGCGCCGCGCTCCTGCTCCTCGCCGCCTGCACGCCGGCGGGCGACTCGGATGCGAGCCCGAAGCCGACCACGAGCCGGAGTGCGTCTCCCTCCGCCTCGTCGTCGCCGTCCGGCTCGCCGTCGCCCTCGGTCTCGCCGACGGCCACCCCGGTCGACGTCTCGTGCAGCAAGCTCGTCTCGGCGCAGACCGTCTACGACTTCAACCCGAACTACGTGCTGCTCACCAAGCCGTCGATCCCCGCGGGCAGCGCGGCCGCGCAGGCGCAGGCCGACGGCGGCGTCGCATGCGCGTGGCAGCAGACCACCACCGGCCATGTCATCTATCTGTCGGCGGCGCGCTACCCCGCCGACAAGATCGAGCAGCTGAAGGCCGCGGCGGGCCCCACCACCACCGCGTTCGGCGCCGGCAGCGGCTACTGGAGCGGCACGACCGGCACCGCCTTCGCCGGCGACGCCTGGATCGTGGCGACGTCGGTCGACTTCTACGAAGCCGCCGATGCGAGCACCTTCATCGACTCCGCCGCCGCCGCGCTCGGCTGATCCCGGCGGCTCAGGTCCAGAGCCGCTGCCACCGCCACGTGCCGCCGCCCGCGTCGGGCGTCGCGGAGAAGCGGTCATGCGCGCGCCCCGTCGCGGCGGCCCAGAACTCGATCCGCTCGGGAGCCAGCAGGTAGGCCGACCAGGCGGGCGCGACCGTCTCGGGATCCGCATCCAGCCGGCGCTGCGCCGCCTCGAGCAGAGCCGTCGCCTCGGCCTCGTCGACACGAGGGGCGCTCTGCCGATCGACGAGCATCTCGCGCCGCGCCACCACGCTGCGCTCACGGAAATCGTGTGCGCTCACGTCCGCTGACGGAATCGACACCGTGCCGGTCACGCGCACCTGACGGCCCGACTCGCGCCAGTAGAGCGTCAGCGCCGCCCGCGGATCCGCGGCGAGATCCGCACCCTTCGGGCTCGTGCTCGACGACGAGAACCAGACCCCTTGGGCCGTCAGATCCTTGACGATCAACATCCGATTCCCGACCGCGCCGTCGGCGCCCGCCGTCGCGAGCGCCGCGACGTGCGGCTGCGCGACCCCGGCGACGATCGCCTCGTCGAGCCAGCGCTCCAGCAGCGTGAGCGGATGCGGCGGCAGCTCCCCGGCCGAGAGGCCGCGCAGGTCGCCGGTCAGCACGGGCAGCGCTCGCAGCCTCGAACGCCAGTCGTCGCGGCCCAGGATCGCATCTTCGGTCATCCCGCCACGCTAACGCGGCGCGTGCGATGCGGGACGTGCGTCGTGGCGCGAATCGCGCCCCCGGTCATCGGGTAGGCTCGCTGCACCGGCGTCTGTAGCTCAGTGGATAGAGCACCGCCCTCCGGAGGCGGGTGTCGGAGGTTCGAATCCTCTCAGACGCACTTCATCACCCATCCGCTTGCACGATCGAGCAGGTCTCGCCGAAGGTATCGCCGGCAAACACCGCATCCCGCTCGTCAGAGCGAGGCGTCAGCGGCGTGCGCCTCGAGGAACTCGAGCAGCTCGCGGTCGTCGACTCCCGGGAACCGGCCCGATGGCAGCGGCGCGAAGATGTGCGCGTGCACCTTGGCGCTCGACCAGGCGCGTCCGGTCCAGTGCTCGGCGAGCTCGGTCGGCGGCTTCTTGCAGCAGTTCGCGTCGGGGCAGCGTGAGGTCTCGCGCAGCGTGGTCTCGCGGCCGCGGAACCACTTCGCGTGCGCGAACGGCACGCCGACCGTGATCGAGAACTCGTCGTGAGTGCCCGTGCCGGTCTGGCTCGACTCGAAGAAGGTGCCCTCCGGCGTGTCGGTGTACTGGTAGAACTCCGTCGTCCGGTTCGTGCGCGCGAAGGCCGTGCGCGCCGCCCAGTAACGGCACACCGGCTGCCCCTCGGTCGAGCCGGTCACATCGAGCGGCAGTCGCAGACCGTCGTTCTCGTAGGCCTTGTAGACCGCGCCGTCGTCGCCGACGCGCAGGAAGTGCACCGGGATGTCGAGGTGCACGGTCGCGAGATTGAGGAAGCGCAGCGCGGCCGACTCGTGCGTCACCCCGAAGGCGTCGCGGAAGTCCTCGACGGCGATGTTGCGGTCGCTCTTCGCCTGCTGCAGGAACGCGACCGACTGGCTGAGCGGCATGAGGCACGCGGCGGCGTAGTAGTTGATCTCGAGCCGCTGCTTCAGGAAGTCGGCGTAGCTGGTGGGGGCGCTGTGGCCGAGCACCCGGTGCGCCATCGCCTGCAGCGCCATGGCGCGGAGGCCGTGACCACCGGGGATGGATGCCGGCGGCAGGTAGATGCGTCCGTTGGCCAGGTCGGTCACCGAGCGGGCCGAGTGCGGCAGGTCGTTGACGTGCACGAGCTGCAGGCCGAGGTTCTCGGCCATGAGGCTGACCGTGCGATGCGTGAGCGCGCCCGTGTTGTGGCCGGCGGCGGCGAGCTGGGCCTCGGCGAGGGCATCGATCTCGGGGAAGAAGTGGTCGCGCTCGCGCATCATCTGGCGCAGCTCGGTGTTCGCTCGGCGCGCCTCCTCCGGAGTGGCGATCGCCTCGGTCGCCCGGCGAGCGAGTTCGCGGTGCAGTCCCACGATCGCCTCGAGCGTGTCGTCGCTCATCGTCTTGCCGGCACGCACAGCGGGCAGGCCGAGCTCGGCGTACGCGGATGAGCTCTGGGCTCGCTCGAGCTCGATCTCGAGCTCGGCGCGGCGGCTCGGCGGGCGTTCGTCGAGCAGGTCGGCGAGCGGGATGCCGAGCCGCTGCGCGATCGCGGTCAGCAGGGAGAGCCGCGGCTCCCGCTTGCCGTTCTCCATGAGCGAGAGCTGACTGCCGGCGATGCCGACGTCAGCGCCGAGCGCGTCGAGCGTGAGTCCGGCGGCGGAGCGGAAGTGGCGCATCCGCTGGCCGAGGGTCGCGAGATCCTGCATGCCGGAAGAATAGCGAAGGAATGCGGATTCTTTAGTTCCACTTTGGACGCTCGCCGCCAGATCGGGCGCGCAGGATCGACTCAAGCGGGAAATCTTCCCCGCCGACGACCGCAGCGCCGAGAGGATGTGACCCGCGTGACTCTGCTCGAATCGACCGAGACCATCGCCACCACTCCGGAGGCCGAGGCCTACGACGACGCGATGCACGACGAGACCGTGCACGACGCCAGCTGGGCGCTCGCTCCCGAAGGCACCAACCCCGAGATCGTCGCCTGGGTCGAGCAGCTCGCCCACCTCTTCACGCCCGACACCGTCGTCTGGTGCGACGGCTCGCAGCGCGAGCGCGACGAGCTGAACCGCCGCATGGTCGCCCAGGGCACGCTCGTGCAGCTCAACCCCGAGCTGCGACCGTACAGCTTCCTCGCCCGCAGTCACCCCGCCGACGTCGCCCGCGTCGAGTCGCGCACCTTCATCTGCAGCGCCGACGAGGCGGATGCCGGCCCCAGCAACAACTGGATCGCCCCGGACGAGATGCGCGCGACCCTCGGCGGCCTGGCCGACGGCGCCATGCGCGGTCGCACGATGTACGTGCTCCCGTTCTCGATGGGTCCGCTCGACAGCCCGCTCTCCCGTTTCGGCGTGCAGGTCACCGACTCCCCCTACGTCGCCGTCAGCACGGGCATCATGACCCGCCTCGGCGCCGAGGCGCTGCAGCGCATCACCCCGGGCACCGCGTGGGTGCGCGCCGTGCACACCGTCGGCGCCCCGCTCGCCCCTGGCGAGCTGGATGTCGCCTGGCCCAGCAACGAGACCAAGTACATCTCGCACTTCCCCGAGACGCGCGAGATCTGGTCGTACGGCTCCGCCTACGGCGGCAACGCCCTGCTCGCGAAGAAGGCCTTCGCCCTGCGCATCGCCAGCGCGATGGCGCGCGACGAGGGCTGGCTGGCCGAGCACATGCTGCTGCTCAAGGTCACCAACCCGCGCGGCCGCGTCTTCCACGTCGCCGCCGCCTTCCCCAGCGCCTGCGGCAAGACGAACCTCGCGATGCTGCGCCCCTCGATCCCCGGCTGGGAGGTCGAGACGGTGGGCGACGACATCGCCTGGCTCGCACCCGACGCCTGGGGCCGCCTCAAGGCGATCAACCCCGAGGCCGGCTTCTTCGGCGTCGCGCCGGGCACCGGCGCATCGACCAACCAGACCGCGGTCGACACCCTCTGGGGCAACACGGTCTTCACCAATGTCGCGCTCACCGATGAGGGCGATGTCTGGTGGGAGGGGCTGACGGACACGCCGCCGTCGCACCTCACGGATTGGCAGGGAGAGTCGTGGACGCCGTCCGCCGACCACCCCGCCGCGCATCCGAACTCCCGTTTCACGGTGGCGGCCGCCCAGTGCCCGACGATGTCGGACGACTGGGAGGACCCTGCCGGCGTCACCATCGACGCGATCATCTTCGGCGGCCGCCGTGCAACCAACGTGCCCTTGGTGGTAGAGGCGCGCGACTGGGATCACGGTGTCTACCTGGGCGCCACGATCTCTTCGGAGCGCACGGCGGCCGCCGAGGGCACCATCGGGGAACTGCGTCGCGATCCCTTCGCGATGGCCCCGTTCTGCGGCTACAACATGGCCGACCACTGGCAGCACTGGCTGAACGTGGGCGACCAGCTGCGCCGCAGCGGCCGGGTGCCGCGCATCTTCCAGGTCAACTGGTTCCGCAAAGACGACGACGGCTCGTTCCTCTGGCCCGGGTTCTCGGAGAACAGCCGCGTGCTGGCGTGGATCCTCGACCGAGTGGATGGCGCCGCGCCCGCTGTCGCCGGTCCGCTCGGCTGGACTCCGCCCGGCGACGCGCTGCCGCTCGAAGGTCTCGACCTGCCCGAGAACGCGCTCGAGAAGCTCTTCGCGGTCGATCCGTCGGCGTGGACCGCCGAGCTCGACGACACCGAGCGCTTCTTCGCCGGCTTCGGCGACCGCGTGCCCGAGAAGCTCGAGCGTCAGCTGCGGCTCGCCCGCGAGCACATCGCCGCCGTCGCCGAGCGTCAGGGCGACGCGTCGGGTTCGGCTCCGGCTCCCGCCGCGGCCTGACGCGCGGCGCATCCCAACGTTTCCCGCACCTCCGTCGTCTGACAGGGTGAGGAGCCGAGACCGGCTTCTCACCGACGACGGAGGTGCGGCACGTGGCGCGTGACTGGGAGGCGGTGGTCGCCGAGCTGGTGCGCGTGCGCGGCGACGCGCTGATCCGCTACGCCACGCTCGTCAGCGGCCGCCGCGACGAGGCGGCCGATCTCGTGCAGGATGCGCTGGTCAAGACCTTCGGCCGACTGCGCAACGGCTACACGGTCGACAACGCCGAGCCCTACGTTCGCCGAGCGATCATGACGCTCTGGCTCGACCGCGCCCGCCGCGCGAGCCGCTGGCGCGCGATCGCCCCGCTCGAGTACCGCCCCGATGAGACCCCGGCGCCGAGCGGCGGCGTGGATGCGCGCCTCGACCTGCACCGCGAGCTCGAGCGGCTGTCGCCGCGCGAACGCGCGTGTCTCGTGCTGCGCTACTACGACGACCTGAAGGTCGACGACATCGCGGCGACACTGCGGATCAGCCCGGGCACGGTCAAGCGCTACCTCAGCGACGGGCTGGCGAAGATGGCGATCGCGCTCGCCGACGACGGCACGATCGAGGACCGGCTGGGCACGGCGGGCGCGGCTGACGCGACGGGCGCCTCGGGGTCGGCGCCTGCGGAGACCCGCGAAGCACGGCGCCGCCCGCGCCGGAAGGAGGACCGCCGTGGACGAGTCTGAGCTGCGGTCGCAGCTGCGCGAGGCCGACGAGGATGCGCCGCGCGTCGACGTCGATGCGGTGCTGCGTCGGTCACGACGTCGGCGGGCGCCGCGTGTCGCCCTGGTCGGCGGCGCCGCCGCGCTGCTCGTCGTCGGACTCGCGGTGCCCGCGGTCGGAACGTTCGTCATGGCGAGCAGCGGAGGCGGGGCCTCGAGCGCCGGATCGGCCGGCTCCGGCTCCTCCGGCGACGCCGAGGATCAGGGCATGACGCCGGAGCGGCAGGATGCCACGGCCGGTCCCCTGGGCGACGACGGCGACCAGAGCGTCGCCTCCGGAACCGCCGAGCTGCTGCGCTGCGGCGTCGCGAGCCCCCCGGCATCGGGAACCGGCCTGCGGCTCGAGCTCGGCCTCGACCGCACCGCTTCCCCTGACGGCACTCGCACCGGCGTCGCCACGCTGACGAACACGGGGGCGGTCGCCGTGCACGGCACGACCCCCGCGGTCGCGCAGGCGGGCCTCGCCCAGTCGGGCCGGCTCGCCGCCGTGCACGCGGCCTCCGACATCCAGTCGGTCTTCGAGGTGGATCTGCAGCCCGGGCAGACGGTGCAGGTGCCGGTGTCGATCGAGCCCGTCGGCTGCGACGGCGACGCCCTCGCGGCCGGCGACTACGCGGCCGTGGCAGCCCTCCGGATCGTGCTCGACGACGGCTCCACCCGCGCAGTCGTCTCGAGTCCGGTCGACGTGAGGGTCGGCTAGCCCGACGACGATCTCCCCCACCGGAATACAGTGTCGCCATGGCCGTCAGCTTCGTCGTCGTGCCCGAGTGGCAGGGTTCCGGGTCCGCGCGCGCGATGCGTCTGGTGGATGGGGCGCTCGCGATCCGCGAGGATCTGCCGCCGGGAGCGACCGTCACCCTCGATGTGCCGCTCGAAGCCGGCGACCGCGAGGGCACCGGCATCCACCGCTTCAGCTCGCTGCGTCTCGTGCGCGAGCGCTTCGCCGACGCGGTCGCGCATCTGACCGACCCGGTCGTTCTCGTCGGCGGCGACTGCGCCGCCGAGTACGGCGCGGTCGCCCACGCGGTGCGACGTGCCGGCTCCGCCGCACCGACGATCGTCTGGTTCGACGCGCATCCCGACGCGAACGGCCTCGAGTCCTCGCCGAGCGGCGACTTCAACGGCATGGTGCTGCGCGCGCTCGCCGACGACGGCGTGATCGATGCCGCGCGCATCGTTCTCGCGGGCGCCCGAAGCCTCGACGCCGCCGAGGACGAGTGGATCACCGAGAACCACGTGCCGCTCGTGCGCGCCGATCGGCTCACCGACCCGGCGGCCCTCGTCGCCGCGATCGCGGCCACCGGCGCCACGAGCGTCTACCTCCACATCGACGTGGATGTGCTCGACCCGGCTGAGCTCCGCGGCATCGGGGATCCCGAGCCCTTCGGCGTGAGCGCGGAGACGCTGCTCGCCGCGATCCGCGCGGTGCGCGCGCGCTTCACGCTCGCCGGGGCCGGCCTGACGCAGTACTCCCCCGCCGACGAGGACTCGATCAGCGACGACGCCGGCACGCTGCTGCGCATCATCGGCGCGCTCGCGTGCGGCGGCGCCGACACACCCGCCGCCTGAGCCCGGACGCTCGGGCGCCCGGACGGCGGGTGCCGCCCAGCGGACAGATTCCTGAACGACGCCCGATCCGCCGGTGAGAGCGCCCTGCTCCCCCGTAGCGTGGGCGCATGCAGACCCGTGAGACCGATGTCATCGTGATCGGAGCCGGCGCTGTCGGCGAGAACGTCGCCGACCGCACCGTGCAGGGCGGCCTGGAGACCGTCATCGTCGAGGCCGAGCTCGTCGGCGGCGAGTGCTCCTACTGGGCGTGCATGCCCTCGAAGGCCCTGTTGCGCAGTGCGGCCGTGCTGCGCGAGGCGCGCGCGGTCGACGGTGCGAAGCAGGCCGTGACCGGCGAGCTCGACGTGGCCGGGGTGCTGCGCCGCCGGGATGCGATGACGCACGACTGGAACGACTCCTCGCAGGTCGAGTGGCTGAACGGCGCGGGCATCGACCTGGTGCGCGGCCACGCTCGCATCACGGGCGAGCGCGAGCTCGTCGTGACCGCCGAGGACGGCGCCGAGACGCGCATCACCGCGCGTCACGCGATCGTCGCGGCGACCGGCTCGGCCGCGCTGCTGCCGGACGTGCCCGGCCTGCTCGACCTGAAGCCCTGGACGAGCCGCGAGGCGACGAGCGCGCACGAGGTCCCGGCGCGTCTCGCCGTGATCGGCGGCGGCGTGGTCGGCGTCGAGATGGCGACCGCCTACGCCGGCTTCGGCAGCGACGTGACCGTGATCGCCCGCAGCGGCCTGCTCGGCGGGCTCGAGTCCTTCGCCGGTGAGGCCGTCGCCGAGGGGCTGCGCGAACTCGGCGTCACCGTGAAGACCGGCGCCGACCTCGTGGCGGCGCGGCGCGAGGGCGACGACGCCGTCCTCGAGCTGAGCGACGGCACGACCATCCACGCCGACACCGTGCTCGTCGCGACCGGCCGCGTGCCGCACACCGGCGACCTCGGGCTCGAGACGATCGGACTCGAGCCGGGCGCCTGGCTCGACGTCGACGACACCCTGCGCGTGCGCGGCGTCGACTGGCTCTACGGCGTCGGCGACGTCAACCACCGCGCGCTGCTGACCCACCAGGGCAAGTACCAGGCCCGCGCCGCCGGCGACGTGATCGTCGCGCGGGCGAAGGGCACGACCGTCGACGACGCGCCCTGGGGTGCGCACGTCGCGACCGCCGATCACAGCGCCGTGCCGCAGGTGGTGTTCTCGCATCCCGAGGTCGCCTCCGTCGGGCTCACCGAGAAGCAGGCGCGGAATGCCGGGCTCGAGGTGCGCGTGCTCGACTACGACCTCTCCTGGGTCGCCGGCGCCTCGACCGTCTCCGACGACTACCGCGGTCAGGCGCGGGCGATCGTGGATGCGGAGCGCGAGGTGATCGTCGGAGCCACCTTCGTCGGCCCGGCTGTCGGCGAGCTGCTGCAGGCTGCCACGATCGCGATCGTCGGCGAGGTGCCGATCTCACGCCTGTGGCACGCGGTGCCGCCGTACCCGACGGTCAGCGAGGTGTGGCTGCGGTGGCTCGAGAGCTTCGGGCGCCCGACCCCCTGACGCCGGCCCCGCCGACGCCCGGCGAACTGCGGCTCGCCCGACTGTGCGCCGCGGTCGCACGAGTGCGCTGGCTGCGGGCGCTGCTGCTGTTGCCCCCGATCGCGCTCAGCGGCTATGCGATCGCGACCGCGGCGGGCTGGATCTGGGGCGCCGCGTTGCTGCTCGCGCCGGCGCCGCGCTCGCAGGGCGGCGTCGTCGTCTGCGACGGTCTGCCTTCCTGGGCGTTCGGCCGCGGCGGCACGACTGTCGGCGCGATCTACCTCACGCGCGATAACGTCGCCGAGCGGGTGCTGCGCCACGAGGCCGTGCACCGGGCGCAGTGGCGCCGCTACGGTCTCGCGTTCATCCCGCTCTACTTCGCCGCCGGGCAGGACGCCCGCGGCAACCGCTTCGAGATCGAGGCGGGTCTGGCCGACGGAGGGTACGCCGACACATGAGCAAGACCATCGTGATCACGGGAGCCAGTTCGGGCATCGGGCGCGCCGCCGCGCTCGCTCTCGCCGCCGAAGGGCACGAGATCGTCGTGGTCGGGCGCGACCCCGAGCGCACCCACGAGGTCGCCGAGCGCATCGACGCCGTCCACCACCTCGTCGACTTCGACTCGATCGCCGACGTGCGCCGCCTCGCCCGCGACCTCGCGGAGCGGCACGAGCGCATCGACGTGCTCGCGAACAACGCCGGCGGACTCGTCGACCGTCGCGAGCCGACCGCCGACGGCGTCGACGTCACCTGGCAGCGCAACGTGCTCGCGCCCTTCGTGCTCACGACCGAGCTGCTGCCGAAGCTGGTCGACAACGGCACCCGGGTGCTGTTCACCGGCAGCGTTGCCCAGGCCTTCGGCCGGGTGGATGCGGTGAACCCCGGCCGAGCCGGGCGCCCCTGGGTGGGCGGCTGGTCGGCCTACGGAGCCGCGAAGCGCGCTGACATCATGCTCGCCAAGGAGCTCGCCGCGCGCACCGGTCTGGAGAGCTACTCCTTCCATCCCGGCTTCATCGCGAGCCGCTTCGCCGGTCTCGACGTGAGCCCGCTCGCGCCCATCGTCGCGCAGGTCGCGGGCAGCCCCGAGGAGGGAGCCTCCCCGCTGATCTTCCTGGCCACCGCCGAGCTGCCCGGCATCCCGAACGGCACCTACTTCGACCGCCTCAAGCCCTTCGGCCGGCTGTCGGCGCAGGCGAAGGACCCGGGCGAAGCCGCGAAGCTGTGGGAGTCGCTCGAGCGGCTGGCGTCGCGCATCTCCTGACCCCGCTAGCGTTGTCGCACGTGAGTCTCGTGCCCGACAGCCCCGCCCCGCGTTCCGTCATGTCCCGCGACGGGCTCGCCCTCGCGACCTACGACTTCGGCGAGGCGGCCGGGCTCGACGAGACGGCCGCGACCGTGCTGGCCGTGCATGGCTTCGCCTCGAGCGCCCGCGCGAACTGGCTCGCGACCGGCTGGGTACGCGAGCTCACCCGCGCCGGCTTCCGCGTGGTCGCCCTCGACCAGCGCGGTCACGGCGCGAGCGCCCGCCCGCACGAGAGCGCCAGCTACTCGATGCAGGCGCTCGTCGGCGATGTCGTCGACGTGCTCGACACCTACATGATCGACGACTGCGCCTACGTCGGCTACTCGCTCGGCGCCCGCGTCGGCTGGCACGCCGCGCTCGAGATCCCCGAGCGGCTGACCCGCCTGGTGCTGGGCGGCATTCCCGACGGCGACCCGCTCACGCGGTTCCGGGTGGATGAGGCGCAGGCCTTCGTCGACCAAGGCACGCCGGTCGAGGATCCGCTGACGCAGGGCTACATCACGATGGCGAGCGGCGTCGCCGGCAACGATCTCGCCGCGCTCGTGGCGCTCGTCGGCGGGATGCGGGGCGGGCTGCAGCCGGATCCGGCCGATCCGCCGCGTCAGCCGGTGCTGTTCGCGACCGGCAGCGACGACGGGATCCTGGCGAAGTCGAAGGCGCTCGCCGCCGCGACGCCGCTCGGCGAGTTCGTGGAGATCCCCCGGCGCAACCACTTCAATGCGCCGGTCGCCCGCGAGTTCCGCGAGGCGGGCGTGGAGTTCCTCACGCGCGACTGACCGGCGTCAGGCCGAGGTGATGGCGTGCGCGGCACGGTCGCCCGCGATCCACGCGTAGACGCGGTGCTCGCGCTCGAGCTCCAGCGGCAGCATCTCGGCGAGCCACGCGTCGACCGCGATGCGCAGCGACTGCCCGCGGTCGCGCACGAGCCAGCTGACGCAGACGCGACCCGGGGTCTCGAGGTGCCCAACCTGCTCCGCGCTCTCGACCTCGACGAAGATCCGTCCGCGAGCGCGGGCGGGAAGAGTCGCGACGAGGGTCTCGATCACCGGCAGCTCGGCCGCGTCGGCGGCGAGCAGGATCGTGTCGCCCGCGTCGGGCTGCCAGCTGACGGAGGCAGCGAGGACGTCGGAGAGGAGCATGATGGGGCAAGTATAGGCTTACCTAACCTCGCGCGCACCCCTGTTCCGGCTGAGAGATCGCCGCACCGCCAGCGGAGCGGATCTCCCCGGCGGTCGGCTCGCGGCTCACCACTGCGGCGGGTGCCGTCGATCCCAGTGCAGCCGGCGCTCGAGCTGCGCGCCGATCGCGAGCAGCACGTCCTCCCGGCCCGGCCGCCCGATCAGCTGCACGCCCATCGGCAGCCCGTCGGCAATCTGGTGCACGGGCAGCGTGATGGCGGGCAGGCCGACGACGTTCACGAAGCTCGTCCACGGCGTGTAGGCGCACTGCTGAGCGAAGTTGCGCTCGGGGTCGTCGTGGTCGTACCAGCCGATCGGCCGCGGCGTCATCGCGAGCGTCGGCGTGATAATCGCGTCGTAGCCCGAGAAGGCGCGGATCGTGCGGCGCTCGAAGTCGCGCAGCCAGGAGATCGCACGGCCGAGATCGACCGCCGTGAGCTTCCGTCCCTCGTCGACGAGCCAGCGCGTCAGGGGCTCGAGCAGGTCCAGACGTTCCTCCTCGACGGGGATGCCGGCGGCACCGGACTGCCACACCGTGCGGAACGCCGCGGCGTACCCGGGCTCGGCGCCGGGGTCGGGCAGGTCCTCGATGCCGTGACCCAGCGCATCCAGCTCGCGCAGCGCGAGGGCGAGTGCGTCGTCGCTCTCGGGATGGGGCGCGATCTCGTACTCGTCCGACCACGGCGACCAGCGGGTGACGCCGAGCTGGAAGCGGCCCTCGCCGCGCACGGCGGCATTGAGATAGGCGCCGCCGTCCCAGCTGGGCGCCCGCGTGGCATGGTCGTACTCGCCGGCGCCGACGAGCGCATCGAGCAGCAGGGCGGCGTCGGCGACGCTGCGCGCGAGCGGACCGGGCACCACGAGGCCGCCGAGGCCGTCGAGTCCGGTGCCGGCGGGCACGCGTCCGCGTGAGGGCTTGAGCCCGACGAGTCCGGTCGCGGCGGCGGGGATGCGCACGCTGCCGCCGCCGTCGCTGCCGGGCGCGATGGGCAGCAGCCCGGCCGACACGGCGACCGCCGCTCCGCCGCTCGACCCACCGGCGCCGCGCGCGGTGTCCCAGGGCGTGCGCGCCGGCGGGGCGACGAGCGACTCGGTATAACTCGGCATTCCGAACTCCGGTGCGTTGGTCTTGCCGAGGCTGATGCCGCCGGTCGCGTCGAGCGCGTCGGCGAGCTCGTCGCTCGCCTCGGGCACGTAGCCCGAGAAGGCGCGCGAGCCGTATCCCGTCGGCACCCCGGCACGGGCCGTGAGGTCCTTGTCGGCGAGCGGCAGCCCCCAGAGCGCCGCGGCACGCCCGGGCGACGAGGCCAGCTCCTCCGCGCGTTGACGGGCCTGCTCGGGCGTCACGGTCACGAAGGCGCCGAGATCCCCATCCAGTCGCTCGATGCGGGCGAGGTAGTGATCGACCAGCTCGCGCGGCGAGATCTCGCCGCGGCGCAGCCAGTCGAGCTGGTCGACGGCACTGAGGTGATGCAGCTCGAACACGCTCCGAGCCTAGGTCGGCGAGTGCGACCGGCGCAGGGCGCCGACGCGGAACCACGGCACGAGATCGCCGCGAGGGGTTGACGGATCACCGCCCGCCTGGTTGGTTAGTTACATGACTAATGAACCAACCAGCCGCACCGCGCGACGCTGCACGGTTCCCCGACGGAACGAGAGCCACCGTGGATGACTCGCGGCCGATCTTCCTGCAGATCGCAGAGCAGATCGAGAACGACATCATCGCGGGGCAGCTCGCCGAGGAGACGCAGGTCCCCTCGACCAACGAGTTCGCCGCCTTCCACCGCATCAACCCCGCCACCGCCGGCAAGGGAGTCAACCTCCTGGTCGACGCCGGCGTGCTCTACAAGAAGAGAGGAATCGGGATGTTCGTCGCCGAGGGCGCCCGCGCCCGGCTCATCGACGACCGCCGCACCGCCTTCGCGGAGCAGTTCGTCACCCCCCTGCTCGCCGAGGCCGCCAAGCTCGACATCACCCCCGAGCAGCTCAGCGCCATGATCACCGAGAGGAGCACACGATGACCGCCGTCGTGCGCACCCGCGGGCTCACCCGCGAGTACAAGGAGCTCACCGCCGTCGACGACGTGACGATCGAGTTCGAGGAGAACCGCATCCACGGCCTGCTCGGCCGCAACGGCGCCGGCAAGACGACGCTCATGTCGCTGCTGACGGGCCAGGAGTTCGCGACCCGCGGCGAGATCGAGGTCTTCGGACAGGACCCGGTCGAGAACGCGGCCGTGCTGTCGCAGGTCTCGTTCATCCGCGAGAGCCAGCGCTACCCCGAGGACTTCCAGGTGCGGCACGTGCTCGGCACCGCCCCGCGCTTCCTGCCGCACTGGGATCAGGACTTCGCCGACCGCCTGATCGACGACTTCCGCCTGCCGGTCAAGCGCCGCATCAAGAAGCTCTCGCGCGGCCAGCTCAGCGCGGTCGGCGTCATCGTCGGCCTCGCCGGACGCGCCCCGCTGACCTTCTTCGACGAGCCGTACCTGGGGCTGGATGCGGTCGCACGGCAGCTGTTCTACGACCGGCTGCTCGAGGACTACAGCGAGAACCCGCGCACGATCGTGCTCTCCACGCACCTGATCGACGAGGTCGCGCAGCTGCTCGAGCACGTGATCGTGATCGACAACGGCCGCATCGTCGTCGACCAGGAGGCTGACGCGCTGCGCGGCAGCGCGACCACGGTCGTCGGCCGCCGCGCCGACGTCGAGGCTTTCGTGGGCGCTCGCGAGGTGCTCGGCCGCGAGGGGATCGGCGGTCTCGCCTCGGTCACCGTCGCCGGCCTCTCCCCCGACGAGCGCCGCGCGGCGACGGCAGCGGGCCTCGAGCTCGCGCCGGTCTCGCTGCAGCAGCTCGTCGTGCGCCTCACCGGCGCCACCGATACGGATCTGGAGAAGAGCGCATGACCTCCGCCACCATCCCCTCGAACGCGGCCCCGCTGCCGTCGACCCCGTCGCTCGGCCGCCGACTCGGCAACGTCGTGCGGCTGCACCTCGCGAACCCGACCACGATCCTCGTGGTGCCGCTCTCGGTGCTCGCCGTCGTCTTCGTCGTGATGATGGCGATCGCCGGCATGATCCTCATCAACGCGGGCGACACCACGACCGTCGAGAAGGTGTCCACGGGCTTCCAGTACAGCGGCGCCGGGTTCTACATCTTCGTCTACATGATGGTCGTCGCCATCCAGGCCATGAACGCGACCTTCAACTACGCGCTCGGCCTCGGCGTCACCCGCCGCGACTACTACCTCGGCTCGGCGGTGACCTTCGTGCTGCTCTCGCTCGCCTTCACCGTGTTCTTCGCGGTCATGGGCGCAATCGAGGATGCGACGAACGGCTGGGGCGTCGGGGTGCGCATGTTCACTTCGATCTACTACGGCGACTCCGTGGCGACGCGCTTCGTGGTCGTGCTCTGCGCCTTCCTGTTCTTCTTCTTCGCCGGAACCGTGTTCGCCGCGGTGTTCGTGCGCTGGAAGGGCATGGGGCTGACGCTGCTGTTCCTGGTGCTCGCCCTGCTCGGCGTCGGCGCGGCGTTCCTGGTCACGATCACGCGCAGTTGGGATGCAGTATGGGGCTGGGTGAACACGACCGGCTACCTGGGGCTCGCGCTGTGGAGCCTCGTGGTCACGGTGATCATGGGCGTGGCCGGCTGGGCGCTGCTGCGGCGGGCGACACCGCGCGGCTGACGCCACCGCGCTGGGCGACGGCGGCACACGACGAGGCCCGCATCCGCTCACCGGATGCGGGCCTCGCCGTCTACTTCAGCGACTTCTGCAGCAGCACCGTGCCGAGCCAGCGGCCGAACTTGAAGCCGACCTTGCCCATGTGCCCGGTCTGCTTGAAGCCCTGCTTCTCGTGCATCGCGATCGAGGCCTCGGCCCCGCGGTCGGCGATCACGGCGATGATCTCCTTGATGCCGGCCGCCTTCGACTCCGCGATCAGCGCGGCGAGCAGGGCCTTGCCGAGGCCCTTGCCGGTGGAGGCGGGACGCAGGTAGATCGAGTTCTCGACCGTGAAGCGGTAGGCGGCCTTGGGCTTCCACGGGAAGACGTAGGCGTAGCCGATCAGCTGACCCGAGGGCGTGACGGCAGCGATCCACGGATAGCCGAGCTTGCGCACCGCCGCGAGCTTCGCCCGCATCTCCCTCAGCGTCAGCGGGTCCTCGTCGAAGGTGACCGTGGTGTTGGCGACGTAGTGGTTGTAGATCTCGAGCATGTCGGGCACGTCGGTCGGCTCGGCGGCGCGCAGCTCGTAGGAGAACTCCGGCTCGGCGGTCGGCTCGGGGCGCAGGTGGCGCGGCAGCTGGCGGCGCGGGTTGTACTCCTCTTCGAGCACGGCTCCTCCGTTTCCGCTCCGCCCGGCACGGTGCATGGTCCCACCCTGACACGGCGCGGTCACCGCCGGGTCTCCGGGGTGTTTCGTCGTCGTGTCGAGCAGGGCGGTCAGTCGGGGATGCGCCAGTCGACCGGCGCCGCGCCGAGCGACTCGAGCGCCGCGTTCGCCCGGCTGAACGGCTTCGAGCCGAAGAAGCCGTTCGACGCCGAGAGCGGGCTGGGGTGCGGTGAGGAGATGATCGGGGTCTCGCCGAGCAGCGGCCGCAGCGTGCCGGCGTCGCGTCCCCAGAGGATCGCGACGAGCGGGCCGCCCCGCTCGACCAGCGACTGGATCGCCCGCTCGGTCACCGCCTCCCAGCCCTTGCCGCGATGGGATGCCGCTGATCCGGCTCGCACCGTCAGCACGCGGTTGAGCAGAAGCACGCCCTGGTCGGCCCAGGCCGTCAGGTCGCCGTGCTCGGGGGTCGCGATGCCGAGGTCGTCGCGCAGCTCGCGGTAGATGTTGCCGAGACTGCGCGGCACCGGCCGCACGTGCCGGTCGACCGCGAAGGAGAGCCCGATGGGATGCCCGGGGGTCGGGTAGGGATCCTGGCCGACGATCAGCACCCGCACGTCCGCCAGCGGACGTGCGAAGGCCCGCAGCACGGCGTCGCCGGCCGGCAGGTAGCGGTGCCCGGCGGCGGTCTCCGCGCGCAGGAAGTCGCCGAGCTCGTGCACGCGCGACTCCACCGGCGCGAGAGCTGTGGCCCAATCCGGCGCGACCAGCTCGGCGAGAGGTCTCGGAGCCGCGGCCGCGTCGGCGGTCACTCGCCTCCCCCGAGCGTCGCCACCGCGACGCCGTCATCCGTCTCGACGATCTGCCACACATTGCCCGTGCCGCCGACCGCGAGCGACTCGTCGCCGACGATCAGCACGGTGCCCTCGTCGATCGCGACTCCGCCGGGCACGAGTCCGGCCTGTGTCGCCGCGACGAGGCGCGACAGCGTGCCCCACTGCGCCGCGTGCACGTCGATCGCGAGGTCGACCAGCCCGAGACCCGACACCACCGTGACCTCCTCGAGGTCCTCCGCGGTGTCGGAGGGGCAGACGACGATCCCGTCGATCTGCCAGCCGCCGATGAGCGCGTGCTCGGCGGCGATCATCGCGCCCGCCGAGAACCCGAGGTAGGGCAGGCCGTCGGCCACGAGCAGACGCACCTCGTCGTAGAGCGGCTCGAGGGCGTGGTGGTAGGCCGGGGTGAGCCCGCCGCCGACGAAGAGCGCGTCGATGTCGCTGAGCACCGAGCTCGCGATCTGCTCGCCCTCGGCGACGACCGTGACGACCGGATCGCAGGGCGCGACCGCTTCGAGAGCGGCGCGGTAGCGGCGTCGCAGCTCACCGGCGTCGGCGTCCTCCTCGGCGATCACGACGACGCCGATGCGCGGCACCATGCGCGAGCTCCCCGCGGCGCGCACCGAGGCTTCGGCGATGAAGCGGCCGTAGACCTCCGGGTCGCCGGCGTCGCGCCAGCCTCCGCCCACGAGATGGATGCTCACACCGGCTCCTTCCTCGCCGCCGCACCGCGCGATCGGCCCCGCCAGGCTATCGGCGCGGCCGTCGCACCCGAGGCGAGGATCGCTCTAGCATCCGTGCATGACGACGCCGCGCCTCCCCGATCCCCCGACCGCGTCGCCACGTCGCCGCCCGGGCTCGATCACCCTGTCGCTCGTCGGGTTCCTGTTCCTGGTCGAGCTGGCCAGCGGCATCCTGCAGGGCTACTACGTGCCGCTGATCAGCGACATCGTCGGGCACCTCGGCATCCACGACGCCGACTTCAACTGGTTCGAGGCCGGCCAGCTGCTGCTCTCGGCGGCGACCGTGCCGCTGCTGGCGAAGCTCGGCGACATGCTCGGCCACAAGCGGATGCTGCTGATCTCGATCGCGGTCACCGCGCTGGCCTCGTGGGCGCTCGTGCTCGCGCAGGACTTCACGACCTTCCTCATCGCCTGGTCGCTGCAGGGGGTCGCCGCCGTCTGGCTGCCGCTCGAGGTCGCCCTGATCTTCGACCGCGGGCGGCGCACCGGCACCGCCGCGACGGCGACGCGCCGCTCGGCCGGGCTGCTGGTCGTCGCGCTCGAGGTCGGGGCGATCGCGGGTGCCCTCGGCGGCGGACGACTGTTCGCGGCGCTCGGCGAGCAGGTGCCGCCGACGCTCATCGCCCCGGCGGTCGTGGTCTCGCTCGTGTTCTTCGCCGTGCTGTTCGGCGTGCCCGAGTCGGAGCCCCTGCCGGGTCGTCGCCTCGACGGCGGCGGCTTCGCCCTGCTCGCTCTGAGCCTGGTGCTCGTCACGAGCGGGCTCACCTTCCTGCGCCTGAACGGGCCCGGCGCGTGGTGGGTCTGGGCGTGCATCGCCGCCGGGGTGCTGCTCCTCGTGCCCTGGGGCCGCCTCGAGCTGAAGCATCCGGATCCGGCGATCGACCTGCGCGCGCTGGGCCGCCGATCGATGTGGCCGATCCAGCTCACCGCGGGTCTCTTCGGCATCAGCGTGCTCGGCGCGCAGGTGCCGCTCTCGACCTACGCGGGCACCGATCCCGCTAACGGCTACGGACTGGGGCTGGATGCGGGCGACCGCTCGATCGTGATCGGCATCTACCTGGTCGCGCTGATCATCGGAGCCGGCGTCTTCGCGGCGCTGTCGCGCGTCATCCGCCCGCGAACGATGCTGCTGATCGCCGCGCTGCTCGTCGCGCTGGGCTACCTGCTGTTCGTGCCCTTCCACCTCACGCTCGCCGAGGTGCTGACGAACATGGTGATCGCGGGGCTCGGCAGCGGCGCCCTCGTCGCCGCCCTGCCCTCCGCCGCGGCCGCCGCCGCCCCGCGCGGTCAGACGGGGGTCGCGACCGGGCTCACCAACACGACCAAGACGATCGGCGGCAGCTTCGCCTCCAGCGTCTTCGGCGTCGTGCTCGTGACCGGAGCGGGCATGTCCGCCGCCTCGCTCGGCGGCTACCTCACGGTCTGGATCGTGTGCGGTGCCGGCGCGCTCGCCGCGTTCGGGGCGCTGCTGCTCGTGCCGCGCTCCGCGTTCTCCGACAGCGACCCCGGGTCGGGGCGCGACGGAGACGCCGCTGCCGATCCGATCGTCGTGCCGCCGGAGCCGCACAGCCCTGCTGTCTGATTCCCGCGACGATCGCCTCGGCGCTTGTCGCGACGGGCGACGGCGGCGAGGATCGAGACAGCAGCCCACGACAGGTGTTCAAAGGAGAGCGCATGTTCCGCAGCCCCTTCCCCGACGAGACGATCCCCGAGGTCAGCCTCTTCGACTACCTCTTCTCGGGGATCGACGAGGCCGACCTCGACCGCGTCGCCCTGGTCGACGGCCCGAGCGGCGCCGAGACGACCTACCGCCAGCTGGTCGGCCAGGTCCTCACCCTGTCGGGGGCGCTCGCCGCCGAGCGCATCGGCGTCGGCGACGTCGTCGCTCTGCACAGCCCGAACGTGCCCGCGTTCGCGACCGTCTTCCACGGCATCCTGCGCTCCGGCGCGACCGCGACCACCGTGAACGCGCTCTTCACGGCCGAGGAGATCGTCAAGCAGCTGCGCGACTCGGGGGCGCGGATGCTGTTCACGGTCTCGCCCCTCCTGCCGGCCGCGCTCGCGGCGGCGCGCGAGGTCGGCATCCCCGACGCGCGCATCGTCGTGCTCGACGGAGCCGAGGGCTTCCGATCGCTGCGCGACCTGCTCACCCTCGGAGCGCCGCCGCCCGAGGTGCGCTTCGATCCCGCCACCCATGTCGCCGTCATGCCGTATTCATCCGGCACGACCGGTCGTCCCAAGGGCGTGATGCTGAGCCACCGCAACCTCGTCGCGAACGTGCAGCAGTGCGCGCCGGTGCTCGACATGTCGCCGGATGATCGCATCCTCGCAGTGCTCCCCTTCTTCCACATCTACGGCATGACGGTGCTGCTCGACCTCGCCCTGCAGCGTCGCTCGACGCTCGTCACGATGCCCCGCTTCGATCTGGTGCAGTTCCTCGAGCTGATCCAGAACCAGCGGCTCAGCTTCCTCTTCATCGCGCCGCCGATCGGCGTCGCGCTGGCGAAGCACCCGCTGGTCGACCAGTACGACCTGAGCAGCCTGCGCGGGCTCATGTCCGGAGCGGCGCCCTTCGACACGGCCCTCGGCGAGGCCGTGCAGGCCCGCACCGGTGCACGGGTCCAGCAGGGCTACGGCATGAGCGAGTCGAGTCCGGTCACGCACGTCATCCCGCCGAGCCGGGCCGATCTGCCCATCGGCTCGATCGGCTTCCCGATCGCGAACACCGAGTGCCGGCTCATCGACGTCGAGACCGGCGACGAGATCACGGCACTCGACGGCGACGCCGAGCGCAGCCGCTCCGGCGAGCTCTGGGTGCGCGGCCCGAACATCATGCTCGGCTATCTCGGCGACGCCGAGGCGACCGCCCAGACGGTGGATGCCGACGGCTTCCTGCACACCGGCGACATCGCCCAGATCGGCGCTGAGGGCGAGTACTACATCGTCGACCGGCTCAAGGAGCTCATCAAGTACAAGGGCTACCAGGTGCCGCCGGCCGAGCTCGAGGCGCTGCTGCTGACCCATCCGCTCATCAGCGACGCCGCCGTGATCGGCGTGCCCGATGACGAGAACGGCGAGGTGCCGAAGGCCTTCGTCGTGCGGGTCGCCGACGCCGAGCTCGACGAGCCGACCGTGATCGACTTCGTCGCCGAGCACGTCGCGCCCTACAAGAAGGTGCGTCAGGTGGAGTTCATCGACGCGGTGCCGAAGTCGACCGCCGGCAAGATCCTGCGCAAGGACCTCCGCGGGCGCTGAGCACGGATGGGGCCGCGGGTCGGCCGCCGATCAGTCCTTCGGCGCGAGCGGCCCGCGAGCGAGCTTGTAGGGCGCGCCCTGCGCCACCGGCTTGATCGTCACGAGGTCGAGGTTCACGTGACCGGGAAGCTCGATCGCGTGCACGATCGTCTCGGCGATGTCGTCGGCCGTGAGCGGGTTCTCGACGCCCTGGTACACCGCGTCGGCGCGCTCCTGGTCGCCGCCGAAGCGCACGAGCGAGAAGTCGGTCTTGACCATGCCCGGCGCGACCTCGATCACCCGGATCGGCTCGCCGACGAGCTCGAGCCGCAGCGCGCCCATCAGCGCGTGGGCCGCGAACTTCGCCGCGTTGTAGCCCCCGCCGCCCTCGTAGGCGACCTGCGCGGCGATCGAGGTGATGGTGAGGATGTCGGCGTTGCCGTGCTCGGCGGCACCCCGGCGCAGCGCCGGCAGAAGTGCGCCGATGAGCTGCTTCACGGCGATGACGTTGATCTCGAACATCGCGCGCCAGTCGGCGACGTCGCCGTGCTCCACCGTGTCGAGGCCGAAGGCCCCACCCGCGTTGTTCACGAGCGCATCGAGCGGGCCGAGGGCCGAGATCTCGACAGCGGCTCGTTCGAGCGCCGCGTCGTCGGCGAGGTCCGCGACGACGGGCACCAGGCCGATCTCGGCCTGCAGCTCGGCGAGCCGCTCGGCTCGGCGCGCGACGCCGACGACCTCCCAGCCGTTCGCGGCGAACCGTCGCGCGGTCGCCTCCCCGATCCCCGAGCTCGCACCGGTCACGACCACACGCTTCGTCATGTCTCAACGCTAGGACATGGCGGGCTGACGGCGTGCGCCGAGACCGCGCCGCTACGCTGACGGCACGATGACGACCACCGCCGCCGCGTCCGCGCCCGCCGCCCCGAAGCCGAAGGTGCGCATCCCCCTGTGGGACAACGCCCGCTGGGCCTCCGTCGCGCTCGTCGTCATCGGCCACGCGATCCAGCGCCAGACCTCCGACTCCGACAACGCGCTGGCGCTCTACCTCTTCATCTACGCCTTCCACATGCCGGCGTTCGCGATCATCAGCGGCTACTTCGCCAAGGCCGATCCGCCGACCGGGCGCAGCATGCGCCGGCTCATCGGCGACATCCTCGTGCCGTACATCGTCATGCAGGCGATCTGGACCTTCGTGCAGTGGCTCGTCGAGGGCAAGAACAGCTTCAATCCGACGCAGCCGCACTGGACGCTCTGGTTCCTGCTCGCGCTCGGCATCTTCCGAGTGGTGCTGCCCTACCTCGTGCAGCTGCGCTGGCCGATGCTCTGGGCCGTGCTCTTCGCGGTCGGGGTCGGCTACTTCGACAACGTCGACTCGACGTTCTCGCTCTCGCGGGCGATCGGCATCGCGCCGTTCTTCCTGCTCGGCTGGTACCTGCGCAAGTGGCCGGTGGTCGACTGGTGGCGCCGCGCCGGCGCCGGCGCGGTCTGGGGCGTGCGCGCGGCCGCGGTCGCCGTGTTCGCGACCTGGTTCGCCGTCGTCTACGTCAACGTCACGCCGTTCCGCGACTTCGACCTGCGCTACTGGTTCTTCTACGACGACTCCTTCAAGGGGCTCGGCGAGAACGAGTGGTGGGCCGGGTTCCTGCGATTCGGGCTCATGCTCTTCGCCGTGCTGCTCTCGGCGGCGTTCTTCGCGCTCATCCCCCGCCGCGAGACCTGGTTCACGGCCTTCGGGCAGGCGACCATGTACATCTACCTGCTGCACTCCTTCGTGCTGTACCCGATCCGCGAGACCGGCATCCTCAAGGACGAGCACGCCTCGGCCACCTGGCTGCTGACCATGGTGCTCGCCTCGCTCGCCATCGCGATCTTCCTCGCGAGTCCGCTCGTGCGGCGGATCTTCCGGCCCGTGATCGAGCCGCGGGTCGACTGGCTCTTCGTCGAGCGGGATCCCCGTCGCCCGGGGCCGCGACGCACGGATCCGATGGGATCCCGCCGCCGCTGAGACGCGCTCGCGCCACCGCGCTCGAGTCCTCGATCGCGCCCGGGTTACGCCTCGTGTCGGGCTCCGTTGACCGCCGCGCACCCCCTGCCTAATCTCGTGACGAGCCGGGCACCCGAACCGGAGTCCATCCCGAGACGATGAAACAGGGGAGACCATGAGCGACTGGCAGTTCGAGACCCGACAGGTGCACGCGGGGGCGGCGCCCGACCCGGTGACCAACGCCCGTGCGACGCCGATCTACAAGACGACCTCGTACGTCTTCAACAGCGCCGACCACGCCAAGAACCTGTTCGCGCTCGCGGAGTTCGGCAACATCTACACCCGCATCAACAACCCGACACAGGATGTGCTCGAGCAGCGCATCGCGGCGCTCGAGGGCGGCACGGCGGCGCTCGCGGTCGCCTCGGGCTCCGCGGCCATCAACTACGCGATCCTGAACATCGCCGAGGCCGGCGACCACATCGTCTCCTCGTCGTCGATCTACGGCGGCACCTACAACCTCTTCAAGTACACCTTCGCCAAGCTCGGCATCGAGGTCACCTTCGTCGAGAACCAGGACGACCTCGAGGAGTGGAACGCGGCCGTCCGCCCGAACACGAAGGCGTTCTTCGCCGAGACGATCGGCAACCCGCGCATCAACGTGCTCGACATCGAGGGCGTCTCCGCGGTCGCGCACGAGGCCGAGCTGCCGCTCATCGTCGACAACACGATCGCGACGCCGTACCTCATCCGCCCCTTCGAGTTCGGCGCCGACATCGTCGTGCACTCGGCCACCAAGTTCCTCGGCGGCCACGGCACGGTCATCGCCGGCGTCATCGTCGACGGCGGAAAGTTCGCCTGGAGCCAGCACGTCGACAAGTTCCCCGGCCTCACCGAGCCCGACCCCTCGTACCACGGCGCCAGCTACACGACCGTGCTCGGCGACAGCATCGCCTACGTCATCAAGGCCCGCGTGCAGCTGCTGCGCGACACCGGCGCGGCCCTCTCGCCCGACAGCGCCTTCACGGTGCTGCAGGGCGTCGAGACGCTCAGCCTGCGCATCGAGCGTCACACCGCGAACGCGCAGGCGATCGCCGAGTGGCTCGAGCAGCACGCCGACGTCGCGAGCGTCAACTACTCGGGACTCGAGTCGAGCCCGTGGCACGCCGCCGCGCAGAAGTACGCGCCGCTCGGCGTCGGCGCCGTCGTCAGCTTCGAGCTGAAGGGCGGCGTGGATGCGGGCCGTGCCCTGGTCGAGAGCGTCAAGCTGTTCAGCCACCTGGCGAACATCGGCGATGTGCGCAGCCTGATCATCCACCCGGCGTCGACGACGCACTCGCAGCTCACCCCCGAGCAGCAGCTCACGACCGGCGTCACCCCCGGCCTCGTGCGTCTCTCGGTCGGCATCGAGAACGTCGACGACCTCAAGGCCGACCTCGAGGCCGGCTTCGCCGCCGCCCGCGCGGTCTCGGCGCAGTCCGCCGCGGAGGCCTGAGCCACCGCATCCGCATCACCGGCAGGAGCCCGGTCGTCGTAACACGGCGGCCGGGCTCCTCCGCGTCCGGGATGATGGAGGCGTGGACTGGCAGACCCCCGAAGACGCCGTCCCCTCCGCCTTCGTCACCGAGTCGAACCGCCGCGCGCTCATCGGAGCCCCGCCGGTCTCCGGAGCCTGGCGCGACGGGGACGCTCCCGGCGACCGCCGTTTCACCGGCATCGGCCCGCTCGACCTCGAGCGCGGCGGCGCGCTGCCGCACGTCACGATCGCCTGGGAGAGCTGGGGCGAGCTCAACGCCGACCGCAGCAACGCGGTGCTCGTGCTGCACGCGCTGACCGGCGACAGCCACGTGATCGGACCCGCGGGCGACGGGCACGCGACCGCGGGATGGTGGTCGGGCGTCGTCGGCGAGGGGCTCGCGCTCGACCCGGCCGAGTGGTTCATCCTCGCGCCGAACATGCTCGGCGGCTGCCAGGGCTCGACCGGCCCGGCGGCCCTCTCCCCCGACGGCCGCGAGTGGGGATCCCGCTTCCCGTACCTGACGATCCGCGATCAGGTCGCCGCGCAGGTGCGCCTCGCCGACGAGCTCGGCATCGCCCGCTGGGCGCTCGTCGTCGGCGGATCGATGGGCGGCATGCACGCCCTCGAGTGGGCGATCGAGCACCCGCAGCGCGTCGACAGGCTCGCCGTGCTCGCCGCTCCCCCGCTCTCGGGCGCCGACCAGATCGCGCTCAACTCGGTGCAATCCGAGGCCATCCGCATGGATCCGGCCTTCGCCGGCGGCGACTACTACGACGCCGACGACGGCAGCGGGCCCCACCACGGCCTCGCCCTCGCCCGCCGGATGGCGCTGCTCAACTACCGCTCGCCCACCGAGCTCGACGACCGCTTCGAGCGCAGCTGGCAGTCGGGGCTGAACCCGCTCGGGGGCGGCGGCGTGTTCGCGGTCGAGAGCTACCTCGGCTTCCACGGCAACAAGTTCACCCGGCGCTTCGACGCGAACAGCTACCTGGTGCTGGTGGATGCGATGAACTCGCACGATGTCGGCCGCGACCGCGGGGGGGTCGCCGCCGCGCTCTCCCGCGTGACGGCCCGCACGCTCGTGCTCGGCGTCGACAGCGACCGCCTGTTCCCGGTGAGCGGCCAGGAGGTCATCGCCCGCCACGTGCCCGGCAACATCGACGGCGACGTGCCCGTCGTGCTGAGCTCGCCCTACGGGCACGACGCGTTCCTCATCGAGTTCGCCGAGGTGGGCGCGGAGCTCGCGCGGCTGCTGCGCGACTGAGCGCACCCGACGACGGAGTCCCCGCGTGGGCGTGGCCTCCGCGACGACCGGCGCAGAACCCCGGAAACGAGGAAGGGACCGCATCCCCCGATGCGGTCCCGCTGTTTCCCCCGAGGTCCGCATCCCCCGATGCATGACCTCGAACCGGACTCGCATCCCCCGATGCGTGTCGACGCGCATCCCCCGATGCGGAGTGTCGACGCCGGTCCTAAGAACGTGGCTTCCGATCCCGTGGGATCGGCCCCCTCTTTCCGTGAGCAACGCTAACGGCTTGTCCGTACCGCGTGGCACCCCCATAAACGGGGACAGTCTGGGAACATGAGGCTCGCGCACAGAGGAGGAACGCCGGCGTGGAACTGATGACGCGGGAACGCGACGGTCTTCTGCAGCGCATCGCGCGCATCTACGGCCTCGGGTTCGCGGCCGTCGCGCTGCTCTGTCTCGTCGGCGGCGTCGAACCGCCGACCCTCGCCGTGGCGGCCGTCCCCTTCGTCGTGCTCGTGCTCGGGCTGTGGCGTCTCGGCGCGAGCCGGTCGCTGCTCTGGCCGATCCTCGTCGTGCTCGCGGGCGGCGGCACGATCGTCGCCGTGCTCTCCCTCGGCCCCGACACGCCGTCCTCCGGCGCGATCGCCGGGGTCACCGCCATCGCGGCCGGAGCTACCGCGAGCGTCGCCCTCACCCTCACCTCGTCGATCGGCCGGGTCATCCTGCTCGTCATGAGCTTCGTCGCGATCGGCGGCACGACGCTGGTGTTCGCCGGCTCACTCGGGCCCACCGAGCTCTTCCTGCTGCGCATGGCGGGGCCGGTTCTGCTCGGCTGGGCGGTCGCCGCGTTCATCGCCGTCTGGCTCAGCGCCGGCCTCCCCCGCGTCTCGCGACGCATCGCGAGCATCGGCCGCGCCCACCGCGCCGAACGTCAGGCGAGCGAGACCGAGGCGCAGCGCCGCCAGGGCGCCCGCCTGCTGCACGACACCGTGCTGGCCACGCTCACCCTGCTCGCGCACTCCGGCGTCGGAGTCAGCGAGGACGCGCTGCGCGAGCAGGCCGCCGGGGATGCGAAGCTGCTGCGCCAGCTCCGGCTCGGCGCGACCCCCGCCCCGGCCAGCGCCGGGGTCTACAACCTCACGCCGGTCGAGCAGACCGAGCTCGGCACGACCCTCGAGTCGGTCAAGTCGCGGTTCGGCCGGATGGGGCTCGAGGTCACCTGGCACGGCACCGGCCAGCTGCTGCTGCCCAGCCACATCCTCGACGCCTTCCTGCTGGCCCTCGCCGAGTGCCTCGAGAACGTGCGCCGCCACTCCGGCGTGACGCAGGCGCACGTGACGATCACCGAAGACGAGAAGACGGTGCGCGCGATGGTCACCGACCAGGGCGTCGGCTTCGACATCGCCGACGTGAGCGAGGCCAAGCTCGGCTTCGCGGAGTCGGTGGTCGCGCGCCTGCGCGACGTCGGCGGCAACGCCCGACTGTTCTCGGCCCCCGGCGCGGGCACGACCGTGGTGCTGGAGGTTCCGCGATGAGCATGAAGCGCACGGGCGGCTCGACCGCCGGAGCAGGCGGCATCGAGAGCATCGTCCCCGAGGAGAACACCCTCGGCATCGTCGTCGGCCGCGCCGGCCGCGCCGTCGTCGGCACGGCCCGCCGTCTCACCCGGCCGGGCTCGCCGCACCGGGCGAGTCTCGGCACGACCTTCCTCGGCTTCGGCGCCGCGGTCGTGGTGGGGCTGCGCTCGATCTACGGCCTCACCGAGTTCCTGGGCTCCTGGGGCACGTACCCGCAGCCGATCATCGCCCTGCTCGCGTGGATCGTGCTGCTCGCCGCCTTCGCCGCGGTCATCGTGACCGAGCGGGTCGTCGGCGACCGGCTTCCGACCTGGATGTTCGTGCTTTTCCTCGCCGGCGTCGCGGCCGCGGTCGCGCTCGACCTGACGGCGACCTGGGGCTTCTCCGACCTGGGCGGACACGCCACCGCGGCGGCCGTGGCCGGGATGGGGATGCTGCTGGTCGTCGGCCTCCGCGGTCGGGCGGAGGTCATCTGGGCCACGAGCGCGCTGGCCGCGGTGCTCATCATCGCGATCTTCCTCGGCACCCCCATCGCGGCCGAGAACTGGGCCGACCAGGTCTACCTGCTCGCCGGCGCCGTGCTCCCCGCCGTGATCGGCATCGCGGTGGTCGAGGGCTTCCGCGAGATGGTGCAGACCGAGCTCGACCGCTCGCTCGTGCAGAGCACCGTCTCCGCTCCCCGCTTCGCGGTCGGCATGCTCGCCTCCGAAGAGCTGGCACGACTCGACCTCGCCGCCGAGGAGCTGCTCGACGGCGTCGCCGAGGGGCGCACCCGCCTGCCGCTGAGCCCCCGCTCCGCCTCCGTCGCCGCGTCGCTCGCGACCGAGCTGCGCCTGCACCTCATCGAGGGCCGTCGCGAGACCTGGCTGTACCACGCGGTCAGCGAGTCGGAGCTGCTCGGCCGGGCGGTCACGCTCATCGACAAGTCCGGCCTCGCCGGCCTGCTCGACGCGGCGCAGCGCGACGGGCTGCTCGCCGCCGCATGGTTGCTCGTCAACGACACCACCAAGGCCGCCGCGCGCTCGCTGACGATCGAGATCGGCCCCGTCGTGGGCGGCGCCGCCGCGGCGGTGCCCGGCAAGATCTCGGTGCCGATCGTGCTCACCTCGGCCGGAGTTCCGCGCAATCGTGTGGATCCGTCGATCTGGGACGCCCTCGGCCGGGTGGGGCGATACTCTGACAGCACTCAGGATTCCAGCCTGCGCGTCGACATCGACTGTCTCGTCGACAACCCGGCGGAGCACTGACATCCGGTCGGAGGGGCCGGAGAACGGAAGGACACATCGTGAGCAACTACCCGGAGCGCATCCGGCTGGCGCTGGTCGACGACCACAGGATGCTGCTCGGCGCGCTGACCGAGTGGATCCGCAATGCCGCCGACGACATCCAGATGGTGGCGGCGGTGACGACGTGGCCGGAGCTGCTGACGCACCCCGAGTTCCCCGTCGACGTCGTGCTGCTCGACCTGGACCTCAAGGACAACATCCCGGTCGCGCTCAAGATCTCGACGCTCAAGACCACGGGCGTGCGCGTCGTGCTGATGAGCACCTACTCCGAGCCGAACGTCGTGCGTGAGGCCCTCGCGGCCGGTGCGCTCGGCTACCTGGTGAAGAGCGAGGACGCGTCGATGATCGTCGAGGCGATCCGCGCGGCTGCGCAGGGCGAGAGCTTCATCTCGGCGGAGCTCGACCTCGCCATCAACGCGGCCGACATCGGCGGCGCCCCGAAGCTCAGCGCCCAGGAGCGCCGCGTCATGGCGCTCTACGGCGGCGGCGAGCCGGTCAAGGCCGTCGCCTACAAGCTCGGCATCTCGGAGGAGACCGCGAAGAGCTACCTCAAGCGCATCCGCGAGAAGTACCGCGTCGCCGGCATCGACGTGGGCACGAAGGTGGCACTGCGTCGCCGCGCCATCCAGGACGGCATCCTGATCCAGGACTCGCCCACCGGCACCTTCTGAGCCCAGCCCCGAACGCCACGGAGCCCCGGACGATCTCGTGTCGTCCGGGGCTCCGTTCGTTCGGGCTCCGATCGCGCGGTTTCCGTCACCGCGGGCTCAGCCCCGGCGCGGATGCGCGGCCTCAGTCGGCCAGGTTCAGCCCGGCGATCGGTGTCATGGTGTCGGGTCGGGCCCGCTCGAGCGCGAAGCTGATCAGCGCGAAGACGAGACCGAGGGCCGCGACCGCGGCGCCGACCCACGCCGGCGAGGTGTAGCCGAGCCCCGCGGCGATCGTCGCGCCGCCGAGGGCCGCGCCCATGCTGTTGCCGATGTTGAGAGCCGAGTGGTTGAGGGCGGCGGCGAGCGTCTGCGCCTCGCCGGCCACATCCATCAGGCGCGTCTGCACGGCCGGACCGGCGCCGCCGCAGACGAAGCCGACCAGCAGCAGGCTGATGAAGAGGCCGACGGGCCACGCCGACAGCAGGGCGACGAGCACGCAGGCGACCGCGAGCGAGGGCAGCAGGATCAGCACCGCGCGCATGGCGCCGTGGTCGGCGAGGCGACCGCCGGCCACGTTGCCCACCGTCATGCCGATGCCGAGGGTGGCGAGAGCGAAGGGGACGAAGCCGGCACCGAGGCCGGTCACCTCGGTCGTGAGCTTGGTGACGTAGCTGTAGACCGCGAAGAATCCGCCGAAGCCGACCGCTCCGGCCGCGAGGGTGAGCCAGATCTGACTGCGGGTGAAGACCTTGAGCTCGCGGCGCAGGGTCGCCTTCGGGTCGCCCGGCGAGCTCGGCACCAGCAGCGCGATCGCGACGGCCGTCAGCGCGAAGATCGCGGCGACGACGACGTACGACACGCGCCAGCCGAACTGCTGGCCGAGGAAGGTGATCGAGGGCACGCCCACCACGTTGGCGATCGTGAGCCCGCTCAGCACGAAGGCGACGCCGCGCCCGCGCTTGCCGGGGCCCATGAGCTGGCCGGCGACGAGCGAGGCGATTCCGAAGTAGGCGCCGTGCGGCAGGCCGGCGACGAAGCGCGCGGCGACCAGGGTCTCGAAGGTCGGCGCGGCCGCCGAGAGCACGGTGCCGAGCGTGAACGCGATCGCCAGGCCGAGCAGCAGACCGCGGCGCGGCAGCTTCGCGGCGAGAGCGGCGATGGTCGGCGCGCCGACGACGACCCCGAGCGCGTAGGCCGAGATCACGATGCCGGCGCGGGCGATCGCCTCCTCGGGCTGGGCCCGGTTCAGCTCGGGGAGAACTTCCGCGGCGATCTCGGGCAGCACGCCCATGGCGACGAACTCGGTCGCGCCGATGGCGAAGCCGCCGAGCGCGAGAGCGAGGAGGGCGAGACGGACGCGGGCGGGCGACAGACCGGGCAAGGAAGACCTGCGATTCGAGACGAGATTCGGTGGTGGATGACGGCTCGCCGTCGAGCTGGTCGAGTCTAGTGGCGGCGGGACCCGCGGCTCAGCGTGCGGAGCCGAAGGTGGGCGCCTCACCGAGCGCCGAGACCCTGCTCTCCCCCGGCGACGCCGTGGCGCGGTGCGCGCGGAGCAGCGTCACCACCGCCCAGACCAGCAGCACGACGTCGAGCGCGTTGCGGAGCGTGAAGACGAGCAGCAGGGCCGGGTCGAGCGAGAGGAACCAGCCGTAGAGATACGGGTAGAAGCCCTGGGTGAGGCCGGCGATCGCGAGAGCGGCCACGGCGGGCACGCGGAACGACGGGCCTCCCGCGGCGCGCGCCACGAGCCCGAACGCGACCGGCACCGCGATCCAGCTCACGAACTGCGGCGAGCCGACCTTCTGGAAACAGATCAGCGCCATCACGACCGCGAGGGCGAGGGGCGGCAGCACGGCTGCCGTGGTGGCGCCGCGGCGCAGCGCGAGCACCGCGACCGCGAGGACCACGAGCACCACGACGACGAGCAACGGCGTCATGACGGCGCTTGCGACCTCCACGCCCGGTCCGCGCAGCTGATACGTGAGCAGATCGTTGTCGTAGTACAGGCTCGAGCCGCCCGGGCGGTGCGCGGCGGCATCCCACATCCAGAAGCTGCTGACCGGCGCCTCGACCTGCAGTCCGCGGTCGCCCTGCTCGGTCACGAAGCTCAGCACGTTCGCACCCGAGCCGAGGATCAGCGCGATGAGGATGATGACGACCGAGGTGCCGACCGCGTAGCCGATCGTGCGCAGCCGGTGCGGGGCGGCGACGAGGATCGCCCCGACGAGGGCCGCGGGCCACACCTTCATCCAGGCCGCCAGCGTCAGCACCACGATCGCGACGCGAGGGTGCGCGGCGAGCAGCAGCAGTCCGGCGAGCGACAGCGGCACCGTGACCGAGTCGATGCGGCCGAGGGCGATGGGGCCGAGCGCCAGCAGGAACGCGAGCCACCACCAGCCGGCCACGGCGCGGACACGGTCGCGCGCGGTGCCCAGCAGCATCGCGAAGGCGCCCGCGTTGAGCAGCATGATCAGGCTCAGCCAGCCCGCGGCGTAGTTATGCTCCCCCGCGATGCGGGCGATGAGCATCGGCACGAGGGCGAGCAGCGGGTAGACGAAGGGCTTGTCGATGCCGACCCAGCCGGCGCCGCCGAGCCCCTCGCGCGTCCACAGCGTGTAGACCCACTCGACGTCGCCCAGCGGGTAGCCGGTCTTCTCGCCGCCGAGCGCGATCGCGCCGACGACGAGGTGCACGACCACGAAGGCGATCCAGAGCGGCAGCGGATGCGCGACCAGCCGGCGCAGCGTCGACGCGGAGGCTTCGGCAGTCGACGTCACCCGCACAGCCTAGGTCGGCTCGGCTGTGACACGGGCCGAGGCGAGCTTCAGCGCGTCGCGACCAGGGCGGCGATCGCGCCCGGCAGCTCCGCGGCGAGATCGAGGATCGTCAGCGGCCCGCCGTGCGAGGCGCGCGCGGCGGCGAGGCCGTGCAGCACGGCCGCGGAGGCAGCCAGGTCGACCAGCACGCCGGGGTCGGAGGCGATCTCGTCGGCGTGCGTGGCGACGAGCGCCCCGAGGATGCCGGCGAGCGCATCGCCCGCTCCCGCGGTCGCCGTCCAGGTCGGCGCGGACCGCGCGACCAGCACCCGGCCGTGCGTATCCGCGGCGTAGGTGCTGTGCCCCTTGAGCAGCACCACCGCATCCAGCTCGCGCGCGGCCGCGACGGCCGCGGCGCGCGGGTCGGCGCTCACCTCGTCGCGCGTCGCGCCGGTGAGCCGGGCGAGCTCCCCCGCGTGCGGCGTCAGCACGACGGGCGCCGAGATGCGCGGGCGCAGCTCGAAGCCGCCGCCGTCGAGCACGGTCGGCACCGGCGAGGCGAGGGCGGGGGCGATGCGGTCCTCGCGCTGCGGATCGGGGTCGGCGGCATCCTGTCCCGAGCCGATCAGCCACGCCTGCACCCGACCGGGCCCGGCCACGACCTCAGGACGTCGCTGCAGCACGAGGCGGGTCGCCCTGCCGGGGCCGAGGTAGCGGATCATGCCCACGCCGGTGCGCATCGCCGCCTCCACCCCGAGCACGGCCGCTCCGAGATAGCGGGTCGAGCCGGTCACGATCCCGAGCACCCCGCGCGAGTACTTGTCGTCGTCGGGGCCCGGCACGGCGATCCAGCGGGCGGCGTCGGCGGGCTGGTGCAGAGCGTCCACGTCGTCACCCTAGCCAGCCGTCATGACACCCGGCGCAATAGCGTGGGCGCATGGCGATCTCGATCCCCGACCGCGTGGTGCTGCTCGACTACGGACAGGTGGTCTCGCTCGCACCGAGCGACGACGATCGGCGGGCGATCGAGTGGATCGCGGGCGGCGGAGACGAGATCTGGCCCGAGTACCAGCGGCTGCGGCATCCGCTCGACCAGGGCGCGATCACGGTCGACGAGTTCTGGACCCGCATCGGCGCGAGCGTCGGCCGCGAGTTCGACCTCGCCACGAGGCACGCGCTCTGGTCGGCCGATCTGCGCGGCTGGCTGACGGTCGAACCGGGCACCGTGCGCCTGGTCGACGAGCTGCTGCAGGGCGGCACGCGCGTCGCGCTGCTGTCGAACGCGGGCCACGACTTCGCCTCGCCGTATCGGGGATCACCGCTCGGCTCCCGTCTCGAGCGCGTCTTCGTCAGCGCCGAGCACGAGCTGCTCAAGCCGGATGCGCGGCTGTTCGAACTCGTCGCCGAGGAGCTCGGTGTGCCGACCGATCGCCTCGTGCTGATCGACGACCGCGCCGAGAACATCGCCGGCGTCGAGGCCGTCGGCGGAACAGGGCACCTGTTCACGACGCCGGACGCCCTGCGGGTCTTCCTGCTCTCGCTCGCCTGATCCCGTGGCGGCGCCCGGCCGTTCGCAGCGATCGCCCGCCGCGCAGCCCTCGCCGCCGTCCCCCTCGCTCGTCCATCGCTCCACCGCCCCGGGAGGCCCCGTGCCCACGCTCTTCGACCCGATCCGCCTGCGCGCGCTCGAGATCCGCAACCGCATCTGGATCCCGCCGATGTGCCAGTACAGCGTCACCGCGCGCGACGGCGTGCCCACCGACTGGCACCTCGTGCACCTCGGCGCCCTCGCCCGCGGCGGCGCCGGGCTCGTGATCGCCGAGGCGACCGCGGTGACCCCCGAGGGACGCATCTCGGCGCAGGACACCGGACTGTGGAACGACGACCAGGTCGCCGGCTGGCACCGGGTGACCGACTTCATCCGCTCGCAGGGCGCCGCGAGCGGCGTGCAGCTCGCGCACGCCGGACGCAAGGGATCGTCGTGGCCGACCGAGGCCGGCCGCGCGCCCGGCTCGCAGTCCGTGCCGCTCGACGAGGGCGGATGGACCACCGTGGCCCCGTCCGCCGTGCCGCTCGAGGACTACGCCGACCCGCGCGCCCTCGATCTCGCCGAACTGCCCGGCATCGTCGCCGCCTTCCGGGCAGCAGCCCGTCGCGCGCTCGACGCCGGGTTCGACCTGGTCGAGATCCACGCCGCGCACGGCTATCTGCTGCACCAGTTCCTCTCGCCGCTCTCGAACATCCGCGACGACGCCTACGGCGGCAGCCTCGAGAACCGCGCCCGTCTGCTGCGCGAGGTCGTGCGCGCCGTACGGGCCGAGGTCGGGACCGACGTGCCGTTGCTCGTCCGCGTCTCCGCGACCGACTGGGCCGACGGCGGCTGGGATGCGGAGCAGACCGTCGAGGTCGCCGGCTGGCTGCGCGACGACGGCGCCGATCTCTTCGACGTCTCCACCGGCGGACTCGTCGGCGGCGTCACCGTGCCGCTCGGCCCCGGCTACCAGGTGCGCTTCGCCGAGCGGGTCGCCGAGGCGGGAGCGCCGACGGCGGCCGTCGGACTCATCGTCACGCCCCGGCAGGCCGCCGAGGTCGTCGAGCAGGGCCGCGCCGACGCCGTGCTGCTCGGCCGCGCCACGCTGCGCGACCCTCACTGGGCGCTGCGCGCCGCGCACGAGCTCGGCGTGGACGCCGCCCCGTGGCCGCCGCAGTACCTGCGAGCGCGCACGAACCGGGAGTGGTGAGGGGACGAAGCCGCACCACTCCGGCTAGCGCCTCCGCGTCGCGTCCTGCACCTCGCCGACGAGCTCCTCGATGATGTCCTCGAGGAAGACGACGCCGCGGGTGGCGCCCTCCTCGTCGAAGGCGCGCGCGACGTGCAACCCCGAGCGGCGCATGATCGTCAGCGCGTCCTCGAGCTCCGCATCCCGGTAGACCGAGACGAGCTGGCGGATGCGCTTCGGCGGCACCGGCTCCTCCGACTCGTCGTCGTCGACGTCGATGACGTCCTTGAGGTGAACGTAGCCGGTCGGCTCGCCCGCCTCGTCGACGAGCACGTAGCGGCTGAAGCCGTGCTGCGCGACAGCGCGCTCGACGTCCGCCGGCGAGGCGTCCTCGGGCAGGGTGACGAGCTGCGGCATCTGCACCGCGATGTCGCGCACCGTCTTCTCCGTGAACTCGAAGGCGTTGCTGAGCGCGCCCGTCGTGTCGCTGAGCAGGCCCTCGCGAGTGGACGTCGCGACGATCGTCGCCACCTCATCCACCGTGAAGGCGCTCGCGGCCTCGTTCTTCGGCTCGATGCGGAACAGCCGCAGCACGCCGTTCGCGGTCTCGTTGAGCAGCCAGATGATCGGCCGGAACACGGTCGACACGAACACGAGCGGCGGCGCGAGCAGCAGCACGGCGCGGTCGGGCACCGAGAACGACAGGTTCTTCGGCACCATCTCGCCGAACACCACGTGCAGGAACGAGACGACGGTCAGCGTGATGATGAAGGCGACCGTCGTGATCACGCCCTCGGGCAGCGGGGTCAGCCCCAGCGGCACCTCGAGCAGGTGGTGGATGGCGGGCTCGGAGACGTTGAGGATCAGCAGCGAGCAGACGGTGATGCCGAGCTGGCTCGTCGCGAGCATCTGCGTCGCGTGCTCCATCGCCCACAGCGCGGTGCGGGCCGAGCGCGACCCGGCCTCGGCGCGCGGCTCGATCTGCGAGCGACGCGCCGAGATGACGGCGAACTCGGCGCCGACGAAGAAGGCGTTGACGAGCAGCAGGATGACGAGCCATACGATTCCCAGCACGTCGTTCATGCGCGGCCTCCCTTCGTCCGCTCAGCCGGGTCGGCGGATCCCGCCGTTCCCGCCGCGTTCGCTGCACCGGCCCCGCTCTCGTCATCCGAGCGCGGGGTGAAGCGCACCCGGTCGATACGGCGGCCGTCCATCCGCTCGACGCGGAACGCGCCCGCCTCGACCTCGACCGTGTCGCCGACCTGCGCCAGGCGCCCGAGCTCGCTCATGATCCAGCCCGCGACGGTCTCGTAGGGGCCCTCCTCGGGCACGGTCACGTTCGCGCGCTCCTGCAGCTCGTCGGGGCGCAGAGCTCCGGGGAAGGTCAGCCAGCCCCGGCTGCGTACCACGTCGGCACGCGAGCGGTCGTGCTCATCCGACACCTCGCCGACGAGCTCCTCGACCAGATCCTCGAGCGTCACGACGCCGGCGGTTCCGCCGTACTCGTCCATCACGACGGCCATCTGATAGCCGCGACCGCGCAGCTCACCCAGCAGCGAGTCGAGGCCCATCGTCTCGGGAACCCGCAGCGCCTCGGTCTGCAGCGCCGACACCGGCACCTGCTCCCGCCGGTCGCGCGGCACGCTCACGGCCTGCTTCAGGTGCACGACCCCGACGACGTCATCGATGTCGTCGTCGATCACCGGGAAGCGCGAGAAGCCGGTGCGCCGGGCGAGCCAGATCACGTCCTGCGCCGACTGGGTGCGATCGATGCTCGCCACGCGCGGGCGCGGGGTCATCGCATCGGAGGCGGAGTGCTCGGAGAAGGCGAGGGTGCGCGACAGCAGCGTCGCGGTCTCGCGGTCGAGCGCGCCCTCCGAGGCGCTGCGGCGCAGCAGGCTGCGCAGCTCCTCGGCCGTGCGCGCGGAGCTCAGCTCCTCCTTCGGCTCGATGCCGATGCCGCGCAGGATCGCGTTGGCCGTGTTGTTGAGCAGCGCCACGAAGGGCTTGAAGACGAGCGTGAAGCCGACCTGGAACGGGATGACGATCTTCGCCGTCGCGCGCGGCACCGCGATCGCGAAGTTCTTGGGCACGAGCTCGCCGAGGATCATCGACAGCAGCGTCGCCACGATGATCGCCACGACGGTCGCGATCGGCGCGACCGCCGGCTCGGGGAGCCCGATCGCCGCGATCACCGGCTCGAGGTAGTGGCTGAAGGCCGGCTCGAGCGTGAAACCGGTCAGCAGGGTCGTCAGGGTGATGCCGAGCTGCGCGCTCGAGAGGTGCGTCGAGGTGACCTTGAGCGCCCCGATGACCGGGTTCAGCATCCCCTCGCCCTTGTCGCGGCGCTGCTCGAGGTCGGCGCGGTCGAGGTTCACGAGCGAGAACTCGCTCGCCACGAAGAAGCCGGTGCCGATCGTCAGCAGCACGCCGACGATGAGCAGGATCCACTCGTAGCTCACGCGCGATCACCGCCCGCAGCGGACGAGGCGCGGATGCCGTGCACGCTCGAGCGCGCGCCGGGATGGTGGGAGGAGGGGCTGGGCGAAGATGGAGGGTCGTCCATGATTGCGGCAACTATAGCGGCGGGCCTCACCACGAGACCGGCAGCGCCTTGCCCTCCTCGTAGCCGGCCGCGCTCTGCACGCCGACCACGGCCCGCTCGCGGAACTCCGCCAGGCTCGTCGCGCCCGCGTAGGTGAACGAGCTGCGCACGCCCGAGGTGATCATGTCGAGCAGATCCTCGAGCGAGGGCCGCAGCGGGTCGAGGTAGATCTTCGAGCTCGAGATGCCTTCGGCGAAGAGCTCCTTGCGGGCGAGCTCCCACGGGTCGAGGCGGCCGAAGCGTGCGTGCACGGCCTTGGTCGAGGCCATGCCCCAGCTCTGCTTGTAGGAGCGGCCGTCGAGGTCGGTCTCGAGCTCGCCCGGCGCCTCGACGGTTCCGGCGAACCACGAGCCGACCATGACGGATGCCGCTCCCGCTGCCAGGGCGAGAGCGACGTCGCGTGGGTAGCGCACTCCCCCGTCGGCCCAGACCGTGGCGCCGAGCTCGCGCGCCGCCTCGGCCGTCTCGAGCACCGCCGAGAACTGGGGGCGGCCGACCGCGGTCATCATGCGGGTCGTGCACATGGCGCCCGGTCCGACCCCGACCTTGAGGATGTCGGCGCCCGCGTCGACGAGATCGCGCACGCCGTCGGCGGTGACGATGTTGCCGGCCGCGACGGGGACGCCGAGCTTCAGCTCGCTCACGATCTTGAGGGCGCGCAGCATCTGCTCCTGGTGCCCGTGCGCGGTGTCGACGACGAGCACGTCGACGCCGGCCGCGACGAGCGCGCGGGCCTTGGAGGCGACATCGCCGTTCACTCCGACCGCGGCGGCGACGCGCAGGCGGCCGCCCGCATCCACCGCCGGCGCGTAGAGCGCGCTGCGGAGGGCGCTGCGCCGGCCGAGGGTGCCGACGACGCGACCGTGCTCGCGCACGGTCGCGAACTCGCTGTCCGCGTCGACGAGCAGATCGAAGGCGCGGCGCGGGGAGTCGATGTCGTCGGCGTCGAGCGAGACGACATCCGCCTGCACCAGATCGCCGAGCCGGGCGTCGGGCAGCGTGTGCGCGAGACGATCGGCCGGGATCGCGCCGAGCTCGCGACCCGACGCGTCCTCGACCACGACGCCGTAGCCGGGCAGCGCCGGAACCTGCGCGCGCGCATCCGCCGCGGTCTGGTCCTCGTGCAGTCGGATCGCCGTGTCCCACCGCACCGACTGCTGCTTGACCCAGCGGATCGCCGCGTCGAGATCCTGCAGCGGCAGATCCTGCGGCAGCACGCCGAGCCCGCCGCGCCGCGCGAGCGAGGCCGCGAGTCGAGGCCCGGTGACCGAATTCATGTTCGCGGCGACGATCGGGATCGTCGCCCCGGAGCCGTCGTCGGGGGCGAGATCGACGTCGAGCCGACTCGTCACGGATGACCGACTGGGCACCAGGAAGACGTCGGAGTAGGTCAGATCATGGGCGGGCAGATCCCTCACGAACCGCATGCCCTCACGGTAACCGCAGAAACCCCCGAAAGTATCGGCCCGACACCCGGCTCACGGCGTCGCCGGCCCCTCCGCGAGCGTTAGGGTTGGAGGCGGTGCGACCGCTGTCGAGAGGCACTTCGGTCTCACCGGAACCTGATCTATTCGCAGCGAACAAGTGAGAGTGGGCGGTCGGCTGTGTCGAGCCACGTGACCGGTGTTACTCCGGAGGGCGAATCCGGAGCGTTCGGAGCCAACGAATGGCTCGTCGACGAGTTGTATGAGCGGTACCTCGTCGACAAGGAGTCGGTGGATCGGAGCTGGTGGCCCGTGCTCGAAGCACGGCACACCCAGGCGTCCGCCTCGGCCTCCTCCGACCCGACCCCGACCACCGCGATCCCCGTCGTCGGCACGGCCTCCGCCGAACCGACCGCAGCGGCACCGGCCGCGCCGGCGCCGTCCGAGGCCCCGGCCGCGCCCGCGACCTCGGCACCCGCCCCCGCGACCGAGCCGCCGACCACGACGGGCACCACGCCGGTCGCGCGCACCACCTCGGCCCAGCCGAAGCCGCAGCCGATCCCCGCCGACGCGCCGGCCGCCGCGCCCGCGACCGAGCAGCCCGAGACGACCGACATCGTCACCCCGCTGCGCGGCCTCGCGAAGACCATCGCGACCAACATGGACGCGAGCCTGACGGTGCCGACCGCGACGAGCGTGCGCACCATCCCGGCCAAGCTGATGATCGACAACCGCATCGTCATCAACAACCACCTGCGTCGCGCCCGCGGCGGCAAGATCTCCTTCACCCACCTCATCGCCTGGGCGATGGTGCGGGCGCTCGAGGAATTCCCGAGCCAGAACGTCTTCTACGACGAGGTCGAGGGCAAGCCCTCCGTCGTCGCGCCGGCGCACATCAACCTCGGCATCGCGATCGACCTGCCCAAGCCCGACGGCACCCGCGCGCTCATGGTGCCCGGCATCAAGCGCGCCGACACCATGAGCTTCGGCGAGTTCATCGCCGCCTACGAGGACGTCGTCTCCCGCGCCCGCAAGAACAAGCTGACGGCCGCCGACTTCCAGGGCGTCACGATCTCGCTCACCAACCCGGGCGGCATCGGCACCGAGCACTCGGTCCCCCGCCTGATGAAGGGCCAGGGCGCGATCATCGGCGCCGGCGCCCTCGAGTACCCGGCCGCGTTCCAGGGCTCCGCCCCGAAGACGCTCGCCGAGCTCGGCATCGGCAAGACGATCACCCTGACCTCGACCTACGACCACCGCGTCATCCAGGGCGCCGGCTCGGGCGAGTTCCTCAAGAAGGTGCACGAGCGCCTCATCGGCCAGCACGACTTCTACGAGGAGATCTTCGCCGCGCTGCGGATCCCCTACGACCCGATCCACTGGGCGGCCGACATCAACGTCGACCTCTCGGAGCGCGTCGGCAAGACCAGCCGCGTGCAGGAGCTCATCAACTCCTTCCGCGTGCGCGGCCACCTCATGGCCGACATCGACCCGCTCGAGTACAAGCAGCGCTCGCACCCCGACCTCGACATCGCGACCCACGGCCTGACGTTCTGGGACCTCGACCGCGAGTTCGTCACCGGCGGGTTCGGCGGCAAGCGCTCGGCACTGCTGCGCGACATCCTCGGCGTGCTGCGCGACTCGTACTGCCGCACCGTCGGCATCGAGTACATGCACATCCAGGACCCGGAGCAGCGCCGCTGGTTCCAGGAGCGCCTCGAGCGCCCCTACGAGAAGCCCGGCCACGACGAGCAGCTGCGCGTGCTGTCGAAGCTCAACGAGGCCGAGGCCTTCGAGACCTTCCTGCAGACCAAGTACGTCGGCCAGAAGCGCTTCAGCCTCGAGGGCGGCGAGTCGCTCATCCCGCTGCTCGACGAGATCCTGCAGGGCGCCGCCGAGGAGGGCCTCGACGAGGTCGCGATCGGCATGGCGCACCGCGGCCGCCTCAACGTGCTCACCAACATCGCGGGCAAGACCTACGGTCAGATCTTCCGCGAGTTCGAGGGCACCCAGGACCCGCGGATGCAGCACGGCTCCGGCGACGTGAAGTACCACCTCGGCACCGAGGGCACCTTCACGGCGGCGGACGGGTCGGAGGTCGCGGTGTACCTCGCCGCGAACCCCTCGCACCTCGAGGTCGTCGACGGCGTGCTCGAGGGCGTCGTGCGCGCCAAGCAGGACCGCAAGGGCGACGGCCAGTTCTCGACCCTGCCCCTGCTCGTGCACGGCGACGCGTCGATGGCCGGACAGGGCATCGTCGTCGAGGCCCTGCAGATGTCGCAGCTGCGCGCCTACAAGACTGGCGGCACCGTGCACGTCGTGGTCAACAACCAGATCGGCTTCACGACCTCGCCGCTCGACGCGCGCAGCTCGCTGTACTCGACCGACGTGGCGAAGACGATCCAGGCGCCCGTGTTCCACGTGAACGGCGACGACCCCGAGGCCGTCATCCGCGTCGCCGAGATCGCCTTCGACTACCGCCAGAAGTTCAAGCGCGACGTCGTCATCGATCTCGTCTGCTACCGCCGCCGCGGTCACAACGAGGGCGACGACCCGTCGATGACGCAGCCGCTCATGTACAACCTCATCTCGGCGAAGCGCTCGACCCGAACCCTCTACATGGAGGCGCTCATCGGTCGTGGCGACATCACTCAGGAGGAGTACGAGGCGACGCACCAGGACTTCCAGGACCGCCTCGAGCGCGCCTTCGCCGAGACCCACGCCGCCCAGACCGGCACGCTGCCGGTCATCACGGCCGACGGCGGCGCCGAGCGCGACCTCGAGCGTCCCGGCGCCCAGCAGAACGAGGACGACCGCACCGGCGAGCCGACCTCGACCGCGGTCGACGAGAGCGTCGTGCAGCTGATCGGCGACGCGCACGTCAGCCCGCCCGAGGGCTTCGCCGTGCACCCGAAGCTGCAGCAGCTGCTCAAGAAGCGCCAGACGATGACCCGCGAAGGCGGCATCGACTGGGGCTTCGGCGAGCTGCTCGCGTTCGGATCGCTGCTGACCGAGGGCACCCCGGTGCGCCTCGTCGGTCAGGATGCGCGCCGCGGCACCTTCTCGTCGCGCCAGGCCGTCTTCCACGACCGCGAGAACGGCCAGGAATGGCTGCCGCTCGGCAACCTCGCCGACAACCAGGCGAAGCTCTGGATCTACGACTCGCTGCTCAGCGAGTTCGCGGCCCTCGGCTTCGAGTACGGCTACTCGGTCGAGCGCCCCGACGCGCTCGTGCTCTGGGAGGCGCAGTTCGGCGACTTCGTCAACGGCGCCCAGACCGTGATCGACGAGTTCATCTCGGCGGCCGAGCAGAAGTGGAACCAGCGCTCCAGCGTCGTGCTGCTGCTCCCCCACGGCTACGAAGGCCAGGGACCCGACCACTCGTCGGCGCGCATCGAGCGCTTCCTGCAGCTCGCGGCGGAGGACAACATGACTATCGCGCGTCCGTCGACGCCGGCGTCGTACTTCCACCTGCTGCGCCGCCAGGCCTACGCCCGCCCGCGTCGCCCGCTCATCGTCTTCACCCCGAAGTCGATGCTGCGCCTGCGCGGCGCCACGAGCGACGTCTCGGCGTTCACCTCGGGTCGGTTCGAGCCGGTGATCGACGACGCGCGCATCCAGGACCCGAACGCGGTGAAGCGCGTGCTGCTGCACGCCGGCAAGCTGCACTACGACCTGGTCGCCGAGGCCGAGAAGCGCGAGACGGGCGACCAGATCGCCTTCGTGCGGCTCGAGCAGTTCTACCCGCTGCCGACCGAGCAGGTGCGCGAGGTCATCGCCCGCTACCCCTCGGCCGAGCTGGTCTGGGTGCAGGACGAGCCCGAGAACCAGGGCGCCTGGCCGTTCGTGAACCAGGAGCTCGCGCCGCAGCTCGACCGCCCGGTGCGCGTCGTGTCGCGCCCCGCCTCGGCGTCGCCGGCCGCGGGTTCGACGAAGCGCAGCGCGGCCGAGCAGGCCGAGTTCGTGGAGCGCGCCTTCCAGCTCGACTGAGCTGACGAGGCGCGGATGACGGCGCGGACGCGGAGACGATGGACCACGAGCTGATCCTGAGGTCTCTGCGCCGCGCCGTCGCCGCATCCCCGGACGACCGCGCGCTGCGGCGTCATCTGGCGCGCACCCTGGTCGAGGCGGGCGCCGGCGAGGAGGCGATCGCGCACCTGAGCACCCTGCTCGCCGCGGACGCCTCCGATTCCGAGTCGGCTCAGCTGCTCGAGCGCGCGCTCGCCGCCTCGATCGACAGCGCAGCCGACCAACCCGACGACGGAGCCGTCGACAGCGCGCCGACGTCGGCGGATGACGGCCCGACCGCGCCTGAGAGCGGGCCCCGTGCCGCCGAGCTCGCATCCGAGCCCTCGCCCAGCGCCGCCGAGTTCGACTGGGCCGCGGCCGAAGCGCAGGTCGACGGCCTCGTCGACCCGATGTTCGTGGGCGGCGACGGCGACGAGCCCGACACCGGCGCCTTCGACGTCGAGCGCAGCGGACTCACCCTCGCCGATGTCGGCGGCATGCAGCACGTCAAGGAGCGCCTCGACGCCGCGTTCCTGGCGCCGATGCAGAACGAGGAGCTGCGCCGGCTCTACGGCAAGAGCCTGCGGGGCGGCCTGCTGCTCTACGGTCCGCCCGGCTGCGGCAAGACCTTCCTCGCCCGGGCGGTCGCCGGCGAGCTCGGAGCGTCGTTCATCTCGGCCGGCGTCGCCGACATCCTCGACCAGTACCTGGGCACGAGCGAGCGCAACCTGCACGAGCTGTTCGAGCTCGCCCGGCGCAACGCCCCCTGCGTCGTGTTCCTGGACGAGCTGGATGCGCTGGGCGTGCGCCGCACCCAGACCCGGCACAGCGGCATGCGCAACATCGTGGTGCAGCTGCTGCAGGAGCTCGACAGCATCGGCGCCGACAACGAGGGCGTCTTCGTGCTCGCCGCGACGAACCAGCCCTGGGACATCGACCCCGCGCTGCGCCGCCCGGGACGCCTCGACCGCACGCTCCTCGTGCTGCCGCCCGACCAGGTGGCGCGCGAGGCCGTGTTCCGCGTGCATCTGCGCGACCGGCCCGTCGAGTCGATCGATCTCGCCGAGCTCGCGCGCCGCTCCGACGGACTCACGGGCGCCGACATCGCCTACGTCACCGAACTCGCCGCAGAGCGAGCCCTGCTCGACAGCGTGCGCAGCGGCACAGCGCGGATGATCGGCATGCCCGATCTGCTCGCCGCGCTGCGCGAGGTGCGGCCGTCGACGGGAGCCTGGCTGGATGCGGCGCGCAACGTCGTGCTGTTCGGCGACGACGACGGCACCTTCGACGAGCTGCGCGGCTACCTGAAGAAGTCGAAACGTCTGTGAGCGACCGACTCGATCGCGCGCAGGCGCTGCTCGCGGCCGGCCGGCCTCATGACGCCCTGCAGGAGGTCGGCGCTCACCTGCGCGAGTTCCCCGACGACCCGTGGGCGATGCTCGTCGCCGCCGACGCCTATCGTCAGACGGGCCGGTCGGACGAGGCGCTGCGGATGGCGCAGGCCGCGGTGTCGCGCGTGCCCGACGATGCGGACGCCTGGCGGGTGCTCGCCCACGCGCAGGCCGGAACCGGGCAGCACCGTGAGGCGCTCGAGTCGGCGATCCGCTGCGCCGATCTCGCCCCGCAGGAGTGGGCGAGCCACGCGACCGTCGCCGTGATCGCGACCGAGATCCCGAGCCGGCGCGACATGGCCATCCAGGCCGCAACGACGGCCTGCTCGCTCGCACCGCAGGAGCCGCAGGCGCACTTCGTGCTCGGCAACGCCTACCTCGAGCGGCAGAACTGGCGAGCCGCCGAGCAGGAGTACCGCACGGTGCTCGCCCTCGACCCGCACGACGAGGGGGCGCAGCACAATCTCGCGGTCGTGCAGCTGCAGCGCGATCCGGCCGGCGCCGCGCTCGAGCTGTCGCGTCTGAGCGCGGTGGATGCCGCCGGTGGCCTCGCCCGCCACAACCTTCTGGTTGCCCTCGGCAACCTCGTCACGCAGGCGCACGCCGTGATCTTCCTCGGGCTCTTCCTCGCCGTGCAGGTGCTGCGCCTCTCCGACCTGCCGCAGGACGCCGCCCGCGTGGTGCTCATCGTGCTCGGGGTGCTCGCGGCCCTCGGCACGGCATTCCTCGCCGTGCGCGCGCGGCGACGACTCGGATCGCGCTTCCGTCCGCTCGCGAAGCTCGTGCTGCACGCCGACCGGCTGCTGGCCGCGTGGGTCGTGCTCATGGGCGGCGCGCTGCTCGCGCTGCTCGTCAGCGGCGTGCTGCCGCCGGCGGCGTGGACCTGGGCGATCGGCGTCGGCGGCGCGCTCGTGCTGACGAGCGTCATCCTCGGCGTCGTGCGGCGCCGCCGTCAGCGTCGCCGCCGCGACGCACTCGGCGCATGAGCGACGAGACCGCGTCCGATCGCGCACGTGCGGCGCGCGGCGACGCCCGTCCCGACGATCCGCGCTGGTCGGCTCTCGCGATCCCCGCGAGCGAAGGCGGGCCGCCCGTGATCTCGGCGGACGCGCTCGCGTCGGCATCCGCACCGTTTCCCGTTCGACCCGCCGCGGTCATCCGGGATGCCGCATCCGACACGGCGAGGCAGGGTCCGGAGCCCACGAGATCGGGTCCGGTCAGCCCGGCGCCCGGGCCCGCGCCCGCCGCTCCTGCTCCGTGGGCGCTCGGCTGCACGGCGCTGATCGTGATCGTGGTGCTGATCGGCCTCGTGGCGGCGCTGACGTCGACCGCCTGGACCCAGATGTCCCCGTCGGGGATCGGTCTGGCCGCCATCGGGATCGGTGCCGCCGGGGCGTTCGCGGCCGGTGGCGCAGTCGCCGTCGTGCGCGGCGTGCTGGCACGCCGTCGACGCTGACCGCGCGCGCGACGCACATGCAGCGCCGCCGCAGCCGCCGCGGTCAGCCGCGAGCGACCGGCGGCGAGGACTCAGACGTGCGCGTTGAGACGCGCGAGGATCGACTCGCGAAGCTCCTCCGGAGCCTTCTCCTGGCAGGCGCTGCGCACCTTCTGCATGAGCGTCAGGCCGACGGCCGCCTCGGTCTCGCACTCGACGCATCCGGCCAGGTGCTCCGAGACGTCCTTGAAGTCGTCATCGCTCAGCTCGCGGTGCAGGAACTCCTCGAGCTCCGCCTTCGCTTTGTCGCAACCGCAGTCGGTCATCGTCCTCTCCTCGGGGTGTCAGCGACGACGAATCCGCGGTCGCGTGCGTAGTCGGCGAGACGCTCGCGCAGCAGGCGGCGTCCACGGTGCAGTCGGCTCATGACGGTGCCGACCGGGGTCTTCATGATGTCGGCGATCTCCTGGTAGGCGAATCCCTCGACGTCGGCGAGGTAGACGGCCATGCGGAAGTCCTCCGGGATCGACTGCAGCGCCTCTTTGACGTCGCTGTCGGGCAGGTGGTCGATCGCCTCGGCCTCGGCCGAGCGGGTGGTGCGACCCTGCGTGAGCGATTCGGCCGAGCCGAGCTGCCAGTCCTCGAGCTCGTCGATCGCGTTCTGGTACGGCTGCCGCTGGCTCTTGCGGTAGCTGTTGATGAAGGTGTTGGTGAGGATGCGGTACAGCCACGCCTTGAGGTTCGTGCCCTGGCGGAACTGGGCGAAGGCGCTGAACGCCTTGACGAAGGTCTCCTGCACCAGGTCGCCGGCGTCGGCGGTGTTGCGGGTCATGCGCAGCGCGGCGGCGTACAGCTGATCCATGAAGGGCAGCGCCTGCTCCTCGAAGAGGCGGCGCAGCTCCTCGGGCGGGAGCGCGCTGCGAACGCGCCCGTTGAGGTCCTCGTCGACGTCGGCGAGGTCATCGTCGTGATCGACCTCGCGCGCCGGGGCGTCACCGGTCGGCATCGGCGCGGCGCCGCGATCGGCGTCGTCCGTGCGGTCCGCGGCGTCGTCGGAGAGGTCGTTGTCGAGCTCGTCGTCGACGAGTTCTGAGTCGTCCCTGTTCATCGGCGACGAGTCTACTTCCGCGCGCCCGAGCACTCGGGTCGGGCGGGGGGCTTCGAGTACAGCCACGGGCGCTCCTCCTCGCCCGGGATGACGGGCGATATCCTGGTGAACCGATGCAGCTCTCCACCTATTCCGCGCCCGACTTCGATCCCTATGGCGACCGCGCCCCCGAGCAGCCGGAGCCCGGCCCCTGGGCGGCGCCGACGGCGACCGGTCCGCTGGATGCCCGGCTCACGCTGCCGGGGTCGAAGAGCCTCACGAACCGCGAGCTCGTGCTCGCCGCTCTCGCCGACGGCCCCTCGCTGCTGAGACGCCCCCTGCACTCGCGCGACTCGGCGCTGATGATCGAGGCCCTCCGCGAGCTGGGCGTGCAGATCGACGAGGTGCCGGGCGACGGCGACTTCGGGCCGGATCTGCGCATCACGCCCCCCGAGGAGCTGAGCGGATCCAGCTCGATCGACTGCGGCCTCGCCGGCACGGTCATGCGCTTCGTGCCGCCGCTCGCGGCGCTCGCGCTCGGTCCGGTCGTCTTCGACGGCGACCCGCACGCTCGCAAGCGCCCCATGCGCACGACGATCGACTCGCTGCGCGCGCTCGGCGTGGATGTCGCCGACGAGGGCCGCGGCGCCCTGCCCTTCACGGTGCACGGCACGGGTCGCATCGAGGGCGGCGAGCTGGAGATCGACGCCTCCGCCTCGAGCCAGTTCGTCTCGGGCCTGCTGCTCGCGGCCCCGCGCTTCGAGAAGGGCCTCACGCTGCGCCACACGGGCGAGCGACTGCCGAGCATGCCGCACATCGAGATGACGATCGCCACGCTCGCCGCCCGTGGCGTCGAGGTGATCTCGCCCGAGCCGGGCGTCTGGATCGTGCCGAACGCGCCCATCCGCGCGCTCGACGTCGACATCGAGCCCGACCTCTCGAACGCGGCCCCGTTCCTCGTCGCCGCGCTCGTCGCCGGCGGCACGGTGACGATCGACTGCTGGCCGGCCTCGACGACGCAGGTCGGCGACCACCTGGCCGAGATCCTGCCGCGCTACGGGGCGACCGTGCGCCGCGAGGGCAGCAGCCTGACGGTCGACGGCGGCGTCGGCGTGCTCGGCGGCGCACAGATCCCCGCGGTCGACCTCGATCTCAGCGAGGGCGGCGAACTCGCGCCCTCGATCGCCGCACTCGCGGCCTTCGCCGACGGCGCCTCGTCGATCACCGGAATCGCTCACCTGCGCGGCCACGAGACCGACCGCCTCGCGGCTCTCGCCGCCCTGTTCGCCGACCTCGGCGGGCAGGTGACCGAGATCGACGACGGGCTCGCGTTCCGCGCGCAGCCGCTGCACGCCGGCCCCTGGCGTGCCTTCGACGACCATCGCATCGCGACCGCCGGGGCGATCGTCGGCCTGGCCGTGCCGGGCGTGACCGTCGACGACATCGGCGCGACCGCGAAGACGCTGCCGCAGTTCCCGGAACTGTGGGAGCGGATGCTCGGGCTGCGCGCCGCCTCGGCGCCGAACCCGGCGGGGCTGCTCTGAACCCCGCGGCGCAGGGCGTCTCGACGACGGGCTCGGCCGGATGAGCTGGCTACCGCCCGACGACGACGCGCTCGACGCCTGGGACGACTCGTCGTACCGGGCCCGCCCGAACCCGAAGTCGAACCGCCCGCGCACCAAGCGCCGCCCCGAGCACGCGGACGCCGCGATCGGCCGCATCATCACGGTCGACCGCGGCCGCTACGGCGTCCTGGTCGACGAAGACGGCGACCAGGAGCGCGAGATCACCTGCACGCGCGCCCGCGAGCTGCGCAAGGCCGCGATCGTCACCGGCGACGAGGTGGATGTGGTGGGCGACACCTCGGGCGATGAGGGCACCCTGGCGCGCATCGTGCGCATCCGACCACGCCGCACCCTGCTGCGCCGCAGCGCCGATGACACCGATGCCGTCGAGCGCGTCGTCGTCGCGAACGCCGAGCAGCTGCTGATCGTGGTCGCCGCCGCGAACCCCGAGCCGCGGGCCCGCCTCGTCGACCGCTACCTCGTCGCGGCGTACGACGCCGGCATCCGCCCGATGCTCGTGGTGACCAAGACCGACCTCGCCGATCCGGCGCCGTTCCTGGCGAACTTCGACGGCCTCGACCTGCCGGTGTTCACGAGCGCGAAGGGCGAGGCCCCGATCACCGAGCTCATCGAGGTGCTGCGCGACCGCAGCACCGTCGCGGTCGGCCACTCGGGCGTCGGCAAGTCGACGCTCGTCAACGAGCTCGTGCCCGGCGCGGGCCGCGCGACCGGCGTCGTCAACGCGGTCACGGGTCGCGGCCGGCACACCTCGTCGTCGACGGTCTCGCTGCGCCTGCCCGGCGGCGGCTGGATCATCGACACCCCGGGCGTGCGCTCCTTCGGCCTCGGCCACGTCGACCCCGACAACGTCATCCGGGGTTTCAGCGACCTCGCGGCCGTCGCGGAGGAGTGCCCGCGCGGCTGCACGCACCTCGCCGACGCCCCCGACTGCGCACTCGACGAGGCCGTCGAGGACGGCCGGCTGACGCCGGAGCGCGTCGACTCGATGCGCCGCCTGCTCGCGACCCTGCGCCCTGGGATCTCGCGCGCCGAGTGAGCACCGGCGGTTCACCCCGCGCCGCTAGCCTGACGGGATGACCGACTACAGCCTCGCCGACGACCTCGCCGTCGCGCTCTCCCTCGCCGCCGAAGCCGACCTGGTCTCGCTCGATCGCTACCGCGCCGCCGACCTCGACGTGTCGCTCAAGGCCGACCGCACGCACGTGACGGATGCGGACACGCGGGTCGAGAAGGTCATCCGCGAGCAGCTCGAGGCCGTGCGCCCCGGCGACGCGATCTTCGGCGAGGAGTTCGGCGGCGAGCTCGGCGACGGCCGCGTCTGGGTTCTCGACCCGATCGACGGCACCGCGAACTTCCTGCGCGGCGTGCCCATCTGGGGCACCCTCATCGCCCTCGTCATCGACGGCGTGCCGCAGGTCGGCGTCGTCAGCTCCCCCGCCCTCGGCCGCCGCTGGTGGGGCGCCACCGGTCACGGCGCCTTCGTGCAGCAGCAGGACGAGGCGCCGCGCCGCATCCAGGTCAGTGACGTCGCGACCCTCGGCGAGGCCAACATCAGCTACAACTCCTTCCAGGGCTGGGATGCCGAGGGCCGCCTCGAGCAGCTCACGGCGCTCAACCGCGCGGTCTGGCGCAGCCGGGCGATCGGCGACATCTGGTCGTACATGCTCGTCGCGGAGGGCGCCGTCGACATGGCCGGCGAGTACGACCTGAAGCCGTGGGACCTCGCGCCGATCGCGCCGATCGTGCGCGAGGCCGGTGGCCGATTCACCTCGCTCGACGGCGGCGACGACCTCGGCGCCGGCAGCGCACTCGCGACGAACGGGCGCGTCCACGACGCGGTGCTCGCCATCACCGCACGCTGAACCGGGCGATCCCGCGCGCTATCGGGCAACACGGTCACCTATAGGTGCCAGAACCGGGCATTATGAGTACGTGCTCGAATCGCTCCCCATCCTCGACCTGTCCCGCCTCGACGCCGGAGCTCAGGAGGCCGACGCCTTCCGCGCCGAACTGCGCCAGGTGACCCGCGACGTCGGCTTCTTCTACCTCGTCGGCCACGGCATCGAGCAGCAGCTCATCGACGACGTGCTGGCTCTGTCGCGCCGCTTCTTCGAGCTGCCCGACGAGGCGAAGCTCGATATCGAGAACATCCACAGCGCGCAGTTCCGCGGCTACACCCGGGTCGGCAAAGAGCTCACGGTCGGCCGCGTCGACTGGCGCGAGCAGATCGACATCGGCGCCGAGCGCCCGACGGTCGACGGCGACGAGGACTTCTGGCGCCTGCAGGGCCCGAACCTGTGGCCGACCGCGCTGCCCGAGCTGCGGCCCGTCATCGAGCGCTGGATCACCGAGCTGAGCGACCTCTCGCGACGCCTGCTGCGCACCTGGGCCGTCGCGCTCGGCGCCCCGGAGGACTCCTTCGACGCGGCCTTCGGCGCCGACGACGCCTACCCGCTGCTGAAGATCGTGCGCTACCCCGGCAGCCCGGCCGGACGCGAGGGCCAGGGCGTCGGCGAGCACCGCGACGGCGGCGTGCTGACGCTCCTGCTCGTCGAGCCGGGCAAGGAGGGCCTGCAGGTCGAGCACGAGGGCGAGTGGATCGACGCCCCGGCCCTGCCCGGCGCCTTCGTCGTGAACATCGGCGAGATGTTCGAGCTCGCCAGTGAGGGCTACCTCCGCGCGACGCTGCACCGCGTCTTCTCCCCCGCCGAGCGAACCGACCGCATCTCGGTGCCGTTCTTCTTCAACCCCGCCCTCGACGCCCGGATGCCGCAGCTCACCCTGCCGCCCGAGCTCGCCGCCGAGGTGCGCGGGGTCACCGCCGACCCCGAGAACTCGAAGATCCTCGAGGTCTACGGCGAGAACGTGCTGCGCTACCGCCTGCGCGCGCACCCGAATGTCGCCGAGATCCACCACCCGGATCTGCTCGCGGCTCGCGCGAGCGCGGCAGCCGCGGTCAGCCCCAGCTGAGCGCCGAGAGGGCGGCCCAATAGTCCGCGGGTGCCTGCGAGAGAGCGCCGAGCGACGCCGTCGCCGAGGTGGCCGGCGTCGCCCGCACGTTCTGCGCGAGCTGGTCGCGGGTCACCGCTCCGAGCAGCACGATGTCGGCCCACGGCTCGGCGAGCACCGTGCCCACAGCGAGTTCATCGGCGGTCGCGCCGGCGGCCTCCGCCGCGGCAGCCAGCTCGACCGGGGCGGAGCCCGGCGCGAGCCGCCCGTTCGCGAGCGACTCCTTGACCACGACGAGCCAGCCGGCGTCGTGCGCGCGCGACAGCGCCGCGCCGGCGGAGTGCTCCAGGAGATTCCAGGTCGACTGCACGGCGCTGAACGGCGAATCGGGCAGGGCGAGCGCGCGATCGATCACGGCCCCCTGCTCGGGTCCGCTGGTCGAGAAGCCGATCAGCACGCCCTCCTCGCCGAGCTCGCGCAGCCGGTCGAGCAGCGGGGCGTCGTCCAGCGCGGGGCTGTCGGGGGTGAGCGAGTGGATCAGGTAGACATCCGGCGCATCGCCGAGAGCGTCGAGGGTCTCCGGCCACTGACGTTCGAGCTGCGCGAGGCTGTGCTCCTTGCGCTCGTGCACGGCCGCATCCATCTGCCAGCCGCCGACGTAGGAGTAGCCCCACTTCGACCCGATCGTCAGCTCCTCACGCCGACCCGGATGCGCGGTCAGCCACGAGCCCAGGAACTCCTCGGCTCGACCGTAGGAGCGCGCGGCGTCGAAGTAGCGGATGCCCGCATCCCAGGCGGCATCGAGCATCTGGTGGGCGTGGGCGCGCATCCACTCGACCGTGCGGTCGCCCGGGGCACCGAGATCCGCGTCGCGGTGCACGGTGATGTAGGCGGGGCGTCCCAGCGCGGCGAGACCGAGCCCGAGACGGTCGACGGCGGATGCGGGTTCGGTCACGACAGATCCAGACGTCAGGGTGCGACGGCGACACCGCGACAGCGGCATGGGCGGCATCGGCACGGAGAAGCCGGCGGACCCCACAACGCGCGACATGACCGGTGGTGGAGATGGGGGGAATCGAACCCCCGTCCACTGCTGCAAGGCTGCGCCTTCTACGGGCGTAGTCCGTGGAAGCGTTCTGCTCGGCCCCGATCTTTGTCACGAACGCCTAGATCGACGGGCCCAGTCTCAGTGCAAGTCCCGCGGTGCCCTGAGACACGACACCGCAGCGAGCCCTCTAAATGACGCCAGGGTCCGGGGCGAAGGCGAACCCGGTCTGACGGACTTTCAACCCTGCTTAGGCAGCGAGGGCGAAGTCGGTGCGCTTGGAATTGGCACCTATAAGTTGCAGAGATCGTTAACGAGATAACCCTGCATCCTCGGCCCGCTTCTCGCAGGGTCACAGGCAATGTCGAAACCGATCATCCCCGTGCCGCACAACCACCGCGATCTCGAGCGATCGAGAGAGCGGATGCTGCGGGCCATGTCGCGCGCTGTGGAGTTGCCAAGTCCGCTCGGGAACCGAGCGGCGTCCCAGTCTAAGCGCACACCGCTGACATCCGCACGGTCGGTGCGAGGATGAGCCCATGAGCGACGTCACGATCACGGTGCAGGGCGAGCACGAGACCTGGTTCGAGGCGGAGCGCGCGACGCTCGACCTCGCGATCGCCTTCGACGGCGGGGATCGCGAGGAGGTGCTGCGGCGCGCGAGCGACGCGGCCGCCCGGGTATCCGCCCGGCTCGAGCCGTTGCACGCCTCGGGTGCTGTGACCCGCTGGTCATCCGATCGCGTGCACGTCAGCGCGCAGCGCCCCTGGAACAACGAGGGCCGTCAGCTGCCGCTCGTGCATGCCGCGAATGTCGCCGTTCAGGCACGATTCCGCGACCGCGATGCGCTGGCTGCCGTCGTCAACGATCTCGCCGACCTCGACGGCGTGCAGATCACCGGCATCACCTGGGACCTCTCGGGCGAGACCCGACGCGCTGCCCTCGCCGAGGCGCAGACGGCCGCCGTCCGCGCCGCCGTCGCGAAGGGCGAGATCTACGCCCGGGCCGCTGGACTCAGTGCGGTCGCGCCGCTCGCGATCGCCGACCCCGGCATGCTCGCCGATGGCGGAGCGACCGGCGGCGGCGGGGTCTTCCCGGGGGCGGCCGCGCCGAAGATGATGCGCGCGGCCGCCGACAGCGCCGGCGGCGCGGCGGGCTTCGACCTGGTGCCCGAGCGCATCCGCATCGTCGCGCAGGTGGATGTGCGGCTCAGCGCGAGTTGACGATCGAGCCGGTCCGACGGCCGGCCTCGCTGCTCAGACCGCGCCGGTCGCGACCGGGCGCTCCGGATCGTTCGACCACTGCGACCACGACCCGGGGAACAGCGCCCCGCGTCGGCCGGCGAGCTCGAGCGCGAGCACGACGTGCGCCGCCGTGACGCCCGAGCCGCAGTAGACGCCGATCTCGGCGTCGTCGGTGGCGCCGATCGCGTCGAAGCGGGTGACGAGGCGGTCGGAGCCGAGGAAGCGGGCGTTCTCATCCAGGTTGCCGGCAGTCGGCGACGACAGGGCGCCGGGGATGTGCCCGGCACGCGGGTCGACCGGCTCCTGCTCGCCGCGGTAGCGCTCGGGGGCGCGGGCGTCGAGCAGCACCCCGTGCTCGGGGAAGGCGGCGGCGTCGTCGATCGTGAGCTGCGGCATGCGGTCCCAGTCGATCTCGATCGTGCCGTCATCGGGCAGCGTCCCCTCGCCGCCCTCGAGGCGACCACCCGCCTCGCCCCAGGCGCGCAGGCCGCCATCGAGCACGCGCGCGGTCGGGATGCCGGCGTTGCGCAGCATCCACCACATCCGCGCCGCCGAGACGCCGTGCGCCTGGTCGTAGACGACCACGTCGTCGCCGGCATCGACGCCGAGTCGGCGCAGCAGCGCCTGGAAGCGCTCACGCGAGGGCAGCGGATGACGACCGCGCTGCGGCGACGGGGGGTCGGCGAGGTCGGTCTCGAGGTCGACGAACAGGGCGCCGGGGATGTGCCCGCCGAGGTAGCGCTCGTGCCCGTCGTGGGCGCCGAGCTGCCAGCGCGCATCCACGATCACCGGAGCCCGGCCGGATCGCACCCTCTCGAGCAGTTCCTCGGCCTCGATCAGCGGTGACGTCATCGTCACTCCTCCTCTGGTTCGCGCAGCGGCGACGTCGTCGCGGCGCCCGCTCGAGAATCCTCCCGCGTCGATCCTGTGCTCCCGCTGTCGGCGCGCGCACGACCGCGCGACCGGGAGATCTGGTCGGCGATCGCGAAGATCAGCGCCAGCACGACGAAGCCGATCGTGACCACGCCGACCGAGCGATAGGCGTCGTGGTAGACCTCGATGCGCGCGCCGCTCTCCCCCGCGATGATCGCGTAGAACACGGCGGTGCCGGCGGCGAGGCCGATCGCGGTGCCGACGCGCTGACCCAGCTGCCCGATCGATCCGGCGACGCCGCCCTCGGCGACGGGCACCTCGGCGAGCGTCAGCGTCTGGTTCGGCGAGATGACGGCTCCCCCGCCGATGCCGGCGACGAACAGAGCCGCGGCCATGCCGTAGGGCGCGAGCTCGGGCGGCAGCACGACGGCGAGCGTGATCTGCGCGAGGAACCCGATCACGACGATCACCAGACCGCCGAGCACGAGCGGACGCCCGATGCGCCCGACGAGCCGGCCGCTGATCCAGGCGCTGAACGCCGAGGCGATCGCGAAGGGGATCGTGATCATGCCCGCGAACACCGGCTTCAGCTCGAGACCCTGCTGCAGGAACAGCGTGACCGTCAGGAAGGTCGCCGGCATCGCCGCGAAGTAGGCGGTCGCGATCAGGGTGCCGTTGCGGAAGCTGGCCCGGCGGAACAGCCCGAAATCGATCACCGGCGTCTTGCCGGCGGCGCGGTAGTGGCGCTCCCAGAGCACGAATCCGGTGAAGGCGAGCACGAAGACGATCAGGAGGAGCCAGCGCGCGGGCGGGTCGTCCTTGCCCGTCGTGAGCACGAAGGGGAGCATCAGCGCGAGCACGCTGACGCCGAGCAGAACGACGCCGATCGGGTCGAGCGTCGACGCCGCCGGCGAGGCGCTGCGCTGCCGACGCGGCAGCAGCCGCCATGCGAGCACGAACAGGATCGCGGCGAGCGGCACGTTCATCCAGAACAGCAGCCGCCATCCGTTCTCGTCGCCGCCGACGAGGATCAGCAGACCGCCGAGCGTCGGTCCGAGCGCGGTGGAGAGGCCGATGATCGCACCGAACAGGCCGAAGGCGCGGCCCCGATCCGGGCCCACGAAGAGCTGCTGCACCAGTCCGAGCACCTGCGGCATCTGGATGCCCGCGGCGACGCCCTGGATGATGCGCGCCACGACCAGCAGCTCGATCGACGGCACGAGCGCGCAGGCGAGGCTCGCGAGCGCGAACAGGGTCAGCCCGACGAGGAACATCGTGCGGCGCGACTTGATGTCACCGAGGCGGCCCGAGGGCACGAGCACGAGGCCGAAGGCGAGGGCGTAGCCGGCGACGATCAGCTGCAGGGAGGTGGGCCCTGCGTCCAGCGCCTTCTCGATCGAGGGCAGCCCCACGTTGACCTTCGACAGGTCGAGGATCGTCAGCGCCGCGACCGAGACGCAGACCGCGAAGGCGCGCCACGGGGATGCGGGCGGGCTGTCGGGGCGGGAGATCGCGTCGGGCTCGCTCATCGCATCCAGCCTAGAACCGGGGCCGTATCGGGCACCGGGTTGTGGGGATGCACACTCAGCGCGCCCGAAGCTCGGCCCGATGCGGGCCTCTGTCGTAGCGTGGCGGCATGACTCTGCGTCTCGGCATCGTGGCCGACTACTCCGACGACTTCCGCGACATCGCCGCCGAGGTGGTGGAGGCCGAGCGGGTCGGCGTGGATGTCGTGGCTGCCGCCGAGGCGTACAGCTTCGACGCGGTCAGCCGACTCGGCTACCTCGCCGCCGTGACGAGCCGGGTCACGCTCGCCTCGGGCATCATGCCGCTGTTCTCGCGCACGCCCACGATGATCGGCATGACCGCCGCCGGCCTGGATGACGTCAGCGGCGGCCGCTTCGAGCTCGGCCTCGGATCGTCGGGTCCGCAGGTCATCGAGGGCTTCCACGGAGTGCCGTTCCACCGCCCGCTCGCCCGGCTGCGCGAGACCGTCGAGGTATGCCGCGCGCTCTGGCGTCGCGAGCCGGTGGTCTCCGACAGCCCGAACCACCCCATCCCGCTGCCCGCCGACCAGGGCACCGGCCTCGGCAAGCCGCTCAAGCTCATCAACCACCCGCGCCGGGCGCGCATCCCCATCGCGATCGCCGCGCTCACCCCGAAGGCGGTCGCGCAGGCGGCGGAGATCGCCGAGAGCTGGATCCCGCTGTTCTACTTCCCGGGCCGCGCGCACCTCGCCTGGGGCGATGCGCTCGACGCCGGCTTCGCGCGCCGCCCCGACGAGCTCGGCGAGCTCGACGTGCAGGCGCAGGCCCCGCTGCTCATCGCCGACGACACCGACCAGGCGCTCGAGATCTACCGCGACCGCGTCGCGCTCTACGTCGGCGGGATGGGGGCGAAGGGCGCCAACTTCTACAACGATCTCGCGCGCCGCTACGGCTTCGTCGACGAGGCCGAGCGCATCCAGGAGCTCTACCTGGCCGGCGAGAAGAAGGCCGCCGCTGCCGCGGTGCCGGAGGAGCTGATCCTCGGCACCTCGCTCATCGGCAGCGAGTCTCACGTGCGCGAGCGCTTGCGCGCGCTCACCGACTCGGGCGTGACCACGCTCACGGCGCAGCCGCTCGCGCCGGAGCTCGGCGGGCGCATCCAGCAGCTCGAGGCGCTGCGGGCGCTCATCGACGAGAGCTGACCCGCCGAGAAGCAGGTCGACGAGCAGCCGCGCCCGACGGCGTCGCTACTCCCCCAGGTGCTTGCGGCTCGAGATCGCCCGCTCGGCCTCGCGCCGGTCCTGACGCTCGCGCAGCGTCTGACGCTTGTCGTACTCGCGCTTGCCCTTCGCGACCGCGAGCTCGACCTTCGCGCGCCCCTCGCTGAAGTAGATCGAGAGCGGCACCAGGGTGTAGCCGCCCTCCTTCGTCTTGTGCGTGATCTTGATGATCTGGGCGCGGTGCAGCAGCAGCTTGCGCTTGCGACGCGGGGAGTGGTTGTTCCAGGTGCCCTCGAGGTACTCGGGGATGTGCACCGCATCCAGCCAGGCCTCGCCGCGGTCGTCGACGAAGCCGTAGCCGTCGACGAGCGACGCCCGCCCCTCACGCAGCGACTTCACCTCGGTGCCGGTGAGCACGAGGCCCGCCTCGTAGGTGTCCTCGATGAGGTAGTCGTGGCGGGCACGACGGTTCGAGGCGACCACCTTGTTGCGGGTGCCTTCGTCCTTCTTGGCCATGCTCGCCTCCTGAGCCGGAAATGGATGTGGGCTGCGCGCCGCGACGAGGATGTCGTCACCGGCACGCAGCCCACCAGTCTAGCCCGCGGGAACTCCGGCTACACGCGCAGGTAGCGGCGGATGGCCACGCTCGACGCGATCGCCGCCAGCAGCGCCCCGCCCACCAGCAGCACCGGCACGACGGCGGCCGCCGCATCCATGCCGATGAACGCCGTGTTCGACAGCTGCGAAGCGAGATAGCCCTGCACGAAGAACTTGACCAGCAGCACGATCGCCCCGCCGGCCAGCAACGATCCGACGAGCGCGGCGATCACCCCCTCGAGCACGAACGGCGTCTGGATGAAACGGTTCGAGGCGCCGACGAGTCGCATGATGCCGAGCTCGCGGCGACGCGAGAAGGCGCTCAGCCGGATCGTCGTCGCGATGAGCAGCACGGCCGCGACGAGCATGAGCGCGGCGATGCCGATCGCCGAGTAGCTGGCGGCGTTGAGGATCGCGAAGATCGGCTCGAGGTAGGTGCGCTGATCGACGACCTCCTCGACGCCCGGCTGGTTCGTCAGGCTGTCGATGATGACATCCGACTGGTCGGGGTTCTTGAGGTTGAGCCAGTAGGCCTGCGGCAGGATGTCGGGCGTCACCAGGTCGGAGACGTTCGAGTCCTTGAACTGCTCCTTGAAGTTCTTGAACGCCTGGTCGTGGTCTTCGAAGGTGAAGTTCTTGATGTACGGGTTGAGCGTGTCGCCCTTGAGCTGCTGCTCGACCGAGGCGATCTGCTCCTTCGTGGCCTCCTGCTGCGCGCAGTTCGCCGAGGCGGAGATGTCGGTGCAGAGGTAGACGGCCACCTGGGCTCGGTCGTACCAGTAGCCCTTCATCTGCCCGATCTGCAGCTGCATGAGCATGGCGGTGCCGACGAAGGTCAGCGAGATGAAGGTCACCAGCACGACGCTGACGACCATCGAGACGTTGCGGCGCAGGCCCTGCCCGACCTCCGCGAAGACCAGTCCGAGTCTCATCGGCGCTCCTCCCCGTCCTGCGACGGCGTTCGATCTCCGCTGCTGCCGCGCTGGATGGGCAGGGTCGAGGTGGCACGGGTGACGGCCTCGGCGAGGGCCTCGGCGGCGGTCATGGGGGCGTCGCCGCGGCGGGCGGCGGGCTGCTCGCCCGTCGAGGCGGCGACGCGGGGCTGGTCGGCGGCTCGAGCCGGGGCGGCGGGAGCCGGAGCGGCGGGAGCCGGAGCGGGGTCGACGACCGGAGCCGGGGCCGGAGCGGCCGCGCGTGCGGCGGCGGGCGCCGGAGCGGCCGCGCGTGCGGCGGCGGGCGCCGGAGCGGTCGACGGCGTCTCGATGTCGGGGGCCTCGGTGAAGGGCGCGGCGGCCGGGGCGGCGGAGGCGACCGGAGCATCCACTCGCGGGTCGGCCTCGGCCGAGATGACCGGCAGCGTTCCCGTCATCGCCTTCTCGAAGAGCTCCTGGTCGTGCTCGAGTGCCTGGATCGGCACGGCCTGGGTCTGGTAGCCGCCCTCGCGCTCGTCGCGCACGATGCGTCCGGCGACGAGCTCGATCACGCGGCGCTGCATCTGGTCGACGATGCCGGCGTCGTGAGTCGCCATCAGCACGGTCGTGCCGTTCGCGTTGATCGCCGAGAGCAGCGCCATGATGCCCGCGCTCGTGGCGGGGTCGAGGTTTCCGGTCGGCTCGTCGGCCAGCAGGATCGCCGGCTTGTTGACGACGGCGCGCGCGATCGCGACGCGCTGCTGCTCACCACCGGAGAGCTCGTGCGGCATGCGGTTCTGCTTGCCGGCCAGGCCGACCAGCTTGAGCACGTCGGGCACGGCCTCCTGGATGAAGCCCTTGCTCTTGCCGATCACCTGCAGCGTGAAGGCCACGTTGTCGAAGACGGTCTTGTTGTGCAGCAGGCGGAAGTCCTGGAAGACGACGCCGAGGTTGCGACGGAAGTACGGGACCTTGCGGTTGGAGAGCGTGTTGAGCGTCTGCCCGAGCACGTGCACGCGACCCTTCGAGGCGCGCTCCTCCTTCAGCACGAGGCGCAGGAAGCTCGACTTGCCGGAGCCCGAGGCTCCGACGAGGAAGACGAACTCGCCCTTGAGGATCTCGAGGTTCACGTCGTCGAGGGCGGGACGCTTCTGGCCCCGGTAGGTCTTGGTGACCGCGTCGAATCGAATCATGGCGGGTTCAGGCTAGGCACCCGTTCGACGGATGTCGGGCGCGACACCCCCGGCGCGCCGCATCCACGCCCCGTCTGGGGGTCAGCGGCGGCCGGAGCTGAGAGCGGCTCGTCGCTCGGCGTCGATTCGGGCCGATCGCGACCGCAGAGCGGGCAGGATGGAGCCGTGGATGCGCCCCGCCCCTCCCCCACGCTGGCCCTGCTGCTGCGCGCTCGCGCCGCCGAGCTCGAGCTCGCGCGCGTCTTCGACCCGCACGGCCTGACCGTGCGCAAGCACGCGGTGCTGCGGGCGATCGCGGCCACGCCGGGGCTGTCGCCGCGCGAACTCGCCCGACGAACGGGAGTGGATGTGCACGGCATCGCGACGCTCGTGCGCGCGCTCGTCGACGCCGGTCTGGTGCGCCAGCGCGAGCCCCGCAGCGTGCACACGCCCTACTACGCGGCGACCGAGCGAGGCGATCGCGCGCTCGACCGCGTCGACGCGGAGCTCGCCCGGCTCGACGTCGAGCTGTTCCTCGGCGACGACGGGGAATCGCTCGCCTCGGCGCTGCTCATCGAAGCGCAGCGGCCGGGGCAGGAGCCGCAGGACTGAGGGCGCGCTGTGAGCCCGTGCCGGAAAGAGCGGAGGCAGCCTCCGCAGTTCTAGCGTCGGGATCATGACAGAGAAGATCTGGTTCATCACCGGCGCATCCAAGGGCTTCGGCAAGGCCTGGGCGACCGCCGCCCTCGAGCGCGGCGACCGCGTCGCCGCCACCGCCCGCGACACCTCCGCACTCGACGAGCTCGTCGAGCGCTTCGGCGACCGCGTGCTCCCCCTGCAGCTCGACGTGACCGACCGCGACGCCGACATCGCCGCCGTCGACCGCGCTCACGAGCACTTCGGCCGACTCGACGTGGTCGTCAACAACGCCGGATACGGGCACTTCGGCTTCGTCGAGGAGCTGAGCGAGTCGGATGCCCGCGACCAGCTCGAGACGAACCTGTTCGGCGCGCTCTGGGTGACCCAAGCGGCGCTGCCGCACCTGCGGGCGCAGGGGGCCGGCCACATCATCCAGGTCTCGTCGATCGGCGGCATCTCGGCGTTCCCGCTGGTCGGCATCTACCACGCCTCCAAGTGGGCGCTCGAGGGGCCCAGCCAGTCGCTCGCGCAGGAGGTTGCCGGCTTCGGCATCCACGTCACGCTGGTCGAGCCCGGAGCCTTCTCCACCGACTGGGCCGGCCCGTCGTCGCGCCACTCGGAGCAGCTTCCCGCCTACGCGGAGTACCGCGAGAAGGTCATGGAGGGCCGCCGGTCCCGATCGGCCGACCCGGGCTCGCCGGAATCGTCGGCCGCCGCGATCCTGAAGATCGTCGACGCCGAGAAGCCCCCCGTTGCGCGCCTTCTTCGGCGCCTCGCCACTCGCGATCGCCGAGGCCGACTACGCCGGACGTCTCGAGAACTGGCGCGAGTGGCAGCCGGTGGCGCTGCTCGCGCAGGGCGGGGGCGACTCGCCGGCGAGCTGATCGTCGGCGCGGCGATCGCCCGCGGTCCTCCCACATGTCGGAGGTCTGCGCGACCCTGGGGGCATGAAGGCGATCCTCGTTCCCGGATTCTGGCTCGACGGCTCCTCGTGGAGCGACACCCTGCCCGCGCTCGAGGCCGCCGGCCACGAGCCCATCCCGTTCACGCTGCCCGGCATGGGCGCCGACCGCGCCGACGCGGCCGCGGTCACCCTCGATGACCAGGTGGATGCGGTGGTCGCCGCGCTCGATGAGGCGGCCGTTGACGGCTCACCTGTCGCCCTGGTCGGCCACAGCGGCGGCGGCACCGTGATCGGCGTCGTGACCGATCGGCGACCCGAGCTCGTCGCCCGCGCGGTCTATGTCGACTCGGGTCCGCTCGCCGAGGGCGGCTCGATCAACGACGAGCTGCCGATCGAGGAGGGTGTGATCCCGCTGCCCGACTGGGGGTTCTTCGAAGAGGAGGAGCTGGCCGGTCTCGACCCGGCGGCGCTGGACGCGTTCCGAGCGCGCAGCATCCCCACGCCGGCGCACGTCGCGAACGACGCGGTGCACCTCGGCGACGAGCGCCGCTGGACCGTGCCGACGGTCGTGGTCGCGAGCACGATGTCGTCCGAGCTGCTGCAGCAGCTGATCGCGAAGGACCATCCTTATGTGCGCGAGATCGCGAAGCTGCACCAGGTGCGCTACATCGACCTGCCGACCGGGCACTGGCCGCAGTTCAGCCGCCCGGCCGACCTCGGAGCAGCGATCGTCGACGCGCTGAGCTGATCGGGCGGGGTCGGCTCAGCCGACCTCGCTCAGTCGTCGTCGTCGCGACGCTTGCGCCAGCGGATGCCGGCGGCGATGAAGCCGTCGAGCTCGCCGTCGAAGACCGTGGCCGGGTTGCCGACCTCGTAGCCGGTGCGCAGGTCCTTGACGAGCTGCTGGCCGTAGAGGAAGTAGGAGCGCATCTGGTCGCCCCAGCTCGCCGTGATCGTGCCGGCGAGCTCCTTCTTCTTCGCGGCCTCCTTCTCCTTCTGCAGCAGCAGGAGTCGGGTCTGCAGCACCCGCATTGCGGCCGCGCGGTTCTGGATCTGCGACTTCTCGTTCTGCATCGAGACGACGATGCCCGAAGGGATGTGCGTCAGGCGCACGGCCGAGTCGGTCGTGTTGACGCTCTGGCCGCCGGGGCCCGAGGAGCGGAAGACGTCGACGCGGATGTCGCCCTCGGGGATGTCGACCTCGACGGCCTCCTCCATGACGGGGATGACCTCGACCGCGGCGAAGCTGGTCTGGCGCTTGTCGGCCGAGCCGAAGGGGCTGATGCGCGCCAGGCGGTGCGTGCCGGCCTCGACGCTCAGCGTGCCGAAGGCGTACGGCGCATCCACCTCGAAGGTCGCCGACTTGATGCCCGCGCCCTCCGCGTAGGAGGTGTCCATGACCTTGACCGAGTAGTCGTGCTTCTCGGCCCAGCGCAGGTACATGCGCATGAGCATGTCGGCGAAGTCGGTGGCGTCGTCGCCGCCGGCGCCGGAGCGGATGGTGACGACCGCACCGCGGTCGTCGTACTCGCCGTCGAGCAGGGTCGTGACCTCGAGGTCGCCGATCGCCTTGGTCAGCGAGGCGAGGTCGCGCTCGGCCTCGGCGGCCATCTCGGCGTCGTCCTCGGCGAGCTCGGCGGCGACCTCGAGGTCGTCGAGACGGCCCTCGATGTCGGTGACGCGGCGCAGCTCGGCCTGGCGGTGGCTCAGCGCGCTCGTGACCTTCTGCGCGTTCTCGGTGTCGTCCCAGAGGTCGGGCGCACCGGCCTGCTCGCTGAGCTCGTCGATCTGCTTCTGCAGCCGCTCGACGTCGACGACGGCGCGGATGTCGGCGAAGGTGGCCCGCAGCGCGGCGATCTGTTCGGGGAATTCAGGAGCGATCATGGCCGCCCCAGCCTACCCGCGTGCGGGCCGAGCACCGCGCGGGTGCGATGCCGGCATCCCGTCAGAGTGCCGGTCGGCCGCGGCAAAGGAGTCGGCACGCGCGGCGAGCCAGCCGGCGCGCGGAGTAGCGTCGAAGCGACATGACCGAGACCGACGCCGCGCCCGCCTTCCGCTGGCGCTCGGTTCTCGTCGTCGCCCTGCTGCCCACCGTGCTGTTCTCGATCGGCGAGGGCGCCGTGCTGCCGATCATCCCGGTGGTGGCACAGAGCCTCGGCGCCCAGCTCGCCCTCGCCGGCCTGATCGCCGCGATGATCACGCTCGGCACGCTGTTCGGCGATCTGCCGAGCGGGGTGATCGTGGCGCGCATCGGCGAACGCCGGGCGATGATGGGCGCCGCGGTGCTCGCCGCGGCCGGCGGCGGCGTCGCGCTGCTCGCACGGAATCCGCTCGTGCTCGGCCTCGGCATCCTGCTCATCGGCATCGCGACGGCCGTCTTCGCACTCGCACGCCACGCCTTCATGACGAGCTTCGTTCCGGCGCGGTATCGCGCCCGGGCGCTGTCGTCGCTCGGCGGCACCTTCCGCTTCGGCTACCTCGTCGGACCGTTCCTGACCGCGGCGATCATCCACCTCACCGGTCTCGCGGCCGCGGCGTTCTGGATCCACCTCGGCTGCTGCCTCGCGGTGATCGTGCTGCTCGCCGTCACGCGCGACCCGAGCGAGACCGTCGCGGCGGCGCGACGCGAGCACCGGGCCGCGGCCGGCCAGCCGCTCGAGACGGATGCGCTCGAACTCGCGCCGGAGGGCCTCTTCGCGACTCTGCGGCGCCATCGAACGGTGCTTCTCTCGCTGGGCCTCGGCTCGATGCTCGTCGCGGCGCTGCGCGCGAGCCGACAGGTGATCCTGCCGCTCTGGGCGGTCGCGATCGGCATGCACGAGGCGGATGCGGCGGTGCTCATCGGCGTCGCCGGTGCCGTCGACTTCGCGCTGTTCTACCTCGGCGGCCAGATCATGGATCGCTTCGGACGACTCTGGACTGCGGTGCCGTCGATGATCGGACTCGGACTCGGCCACCTCGCCCTGGCGCTCAGCGCGCCCTTCGGCTCGCCCGTGTGGTGGTTCGTCGCGACCGCTCTGCTGCTGGCGGTGTCGAACGGCATCGGCTCGGGCCTCCTCATGACCCTCGGCGCCGACCTGGCGGATCAGGCGCGCCCCGCGGCGTTCCTCGGCGCGTGGCGCTTCTGCAACGACAGCGGAGGCGCGGCGGCGCCGCTGCTGGTCTCCGCCGTCACCGCCCTGGCCGGGCTGCCGATCGCCGCGGCGCTGCTCGGCGTGCTCGGACTCGCCGGCGCCGTCGTGCTGCGCGTCTTCGTGCCGCGCTACTCGTCGCGGCGCTAGAGGCGGGAGCGCCCCTCGGCGATCCAGCGCAGCAGGTCGGCGCGGCGGCGCCCCGCGGTGAGCAGGATCAGTGCCGCCGGGATCGTCGCGAGCGCGCCGACGAGAGCGCCGAACGAGGTCCAGGCGAGAACCGTCCACGCGGTGAGCGCGAGCAGCACCACGGCGACGAGGAACAGCCAGCGGCGACCGGTCAGCGCGAAGCCGAGCAGGCTCGCGAACACGGCGACCGAGCGGGCGACGGTCTCGAACGGCGCGAGCGGGCTCGCCGAGCCGACGGCGGCGAAGGCGAGCGCAGCCGCCAGCAGCACGGCGCCGCCGGCGATGATCGCGGGCGCGACCAGCGGCGCGGGCGGGGTCGGCGGCGGGACGAAGATGCGGGGTCCGTCGCCGGGCTGCTCGGCCGGACCCGCGGTCGACGCGCCTCCGTTCACCGCGAGCAGCACGGTTCGCGCCTCGGTCAGAGCCGCGAGATCGGCGGCGACGCGCGGATGGTCGAGCACATCGGGATGCGTGGCGCGCGCCCGCAGGCGGAAGGCGCCCTCGATCTGCGCCCGCGACGCGTCGGGGGCGCATCCCAGCAGCTCCGACGCGGTGCGCACGTCCACGGCGTCAGGATACGACGGGCCGCTCTCCCCCGTCGGGGCACTGCCGTCGGCGCCGTCTTCGGCATCGCCCCGTCGGCACGTCGCTCGCTCAGCCGTAGACGGACCGCGCCCGCGCCGTGACCTCCAGGCGCAGCCCCTCGGGCACGGCGAGGCTGAGCAGCGGCGGCTTCCAGTATCCCGAGAGGCGCACGACGGCGCTGCGCCCGTCGGGCGTCGATGCCGACTCCAGCGCCGTGCCCTCGACGGGGCTCGGTGTTCCGTCGAGATACTCCTCAGCGGCCTCGCGAACACTCACGTCGTCGAGCTGCGGACCGCTGCGATCGCTCGCCCCGGGCTGGTCGAGGTCGAAGGACTCGGCTGCGGCGAGCGCGGCCCCGTCCGCGACCGTGAACAGCCGCTTGCGCTCCAGGTAGAGCGAGCTCGCCGCCGTGACGACGAGGATGACGGCGAGCGCCAGGGCCGCGAAGGCCGCGATCAGGGGAAGGGTCGATCCGTCCTCGTCGCGGAGCCTCCCGACGCTCCACCGGATCCGTCGCCTCATCCGCCCGCCCCGTGGAATCGGGAGACCGGCTGCGTCGCGCTCGCGCGCATGGGCACGCCGGCAGGCACATCGGCGTCGAGCGCCGTCGGGACGAGCGGCAGCGGCACGACGAGCTCGAGGGCGACGGCGACCTCTCCGCCGCGTGTGAGGCAGTCGTCGGGATCCGGATCGCAGGTCACCCGCACGGAGGCGGTCGCGGGATCGATGCCGTAGTCGGCGAGCCCGACTCGGACCGCCCGCTCGGCGGCGGACCGCGCGTCCTCGACCGTGTCGGCGCGCACGTACACGCGCGCCGCCTGACGCGCGGCTCCCTCGGCTGCGAAGGCGCCCGCCTGCAACTGGGCGAGGGCGATCACCAGGTACACGAGCGGGATGAGCAGCAGCATCCCCGCCGTGAGGAACTCCAGGGTCGCCGATCCGCGTTCGTCACGCAGAGCGACTTGACGCCGTCGTGCCCGCCGCCTCGTCGCGCGCGGCTCGAGCGTCCGGGGCGCGAGCAGCCCGGGCACGAGCATCCCGAGGTCAGAGCTGCTCGATCGCCGCATGACCTGACACCTCCAGCGCACTCGGGATGCCGATCAGGCCGATCACCGGCAGCGGCGCCCGCACCGTGACGATCGCGACCGGCTGCCCCTGCCACTCCCCCGAGCCGACCGTCACGTCGATCGGGTAGTCGCCGCCGAGTGTCGCCCCGATGAGCTCGCGAGTGCGCTCGACCCCGGCCTCAGGACCGACGTCGGCCAACGACGCCTGACGCGCGCCCTCAGCTGCGGCGTCGAGCACCGTGTTGCGCACGAAGAGCGCGAGGGCGAGCTGGAGCACGGCGAGGGTCACCAGTGCGAGCAGCGCGCCCACCAGCACGAACTCGGCCGGCGCCGAACCGCGCTCGTCGACGAGCCGGCGCCGGACGCGCGGGGGCACGACGCGGCGCAGCACAGGAGCCGGCATGCGCGAGGTCAGAACCCGGTGACCCGGGAGATCGCGCTCTCGAAGATCGAGCTGAGCGCTGGCCCGGCGAGACCCCAGACCACGATCACGAGCCCCGCGGTCATCAAGGTGATCAGCACCCACCCGGGCACATCCCCTCGCTCGTCGGCCAGAGCGCGCACCACCCGGGTGCGGCGGTTCGGTCGTGACATCGGGCCACCTCCTCGCCGGAACCCTCGCAGGTCGCCGCTGCGGGCGTCGGAAGTTGTCCACAGGGCGGATGTCGGCTCGCCACGACGGCTCTGCTCACCGCACCGATGGACTCGCTCGAGGCGGGCACCTCCGTCTCAGGAGGGATTGCGGCCGAGGTCCGCGCGACGCTAGACCAGAGGGACGGGGTCGAGATCAGGCGGCTCCGCGGGGCGGTTCCGTCGCTCTCGAGCAGCGACGGAACCGCTTCGGCCGAGACCACCACCTCCACCGAGACCGGCGGCGGCTACCGTCGGAGCGTGACCTCGACTCCCGGCGCGCGCATCCTCATCGCCCCCGATTCCTTCAAGGGCAGCGCGACGGCGCAGGAGGTCGCCGAGGCGATCGCCCAGGGCTGGCTCGCCGAGCGGCCGGATGACGCGGTCACCGCCCTCCCGCTGGCCGATGGCGGCGAAGGCACCCTCGATGTGCTGGAGCGCGCCGTGCCGGGCGCGGTGCGCCATCCGGTGCGCGTCACCGGACCAGACGGACGTCCCGTCAGCGCCAGCTGGCTCACGATCGACGGCGACGCCGGCCCCGTCGCGGTCGTCGAGCTCGCCGACGCGAGCGGCCTCGACCGGCTCGACACGCTGATCCCCTGGGATGCGCATACCCGCGGGGTCGGCGAGGTCATCCGGGCGGCGCTGGCGGACGCTCCGTCGGAGCTGCTGCTGGCGCTCGGCGGCAGCTCGTCGACGGACGGCGGGCTCGGGCTCCTCGCCGCGCTCGGCGCGATCGCCCTCGACGCGTCCGGCGATCCGGTCGCCGACGGCACCCGCGGTCTCGCCGACATCGCGAGCCTCGATCTGTCCGGCCTTCCCGCTCTGCCGACCGCCGGCGTCACCGTGCTCTCCGACGTCACCAACCCCCTGCTCGGCCCGCGGGGCGCCGCGGCGGTCTTCGGCCCGCAGAAGGGCTTCGCCACCGCCGACCTCCTCGCCGCCGAGGCCGCTCTCGCCCGTCTTGCCGCGCTGCTGCCGATCGACCCGGCGACGCCCGGCGCCGGAGCCGCCGGCGGCACGGGCGCGGGGCTCCTCGCCTGGGGAGCGCACCTCGAACCGGGCGCCGACCGGATCGCCCAGCTCGTCGGTCTCGACCGCCTCGCTGCGGACTCCGTCCTCGTCATCACGGGCGAGGGTCGCTTCGATGCGCAGACCGCCGGCGGCAAGCTGCCCTCGCGCGTCGCGAGTGCGGCCCGCGCCTCAGGCATCCCCTGGGCGCTCGTCGCCGGATCGATCGCCGCCGAGACCGACGACGCCGTCGCGAGCGTCGCGCTCGTCGACATCTCGGGCTCCACCGCGGCGGCGATCGCCGACCCGGTGCCTGCTCTGCGCGCCGCGGGAGCACGACTCGCCCGCGGCTGGACAGCCGACGGTCTCGACGGCTGAGCCCCGGGCCGAGCTGTGCCTCGTCATCTGCCGTCATACGCCCGGAGGCCGGAATGCCGCGCCGCATCCGCTCGTTCCGACCGACATGACGACGTTCGGAATCATCGGAGCAGGCAACATCGGCAGCCAGGTCGCGCGGGCGGTGATCGCCCACGGCCACCGGGTCGTGATCGCGAACTCGCGCGGACCGGAGACGCTGACCGAGCTCATCGCCGAGCTCGGACCGTCGGCGCGCGCGGCGACGGCGCAGGAGGCGGCCGAGGCCGCGGAGGTCGCCGTGGTGACGGTTCCGCTCAAGGCCTACCGCGACATCCCCGCCGCCCCGCTCGCGGGCAAGATCGTGCTCGACACGAACAACTACTACTGGGAGCGCGACGGCCGCATCCCCGAGCTGGATGCCGGCGAGGCCACGACCTCGGGTCTGCTGCAGCAGCACCTGCCCGAGGCGACGGTCGTGAAGGCGTTCAACCACATCGGCTCGGCCGAGATCACCACCACCGGAAGCCCGGCCGGCACCCCGAACCGGCGCGCTCTCGCGACGGCGAGCGACTCCGAGGACGGGATCGCGGCCATCACCCGGATCTACGACGAGCTCGGCTTCGACACCGTCAACGCCGGACCGCTCGCCGAGTCGTGGCGCGTCGAGCGCGATCGCCCCGCCTACGTCGTCCGGCAGAACGCCGACGAGCTGCGGGCGAACCTCGCGAAGGCGACGCGGACGATCTGACGCCGCGCCGGGCGAGGGCTCGGTGGATGCGGCGGTCGCCGCGCGTCAGGCCGTCTCGATGAAGCGCGCGCGGCGTCGCAGCAGATAGCCGACCGCGACGGCGCCCGTCGTCGCGAGCATCGCCGGTGCGAGCACGGCGAGACCCTGATCGGCGAACTCGACCACGAGCACGAGTGCGGTGATCGGCGCGCGCATCGTGACCGCGAGGAACGCGGCCGCCCCGACGAGGGCGAAGGCGACGATCGGGGCGCCGGGCCAGAGCAGCGTCCAGGCGGCGCCGAGCGCGAGTCCCAGGCCGGCGCCGATCGCGAGTGACGGCGTGAGGGTTCCGCCCGCGGCGCCCGCGCCGATCGTGCCGAGCGTCGCGAGGGTCTTGACCGCCGTGATGCCGAGGATCAGCAGCGCGGGAAGGGCGGCCGACAGCGCCAGCTGACCGAGCGAGCGGCCGTTGCCGAGGATCGCCGGGATCCACAGGGCGACGACGCCGACCAGACCGAAGACGACCGGCATGACGACGGCGAGCCGCCATCCCGTCGGCCGGTGCTTCTGAGCGAAGGCCGCCGCGCGCACGAAGCCGAGCGCCGCCAGCCCGAGGATCGGCCCGATCACGATCGACCCGACGACGAGCGGCGGCGAGAGCTCGACCTGCGGCATGACGTACAGCGGAGTCGTCGGCACGACGACATGGGCGACGAGCGCCGCGATCGCCGAGGTCGCGAAGGCGGGGATCACCGTGGCGAGCGTCACCTCGGCGAGCAGCACCTCCAGCGCGAAGATCGCGCCGCCGAACGGGACGTTGTAGACGGCCGCGAGGCCGGCCGCCGCGCCGCAGGCGACGAGCACCTTGCGCTGGGTGGCGTCGACGCCGGCACGCCGGGTCAGCCAGTCGGCCCAGAGCGCGCCGAGCTCGCGCGGGGCGACCTCGCGTCCGATCGAGGCGCCGAGCCCGACGATCACGATCTGCAGGCCGGCGTTGAGGATCGTGACGACGACGGGCATCCGCTTGCCGCCGACCGCCGCCTCGACCGAGACCACGGCGTGCTCGGCACGACGCGCTCCCCAGCGGCGCAGCAGCCACCATCCGACACCGCCGATCACGCCGGCGACGAGCAGCGCGATCACGCGGGCCGCGGGCGGCGCCTCGAGAAGTCCGTTGATGAACGTGCCCTCGGAGTAGTTGAAGGCGAGGTGCTGGATGCCATGCAGCGTCACGAAGACGAGTCCGCCGGCCACACCGGCGCCGACTCCGACGAGCGCGGTCACGACGATCGTGCGCAGCAGCCAGCGCCGGAACGGCCCGTCGACCGGGATGCGGGGTCGGGCCTCACTCACGGTGACGAGGCTAGTCCGCGGCGGGACGGGCTCGTGCCGCCGCCGGGGCGCTCGTGGCGGAGCCTCTGTCGGAACCCGCGCCTAAGGTGGCCGCGTGCAGCAAATAGTGTTCGTGCGCAACGTGAACGCCGGTCAGCGGGGTCATCCGTCGACCCCGGATCTGATCGGCGCCTTCGTCGACGCGGGCTTCGTCGATGTGTGGTCGTTCCAGAGCAACGGCACGCTCGTGGTCGAGCCGCCGTCCGAGGGCACGACGGGCCCGGCGGACGCCGTGGACGAGGCGATGCAGGCCTTGGCGGCGCGCACGGGCCTCGAGCGCGAGGCCTTCGCGGTGCGGGTGGATGACCTCGTGCGCATCCTCGCCGCCGACGCGGCAGGGCCGACGTCGGCGCGTCGGGAGCTGACGCTGCACGGCGGAGCCGTCATCGATCCGACCGCGATCGCGGTGACGAGCGAGGCGTCCCATCGCCGCTGCCGGATCGTCTCGACCGGCCCAGGGTGGGCGGTGCTCGAGAACGAGCGCGACCGCGAGAGCAACGCGACGCCGGTGGTCGAGCGCATCACGGGCGCCCCGGCCACGTCGCGCGGCTTCCCGACGCTGCAGCGACTGATCGCGAAGCTCGGCTGAGCCGGGCGCCGGTCTTCTCGGTGACCACTTTCGGGGCTGGTCGGCCAGAATCGGCCACAGCTACCGTGGGCCGATGATCGGCTTCCTCATCGACGTCGTCGGCGGATTCGTCGCCGAGGCGATCGGCGAGGGACTGGATCGGCTCCGGCGGACACTCGGCCGGCGCCCACGGTCTCGCGGTCGCAGCCGTCGCGGCCGTCACGAGATGCCGGGATGATCCGCTCCCGGATCGACCCCGGGGCGTGCGCTCCCGACCCGCCGTGCTGCCGAAAGTGAGTTGGTCACCATGTTCGTGATCGAAGACGAACTCCACGCTGAGGAGTTCGGCCGCTACGAGAGCCGTGACGAGGCGATGGATGCGCTCCGCGTCCTTGCGGCTTCGCCTTGGGATCGGGAGCCGAATATGGCTCCGTGCAGCGGCTGGGCTCGGTGCGGACGCGACTACGAGCTGGTCGAATACGACGCGTCGTCAGTGACCCAGCAGGAGCTCTCCCGCCGGACCGTCCTGACGGTCTCCGCCCAGGGCGCTCGATGGCTCTGAGCTCGCCCGTGGTCCGCGCCGATCCCCCTCGTAGCTGAGGTCGTCGTGTCGGCTCAGAATCCGAGCTGGAGCACCAGGATGCCGGGGAAGATCGCGAAGAGCACGGTGACGGGCAGGATCAGGAAGACGAGCGGCACGAGCATCGCGACCTCCTTCTTGCCGGCCGACTCGATCAGGGCGCGCTGGGCCTCGCCGCGCACGTCCTGAGCCTGAGCGCGCAGCACCTCGACGAGCGGCGTCCCACGATCGAGTGCGGGGACGAGCTGGTCGACCGTGCGCGCGAAGGACGCGACGTCGAGGGTCCGGGCGGCACGAGTCAGGGCGGTCGCGAGCGGGATGCCGCTGTTCACCTCGGCGATCACGCGGCCGAGTTCGCGCGCCAGCTCGCCGTTGCCGGCGCGGGCGACGCGACGCAGCGCATCCGCGAGTCCCTCGCCGGCGGCGAGCGAGAGCGTCAGGAACTCGAGCACGGTCGGCAGCTCCTCCGAGATGCGTGCGCCGCGCCGCCGTGCGGCCCGCGCGAGCAGCTGCTCGGGCGCGAGGAGCCCGAGCGCCGCGCCGACCGCCACCACGGCGACCGCCAGCACGATCGGCAGGGTTCCGGCGCGGATGCCCAGCGCGGCGATCACCGCCCCGACGACCGCGCCCGCCAGCGCCGCGAGCAGCTGTCGCGAGCGGAACCGCTCGACTTCGTCGTCGCGACCGGCCTGCCGCAGTCGCTTCGCGATCACCTCGTCGCCGCCGAGGATGCGCGAGATGGCGACGCGCGCCGGACGGGCAAGCGACCCCGCCAGCGCCCCGAACGCCGGGCTCGGTTCGGCCGGCCGTCGGGCGATGAGCTCGCGGGCATCGGCCGAGACGTCGAGGACGAACGGCGCGACCCGATCGACGAGACGCGGGCCCCTCAGGCGCGGAATCAGACTGGCGAGCACCCAGAGCCCGAGCCCGAGTCCGATTCCCGCAGGGATCGCCCAGGCGATCGCGGCGCTCATCCGAACCACCGCCGCTCTTCGGGCAGTCGGCCGACCGCGATCATGATGCGGTAGGCCACGATCGAGACCAGGAAGCCGCTCACCAGCAGCGCTGCGCCGAGCGGCGAGTCGTAGGCGCGCACCGCCTCGGGGCGCGTCGCGAGCAGCAGGAGCACGATCCAGGGCGCCGCGACTCCGAGCCGTGCAGCGTTCTTGACCCACGACTGGCGCGCCTCGACCTCCGCGCGCAGTGCCGCATCCTGACGGAGGTAGCCGGCGAGTCCGCGCAGCACCGCGGTCAGTTCGGTTCCGCCGACCTCCCGGGCCATACGGAGCGTCTCGACGATGCGGTCGGCGACCGGGTCGGCGAGGCGCGCCTTGAGTCCGTCGAAGGCGATCCCCATGTCGCCGGTGGCCTGCAGCTCGCGATCGGCCGCGGCGAAGGCGGCCCGCGTGGCCGTCGGCCCGCTGCGGCCGAGCTCGGCGATCGCCTCCGGCAGCGACATGCCGGCCCGCACGGCCGATACCAGGTTGTCGACGACGTCGGGCCAGACGATCCGGGTCGCGCGCCGGCGCCGCCGGGCCCGCCAGCCGAGCAGCAGGAGGGGCACGACCGCGCCGACGAGCCCGCCGACCAGCGCCAGAGCCGTGACGGGAGCGAGAGCGAAGATCACGGCGGCGCTCGCCACGCCGGCCAGCACGCAGAGCACGATCAGCACGGCCGGATGCAGGTCGCTCAGCCCGGCTTGAACGAGCCGCTCACGCAGCACCCGGCCGGCCCGCGTCTCCCCGCGCGCGATCCGATCTCCCGCCGGCCAGAGCAGCGGCGAGGCCGTGAGCAGCAAGCCCACGCCGAGCAGCAGCCCGAGTGCGATCGTCATCGCGCCGCCTCCAGCAGCAGGCGCGGATCGACGCCGTGCCGCGCGAACTTCGCGCCGCGCGCCGGAAGCCCGCCGGTCGGTACGAGCACGCCGTCGACCGAGCGGAACAATTCCGTCGAGGGAACGGTCGCCCCGATGACCGAGCCGGTCGGCGCGACGATCTCCGCGATCCGCCGGCGACCGCCGCGCTCCAGCTCGCAGTGCACGACCAGGTCGATGCTGCCGGCGACGGTCGGCACGACGAAGCCCGAGTCGATGTTGCGCCCGGCCAGCAGCGGCAGTGTCGAGAGCTTGACCAGCGCATCCGCCGCGCTGTTCGCGTGGATCGAGCACATGCCCGGCAGCCCGCTGTTCAGGGCGATGAGCAGGTCGAGCGCCTCGGCCTCGCGCACCTCGCCGACCACGAGCCGGTCGGGCCGCATGCGCAGCGACTCTTTGATGAGCCGCCGCAGCGTGACCTCGCCGGTGCCTTCGAGGCTGGGTTGACGGCACTGCAGCGCGACCGTGTCCGGCGCGTCGAGATCGAGTTCGAAGGTCTCCTCGACCGTGACGATGCGCTCGGCCTCCGGCACCTCGTTGAGCAGCGCCCCGAGCAGCGTCGTCTTGCCGCTCTGCGTCGCGCCGGAGACGAGGATGTTGAGCCCCGCCAGAACCGCGAGCCGCAGGAAGTCGGCGGCGTGACCGGTGATCGACCCGAGCTCGACGAGCCGGTCGAGGCCCCTGATCGATTTCTGGAACTTGCGGATATTCACCGACCAGTGCCGGGAGGTGATGTCGGGGATCACGACGTGGATGCGCGATCCATCCGGCAGCGAGGCGTCGACGAAGGGGCTCGACAGATCGACCCGGCGGCCGGTCGGATGCAGCATCCGCTCGACGAGTCGGCGCACCTCGGCGGCGTCGAGCGCGAGCGGCACACGCTCGCTCACCCCGGCACGGGCGACGAAGATGCGGTCGGGGGCGTTGATCCAGATCTCCTCGATCTCGGGATCGTCGAGGAAGGGCTGCAGCGCCCCGTACCCGGTGAGGGTCGCGACCACCTCGGCGGCGACGGCGCGCTCATCGACCAGCAGCGGCGCCGAACCCCCGAGGGCCCGCTCGCTGTAGCGGCGCACCTCATCGCGCACGTACCGCGCCGCGAGTGAGCCGTCGTCGCCGAGATCGATCCCCTCGCGCCGCACGCGGGAGCGCACGCGCTCGGTGATCAGGGCGATGGGCGACTCCACCCGCACAGCATGGCGAGAGCGCGCGGATGCCGTCGCAAGTTGTCCACAGGCCGGCACCGCGTGCGAGCATGGGCGGCGATGACTCCCGAGACCGACCCGTCGACGCCGCACGACGACGCCGCGATCCGTCGGCCGGCCCGATCGGACCGGGCGGCGCGTGCCGCCGAGCAGCAGGCCCGCGCTGAGGAGGTCGTGCAGCGCATCTTCGCGGGCGGCGATCTCGGCGCGGAGACCCAGGCGCTCTCCAACCGGTTCACCGACGAGACCTCGGCGCGGTGGCTGCGCCGTCTCCGCCGCCGGCCCTCGTCGCCGGACGCCGGCCGAGACGCCCCCGCCGGCACGATCGGCGACTGACGACGAGGTCGCCCGCGAGTCGCCTCGCTGATCGGCGTCTCAGACCGACACCCCTCAGCCCGCGGCCGCGCGCGCCCACAGATGCAGCATCAGGTACGACCGCCACGGGCGGAAGGCCTCGGCGAACCGCAGCACCGCCGCCGGATCCCACTGCTCTGCTCCGAGCCGTCGGAGTCCGAGCCGCACCGCCGAGTCTCCCGGCAGCGCGATATCGGGTGCGCCGTGGATGCGCAGCGCCAGGTAGTCGGCGGTCCAGGGACCGATGCCGCGCAGCGCGATGAGCTGCGCGCGGAGCCGTTCGGGGTCTGCCGGCGTGTCGAGCGTCAGCTCGAGTTCGCCCGAGTCGAGTGCTGCCGCGGCGCCGCGCAGCGTCGCCCGCCGCGACTCCGGGCCCCGCAGCAGGTCCGCGCCGCGGTCGAGCAGCTCGCGCGAGGTCGGGAAGAGTCGCGTGATCCCGCCGTCCGGTTCCGCCAGCGCCGACCCGCTGGCCGCGATCTCGCGCAGGTGGCCCTGCGCCGCGACGACCGAGATCTGCTGGCCGACGATCGCGCGCACGAGCATCTCCTCGGCATCCAGCGATCCGGCGATGCGGATGCCGGGCCGGGTCGCCACTCGGCCGGCGAGCGCGGGGTCACGCGAGAGGATGCCGTCGATCTCGTCGATGGGGGCGTCGAGATCGAACAGGCGCCGCACCCGGTGCTCCAGCTCCGCGTGCGTCGCGGCGTCGTCGGTGGATGACGTGATGACGATCCGACGACGAGCGTCGCCGCCGACGACCTCGTCCCCACCGACGAGACCACGAATCCCCTCCGCGTCATCGATCTCGACACCCGCCATGACCTCGGCCCCGCCGATCCGCAGCGCACGGCGGTACGACCGCTCCCCGACCTCCTCGATCCCCGGGATCGCCCGCACCCGCAGGAAGTCGAGCACCCCGTCAAGGTCGAGACGGGAATCGACGGTCAGCTCGGTGCGCACGTGACGATCCTGCCCGGCGCTCACGACATCCGCCCACGACATCGGGCGCCGACGACATCCGGTGACCCCACTCCCCTGCAGGTTCGGCGGGTTCGAGGAGTGGGGCCACCGGATGCGCTGAGCGAAGTGTGCGCGCGGCGTGGCGCGGCGGGCAAGCGATCAGGGACAGAATCACCCCCTCGCCGGGCGGGCGCACGACGGCGGCGCCGCCGCCCCAGCCGCCGGCCAGCCCTAGACTGAGCGCGCTCGCGGGAGTGGTGAAACCGGTAGACACGCAGGATTTAGGTTCCTGTGCCGAGAGGCGTGTGGGTTCGAGTCCCACCTTCCGCACTCGGATCCACCGACCTCCCCGCACCTCATAGCGAGGCCATAGCCGACGCAGGGCCGCGGCAGAGCCGCACCCGTCATCCTCGTCGCACGAACCCGCCGCCCCGCACGGCGGCCGAGCCGAGGAGACCGTCATGGCGCACCGCATCCCCGACCCCGAGCAGACCCCGACGGTCCCGCCTACGAGGGGCGCCTGCTGGCCCGACCCGACGAGGAGGTCGTCGACCAGGGGCCCGGATTCGACCTGCGCACCCTGATGAGCCGCCGCGCGATCTTCAGCGTCGCCGGGCTCGGTCTGGGCGCGACCGTGCTGGCTGCGTGCACGAGCACCGCTTCGACCGGCGGAGGCACGAGCACCGCCACCGCGAGCGCCTCCCCCTCGGCGGGCACGTCCGCCACTGCGAGCAGCGCGCTCCCGGCCGCCGAGATCCCCGACGAGACGGCCGGCCCGTACCCCGGTGACGGCTCCAACGGCCCGGATGTGCTCGAGCAGTCGGGCATCGTGCGCTCCGACCTGCGCACGAGCATCGGCTCGAGCGCCGCCGTCGAGGGCGTGCCGCTGACCTTCACCTTCCGCGTGACCGATCAGGCGAACGGCGACACCCCCTTCGCGGGCGTCGCCGTCTACGCCTGGCACTGCGACGCGCAGGGCCGCTACTCGCTCTACTCCGACGGCGTGACCGACGAGAACTGGCTGCGCGGGGTGCAGGTCGCCGATGCCGACGGGCAGGTCACCTTCACCTCGATCGTGCCGGGCTGCTACACCGGGCGCTGGACGCACATCCACTTCGAGGTCTATCCGACCGTCGCCGACATCACCGACGCGGGCAACGCGATCGCGACCTCGCAGATGGCGTTCCCCGAGAGCATGCTCACGACCGTGTACCAGCGCTCCGCCTACGACGGGTCGACCCGCAACCTGTCGCAGATCAGCCTCGCGAGCGACAACGTCTTCGGCGACGACGGCGCCGCGCTGCAGATGGCCACGATCACGGGGAATGCGGATGCCGGCTACGCCGCGTCACTCACCGTGCGGGTCGACACCACGACCACGCCGAGCGCCGGCGCGGCGCCCGGCGGCGGGGGCGGACCTCGATGAGACGAGGGGCCCGTTCGGGCGCGAGATGGCAGCTCGCGCAGCCGAGCACCGAGACCACGGCGCCGCCCGCGTACGTCTGGCGGATGACTTTGCCCGACTCTGCAGCTCCCCTGGGCTCTCTCCGAGGCTGCGGCGAGTAGCCTGACCTCACTATCCGCCGATCGCCCCGGCGACCGACGCCTTCGGAGCTCTCGTGATTCCTCCCATCCACACCGGTCTGATCCCGTTCCTCGACCCGGAGCGCATCATCGTCGCCGCCGGGCCATGGGCGCTGCTGGTCGTCTGCCTGATCGTCTTCGCCGAGACGGCGCTGCTCGTCGGCTTCGTGCTGCCGGGCGACACGCTGCTCGTCATCACCGGCCTGCTGACCTTCACCGGCACCATGACCGCGTCGGGAACCGGCATCCAGATCCCGATCTACCTGGTCTGCCTCGCGATCGCCGCCGCCGCGTTCATCGGGGGCGAAGTCGGGTACTTCATCGGCCACAAGGCGGGCCCGCGTATCTTCGAGCGCAAGGAGAGCGGCCTCTTCAGCCGCGAGAACGTCGAGCGCACCAACAAGTTCTTCGAGCGCTTCGGGCCCTTCGCGGTCATCGCCGCCCGTTTCGTGCCGGTCGTGCGCACCTTCGCGCCGATCGCCGCCGGCGTCGCGCACATGAACTACAAGCGCTACTCGCTGTTCAACGCCATCGGCGCCCTGATCTGGGGCGCCGGGCTGACGTTCGGCGGCTTCGTGCTCGGCTACTTCAAGCCGCTGGCCGACTTCGTCACGAGCTACATCGACGTCATCCTGCTCGCGGCCGTGCTGCTCGCGGTGGTGCCGACGGTGTTCCACACGATCCAGTCGTTCCGCAAGGCGAAGAAGGCGCGCCTCGCCGGCCAGGATGCGGCCGCCTCGGGCGAGTCGCTCAGCCTGAAGCTCGACGACGACGGCGCTCCCCAGGCCTGACGCCCGACGCGCTGACGTCGCGACGCTCAGGCTCTGACGCTGGCGCTGACGCCGCGGCTCAGCCGCCCGCGAGCAGCAGCACCACCAGCACGACGTTGAGCGCGCTGAGTAGCGCGACGGCGGCGACCGCCAGCACGGTCGTCCACCAGCGGTTGACCGCACCCCCGAGCACCGATCGGCGTGCCGTCAGCACCGCGAGAGGGATGAGCGCGAACGGGATGCCGAACGACAGCACGACCTGCGAGATCACCAGGGCGAGCGTCGGCTCGACCCCGCTCGCGATGATCGCGAGCGCCGGGATGAGCGTCACGGCCCGACGGGCGAGCAGCGGGATGCGCACGCGCAGCAGCCCGCGCATGATCTCGGCGCCGGCGTAGGCGCCGACCGAGCTCGACGCCAGTCCGGAGGCGAGCAGCCCGACGGCGAACAGGGTCGCGACGACGGGCCCGAGCGCGTCGCGGAGCGCGGCGTGCGCGCCCTCGAGCGTCTCGGTTCCGCCGACGCCCTGCAGGGTCGCGGCGGCGAGCACGAGGATCGCGACGTTGATCGTGCCGGCGATCGCGAGCGCGACGGTCACGTCGATGCGCGTCGCGCGCAGCACCCGCGGCAGTCGAGCCGGCTCGACGGCGCCGAACCGGTCGCGGGTGAGGGCCGAGTGGGCGTAGATGGCGTGCGGCATCACGGTGGCGCCGAGCACGGATGCGGCGAGCAGCACCGAGTCGGCGTCGGCGAAGCGCGGCACGAGTCCGGCGAGCACGCCGCCCGCCGAGGGCGGCGCGACGACCACCCCGGCGCAGAACCCGATGCCGATGATCGCGACGAGCCCGATCACGATGCGCTCGAACGACCGCCCCCGGCCCGACCCGTGCAGGGCGAGCAGCAGCAGCGAGACGGCGCCGGTGATGAACCCGCCGGCCAGCAGCGGCAACCCGAAGAGCAGGTTGAGCGCGATCGCGCCGCCGACGATCTCGGCCACGTCGGTCGCCATCGCGACCACCTCGGCCTGCAGCCAGTAGGCGCGGCGGGCCCAGGGCGAGCGGAGGCGCTGCCCGAGGATGCTGGGCAGGCTCTCGCCGGTGACGAGCCCGAGCTTCGCCGAGAGGTACTGCACGAGCCAGGCGATGAGGTTGGCCCCGACGACGACCCAGACCAGCAGGTAGCCGTAGCGGGCGCCGGCGCTCATGTTGCTGGCGACGTTGCCCGGGTCGAGGTAGGCGACCCCGGCGACGAGCGCGGGTCCGAGCAGGAGGATCAGCCGGCCGGTCGAGGCCGCGCCGCGCGCGCCGGACCCGCCGGTCGCGCCAGCCGTGCCGCCGGCGTGGCGCGCGCGGTCGCCCTCCTCCGCCGTCGAGGGGGCACGGGTGTCGGAGCTCATCGGGCCTCGCAGATCTTTCGGTCGACCAAAATCATGATTTCGGTGCGCCGAAACTATCACTCCGGCGAGTCGACGACCACCCAGACCGCGTTCTCCGCATCCATCGACACGTCGCCCGCGCGCACCGACGAATCGAGGCCGATCCCCCGTGCGGTCAGCTCGCGCAGCACCGCGGGATCCTCGTCGCTGATCCGGGTGACGACGCCGACGACCCCGCGGGTCAGCTCGGCCAGCAGGAAGCCCCGCGTCGCCGGCACCGCGCCCTCGGAATCGGGTATCGGGTCGCCGTGCGGGTCGCGCTCGGGATACCCCAGTCGCGCATCGATGAGGTCGAGCATCCGGTCGCTCAGCGCGTGCTCGAGCACCTCGGCCTCGTCGTGCACCTCGTCCCAGCCGTAGCCGTACTCCTGCACGAGCCAGGTCTCGACGAGGCGATGGCGTCGCACCATGCGCAGCGCCTCGGCCTCCCCCGCCGCGGTGAGCGCGATCGCGCCATAGCGAGGATGCTCGACGAGGCCCTGCGCCGTCAGTCGCTTCACGGTCTCGGTGACCGACGACGGCGCGAGGCCGAGTCGCTCCCCCAGACGCTTCGGGGTGATCGGCTCGTGCTGCCACTCGGTGTGGCCGTAGATGACCTTGAGGTAGTCCTCGACGACCTGACTGGGCGTGCGGGAGACCCGCGTCGCGCCGTGCTCGCTGCTGGCCGGACTCACGCGTCCAGGGTAGAGCGCACGAATCCGATCAGGGCGCCGAAGGCCTGCGCACGGTGGCTCACCGCGTTCTTCTCGTCGGCCGTGAGCTCGGCGGCGCTGCGCGTCTCGCCCTCGGGTCGGAAGATCGGGTCGTAGCCGAAGCCGCCGACGCCGGCTGCCGCCTCCAGCACATCGCCCGGCCAGCGGCTCTCCTCGACGTGCTCGACCGTGCCGCCCTCGCCCGGCAGCACGAAGGCCGCCGCGCAGACGAATGCGGCGCGCCGGTCGGCGATCCCCGCGAGGTTCGTCAGCAGCAGGCGCAGGTTGTCGCCGTCGTCGCGGGTTCCGGCGTACCGCGCCGAGTGGATGCCGGGAGCGCCGCCCAGCGCATCCACCGCGATCCCCGAGTCGTCGGCGATCGCCGGCAGACCCGTGTGCTCGGCCGCCGCCCGCGCCTTGATGAGCGCGTTCGCCGCGAAGGTGTCGCCGTCTTCCACCGGCTCGGGTCCGTCGTAGCCGACGAGCTCGTGCTCGCCCAGCCGGTCGCCGAGGATGCGCCGCAGCTCCTCGACCTTGTGCGCGTTGTGCGTGGCGAGCACGACCTGCATCGTCAGCTGCCGATCCGGCCGAGCGCCTCGGCGATCGCGTCGCCCTCGAGTCCGAGTGCGGCGCGCTGCAGGCGGGTCAGCTCGGCGGTGCCGGCGAGGCCCAGCTCGAGCAGGCGGTCGAGCTCGGCCTTGTCGAAGGGCGCGCCCTCGGCGGTGCCCTGCACCTCGACGAAGAGGCCGCGTCCGGTCGCGACGATGTTCATGTCGGTCTCGGCCGTCGAGTCCTCGGTGTACATGAGGTCGAGCAGCGGCTCGCCCTTGACGATGCCCACGCTGATGGCCGACACCGAGTCGGTCAGCGCGACGGCCTTCTTGCCGATGAAGCCCTTCTCACGACCCCACTCGATCGCATCCGCCAGCGCCACATAGGCGCCGGTGATCGCCGCGGTGCGCGTGCCGCCGTCGGCCTGCAGCACGTCGCAGTCGAGCACGATCGTGTTCTCGCCGAGCGCCTTGGTGTCGATCACGGCCCGCAGGCTGCGGCCGATGAGACGCGAGATCTCGTGCGTGCGGCCGCCGATCTTGCCCTTCACGGCCTCGCGGTCCATGCGGTCGTTGGTCGAGCGCGGCAGCATCGAGTACTCGGCGGTGACCCAGCCGCGGCCCTTGCCGGTGAGCCAGCGCGGCACGCCGTTCGTGAACGAGGCGGTGCAGAGCACCTTGGTGCGGCCGAAGGAGATCAGCGCGCTGCCCTCCGCCTGCTCGCTCCATCCGCGCTCGATCGTGACCGGGCGCAGCTGGTCGTGCGCGCGGCCGTCGGCGCGGGGTCCGGTTGCGGTGCTGTCGGTCATCGGGGTCCTTCCGGTTGCGGGATGCGGTGGATCGGGATCGTGCCGGTCTCGAAGGTCTCGACGTGCGTGACCTCGGGCCCGAGGAAGCGGGCGGCGAGACGGCGGAAGCCGACCTCGTCGGCGCCGGTCGCTTCGAACTCGCGCGTCGCCGGGGCGGCGTCGCCGGTCGCGGCGATGTCGTGCGAGACGAGCACGCGATAGAGATCGGCGGCGGTCTCGTCGGCGCTCGAGACGAGGGTGACATCGGGGCCCATGACGTAGGAGATCGCGGCGGCGAGCAGCGGATAGTGCGTGCAGCCGAGCACGAGGGTGTCGATGCCGGCGTCGCGCAGCGGCGCGAGGTACTGCTCGGCGACGGCGAAGAGCTCGGGGCCGCTCGTGACGCCGGCCTCGACGAACTCGACGAAGCGCGGGCACGCCGCTGTGGTGAGGCGGATGTGCGCGGCGGCCGCGAAGGCATCCTCGTAGGCGCGCGACTTGATCGTGCCCTCGGTGCCGATCACGCCGATGTGGCCGTTGCGGGTGTTGCGCACGGCGGCGCGCACCGCGGGCTGGATCACCTCGATGACGGGGATGCCGTAGCCCTGCTCGAAGCGCTCGCGCGCGTCCCGCAGCATGGCGGCGGAGGCGGTGTTGCAGGCGATCACGAGAGCCTTCACCCCGCGGGCGACCAGGTCGTCGAGCACTTCGAGGGCGTAGCGGCGCACGTCGGCGATCGGCTTGGGGCCGTAGGGGCTGTGCGCCGTGTCGCCGACGTAGAGCATGGATTCGCGCGGCAGCTGGTCGAGGATCGCGCGGGCCACCGTCAGACCGCCGACACCGCTGTCGAACACGCCGATCGGGGCGTCGGGCGCGGGAGCGGGTGTCACGTCGTCCGAGCCTAGTCGTCGGCCGGTGGGCGCCCGCCGAGCGGGACCGCGCGCCGTGCGCAGCGTGCGTGGGTGCCGACCACCCGTCGTGCGCAGTGCGCCCGCGTGCCGACCGTGCGCGCCGTGAACCGCGCGTCCTAGGCTCGCCCCATGACCAGCGCGCTGCTGACCGACCGCTACGAGCTCACGATGATCGACGCGGCGCTGCGCGACGGCCGCCACCTGCGTCCGAGCGTCTTCGAGCTGTTCGCCCGCCGCCTCCCCGCCGGTCGCCGCTACGGCGTGGTCGCCGGCACCGGGCGCTTCCTCGAGCTGCTGCGCGACTTCCGCTTCGGCGAGGCCGAGCTCGACTGGCTGCGCCGCGAGAACGTCGTGTCGGCCCCGACGGTCGACTTCCTCGCCGACTTCCGTTTCACCGGTCAGGTGCACGGCTATCGCGAGGGCGAGCTCTACTTCCCCGGATCCCCGCTGCTGGTCGTCGAGGGAGGCTTCGCCGAGGGGGTCATCGTCGAGACTCTCGCACTGAGCGTGTTCAACTACGACTCCGCCGTGGCGAGCGCCGCCGCGCGCATGGTCTCCGCCGCCGACGGCCGCCCCCTCGCCGACATGGGATCACGCCGCACCGGCGAGCGCTCGGCCGTCGCCGCCGCCCGCGCCGCCTTCATCGCCGGCTTCCGCGCGACCAGCAACCTCGAGGCGGGACGCACGTGGGGCATCCCGACGATGGGCACAGCCGCGCACGCCTTCACCCTGCTGCACGACAGCGAGCAGCAGGCGTTCCAAGCGCAGATCGACGCGCTCGGCGTCGGCACGACCCTGCTGGTCGACACCTACGACATCACCGAGGGCGTCGCGACGGCAGTGCGGGTCGCCGGACCGGAGCTCGGCGCCGTGCGCATCGACTCGGGCGACCTCGCGCCCACCGTCGCCGCCGTGCGCGCGCAGCTCGACCGACTCGGCGCGACGCGCACGACGATCACCGTGACCAACGATCTCGACGAGTTCGCGATCGCGGGCCTGCGCTCGGCGCCGGTCGACTCCTACGGCGTCGGCACCGCGCTGGTGACCGGCTCGGGCGCTGTCGCCGCCGGCATGGTCTACAAGCTGGTCGCCCATCATGACGGCGACGGCGCGTGGGTCAGCGTCGGCAAGAAGTCCGAGGCGAAGGCGACCGTCGGCGGCCGCAAACAGCCGGTGCGCCGTCTCGTCGACGGCGTGGCGGTCGAGGAGACGATCTACGTCGAGGACCCCCCGGTCGGCGCGGATGCCGGGCGGATGCTGCTGGTCGACCTCGTGCGCGACGGCGTCGTCGACGAGGACGCGCTGGGCGCAGAGGGCACGCTCCGGGCGCGACAGCACCACGCCAGCGCGATCGCCGAGCTGCCGGTCGAGGCGCAGTCGCTCGCCCGCGGCGACGCCGCCATCCCGACCGTCTACCGCTGAGCGGGATGCGGCACGGCCGTCCTGCGACCGCTGACGCCCGGCTCCTCGCGCGGCGCGCATGCGGCGCCGGACGATCAGCGGGTCAGTGCTTCATCCGCTCGTAGATGCGCTGGCAGTCGGGGCAGACCGGGAACTTCTCCGGGTCGCGACCCGGGATCCACTTCTTGCCGCAGAGCGCCTTGACCGGCTTGCCGGAGAGCGCCGACTCGAGGATCTTCTCCTTCTTCACGTAGTGGGAGAAGCGCTCGTGGTCGCCCTCTTCGAGCTGCGCGTCCTCGAGCAGCTGCTCGAGCTCGCGGTCGAGCACATCGATGCCGCCGGCGCCGCCCTGGTCGGGGTCCTGAGTTCTGCCCTGGAAGTCCACGGCCCTAGTTTCGCACGGAGAAGGCGACCAGCTCCGGGCCGCGGCGCTCGAAGCTGCGCCCGCCGAGCCAGATGCCCAGCACCGCCGCGATCAGCCCGGCCCCGATCCCCGCGAGCAGGGCGATCGTGTCCCAGTCGCCGCCCTGCTGCAGCCACAGCACCGTGGCCGTCGCCGCCGGTGCGATCACGAGCAGCACCGCCGCGAAGCTGAGCGTCTGAGCGCCGGCGCCGCTGCCGGAGCTCGACGGCGCCTCGAAGCCCTGCGCTCCGGGCGGCGGAGCCGCGTACGGGAAGCGCGCAGAGACCGCGCTCGAGACGCCGATCCCGCCCAGCAGCGCTGCCGAGCCGAGGCCGATCAACGGGGCGACGAGCGCCCAGTCGCCACCGGCGAGTGCGCTCAGCGGCACACCGATCGCGAGCAGCACGAGACCGATCACGAACGGCGGGATGGCGCGGCCGAGCCGGTCCCACACGCCGCGCACACCGGCGACGACGTGGCTCCACACCGCGCTCGAGTCGAAGGCGACGTCGTTGTGCATGGTCGCCCAGCCGAGCACCACGAGCATCGCCGGAACCGGCACCAGCGCGAAGTACTCGGCGGGCACCTTGCCGACGACGCCCGCCACGAAGGTCACGAGCGGGATCACGGGCAGCACGATCAGCGAGACCCGGTAGCGCGGATCACGCAGCCAGTACGCGGCGCTGCGCGCGGTGATCGCAGCGAGCCGACCGCTCGGCACGAAACGGAAGGCGCCGAGGGCGTCGTCGACGACCTCCTCGGACCGCGGTGCCCGGCGACCGTGGAACTCGCGCCCGATGATGAACCACCAGACGACCCCGAGCAGGGCGACGACGCCGATTCCGATGAGGATGACTCCCCAGGGCGAACTGCCGTCGGCGATGCGACCCGGCGCATCCCACAGCGCCCCGAACGGCGTGACGGCGAGGAACGCCCCCACCGGCACGAGCGCCGCGCCGAGATAGCGGGGGTCGGCGAGCGGCGGGGCGAGCAGCAGCGCGGCGAGGGCCAGGAGCACCAGCGCGACCGCGACGCGCACCGGGGTGCCGTGCTCGCGGCGGATGAGCCAGGCGCCCAGGGTCGAGCCGAGGCGCACGAGCTGCAGACCGAGGATGACGAGGACGACGCCCGAGACCACCGCGACACCCACGGCGCCCGGGACCGCCGCCCATCCGCTCGAGACGATGACCGTGTACAGCACCAGCAGCGCGGCCGGCAGAGACAGCAGGTCGGTCAGCGGCAGAGCGAGGGACAGGAAGCCGGGAGTGAGCCCGTAGCCCACGAAGCCGCGTGCGTGCAGCGACTCGTCACGCGCGGTGACGACGGGCAGCAGCAGGGCGATCAGGAGCACGAGGCTGCCGGCGGTCGTCACGGCCGGGCGGAAGATCCAGTCGTTCGCGCCGGCGAGGCCGGCGATCTGGCCCGCCACGACGACCACGATCGCGATCGACACGAGCGCCGTCACGACGGACACGATCGCTCCCCGCGGAGTGCGCAGACGGTTGCCGAGCAGCGTGATCCTCAGCCGGAGAAGCTCTGCAACCACTCCATGCCCTCCACTGCTCCCGCGCCGCCGGCCAGCTCGACGAAGCGGTCTTCGAGCGACATGCCGCCGAGCACCTCGCGCATCGAACCCGAGGCGAGCACCGAGCCCTCCGCGATGATGGCGACCTCGTCGCAGACGCGCTCGATCAGATCCATGCTGTGGCTCGACAGCACCACCGTGCCGCCCGCCGCTGCGAAACGACGGAGGATGCGGATGATCGCCGCCGTCGACACCGGGTCGACCGACTCGAAGGGCTCGTCGAGCACCAGCAGCCGGGGCGCATGGATCATCGCCGAGGCGAGCGCGATCTTCTTGGTCATGCCGACCGAGTAGTCGGAGACGGGACGCGCGAGCGACGCTGTCAGCCCGAAGGCGATCGCGAGGTCTCGACTGCGGTGCGCGATCGTGGCGCGGTCGAGGCCGCGCAGCGAGCCGGCGTAGTGCAGCAGCTGCGCGCCGGTCAGCCGGTCGAAGAGACGCAGGCGATCGGGCAGCACGCCCATGCCGTCGGTACGGGCGCGGCGCCCGGCCCAGACCTCGGCGCCGCGGACCTCGATCGCGCCGGCGTCGGGGCGCAGCAGGCCGGTGATCATCGAGAGCGTCGTCGTCTTGCCGGCGCCGTTCGGGCCGACGATGCCGAAGAACTTGCCCGCGTGCACGGTCAGATCGACGGCCTTGACGGCGTGCACCGAGCCGAAGCTCTTCGTCAGGCCGCGCACGGTCAGGGCGACCTCGGGGCCGTTGTCGGCGTCCGCCGGGGTCAGAACGTCATCGAGAACCGACTCGGCGACCGTGATGCTCGGGTCGAGCACCAGTTCCCGCTGAGCGACCGGCTCGTCGGCGAAGAGCGAGGCGGGAGGCGCGACGCGCGGCGCGGTCTCGACGACGGGCGACGCCGCGACGGGCTCGGGCTCGGGCTCGGGCTCGGGCTCGGGCTCGGGCTCGGGCTCGGGCTCGGGTGCACTCTGCTCGACCGGCGCGGGGTCGACGATGCGCACCGAGGTGGTCGGCACGTCGGATTCCGGAGTGTCGGCGGCGGGGTCGGCGACCGACTCGAGGACGGGGGCGTCTTCGGTCACAGCAGGATCCTCACCCGGCTCGCCCGTCGATGCCAGGGGGTCTGCCCCGATCTCCTCCTCGAGGATGACGGTCGCAGAGGCCTCCGCCTCCGCATCGGCGGCATCCGCGCCGGCACTCTCCGTCTCGGTCTCGCCAGGAGCTTCGACCTCGGCGGCCGAGTCGCTCTCCACGACCGGCGTCGGCTCGTCGACTGCGGCGGCTTCGTCGAGAGCAGCGGCCCCTTCGACCGCGGCGCTCTTCTCGCTGGTTGCCGCCGCGCCGCTGCGCTCATCAGCGGCGACCGTGCTCGGCTTCGGCGCGTAGGCGCGCGAGACCGGCTTGCGGGTTCGCGGGCTGGTCGCCGCGCTGCGGCTCGATGAGGTGCCGCTCTTCGCCGGCGTGCGTGAGGTGGATGAGGTGCGCGAGCCGGCACCGGAGGCCGCGCCCTTCGCAGCGGCGGCCTTCGCTGCCGAGGTGGTACGGCGGGCGGCGGGCTTGGCCGTGCTCGGTGTCGACGGGGTGGACCCATCGCCCTCGACGGGAGTCTCGGCGGCAGGATCCGCGGCGGGCTTCTTCGTCGAGCGGGAGCGCGCGGGCGTCGTGCGCGGGGTGCGCGACGCGCTCGGAGAACGACTCGCTGACGAGGATGTCGCGGCCGATCGCGAGGTCGAGCGACGCTTCGGAGCGGGGGCGCCCTCGGCGTCCGGAGCCGGCTCGTTCGTCGTCACCTGACAACCTTACCCATGCCGTACCCGAGTGAAACCCACGGCGTCGGGGCGTGACATCCCGTCGACGCCGCGGCGACCGGACGGGTGGACCGGTCGGGTCTCGCCCGATCACGAAGCGGTCACGAAAAGGTCGCAGAACCCTGGGCGCGCGTGACCGGAGATAGTTCGCCTGGCTAAACTTCCGGAGCACGACGTGGTGTCCGATGTGAGTCGGCGCGGTGAACTCCGCGTGAATCGGTCGCCGAAACGCGAACACGCGGTGACCCGCAGGAGTCCAGCTCCCGCGAACTTCCCGCTCACGACTCTCGGACACCCCCGATCGAGGAGAATTCACACGTGACCACGCAGATCGTGATCCTGGCCGCCGGTATGGGCAGCCGACTCGGACGCTCGCTTCCGAAGCCCCTGACGGAGCTCAGCGACGGCCGCACCATCATGCAGCAGCAGTTCGACAACATCCGCGCCGCCTTCGGCAAGAAGGCCAAGGTGACGATCGTCGTCGGCTACAAGATGGAGTACATCGTCGAGGCCTTCCCGCAGGCCGAGTTCGTCTACAACGAGCAGTACGACCAGACCAACACCTCGAAGAGCCTGCTGCGCGCGCTCAAGGCGTCGAAGGACGGCGGAGTGCTCTGGATGAACGGCGACGTGGTCTTCGACCCGGCCGCGCTCATCCGCGCCGCCGAGTGGGTCGAGGGCGACCGCAGCTTCGTCAGCGTCAACACCGCGAAGGTCTCCGACGAGGAGGTCAAGTACACGGTCGACGCCGAGGGCTTCATCGACGAGCTCTCGAAGACCGTCGTCGGCGGCCTCGGCGAGGCGGTCGGCATCAACTTCGTCTCGAGCCGCGACAAGGCCGGTCTCATCCGCCAGCTCGGCAAGGTCGGCGACCAGGACTACTTCGAGCGCGGCATCGAGCTGTCGATCGAGCAGGACAAGACGCGCTTCGAGCCGGTCGACATCTCCGACCTCTACGCGGTCGAGGTCGACTTCGCGGAGGACCTCGAGCGCGCGAACCTCTTCGTCTGACCTCGGACGTCTGAAGATCGCGACGGATGATCTGAAGGCCTTCTCAGGAAGGCCGCACGGCGGCGGCTCGCTTCGGCGGGCCGCCGCTATCGTTTCCCTGTGAGCACCACCACCAGCACCACGGCGACGGCGCTCGGACGCACCTGGTCGCCGGCGACGCGCTACCGCCGATCGCTCTGGCTGCTCACCTCGCGCGATCTGCGCGTGCGCTACTCGACCTCGGCGCTCGGCTGGGTGTGGTCGATCCTCGACCCGCTGCTCATGGCCGGCATCTACTGGTTCGTGTTCACGCAGGTCTTCCAGCGCGGCATCAACCACGAGCCGTACATCGTCTTCCTCATGGCGGCGCTGCTGCCCTGGACCTGGTTCACGGGCGCGATCGGCGACAGCACCAAGGCCTTCACGCGCGACGCCAAGCTCATCCGCTCGACCACGATCCCCCGCTCGATCTGGGTGACGCGAATCGTGCTCTCGAAAGGCATCGAGTTCCTGCTGAGCCTGCCGGTGCTGGCGCTGTTCATCGTCGCCTCGCAGTTCACGAGCCACCCGGCGGTGCTGAACTGGCAGCTGGTCTACTTCGTGCCCGCGATCATCCTGCAGGCCGTGCTGACGGTCGGGATCGGGCTCATCGTGGCTCCGCTGGTCGTCTTCTTCCGCGACCTCGAGCGCGCGGTTCGGCTCATCCTGCGTCTCGCGTTCTACGCCTCGCCGATCATCTTCAGCCTCGACGACCTGCGCCGCGTGCATCCGGCCTTCGAGCTGATCGGCTCGTTCAATCCGCTCACGGGGATCATGTCGCTGTACCGCGCCGGGCTGTTCCCGAAGGAGCTCGATTGGTTCTCCATCGCGATCAGCGCGGGGATGACCGTGGTGCTGCTCATGATCGGACTGCTCGTGTTCCGCCGCTGCCTCCCCGCCGTGCTGAAGGAGATCTGATGGGCGACGTGAGCTCCTCGGTGGCGGGCCCCGCCGCCGCGCGTGCGGCGCACCCCGACGCGGAGGTCGCGATCCGGGTGTCGGATGTCGGCATCCGGTTCAAGCGCAACCGCAGCTCGCGGCGCAGCTTCAAGGATCTGCTGTCGGGTCGCAAGCGCCGCAACCGTCCCGGCGAGTTCTGGGCGCTGCGCGGCGTCTCCTTCGACGTGCGCCCCGGCGAGGCGATCGGCGTGGTCGGCCGCAACGGCCAGGGCAAGTCGACGCTGCTCAAGCTCGTCGCCCAAGTCGTGCTGCCCGACGAGGGCAGCGTGTCGGTGCGCGGCGGTGTCGCCCCGCTGATCGAGATCACCGGCGGCTTCGTCGGCGACCTGTCGGTACGCGACAACGTCTACCTGACCGCGGGGCTGCACGGCATGCGACGCCGCGAGATCGACGCGGTGTTCGACGAGATCATCGACTTCGCCGAGATCGCCGACTTCGTCGACACCCCCTACAAGCACCTGTCGAGCGGGATGAAGGTGCGCATCGCCTTCTCGGTGATCTCCCGCCTCGAGGAGCCGATCATGCTGGTCGACGAGGTGCTCGCGGTCGGCGACAAGGCCTTCAAGGAGAAGTGCTACGCCCGCATCGAGGAGATGCTGGCCAGCGGACGCACGCTCTTCTTCGTCTCGCACAGCGAGCGCGATCTGCTGCGCTTCTGCACCCGCGGGCTCTACCTCGACAAGGGCGAGCTGCGACTGGATGCGCCGATCAAGCAGGTCGTCGACCGCTACAACGCGGAGTACGGGCCGAAGAAGCCGGCGCCGAAGAAGGCCTGAGCCGGCCGCGCTCCTCGGCCGTCTCCCGCGCGGCGCGCCGCCCGCGGTAACGGTCGCGACACGGCTTGCTGATCCTCTTCTGAGTCGCGCCCGGGAACGCGGCGAGGCCCGGAGGCGGCCACGTAGGTTGGCGCCATGCCCCGATCCGACTCGACCCCGAAGGCCCTGCGCCGCGCCGCCGAGGGCGATGTGCACCCCAAGTTCGCGACCGGTTTCGACCGTCTGCTGAGCGTGCAGCGTCCGGTCGTGCTGGCGCACATCCGCGGCATCCGCTCCCGGCACCCGCAGGCCTCGCCCGCCGAGGTCATCGCGATCCTCGAGAAGCGCTACCTCGCGGCCGTCACGACGGGAGGAGCCGCCGTCGGCGCGGCGTCGGCCATCCCGGCGGTCGGCGTGGGCGCCTCGATCGCGCTCTCCGGAGTCGAGACCGCCGGCTTCCTCGAAGTGAGCGCGCTGTTCGCGCAGTCGGTGACCGAAGTGCACGGTATCCCCGTCACCGATCCGGATCGCGCCCGCACCCTCGTGATGACGATGATGCTCGGCGGCGGCGGCGTGGATCTGCTCAAGCAGTTCGCGGGGCAGGCAGCCGGAGCAGGCGTCGCCCGCTCGGCCTTCTGGGGCGAGATGGTCTCCTCGGCACTGCCGAGCGGCGCGGTCGGCGTCGTCGCCGACCGGCTGAAGTCAGCCTTCCTCAAGCGCTTCGCCGCCTCGCAGGGCGCCGGCGTCGTCGGGCGGATGCTGCCCTTCGGCATCGGCGCGGTCGTCGGCGGCACCGGCAGTCACCTGCTCGGCCGCAAGGTCGTGACCTCGTCGCGCACGGCCTTCGGCCCGGCGCCGGTCGTGTTCCCGGCCGAGCTCGAGCCGCGCGTGGTGGCGCCCGGAGAGGACCGCCGTCCCCGCCTGCCGCTCCCCCGTCGTCGGCGCGCCGATGCGGCTGCCGCGGCGGACGACGTCGCCGGCGCGGGGATCCTCGGTGGCACCCACGTGATCGACTGGCGACGCCGGGGCGCTGGCGAGCCCGACGCCGATGTCGAGCAGAGCAGCGAGGGCGCCGCGCGCACCGAGCCGACCCGCTGAAACGAAGGGAACATCCCCCTCCACAGCACCGCCGACCGCGTGTTCTGCACAGGATTCGGTCCGGCGTCAGACGTGTTCCCTACCGTCCGAAGCGTGAACCCGTACCTCGTCCCGTTCGAAGTCGATCGTGAGACCACGCGCGGGATCGTGCTGCGCAACGTCGGGCCGGAGAAGCTGCGCGGGGTGTCGCTCATGCTCACCGGAGCGGGACTGATGCCGCTCGTGCACGCCGCCGTCCTGCCGCCGGCGACGGCACTGCGAGTTCAGGTGCGCGGCGCCGATCTCGCCCTCGATTCGGCGATCATCGTGCGGTGGCTTCGGCCCGACGGCTCCGAGTACCTCTGGCGGATCGTCTTCTAGTTCAGCCGCGGCGGCGACCGCGCTCGGCGACGAAATCGGCTGCGGAGTACGGAGCGTTCTTCTTCGGCAGGTGCTCTGCCGTGATCCCGGCGATCAGCGTGGATGCTTCGACTCCCAGAACGTGGGCGACTCGCACCAACGTGTCGAGGTTCGGATTGCCGATTCCGCGCTCGATCCGCCCGTAGTTCGCGACGTTCAGTCCGGCGAGATTCGCGAGCTCCATCTGAGTCACGCCGACCCGGATCCGCTCGATCCGGATGCGCTCGCCGAGCAGGCGCGCGGCAGCGGATCCGGTGGGCATGCGTCATGCCTATCGACCGCCAGCACAGGAGACGAGATCTAGAACGCGTGATGCTTTAATGCATCACGCACGGAGCATGTCTCATCGAGACCCGACCCGCCTCCGTCGCAGGGGGAACGAGCGTGACCACGATCCGTGAGCTGTTGGCCGAGTACGCGCAGATCGCGCCCGACACCAGGACCAAGGGCCTCTACTTCGAGCGCCTGGTCAAGAAGTTCCTCGAAGAGGACCCCTACTGGAGCGCGCAGCTCGAGACGGTCTGGCTCTGGAACGACTGGCCCGGACGCGACGGCAAGGTCGACACCGGGATCGATCTCGTCGCCGTCTCGCCGTCGGGCGAGGTCTGGGCGATCCAGTGCAAGTTCTACGCCGAGAGCTACTACCTGCAGAAGGGCGACATCGATTCGTTCTTCACCGCCTCCGGCAAGACGCCGTTCACGCGCCGCCTGATCGTCAGCACGGTCGCGAAGTGGTCGAAGCACGCCGAAGACGCACTCGAGGCGCAGCAGATCCCGGTGCAGCGCATCGGGCTCAGCACGCTCGACGATTCCCGCGTCGACTGGTCGACCTACCGATTCAGCGATCCCGACCGCGTCGGGCTCCGCGAGCGGAAGCAGCTGCGCGACCACCAGGTGAAAGCGCTCGGCGACGTCATCACCGGGTTCGGCGAGAGCGATCGCGGGCAGCTGATCATGGCCTGCGGCACCGGCAAGACGATGACCGGTCTGCGCATCGCCGAGCGCGTGGTGGGCTCCGGCGGGTCGGTGCTGTTCCTCGTGCCGTCGATCGCGCTGCTCGCCCAGACGCTGACGGAGTGGACGCAGGAAGCCGAGCTGCCGATCCGCAGCTTCGCGATCTGCTCCGACAACCAGGTCGGCCGCAACGCGGAGGACCTGCGGCTGCGCGACCTCGAGATCGGCGCCACGACGAACGCCGAGCAGCTCATCGCCGCGCTCGCGACTCCGACGAGCCCCGAGACGATGACCGTGTTCTTCTCGACCTACCAGTCGATCGGCGTCGTTCACGCCGCTCAGGAGGCCGGGCTCGTCGACTTCGACCTCGTGCTCTGCGACGAGGCGCACCGCACGGCGGGCGTCATCGAGATCGAGGAGAAGCGCTCCGACTTCGTGCGCGTGCACGACAACACCTTCGTGCGCGCCGACAAGCGCCTCTACATGACCGCCACGCCGAAGCTCTACGGCGAGTCCGCGAAGCGCAAGGCCGATGAGGCTTCGGTCGAGGTCGCGAGCATGGACCGGGTGGAGGTCTTCGGCCCGGTCTTCCACAAGCTGGGCTTCGGCACCGCCGTCGAGCAGAACCTGCTCAGCGACTACAAGGTGCTGGTGCTCGCGGTCAGCGAGGACGCCGTCAACGAGAGCTTCCAGAAGCAGTTCGCTCTCGCCGGGAGCGAACTCAACATCCCCGACGCCGCGCGCGTCGCCGGCATCTACAAGGCGCTCTCGAAGACCGCGGTCGAGGGACTCGACGAGGCGTCACGGGCTCCGATGCGTCGCGCGGTCGCGTTCGCGACGAACATCAAGGCGTCGCAGCAGGTGCAGCAGATGCTCGACGGCAACGCCGCGCTGTCGACGGCGGTCCCTCGACGCGCCGCTGACCTCGTGATGCAGGCGCAGCACGTCGACGGCTCGATGAACATCCTCGAGCGCACACAGCATCTCGACTGGTTGAAGGGCGCGATCACCAAGAACGAGACGCGCATCCTCACGAACGCGCGCTGCCTCAGCGAGGGCGTGGATGTGCCGGCGCTCGACGCGGTCATCTTCCTCAATCCGCGCAACAGTCACATCGATGTCGTGCAGAGCGTCGGTCGCGTCATGCGCAAGGCCGAGGGCAAAGACTACGGCTACGTCATCCTGCCGATCGCGATCCCCGCAGGGTCGACGCCCGAGGAGGCACTCGACGACAACGACAACTTCCGCGTCGTGTGGCAGGTGCTGCAGGCGCTGCGCGCCCACGACGACCGCTTCGCGGCGACGGTCGAAGCCATCCGACTGAACCCCGGCGGCACGAAGAGCGACCAGGTGCAGGTCATCGCGATGAAGGACTTCGCGCCCAACCGCGACAGCGACGAGAGCACGGGGAGCTCGACGCAGCAGCGGCTCGACTTCACGCCGCTCGGCGAGGAGTGGAACGACGCGATCTACGCGAAGCTCGTGCGCAAGGTCGGCGTGCGCGAGTACTGGGAGAACTGGGCCGTCAACGTGGCGGAGATCGCGACGCGGCAGAGCGCCCGCATCCGCCAGCTGCTCGACACGAAGGCTGGCATCCGCCGCGAGTTCGACCGTTTCGTGAAGGGGCTGCGCGCCAACCTCAACGAGAGCATCACCGAGGGCGACGCGCTCGACATGCTCGCGCAGCACATCATCACCGAGCCGGTACTCGAGATCCTCTTCGACGACTTCAGCTTCCGCGACAACAACCCCGTCGCCGCAGCGATGGGGCGGATGCTCGACGCCCTCGCCGACACCAACGTCGACTCGGAGACGAAGGAGCTCGCCGACTTCTACGCCGGCGTGCGCCGCAGCGTGGGCCAGATCACCGACGCGCAGGGCAAGCAGCGCTTCCTCAAGCAGCTCTACGAGCGCTTCTTCCGCCTGGCGATGAAGAAGGCCTCCGAGCGGCTCGGCATCGTCTACACACCCAACGAGATCGTCGACTTCATCCTGCGCAGCGTGGATGAGCTCTCGCGCGAGCACTTCGGCAAGGGTCTCGCCGACGAGGGCGTGCACATCCTCGACCCCTTCACCGGGACGGGCACGTTCCTCGCGCAGCTGATCCTGGACAAGGAGCTGATGCCCGATCACGCACTCCCCCACAAGTTCCGCAACGAGCTGTGGGCGAACGAGATCAATCTGCTCGCCTACTACGTCGCCGCCGCGAACCTGGAGCAGGCGTACCGCTCGCGGATGGGCGGCAACTACGTCGCCTTCCCGCACATCGCCCTGACCGACACGTTCCAGAACACGGAAGACGGCGACCAGCTGGATGCCGAGGGCGTGTTCGAGCAGAACAACGAGGTCGTCGTCAAGCAGCAGTCGACACCGATGTCAATTGTTCTCGGCAACCCGCCGTGGGCCGTCGGACAGACCTCAGCCAATGAGGACAACCAGAACCTTCGCTATCCGACCTTGAGATCACGGATCGACGAGACATACGTGTCTGGCTCTGCCGCGACGCTCTCGAAGTCGATGTACGACGCGTATGTTTCGGCATTCCGGTGGGCGAGCGATGGGGTCGCGAAACCCGGGATCGTTGCGTTCGTGACGAACAGCGGATTCCTGTCCGGGAACTCTGCCGACGGGTTCCGGAAGGCGCTCGTGGACGAGTTCGACGAGATCTACGTCTTCAATCTGCGAGGAGCCACCCGAGAACCCGGCCCAGGAGCCGGCGGCAATGTCTTCGGAGTTCGAGTCGGGGTGGCGGTCACCGTACTCGTTTCGCACGGAGGCGAGCGAGGATCAGTTCATTACGGCCAGAGCGTCGATAACGCGAGCGTCGGAGAGAAGCTGGCAGAGCTCAGGAATGCGAGTATTCGTTCTCTCGCGACTGCGACTATCGTCCCGAACCAATCGGGCGACTGGCTGGATCAGCGCACTGACCAGTTCAGCTCGATGAGCGCAATGGGCGAGACTCGATCCGACCCCGATGGTCTGATCGGCCAATACGGAATGGGCACCGCAACCAACAGAGACGCATGGGTTTACTCCAAGTCGGCCGTTGACGTGCTCGCGCAGGTCGGACGGCTGATCTCCGAGTACAACCGCCAGGTCGAAGAGCGAACGAGAGCCGGCGCGCTGGAACTCGAGCGCGATCCGAAGCGCATCAGCTGGAGTCGCAAGCTGGTCCGGGCTGCTGATGGGGCGGTCAGGCTGCAATCCCCGACGCGAAAGGCGCTCCGTGAAGTTCTCTACCGTCCTTTCAACCGCGAATTGCTCTTTGTCGACCGGACACTGAACGAGAGCCCGAGCCGCCTCACCCGTCAGATGACGGATTCGAACCGCGCGATCGTGGTCACCTCACCGAGTTCGCATTTCGACTTCTGCTGCGTCGCCACCGATCTTCCGATCGATCTTCACACGCTGGACTCGGCTCAGGCGGTTGTCCGTTTTCGGACCCCCGAACCTGCGGAGGGCGAACTCGATGTCTTCGGCGCGAGCGATCCGATCGACAACGTGACCGACGAGATCCTCGCCGAGTACCGGCGCGACTACGACGCAGCGATCACGAAGGACGACATCTTCCACTTCGTGTACGGCGTGCTGCACTCCCCCGAGTACCGCACCCGCTTCGCCGCCGATCTCAAGCGGACGCTGCCGCGCATCCCGAAGGTCGGCGACTTCTGGTCCTTCGCGAACGCCGGCAAGGAGCTCATGGAGCTGCACATCGGCTACGAGGAGGCCGAGCTCTACGAGCTGGACGGCGTCCCGGCCGATGACGAGCACCTGCTCGTGACGCAGATGAAGTACGGCGGCAAGCGCGGCGCCGACAAGACGACCGTGATCTACAACGAGCACGTGACGCTCACCGGCATCCCCGAGAAGGCGCAGGAGTACAAGCTCGGCTCGCGGTCGGCGCTCGACTGGATCCTCGAGCGGTACCGGGTGAAGACCGACAAGGCGTCCGGCATCGTCAACGACGCCAACAAGTGGGGCGAGGAGCACGGGAACCCGCGCTACATCCTCGAGCTCATCCAGCGCATCGTGACCGTGAGCCTGCGCACCGTCGACCTGGTCGACTCCCTGCCGCCGCTGAACATCCCCGACGACCCCGCCGCGGCGTCCACGACGTGATCAAAAGGTGATCGGTCGCCAACTGTCGCTCTCCGACACGGATGGCGACAGCTAGCGACCGATCACCGTCTACGGAGTCCGATCACCCGCGCGGTGCGTTCCGCCGAGCGGAGTCGCGGGGTCAGTCGCCCGTCGCGGGCTCGCCTTCCTCGTCGTCCTCGTCGTCGAGGGGGTCGCCGCTGTCGCGGTCGGGACCGTCGGCCGCGTGCAGCGCCGCGTGGCGCTCCCACTCGGCGACGAGGTGGTTGATGGCCGCATGGAAGCGGCGGGTCGCCGACCCCGGGGTCGTGTCGCCGAAGTGGTGCGCCGACCAGTGCGCGAGCGTCTCCTGGGCTTCGGCGTCGCGCAGCACGCGATCCACATCCCCCAGCACGTCGCCGGCCCGGTCGGCGTACAGCCATTCGGCCGAGCCGAGGTAGCCGTTCTCGTCGACGTCCGCCTCGGGGGCGAGCGGGCGGGTGACGATGATCGGCTTGCCCGTCGCGAGGCGGTCGTAGACCATCGCCGAGACGTCGGTGAGCGCGACGTCGGCGGCGGCGAGCTGCCAGCCCATCTCAGGGCCGTCGTCGAAGACGTGGTGGGCGGCCGCATCCTTCTGATTCGCCGCCGCGATCGCCGCGATGATCCTCTCGTTCGCGGCCTTATAGGCCGGGTCGAGCACGCCGCTGCGGGGATGCGGGCGGTAGATCAGGCGGTGGCTGGGCGAGGCGAGCACCGCATCCGCCAGCGCGACGCCGTGCGAGGCGACCGAGCCGTAGAGCGCCGACGGGCGGTCGCCCTCCCAGGTGGGCGCGTAGAGCACGACGATGCGGTCGTCGTGCGGGTACGGGGTGCTGCCAGCGAAGTGATCAGCCTGCGGGCGGCCGATCTCGATCGCCTTCTTGTCGACGTCGAAGTCCCACAGCTTGCGCGAGAGGCGCTGGATCGCGGCGGGACCGGCGACGAGGGCGTAGTCATAGGCCTTGAACTGGTTCGTCGTCATGTACATCTTGTCCGACTCGCCGTGGTTGATGAACGTGTGCCACATGCGGCTGTAGCGGAACATCTGGAAGTTCTTCGTGTTCTGGTTGACGTAGAGCACGACCTTGATCTGCTGCTCGTCGACGAACGACTCGAGCTCGGTCACCTTGCGCAGGTACTGCACCGGCAGCCCCGACTCCTCGTTGATCGTGAGGGCGGCGCCAGGGCTGCGGGTGATGATCGCGACCGGATGGGTCGCGGCGAGCTCCTTGAGCGGCGCGTACCACTGGCGGATCTGGTACAGGTTCGTGCGGGTGTCGGCGAAGTACACGGCCACGTCGATCGAGTTCGGCCGCGGCCGGGGGAACTCGCCCGAGCGCTGCGCGATCTCGCGCCGCGTGGCACGCGAACGGAGGATGTTGCGCAGCACGCGACGAGCGGAGCGGATGTCGTTCAGAAGCGGCACCGGACCATCCAAACATCGGCCGGAGGCGCGAAATCCCGTTCGGGGGTGATCGTGCCAGAATCGTGAACTTCGGGCAGGATTCCTGAAATCAAAGGGAAGTCGCTCCCCCATGATGGCAGAACGTGCCTAGAAATCGGGCACGATACGGGCACGTCGAGAACACCTCACGGAGTGACGGTCAGGCGACGCCCTGCTACTGGAGGCCCTTCCATTGGCCATCGACGCCGACCTTCACCTCGGCGGGCACCCACGCGCCGTTGACGCCGACGTAGACCTCGCAGTCCTTCCACACGCCGCCCACGGCCACGCGCACGCCCGAGAGCACGCGCACGGCGCCGGTGTTGCTCCAACCGCCGACCGTGCCGTAGGCGTCCGTGTGGTAGTTCCGTGCGGCGACGCGGAAGTAGACCACCGCGCCGGGCGTGAGGCCCGAGAACGACGGGTTGCCGCTGGTCGTGTCGCCCGAGGTGATGAGGGTGGAGAAGTTCGGCGAGTAGGACAACTGGTAGTGCCAGGCGTAGATGCCGTGGCCGCCGTCGTCGGTCGAGCCCGAGAACGTGAAGTTGGCCTGGCCCGTCACCGGGCTCGCGGCGGCGTAGACGTTCGGGGCGCTCGGAGCCTGGCTCCACAGGTAGGAGCCGCCGATGGTGCCGCTCCAGGTCGTGTGCCCGTCGTTGGTCGAGCCGCCTCCACCGCGCCCGAAGTTGGTGGTGCCGGAGTGCCGCACCTCCAGGTTCGCGGAGCCGCCGTTCACGCCCACCCACTGGCCCGTGGAGCCCGCGAGAGAGACCGAGGCACCACCGCCCGACACGTTGGTCCCCTGGAGCGCCAGGAGGCACCCGGTGGAGCCGTTCGCCATCGCGCGCCCGGGTCCGGGCAGACCGATGGGACCGGAGTAGATGACGGTCGGCCAGCCGGAGAAGGCAGAGCCTCCGTTGCCGCCGAACCCCTGCGAATAGGCCATCTCAGCCCACCGGCTTGAACCAGACCGCGTTGTTGCGGACCGGTGGCGTGCTGGTGGAGATGATCGAGTCAGCCTTGTCGGACTTCTTGGCCTCCTCGGTCTTCGCGCGGTCCTGCTCGTCAGCCACGCGGTCGAGCACGCCGTTGATGTCGTCGTAGCCGGTGCTGTGCGCGCGCGTGCTCGGGACCGTCGCCCAGCCCTTCGCCGCCGCCTTGTCGCCGTTCGCCATGATGTCCTCCTAGGTCAGTTGGTGCCCGTGGCCTGCGCCCACGAACCGGTTGCGGCGCTCCAGGTGCCGAGCGCGAAGAGCCAGGCGTTGGGCGGGGTGTCGATCAGTCCCTCGGAGCCGACGCGCATCGTGCTGTCGGTGAGGTCGAACTCCACGGATGCGACCTTGCCGACCTGCGCCGGGATACCCGGCATCGTCGCGATGAGGTCGTTCCCGGGCGTCGTGTTGAGGTCCGAGAGGCTGGCGAGGTCGAGCACCCGTCCGCGGCCCTGTGCGCGCGCGAGAGCGGCGGCGGCGAGCCCGGAGCCAGGGAAGGGCGCATCGACCTCGATGAGGGCTCCTAGGCCCGGCTGAGTGCCTGCGCTGTCGTACTGCTCCATCTGCTGGCCGGTGGCTCGGTCGATCCACGAGTAGCGCACGACCACGTGGTCCGCGTAGCCGGGCACAGCGCCGATGCCCTGCGGCCCCGGGTCGGTCGCTCCGAGGTCCACGGTGTCGCTTGCGTCGGTGAGGTTGACGGCCTGCGCCATGCGGATCACACCATCGACGGCATAGGCGTTGTTCACGAGCCGCCACTTGCGCTTGTCGTCGCAGAAGAGCCGGAGGCCCGCGGCCTGCACGATGGCGTTGAGCCAGTCCCAGACCTTCGTGCCGGGCTTGCGGAGGAGGCTGTCAGCGGAGCGGTTGTCGAGACGCGTGCGGGTGCTGGTGCTTCCGTCCGGCGTGCCGGTCCAGGCGAGCACGTAGTGCGTCGTGTCGAGGCCGGTGGTGCCGTCGAAATACTGATCGTCGTAGACGCCCGTGGCCTCGGTGAACATCCAGGCGGTGGCGTCGAAGGTCTGCCCGGAGGCCCAGTTGGAGCCGCCGTTCTGATAGACGTAGGTGCCGACCACGGTGGCCGTCGCGGGCACCTGGAAGGTGTGCGTGATCTTCGTCCAGGTGTTCGCGGTCAGGTTGACGGTCGGCCCGACCTCAGTCGGCAAGAGCGCGCCGTTGTTCCCGGTCCGCAACTGGAAACGGAGGCTCATGACCTTCGCCACGCTCGCGCGCACCCAGACGGTGGCTCGGTAGACCTTTCCCGGCTGGACGTTGGTGAGGTAGTTGGTGCCCGAGGTCTGCGAGTCGCCCACGTAGTAGAGCCCGGTGGCGCTCGCTCCGGTGAAGGTGGCGCGCACGAAGGTTGTGATGCCGGGCACGGGTGAGGTTCCGATGCCGGAGGTCTGGCGGGTCACGGTGGCGTTGCTGGAGTTCGCGCTCCACGAGTCCGGGCCGCCGCGCACGGCAGGGTTCGCGATGAGGTTGGTGGCATTGGCCGTCCGCGTGATGTCGGAGGTGAGCGTGCCCGCCTCCAGCGTCGCGGAGAACGTCGCCAGGACCGCGCCCACGAGCGCGCGGAGGTCCGTCGCCGTCGCATACGTCATGTCGATGGAGGTCCCGCCGATCATCTGGTCGATGAGAAGGGCCTCGTCGGTCCGCGCGATGAGCACGAGTTCGCCCGTGTCCGGGTTGGTCGTGCGGGCGTGGAACAGAAGGTCGAAGGTGCGGGTCTGCGTGAAGTCGTTGGGCGCGTCCCAGTCCTGCGTGATCGTCAGTTGGAGGCGCTTCCCGCGGTTGACGCGCGGGTCGAGCACGTCGAGCGCCGCCTGCTCGGGCTGAGCCACGGTGAGGCTGACCTCGCCGTAGGGAGCCCGCGACTTGTCGAGGCGGACCGAGCCGTCCTTCACCTTCAGCACCACTTCGGTCTGAGCGCTGGCGGCGTGCTTCGCGCCCGGGAGCACGGTCGGCGGCGTCCAGATGTCGTTGCGCTGGTGGTAGATCGTGTGGCCCTTGTCGGGCACCCACACGCGCACTTCCTCGTGCTCCACGTCGTACGCGACGGCATCGACTCGGATCGCATCGACCGCGATCAGGGCGTCACCCGCGGCCTCGATGTTGACCTGAAAGTAGTTGTATTCGATGTCCTCGACCGAGCGCTCGTAGGAGACCTGCGTCCACACGCCGGGCGCGAGCACGATGTCGTTGTAGTCCGGCTCCACGAACACGGTCGCCGCACCCGACATGTTGAGCAACCAAGCCGAGAACCGATAGACGCGGTTCCCTCGGTCGGTCTTCATGCGGAACTGGAGCGCCGCGCCGCCGCCCTTGTCGAAGTCGATGAGCGCGCCGCGCTTCCCCTCGTAGGCGGCGGCAGTCGGGTAGGTGACCTGCGGGTCGGCCCCGGTCGGGTCGCCGTTCTCGTCGTACGGCGGGTAGAAGTACGAAGCCGACGTGAACCGAGGCCAGTCGCTCGCCGTCTCCAGACCGTTGAAGTCGGTTCGCATTGCGGGCACGTGCTCCGTGTATGCGGGAGTCACGACCTCCCAGTGCGCGGGCACGTCGAGGACGTACTCCGGCACCGGGGCCTGCTTGGTCCAGTGGCCCGCCTCGACGGTGACCGGCTCCTCCCATGCGGCCTTGGTCCAGTTGAGCCCGAGCACCTTCGCGGTGATGGTGGGCTTCACGATGGCCGATGTCATCGAGCCACCTCCTGGAAGCCGAACTCGATGAGCCAGACCGTGCCGTCGTCCGTGTCGAGCGACAGCGTGGAGGCGTCGGTGACGACGAACACCATGCCGATGCGCGGCTTGTCGGAGTCCGCGAGCACGAGCACCCGGCCCGAGTTGAGGAGAAGGTCCCACTTGGTGGCGAGGGCGTCGTCGGTGCCGATAATCGCCTGCCACCGGCCCGTGCGGAGCCCCGCGGGCTGGAGCGTGACGGCAGGGTCGGGCGAACCGATGATGTCGTGCACGATGATCCGGCTGGGACGGTCCACGGAGTAGGCCGTCGTGAGGTCGAAGGAGAGCGCCTGACTCACGCCGTCCGAGACGCTGGTCGTCACAACTGCCTCCCGTACTGGTCAACGGCCTTCGCGGTGACCGTGATGGTGCGCTTCTTGTTCACGAAGGTGTCGATGGCGGTCTGAGCCGCACTCAGGTCCACGGAGGCCTTGATCTTGGCCGTGCGGTCGGCGGCCACCGCGTCGAGGTCAGCATTGGCCTTCGCCTTCCCGGTGCTCTTCGCCTCGATTTCGGCTTCGCGCTTCTTCGCCACCTTGTCGAGGTCAGCGCTGGCGGTCGCGGCGCTTGGCGTGGTGACGTTGACCTTCACGTCCTTGTCCTTCGGCTTGAAAGACGAGTCGAACTTCACCGCGGCCTGAGACCCGCCCTTGCTACCCGCGTCATCGAGCGAGGAGGCGATCTGCGCCTTCAGGTCGTCGGAGCCGGTAGCGAAGGCCGAGGCCAGGTTCTGCTGAACGGTGTCATCCAGAGCGAAGAAGTTCTCCCACTCCTCGGGGGTCAACTTCATCGAGGCGAGGTTGGTCTTGAATGCGCCGACAGCGACCTTCTGCGCCTCCACGGCGCTCAGGTACTTCTGCACGTCGAACGCGCCATCCTCGGCGGTCGCGGCGTCGGCGGCGGCCTGGCGAACCTCGTCGTAGCCCGAGGCGATGGCGTCCGAGGCGCTGGCCTGAATGTCCGCCTTCTGCTGGAGCGCTTCGGCTCCGGAGGCGGCGTAGGCCTGCTCAGCGAGCGCGGCCTCTTCAGCCACGCCCTGCTGTTCCTTCAACTTGTCGATGATCTTCTGAGTGGCGTCGATCTTGTCGGAGTTGGCCTGCTTGACCGCGTAGCCACCCGCGGAGGCGATGCCGTTCTCGTCGCGGAGCGAGCGGAGGTAGGTCTCCTGCTTCTCGATCAACTTGCCGTAGTCGCCACCCGCGCCGACGACGGCCTTCGCGACATCCTTGAACGACGTGACGCCGCTAAGGCCCGACTTCCGGTACGACTCGTACAGGTCACCGAGGGAGTCTTCGTTCTCGCCCGTAGCGGTGGCGAGGTCGCGGAGAGCGCCCGCCACGTAGTCGATGCTGAGCCCGGCGTCGCCCGCCTCGATCAGGGCGTCCGTGAGGTCTGCGACCTTCTCCTTGAAGGCCGCGGTCTGCTCGCCGTTGTTCTCCATCGCACCCGCGATGAGGCCCAGGCCCGCGGCACCGGCCACGGATGCGATGATGCCCGCGGGACCGAGGAGCGGACCGATGCTCGTGGCGAGACCGCCGAAGGTGTCCTGCGCGATCTGCGGCAGGTCGGCCAGGTCACCGCGGAACGACGAGAAGGTCTCGCCGATGTTCTGCGACACCTCGCTCTTGAACTCGGCGGCGGTCTGCTTGGTCTTGCTGAGGTCGTCGCCGCTCTGCCGCGAGAAGCGCTCCGACTCCCGGCGCGCGGTGTCGAAGCCGTCACCGATCTTCTCGGCGGCCTGCTGGGTCTCGCGGGCCTCGCGCTCGACCTTCTCCAGCGCCGTTTCCTGCTGACGGCCCGACGCCTTTGCATCGCGGCCCACCTTGTCCCAGTCATCACTGAGGATGTTGGCGTGGTCGCTCACGTCATCGAGCGAGTCCGTCACCCGGTCCAGGTCGCGAGACCCGGAGCGACCGAGGTCGGAGAGGCTGTCGGCCAGGTCCTCGGCACCGTCACCGGCGCCCTTCACGGCCTTCAGGAAGTCCTTGTTATCGCCGGTGATCGGCAACTTCAGTTCGCCGTTGGCCATTTACTTGAACACCTCCCAGAAGGATCGAACGGTGGTCTGCGCCCAGAGCGCGGCGAGGCGCGGAGCCACGTCCGCGACGGCCTTGTAGAACGGCCCCTCGCGGCGGCGGTAGGGCAACTGAGCGCCCATGCGGCGCGTGTAGGCCCGGGCACGGCGGGAGGCTCCGACCTTCACCGGACGGCGGAGCGAGCCGAACTCGACCTGCCGCGCGAGCGCGTTGTTAGGCAGGCCACCGCGGAGCCGCTTGGTGCCGCCTCCGGCGCGCACGATCACGCCGTAGTTCTTCACGTCCACCTTCGCCGTGCGGGCCAGGATGCTCTGCTCCTGCCGCGTCTGCGCGTGCTCGGTGACCGCCTGCTTCCACGCCGGGCCGATCATGATCTTGGTGGCCTTGTTGATCTGCGTGGAGACCTCACGGTCCATGCCTTTTAGGAGGAGGCCCGCGGCGAGCAGTGGCTTGACGTTGTAGCCGATCTTCACGGCGGACCTCCTTCCCGAGGTCGAGAGGTGGAGGTCAGGGCGTGGGCGCGACCTTGGTCGGCTTCTCGACGCACTCGAAGGTGACGGACGCGGAGAGGATGCCCTCCGACGATCCGCCGATGACGGTCGGTCGAAGCACGACATGGCCGGTGTACGAGGGGCCTCCGTCCACGGGCGTGAACGTGTACTCCTCGATTTCGCCCTCGTGGTCGAACGTGTAGTTGGTGAGCGAGTTCTCGGTCAGCACGTCCTGGAGAACGTCGAGAGCGATGCTCCAGTCGTCCTTCGTCAGCCGGGCCTGGCGGATGCCGCCGATCCCCTTGGCTCGCAGTACCGAGCCGCCCGAGGGCGTGAGGGTGCACGAGGTCACCGGGATGCTGTAGTCGTTCGATCCGAGGGTGAAGACGCCCTCCTCCAGAACGATCGTCTGAACGTCGATCTTGGCCATTTCGAGATTCCTTACTTGGTCGGAACTGCGGGATAGTCGTGCGGCAGGTAGGTCGTCACGGTGATGTCCGCTGACGGGAAGTTTTCGGTCACGTCGAACGTCGCTTGACCCCACTGAAGGGCCACCGCCGACTTGTCCTGAGCGACCTTCTCCAGCGCCTCGACCACTCGGTCCGCGGCGCTCTCGATGGCGTCAGCGCGCTTCTCCGGCGCGGTCTCTGCCACGAGCACGTGGAGCACGAGGTCGTGCCGATGCAGTCGGTCGATGGGCGCGCCCTTGTCGCTGGTGGCGCGGGTGTACTCGACGGTCTCGACCATCACCACCGGCTGGCGGAGGTTGTCCACGCTGAAGAGGTGAGGCTTGATAGTCCAGGCCTTCGGCAGGTGCTTCGTGATGGCGTCGGCCACCGCCTTGCGGGCGCTCATCGGAACCTCGGGATTCTCGACTTCGGGATGAGCAGGTGCTTGATATCGCGGTTGAGCGGGAAGAGCGCGATGGCCTCCGACTCGAAGCCCATGGCGTCGCCGTCGCGGTTGACCCGCCCGGCCTGCCACATCGCTCGCGCCTGCATCCAGTGCGCGACTCGCCACGACTCACCGGGCGCGATGGGCGTCTTGGTGCCGTCCTCGGCGGTCGTGAACGCTCGGTCCTCCAGCCAGGCCAGGAGGCCCGTCTTAGCCGCCGTGAGAAGGCCGTGGAGGATTTCGTCGCTGTCGGGCGCATCCGCCCACGCACGGCGCGCGGAGGCCAGCGTGAGCCAGCCATCCGACACCGCGGGCTCGATGATGATCGGCTCGACCTCGCGGGTGGCGTTGCCCTCATCGAACTGCGCCACGAAGTCCACCGGAACGTAGCCGGGCACGGTGAAGGGAGCCGGAGCGGTGGCCACGACGGCGCGCTCCTCGTCGTCCCAGTGCTGAGTGATCGGAGCCACGCCCGCGATGCGGACGGTCGCCCCGGTCACGTCGGCGTCGAACAGGTCCTCGGGCAGAGGGAAGACCATGCCCGCGGGCTGGTCTCCAGTCTTGTAGTGCATGGTCTTCCCTCCTTCCCCTGCGTCCCCTGTCGAGGCTTGGTGTTACTGGCCGCCCGTGAGCGCGAACGGGCTGACGCGCACGATGGCGTCGGCCTTGTGGATGAACGTGCCCGAGCCGCCGATGACGTTGGTGTCGATGCCGCCCTTCACGGTGTCCGGGGCCTCGATGCGGATCGGAGCGCCGGGCAGGTCGTAGACCTTCGCGGCCTCGCGTGCGCCGACGACGACCTCGCCCTCCGACAGGTCCGGCAGGAGGCGGAGCGTGAAGCCGTCGAGCGTGCCCTCCCCCTTCAGACCGAGCGCGGCGTTGAGGTAGCCGAGCACGTTGTTGGCCGGGGTCTTCGCGATCTGCTTCCACACGTCGCGGGCGACGAGCGCGAAGGTCGGGATGGCGTCGTTCGCCATGACCTGCGAAGCGCCGTCGATGAGCGCCGACAGGCCCGAGCCGATGGTGAGCCCGGTCGGGTCGTCGGCGTCGATGTCGTCGGCGGTGGCCAGGATGTCGGTCAGCGTCTTCGCGTCCTGCCACTTCGCGAACGACTCGGCCATGGCGGCGAAGTACGACTCGAAGTAGTTGGGCGTGTTGAAGAGGCGGTGCTCGATCGCGTGATCGTGGCCACCGGCCCAGAGCACGAAGTCCGCGGTGGCGGGCTCGGTCTCGGCGCTGGACGACGGGATGTTGCTCTTGTTGCCCGCCCACTGCGCGCCGGTCGGCTTGGTCTTCCAGCGGAAGCCGCCGATCTTCATCTCGGTGGCGTTCTCGTGGCCGAACAGGTCCGCCACCTTCTGCTGGTAGGCGACGCCATCCCACAGTTCGCCGACCCACTGCGGGGCGGTGTTGCGCGGGGCGACGGAGCCGGTGCCCGAGTACTTGATGTCCGTGAGCGCGAACAGGCCGGCCTGCGTCGTGGTGGTCTCGCGAAGGCGCTCCACCTGCTCGGCGCTGGCGCGTCCCTCGCTCATGAGACGGAACAGGCCGAACGCATCGGCCTTCGTGAGTGCGGTCGGAGCCGAGCCCGACTCGCCCGCGGTCTGGCTGACAGTCACGTCGGCCTCCTCTTCCTCTTCGGTTTCCTCCGTGACAGTCGTCACGGTGGTGGTCTTGGAACCGGACTCGGTGGTCTCGGTCGTGGTCTCGCTGTCGCGCTGGTAGCGGTAGGTCTTGCCGTCCGGGCCGACGAAGGTCTCCTCCGAGTGCGACTCCTCGGTGACGCTCTCCGGCTCGGCTTCGGTCACCGGGTCGAGGGCGAACAGGGCCGCGCTGGCGAAGGCTCCCTGCGGCACGAAGGCCGCGCCCGTGAGGGTCGAGGAGATGACCTTGGCCCCGCGGTGGACGATGTTCCGGACCTCGGCGGACAGGCGGGTCAACTTGCCCGCCTTCTTCTGCTCGATGAACTCGTCACCCTCGGGAGTGCGCGCGATGGAGAACACCGCGACAAGACCCTTCTCCGTGTCCTCGACGGACTTGAAGGAGGCCACCGGGTCGGTGAGTTCGTGGTTGCGGTTGGCGCGCATGGCGCTGAGGTCGCTCGGGACCTTCACAGTGCCGCGGTCGAACTGGAAGGCGCTCGCGTGCTCCGGGAGCGTCATCTCGCCCCACGGCACGAGGAGGCCGCGCACGGTGCGACTGGCCTCGTCCAGGGAGAAGACCCCGGCCTCCAGAGTGGTGGTGTCGTCGGTCATGGCTCACTCCTCCGTGGGCACGCCGGTACGAATCGGCGGGTTGTATGCGTCGTACTGGTCGAAGCGCACCCGCTGGCCGCGGGGCACGATCTTGGATGCGCTGAGCGCCGCCTCGATGGGCTTGGTCCAGAACGGAAGGTCGAAGTCGTAGAAGGCGTTCCGCTCGCCGTCCTTGGTCGTGTAGGTCAGCGAGTCGATGCCGGAGGTGCCGTCGATCATCGAGGGCCGCAGGTTGAGATGGGAGCCCACGTCGGTGCGGATCGCATTCCGGTTCTCGATGAAGAGCCCGGAGTCGTCGGTCGCCATGTGCGTATCCATCTCCACGCCCTCGGGCACGTACCCGACAGCGGCCCCGTTGGCGCGGGTGGCGGACTTCCACTCGTTCACGAAGTCCTCGATTTCCGCGCCCTCGGGCATCGCGTCGGAGTCGGTGACGCGGAGGATCAGAGCGGCGACGGGATTCTTGATTCGGTCCGTCCACGCGACCTCGGTGTCCCGAGCGCCGCGGAGCGTGCGGTCCCCCACCGCGAGCAGACCGGCGTACATCGGGATGTTGAAGAGCAGGTATTCCGACTCATGGACGGCCTGCTCATCGACCATCACGTGACCGTTGGTGATGGTCCACTTGGAAGCCGGGAGCCACGTTCCGTTGAGCACCGGGCCGAAGGTCGGAGAGTCGCCCGCGCCTCGGTCGAGGAGCCAGAGCGCACGCCCATAGAAGAGGCAGTCATCGACGGTGCCCGCCATGCGCTCATACGGCGTGTCCTGCTGGTCATCCCGATAGAGGAATGTGGGCTGACGCTCCGAGTCCAGCGGGCCGTTCTTGTCGAGCGCGACGAGCGGGAAGCCCGCGATGGTGCTCACCAGGAGGTTCCGAGCCCGGCTCACGGCAGGGATGAGGAGCGCTTCCTCGCGGCTCAGCGGGAAGTCCTCGACCTTCGCGCCGTCCGGCATGATCGCCTTGGCCACGGCGATGGTCGTGAGTCGGTCCTCGCCCGTGATCCACGGCGAGCGGGTCGTGAGGTCGATGGTGGACGCCAGCGCCTTCATGCGCTTGTCGGTCAAGCCGAGACGGTCCAGAATCCCCACGGAACAATGCTCGACAACGGGCGTTCTCAGAGAGCCGCCACGCGCGCACTAGGCGGCGAAGGAGGGCTTCTTGTAGGCCTTGCGCGGCTTGGCCTCGTCGTAGGCGCGGAGGGCGATGCTGGCGGCCTCCACGAGCGTGATGTCGTCCGTCTCGATGTTCACCCGCCCGAGCGCCCAGCGCTTCGCGTCGCCGGTCGTGCGCTTCTTCGTCTGGCTCACGGCGCGGGTCAACTCCTCGTCGCCCCAGTGGCGCACGTTGCCGTCGTCCATCTCGGTCTTTAGGAGCGCGGCGGCGGCGCTGACCTGCGGCCACGTCTGACCCTCGAACCGCGGCATCGGGTTCCGAAGGCGCTTCATGGCGTCCACCGCGGCCACGGTCGAGCCGGAGCCCGAGTCGTAGATGATCGGCGTCCGCAGGCGCTTGAAGGTCTCCTTGCCGCAGTCGCCCGCCCACTTCGTCCCGGCGCGATGGCCGATCACCAGGAGGCACGGGTGCCCGAGGTCGTCACGCCACACGGCCACGAACGCGGCCCACATCCCGAGCGGGTCCACCGCGAAGCCGACCCGGTGGTGCGCCGGGATGACCGGCACCTCGCCCGTCTGCTCGCCCGCGGCCCACTTCGTCATGTCGAAGAAGCCAGCCTCGCCGGAGGTGTCCGCGACGCCGCAGTACTCGCGGAGGAACGACGCCGGTCCGACCGCGCTGTAGGACTTCCGGATCGCGGCCTCGTCGGTCGTGGTGCCAATCACCGGGTGGATGTCGATGATGACGGCGCGGGCCTTCGGCCACTCGTCCACGTCGTCGGTGGTGAGGGTCTGCGGCGCGCTGTAGTCCAGGATCGAGTGCCCCTCCTCGCCCGCCCGGCCCTTCTCCAGTTCGTCCCACAGGAGGTTGCCCTCGCGGTACTTCGGCCCCGTCCCGGCGAACGTGATGTGCGAGCCCGGGCGCGTGTCCTGCGTCGCCGCCGCGCCGTCGAGGATGTCTTCGCCCATGTCGGGCTTCGCCTGCCCGGCCTCATCGAGGATGATCCAGTCCCACGCATCCGAGCGGAACGCATCGCCCTTCGGAGCCAGGAACGCGAAGACCGAGGTCGCGCCGTTCGGGTGCCGCCACTCCACGCGCTCCGAGCCGCCCGCCTTGTTCAGGTGGAAGGGTCGCTCGCGAGGATCGGGGAACAGGCCCTCCAGCGGGCGCACGATGTCGTCGCGGAACCGCTGGCGGGCCTTGATGGCCGTCGTCGTCATCGTGTACGCGACGAAGTAGTCCTCCCGCTCGGCTATCCGACCGATGGCCTTGGCGAAGAGGGTCGAGGTCTTGAACGACCGGCGCGGCATGAGCAGGCCCAGCGAGTCGTGCGGTGCGTCGAGGATGTCTGACAGGTGCACCTGGTGGCCCTGGATGGTGGCTCCTCGCATCGCACGCGGTCCGTGCAAACGGAGGAGTTCAGCACCCCGGACTAGTTCCCTGCGACCTTGCACGTGTGCAGGTGCGTCCGTGTGGAATCTGCCGCGAATGGAAGCGTTCTTCAGGTCCTCCAGGGTCCCGGTGAGAAATTCTCTATCGCTATCGCGCGGGGGTTGCTCGGCGCTCTCAAAAGCGTCGGAGTTTTCGTCACTCATCGCGGTAATCTCCCGAGATGGAGTTCTGGTCGGACATCGGTGACTTCTTCGCGACATTCGAGCCGAAGGACTGGGTGACCTCGGCCCTCGCCCTGCTCGCAATCCTCGTGGCCCTGTTCACCGCATCGCAGACGTGGAGGTACCATCCGCGCCCGCTGATCATGATCGACCGTGCCCTCTTGCTACCCGCGGTCGAGCCGGATGGGTACGGGAACGACGCGGGTCCGCGCATCGAGGTGGATGTAGTGAACCGAGGCAATGCCGCAGCCCACGCTGTTCGCATCGTGACGAAGGCGAAAGGCCGAAGGAAGGAATCGTTCGAGCGACCCATCCTCGAACCGGGTGCGACCTGGCGTATCGAGTTCACACTCGCTGACAAGATCAGGAGTCCGGACCCCGATGAGCCGCGTCGCCAGATAGCGCGATGGTCCCGGGACTCGGTGCCGAAGCGGGAGGTCCGAGTATGGCGACGCTGGCGACAGTCGCCGCTCATGCGCTTCAACCGGTTCTGGCCCGTCTTCGTGCGCGTGGGACGCAACGCCTGACTCACGCCGCCTGCTCCTTCGTCGGGTCGTAGTCCGGGCGCACGGGCAGGATGTGCGCGGTCATGAGGTGAGCACCGAGGCTGTCGCGCAGTTCGGTGACGGCCTGGTCGAAGCCGCCGGGGTGCGTGGTGTTGACCGAGAGCATCCAGTCGCAGTGCTTGCACGCGATGGTGCCCGAGGGGTCGAACTCGAACAGGTTGTCCAGTTCATCCTTCAGGCTCATGCGCTCTGCTCCTCTCCGTTGATCGGGTGGAGGTGCGCCTCTTCTGCGTGCGCCTCGGCGTACTGAGCGACGAGGAGGCGAGGGATGTCGCCGCCGACATAGGCGCGCTTCGTACTGGACCATCCGCACGGGCAGGCGAGCCACCACGAGTTGATGCCGAACCGCAGTTCGATCGCGTCGAGGATGGCGGTGATCGGTGCGTCGGTCATGCTCTCTGCTCCAGTCGGATGTGGTGGCTGGTGACGTGCGTGTCGAACACGCCTTCCTTGAATGCCTCGTCGTCGGCGCGGTCCGCGGGGAGCGTGTACGCCCAGCCGCAGGAGCAACGCACCCGGCCCTTGTCGATGTCGCTCACCACTGGCTCCATTCCGGCCGCCTCTTGGCGGCGCTCGCTTTCTTGATTCGCAGGGATGCGCCGATCTGGCCCCCGCCTTTCTCGTTGCACCTGCGGGTGCCTGCGCCCTTGCCGCCTCGGAAGGAGTGCGTTCCGCCCAGGTTGGACGGGGCGTTGATCTGCGCCTCGGTCCAGCCCATCCGCTTCGCCTGCGCGGCGCTGACCTTGTGGCCCACGCTGAAGTTCTCGCCGGGCTGGATGGGCTTGTGGCAGTCGATGCACACGAGCGAGCCCGCGCGGCGCTGAGCCTCCAGCCGGGGGCGGATGGTGCGCACGGTCTTGGACCACGCCGGGCTCTGGTGGTGGTCGCTCATCGTGCGGCCCTCCCGAAGGATCGGAACGTCTGACGGAGGTTGCGCTTGGCCTCGCGCTTGATGATCCACACCCGCCAGCGGCGACGAAGCCCGCTCACGCCATCACCGCCGACCCTGAGACCACGGAGTCGCCCACGAGGAACTGGACCTCGATGCGGCCCTCGTGCCAGCGGAGGGCGCCGGTGAAGCCGCCAAGGATGCACGGGAGCCACTGGCCAGGCGTGAGCCGTGCCCGGCGCGCGAGGCGGCGGGTACGACGACGATTCGTGAATCGCTCGATGGCACTCACGATGCCTGCTCCTCTGCGAGTCGGGCGGCCTCGACCATCTGCTCCTCACTGCCGAGGGCGAAGAAGGTCTCCCACTCAGCCGAGGTCAACTTCACGCTGGCCAGATCGGCGCGGAACTTGTCGATCCGGTGCGCGCGCTCGATGTGACGGGCCGCGGCCTGCTTGGTGTTCCTCACGACCTCGCCGTCCTCCTCCTGCACCTCCAGCCCCTTGGACATGGCGGCTTCGGCGTCGCGAACGGCCTCGATGGCGGCGGTCTCCAGCGATGCGGCTTCGGCCCGGCGCTCGGCGCGATTCACGAATCCGAGGATGAGCAGGCCCGAGGTCGCCGCGGCGATCACGAGAAGCGGAACGATGGTCAGGTAGTCGAGGAAGTTGAGGGTGATCATGAGGCGTTCTCCTTCTTGATGGCGTTGACCGAAGCGGCGTTCTGTCGCTGGCGGCAGATGATGCAGTAGGCCCGGCGTCCGAGGTCGCGCGAGCGGATGAGGTAGCGGCGTCCGCACGTGTGCTCGGTGCCGTTGTGCTCCCACGAGTTGGTGCAGATGACCTCGCAGGCCTTGTCCGGCGTCCAGTTCTCGCGGGCCTGCTTCGCCGTGCGTGGTGCGCGCAGGCCGGTCTGGATGACGACGAGCGAGCCATAGCGCTCGCCCATCCGCGGCTCCCGGCGCTCGGTCACAGCGGCACCGCGAGCAGGTCGGCCATGGCGTCGTCGTAGGAGGACTGGGGCATGAAGTCGGGAATCTTGAACTGAGCGACGGGACGGGCGTCCGCCTCGGTGGCCAGGTACTCGTGCATGAAGTCCGAGAACTCCTCCGGAGTCATAGCGATCACGGTGGATTCCTCGATGAGTGCGGGAAGGTCAGTGCGGTCCGGCTCCACCTGCGACGCCAGGAAGGCCGCGCGCTCCTTGCGGAGTCGGGAGACCGTGGCGGTGGAGCACCCGAGACGGGCGGCCTGCTCACGGATGGACAGGCCCTCCAGGTCTCCGAGTTGGAAGCCGAGGAACTTCGCCTGCCGCTTGCCCCGGCGCACCTGACCCGACTTGCGGCCCATCGCGGCGCGGTTCTCGAAGAAGTCCGCCCGCCACACCTGGAGCGCCCGCTCAGCGGCCCGAGGAGCCGTCCGGCCCTCGACCTGCGTCCACGTCGTCCCCGCGGCCCGGCGCACGCCCTGCTGGCTCTGGTGGATGTGGTCCGCGGCCTGCCCGGCATCCTCGATGAGAAGGGCCGTCAGCGCCTCCAGGTCGAGCGAGGAGCCAGCGGCGTGCGCGGCGTTGAGATGCCGCAGGGCCTGGCCCATGAGCCAACGTCCGAGCAGGTCGGCGAACTGCGCCTTGCCGTTCGGCTTCGGAGGTGTGTGCACTGGATGCTCCCGGATCGCACTCGACGCCCGGCCAGAGAGGCGGGCGGATTTCGATGGGAGCGGGCGGCGGGCTGAAAGGGACCTAGGTCAAGAGGAGCAATGCCACAAGCGCTACGAGAGAAGTGAAGCACGCGAGGAGGTCCGCTGTCCCGACATTCCGGAATCTGGCTCTATCACGAACTAGGGATTCACAGCATTCCCACTCGCCCACACGTGGGAGTAGCCCACAGCCCTGTCACGACCTAAGAGCCCCGACAGCCCTGCCTCTATCACTGAACTATCCCTCGGAGAAGGACACTTCGTGATAGAGGCAGAGAGCCGATTCCGGGCATAGAGAAGCCCGGTGGCTATCGCTCCTCAACGCCCACCACCGGGCTCACTCCAGACTAGAGAGCAGGGCCTCACGTGCCTTCGCCACGCGCAGAGGCGAGCGCTCTCTTGCGCTCGGCGTGTGCACTGTTCTTCGCTCCGATGCGCGCTCGCGCCTCCTCGGAGTGGAGAGGGCCATCGCCCTTCTCTGCTCGCACCTTCGCCCATCTGGCCAGTGCCGCCGCCTTCTTCTTCGGGTCGGGCACCCGGGGCGGGCGCTCCGGCGTGACGAGGCCCCTGGCCTGCTTCGCGAGGAAGGCGTCGCGGGCCTCCTCGGTGATGAGCACGTAGTCAGCGGCGATGTCCTCCAGCACGCCCAGGTCGCTCATGATCGCTTTCTCGAAGTCGGCCACCACCTGGCGGTTGGCGGCGGCCAGGAAGGAGTGCTGGTGATGCAGGATGCGGTAGTCCTCGGCGGTCCGCCACTTGTGCACCCCGGGCACTAGTTCGCCCTCCTGAGCCGAGCCTCGAAGGCCGCGAGGTCGTCGGCGCTGATGTCGCTGTCCTGGACGTAGACCTTGCTCGTGAGTTCGATGCTGGCGTGCCCGAGGGTCTTGGCCACGAGTCTGATGTCACGGGTGGCCTCGTAGAGCGCTGTCCCGCCTCGCTTGCGGAGCATGTGCGTGGTGGCGTGATCGAGCCCCAGAGAGGCGCGTGCGGCGTTGAATGCCGCGTAGTACATGTGGCGCATCACGCGGTTCCCTCGCGGCGTCAGGAACACGGGAGCATCGCCGATGCCCGGGCGCTCCTTCCGGAGCCGCTGGAGGGCGTCTAGCGCCTCTCCGGCCAGGTAGGTGATGCGGGCCTTCTTGCCCTTCGTGCGCTCGACCATGCCCTCGCGGTTGGTGAGTTGCCGCTCGACGCGGATGGTCTGCTTCTCGAAGTCGATGACGCTCCAGTTGAGCCCGAGGAGTTCACCCACCCGGAGGCCGGTCCCGTACTGGACGACGGCCATGGAGCGATAGGGCTCCGGCATCGCCTCGATGAGACTCCACATCTCGGCCTCGGTGATGACCGGGCGCTTGCTGTCGGGCTTCGTGGCCGCGCCCTCGACCGCGGGCGGCATCGACTTGATGAGTTCGTCCCGGTGCGCCTGGAAGAGCAACGACCTGAGCACGTTGTTGGTCTCCGGCACCGCGTGCGGGAGCGAGGCGAGGAAGGTCTCCACGGTGCTGTGCTTGATGTCCGAGAGCGCGACCTTGCCGAGCCCCGGCACGATGCGGAGCCGGAGCACCCGCTCCACGATGGCCACCCGGCTCTGCGTGATGCGTCCCCGGGCCTGCTGCGCCTGCTTGAGCGCGAGGAACTGCGGCGCGTACTCAGCGACGGTCAGGGCCTTCTTCTTCTTGGGCTTGCCGTGCTTCTTGCGGATGCGCGCGAGCGCCTGCGCGTCCTCAGCGGCGGACAGAGTTGAGAAAGTTCCGAGTGAGTGACCCTGACCGTCGCGTGCTTGATACCGGCCCGATTCGAGGCGTCGCGGCTTGCGCATCCTGGAGGCTTCTTCCACTTACGTGATACGCCCGAACTCGCGATTTTCGCTACTGAAAGCGGGCACGAACCGGGCAGGGACCCGCGACATCCCCGTGATTCCGGGAATCTGGTCCTGCGTGCCAGAATCGTGAGCAAGCGGCCGCGCTGCGGCGGAAGGGAACGGACCCGGGCGTTCTATGGCGAGTTTCACCTTCGGCGCCGGCAACCTGCTCAAGCTGCTGCGAGTGCCGGTCTACGCGCTCGGCGCCGCCGCATCCGTCGTCGTGCCGCGCACCCCGCGGCTGTGGGTCGTCGGCTCGGGGATCGGGCTCGGCGAAGGGGCCGTCCCGTTCTACGAACTCGCGCGGGCGCAGGCCGCGACGACCGCGCGGGGCGATCGACGCCGCGTCGTCTGGCTCGCCTCGACCGACGCCGAGCTCGAGGAGGCGCGCGCACGCGGCTGGGATGCGCTGCCCAAGCACGGCCGCCGCGGGTTCTGGGCAACGCTGCGAGCCCAGGTGGTCGTCGTCACGCACGGCTTCGGCGACGCCAACCGCTTCGGCACCCGCGGCGCGCTCGTCGTGCAACTCTGGCACGGCATCCCGCTCAAGCGCCTGCACCTCGACACGCCCGCCGCACTGCGGCTGTCGCCGCTGCCCGACCATCGGCTCGTCCGCGCGCTGATGCGCCGGGCCTACTCCGTCGCCGGCCGCGGGATCGCGCTGTTCCCGGTGGCGTCGGAGCTGGTCGCCGGCCGCATCTCGAGCGCCTTCGGCGTGCCGCGCTCGCGCATCCCGGTGACCGGCGACATCCGCGACGATGTGCTGCTGCGCGGCGAGCCGGACGCCCGGCGCGCGCGGGCGCGCGCTCTGATCGGCGACGCCGCCGGGCCGCTCGGATCCGGTCCCGTCGTGCTCTACGCGCCGACGTGGCGCGACGGCGCCCCCGACCCGGCCGCGCCCGACGCCGACGGATGGGCGGAGGTCGCCGCCTGGCTCGATGCGCACGACGCCACGCTGCTCATCCGCAGCCATCCGCTCGGCGCCGGCGACTATGCCGACGGCCCGCGCGCGTCGCCGCGCATCCGCATGCTCGGCTCCGACGTCGTGCGCGACGTCACCCCGGCGCTCAGCGCGATCGACACGCTCGTGACCGACTACTCGTCGATCGCCTACGATCACGCCCTCACCGGAGGGACCGCGGTGTTCCTCGCCCCCGACCTGGAGCAGTACGCCAAGAAGCGCGGACTCTACGAGGCCTACCGCGACTTCAGCGGCGGCGACCACGCGGTCGACTGGGCCGGCGTGCTGACGCGCCTGACGGCTCAGCGGGCGGATGCGAGTGCGGCCGAGCGGCACCGCCGTCACCTCGTCGACGAGCACGTCGACCACCGTGACGGCCGCGCCGCCGAGCGCGTGCTCGCCGCTGTGCTGCGCCGCATCGGCGAGCACGTTCCCGGATCGCTGGAGGGAGTGGATGCGCTGCCGCTCCCCCGCCCGCAGCTCACCGAGCTCGAGCTCGGCCTCGACGACGCCGGGCAGCCGGAGCTGCGGCTCGCACTCGAGGGGCTGCCGACAGGCGGCTCGGGTGTGGATGCGGATGCGGGCACGACGGCCGAGACCGTCGTCCGGCTGGAGGGCGCGCGCGCCTCGGTCACCGGACGCCTCCGGTCCGTCGACGACGACCGTGCCGACCGTGCCGGCCACCTCATCCGCATCCCGCTCACCGCCGAGCGCTGGGGCCGTCCGGGGCTCGCGCTGCCCTCGGGCGACTACCGGCTGCAGCTCGTGCTGCCCGGGGCGTCGCCGTCGTCGCGGATCACCGCATCCTCCGCGATCGCGAAAGCCGCTCCGCTGCGTCTCGAGCACGCGCTCGAGAACCTCGAGGTGGCGCCGATCGACGGCGGCCTCCGCGTGCGCGTGACCCCGCCGCTCGCCGCGGACGAGCGCGGGCGGGATGCCCAGCGCCGCCTGCAGACCGAGTACTTCCGGGCGATCTTCCGCCCCGACGACGCGGTGTTCTTCGAGAGCTTCTACGCGCGCACCGTCGCCTGCAATCCGGCCGGCATCGATCGCGCCCTCTCCCGGCTGCGACCCGAGACGACGCGCTACTGGAGCGTCGCCGACGCCTCCGTGCCGGTTCCCGACGGAGCCGTGCGGGTGATCGAAGGCAGTCGCGCCTGGTGGCGCGCCCGCGGCTCGGCTCGCGTGCTCGTCGTCAACGACTGGCTGCGCAAGCGCTTCCTTCGTCGGCGACACCAGAGGGTGCTGCAGACCTGGCACGGCACCATGCTCAAGCGCCTCGCCCTCGACCGCCCGGGAACCGGCCTGCGCACCCGCCTCGCCGTGCGACGGGAGCGCGATCGCTGGGATGTCATGCTCGCCCAGAACGACTACGCCGCCGGAGTCTTCCGCCGCGCGTACGCTTTCGACGGCCCCGTCTGGGAGCTCGGCTACCCCCGCAACGACGTGCTCGTCGACGGCGACGCCGCAGAGATCCGGCGCCGCGTCGGCATCCCCGTCGGCGCTCGTGTCGTGCTCTACGCGCCGACCTGGCGCGACGATCGCACCGAGATCGTCGACTACCTCGACCTCAGCTCCTTCGCCGAGCAGCTGCCCGACGACACCGTGCTGCTCGTGCGCGGCCACTCGCGCACGCTGCCCTACGGGCGCGACCTGCGGGGCGATCGGCTCATCGACGTCACGACCTACCCGGACGTCGCCGAGCTGCTGCTCGTCGCCGACATCCTCGTGACCGACTACTCCTCGGTGATGTTCGACTTCGCCGCGACCGGCCGGCCGATCGTCTACTTCACGCCCGACCTGGCGCACTACAGCGAAGACCTGCGCGGCTTCTACTTCGACCTGCTCGCCGAGGCTCCCGGCCCGGTCGTGCAGACCCGCGACGAACTGCTGGGGCTGCTCAGCGGCGACGCGCGCGCGGACGAGTTCGCCGAGCAGCGCGCCCGCTGGCGGGCCCGCTACGCCCCCGACGACGACGGCCACGCCGGCGAGCGGGTGGTGCAGCGGATGCTCGACGAGGGGATGCTCGGCTGAGCTGAGGACGACGCCCTCGCGGCGGTCAGGATTCGGTGCGACTCGTGTCGACGGCGTCGCGCGCCCCGCGCACCACGCCGACGACGAAGCCCGCCGCCCAGCTCAGGTGCATGACGGCCAGCACACCCGCGAAGCGGAGCCGGTCGACGAGGCCGCCGGTCGTGGTCGCCGCGGCGACCACGAGCAGAGCGAGATACGCGAGCGGCCCGAGATAGGCGAGCGCGAGGATCCAGCCCAGCACCCCGTGCAGCACTCCGGTGGCGTGCAGCGGCAGCAACACGACCGACAGCACGAGTGAGAGCAGCAGCACGGGCGGGGCGAAGAAGCGCAGCGGGTTGCTGCCGCCGAGGCGGCGCACGAGCTCGCCGCGCCAGATGCCGGTCGCGACGAACTGCCGCGCGAGACGTGCCCAGGTGCTGCGCGGCCAGTAGGTCACGCGCAGCTTCGGGTCGAGCCAGACGAGGTAGCCGGCGCGGCGCAGGCGGTGGTTGAACTCCCAGTCCTCGCCACGGCGCAGGGTCTCGTCGAACCCGCCGACCGCATCCAGCGCTTCGCGGCGCATGATGCCCATGTAGGCCGACTCCGCCGGCCCCTCGGGCACCTCGTCGCCGCCGTGGTACGCGCCGCCGCCGAGACCGAACCGGCTGTTGTAGGCCCGTGCGACGGCCGCCTGCACCCCGGGCTTGCCGGTCGCCTGCATGACACCGCCGAGGCTCGCGGCGCCGGTGCGCGCGAGGGTCTCGACGCCGCGCAGGGTGTAGTCGTCGGCGAGCTCGGTGTGCGCATCCACCCGCACGATCACCGGGAAGCGGCTCACCGCGATCGCGCGGTTCAGGCCGATCGGGATGTCGCTGTCGGGGTTGTCGACGATGCGGATGCGGGGCTCGGCCGCCGCCATCCGCTCGACGATCGCGTCGGTGCCGTCGGTGGACGGCCCGAGGGCGAGGATCAGCTCGCTCTCGCCCGGGTTCGCCTGCGCGAGGATGCTCGCCACAGCCGCCTCGATGTAGCCGACCTCATTGAGCACCGGCATGACATAGGAGACCCCCGGCTGCGGCGGAAGCGCGGGCAGCTCGGGGGCGGATGCCGGACTCGGGTCCATCGTGCTCCCCCGGATTCCGGCCGATCGCCGACGTGCGTCGACTCGTCGCGAGCCTAGCAGTCGGCGACCGGCCGTCGGCCGGGGTCGAGGTCAGCTGGTGTAGGTGCCCAGCGTGACCTCGACGGTCGTGGAGCGGTTGTCGCGCACGTAGGTGATCTTCGCCGTGGCGCCGCCGGCCTCGGCCCGCACCTGGGCGGTCAGGTCGGTCGCGCTCGTGATCGGGTGCCCGTCGAAGGAGGTGACGACATCGCCCTTCTGCAGCCCGGCCTTCTCGGCCGCGCCACCCGAGACCGGGGTCTCGGCGATGACGGCGCCGACCGTGCTCGAGGTCTTGAGCGTCGCGTCGCTGACCGACGCGCCGAGCAGACCGTGGGTGGCCTTGCCGTTGGCGATGATCTCCTCCGAGACGCGCTTGGCGAGGTTCGCCGGGATCGAGAAGCCGACGCCGATCGAGCCCGACTGGCTGGAGCTCGACGAGCTGCCGCCGGCCGAGGCGATGGCGACGTTGATGCCGATGAGCTTGCCCTCGTCGTCGAGCAGGGCGCCGCCCGAGTTGCCGGGGTTGATCGACGCATCCGTCTGGATGACAGGGATCGAGATCGAGCTCGTCGCGGTCTGCCCCGAGCCGCCCTGCTGGTTGTTCCAGAAGTCGAAGGGGCTGCCGTTGTCGCTGCCGCTGTTGCCGCCCTGGTTCTGGTCGGCGTTGTCGGGCGCGGCGGACGAGGCGATCTGAATGCTGCGGTCGAGCGCGCTGACGATGCCATCGGTGACCGTGTTCGACAGGCCGAGCGGGGCGCCGATCGCGATGGCGGTGTCGCCGACGTTGAGCTTCAACGAGTCGCCGAAGGTGATCGGCGTCAGGTCGTCGGCCTCGATCTTGATCACGGCGAGATCGACGGTCGGGTCGGTGCCGACGACCTTGCCCGCGAAGATGCGGCCGTCGGAGAGCGTGACCTCGATCGTGGCGTCGCCGGACTCGCCGTCGAGCGTGACCACGTGGGTGTTGGTGAGGATGTAGCCCTTGTCGTCGAGGATCACGCCCGAGCCCGTGCCGGCGGCGCTGGTGGTCGTCGCCGAGATCGTCACGACCGACGGGGTCGCCTTCGCCGCGACGCCCGTGGTCTGGTTGACCGACTTGCTGTCGTTGACGGTGATCGTCTGCGGACGCGCCGAGTCGGCGCTCGAGGTTCCGACCAGGGATGACATCGCGGCCGTCGCGATGCCACCGCCGCCCACGCCGCCGATGACGGCGCCGATCGCGAGAGCGGCGATCACAGGGATGGATGCCGAGCGCTTGCGCTTGGTCGACGCCGCGGCGCCGGTCACGCCGGGCTGCGCGGTCGCGTAGTCGAAGGTCGGCGCCGTGGCTGCGGGGCCGAACGACGCGCCGGGAGCCGGAGCGCCGGAGACCGGAGCGCCGGGGGCGGCGGCGTACGTCTGCGGGCCGGGCGCGGTCGGAGCCTGCGGTGCGCCGTAGCTCTGCGGCGTGGGGACGGCCGGCACCTCGCCGGAGCCGGCGGCCGGCGAGCTCCCGGGCGACGCGGGATTGCCGGGCGTCACCGGGTTCGCGGGCGTCTCAGCCGCGGCGGGGGCGGAATAGCCGCCCGAGTAGGCGCTGTGGTCGCTCGGCGTCGGCGGCGCCGAGTAGCCGAACTGGTGGCCGCCGTCGGCCGGAACCGCGGGCGCGGCCGGCATCGCGGCGGCAGCGGGCGCCTCCGGCGCGGCCGGAGCCTCGCTCGCGGAGGACGGGGTGGGCGCGGCGTGCTCCGCGGGCTGGGGCGCGCTGGCCTCCGGCTGCTCGGGAGTCGGCTGCGCCGGAGCCTGCGAGGGCTCGGCCGCGTCGTTCCCGAGCGAGTCGGTCGAGTTCTCGTCGGGGGTGCGGGGGGTGTCGGTCATGTCGTCAGCCTCACCGTGCTTCTTGTGCGATCTCTATGTCGACCCTGGGAGCGTACTCGGCCCCACCTTGAGGATCTCCGCACGCGCTCTCCCGGGGCCGGACGCCACCCGCCGCGTCAGCAGCCCGCGGCGACGCCCCCGGAGTCGGAGTCCGCGCCATCCGCCCCGGACTCCCCCACGACCTCGACCGACGCGACTCGCAACCCACCCCGTTCGCGATAGCGCTGCAGCTCGAAGCGCATCCGCTGGCGGCTGGGATGCGTCACCGCGTCGAGCGCGCCGTCGCTGAGTCGCTGCACGCGGGCGGCTCCGCTGTCGACGCACGCGGTCGCGAGCACCCGCACGATGCGGCCGTCCTGGCGCTCCGACGCCTCGATCCGCACGGCATCCGCTTCGGTCGCACCGCGCTGCACCCAGCCGCCGGCACGCCGGGTCTCGGCCTCGCGGCTCTCGCGGTCGAACTGCGCCGAGCTGACGGCGTCGCGCAGCGGCTCGACCTCGATCCACCCCGCCTGACCGACCCGGTCGCTGATCTCGCGATAGTCGCGGATCGCGTCGCGCGCTTCGAGGAGCACGCGCTCGTGCTCGCGGGCGGATTCCGCCGGATCGAGAGGGGCCGGCGTCGGCGGCGCCTCGAGTCGCGGCCCGATCGCGACCGCGATCGCCCCGATCGCGAGCATCAGACTCAGCAGCAGGGCGGCGAGGACCAGGGGACGACGGCGCATGTCCCGACGCTAGGAAGCCGCGGATCGGCGCGGATCCGCGGGGTTCGGATCCGGGGAGAACCGCCGGATCCCGCCCCTGTGGAGGAGCGAGAAAGCCGACACCTGTACCGCACCGTCCCCCGCTTTGGGGCGGATCGGGGGAGAACAGATCTGTTCGCCCCCTGCCTAGACTGTCCGGACCCGAAGACCTCACAGACAGGCCTGCTATGCCCCACCCCGCGCTGGACGATGCCATCGACGCTGTCGTCCGCATGATCATCGACGACGGATTCGACCGTGTCGACCTGCGTTCGGTGTCGCGCCGACTCGACTGCCGCGAAGACGAGCTGACCGCGATCGTGCCCACGCTCGAGGAGCTCGTCGTGCGCACCCTCGAGCGCGAGACGAACCAGATGATCGGCGCGGCCCTCGACAACATCAGCCGCGACCCCAACGGCGGGCTGCTGTCGCGCATCTACTACTACGTGCTCACCTCGGTGTACGAGAACGAGCTCGTGCGCCGGCTCTACCTGACCGATCCCCGCTCGCTCGGGCGCATGGTCAGCGCGATCGACGGCTTCGAATTCCGCCCCCGCACGGCGATCCCCGAGCAGCTCGTGATCGACCTGCAGAACGCGGGGCTCGTGCGGCACGACTCGCACCCGGCGACGGTCGCCGCGATCCTCACCGCCCTCTCGGCCGGGCTCGCACTCAGCGCCCCGACGATCGACTTCGACCGGGCCGCACGCGGAGCGGAGGATGCGCTGCGCACGCTCGTGGATGCCGACGTCACCGACACGACACGCGGCAAGGAGATCTACCACGCCTACGCGCTGGAGCTGCAGACTGCATTCCGCTGAGCGGCGGTCTGCGCACCTCGCGCGGGCTCAGTCGCGCGGCACGACCGCGAAGCGCCGCAGCGCGAGCGCCGGGTTGATCTCGCGCACCTCGGCGACGCGGCGCTGCGTCACGCGCGCCACCGCGACGCCGCTCTGCTCGCCCAGCGACGCGAGCGCGACCCCCATCGGGTCGACGATCATGCTGCTGCCGGCGCCGATCGGCGGCGCGTGGTCGGGCGCCGCCACGTAGATCGTGTTCTCGAGGGCGCGTGCCGTCACGAGCGTGCGCCAGTGGTGCTCCTTGAGCGGGCCGCGCACCCACTCACTCGGGATCAGCACGAGCTCGGCGCCCGCATCCACGAGCCGTCGCGTGACCTCGGGGAAGCGGAGGTCGTAGCAGGTCTGCAGGCCGACGCGGATGCCGTCGACCTCGAACACGGCCGGCTCGACGATCGCCCCCGGCACGATGCGATCGCTCTCGCGCGAACCGAAGGCGTCGTAGAGGTGCAGCTTGCGGTACTCGGCGCGCACGCCGTTCGCGTCGACCGCGACGAGGGTGTTCGAGAAGCGCTGCGACTCCCCCGGGATGCGCTCGGCCATCCCGGCGACGATCACCGCGTCGGTCTCGGCGGCGAGCGTGATGAGACCGGAGACGAAGGCGCCGTCGAGGTCTTCGGCGGCGGAGATCCAGCTCTCATCGAGCTGAGGGGCGAAGTACGACGAGTACTCGGGCGCGACGATGAGGCGGGCGCCGTCGGCCGCCGCCTCGCGAGCGAGTGCGCCGAGGCGATCCAGGTTCGCCGAGGAATCGGCACCCGGAGCGAACTGCAGCACGGCGACGACGAGTTCGCCGCGGGGCGTCGGGTCGGTCATCCGCTCAGCCTACAAAGCGGGGTCGCGCGCGATCAGCGCAGCCGCGCCCGCAGCACATCGACCTCGCAGCCGGGCGCGAAGGGGTCGAAGCCGTGCTCGCTGAGCCAGCGCACGTTGAACAGGCTGCGCAGCGACCACCAGCCGCGGATCGCGGCGCGATCGACGTCACGGCCGTAGCCGGCGAGCAGATCGTCGAGCCGGCCCTCGTGGCCGAGCGTGAGGGTCGCGAGGTCGAACATCGCATCGCCCGCCCCGGCCTCCGACCAGTCGAGCACCCCGGTGATCTCGTCCTGGTCGTCGGTGAAGACGTGGGTGATCTGCAGGTCGCCGTGGATGGATGCCGACGCATACGGCCGGAAGACGGCCTCGGCGACGGCCCGGTTCGCCTCGACCAGCTCGGCCGGAAGGATCCCGCTCTCGACGAGCTGAGCGCACTCCCGCTCGAGCTCGGCGCGGAGCTCGGCGGGGTCGCGGCGCACGTCGCGAGCGGGCAGGGGTGAGTCGTGCAGGCGGCGGACGGCCTTCCCCGCGGCGGTCCAGGCGCCGGCCGAAGCCGCCGAGGGCTCACCCAGCCGGCCGAGCGCGCGGCCGGGCAGCAGGCCGAGCGCGATCACCGAGGGCCGGGTCCACAGCACGGGGGCTGTCGGCAGGGGCGCCGCGGCCATCGCCGCGACCTCGGTCACGAGCCGGTCCGGATCGCCGTCGACCTTGACGAAGGTGTCGCCCACGCGCAGCGTCGCCCGCTCGGAGTGCGCGACGACGACCTGCACCTCATCCATCACCCCAGGCAATCACACCCGCCCCAGCCGACGACAGCAATCCGCGAGCCAAGATCAGGCGAGCGAGCGAAGCCGACTGAGAGGCGACAATCTCGCGCCACCCGAAGGCGACTCGCTCCGCCCGAAACGGCACCAGAGCCGACCCACCCCGCCCGAAGCCGCACCGAAGGCGTCCACTGGCGTGCCGCCCGAAGGGCGGACCATGAAAGGGCAAACAAGAAGACCCGTGACCGAAAGGTCACGGGTCTTCTTCTTGGTTGCGGGGACAGGATTTGAACCTGCGACCTCTGGGTTATGAGCCCAGCGAGCTACCGAACTGCTCCACCCCGCGGTGCGAGAACAACGTTACCACGGTTGCGGAGTGCTCTTGACCACAGGGGGCACGGAGGGTGAACGGCGTCAGCTCCCCGAGGCGGCGATGGCGGCTTCGACGGCGGCCTGCATGCGCTTGTCGGCTTCCGCCGCGGCGCTGAGGTCGTTGGCCGCGTAGGCCTTCGTGCGGTCGGAGAGCGCCGTCTGGTAGTCGGACAGCGCCTTCTTCAGCGCGGCGTTGTCGCCGGTTCCGGTCGAGCCGCCGGCGCCGGCTCCGGAGCCCGTGCTGCCGTCACCCGAACCGGATCCGGCATCCGTGCCGCCCGATCCCGCGCCGGTCCCGGTGTCTCCCCCGGTGCCGGTGCTGCCGTCGCCCGGTGTCACGCCGTTGTCGCCGGCTGCGGCGCCGGAGTCGCCGTCGAAGAGCTTGTCGAGCGCCTGGTCGAGGGTGTCCTCGAACTCGACGCGGTCGCCGAAGCCGACGAGCACCTTGCGCAGCAGCGGGTACTGCGTGCCGCTGTTGGCCTGCACGTAGATCGGCTGCACGTAGAGCAGGCCGCCGCCGACGGGCACGGTGAGCAGGTTGCCGCGCACGACCTCGGTGTTGCCGCCGCGCGGCTGCAGCAGGTTCAGCTGCGGCGCGATCTCGCTCGAGGTGGTGAAGGAGGTCTGCACCTGGCCGGGGCCGGGCACCGTGTCATCCTTCGGCAGCGTCAGCAGCGTGAGTTTGCCGTAGTCCGGTCCCGCATCCGCGTTGGCCGTCAGGTAGCCCTTCAGCACGCTGCGGGATTCCTTCGTGGTCGTGGCCGGGATGAACGTGGAGTAGAGCGTGAACGCCGGCTTGTCGGTGCCGGGCACCTTCATCGTCAGGTAATAGGGCGGCTGCTTGCCCTTGTCCTCGCCCGACGCGGTCGGGTCGGAAGGGGTCGTCCACTGGTCGTCGCGCGAGAACCAGGTGCTCGGGTTCGTCACGTGGTAGGTCTCGAGGATCGAGCGCTGCATCTTGAAGAGGTCTTCGGGGTAGCGCACGTGCTGCAGCAGCTGGGCGCTCATGTCCTTCTGCGACTTCAGCGTGCCGGGGAAGATCTTGCTGTAGGTCTTCAGCAGCGGGTCCTTGTCGTCCCAGGCGTAGAGCGTCACCTTGCCGCTGTAGGCGTCGACCGTGGCCTTGACGCTGTTGCGGATGTAGTTGACGTCGTCGAGGGCGTACTCGGGCTGCGGGGTGTTCGTGTCGGCGATCGACGACGACAGCTGCTCGACCTGCGAGTAGGGGTAGTCGGAGGTCGTCGTGTAGCCGTCGACGATCCAGACGACGCGCTTGTTCACGACGGCCGGGTAGGCGTTGCGGTCGAGCGTCAGGTACGGCGCGGCCTTCTTGACGCGGTCGATCGGGTCGCGGTCGTAGAGGATCTGCGAGTCCTTGTTGACGTAGTCGGAGAGCAGGATCTGCTCCGAGCCGAACTTGATCGCGTAGACGAGCTGCTTGAAGACGTTGTCGAGCTTCGGTCCGCCGTCACCGGTGTAGGTGTACTTGCGGGCGGCGCTGTCGTCGTCCTTGTCGCTCGACGGGTAGTCGATCTCGACCGGGTCGCTCGACTTCGGGGCGCCGACGATCGAGTAGCTCGGCGACTTCTCGCCGAAGTAGATGCGGGGCTCGTAGTCGCCGAGCTGGCCGCGGCTGGGGATGTCGGACTCGAGGAACTTGGGCTGGCCGTCTTCCGAGCGCTGGTTGCCGTAGGCGGCGACGACGCCGTAGCCGTGCGTGTAGACGACCGTGTTGTTGATCCAGCCGGGCGAGGCCTGGTTCTGCTGGTCGAGCTCGCGCACCGCGATGACGGTGTCCTGGGTGGTGCCGTCGATGTCGTAGCGGTCGACGTCGAGCTTGTCGGCGAACTGGTAGTACTGCTGCACCTGCTGCAGCTGCGCGAAGGTCGGGCTGACGACGTTCGGGTCGATGAGGCGGATGCTCGCCGTCGTGTCGGCGTCGTCGCGCAGGGCGCCCTGCTCCACATCGGTCTTCGCCGAGTAGGCGATCGTGTCGATGCCGGAGATGTTGTACGCGTCCTGCGTGGCCTTGATGTTGCGCGAGATGTACTCGCGCTCGAGCGACTGGGCGCTCGGCTCGACCTGGAAGCGCTGGATCAGGGCCGGGTAGGCGGTGCCGATCACGAGGCTCGCGACGACCAGCAGGCCGGTGCCGATGATCGGCAGGCGCCAGCGACCGACGACCGCGGTGACGATGCACAGCACGGTGACGAGCGCGAAGGCGATCGCGAGGATCAGCTTGCCGGGGATGACCGCATTGACATCGGTGAAGGTGGCGCCGGTGAAGAGGCTGCTCGCACCGCGCGAGTCGGTGAGCGTCGAGAACTGGTCGAGGTAGATGCTGACGGCCTGCAGCAGCAGGAACACCGCCGCGGTGACGGCGATCTGGACGCGAGCGGCGCGGGTGATGCGCACCTCGCGGTTGCCGACGCGGATGCCGCCGTAGAGGTAGTGCGTGGCGAGCATGGCGATGCCGGAGACGATGACGGCGGCCGAGGCATAGCCGAGGATGCCGTGGTAGAGCGGCAGCTCGAAGACGTAGAAGGAGTTGTCGAGGCCGAACTGCGGGTCCTTGATGCCGAACGGGGTGCGGTTGAGGTACTCGAGCACCGTCTGCCAGCGCATCGCGGTCGAGACGCCCATGAAGAGGCCGAGCACGGCGGGCACGCCGAACATCGCGAGGCGGCGCAGCGGCTCGACGACCTGCTGGTAGCGATCGAGCTGGGCGCTGAGCTTGGCGTAGACGGGGCGGACGCGGAAGGCGAGCTGCACGCTGACGAACACGGGGACCGCCATCCCCACGAAGCCGACGACGAACATGACGACCGTGGCGATCCACTGCGTCGTCAGCACGTTCTGGAAGCCGAGCTGGTCGTACCAGAGGAAGTCGGTGTAGAGGCTCGCGAAGAGGAAGAACGCGGCGACGATCACCGCGACGATGATGGCCGCGATTCCGATGGTGCCGCGCAGGCGGGAACGAGCAGGCCGGGGGCTTGTGGCGGTCACGAGAGTGCTCCTGATGGTGTGCGCCGGTGCCGAGACGCCGCGGCGTCCTCCGATCCTAGGCGGCGCGCCGCGGCGCTCTCTGCGAGATGACCGTGCGGGGCGGCCGGTTCGCGCAGGGCGGAGTCGGGTCGCCCGGGAGCCCGGGTCAGCGGTCTCGTCAGCCGCCGCAGGTCGGCAGCGCCGCGCGTCCCTTGCCGGAGGCGATCGCCTCGACCGCGGTCTCGGCCTGCTTCAGCGTGCCCACCGAGTAGACGGTGAGGCCGGACGGCACGTGCCCGACGACCTCGTCGCAGTTGCTCTTCGGCGCGAGGAAGAAGGTCGCGCCGGCGCGCTGGGCGCCGTACATCTTCTGCCGGATGCCGCCGATCGCGCCGACCTCGCCGGCAGCGTCGATCGTGCCGGTGCCGGCGATGTGCTCGCCGCCGGTCATCTCGCCCGGCGTCAGCTTGTCGACGATGCCGAGGGCGAACATCATCCCCGCGCTCGGGCCGCCGACCTTGTCGAGCTTGAGCTCGACGTCGATCGGGAAGGCGTAGTCGATCGAGGTGTAGACGCCGACCGCGACGGTGTCGCTGCCGTCGGCCGCCTTGGCGACCGCGGGCACGACGTCGATCGTGCGCTCGACGCCGCTGCGGCGCACCACGAGCGAGACCGGCGTGCCGTCGGCGTGCTTCGAGATCAGCTCGCGCAGCGCATCCAGGTCGCCCACGGCGGTGCCGTCGGCCGACACGACCACATCATCGGCCTTGAGCTTGCCGTCGGCGGGGCTGCCCTTCTCGACGCCGGCGACTTTCACCGAGCCGCGCACGTCGTAGTCGAGGCTGCGCAGCGCCGCGGCGATCGCCTCCTGCTGCGAGTTCTGCATCTCGACGGCGCTCTGCTCGTCGACCTGCTTGTCGGAGACGCCCTCCGGGTAGATCGATTCGAGCGGCACGACCGCCTCGGCCGGGTCGAACCAGGCGAGCGCGATATCGACCCAGTTGAGGCGCTGCTCGCGCGAGCCGAGGATGTTGACGGTCAGCAGGTCGAGCTGACCCGAGGTCTCGTAGGTCTTCGCGCCGTCGATGGAGATGAGCGGGGTCGCCTTGCCGTCGACCTTCTGCGATCCGAGCGTGTCGAACACGGGGCCCGGGCGCTCGATCACGTACGGCGCCGGAGTCATGCCCACGACCAGGGTTCCGACCACGCCGAGCACCAGCAGCACCCAT